>NZ_JAGWCY010000115.1:0-202 GCF_020657785.1 Clostridioides sp. ZZV14-6154 | reverse complement strand
CCACCAGATGCAGAAACAAAAGTTACATTAGTATTTACAGTAGAGCATACATCAAGTGGAAAAACAGCAGATACGAAATCAATAGAGGTAACAGTACCTGCTAAGACAGCTGTAGATACAGACCAAGAAGCAGTAGATAATGAGGCATCAAAAATAACAAGTGTAACTGAACCGACAAAAGATGCAACAACACTAACTATGC
>NZ_JAGWCY010000114.1:0-206 GCF_020657785.1 Clostridioides sp. ZZV14-6154 | reverse complement strand
AAATCAATAGAGGTAACAGTACCTGCTAAGACAGCTGTAGATACAGACCAAGAAGCAGTAGATAATGAGGCATCAAAAATAACAAGTGTAACTGAACCGACAAAAGATGCAACAACACTAACTATGCCAACAGTATCAAGTGGATATACTATATCAATAAAATCATCAACTAATGAAAATGTTATAAAGAAAGATGGTACAATAGG
>NZ_JAGWCY010000113.1:0-207 GCF_020657785.1 Clostridioides sp. ZZV14-6154 | reverse complement strand
TGTTTTGTAGTGAAAATTTGTCAGGTTCTTTAAGCCACTCTAATTCTTTTTTTAAATCAGTCAAATCAGAACTGCACTGCTTATAAGTAAAAGTTTCTTTATAGTTTTCATAAACTTCTATTCTTTTAGCAAGATATTTATTATATACAAATCTACAACATCCAAAAGTTTTGTTAATTAACTCTTGCTGTTTTTTATTTGGATACA
>NZ_JAGWCY010000112.1:0-211 GCF_020657785.1 Clostridioides sp. ZZV14-6154 | reverse complement strand
TCGAAGGTGTAAGTGCAGCAATGTATTTAGCTTATCGATACTAATAGGTCGAGGACTTGACCAATATTTATTTGATGTTCATTGATTAAAATATATATGTAGTTTTTAGAGTGTTAACTCTAAAGAAGCTAGTTTTACTAGTTTCAATAACTTAATAGTAATATTAAGCATAAAGATTATGTGGTTACAATAGCAGAGAGGATACACCTGT
>NZ_JAGWCY010000111.1:0-224 GCF_020657785.1 Clostridioides sp. ZZV14-6154 | reverse complement strand
AATTTTAAAAAGTTATCAACTTTATATATTACAAATTAGATGTCATATCACTAAATATATATATGCAGTTTTCAAAGTGCTAACGCACATCGTCAACGAACAACCTTCGTATACACTCAGATTATTCCGTTACTTATAGTGCTAATTGAGTATTCGTAAAAACGAACCCTCAAAATTAAACAGTAGGCAATTCTCCTTAGAAAGGAGGTGATCCAGCCGCACCT
>NZ_JAGWCY010000110.1:0-225 GCF_020657785.1 Clostridioides sp. ZZV14-6154 | reverse complement strand
CGGTCACTAGGTAGTATTTAGCCTTGGAGGGTGGTCCCTCCTGCTTCCCACAGGGTTTCACGTGTCCCGTGGTACTCTGGATCATATCTGAAGTTTTTTCGTTTGACATACAGGACTATTACCTTCTGTGGTGGGTCTTTCCAAACCTCTTCAATTACGATACCTCTTCGTTTAAGATATGTCCGCAACCCCAATAAAGAAAACTTTATTGGTTTGGGCTATTCC
>NZ_JAGWCY010000109.1:0-225 GCF_020657785.1 Clostridioides sp. ZZV14-6154 | reverse complement strand
GGAATAGCCCAAACCAATAAAGTTTTCTTTATTGGGGTTGCGGACATATCTTAAACGAAGAGGTATCGTAATTGAAGAGGTTTGGAAAGACCCACCATAGAAGGTAATAGTCCTGTATGTCAAACGAAAAAACTTCAGATATGATCCAGAGTACCACGGGACACGTGAAACCCTGTGGGAAGCAGGAGGGACCACCCTCCAAGGCTAAATACTACCTAGTGACCG
>NZ_JAGWCY010000108.1:0-227 GCF_020657785.1 Clostridioides sp. ZZV14-6154 | reverse complement strand
AACACCAGGTAATAGATATTATATTTCTATATTAGCAGAAACTGAAATAGAGAAACTAAAAACTATTGATAAGAAAATAGGTGTAGATGTTGGATTGAAAGAATTTGCAATATGTAGCGATGGATTTAGAGTAGATAATCCTAAACACTTTAGAAAATCAGAGAAAAGATTAACTAAACTACAAAAGGACTTATCAAGAAAACAAAAAGGAAGCAATAATAGATATA
>NZ_JAGWCY010000107.1:0-231 GCF_020657785.1 Clostridioides sp. ZZV14-6154 | reverse complement strand
TCTTTATTTCTCCATCAAACATTCTATGTTGTTTTATCCTAACCATCGATTTTAGTTTAGGTAATTTTATATATCCATTTTCAATCCTTACAGTACCTTTTTGGTTGTTAGTAGTATAACTATGATAGTTTATTTTCTTAGATTTGAATTTAGGAAAACCTACTGATTTATCTCTAAAAAAGTTTTTGTAGGCTTTATCTAAATTCATTTGTTCATTTGCTAGTGCTAAAC
>NZ_JAGWCY010000106.1:0-233 GCF_020657785.1 Clostridioides sp. ZZV14-6154 | reverse complement strand
CTATGTACGGAATGGATAAGCGCTGAAAGCATCTAAGCGCGAAGCCAACTTCAAGATAAGATTTCCCACCGCAAGGGTAAGACCCCAGAAAGACTATCTGGTTGATAGGTCGAAGGTGTAAGTGCAGCAATGTATTTAGCTTATCGATACTAATAGGTCGAGGACTTGACCAATATTTATTTGATGTTCATTAATTAAAATATATATGCAGTTTTTAGAGTGTTAACTCTAAA
>NZ_JAGWCY010000105.1:0-234 GCF_020657785.1 Clostridioides sp. ZZV14-6154 | reverse complement strand
GATCACCCTCTCAGGTCGGCTACTGATCGTCGCCTTGGTAAGCCGTTACCTTACCAACTAGCTAATCAGACGCGGGTCCATCCTGTACTGGCTCACCTTTGATATTCAAGAGATGCCTCTCAAATATATTATCCCGTATTAGCATACCTTTCGGTATGTTATCCGTGTGTACAGGGTAGGTTACCCACGCGTTACTCACCCGTACGCCGCTCTTTACCGAAGTAAATCGCTCAA
>NZ_JAGWCY010000104.1:0-235 GCF_020657785.1 Clostridioides sp. ZZV14-6154 | reverse complement strand
AGAAAAAATTGGTTAGATGGTATAAGGTTAAACCCTAAGTACTTTAAAATGGGCAATCAGCAGGTAAGCTCCGAATAGGAGAAACTTCAACGACTATTCCTCTTGAGGGAAGTACACTACAAGCTATAGGTAGTGGAAGTGGGTAGACCTTAACGGATAATGCCGAAGGATAAGATATAGTCTGTGCTTGCATGAAAGTGTAAGAAGTTCATAAGAGAACTGCATAGGTAGTAGC
>NZ_JAGWCY010000103.1:0-239 GCF_020657785.1 Clostridioides sp. ZZV14-6154 | reverse complement strand
ACAGGTGTATCCTCTCGGCTATTGTAACCACATAATCTTTATGCTTAATATTACTATTAAGTTATTGAAACTAGTAAAACTAGCTTCTTTAGAGTTAACACTCTAAAAACTACATATATATTTTAATTAATGAACATCAAATAAATATTGGTCAAGTCCTCGACCTATTAGTATCGATAAGCTAAATACATTGCTGCACTTACACCTTCGACCTATCAACCAGATAGTCTTTCTGGGGT
>NZ_JAGWCY010000102.1:0-242 GCF_020657785.1 Clostridioides sp. ZZV14-6154 | reverse complement strand
TATCATAGTTATACTACTAACAACCAAAAAGGTACTGTAAGGATTGAAAATGGATATATAAAATTACCTAAACTAAAATCGATGGTTAGGATAAAACAACATAGAATGTTTGATGGAGAAATAAAGAGTTGTACTATATCGAGAACACCAGGTAATAGATATTATATTTCTATATTAGCAGAAACTGAAATAGAGAAACTAAAAACTATTGATAAGAAAATAGGTGTAGATGTTGGATTGAA
>NZ_JAGWCY010000101.1:0-246 GCF_020657785.1 Clostridioides sp. ZZV14-6154 | reverse complement strand
CACTTAACTACCTACGGTAATGTTTGAAGTGGTGGCTTCTTGGTCAAGATAACTATTGTTATCAGTATCTCCAAGCTATTAGGCTAGTTCCTAACCCTTATGATTACCATTTATATGGCTAAGTTTAATAGATTGATACTTGCATTGATATCTCTATCGTGGAATGCTCCACACTCTGGACATTCCCATTCTCTTAGTCCTAAGTTCTTCACTAATGGATTTTTATATCCACATTTAGAACATAAT
>NZ_JAGWCY010000100.1:0-247 GCF_020657785.1 Clostridioides sp. ZZV14-6154 | reverse complement strand
AACCACCGGATCACTAAGTCCGATTTTCATCCTTGCTCGACCTGTATGTCTTGCAATCAAGCTCTCTTTTGCCTTTACACTCTACGTACGATTTCCGACCGTACTGAGAGAACCTTTGAGCGCCTCCCAAAAGGTAACGGAGGCGCTCAAAGGTTCTCTCAGTACGGTCGGAAATCGTACGTAGAGTGTAAAGGCAAAAGAGAGCTTGATTGCAAGACATACAGGTCGAGCAAGGATGAAAATCGGA
>NZ_JAGWCY010000099.1:0-251 GCF_020657785.1 Clostridioides sp. ZZV14-6154 | reverse complement strand
AATCTTTTCCTATAGATGTTACTATATATCCACTACCTTCTTTTTCCATAGCAGTTGCTGTAGGTTCAAATGCTGTTGTAAAGTCACCTTCACCACCTGCAAAAGCTCCAGCCATTACTCCAAATTGTACATCAGTTCTTACATTAACATTGCCTGCTTTTAAATTTTCTCCAATAGTAAGCCCTTTGTCTTTTAAAACATATTCAAAAGTCATTAGTGGAACTCCACCTTTTCTACCACCTAATATTTCT
>NZ_JAGWCY010000098.1:0-251 GCF_020657785.1 Clostridioides sp. ZZV14-6154 | reverse complement strand
CCTACATGAAGCTGGAGTTACTAGTAATCGCAGATCAGAATGCTGCGGTGAATGCGTTCCCGGGTCTTGTACACACCGCCCGTCACACCACGGGAGTTGGAGACGCCCGAAGCCGATTATCTAACCTGTTGGAAGAAGTCGTCGAAGGTGGAATCAATAACTGGGGTGAAGTCGTAACAAGGTAGCCGTATCGGAAGGTGCGGCTGGATCACCTCCTTTCTAAGGAGAATTGCCTACTGTTTAATTTTGAG
>NZ_JAGWCY010000097.1:0-252 GCF_020657785.1 Clostridioides sp. ZZV14-6154 | reverse complement strand
TTGAGCGATTTACTTCGGTAAAGAGCGGCGGACGGGTGAGTAACGCGTGGGTAACCTACCCTGTACACACGGATAACATACCGAAAGGTATGCTAATACGGGATAATATATTTGAGAGGCATCTCTTAAATATCAAAGGTGAGCCAGTACAGGATGGACCCGCGTCTGATTAGCTAGTTGGTAAGGTAACGGCTTACCAAGGCGACGATCAGTAGCCGACCTGAGAGGGTGATCGGCCACATTGGAACTGAG
>NZ_JAGWCY010000096.1:0-255 GCF_020657785.1 Clostridioides sp. ZZV14-6154 | reverse complement strand
TTTCTTGAAAGTTTTCTTTGCTCTCTTTTTAATTTCTTTTCAACTTTTTTGATAGTTGAAGTCTTATTTATATTTTTAAATTTACTTCCATTTGAACATATTGCAAAATCTTTAATTCCTAAGTCAATACCTATTCCTTCATTAGTACATTTAGATACTTGAATATCATCTTCCTCAACTAATATAGATACATAGTATCTATTAGATTTTTGACTTACTGTACCACTTTTAACTATTGAATTTGTTGGTATATAT
>NZ_JAGWCY010000095.1:0-255 GCF_020657785.1 Clostridioides sp. ZZV14-6154 | reverse complement strand
AAACTTGGTATGGTTAAAGTAAGGGATAAACAAGTACCTCAAGGGAGAATGCTTAATGCTACTGTATCCAAAGAACCAAGTGGTAAATATTATGTATCATTATGCTGTAGAGATATAGATATTGAAGCATTTGAAAATACTAATAATCAGATAGGTTTAGATTTAGGAATTAAAGAATTTTGTATCTCAAGTTGTGGACAATTTATAGAAAATCCTAAGTATCTTCAGAAGTCATTAAACAAACTTGCTAAATTA
>NZ_JAGWCY010000094.1:0-255 GCF_020657785.1 Clostridioides sp. ZZV14-6154 | reverse complement strand
CTGTAAGGATTGAAAATGGATATATAAAATTACCTAAACTAAAATCGATGGTTAGGATAAAACAACATAGAATGTTTGATGGAGAAATAAAGAATTGTACTATATCGAAAACACCAGGTAATAGATACTATATTTCTATATTAGCAGAAACTGAAATAGAGAAACTAAAAACTATTGATAAGAAAATAGGTGTAGATGTTGGATTGAAGGAATTTGCAATATGTAGCGATGGATTTAGAGTAGATAATCCTAAAC
>NZ_JAGWCY010000093.1:0-255 GCF_020657785.1 Clostridioides sp. ZZV14-6154 | reverse complement strand
AAAAGAATAGAAGTTTATGAAAACTATAAAGAAACTTTTACTTATAAGCAGTGCAGTTCTGATTTGACTGATTTAAAAAAAGAATTAGAGTGGCTTAAAGAACCTGACAAATTTTCACTACAAAACATCTTAAAAGATTTAGAAAACGCATATAAAAAATTCTTTAAAGAAAATGCAGGATTTCCTAAATTTAAATCAAAGAAAACTAATAGATTTTCATATAGAACAAACTTCACAAACGGAAATATTATGTAT
>NZ_JAGWCY010000092.1:0-255 GCF_020657785.1 Clostridioides sp. ZZV14-6154 | reverse complement strand
AGGTGCGGCTGGATCACCTCCTTTCTAAGGAGAATTGCCTACTGTTTAATTTTGAGGGTTCGTTTTTACGAATACTCAATTAGCACTATAAGTAACAGAATAATCTGAGTGTATACGAAGGTTGTTCATTGACGATGTGCGTTAGCACTTTGAAAACTGCATATATATATTTAGTGATATGACATCTAATTTGTAATATATAAAGTTGATAACTTTTTAAAATTATCGAAGTTGATAGCTTCTAATCTATCAAAC
>NZ_JAGWCY010000091.1:0-255 GCF_020657785.1 Clostridioides sp. ZZV14-6154 | reverse complement strand
ACTACCATCCACTTAACTACCTACGGTAATGTTTGAAGTGGTGGCTTCTTGGTCAAGATAACTATTGTTATCAGTATCTCCAAGCTATTAGGCTAGTTCCTAACCCTTATGATTACCATTTATATGGTTAAGTTTAATAGATTGATACTTGCATTGATATCTCTATCGTGGAATGCTCCACACTCTGGACATTCCCATTCTCTTAGTCCTAAGTTCTTCACTAATGGATTTTTATATCCACATTTAGAACATAAT
>NZ_JAGWCY010000090.1:0-255 GCF_020657785.1 Clostridioides sp. ZZV14-6154 | reverse complement strand
AAGTTTTAGCAAAATATTCTTTTTGTTCGCTATTTGGATATAATCTATATTTATATGCTCTTAGCATATTATCCCTACTTTCCTTGATTTTCTATGTATTGTTTTACAACATCCAATGGAGCTCCACAAGTTGTTACTAGACAATAACTTTTGCTCCAAAAGTATTCTTTCCATAAGGACTTACGAATACTTGGAAATTCATTCTTTATTCTTCTACTTGATGCTGATTTATAAGCATTTAGCAGTTTAGATATC
>NZ_JAGWCY010000089.1:0-255 GCF_020657785.1 Clostridioides sp. ZZV14-6154 | reverse complement strand
CAGACCAAAGAGCAGATTTCCTAAATAAGTTATCAACTAAACTAATACACGAAAACCAAGTTATAGTTATTGAGGACTTGAAGGTAAAGAATATGGTGAAAAATCATAAGTTAGCGAAAGCTATAAGTGAAGCAAGTTGGTCGGAGTTCAGAAGAATGTTAGAATATAAAGCTAATTGGTATGGTAGAGAAATAATAGTAGCAGATAAGAATTTCGCATCTAGTCAATTATGTTCTAAATGTGGATATAAAAATC
>NZ_JAGWCY010000088.1:0-255 GCF_020657785.1 Clostridioides sp. ZZV14-6154 | reverse complement strand
AATATTAAAATATGCAATTACTTAAAACAAGTATTTTGAAGATTTTTTATATTTATTTTTAAATAACATATGTAAGAACCGTAAGTCTTAACTTTTATCATTTTTGAGGTTGTCGTTCACATAAGTTCGCTACTACCTATGCAGTTCTCTTATGAACTTCTTACACTTTCATGCAAGCACAGACTATATCTTATCCTTCGGCATTATCCGTTAAGGTCTACCCACTTCCACTACCTATAGCTTGTAGTGTACTTC
>NZ_JAGWCY010000087.1:0-255 GCF_020657785.1 Clostridioides sp. ZZV14-6154 | reverse complement strand
CTAGTGCGTCTGCCAATTCCGCCACATCCGCGCATTTTTTTGGTGGAGGATGGTGGATTCGAACCACCGAAGTCGATGACAACAGATTTACAGTCTGCCCCCTTTGGCCGCTCGGGAAATCCTCCGTATTAATTTTACATGGAGCTGGTGATAGGAATCGAACCTACAACCTGCTGATTACAAGTCAGCTGCTCTACCGTTGAGCCACACCAGCATTTCTTATATTTTATTTTGGCGACCTGGAAGGGGTTCGAA
>NZ_JAGWCY010000086.1:0-255 GCF_020657785.1 Clostridioides sp. ZZV14-6154 | reverse complement strand
CGAAATTCTTATCTGCTACTATTATTTCTCTACCATACCAATTAGCTTTATATTCTAACATTCTTCTGAACTCCGACCAACTTGCTTCGCTTATAGCTTTCGCTAACTTATGATTTTTCACCATATTTTTTACCTTCAAGTCCTCAATAACTATAACTTGGTTTTCGTGTATTAGTTTAGTTGATAACTTATTTAGGAAATCTGCTCTTTGGTCTGATATCTTTTGATGCAACCTTGCTACCTTCAATCTTGCTT
>NZ_JAGWCY010000085.1:0-255 GCF_020657785.1 Clostridioides sp. ZZV14-6154 | reverse complement strand
AAGTAATAGATAACTCTATATCAGATAGACTAAAAGATATATTTGTAGATATCTCCCCAAATTATGGAGTGGAGTTGCTAGAATGGAATCATGATATTGACCATGTGCACTTGTTATTCAAAGCAAAACCAAATACAGAGATATCTAAACTGCTAAATGCTTATAAATCAGCATCAAGTAGAAGAATAAAGAATGAATTTCCAAGTATTCGTAAGTCCTTATGGAAAGAATACTTTTGGAGCAAAAGTTATTGTC
>NZ_JAGWCY010000084.1:0-255 GCF_020657785.1 Clostridioides sp. ZZV14-6154 | reverse complement strand
TCGAAGGTGTAAGTGCAGCAATGTATTTAGCTTATCGATACTAATAGGTCGAGGACTTGACCAATATTTATTTGATGTTCATTGATTAAAATATATATGTAGTTTTTAGAGTGTTAACTCTAAAGAAATTAGTTTTACTAGTTTCAATAACTTAATAGTAATGTTAAGCATAAAGATTATGTGGTTACAATAGCAGAGAGGATACACCTGTTCCCATTCCGAACACAGAAGTTAAGCTCTCTAGCGCTGATGGTA
>NZ_JAGWCY010000083.1:0-255 GCF_020657785.1 Clostridioides sp. ZZV14-6154 | reverse complement strand
CTCAGTTCCAATGTGGCCGATCACCCTCTCAGGTCGGCTACTGATCGTCGCCTTGGTAAGCCGTTACCTTACCAACTAGCTAATCAGACGCGGGTCCATCCTGTACTGGCTCACCTTTGATATTTAAAAGATGCCTCTCAAATATATTATCCCGTATTAGCATACCTTTCGGTATGTTATCCGTGTGTACAGGGTAGGTTACCCACGCGTTACTCACCCGTCCGCCGCTCTTTACCGAAGTAAATCGCTCAACTT
>NZ_JAGWCY010000082.1:0-255 GCF_020657785.1 Clostridioides sp. ZZV14-6154 | reverse complement strand
ATACATCAAGTGGAAAAACAGCAGATACAAAATCAATAGAGGTAACAGTACCTGCTAAGACAGCTGTAGATACAGACCAAGAAGCAGTAGATAATGAGGCATCAAAAATAACAAGTGTAACTGAACCGACAAAAGATGCAACAACACTAACTATGCCAACAGTATCAAGTGGATATACTATATCAATAAAATCATCAACTAATGAAAATGTTATAAAGAAAGATGGTACAATAGTGCCACCAGATGCAGAAACAA
>NZ_JAGWCY010000081.1:0-259 GCF_020657785.1 Clostridioides sp. ZZV14-6154 | reverse complement strand
GGAATAGCCCAAACCAATAAAGTTTTCTTTATTGGGGTTGCGGACATATCTTAAACGAAGAGGTATCGTAATTGAAGAGGTTTGGAAAGACCCACCATAGAAGGTAATAGTCCTGTATGTCAAACGAGAAAGCTTCAGATATGATCCAGAGTACCACGGGACACGTGAAACCCTGTGGGAAGCAGGAGGGACCACCCTCCAAGGCTAAATACTACCTAGTGACCGATAGCGTATAGTACCGTGAGGGAAAGGTGAAAAG
>NZ_JAGWCY010000080.1:0-262 GCF_020657785.1 Clostridioides sp. ZZV14-6154 | reverse complement strand
GATATCTAAACTGCTAAATGCTTATAAATCAGCATCAAGTAGAAGAATAAAGAATGAATTTCCAAGTATTCGTAAGTCCTTATGGAAAGAATACTTTTGGAGCAAAAGTTATTGTCTAGTAACAACTGGTGGAGTTCCATTGGATGTTGTAAAACAATACATAGAAAATCAAGGAAAGTAGGGATAATATGCTAAGAGCATATAAATATAGATTATATCCAAATAGCGAACAAAAAGAATATTTTGCTAAAACTTTTGGATG
>NZ_JAGWCY010000079.1:0-266 GCF_020657785.1 Clostridioides sp. ZZV14-6154 | reverse complement strand
ATAAATTAGCAGGTGCAATAAGTGAAGTTAGTTGGTATGAATTTAGAAGGTTACTTGAGTATAAAGCTACTTGGTATGGGAGATTAATTTCTGTAATAGGAAATACATATCCATCAAGTCAGTTATGCAGTGTATGTGGTCATAGAAATAAAGATGTAAAAAACTTATCACTTAGAAAGTGGGTTTGTTCAGAGTGCCATACACAGCATGACAGAGATATAAATGCCAGCATAAATATACTAAAAGAAGGATTAAGATTAGTGGGG
>NZ_JAGWCY010000078.1:0-275 GCF_020657785.1 Clostridioides sp. ZZV14-6154 | reverse complement strand
GGCAGTTTCCCACCAAGTACCATCAGCGCTAGAGAGCTTAACTTCTGTGTTCGGAATGGGAACAGGTGTATCCTCTCTGCTATTGTAACCACATAATCTTTATGCTTAATATTACTATTAAGTTATTGAAACTAGTAAAACTAGTTTCTTTAGAGTTAACACTCTAAAAACTACATATATATTTTAATTAATGAACATCAAATAAATATTGGTCAAGTCCTCGACCTATTAGTATCGATAAGCTAAATACATTGCTGCACTTACACCTTCGACCT
>NZ_JAGWCY010000077.1:0-300 GCF_020657785.1 Clostridioides sp. ZZV14-6154 | reverse complement strand
TTCCCACCGCAAGGGTAAGACCCCAGAAAGACTATCTGGTTGATAGGTCGAAGGTGTAAGTGCAGCAATGTATTTAGCTTATCGATACTAATAGGTCGAGGACTTGACCAATATTTATTTGATGTTCGTTAATTAAAATATATATGTAGTTTTTAGAGTGTTAACTCTAAAGGAGCTAGTTTTACTAGTTTCAATAACTTAATAGTAATATTAAGCATAAAGATTATGTGGTTACAATAGCAGAGAGGATACACCTGTTCCCATTCCGAACACAGAAGTTAAGCTCTCTAGCGCTGATGG
>NZ_JAGWCY010000076.1:0-302 GCF_020657785.1 Clostridioides sp. ZZV14-6154 | reverse complement strand
ACAAAAGGACTTATCAAGAAAACAAAAAGGAAGCAATAATAGATATAAAGCAAGATTGAAGGTAGCAAGGTTGCATCAAAAGATATCAGACCAAAGAGCAGATTTCCTAAATAAGTTATCAACTAAATTAATACACGAAAACCAAGTTATAGTTATTGAGGACTTGAAGGTAAAGAATATGGTGAAAAATCATAAGTTAGCGAAAGCTATAAGCGAAGCAAGTTGGTCGGAGTTCAGAAGAATGTTAGAATATAAAGCTAATTGGTATGGTAGAGAAATAATAGTAGCAGATAAGAATTTCG
>NZ_JAGWCY010000075.1:0-318 GCF_020657785.1 Clostridioides sp. ZZV14-6154 | reverse complement strand
TAGATACTTGAATATCATCTTCCTCAACTAATATAGATACATAGTATCTATTAGATTTTTGACTTACTGTACCACTTTTAACTATTGAATTTGTTGGTATATATCCAAATTCTTTTAGTCTTACCCACCCAAGAGTAGGTATTTTGACCCTATGCCTTTCAATAGTCCAATCAGTCTTATTATTCTTAGGGAAATATGCTTTTACATCTTGATTTTTCTCTTTCTTGAACTTAGGAAAGCCTTTAGCACCTTTAAAAAAGTCTTTAAAGGCTTTATCTCCATTCATAATAGCTTGTTTAGTAGCTTTAGAGGATACAT
>NZ_JAGWCY010000074.1:0-319 GCF_020657785.1 Clostridioides sp. ZZV14-6154 | reverse complement strand
AAAATACTAATAATCAGATAGGTTTAGATTTAGGAATTAAAGAATTTTGTATCTCAAGTTGTGGACAATTTATAGAAAATCCTAAGTATCTTCAGAAGTCATTAAACAAACTTGCTAAATTACAAAGAGAATTATCGAGAAAAACAATCGGTAGTTTAAATAGAAATAAAGCAAGATTAAAAGTTGCAAGACTTCAAGAACATATAGCTAATAGGCGAAAGGATTTTCTACAAAAACTATCTACTAAATTAATACAAGAAAATGATATTATTTGCATAGAAGATTTACAAGTAAAGAATATGACTAGAAATCGTAAATT
>NZ_JAGWCY010000073.1:0-319 GCF_020657785.1 Clostridioides sp. ZZV14-6154 | reverse complement strand
ATAAAGATTATGTGGTTACAATAGCAGAGAGGATACACCTGTTCCCATTCCGAACACAGAAGTTAAGCTCTCTAGCGCTGATGGTACTTGGTGGGAAACTGCCTGGGAGAGTAGGACGTAGCCACGTTGAATATTCCAAGGTAGCTCAACGGTGGAGCAACCGGCTGTTAACCGGTAGGCTGTGGGTTCGAGCCCCACCCTTGGAGCCAAAAAAAGCCGAAGTGGCGGAACTGGCAGACGCACAGGACTTAAAATCCTGCGGGACTTACCTCTCGTACCGGTTCGATTCCGGTCTTCGGCACTTATAAAACAAACAATA
>NZ_JAGWCY010000072.1:0-323 GCF_020657785.1 Clostridioides sp. ZZV14-6154 | reverse complement strand
GAGATTAACCCCTCTGATGAACAAAAATCTAAAATACACAAAACTATTGGTGTATCAAGGTTTATATACAACTTCTATATTGCTCATAGTAAAGAGATTTATGAAAAAGAAGGAAAATTTGTGAGTGGTATGGACTTTTCTAAATGGATAAATAACGAGTATGTACCTAATAATAAAGATATGAAATGGATTAAAGATGTATCCTCTAAAGCTACTAAACAAGCTATTATGAATGGAGATAAAGCCTTTAAAGACTTTTTTAAAGGTGCTAAAGGCTTTCCTAAGTTCAAGAAAGAGAAAAATCAAGATGTAAAAGCATATTT
>NZ_JAGWCY010000071.1:0-338 GCF_020657785.1 Clostridioides sp. ZZV14-6154 | reverse complement strand
AACTTATGTGAACGACAACCTCAAAAATGATAAAAGTTAAGACTTACGGTTCTTACATATGTTATTTAAAAATAAATATAAAAAATCTTCAAAATACTTGTTTTAAGTAATTGCATATTTTAATATTATGATAGGTGATGAAAAATTGAAGTGACTCATGGTAGAGTATATGTATATTTAGTACAATACCATATAGATAATCAGAAAAAACAAGTAAAGTGAGGTGGTAGTAGTGGAAAAAGCTTATAAGTTTAGAATGTATCCAAATAAAAAACAGCAAGAGTTAATTAACAAAACTTTTGGATGTTGTAGATTTGTATATAATAAATATCTTGCTA
>NZ_JAGWCY010000070.1:0-351 GCF_020657785.1 Clostridioides sp. ZZV14-6154 | reverse complement strand
CAGCTTATCGCGTCCTTCATCGGCTCCTAGTGCCAAGGCATCCGCCCTGCACCCTTAATAACTTGACCAGTTAAAAAGGTTTGATAGATTAGAAGCTATCAACTTCGATAATTTTTAAAAGTTATCAGCTTTATATATTACAAATTAGATGTCATATCACTAAATATATATGCAGTTTTCAAAGTGCTAACGCACATCGCCAACGGATAAATCCCGTTGCTCAAAGTGCTAATTGAGTATTCGTAAAAACGAACCCTCAAAATTAAACAGTAGGCAATTCTCCTTAGAAAGGAGGTGATCCAGCCGCACCTTCCGATACGGCTACCTTGTTACGACTTCACCCCAGTTATT
>NZ_JAGWCY010000069.1:0-363 GCF_020657785.1 Clostridioides sp. ZZV14-6154 | reverse complement strand
CAGCTTATCGCGTCCTTCATCGGCTCCTAGTGCCAAGGCATCCGCCCTGCACCCTTAATAACTTGACCAGTTAAAAAGGTTTGATAGATTAGAAGCTATCAACTTCGATAATTTTTAAAAGTTATCAACTTTATATATTACAAATTAGATGTCATATCACTAAATATATATGCAGTTTTCAAAGTGCTAACGCACATCGTCAACGAACAACCTTCGTATACACTCAGATTATTCCATTACTTATAGTGCTAATTGAGTATTCGTAAAAACGAACCCTCAAAATTAAACAGTAGGCAATTCTCCTTAGAAAGGAGGTGATCCAGCCGCACCTTCCGATACGGCTACCTTGTTACGACTTCACCC
>NZ_JAGWCY010000068.1:0-367 GCF_020657785.1 Clostridioides sp. ZZV14-6154 | reverse complement strand
CTATAGCAAGTCAGAAATTCTTTGAGTTCAAAACTAAACTAATGTCTAAGTGTAAGCAAAATAATATAGAACTTAGAATTGTTGATAGATTTTATCCATCATCAAAGACTTGTAGCCAGTGTGAAGATATTAATAAGAATTTAAAACTTAAAGATAGAGTTTATAAATGTAGTTGTGGTTTATCTATTGATAGAGATTTAAATGCAAGTATTAATCTTAAAAATGCTAAAAAATATAAGATAGCTTAAATACAAAGTAATTTTCCCACACGCGGCTCAAAAGCACTTATATATGTACGGAGGGCTAACTTCGGAATTTAAGCCTTTGGAGAACTATACCAAATCGTAGTAGCTTAGGCAAGGCGAGG
>NZ_JAGWCY010000067.1:0-371 GCF_020657785.1 Clostridioides sp. ZZV14-6154 | reverse complement strand
AAGGCTATAGCAAGTCAGAAATTCTTTGAGTTCAAAACTAAACTAATGTCTAAGTGTAAGCAAAATAATATAGAACTTAGAATTGTTGATAGATTTTATCCATCATCAAAGACTTGTAGCCAGTGTGGAGAGGTTAATAAGAATTTAAAACTTAAAGATAGAGTTTATAAATGTAGTTGTGGTTTATCTATTGATAGAGATTTAAATGCAAGTATTAATCTTAAAAATGCTAAAAAATATAAGGTAGCTTAAATACAAAGTAATTTTCCCACACGCGGCTCAAAAGCACTTATATATGTACGGAGGGCTAACTTCGGAATTTAAGCCTTTGGAGAACTATACCAAATCGTAGTAGCTTAGGCAAGGCGAGG
>NZ_JAGWCY010000066.1:0-379 GCF_020657785.1 Clostridioides sp. ZZV14-6154 | reverse complement strand
GAGTAAACATTATAAACCTAAAGAATTTGCAGAATTATTAAATATGTCAGTTATAACTCTGCAAAGATGGGATAATGATGGTAAATTAAAGGCATTTAGAACGCCTACGAATAGAAGGTATTACACTTATGAACAATATCTAGAATATACAGGAATACATAAAGAAACAGATAATAGAAAAATAGTTATTTATACAAGGGTTTCAAGCTCTAATCAAAAAGATAATTTAAAAAATCAAGTTGAATTTCTTAGACAATATGCCAATTCTAAAGGAATAATAGATTAAGAAAATACAAGAAAAAGATTAGAGAGGATGAAGATATTGAAAAGAGCATACAAGATAGAGATTAACCCCTCTGATGAACAAAAATCTAAAATA
>NZ_JAGWCY010000065.1:0-382 GCF_020657785.1 Clostridioides sp. ZZV14-6154 | reverse complement strand
CAATTCCAAGTACTAAAGTTCCAATACCCATATTTACATCTGAAAATCCTAAGAATTGAGCCATCAAACTACCAGATAAAGCTATAAGTCCATTTGAAATCATAAGTCCTAATATTTTTATAGAACCAATATTTATACCCAAAGATTTAATCATTTGAGAGTTGTCACCAACACCTTTTAGAGTGTATCCAAGACCTGTCTTTAAGAATAAATCTAAAAGCACTTTACAGATAAATACAAATACTAAAGCTAAAACTATAGGAGATATTTCTCCATTGAATAAATGTTTAAAACTAAATAGTGGGATATTTGATTTTCCCATTATTCTTAAGTTGATAGAGTAGAGCATTCCCATAACTAAAATACCAGAAAGTAAGTTAGA
>NZ_JAGWCY010000064.1:0-393 GCF_020657785.1 Clostridioides sp. ZZV14-6154 | reverse complement strand
TATTGTTTGTTTTATAAGTGCCGAAGACCGGAATCGAACCGGTACGAGAGGTAAGTCCCGCAGGATTTTAAGTCCTGTGCGTCTGCCAGTTCCGCCACTTCGGCTTTTTTTGGCTCCAAGGGTGGGGTTCGAACCCACAGCCTACCGGTTAACAGCCGGTTGCTCCACCGTTGAGCTACCTTGGAATATTTTGGAGGCGACACCCAGATTCGAACTGGGGATCAAGGAGTTGCAGTCCACTGCCTTACCACTTGGCTATGTCGCCGCCTTTTTGGTGATCTATCCGCGACTCGAACGCGGGACACCCTGATTAAAAGTCAGGTGCTCTACCGACTGAGCTAATAGACCATATTAGTTGGGGTGGATAATGAGAGTCGAACTCACGACCTCCAG
>NZ_JAGWCY010000063.1:0-432 GCF_020657785.1 Clostridioides sp. ZZV14-6154 | reverse complement strand
GATGAGACTAGAAGTATTCTGGTGCCAAAGAGCAGTGGGGCAAGGCCAAGTGTGTGTATGGCAAAGAGAGTGTAGACTAATTGACTGCTGCTGAGGTCTGGCCTCAGGAGTGTTGGCAGTGGGTGTGTGCACGTTCATCCCTGTTGGTCCGTATCAGCTCTGGCCCATCCCCTTGTTCACCCCTTTTCAAGACTCTACCCAGGGTAATGACCTCCTGACTCACCTCTTCCATTCCAGGCTGGGTCAGATGGTTTGCTGTGCATTCCCACACTGCCCTGCTCTCCCTGGTATCGTAGCGCTAAGCCCACTGAACCATTTCATCTGTTTACTCCATTGTGTCTTACTCATCTTTGAATCCAGAGCTTAGTACACAGCGAGGTTGCATGAGTGTTCAAGGCACATCTGTAGGAAGACCATTAGGGTCAGGGGAGG
>NZ_JAGWCY010000062.1:0-435 GCF_020657785.1 Clostridioides sp. ZZV14-6154 | reverse complement strand
GTCTGATATAGTAACTACTCAAGGAGTTATTACTATTAGTGATAATGATGATGCACTATTTATTATTAGTAGTCTTATTCTCTTATATCCTGTCCCTCCTTATCCAAAATATATTGGGTTCCTGAGTTCAGATAGCAAGAGTTCAGATAGTGAGGGACACCTAGGTTTCAGCGTTCAAGTCTGACATTCAGGGAGCCGCTTAATTTTTCTTAACTATTTTACCTCTTAACTAAGGTACCAAGCTTTACCTGATCACAGTTTATCCTAACTTCAGGCAAGTGTTCACTTCAATTTGAAATGCAAATTGGAATAGTAAATTTTCTACAGTGTTCTTTACCCTCCTCTCAATTCTAAAATAATATAGCTTTTGTAATGGAAAATAATATACACCATAATCGTTGATCATAAATGCAAGTGACTTTATGAATACATATA
>NZ_JAGWCY010000061.1:0-437 GCF_020657785.1 Clostridioides sp. ZZV14-6154 | reverse complement strand
CAGATAACATTTAGAGTATAAAAGAAGAAAGCAATTTATTTG
The DNA here is from genome assembly GCF_020657785.1 of Clostridioides sp. ZZV14-6154. NCBI lineage: Bacteria > Bacillati > Bacillota > Clostridia > Peptostreptococcales > Peptostreptococcaceae > Clostridioides > Clostridioides sp. ZZV14-6154. Next base: position 395 of record NZ_JAGWCY010000061.1, on the reverse strand, counting down.
CGATTCTTATATTGAAATCTTTGTTATTTCATTTGACTACTACACAGCTTTCTTGTAGGGATAGCAAGTCCATTTTATGAATGTAAACTTGGCATCCTCTCTATTTGGAGATTCCAGTCAACGGAAGGCATGTTACAACCTCCATCTTCTCAATACAAACTTGCCATTCATTTCTCTCTCCCGTCCTGCCTCTCCATAACAGGGAAGAAACTTCCTTTAAGAAAACTCTTTTGAGTTTTAAAATGTGCTTCAAATAAATCTCACAGGTGTATGCACTTGACAAATGAGCACGTGGAGACCCAGAAATTGTAAATTATGTTTTGTGATTTCCTATAGCTAGAAAACTAGTATATAGCAGCCCAATATTTTGATTTTGAATATGAGAAATCTTAGCA
>NZ_JAGWCY010000060.1:0-438 GCF_020657785.1 Clostridioides sp. ZZV14-6154 | reverse complement strand
GAACCTGATCGCCACAGGAGATTTCCGTGCACTGTTTATAGACCCCATGGGACTGAGAGATTTGACTTATCCCATACAATAGGACCCTTAATCATCTTAGTGACTAATGAAATGGGCGAAGAGGGAAGAACCAAAGCAGAGCATGTATTTTCATTTTAAAAGAAGGATTTAAAGCTAGTGGAGACTAGGAACAGATACAAATTTTGAGTCTCGCTGGGGGAAGTGGAATATTAGTGTTGGAAAACTTTAACGTTAGGTTTTAGGAGAATAGGGTCCTAAGAAATAATACAGAAGGACTTAGGAAGAATTCGGACTGTTCTAATAACTTTTTACATCGGGGGCCGCTGACCAGATTCAAGGCAAGGCGCAGGGGCAGGGCTGACTTCTCTGGGGGAGGCTCTGGCTGCTCCTCGTTGGTCCTGTTACACATTCCTATGT
>NZ_JAGWCY010000059.1:0-442 GCF_020657785.1 Clostridioides sp. ZZV14-6154 | reverse complement strand
ACCTCGTCATATGCAGGGAAGGTCCCTCCGTGTCTTTTCAGGGCTTGTGTGAAGCCCTTTTGAAAAGGCGAGCATCACCCTCTGGAAGTTAATCTTGGTTTGCACATCACGCTCCTCCCTCCCCGCCAGGGCCCTGCAGCCCCCGTGGCCGTGAGGGAGACTGGGTACGAGGCATGAGTTGGCACCAAAGTCCAGCTCTTCCAGAATCTGGGGCCGACCATTTCCCCCATTTTCCACGCAGACCAGAAGCCTGAGCAAACGTGGCTGGCTCGGGCTGCTTTGGCGGACTGGCCTGCCCGCTGCCGATGGCACTGGGCCGTTCCCTCCCCTTAAATTCCCTGTTTGGGGAGAACCTGCTCTGACGCTCACACCCATCAGTGATGAGGTGCCGGGGCAGACTCTGGCCAGACCCGTGACAGTATCTGTGCCTCTGGTTGTAACC
>NZ_JAGWCY010000058.1:0-445 GCF_020657785.1 Clostridioides sp. ZZV14-6154 | reverse complement strand
ATTAAAAGTCAGGTGCTCTACCGACTGAGCTAATAGACCATATTAGTTGGGGTGGATAATGAGAGTCGAACTCACGACCTCCAGAGCCACAATCTGGCGCTCTAACCAACTGAGCTATACCCACCATTATATTGGTCGAGGTGAAGGGACTCGAACCCCCGGCCCCATGGTCCCAAACCATGTGCGCTACCAAACTGCGCTACACCTCGAAATTGTTTTAATTTAATGTGGTGGGCCATCAGGGACTCGAACCCCAGACCTACCGGTTATGAGCCGGGCGCTCTAACCAACTGAGCTAATGGCCCACATTAAATTTTGGTAGCGGTAATAGGAGTCGAACCTATGACCTTTCGGGTATGAACCGAACGCTCTAGCCAACTAAGCTATACCGCCATATTCTGGTGCCCAGAGGCGGAATCGAACCACCGACACGGGGATTTTCAGT
>NZ_JAGWCY010000057.1:0-447 GCF_020657785.1 Clostridioides sp. ZZV14-6154 | reverse complement strand
TCGAAGGTGGAATCAATAACTGGGGTGAAGTCGTAACAAGGTAGCCGTATCGGAAGGTGCGGCTGGATCACCTCCTTTCTAAGGAGAATTGCCTACTGTTTAATTTTGAGGGTTCGTTTTTACGAATGCTCAATTAGCACTTTGAGCAACGGGATTTATCCGTTGGCGTTGTGCATTAGCACTTTAAGCAACAGAATAAACTGAACGCATGTGAAGTTTGTTTGTTGGCGTTGTGCATTAGCACTTTAAGTAACGGAATAATCTGAGTGTATACGAAGGTTGTTCGTTGACGATGTGCGTTAGCACTTTGAAAACTGCATATATATATTTAGTGATATGACATCTAATTTGTAATATATAAAGCTGATAACTTTTTAAAATTATCGAAGTTGATAGCTTCTAATCTATCAAACCTTTTTAACTGGTCAAGTTATTAAGGGTGCAGGG
>NZ_JAGWCY010000056.1:0-453 GCF_020657785.1 Clostridioides sp. ZZV14-6154 | reverse complement strand
GCTTCCTAACAGCAGTGAAACTAAGTCTCAAGCCAGAGGCTGCAACTCGCTACGATGAATTGGCGTCAGGAGGCAGAAGGGAGGAAAAGGGGAGCGATATTTGTGTTTCCAGTCGGCCTGGCCGTTGGCAGCGCTTCTGTACACATTAGCTCAGGACAGCTGGCTTTGCCACAGGACTAACAGACTAAAAATAAACGTAGGACCAACACAGACTTTCTAAAGAATCCCCAGAGCTCAGTGTACACGGTGGTGCTCAAACTTGCACGGGCAGGAGAATCGCCCGTAGGCTCGTTTCAACTCAGAACCCCTGGAGGTCCTGGCGTGGCAGGTCTGGGGTGGGACGTTAGAATGTGCGTTTCTGAAAAGATCCCAGGAGGTGCTCATCCTGCCGGCCAGGACCCGACGTTGAGCCGCTGGCCTGCAGTGTGACGGCCCGGCTCCAGTTCTCAAACA
>NZ_JAGWCY010000055.1:0-453 GCF_020657785.1 Clostridioides sp. ZZV14-6154 | reverse complement strand
AAATTATATGGAGTTCTATAAAGATAGCATTAAAATAATTTATAAAGCAGCTGGTGTAATAATGAAGCTTAAGGTTTGTTTGTTTCTATATTGTAAACTCCCTGGAAATAGATTCATACTTAGGGTATCACTTTAATATCTTGATTTATTTAGTAGTTCTCGAATTCATGACTAAACAAAATGAGCTGTGAAAGTCTTGCCTTTGAGGTAGAATCACTTTCTGTCAGGAGCTCATGCAGCTCTTTTAGCATCAGTTCCTTTCTTCACGCCGAGATTGACAAGATTGACAAGTTATCAGCATTCGCTGTGGGTTTACTCTTACGTCCAAGTAGAACCTTCCAGGGCCACTTTAGCCCATCCTCTGCTCTAGATCAGAAGCAGCCCCATAGACTTTTGGGCCTGTAACACCAAACCTTTGGATAGCTATTCCTAAACTTTGTTGCAGTATAAGAA
>NZ_JAGWCY010000054.1:0-465 GCF_020657785.1 Clostridioides sp. ZZV14-6154 | reverse complement strand
CCCTCTTACACAGCCGGGAAGACAAAACACAAATTCGCGAACCACCAAGGAAGAAAGCTCTGTTAAACCAACAGGATTTCAGTTGGGACCTACAAATGGAATAGGGGTGATCCTGCAGGAAGCCAGCCTCACAACCACTGAACACCAGGCTCAAATGAGACGAACCCGAGCAGAGTAAGCTCCCCACTCTCTCCACAGCTGCCTGGCCAACACAAAAGCAAGTCACTCCTAAGGAAGAGAATGCCATTCAGACCATCAAACTACTCTACCAGTTCAGATAGAATTTCCAGGATTTAATAAAAAATTCTCAGACCAAAGGACTGAAACCCAGAAGACAAAGAGAAATAACAGAACAGAACCCCCTGTGACATTCAGATATTGGATTTATCAGACAAAAGTGTTTTTAAAAAACTATGACAGACTTATACTTTCAGCAAGACAGAGTAACATGGACTGGATTTACCC
>NZ_JAGWCY010000052.1:0-466 GCF_020657785.1 Clostridioides sp. ZZV14-6154 | reverse complement strand
ATCTCCGTGAGGGCTCTGGACTGTCACAGGTCGAAGAACTGGGTGGTTCAAGGCAACTGCATCTGTATCTCAGGGCTGAGGTAGCCTCCAACTTAGTTCTAAGTTCTAGGTGAAATGAGGGAGTTGGATCCCAATCTTTTAAAATATGAGGACTCCTTTTTATAACAGGAAAAATTCATAGACCTTTCAGTATTTATTGATTGACAAAACATATGAAAAATCTACTGGGAATTGAAGAACACTTTAAATTTTTTTAGCATTTAATGGACCACAACAGCATGTGCGGTGAGTGTACCCCGGCATGAGCTGCCTGGATGGGCACGTGGGCAGTAGTACTGCATGGTACCGAAGAACATAGGCTTTTGAGTCAGCCAGATTTGGGTTCAAATCCTAGTTCTGGCACCAGCTGTATGATCATGGGCAACTTTCTTAGCCTTAATTTTTTCATCTGTGAAGCAGATGGTAA
>NZ_JAGWCY010000051.1:0-466 GCF_020657785.1 Clostridioides sp. ZZV14-6154 | reverse complement strand
GTGTATGTACACATAACTACCTAGCCAGGGATTCTTTGACCATTGACCAAAGCCGGGCTTAGGCCCCAGAAGACCAGGTGCAGTGAACAGATCTTCTCACCTTACCAGCTTTAGCTTTAGCTTCTTCTCCCAGTTTTAGCCCCGAAAGTGCCACCTTCTAGCAATGACCTCACTCCCAATCAAGTCAGTGTGGACAGTCCCCTCACTTGGGAGCTCAGTCCTTCCCATATTGTCTGTGATGTGGTATGAACAATGTCACTAAAATAGTTTCCTCAGAGCATTTGCACCAGCACACCAGCACTCTTAGTCCCTTTCCAGAGGCTATTTCCATTGCCATATGGCAACGACAAGTCAGTCCTGATTTGTCTGTTCTTCAAACCCACTTCAACCTAGAAAAACACCCCAGGTCAAGCATCTCTGTATGGATGGTGGAGATTTTGCCTCATGAAGACACACAGCTCTGAGA
>NZ_JAGWCY010000050.1:0-475 GCF_020657785.1 Clostridioides sp. ZZV14-6154 | reverse complement strand
GAATGTGATTGGGCCACCCAGAAAAATCATGTGTTTTTAGTTTTCATGCTTAGGAGCAAAGTGTCTAGAAGTAATGAATTCTGAACTGGTCAAACCACACTGAGTACTGTGACTATTCCAGGTGCTATATTTTAATACAAGAGATGACCAAACAGACTGCATTTAGGGGAAAAAAATCAGAATGAGAAAAGTCTTGAAAGCCAAGTTCTACAAAGAATGGCCAAAAGATCTTGGGTTGTTTAACCCAGACAAAAGAAGGCTTAGGTAAAGCCATGATCACTGTCGTGTGGAAGGCAAATTAGACTTGTTCTGAATCTCTCTTAAAAGCAGGGCCAGCATCAGTGGTAGAAGCTACAGGTAGGGAGAGAAATTTCCAGTTCAATATAGAACTAATTGCAATGAGATCAGAGCTGTTAGAAAATGGATGGGGAAGGGAGGCTCAGCATTCTTGAGAGTATCTCCATCATGAGAAGGC
>NZ_JAGWCY010000049.1:0-481 GCF_020657785.1 Clostridioides sp. ZZV14-6154 | reverse complement strand
ATTGTCCACAACTTGAGATACAAAATTCTTTAATTCCTAAATCTAAACCTATCTGATTATTAGTATTTTCAAATACTTCAATATCTATATCTCTACAGCATAATGATACATAATATTTACCACTTGGTTCTTTGGATACAGTAGCATTAAGCATTCTCCCTTGAGGTACTTGTTTATCCCTTACTTTAACCATACCAAGTTTAGGTAATTTTATATATTGACCACAATACATAATATTTCCGTTTGTGAAGTTTGTTCTATATGAAAATCTATTAGTTTTCTTTGATTTAAATTTAGGAAATCCTGCATTTTCTTTAAAGAATTTTTTATATGCGTTTTCTAAATCTTTTAAGGTGTTTTGTAGTGAAAATTTGTCAGGTTCTTTAAGCCACTCTAATTCTTTTTTTAAATCAGTCAAATCAGAACTGCACTGCTTATAAGTAAAAGTTTCTTTATAGTTTTCATAAACTTCTATTCTTTT
>NZ_JAGWCY010000048.1:0-516 GCF_020657785.1 Clostridioides sp. ZZV14-6154 | reverse complement strand
GGGGGAGAGGAAAGAGGGGGGGGGGGGGGGGGGGGGGGGAGGGGGGGGGGGGGGGGGGGGGGGGGGGCGGGGGGGGGGGGGGGCGGGGGGGTGTGTGTTGGTGGAGGTGGGGGGGGGGGGGGGGGGAGGGGGGGGGGGGGGGGAGGGGGGGGGGAGGGGGGGGGGGGGGGGGGGGGGGGGGGGGGGGGGGGGGGGGGGAGGGGGGGGGGGGGGGGGGGGGGGGGAGGGGGGGGGGGGGGGGGGGGGGGGGGGGGGGGGGGGGGGGGGGGGGGGGGGGGGGGGGGGGGGGGGGGGGGGGGGGAGGGGGGGGGGGGGGGGGGGGGGGGGGGGAGGGGGGGGGGGGGGGGGGGGGGGGGGGGGGAGGGGGGGGGGGGGGGGGGGGGAGGGGGGGGGGGGGGGAGAAAAAGAAAAGAAAGAAAAAAAGAAAAGGATAAGAGGAGAGAGAAGGTAGAGAGAAAGTTAGTATGAAGATGCATATTGAGATATCACATCTAAAGAAGAAAGAGGTAAACAAAG
>NZ_JAGWCY010000047.1:0-496 GCF_020657785.1 Clostridioides sp. ZZV14-6154 | reverse complement strand
CAGTAGTGTGGGTGACAGTGCTGCAACTGACTTACCATTCTAGCAACATTATCTCCATCCACATCTTTAGGTAAAGACTTCATGGCTCTGTAGGCATGTACTTTTACCCTTCATAGAAGACATGCTTTAGTATTTCCCCTACTTAGCTATGTACAGAGATATTCAACCAGCTTGTTGAGTCATTTGAAAGTCTGGGTGTGGCTGGAAAGCTGATCTAATTACCTTCTCTTGATATTTCTAAAACTTCTGATTCAACAGACTGAAAAATTCATGAGGAAAATAACTGAATGACTCATTAAGCTGTGAACTTGTATGCTAATCATGTTTAAACATGAATCTAGCCTTATTACTAATCGAATAAACAGATTAACCTCTCTAAAATGAGAATCGTTATGATTACCCCTGGGTTCTTATGAGGATTCAATGATATAATGCATGAAAATGATCAGCACTGGTCTTGGAACCTATGAATAGTAGCTTCTATGAGTATGATCAC
>NZ_JAGWCY010000046.1:0-498 GCF_020657785.1 Clostridioides sp. ZZV14-6154 | reverse complement strand
GCAGGATTTTAAGTCCTGTGCGTCTGCCAGTTCCGCCACTTCGGCTTTTTTTGGCTCCAAGGGTGGGGCTCGAACCCACAGCCTACCGGTTAACAGCCGGTTGCTCCACCGTTGAGCTACCTTGGAACATTTACGTGGCTATGTCCTACTCTCCCAGGCAGTTTCCCACCAAGTACCATTAGCGCTAAAGAGCTTAACTTCTGTGTTCGGAATGGGAACAGGTGTATCCTCTTTGCTATTATAACCACATATTGCCTATTTATAAGACAAATATTATATTAACATCTTTATTTTTAAATGTCAATACTTTTAAAGTACTAAATAATAATAGTTTTTTATTAAATATCTTCCATTAATTGAAGTTAGTACTTTACATAGAGTTAACACTCTAAAAACTGCATATATATTTTAATTAATGAACATCAAATAAATATTGGTCAAGTCCTCGACCTATTAGTATCGATAAGCTAAATACATTGCTGCACTTACACCTTCGAC
>NZ_JAGWCY010000045.1:0-505 GCF_020657785.1 Clostridioides sp. ZZV14-6154 | reverse complement strand
CGTTTTTCTCCCCCCCTCCCCCGTTTGTCTCCCCCCGTTTTTTGCCCCCTCCCCCCCGTCCCCGCCCGTGCCCACCCCGCTTTCCTCCCCCGCCCCCCCGCCCCCGTTCGTGCCCCCCCCCCCCCCCCCCTCCCCCCCCCCCCCCTCCCCCCCCCCCCCCCTCCCTGTGGTCTCCCCCCCCTCCCCCCCCCCCCCCCCCCCCCCCCACCCCCCCCCCCCCCCCCCCCTCCCCCCCCCCCCCCCCCCCCCCCTCCCCCCCCCCCCCCCCCCCCCCTCCCCCTCCCCCCCCCCCCCCCCCCCCCCTCCCCCCCCCCCCCCCCCCCCCCCCCCCCCACCCCCCCCCCCCCCCCCCCCTCCCCCCCCCCCCCCCCCCCCCCCCCCCCCCCCCCCCCCCCTCCCCCCCCCCCCCCCCCCCCCCCTCCCCCCCCCCCCCCCCCCCCTCCCCCCCCCCCCCCCCCCCCCCCCCCCCCCCCCCCCCTCCCCCCCCCCTCCCTCCTCCTTCGTT
>NZ_JAGWCY010000044.1:0-510 GCF_020657785.1 Clostridioides sp. ZZV14-6154 | reverse complement strand
CCCCACCCTTGGAGCCAAAAAAAGCCGAAGTGGCGGAACTGGCAGACGCACAGGACTTAAAATCCTGCGGGACTTACCTCTCGTACCGGTTCGATTCCGGTCTTCGGCACTTATAAAACAAACAATATCGCGGAGTGGAGCAGTTGGCAGCTCGTCGGGCTCATAACCCGAAGGTCGTAGGTTCGAGTCCTGCCTCCGCAACCATTAAAATGGCTCGTTGGTCAAGAGGTTAAGACACCGCCCTTTCACGGCGGTAACAGGGGTTCAATTCCCCTACGAGTCACCAAAAAAACAATTAAATAAGCGGGTGTAGCTCAATGGTAGAGTTCTGGCCTTCCAAGCCAGCTGTGAGGGTTCGATCCCCTTCACCCGCTCCAAAAAAATGGGATCATAGCTCAGCTGGGAGAGCACCTGCCTTACAAGCAGGGGGTCGCAGGTTCGAGCCCTGCTGGTCCCACCATTTGCGGCCTGGTAGTTCAGTTGGTTAGAATGCCAGCCTGTCACGCTGGA
>NZ_JAGWCY010000043.1:0-521 GCF_020657785.1 Clostridioides sp. ZZV14-6154 | reverse complement strand
AAGTTAAAGATATGATAGGCGATACGCCATTAATTCCAACTTCAATGTTAAAACAAGAAGGTATTGATGAATTAGAAATACAAATTCGAGATTTGTTCTTTGGTGGAGAAGTACAAAATCTAGATATGACTTATGTTTCTAATTCAAGACATATTTCATTATTAAAACAAGCAAGACAAACGATACAATATGCGATTGATGCAGCCGAATCTGGTATGCATATGGATATGGTACAAATTGATTTAACTAGAACTTGGGAAATATTAGGAGAAATTATTGGTGAGACTGCAAGTGATGAACTCATCGATCAGTTATTCAGTCAATTCTGCTTAGGTAAATAGTAATTGAATGAGACGGAATACAGTCTAAAGAAGGCTAGTAAGATATCAAATAAGGAGGCTTATATTGTGGCTCAAGAATATGATGTAATCGTTATAGGTGCTGGACATGCAGGTGTAGAAGCAGGTTTAGCATCTGCAAGACGTGGTGCTAAAACATTAATGCTAACAATAAATTTAGAT
>NZ_JAGWCY010000042.1:0-521 GCF_020657785.1 Clostridioides sp. ZZV14-6154 | reverse complement strand
GATTTACCAGTTCCATTACTACCTATGATACTTACAAATTCACCATCTTCTATACTAAGAGATAAATTTTCAAATATAGTGTTGGGTTGACCATATGGATTTGGGAAACTCTTTGAAATATTTTTAATTTGTAACATCTATAACACCTCTTTTTTCAGATTTATTTTTGGTACTAGCTTTGCACTTGTTTTTTTTAGTGAGATATTTAAATTACCAGTAGCTAAGAAAGCTATTATAACTATGGCAGTTATCAGTTTTAAATCAGTTGATAACATACCTAAACTCATTGCAAAGTATATAGTGAATTGGTATATGAAAGAGCCAACAATTATTGCAGTAGTATTTTTAATAAAAGTGAATTTCTTAAATAATGTAATACCAATTATGATAGAAGCAATTCCAAGTACTAAAGTTCCAATACCCATATTTACATCTGAAAATCCTAAGAATTGAGCCATCAAACTACCAGATAAAGCTATAAGTCCATTTGAAATCATAAGTCCTAATATTTTTATAGAACC
>NZ_JAGWCY010000041.1:0-539 GCF_020657785.1 Clostridioides sp. ZZV14-6154 | reverse complement strand
TTGCTTTTGGATATTTTGACGAGTAGCTCTCCCTTCTTCTATTTTATTTCTTATTTTTAAACTTTCATATTTTCTTGAAAGTTTTCTTTGTTCTCTTTTTAATTTCTTCTCAACTTTCTTAACTGTAAAAGTTTTATTTATATTTTTAAACTTCTTTTTATCTGAACATATTGCAAAATCTTTAATTCCTAAGTCAATACCTATTCCTTCATTAGTACATTTAGATACTCGAATATCATTTTCCTCAACTAATATAGATACATAGTATCTACTAGATTTTTGACTTACTGTACCACTCTTAACTATTGAATTTATTGGTATATATCCGAATTCTTTTAATCTTACCCACCCAAGAGTAGGTATTTTAACTCTATGCCTTTCAATAGCCCAATCAGTCTTATTATTCTTAGGAAAATATGCTTTTACATCTTGATTTTTCTCTTTCTTGAACTTAGGAAAGCCTTTAGCACCTTTAAAAAAGTCTTTAAAGGCTTTATCTCCATTCATAATAGCTTGTTTAGTAGCTTTAGAGGATACAT
>NZ_JAGWCY010000040.1:0-540 GCF_020657785.1 Clostridioides sp. ZZV14-6154 | reverse complement strand
TCAAAATATAAATGGTAGAATATTAAATGCTACTGTATCAAAAACACCTACAAGTAAATATTTTGTTAGTATGTGTTGTGAGGTTGACATAAAACAATTAGAAGAATCTAATAAGTATATTGGCATAGATTTAGGCTTAAAAGATTTTGCAATAGGTTCTAATGGAAGCATATTTAACAATCCTAAATGGTTAAGAAAAGCTAGCTATAGATTGAAATTGGAACAAAGAAGATTATCAAAGATGAAGAAGTTCAGTAATAATTGGAATAAGCAAAGAATTAAAGTAGCTAAGATACATGAAAGAATAACTAATCAAAGAAGAGATTACCTACATCAAATATCAACTAAGCTAATTAGAGAAAACCAAATAATTTGTTTAGAAGATTTGAAAGTGAGTAATATGATTAAGAATCATAAATTAGCAGGTGCAATAAGTGAAGTTAGTTGGTATGAATTTAGAAGGTTACTTGAGTATAAAGCTACTTGGTATGGGAGATTAATTTCTGTAATAGGAAATACATATCCATCAAGTCAGTTATG
>NZ_JAGWCY010000039.1:0-541 GCF_020657785.1 Clostridioides sp. ZZV14-6154 | reverse complement strand
AGTCCCCTGCTCTACCGACTGAGCTATCTGGGCATTTGGCGGAGAGGGTGGGATTCGAACCCACGGCCCCTTTCGAAGTCACTGGTTTTCAAGACCAGCTCCTTAAACCACTCGGACACCTCTCCATATTTTACTTCCAATGATTCATCCGAGGATCGAACTCGGGACACCCTGATTAAGAGTCAGGTGCTCTGCCAGCTGAGCTAATGAACCCTACTTTAATATTTAATGGCTGGGGATGCAGGACTTGAACCTACGCATACATGAGTCAAAGTCATGTGCCTTACCGACTTGGCTAATCCCCAATATATGTGGTGAGCGCACAGGGATTCGAACCCCGGACACACGCCTTAGAAGGGCGTTGCTCTATCCAGCTGAGCTATGCACCCACAATAAATATGTATAAATTAAATAAAAAATGGTGCGGATGAAGGGAGTCGAACCCCCACGCCAATGGCGCTAGATCCTAAGTCTAGTGCGTCTGCCAATTCCGCCACATCCGCGCATTTTTTTGGTGGAGGATGGTGGATTCGAACCACCG
>NZ_JAGWCY010000038.1:0-572 GCF_020657785.1 Clostridioides sp. ZZV14-6154 | reverse complement strand
ATGGTGCCTGTGTGTAGATGCAGTAGTATAGCTATACAAGATACAGAACCAACCCATCAACAAACCCCCACCCCCCCCCCCCCCCCCCCCCCCCCCCCCCCCCCCCCACCCCCCCCGCCGCCCCCCCCCCCCCCCGCCCCCCCCCCCCCCCCCCCCCTCCCCCTCCCTCCCCCCCCCCCCCCCCCGCTCTCCCTCCCCCCCCCCGCGCGCCCGCCCCCCCCCCCCCCTCCCCCCCCCCTCGCTTCCCCCCTCCCCCCCCCCCCCCTTCCCCCCCCCCCCCCTCCCCCCCCCCCCCCCCCCCCCCACCCCCCCCCCCCCCCCCCCCCCCCCTCCCCCCCCGCCCCCACCCCACTCTCTTCCCCCCCCCCCCCCTCCCCGTTCCTGCCCCCCCCCCCCCTCACCCCCCCCCCCCCCCGCCTCCCGCCCCTCCCTCCCCGTGCCCTGCCCCCCCCCCCCCCCCCCCCCCCCCACTCACCAACAAGCACCCGCCCCGCCCCTCCCCCCCCCCCCCCCCCCTCCCCCCCCCCCCTCCCCCTCCCCCCCCCCCGCCCTCCCCTTCCCTCTTTTTGCTG
>NZ_JAGWCY010000037.1:0-556 GCF_020657785.1 Clostridioides sp. ZZV14-6154 | reverse complement strand
CCCTGCACCCTTAATAACTTGACCAGTTAAAAAGGTTTGATAGATTAGAAGCTATCAACTTCGATAATTTTAAAAAGTTATCAACTTTATATATTACAAATTAGATGTCATATCACTAAATATATATGCAGTTTTCAAAGTGCTAACGCACATCGCCAACGAATAAATTCCGTTGCTTAAAGTGCTAACGCACGTCGCCAACAAACAAACTTCACATGTGTTCAGTTTATTCTGTTGCTTAAAGTGCTAATGCACATAGCTTGTCTAAAGATAAGCTAAAAGTGCATGTAAGAGGCTACTAGATAAATCGAAGATTTAAGTAATATACTCTTAATGGTGGAGATGAGGAGAGTCGAACTCCTGACCCCTTGCTTGCAAGGCAAGTGCTCTCCCAACTGAGCTACACCCCCAAATATGAAGTTCATAAAGAACTCTCAAAATTAAACAGTAGGCAATTCTCCTTAGAAAGGAGGTGATCCAGCCGCACCTTCCGATACGGCTACCTTGTTACGACTTCACCCCAGTTATTGATTCCACCTTCGACGACTTCTTCCAA
>NZ_JAGWCY010000036.1:0-563 GCF_020657785.1 Clostridioides sp. ZZV14-6154 | reverse complement strand
AAATGATACAGATGAAAGCTTTTAAGTTTAGAATATATCCAAATCAAACTCAAAAAGAAATAATAGAAAAATCTTTTGGATGTTCAAGATTTGTGTATAATCATATGTTAGCACTTCAAAAAGAAAGCTATGAAAAAGAAGGTAAATCACATTCAAAGTATGATTTAATTAAAAAACTTCCATCATTTAAAAAAGAATATGAATGGCTTAAAGAAGTTGATTCAACCAGCTTACAAGCTACTATTGATGATTTAGATAGTGCATATAAAAACTTCTTTAGAGAATTTAAAAAGGGTAATAATCAAGGATTTCCAAAGTTCAAAAGTAAAAGAAACCCTAAAAGAAGTTTTGAAAGTAAGTGTGTAAATAATAATATAACTATTAAGGATAATCTAATTAAGCTACCAAAATTAAAATGGGTTAAGGCTAAAGTGATTCAAAATATAAATGGTAGAATATTAAATGCTACTGTATCAAAAACACCTACAAGTAAATATTTTGTTAGTATGTGTTGTGAGGTTGACATAAAACAATTAGAAGAATCTAATAAGTATATTGGCATA
>NZ_JAGWCY010000035.1:0-571 GCF_020657785.1 Clostridioides sp. ZZV14-6154 | reverse complement strand
CACTTACACCTTCGACCTATCAACCAGATAGTCTTTCTGGGGTCTTACCCTTGCGGTGGGAAATCTTATCTTGAAGTTGGCTTCGCGCTTAGATGCTTTCAGCGCTTATCCATTCCGTACATAGCTACCCAGCCATGCCCTTGGCAGAACAACTGGTACACCAGAGGTACGTCCATCCCGGTCCTCTCGTACTAAGGACAGGTCTCCTCAAATTTCCTACGCCTGCGACGGATAGGGACCGAACTGTCTCACGACGTTCTGAACCCAGCTCGCGTACCACTTTAATGGGCGAACAGCCCAACCCTTGGGACCTACTACAGCCCCAGGATGTGATGAGCCGACATCGAGGTGCCAAACCTCCCCGTCGATGTGGACTCTTGGGGGAGATAAGCCTGTTATCCCCAGGGTAGCTTTTATCCGTTGAGCGATGGCCCTTCCACGCAGAACCACCGGATCACTAAGTCCGATTTTCATCCTTGCTCGACCTGTATGTCTTGCAATCAAGCTCTCTTTTGCCTTTACACTCTACGTACGATTTCCGACCGTACTGAGAGAACCTTTGAGCGCCTCC
>NZ_JAGWCY010000034.1:0-681 GCF_020657785.1 Clostridioides sp. ZZV14-6154 | reverse complement strand
CGGCTCGGGCGGACAGCGCGAGACAGCCCGTTGCGAACAGTCAAACACGACCGAGGAGGCCGAGAGCCGAGTGCTCTCGACTGCGGAACGACCACCCGGCGAGGCGGGAATCAGCAGTCGGGCCGGGCGGAAGCACCAGGCAGAAGTGTCGGAGACACGTGCCGCAGACCCCGGACGCACCTGCCGGGCACGTCGCAGCCACCTGCTCAACTCGCCTGAACCACCTGCCGGACACGCCAAAATCACCTGCCCGCTACACCAGCACCACTTCGGGGACAAGCCGGAATCACGTGAGGGGCATGCCGGCACAGCCTCTCAGACTGAACCTCGTGCCGGACACCACAGAACCACCTGCCGGACAGACCGGAACCACCTGCCGGACACGCCGGAACCACCGGCTCGACCCGCCGGAACGACCGCTGGACATGCAAAATCACCTGCCGGCTACGCCGGAAACACTTGGCGAACACTCCGGAATCACCTGCCGGGCATGCCGGAACCACCTCTCAGACATGCCAGAACCACATGCCAATGACACCGGAAGCACCTGCCGAGCACGCCGGAACCACCTCCCCCACCCCCCGGCAACACCTCCCTCAACCGCCACAAACCCCTCCACGCCTCCCCAGCAACACACGACCACCCCACCCGAACCTGCTACCTCTCCCCTCGCGACACCAC
>NZ_JAGWCY010000033.1:0-725 GCF_020657785.1 Clostridioides sp. ZZV14-6154 | reverse complement strand
ACCCCAGAAAGACTATCTGGTTGATAGGTCGAAGGTGTAAGTGCAGCAATGTATTTAGCTTATCGATACTAATAGGTCGAGGACTTGACCAATATTTATTTGATGTTCATTAATTAAAATATATATGCAGTTTTTAGAGTGTTAACTCTATGTATTTAAATTTGTCAATAATTAGAGATTTTTAAGAGTTTTATAAGCTATAAATCGAATGAAAAAAGTATTGACATAATAAGACAAAGATGTTATTATAATACTTGTCTTAGAAAAAAGATAAATGAAAATTTAGACAATAATCTGGTTATAATAGCAGAGAGGATACACCTGTTCCCATTCCGAACACAGAAGTTAAGCTCTCTAGCGCTGATGGTACTTGGTGGGAAACTGCCTGGGAGAGTAGGACATAGCCAGGTGATGTGCCGAAGTGGCGGAACTGGCAGACGCACAGGACTTAAAATCCTGCGGGACTTACCTCTCGTACCGGTTCGATTCCGGTCTTCGGCACCAAATTATTGTGGGCCATTAGCTCAGTTGGTTAGAGCGCCCGGCTCATAACCGGTAGGTCTGGGGTTCGAGTCCCTGATGGCCCACCACAATAATTTAAAGAACTTTGAAAATTAAACAGTAGGTTAATTTATAAAACAAGAAACAAACCATAAAGCCAGATATTTTGATAACAATAGTATCTGAGCCTGATAAACTTTTATTTGAGAGTTTGATCCTGGCTC
>NZ_JAGWCY010000032.1:0-741 GCF_020657785.1 Clostridioides sp. ZZV14-6154 | reverse complement strand
TAACAGTTTAAGATAGATAACTTATGTAAGAACCGTAGGGACTACGGGGATAGCCTGTGGAGAATTGGTAAGACATATTTTAGTATGCAAAATTCTATGAAGCAGGAACCCTGTGACTTTAGTCATGGGAGGTTCAGGATAGGTAAAGGAAAAAGAAGTGAAGAAGTTATACAAGGCATGGAGAAGTATGGAGCAGTTTATCTTGCAGCAATAGGAGGAGCTGGTGCATACATTTCAAATTCGATAAAATCATGTGAAATTATTGCATATGAAGACTTAGGTGCTGAAGCTATAAGAAAGATTGTAGTAGAAGACCTTAAACTTACAGTAGCTATAGATAGTTATGGAAATAATATCTACGAGCAAGGACGAGCAATTTATGAATGTAAATAAATTTTGAAAATTTATATAAATACTAAAAATACAAAACAATTTAATTGTACACATTTTAAGGAGTTGTACTTAGAAAATAGAAATATATTTAAAACTTATGAACAATATCTAGAATATACAGGAATACGTAAAGAAACAGATAATAGAAAAATAGTTATTTATACAAGGGTTTCAACCTCTAATCAAAAAGATGATTTAAAAAATCAAGTTGAATTTCTTAAACAATATGCCAATTCTAAAGGAATAATAGATTAAGAAAATACAAGAAAAAGATTAGAGAGGATGAAGATATTGAAAAGAGCATACAAGATAGAGATTAACCCCTCTGATGAACAAAAATCTAAAATA
>NZ_JAGWCY010000031.1:0-836 GCF_020657785.1 Clostridioides sp. ZZV14-6154 | reverse complement strand
TAAGGCTAGGGGTGAGGGGGGGGGAAGGAGTGCCATTTGGGCAGACTTGGTAGGAGAATTTAACCGGTCTGCGGTAACAGGACGTGGGAAAGCGAGTTGTTTGTCAGCTTCCTAAGGAGCTGGAGGGAAGACATCTTATGGCTTGTCTCAAAGTGAAGGATGGAGGCAGTGCTTTGTGCCTTCCACCTCTAGAGCAATGGAGGGCACGGCTGAGAGCAAAGGGCCCTTTCTGACATAGGTGCATTCTGACACTCTCTGACCCAGTGCACAATGGCGGTTTGTAAAAAGCCTATTGTCTGCTCCTGCTAAGCATGTGGAAGCACAATCATGTGGGCTTCGCCCCCGTTGCTGAAGGGGAAGATGTAGGCATTTCGTCTGAGCCGGGTTGGCAAGGTGGAATTGCGGCAGAAGCAGAAGTCCTAAAGCTGCGAGTTAAGGGCTGGGAAGTAATGCCATTTGAGCTGCCTTTGTATGAGAGTTTCCTCGTATGCTGTAACAGCACTGTGGAAAGCGAGTTGTTTGTCAGCTTCCTAAAGAGCTGGAGGCAAGACAGTTTATGGCTTGTCTCCCATTGAAGGATGGAGGCAGTGCTTTGTGCCTTCCACCTCTACAGCAATGGAGGGCGCGGCTGAGAGGAAAGGGGTCTTTCTGCCATTGGTGCTTTCTGACACTCTCCCAACCATTGCACTTCGTGGTTAGTTAAAAGCCTATTGTCTCTCTCCTCCTCAGCATGTGGAACCACAATCATATGGGCCTCATCCCCATTGCTCAAGGGGAAGATGTTGGCATTTCGTCTGAGCCGGGTTGGCAAGGTGGAAACGTGCAGGATGCAGATG
>NZ_JAGWCY010000029.1:0-2164 GCF_020657785.1 Clostridioides sp. ZZV14-6154 | reverse complement strand
CTGAGCCAGGATCAAACTCTCAAATAAAAGTTTATCAGGCTCAGATACTATTGTTATCAAAATATCTGGCTTTATGGTTTGTTTCTTGTTTATAAATTAACCTACTGTTTAATTTTCAAAGTTCTTTATTGATATAGTTAGATGGTAGCGGTAATAGGAGTCGAACCTATGACCTTTCGGGTATGAACCGAACGCTCTAGCCAACTAAGCTATACCGCCGTATTTCTGGTGCCCAGAGGCGGAATCGAACCACCGACACGGGGATTTTCAGTCCCCTGCTCTACCGACTGAGCTATCTGGGCAAATGGTGGGCCTAGCTGGACTCGAACCAGCGACCTCACGCTTATCAGGCGTGCGCTCTAACCACCTGAGCTATAGGCCCTTACTTGGTCGAGGTGAAGGGACTCGAACCCCCGGCCCCATGGTCCCAAACCATGTGCGCTACCAAACTGCGCTACACCTCGAAATATTATTTACTATCTTATATTACTCTAAAACTCGTTTTTTTTCAAGTCCTTTTTATTTGGCAGGGGTGGAGGGACTCGAACCCCCGGCGCACGGTTTTGGAGACCGACGCTCTACCAACTGAGCTACACCCCTATGAAGAATAATGGACCTTCAGGGACTCGAACCCCAGACCTACCGGTTATGAGCCGGGCGCTCTAACCAACTGAGCTAAAGGTCCTGGTTGGTCGAGGTGAAGGGACTCGAACCCCCGGCCCCATGGTCCCAAACCATGTGCGCTACCAAACTGCGCTACACCTCGTTTTTTAAATGGCGGAGAAGGAGGGATTCGAACCCTCGCACCGGTTACCCAGCCTAATCCCTTAGCAGGGGATCCTCTTGAGCCACTTGAGTACTTCTCCAAATTTAGTCCTATTATTTTAGTTTGGCGGAGAGGGTGGGATTCGAACCCACGGCCCCTTTCGAAGTCACTGGTTTTCAAGACCAGCTCCTTAAACCACTCGGACACCTCTCCATTGGTGATCTATCCGCGACTCGAACGCGGGACACCCTGATTAAAAGTCAGGTGCTCTACCGACTGAGCTAATAGACCATATTTTTATTTGGCTGGGGATGCAGGACTCGAACCTACGCATACATGAGTCAAAGTCATGTGCCTTACCGACTTGGCTAATCCCCAATATATATGTGGTGAGCGCACAGGGATTCGAACCCCGGACACACGCCTTAGAAGGGCGTTGCTCTATCCAGCTGAGCTATGCACCCACGCTTTTTGGAGCGGGTGAAGGGGATCGAACCCTCACAGCTGGCTTGGAAGGCCAGAACTCTACCATTGAGCTACACCCGCATATTTAATTTAATTGGTGGAGGATGGTGGATTCGAACCACCGAAGTCGATGACAACAGATTTACAGTCTGCCCCCTTTGGCCGCTCGGGAAATCCTCCGTTATTAATCTTACATGGAGCTGGTGATAGGAATCGAACCTACAACCTGCTGATTACAAGTCAGCTGCTCTACCGTTGAGCCACACCAGCATATATCTTAGTTTTTATTTGGCGACCTGGAAGGGGTTCGAACCCTCGACCTCCAGCGTGACAGGCTGGCATTCTAACCAACTGAACTACCAGGCCGCAAATGGTGGGACCAGCAGGGCTCGAACCTGCGACCCCCTGCTTGTAAGGCAGGTGCTCTCCCAGCTGAGCTATGATCCCACAAATGGTGACTCGTAGGGGAATTGAACCCCTGTTACCGCCGTGAAAGGGCGGTGTCTTAACCTCTTGACCAACGAGCCATATATTGGCTCCAAGGGTGGGGCTCGAACCCACAGCCTACCGGTTAACAGCCGGTTGCTCCACCGTTGAGCTACCTTGGAACATCTAACGTGGCTATGTCCTACTCTCCCAGGCAGTTTCCCACCAAGTACCATCAGCGCTAGAGAACTTAACTTCTGTGTTCGGAATGGGAACAGGTGTATCTTCTCTGCTATTATAACCACATTTCTTTCTTGTTGCTAGGACAAGTATAATATTAACATTTTTTGTTATTTTTGTCAATACTTTTTTCATACTTTTTTAGAGTTAACACTCTAAAAACTACATATATATTTTAATTAATGAACATCAAATAAATATTGGTCAAGTCCTCGACCTATTAGTATCGATAAGCTAAATACATTACTGCACTTACACCTTCGACCT
>NZ_JAGWCY010000028.1:0-2177 GCF_020657785.1 Clostridioides sp. ZZV14-6154 | reverse complement strand
AGAGAATGGATTTGTCCTTGTTGTAATGTAACTCACGATAGAGATATAAATGCAAGTATAAATATACTAAAAGAAGGATTAAGACTAATAACAGTTTAAGATAGATAACTTATGTAAGAACCGTAGGGACTACGGGGATAGCCTGTGGAGAATTGGTAAGACATATTTTAGTATGCAAAATTCTATGAAGCAGGAACCCTGTGACTTTAGTCATGAGAGGTTCAGTGTTCGTAAAGTAGATGTTAAAGATAGACGAAAGTTTCAAATATTTTTAACAGATTTAGGCAGAGAATTAGAAGAGCCATTAAATAAAATTGCAGACATATATGCAACAGAGACATTTAAATCTATTTCAGATGAGGAACTGTCTTTATTTACTGAAGCTTTGGATAAACTCAGTAAATAAGTATAAATTATGTTTTAAGAAGTCTTTTTAACTCATTGATGATACAAAACAATAGAAAGAGGGATAAGGATGAGTTCTAAGATTTATTATTTTTCTGGAACGGGAAACTCTTTAGTGGTTTCAAAGACTTTAAAAGAAATGTTAAATGAAAATGGAGAATTAATACCTTTAGCTATACATAGAAAAGAAAGAAATATAGACGTAAATGAAGATATCTTGGTAATTGTTTTTCCAGTTTATTTTGCTGATGTTCCTGATATAGTAAAGTCTTTTATAGATAAATTAAATTTTAATAGTAATCCCGATATGTATGCTATTGCTACATGTAATGGAGTGGCTGGCCATAGTTTGTTTACTATAAATAAATTACTTAAGAAAAAAGGAAAAGAGCTATCTGCTGGTTTTGTAATTGATATGCCTGGAAATGCTTTGACAACACCTCGAGATGTTGAAGAAGAGAGACTAAGAAACTTTACTAATAGAGTGTCAGAAATAACAAAGTGTATCAACAACTTAGAGAGTGGAAAGATAGAAGGAAAAAACAATTTAAAGTCATATGTAGACAGTTTTACACTTCGTCTAGTGGGTAAAAACATGCAGATTGCCACTACTAAATTTTTTGCAGAAGATAAGTGTAATGGGTGTGGGACATGCAAAAGAGTTTGCCCATTAGAAAACATAAGTATAGTTGACAGAAAGCCAAAGTGGGGTAATGAGTGTGAAAGGTGTTTAGCCTGTTTCCATTGGTGTCCCAAAGAGGCAATTAATATAAAAAAATCGTTTTTGACAGATAGGAAGAAGTATCACCATCCAGACGTTACTGTGAAGGATATATTTTTAGATAAATAGATAAGTTTAATTTATTTAATGATGGACAATATTAAAAGTTAGTGATAAATAATATTAAAGAAAAATTTAAACTTACTATAAAAAAGAATAATATAATTATACATTATAGCTTGAAAAGTAGAGTGCCTCAAAGCGTTTTTGATGAGGCACTTTTTTATTATTTTATAAGTTCTATCATTTTTTGAATATCTTCTGAGGCCATTTCGAATTTTGATTTTTCAATCAATAAGTTTCCACCAGTCATAATATATGATGGAAATATTCGTAAATTGTCATAATAAAGTTCGCTATTACGAAGTTTATATGTTGAAATAGAAGGAACTGCATTCTTTTTTGTATGTTTTTTAGTAATCATATTAAAAGATTTTTTTGCTACATCTCCCATCAACATTATTACTTTTAGATTACTGAATAATTTAATTTCTTTTTCTAAAATAGGCATGTGCGATTGAATAGTGTCACGAGTTATTGTATATTCTGTTTTAGGTAATTTTACTGCATTAGTTATATATATGCCTAGATTTAAAATATCATTTATGCTAGATATTTTTGTACCTGCATTTTGGAATAAAGGGATTGTAGTTTTTAAGTAGTCAGCATGCTCATCTAAACTATAAAAATCATCATTAGGATTACTTGGGACAACTTCGTTAATCATTATAGTTTTTATAGAGTCTGTATCTATTGTTATATTGGGAAGATATGATAAGATTTCATTATCCTCAAAAAGATTATTATTTTTAATAAATTCATTTAAAGTTGATTTTATATTTATCTTCATATGTTTAACCTGCCACTCAAAATATGGTCAAATATATCCATATCGAGATTTTTCCTTCTTCACTGAACCTCGCCTTGCCTAAGCTACTACGATTTGGTATAGTTCTCCAAAGGCTTAAATTCCGAAGTTAGCCCTCCGTAC
>NZ_JAGWCY010000027.1:0-2836 GCF_020657785.1 Clostridioides sp. ZZV14-6154 | reverse complement strand
TTAAAAATATTTCAAAGAGTTTCCCAAATCCATATGGTCAACCCAACACTATATTTGAAAATTTATCTCTTAGTATAGAAGATGGTGAATTTGTAAGTATCATAGGTAGTAATGGAACTGGTAAATCTACTTTATTAAATATAATATCGGGTCTTATAAAAGAATCCTCTGGTGAAATCACTTTAGATAATACTAATATAACAAATTTAGCTGAACATAGAAGAACTCAAATAGTAAGTAGAGTTTTTCAAGACCCAAGTTTAGGAACTTGTCCTTCTATGACAGTTAGAGAAAATTTATCTCTTGCTCTTAATAAGGGGAAATTGCTAAATTTAAAGAGATGTCTTCGTCATAAAACAAATGACTTAGAGCACTTACTTGAAGGAATTTCTCTAGATTTAAAAAAATACCTAGATATTAAAGTACAGTATCTTTCAGGAGGTCAAAGACAATCACTTTCACTAATTATGTCTAGCTTAGCAAGCCCTAAGGTTCTATTATTAGATGAACATACAGCGGCACTTGACCCAAAGACATCAAATGAAGTAATTGAATTAACTGATAAAATTGTAAGAGAAAAAAATATAACTACTCTTATGGTAACTCACAACTTAAAGCATGCACTTCAATATGGAGATAGATTAATAATGCTTCATAAAGGTGAAGTTGTTTTAGATGTAAATGGTAGAGAAAAAGAAAAATTGACTATAGAAGAAATCTTAGAAAAATTTGAATATGCTGTTTAAAAAATAGCTATCACAATAATTTAATCTTAGTTTATTTACAAATTGGTTTATTTATAAAATATTTTTAATATCATAATATTTTTAGCAATACTACAACAATTCATATGAATATATGAACATATATAATAACAAAATTTTTGAGGGGGATATAAAAATGATTAATAAAAAAAGAATAGTAAGTTTAATTGTAGCAGGAGTACTAGGAGTATCAATGCTCACTGGATGTTCTCAAAATGGAGGTTCTGATACTTCAAAAGACAAAGAAAAAACAGACAATAAAGAAATAAAAAATATAGGAATCACTCAATTAGTAGAACATCCATCTTTAGATAAGGCAAAACAGGGATTCATAAAGGCACTAAAAGATAAAGGTTATAAGGATGGAGATAATATAAAAATAGACTTCCAAAATGCTCAAAATGATATGCCTACTACACAAAGTATCGCAAGTAAATTTGTATCTGATAAAAAAGATTTGATATATGCTATATCTACACCTTCAGCTCAAGCAGCTTATAATGCTACTAAAGATATACCTATAATCATGACTGCTGTTACAGACCCTGTAGAGGCTGGATTAGTTAAATCTCTTGAAAAACCAGGTGGAAATGTTTCAGGTACATCAGATTATCTTTCAATTGATAAAACACTAGAATTGGTTAAAACTTTAACTCCAAAAGCAAAGAAAATAGGTGTTATATACAATACTAGTGAAGTTAATTCAAAAATACAAGTTGATTCTCTACATGATTATGCTAAGAAAAATAATTATGAAGTTGTTGAAAAAGGAATCAGTTCTTCAAGTGAAGTTAACCAAGCTATTTCTAGTTTAGTTGGCAAAATAGATGTTTTGTATGTTCCTACTGATAATTTAATAGTTTCTTCTATGCCTATAGTTTCTAAAGTAGCTAATGAAAACAAAATACCTATAATAGCTTCTGAAGAAGGCTCTGTATCATCTGGTGCTTTAGCTTGTTGTGGAATAGACTATGAAAAACTAGGTTACAAGGCTGGAGAGCTTGCTATTGAAGTGTTAGAGGGTAAACCTGTTGGTGATATACCTGTTACTATGTTAGATGAAACTGAAATAATAATCAATGAAGATACACTAAAAGCACTTGACATGCAAAAGCTATCAGCAGATAATATAAAGTATATAAAGTCAGATAAAAATGCAAAATCTGCAGAGTAAAATGTAGTAAATTCAAAAAAGTAGGTAATATGAAAACTTTATATAGTAAGTACTCTTATCCACCCTAACCCTTTGAAAATTGTACTTATTGTAGCAATTTATTGCATATAAAGTTATTCATTTTCCATAAAAGTCGTCTATTTTGACGACAGATTATGAAAGTTGTATAACTTTCTAATCATTATTTGAGCTGTCTAAATAGAAATTTAAATTTCTTAGACAGCTTTTTTTTATAAATTTTAATAGCTACAGCTCTATCTTAATCCATATTTTCCTTTAATTAGATATTTTTTCACAAAAATTCCATTTAATTTACAAGTTTAGGATAACGTTTTTTTCAATTGATGTATTCTCTTTTAAAAATTCTATGTATATACTATGTAGTATCTTAATTAAATTTAGCAGTTGACTTTTATTATTGTATAATTTATAATTTATAACAAGTCAAGAATACATATAATTTTCTGACTAATTAAAATATTAAAAGGGAGAGATAATTATGAATACTTTATTAAACAATAAAAAATATTATTATTACTATAGCCACTATTTCTAGGGTTTGTACCTACGTTTTAACATAGATACAGACCCCTTAAGACTAGCAAAACTTTGGGATTGTATCTATGTAGGCTATATTGTTTATAGAGTTTTCATTTAACTATATAAGAGCCACGTAGATTATACTATGTGGCTTATTCGTGTTTTTACCACATAGTTGTGTATACTATGTGGTTTTTTTATATACAAAATTAGCAAATAATTAAAATTATAAAAATATTTTCAAAGGAGTGTTTTATTTATGTCAGGTATTATATCTGTAATGACGCAAAGTTTAATTTTATCAATCATGGCACTGGGGGTTTATATAACTTACAAAATCTTAGATTTTCCCGATATG
>NZ_JAGWCY010000026.1:0-2864 GCF_020657785.1 Clostridioides sp. ZZV14-6154 | reverse complement strand
AACCACCGGATCACTAAGTCCGATTTTCATCCTTGCTCGACCTGTATGTCTTGCAATCAAGCTCTCTTTTGCCTTTACACTCTACGTACGATTTCCGACCGTACTGAGAGAACCTTTGAGCGCCTCCGTTACCTTTTGGGAGGCGACCGCCCCAGTCAAACTGCCCACCTGACAGTGTCCCAAGACCAGATTCATGGCCTATGGTTAGAGTCCCAGTACTACAAGGGTGGTATCCCAAGGATGGCTCCGCCAAAACTGGCGTCCTGGTTTCAAAGCCTCCCACCTATCCTGTACATGTAGTACCAAGACCCAATGTCAAGCTACAGTAAAGCTCCATGGGGTCTTTCCGTCCTGTCGCAGGTATCCGGCATCTTCACCGGAATTACAATTTCACCGAGTCTGTTGTTGAGACAGTGCCCAAATCGTTACGCCTTTCGTGCGGGTCGGAACTTACCCGACAAGGAATTTCGCTACCTTAGGACCGTTATAGTTACGGCCGCCGTTTACTGGGGCTTAAGTTCACTGCTTCGATTGCTCTAACAGATCCCCTTAACCTTCCAGCACCGGGCAGGCGTCAGCTCCTATACATCGTCTTGCGACTTAGCAGAAACCTATGTTTTTGGTAAACAGTCGCTTGGGCCTATTCTCTGCGGCCACCGTATGGTGGCACCCCTTATCCCTAAGTTACGGGGTCATTTTGCCGAGTTCCTTAACAACAGTTCTCTCGCGGGCCTTAGGATACTCTCCTCACCCACCTGTGTCGGTTTGCGGTACGGGTACCTTTAACCTCGATAGAGACTTTTCTTGACAGTGTGAAATCAGCTACTTCGCTACTAAATTTCGCTCCCCATCACATCCCAGCATTGTCAAAGCGGATTTACCTACTCTGACTGCCTCAATGCTTGGGCACACATAACCAACAGTGTGCTTAGCTTATCCTACTGTGTCATCCCATCTCTCAAACGGTTATCGGTAGTACAGGAATATCAACCTGTTGTCCATCACCTACGCCTTTCGGCCTCAGCTTAGGTCCCGACTAACCCAGGGCGGACGAACCTTCCCCTGGAAACCTTGGGTTTACGGCCTGTGGGATTCTCACCCACATCTCGCTACTCATGCCAACATTCTCACTCCCATACTGTCCACATGTCCTTACGGTCATGCTTCAACCCGTATGGGAAGCTCCCCTACCCATCATTACTGATGCCGTAGCTTCGGTAGTAAGTTTTAGCCCCGGAAATCTTCGGCGCAGGATCACTCGACCAGTGAGCTATTACGCACTCTTTGAATGAGTGGCTGCTTCTAAGCCAACATCCTGGTTGTCTGTGCAATCCCACATCCTTTACCACTTAACTTACATTTAGGGACCTTAGCTGACGATCTGGGCTGTTGCCCTTTCGACTATGAATCTTATCACCCACAGTCTGACTCCCAAGTATAAGATGACGGCATTCGGAGTTTGATAGTCTTCGGTAGGTGCAATACCCCCTAGGACATTCAGTGCTCTACCTCCGTATCTCTCACCTTGAGGCTAGCCCTAAAGCTATTTCGGGGAGAACCAGCTATCTCCGGGCTCGATTGG
Source organism: Clostridioides sp. ZZV14-6154 (assembly GCF_020657785.1). Classification (NCBI taxonomy): domain Bacteria; kingdom Bacillati; phylum Bacillota; class Clostridia; order Peptostreptococcales; family Peptostreptococcaceae; genus Clostridioides; species Clostridioides sp. ZZV14-6154. The sequence continues at coordinate 1,282 of NZ_JAGWCY010000026.1, read as the reverse complement.
AATTTCACCGCTACCCACAAGTCATCCCCGAGCTTTTCAACGCTCGTGGGTTCGGACCTCCACGAAATTTTACTTTCGCTTCATCCTGCTCATGGGTAGGTCGCCCGGTTTCGGGTCTACGTCAAGTAACTGAACGCTCAGTTAAAACTCGCTTTCGCTACGGCTCCACACCTTAAGTGCTTAACCTTGCTACTTAACGTAACTCGTTGGCCCGTTCTACAAAAAGTACGCGGTCACACAAGAAATGTGCTTCCACAGCTTGTAAGTGCAGGGTTTCAGGTTCTATTTCACTCCCCTCCCGGGGTTCTTTTCACCTTTCCCTCACGGTACTATACGCTATCGGTCACTAGGTAGTATTTAGCCTTGGAGGGTGGTCCCTCCTGCTTCCCACAGGGTTTCACGTGTCCCGTGGTACTCTGGATCATATCTGAAGTTTTCTCGTTTGACATACAGGACTATTACCTTCTGTGGTGGGTCTTTCCAAACCTCTTCAATTACGATACCTCTTCGTTTAAGATATGTCCGCAACCCCAATAAAGAAAACTTTATTGGTTTGGGCTATTCCGCGTTCGCTCGCCGCTACTTACGGAATCGAATTTCTTTCTCTTCCTTCAGGTACTTAGATGTTTCAGTTCCCTGAGTTCCCCTCATTAAGCTATGTATTCACTTAATGATACTTAGACATTACTCTAAGTGAGTTTCCTCATTCGGAAATCTTCGGATCAAAGTTTACGTGCAACTCCCCGAAGCTTATCGCAGCTTATCGCGTCCTTCATCGGCTCCTAGTGCCAAGGCATCCGCCCTGCACCCTTAATAACTTGACCAGTTAAAAAGGTTTGATAGATTAGAAGCTATCAACTTCGATAATTTTAAAAAGTTATCAACTTTATATATTACAAATTAGATGTCATATCACTAAATATATATGCAGTTTTCAAAGTGCTAACGCACATCGTCAACGAACAACCTTCGTATACACTCAGATTATTCCGTTACTTATAGTGCTAATTGAGTATTCGTAAAAACGAACCCTCAAAATTAAACAGTAGGCAATTCTCCTTAGAAAGGAGGTGATCCAGCCGCACCTTCCGATACGGCTACCTTGTTACGACTTCACCCCAGTTATTGATTCCACCTTCGACGACTTCTTCCAAAAGGTTAGATAATCGGCTTCGGGCGTCTCCAACTCCCGTGGTGTGACGGGCGGTGTGTACAAGACCCGGGAACGCATTCACCGCAGCATTCTGATCTGCGATTACTAGTAACTCCAGCTTCATGTAGG
>NZ_JAGWCY010000025.1:0-5625 GCF_020657785.1 Clostridioides sp. ZZV14-6154 | reverse complement strand
ATGTGGTTACAATAGCAGAGAGGATACACCTGTTCCCATTCCGAACACAGAAGTTAAGCTCTCTAGCGCTGATGGTACTTGGTGGGAAACTGCCTGGGAGAGTAGGACGTAGCCACGTAATTTTTTTATTTGTCGTATTGATTTAAAGTTTAAAATAAAATTCTAGATTAATATAAGAAATAAAATAAAAACCTATTGATATGAAAATCAATAGGTTTTTATTTTATTTAAGTTTTTAATTACGATGTTAAATATATTATATAGATACACAATCTATTAATTATCATCTAATATCTTATAATTTAAAAATTGTTTGATTAAAATTATTATGCCATTATCTTAGATACAAATTCTTTTAATTTATCTAATCCATCCAAGAAAGTATTTTCATTACAAGCATAAGATATACGAATATATTTATCCATACCAAATGCTATTCCAGGAACAACTGCTACATTGTATTCTTCTAAAAATTGATTACAAAATTCTATAGAAAAACTATCTTTGTATTTAAACTTTTCAGCTATCTTAGAAAGGTCTATAAAAGCATAAAACGCACCATCTGGATTTACATACTCTACATTTTCGATATAATCTAATTTAGATGTGATTAAATCTCTTCTAGATTTATATGTTTTAACCATATCATATATATCAGTCGAGCAATCTTTTAAAGCTCCATATGCTATGTATTGTGATGTTAAGCTTGGATGTGATATAAGATGTCCTTGTATAGAGCTCATTGCTTTAGCGATGGCTTTATTAGAAGCAGTATAGCCCAATCTTAATCCAGTCATAGCAGCTGATTTAGAAAAACCATTTACAGTTATAGTTATATCTTTTGCTTCTTCACTTAATGAAGCAACTGATGTGAAATTTCCAGTGTAACAGATTTTTTCATATATTTCATCTGCCAAAATATATATTTTATTCTGTATACATACTTTTACAATTTCAATCAACTCATCTCTTGTATAGACACTACCAGTAGGATTTGAAGGATTATTTATTACAAGAATTTTTGTTTTGCTTGTTATAGATTTTTCAAGTTCTTCTTTTGTTAATTTGAATCCATTTTCTTTTTTAGTGTCAATAAAAACTGGAATAGCATTAACTAATTTAACCATTTCAGGATAACTAACCCAATATGGTTTTGGCAATAACACTTCATCTCCATCATCTGTTAACGCTAGCAAAGTGTTTGTTATAGAATTTTTAGCTCCACTTGATATAACTATTTCATCTATTGAATATCTACAGTTATTTTCTTCCATAAGTTTTTTACAGATTTCTTCTCTAAGTATTTTCAATCCAGGAACTAAATCATATTTAGTACAATCTTTATTTAAAGAGTCAATTCCATAAGATTTTGCAACATTAGGTACATTGAAATCAGGCTCTCCTATACTAAGGTTGATTATTTTAATTCCGTCACTTTCCATTTCTTTAACTTTTGAACTAATACCTATTGTATAGGATGGAGTTATAAAGTTTAGTCTTTTTGATAACATAAAATGCCCCCTTTTAAATTATTATTTATATTATACGACAAATTTGAAAAATGTACATAAGGAAATTTGTAGATATATATATTAATACATATGAAAATAAGTATTTTTTGCCTAAAATTAGTGTAAAAAAAAGAGAAAAAAATTTTGACTTCCAAAGTTGTTACAAACGCTGATGTTCAAAATATCTACATAGTATTTGCAATGATTTGCGTTAGTTTGACTATTATGTACAAATTTGATAATCTTAATATAGTAATTATTAAGATAATCCCTTTAACTTAGTTGAAGGGGATTTTTTTAGACTTAATATACTACATATAGTGGTATGTAGATTAATAAAATACAATATATAGTAATAGGAGGTTTTTTTAATTGGTTGAGTTTGTAAAAAAGAGAGATGGAAGAGTGATTCCATTTAATGAAGATAGAATAACAAGAGCTATATTTTTAGCAGCAACAAATGTTGCAGAAAGAGAAGGTATTGTACCTGATTATAAGTTATCTGAGCAACTAACTCAAGAAGTAATAAAGTTGCTAAATCATAAATATTCTGAATCAGTTCCAAGTGTTGAAGACATACAAAATTCTGTAGTTAAGGTTCTTATAGAAACAGGTCATGCAAAAACTAGTGAAGAGTACATAGTATATAGAACTGAAAGAAGTAGAATAAGAAATTCAAAAACAAGATTAATGAAGGCAATAGAGGAAATTACTTTTGAGGATGCAGAAGATGCTGATATAAAAAGAGAAAATGCAAATATCAATGGTAATACAGCTATGGGAACAATGTTACAATATGGAAGTACTGTATCCAAAGAATTTTGTAAGACTCATATATTAAAGCCAGAACATTCTTTCGCACATGATAATGGAGATATACATATACATGATATGGACTTTTTAAATATGGGAACATTAACTTGTTGTCAGATAGATGTTAAAAAACTATTTGAGGATGGTTTTTCAACTGGTCACGGTTTCTTAAGAGAACCACAAGATATAATGAGTTATGGAGCTTTAGCTGCAATTGCGATACAAAGTAATCAAAATGATCAACATGGAGGTCAAAGTATACCATTTTTCGATTATGGTTTGTCTGAAGGTGTGTATAAGACATTTAAAAAATTCTACATAGGAAACTTAGCTAAAGCATTAAAATTGTTTAAAGGAATTGAAAATAATGAAGCAATAAAGGACATAGTATATAGAACAGAGAAAGAAACAAATAAAAAAGTTGGTCTTAAAAAAGATGAATTGTATTTAAACTCTGAAAAAGAAAAACTAAGAGAAACATTTAATATTGATGAAGAACTTATAAAGAACATGCAAAACTTTGCATTTGAAGAGTCATATAAAGAAACTGATAAAAAGACATATCAATCTATGGAAGCATTTATACATAACTTAAATACAATGCATTCTAGAGCAGGTGCACAAGTACCATTTTCAAGTGTAAATTTTGGAACAGATATTTCTGAAGAAGGAAGAATGGTAACTAAGAATCTATTATTATCACAAGAAAGAGGTTTAGGTAATGGAGAGACACCAATTTTCCCAATATTGATATTTAAGGTTAAAGAAGGTGTAAATTTAAATCCTGAAGATCCTAATTATGATTTATTTAAGTTATCATGTAGGGTATCAGCTAAAAGATTATTTCCTAACTTTAGCTTTTTAGATGCTCCTTTTAATGCTAAATATTATAAAGCAGGAGATCCAGATACAGAAGCTACATATATGGGTTGTAGAACAAGAGTACTTAGTAATGTATGTGGACCAGAAACAGTTAGTGGCAGAGGAAATATATCTTTTACTACTGTCAATCTTCCAAGATTAGGTATAAAACATGGAATTATAAAAAATGATAAAACTAATTTAGATGAGTTTTTTAAAGAACTAGATGAGAAAATGGACCTAATTATAGAACAATTATTAGAGCGTCTTGAAGTTCAAGGAAATAAAAAAATGAAAAACTTCCCATTTTTAATGGGGCAAGGTGTGTGGAAAGATTCTGATGATTTGGGACCAGAAGATGCATTAAAAGAAGTAATAAAGCAAGGAACATTGACTATTGGGTTTATAGGTTTAGCAGAATGCCTTATTGCTCTTACAGGTAAACATCATGGAGAAAGTAAGGAAGCACAAGAGTTAGGACTAAAAATAGTATCATATATGAGACATAAAATGGATGAAGCTACAGACAAATATAAATTAAATTTCTCTTTAATGGGTACTCCAGCAGAAGGTCTTTCAGGAAGATTTACTAAAATAGACAAAAAAGTATATGGAGAAATTAAAGGTATTACAGATAAAGAGTATTATACTAATTCATTCCATGTTCCGGTTTATTATAATATAAGTGCATATGGCAAAATTGAGATAGAAGCTCCATATCATGAATTTACTAATGCAGGTCATATAACATATGTAGAACTAGATGGAGATCCATCTGATAACTTAGAAGCTTTTGAAACTGTCATAAAAGCAATGAAAGATTTGGGTATAGGATACGGAAGTATAAATCATCCAGTAGATAGAGACCCTATATGTGGTTTCTCAGGAGTAATAGCAAGTAATATATGTCCTGTATGTGGAAGAAATGAAGATGAAAGTGATATTAAATTTGAAAGAATAAGACGAATAACAGGATATTTAGTTGGTACAGTTGACAGATTTAATAATGCAAAAAAAGCTGAAGTTAAAGATAGGGTAAAACATAGATAGTTTTATTTGGAGGAATAAGTTATGAAGATAAGAATGTCATCTACTATAAGTCATGACAGTATAGTTGATGGACCAGGGTTAAGAATGGTAATATGGACTCAAGGATGTGTTCATAATTGTAAAGGATGTCATAATCCTCAAACACATAATTTATGTGGTGGCTTTTATATGGATACAAAAGAAATTATAAATGAGATAAAGTCACTAAAATTACAAAAGGGTATTACACTATCAGGTGGAGAGCCATTTTTACAACCAGAACCATTAGAAGAAATAGCAAAAGAAGCTAAAAAGACTGGATTAGATGTATGGTCCTATACAGGATTTACATTTGAACAACTACTAGATAAAAAAAATAGTGCATATTTCAAAAACTTGAACCTATTAAAGCAGATTGATGTTTTAGTAGACGGAAGATTTATAGATGAAAAAAAAGATATAAGTTTAAAATTTAGAGGTTCATCAAATCAAAGAATAATTGATGTTCAGAAGAGCCTAAAGTATAAAAAAGTGTTTTTAATTGAGCAGTATATGAAAGACGATTTATCTATAGCAGAATAGAACGTAAATAGACGAATGTAAAAATATATTTACATTCGTCTATTTTTATGTAAAAAGTTTTTGTTTAATTATGTGCTATATAAAATGTAATTATATTAGATTAACTGTTATAGCTTTGATTTTATAATATATTAGTTTGTTTTAATGTATATTCTTTTTAGACAGAGTTTCAAAAATTAAAAATTGTTTAATCGATTCTCGGCTAGGAAACTAAAATATTTAGTTAGATTGTGAGCGTTTTAGTTAATCTACAAATTTATGAAGTAAATATTAAGGTATTGATAAATACTTTAATAAAATTATATGCTTGTGTACTATTATTACTACTAATATTATTATTAATATTTTTGAGATAAAATAATGCTGCTACTAAAGTAAGCATTTTCAACTAAAGTTTTCAAGTTGTAAACATATTTTATCATATAAATAAGCAGACTAATGAGAAATGATTATACATATGGATTTATCTTTATTCAAAAAATAATAAATTATGTAATATGTGGATAAATATGTTTATAATGTGGATAATATTTAATATAATAAGTTAAAGCAATATGAATCAGTTGTTTATAATGTGGATAATATTACAATAGAGAGGTAAAGTGGTAATTTAAAAATAAAAAATGTAAAAAAAGTTGTTGACTCTAAAAGAAAAAGTTGGTATAGTAATACTTGTCCTCAAGAAAAGGGCATAAACATAAAGAACTTTGAAAATTAAACAGTAGGTTAATTTATAAAACAAGAAACAAACCATAAAGCCAGATATTTTGATAACAATAGTATCTGAGCCTGATAAACTTTTATTTGAGAGTTTGATCCTGGCTCAGGA
>NZ_JAGWCY010000024.1:0-8529 GCF_020657785.1 Clostridioides sp. ZZV14-6154 | reverse complement strand
CACTGAAAGATTCAGTTTATAAAATTCATGTTGACATTTAAAATATCCTACATTCTAGGATAATTAAATAATATTCAAAGGAGGGTTTTTATGTTAAAAAAAGTTAAAAAAATATTGATAATGCTATGTTGTTTATTTGCATTAACAAGCAGTATTGCATTCGCAGATACTGAAACAAATTCTACTTACACAGAAACAGACAAGCCATTATGGACAATTCATATTGAAGGTTATACCTTTACTTATGATAATGCTCCAAAACAAATTAAAGAAAAATATAAAAATAAATGTGATGAGCTAGGCATAACACCATCAGCTAAAGCTGAAATATTTATACCAGCTGATGAAATGCAAAGTTATGGATTAAAAAATTATAAAGGTAGTCAAGATGGTTTTGATATATTTTTTTATGGCACATATTTTAAAGTAACTGGTACAAAAAATTATACTGTTAAAACATCAACTCTAGTAGGGTATAATAAAGTAGAAAGTGGTAATCCCGTACATCTAGTACAAATATTACTTAAAGCTTGTGGTTATTCTCTAGGTGTTGACAGTCAATTCGGAAGTGAAACATATACAAAAGTTAGAAGTTTCCAATCAAGCAATAGTTTAAGTGTTGACGGTATTGTTGGAGCAAGAACATGGGAAAGATTAGCATATGTGGCACACTTGTAAAATAGTATCACAATTATTAATTTACATATAAAAATTAAGTCACCTTAAATGGGTGACTTTTTTAAGCTGCCTACTTTTTTATTAATAAAGTTCTGTAAAATTAAATATGATAAAACGAGTATTTTAATTACATAATTTTACAGTTTGAAGTATGTTTTTAAGGCTCTGTGTGCCTCTGTAAGCCCTTATAACTTTCTTTTTTATATTCCAGTATTTATTTATTTTTATAAGCCCTTATTTGTTTGTTTTGTAAAGTTATTTTTAAAAAAAGAGCATAAGGAGTTTTTGCCCCCATATTACATAAATTTCATTTATTTCATGAACATGGAGAACTAGGAAAAGCCTAGTAAAACTCTTTGGTTAAAATCAAAATACTATCTATTTTATAGGTCATTTTTTTGGGGTCATAAAATCACTCAAAAATACACACTTAGACCACTATCAGACCACCAAAAACACATATTTTTTAATGTAAAATTTCCTATCTTTTAACAATATATAATCCTTAGCGAAACTCACCAAAACGATTGTTACACCAGTTTAGTATCTAGTTTTAATCAGTTATTACTTTAAATACTTGATACATACTAATTACATATGTTACATAACATTATAACCTAACGGTTACTTACGCCTTCAACCTACGGCTTTCAGTTGTTACTAACGCATTCTCAATATGCCAAGTCAGAAGGGACTTGACCTATATCGAATTTTGTTATACATGTTTTAAATCTTATTGACTACTTATTCTTTTAATGCAAACCTAAAGGCTTTGTAATTGGACGCAGTTACCCACGAACTACTGTCCGTGGTTACTTTCCATATCATTCAAACCCAATAGGATTGGTGTGTTACGACCACACAACGTTGGACTGATACAAGTAAATACTCCACTTTGTGATTTAACACAGTCTACCAACACCCCGACAATAGACAGTATATTTGAGTATTTCCACTAAGTGTTGCCTCCCCTAGCTCTTATATTTTGTAGTGCCTAGTTACTACTCTCACCCCTTCAATATGGTACCAGACATATTTATATGGTGTGGAAACTTAATCCCAGTATTTTGTCGGCTCTTTAGGGTGTTCCCTGTCGGGTGTCCCTATTGCTCTTGGTCAAATACTCCTCCTCATAAAACCACATTAAAAAAGACTTGTCCTACTATCTGAACAAGTCCGTAATTTTTATCTTTTATCGTTATCATCTTGATTTTTTTTCTTTCATCTCTTATAATTTATGTATATCTAAGAAGATAACAGCTATATTTTATATACTCTATGTTCTGTCAAAACATTTAGTATGTAACTTATAGTAAAAGATTACTGTTACTTAACTATTCGTCGGTAGTTGGTATTAACTCGTTATAAGGTCTGTCAACCTAATACGAGCAGTAGTCTTTTTTTATATTTAATTTTTTAATATAAGTTAATTATAATTCTAGTTATTAAATTTTACTAGCAAATTTTTCTATATTTCTTTTTTTTTTATAATTTTGTTTTTATATCATTCATTTTGTCTAACATCTTCTTTAGATTTTGTTTGACATTTACATCTTTTAATTCTTTACCATTTGAATAACCTAATTCCTTATTAACATCAAAATAAGAATCTACTGGATCTTCTTCTACTTTTATTGTTGCAGACATAATCTTCCAAGAATCACCTATTTTAGTAAGATAAATATCATATTCATTTCCTGCAGAAGCATTATTTTCTATTTTATCCTCTAAATTATAAGAAAAAGTTTCTGATACGTATAAATTAACATTAACAATATTACTATTCTTTGTTATATTTTTAAAATCAAAGGTATACTCTGTATTGATCACTTTATAAGCTTGATTGTCATTATTAGCCTTTTTTAAATCATTTCTAGCTTTTAAGTATTCTTTGAAACCATCAGAGCCTACATTTGAAAAATTGTTTTTTCCGCCATTGAAATTATAATCCTCTTTTACAAATATCTCTACTACCTTTTTTATAGAATTTTTATCATTTTCATTGAGTTCATTCTCAATTATTTGATTTTCTATTTCTTTAGAAATAGAATTTTTGTTATTTATAATAAATAGAATTCCTATAACAAGAAAAACAACTAAAACAAGAAAGACTATTTTTTTCAATACATTAGACATTAGATTTCCTCCTATAATAATTATTTGATAAATTAGAAAATAAAAACGGATTAAATTATAATTTAATCCGTTCTATTTTCTAATTTAAAGTTGTTAAATGAACATAAGATCTATCATATTGACTTGAAGGAGCTGCTGTATTAATAGGAACCATCCATCTATCAGCAGTATGACTTGCTATTTTAAAATTAGAACCTGGCCCAACTACTATATATGTATGAAACCATGTCCCATTATGTATAAAAGTTAAATCACCTAGTTGAAGAGTAGAACCATATTCGATTGCATGTCCTCCAGGACCTCTATAACCATTTTCATTTCTAACAACAAACGCTCTTAAATAATGTGCTTGAGCCCATGCATCTCCATAAGTTGGTTGTATATGTATTGAATCTGGTTCTAATGACCAAGTTCTATTTTTCCCATCTATTTTTATAGAATGACTCTTATCAGCTCTTGCACCAGCTTTTCTCAGTGCTTGAGATGCATAATTTGCACAATCAGCTTTAAATGAAAGATAGTTAGGATTACGTCTACTTTCTCTATAGGCATATGCATAGTCATAAATAGCTTGACGTTGGCTACTAGTTATAGCTCCAAGTTTCGGAGTACTCTCTTCCTTTAAGTTTGGATCTACATCTTCTAAAGATACTGGAGGTTCAGAAGATATATTAACCTTTAATTCTTCAATCTTATCTAACATTTTTTTTAGATTATCTTTTCTTGTATTAGCATCAATCTTATTTTTTTGTACATATCCAAATTCTTGATTTACATCAAAGAAACAATCTATTGGATCCACACCTACATCTATTGTTGCAGACATAATCTTCCAAGAATCACCTATTTTAGTAAGATAAATATCATATTCATTTCCTGCAGAAGCATCATTTTCTCTTTTGCCCTCTAAGTCATAAGAAAAAGTTTCTGACACATAAACATCGACTTTAACATTATCACTATCTTTTTCTATTTTTTCAAAATCAAAAGTATACTTTGAATCAATTGGTTTATAATCTTGATAGTCATTATTAGCTTGTTTAAAATCATTTCTAGCTTTTAAATACTCTTTAAAGTCATCCGAGCCTAATGTTGAAAAATTATTTTTTCCACCATTAAAATTATAATCCTCTTTTACAAAGGTCTCTACTGTACTTTTTATAGATTCTTTTTCCTTTTCAGTAATATCATCTGTTGCATAACTTACGATATTAGTGCCACCAATGACAACTGAAGCACATATACAACATAAAAGTGCTTTTTTAAATTTTTTAAACATAATTAAATCCCCCTCTTTTTTAAGTTATGTAATTCAATTTTAAACTCAAATATATTTAAATGAGTTTATTGTATAGCTAAATCGGTAAAACCGAAATTAGTACCCATACTTAGTTTTCTTAATGTATAATATTTTGTAGCATAAATCGTTGAAAATGAAACAAAACATTGATTTTAGTAAAAGAACTAAAAAATTCAAACTCATTTTAACTGAAGCATTACTTTTTAAACAAATTTAATTTATTATTTGGACTTATGTGATATGAGTAATTAAATTAAGTAAGTGATTTGAAATGTATAAACTTTTTATGTAAATATTGTTAAATTAACATTCTATTTATGTAGTATCATTAATGTGATTGTACAATAGTAGAATTATTTTGTCAATAAAATAAAAATATTCTCAGAATAATTACCTTTATTCTGAGAATATTTTTATTTTTTATATCTATCAATAAATTCTTTTAAGGCTTGTCCCATTAGGTCATGCTTATCATATGGTTTATTTTCTTCAACCAAAATATCAAACTCGTCCCATATCTTTTCATTAATTCTAATAGTAGTTCTTTTAATTGGTGCTTCAGGTAAATCTATATTTATTCCTTCTCTTAATTCAATAACATCTGAATTTGATTTACCAGTTTTATTAATTTTAAACCATTCTATCATTTCTTTTAAAGTTTCTGTTTCTTGTGATATATAAAGCATATTTTCTTTTAATTTTGGAGTTGATATTACATCTATATTACTTATATCATCATGATTGCTAATTGAATTATTTTCTTTATTTTTAGCTGTATTACTTCGGGGATTACATGTGTATTCTAAAAGTACGAATTGATTTTCTTTTCTTCTGTAACCCTTGCTATTTAGATATTTTCTTATTGTGCTTTCATTAATCTCTAATTTATCTGAAACTTTTTTAAGACTTTTGTATTTAATCAATTTTTCATTTATATATCCTACAATGTCATTAATATCGCATTTTTTTAAATCATTCCAGTTCATAATATTTCACCTCTTAAATATAATTGTAATACATATGTATTACAATTATATTCTTATTCTATCTATGAACATCCTTTAAATCAAACAATTTATTATCTAGCAATCTAATTGGACTCTCTAGTTTGTTTGTTTTGTAAATAGTCGGAATAAGTGCAGGTGCTATGTTTAAAGCTTCTAACATCTTAAAATATTTCTTTAATTCTTCCTTGCTATACTTTTTCTTTTTAGCATATCTTAGTTCTAAATATTGCAATAGCTTCTTTTTACTATTCTTCTTCAACTTATTTGTTTCTTGTACTATTTTTTTAGCTTCAAAGTAATTGTAAAAGTCTAGTCTAGTGCTACAGATGAATCTCTTATACTTAGTTAGAACTATATCTCTGCATATGTATATATCATCATAGTATGTTTTAAATGTCTTACCATACTTTTTGAGTTCATAATTTGCACACTTAACCTCTAATCTTAAAGTATTAGTCGCAAGCTCCAAATCAATCTCATTTATATTTATACTACTCTTATACATATCTACTTTACTTTTTAATGTTTTAAGTTGCTCTAATTTGTTGTAGAAATTAATAGTGTATGTTTTATTTATGTTGCTCTTATAATTATTTTTAGACTTTATATAAACGCTCGTATTTGTGTCTATGTTATTTTTATCTACGTAGTTAATATATCTACTATCAGCTTTGTCTTTTATAATTTGATTAAATAGTCTTAAATATAAATCTGCATTTACATTATAAATATTAAATGTTACCTCCATGCTTGCAACTGTAAACTCTAATATGTCTAACTCTATGTTAAATAACTCTTTAAGCTTATAATTTACCTTTTGCCTTATCTCTTCCCTATAGTTATATAAGTCATCTACATTGTGTACATGATTACCTTGTTTGAGTAGCATTACAAGCCTACCAGTTACATATATTCTCTCTGAATTTACGGCATATAGAAATCTTACTCCATTCCAAGCAAGTATATAAGATGAAATATATTCAATTACTTCTCCTGTCTTGAAATCTATATATTCATTGTAGTTCTTTTTTAGCTTTAAACTAAACTTACTTGTATCTAGCTTTACATTTTTATATAAGTTAACTCTATCTATCATCCCCCACACCCCTTACGAAATCATCCTTGAATCAGTTTATTAATACTATATTTACAGACTAAAAACATGATTGCAAAACAAAAAAATAAACTTTATAATACCATTAATTAAGGGGTAGTTTGACCTTACGATTTTAGGACTTTTTGTGTGATGGAAATGAAAGTACTACACTAAAAGAAAACTTTTACTCTACTTACATATACCATATACACCCCCCTATTTAGCTGATAAACATATTATATTAAATATAATTTACATTCAAATAACTCTATAAATATAGAACGTTTGTACGCATTGAGATAGCTATTTTTACATGCAGACAAAAATTTTTTTCTTATGGAAATGGATGTATTTTTCATGATAATTTATATCAACTAATAATATTTTTTACTATTTTAGGTAACTTCTTTTACAAAACGACAATTCCACATTCAAATACCCTATATCTAAGTCATTGCAATACTTACAAGACTTTTTTGCATGTCAGTAGAAAAGGACATAAAAGATTACATTTTATGCCATTTTTTTGTAAGACATAGTATTTTCAATATATTAGCCTATTTATTCAAATCTTATTTTAGGCATTTTGTCAGTTGTAGGTCAGTAAATATTACTTTTTTTTATTTTTATGCTTGTTTTTACTCAATCACAAATACATATATTTTTTAATAAACTAAAAATATTTAAACCTTGTATTCTACCTATGTAGAGAACTTTTTGGTCACTTTGTTCTATAATTGTAGAATAAAACAATTATACTAATTTGACTCTTGCACTCTATTTTTATAGAATGAAAGTAAAATTAAAAAACTTTAAAAAGGCACTGGGGGAATTAATTATGTTTAAAAAAATACCACCTTCTGAATTGAAGATAATGAAGCTATTTTGGCAATCTGACAAGGTATTGACATCACAAGACATAGTTTCTATAATGAGTCATGAGTGGAAGCAGACCACAACACTTACACTTTTATCAAGATTAGTAAAAAGAAATTTTTTATCTGCTAAAAAGCATTCAACATATACGACATATACTGTTTTAGTTGATAAAGAAAGCTATTTACAATATGAAACTTTTGATTTTTTAAAAAACATACATAATGAATCTGTTACAAGTTTACTTCAATCAATGAGTAAAAAAGAATTTAGCAAAGAAGAAATAAAAACATTTAAAAGCTTTATTAAAGATATGCAAAATAAAAAATAAAATAGGTAGATTATATGGTTAATTTAATTTTACAAAATTTATTTCGTTCAACACTTATAAGCAGTTTAATTATTTGTATTTTAATAGTTTTGAATACAACTTTACTTAAAAATTTTAGTAAAAAACTTAATTATTATATTTGGATGATTGTTATAGCTAAATTGGTTTTTCCATTTACATACACATATACAATGTCTTCCACTAGTAAGTTAAATACTAAAAGTTTACTTGTTAATTCAAATATAGATACATTCCCAATCAATGAAAATATTAAAAATATTATTGTATTTGTTTGGGTTACCATTGCATTATTACTTTTTATCAGAACAATCAAAAGATATTTGAAATTCAAAGGCTTAATAGTTGACTTATCATATGATATTGAAGAAATAGAAGTAAATAAACTTTATAGCAATTTATTAAATGAATTTAAAATAAAAGAACATATAAAACTGAAATATACCTATGAAGTTGATAATCCCTCTTGTTTTGGATTATTTGAAAAATATATTCTTTTACCTCCACATGATTATTCTTTAGAAGAATTAAATTGGATTTTAAGACATGAATTGACTCACTATAAAAGCAAAGATTTGTATATTAGATACTTAATCCTATTTTTAAAATGTGTTTATTGGTTTAATCCACTTGTATATCTATTAGATAGAGTTGTAGAAAATATTTGTGAGATGCATTGTGATGAAACAGTTTTAAAAGATTGTAGTCTTGAGGATAGACAAAGTTATGCTATGACTGTTGTAAACTCAATTGAAAGAAATACAAATATACACAATGAATTTTCTACTGGTTTACATAGAGTCAAAGGATTTGAAAAAAGATTACATAATATGTTTGTTACCAAAAGTAGAAAAGGCATAATAATAGCATTAATATTGTGTTTATTATCTTCTCTTACATATTTGACTATTGACTCTGTTTCTTATAAATCATTAGACCATTCAATATACAAAAAATTTCCACTGAAAGATTCAGTTTATAAAATTCATGTTGACATTTAAAATATCCTACATTCTAGGATAATTAAATAATATTCAAAGGAGGGTTTTTATGTTAAAAAAAGTTAAAAAAATATTGATAATGCTAT
>NZ_JAGWCY010000023.1:0-9501 GCF_020657785.1 Clostridioides sp. ZZV14-6154 | reverse complement strand
CCGAAGTAAATCGCTCAACTTGCATGTGTTAGGCACGCCGCCAGCGTTCATCCTGAGCCAGGATCAAACTCTCAAATAAAAGTTTATCAGGCTCAGATACTATTGTTATCAAAATATCTGGCTTTATGGTTTGTTTCTTGTTTTATAAATTAACCTACTGTTTAATTTTCAAAGTTCATTTTTCATGTTTGCCCTTTTCTTAAGGACAAGTAATACTATATCACCTTTATTTATCCAAGTCAATATAATTTTTTATTTTTTTTAAGATTTTTAATTTTTCTATGTTTTATCAGCTTAACTCTCATAAATTAATGATAAACAAAAGTCCTTATTTCATAGGACTAATATATATTTTATGCCCAATTTTCCTTTTTATTCTATAATTTAAATTTTTTATTTGTAGTAATACACATTTTTTTAAAATTAATTTACATTTCTTTCACTTGTAATTTTTGTAATCTTGTATTAGATTATTATTAAAAAATGATTTATCAATAATTTGATTGAGAATGACAATTTTTACATATCAAAGTATTATATAAATACTATGCTACATTTTAGGAGGATTTTATTATGAGCAAAAAAGTATTAATCATGTCTGCTTCTACTGGTGGTGGACATAATAGAGCGGCTCTAGCTATTAAAGAAGAACTTACATCCAAAACAATTGACGGAGAGCCTGTTGAATGCGAAATAATAGATAGTTTGAAATTAGTCAATAACATAATGGATAAAATAATTTCAAGAGGATATGAAAAATCTGCCATATATACACCCAAAGCATATGGAAGTGTATATAGATTATCTGAAACAAATCTTTTATCAAAAAATGAATTTAAAGGTAATCTAATAATTACATTTATGGCAAAAAAATTAAAAAAACTCATTAGAAACACAAAACCAGATTTAATTATAGGTACACATCCTTTTCCAATGATTGCTTTAAGCACATTGAAAAAAAATTTTAACTTACATAATAATGAAACAAATGCTTCTACTGATCATTTTTATAAGCATCATACAAGTACTATTAATGTTCCTCCTCTTATTTCTGTATTAACTGATTATACTACTCATTCCACATGGATACAAAATGAGATTGACTACTATATTGTTGGTCATGAGTATGTAAAGGAATTATTAGTATTTGATGGAGTTGAACCTAGTAAAATTAGAACATTTGGAATCCCTGTTGAAAAATCGTTCCATTCTCATAGAGACAAAAGAATTGTTCTTTCTGAACTAAATTTATCTCCTGATAAATTAACTGTTTTACTTATGGGCGGCAGCTTTGGAGCTGGAAATATAAAAGAAACTCTTGATGAGTTATTAGATACAGATAGAGATTTTCAGATACTTGTAATAACTGGCAGAAATGAAAGTTTAAAAGAGAAAATTGAAAAAAAACTTGTATCTCGTTATCATGACAAAAATGTATGTGTACTTGGATATACTGATAAAATGAATGACATTTTAGCTTCTATAGATGTTTTAGTCAGTAAGCCTGGCGGACTTACTACAACTGAAGCACTCTTAAAAGATGTACCCATGATAGTTCCATATTATATACCTGGACAAGAAGAAGAAAATCTTGATTTCTTATCCAATTGTGGTGCAGCACTTAGAACTACAAAGAAATATAATTTATCAATATTATTAAAAGTTTTAATAGATGACTCTAGTAGGCTAGAAATGTTAAAGAAAAATATAAAATCTATAAGAAAGTCAAATTCAGCCCAAAACATAGCTAATTTAGTATTAAGTATAATTTCTGATTAATACAATAAATAAAATCCCTATAGTGTACCTATTAGGGATTTTTTATCTTCTAATTATTTAATTACTAGATTGGTTCATAAAAATCTTCTTCATAATCATACTGATAGTTTTTATAGTTATTTCTGAATTCAGTGTTTTTATTTCTTGGAGTTTTCTTAGTTTTTTTCTTGTTAGAAAAACTTATATTCTCAAAATCATCATATTTAGGCTTGTCTTTTGATTTCATTTTTTTAACTCTTTTTTCCTTCATTGCATTATGTTCTTCTAAGTTCATAATTGGTTTCATGTTGCACCCCTATCAAAATTTTTAAATGATTTATACAACAAATTATACAATACAGAAGAAATTTATTCAATAAATCTAAATCAAAATTAATCTAAATTTAACTCCAAAAAATTACAAAAATCGAGGTTATAACCTCGATTTTTATATTTCTCTTCTACCTTCCAATGCTTTTGATATTGTAACTTCATCTGCATATTCTAAATCTCCTCCAACAGGAAGACCATGAGCTATCCTAGTAACTTTGATTCCCATTGGCTTTACTAATCTTGCAATATACATAGCTGTGGCTTCTCCTTCAATAGTAGGATTTGTAGCCATTATTATTTCTTTTACATCTTGATTACCAAGCCTTTGTATAAGCTCTTTTATTTTTAACATATCTGGTCCAATACCATCCATTGGAGAAATAACTCCATTTAATACATGATATTGTCCTTTAAATTCTCTTATTCTCTCCATAGCTGCAACATCTCTTGGATCTTCTACCACACATATAGTACTAGAGTCCCTATTCTTATTTGAGCACATACTACATGGGTCTGTATCTGTTATATTGCAACAAATTGAACAATACTTTATCTCTCTTTTTGCGTCTATAATTGCCTTAGATAAAGCCTCCACATCATTAGTATTCATATTAATAATATGAAAAGCCAACCTTTGAGCAGTCTTTCTTCCAACTCCTGGAAGCTTTGAAAATTCTTCTATTAGTCTCGTTATTGGACCTGTATAAACTTGCATAAATATCACCTACTAGAATAACCCTGGTATATTCATACCTCCAGTTACCTTACTCATTTGATTTGCTTGTATATCATCAATATTTCTCAATGCTTGATTTACTGCACTTAAAACTAAATCCTGTAACATTTCTATATCGTCTGGATCAACAACTTCTGGTTTAATAGTTATATCTAAAACTTCTTTTTTACCATTAACTTTTACAGTAACTGCTCCTCCACCAACTGAAGCTTCTACTTCTTTATTTTCTAACTCTTGTTGAGCTTTTTGCATATTTTCTTGCATCTTTTGAGCCTGCTTTAATAAGTTATTCATATTTCCACCACCAGGCATCATTCCGCCTCCAAAACCTTTTTTAGCCATAAACACTATTCCTCCTAAACTTATTTTCATTTTATTATTATATCATAATAGTATTTTATTATTTACTTTCATTTTCATCAATACTATCTTTTATTTCTAGTATTTCTTCATTTACTATGTTCTTTAGTATCTCTTCACCAATGTCTTTTTTTTCTTTAACTTCAAGATTTATATCTTTGACTTCTGATGACAATACTATTTTTACACTAAAGCTTCTATTTAAAACTTCTCTTATAGTCTTCTCTAGATAATCTATTGTATCTGGGGAGCTTAATCTAGTTTTTGCAAAATCAAATTTATCATCAAATATTACATATAACATGTTAGAATATACATTAAAACTTTTTACCTCACTTAAAAGAGCGTATATTGGCATTTTTTTATCTTTTTTAATTTGTTTAAGTATATTTTTCCATGATGATTCTATAAGTAGAACGTCTTCATTCTTTACCTCTTCATAAACGATGCTTTCTTTTTTTGAATTTATTTCTCTATTATCCTCATATTCATTTTCTTTACCACTATCATTATTTGTAATTTTAAAGCTACCCATTTCAATCATTTTTTCCAAATTCTCAACCCTTTTAATAAGAGCTTCTTTACTTTCATCAAACATTGGCTGAGCAATCTTCATTATAGTTATTTCTACTAAGACTCTTGGATTTGAAGATGATTTTATATCATCTTGAGTTGTTGACAGTATATTTAAAATTCTTATTAAATCATTTATATCTATGTCCTCAGACTGAGATTTAAGTTGCTCTATAGTTTCTTCTGGTAATGAGATTATTTCATCTAGTTCTGATGATACTTTGCAAACCATTAAATTTCTAAAATGGTCTATTAAATCATTTATAAGGTTTCTTATATCTTTCCCCCATAAAACAAATTCATTTAATATTTCAAGAGATTTTTTAGTATCTTGCGCTACAATACATTGAGACAATTCAAATAATTGTTCTATATTCACGCTTCCCATCAACTCAACAACATCTTTATAATCTACTTTATTCTCTCCAAATGATATACACTGGTCTAATATGCTAAGAGCATCTCTAAGTGCTCCTTGAGAATTTCTAGATATCAGATTAAGAGCTTTGTCATCTATGTCAATTCCTTCATCTTCACAAATTTTTTTCATCCTAAGAGTCATATCTTTAACAGTAACTCTTTTAAAATCATATCTTTGGCAACGTGATAAAATAGTTGCAGGTATCTTATGAGGTTCAGTAGTAGCTAATATAAAGATTACATATGAGGGAGGTTCTTCTAATGTCTTTAACAATGCATTAAAAGCTCCTTGAGACAACATATGAACCTCATCTATTATATATACTTTATATTTAGCATTAGCTGGAGAATATTTTACACTTTCTCTAAGTTCTCTTATATCATCTACACTATTATTTGATGCTGCATCTATTTCTACAACATCCATTGTATTATCTTTTAATATTGATTCACATATTTCACACTCATTACAAGGTTCTTCATTTAATTTATTTAAACAATTTACTGCTCTTGAAAAAATTTTTGCAGTAGATGTCTTCCCAGTACCTCTTGTACCACAAAACAAATAGGCATGTCCTATATTATCATTGTATATTTGATTTTTTAAAGTCTTAATAATATGTTCTTGACCAACAACATCATCAAATCTTTGTGGTCTATATGCTCTATATAATGCTTTATGCATCTTTTTACCTCTCTTTAGTAAAATTAATAAAAAAATCCCTCATTATCTAAGGGATTAGTCTTTTATATATTAAATGCTGTACACCATCTATCGACTTAATTCCATAGGCGTTACCAAAACAGTTAGCTCAACTTAGGCACCCCCGCGGCACACAAAAGTGATCACTTACCGCTGCTTCCTTCCGGATCTGACGGGGTTCATGAGCTTTCATTGCGCAGGACCTAAGCATCAACACCACTTATTCAGGGCGGCCCTACAAAAAATAAGCCTTTAGATGGAATTCAATCCTGCTATAGCGGATTGCAGGTTACAGGGCACCGCTACCTCCCCATCTAGTACAGCAAAATTACAACCATATTTAATTACTTTTATTTATTGTTTCTGGCGGAGAGAGTGGGATTTGAACCCACGATACAGTTTTACCCATATACTCGCTTTCCAGGCGAGCGCCTTCGACCACTCGACCATCTCTCCTTAATCTCTTTTTCTTAATGCCTTAAAAAATTCTTGCAATATGATCGAGCATTCTTCTTGCAAAACATCAAAAGCCACTTTTACATTATTATTTTCAAAATAATCTAATTTAAACTCATGCTGTTTCTCTATATATGAATTTTTTATATGTCTTGTCCCTATTATAAGCTTTTTTATTCTAGAATTAACTATTGCACCACTACACATTATGCAAGGCTCTAGTGTAACATATAAATCACAATCTGTCAATCTCCACCCACCTAATTTTTCTGATGCTTGCTTTATCGCTAAAATTTCTGCATGAGCTGTAGAATCTTTCAATGTTTCTGTAAGGTTATGAGCCCTTGCTATTATTTGATTATCTTTAACTATAACAGCACCTATTGGTGTTTCTCTCTTATTATATGCTTTATATGCTTCTTTTAATGCTTCTTTCATATAAAATGAACTTTCCATAATTCCTCCCAAAACTTATAACAAACTTATCTTATCATAATTCATTTTATAATTCAACTTAATTTTATTTTGTTTATTTAATATATTGCTATGCATAGCTACATTTAATTTAAATTAACCTAAAAAAAATTTTCAGAGTCTAATTAAATGTTGATTTATGAAAATATTTAGCTTTTTATGATGAATATTCTATTATATATATTAACATAAAAAAGTTATGAAATTATTAAATCTCATAACTTTTTTTAATTTACTATTTACTTATAGTATATTTTTAATCTTAAAATATATTATCACTTATATAATATTAATACATAATTATTTTATAACATCAACACCCATATAAGGTCTTAATTCTTCTGGAACCATTACAGAGCCATCTGCTTGTTGATAATTTTCTAATATAGCAGCTAAGCATCTTCCTATAGCTAATCCAGAACCATTTAATGTATGAACATATTCTGCTTTTGATTTTTTATCCCTTTTAAATCTTATTCCCGCTCTTCTTGCTTGAAAATCTTCAAAGTTTGAACAAGAAGATATTTCTACATATCTATTATAACTTGGCATCCAAACTTCTAAATCGTATTTAAAAGCAGCTGTAAACCCTAAGTCTCCTGTACATATTCTTACAACTCTATATGGAAGACCTAACATTTGTAACATAGTTTCAGCATCATGAGTTAATGATTCTAATTCCTTATAAGAATCCTCTGGTTTAACAAATTTAACTAATTCAACTTTATTGAATTGATGTTGTCTAACTAAACCTCTTGTATCTCTTCCTGCTGAACCAGCTTCAGATCTAAAGCAAGGAGTATATGCACAATATTTTATTGGAAGTTCTGCAACATCTAATATTTCATTAGCATGTATATTTGTCACAGGTACTTCAGCTGTTGGTATTAAGAAATACTCTAGCCCTTCTATTTTAAACATATCTTCCTCAAATTTAGGAAGTTGACCAGTGCCTATAAAACTATTTCTATTAGCCATAAATGGAGGTAAAACTTCTGTATATCCATGTTTAGCTGTGTGAGTATTTAAGAAGAAATTCATTAAAGATCTTTCTAATCTAGCACCTAGTCCTCTATATAAAGTAAATCTTGAACCAGTTATTTTTCCAGCTGTTTCAAAGTCTAGTATGCCTAAACCAGTTCCTATATCCCAGTGAGCTTTATGTTCAAAATCAAATTTTGTAGGTTCTCCCCAAGTTCTTACTTGAACATTGTCTTCATCTGTTTCACCTTGTGGCACATCTGGATGAGGTACATTTGGAATTCTCATCAATGCATATTCCATTTTTGCTTCAACTTCTTTTACTTTCTCATCAATACCTTTTATCTTGTCTGATAATTCTTTTAATCTTGCTTTTTCCTCTTCTACATCTTTTCCTTCTTTTATTAATTGTGGTATCTTTTTAGAGTTTACATTTAATTCATTTTTCATAACTTCAACTTCTTGAAGTATCTCTCTTCTTTTATTATCTAATTCCACTACAGCATCAAGGTCGAATTCTTTTTCGCCTCTTATTTCCATAGCTTTTTTAATATCATCTAAGTTTTCTCTTATTCTTTTAATATCTAACATATTAATTCCTCCTAATAATTTTTATAATATAAATTAATAATTCCAATTTAAATTAAAATATTTTTAACTTCAAATTCTTAGTTTAAACAAATTTGGAAAATAAAAAAAGACCTCCGTTTACCCTATAAAAGGGACGAAAATCTTTTATCCGCGTTGCCACCCTAATTGATTATACCCATATGTATAATCCTCTCAGACCTGTAACGTAGGTAAACGTCTAGCTTTAACTAGAAGCTCTAGAGTAGATTCAAAAACCATTGTAATGAGTTCTCACCATCCACTCATTCTCTGAATACAACCTGTTTTTTACTATTTTCTTTCAATGCTTTTAACTAATTGTTTTATTTGATAATCATTATATTATATATATTAACATCTTTCAATACTATTATTCAATTTTTTTTTAGAATTTTCTTTAATTTATTATCTTAAGTTTGATTTTTTTGTTTAATTAAAATATTATCTTTTATCCAAAGAATTTAAATTACTTGTGTTACTAAACAATAATGAAGCAGGAATAAATGGAACTTCTATTTTATTTTCATCAAATTTTTTCTTAACTTTTTCCATTACATCAAAATATACATCCCAGTAATCATCAGTTTTAACCCAAGGTCTGGCAACTATTTGCATAGTATTATTACCTATAGAGTTTAAACCTATGATTGGCTTTGGGTCATCTAGTATCCTTTTTTCATTTGTAAAAATTTCATTTAATATAGATTTAACCATATCTATATCGCTATCATAAGAAATATTATACGAAAAATCTATCCTTCTTTTATTTTGATGTGTGTAATTAATTATATTATTACTTGTCAATTGAAAATTTGGTATTATTATAGTTTTATTATCTGGAGTTTTAAGAACAGTACTAAATATTTGTATATCAGAAACTGTACCTTCTACACCTGACCCTTGAATATAATCACCTATATTGAATGGCTTAAAAAACAAAATAATCATGCCTGAGCCTAGATTTGATAATATTTCTTTAAATGCTAATCCTATACTAAATCCAGCCGCTCCTAAGACCGCTACAACTGACGTAGTTTGTATTCCTATAATCCCTAAACTTATCAATGATATGATGGATAGCATTGATATATATATACCATATACAATAAAATTATTTACACCTTTACTCATTCCATATTTAATTAGAAACTTAGAAACCATCTTTCTTACTATCTTAGCTATATAAATACCTATTATAAATATTGTTATTGCATATATAATATTTGGTATATTATCACTGAAATTATTAAGCATATTTTCTAAAGTTCTCTTCGTTATATTACTATTTGTTGAAGTAGTCTTAGCCAATGACAAAAAATTCATTTAACTCCTCCTTATGATAATACTCCACTGTCATCTAATTTTTTTATTATATCTTCAATAGTCTTTTCTTTGAGTGCTTCAATTGTATGAATATGACTACATTCTGTTAAGACTGATAATTGTTTAAACTCATTTGTTTCAACTTTTCTCATAAAATCATCTATATCCATTTTAGAATAAATATTAAGTTCTGCAGTTATTTGACCATATGTTGGATGATTTACAATAACATCTTTTACAATTCCACCTAAATCTACAATAATTCTTAGTTCTTCATAAATTTCTTGGGAATTTTTATGATTTTTACATTTTATTTGTCTGGAAAAGTATGGTTGATTATATATTATATATCCTTGAGGTGTAGCTATTATTTCAAAGCCTTTAGCCCTTATAAGCGCTATATCTTGTACTATTACTTGTCTGCTTACATTTAATAGCTCCGCTAGCACTCCACCTTTTACAGGATGCTTAGATTCCTTTAAAATATCTATTAATTTGTTTCTTCTTTCATTAGAATTCATATTACACCTTCTTTCTAAATCAAAACTTTTTGTCTATATTATATAATTTTATATTTTATCTTAGTATAAATCAATACAGAGTTTATATTCTGTTTAATTTTAGATTTTATGTTTTATGGCGAACAATAAAAAAAGATTACGTGGCTACGTCCTACTCTCCCAGGCAGTTTCCCACCAAGTACCATCAGCGCTAGAGAGCTTAACTTCTGTGTTCGGAATGGGAACAGGTGTATCCTCTCTGCTATTGTAACCAC
>NZ_JAGWCY010000022.1:0-10984 GCF_020657785.1 Clostridioides sp. ZZV14-6154 | reverse complement strand
TAACTATGCCAACAGTATCAAGTGGATATACTATATCAATAAAATCATCAACTAATGAAAATGTTATAAAGAAAGATGGTACAATAGTACCACCAGATGCAGAAACAAAAGTTACATTAGTATTTACAGTAGAGCATACATCAAGTGGAAAAACAGCAGATACAAAATCAATAGAGGTAACAGTACCTGCTAAAACAACAGTAACAACTGTATCCTCTTTATTAGGTAGAATAGCAGTAAATCTTTTTAATTTCAATAAGTAAAACTAGTATGTAAAATGGGCTGTAAGTAGATTTGTATAAAAACAAATTTACCTACAGCTCTTTTGGTATACTAAAGTAGCAAATTTTGAATAATATTCATATGAAAAATTTAAAAACTATACCTTTAAAACTTCACATAATATTCATATGAATTATCTATTAAATTCATACACAAGAGTTATTATATAAACATAGAAGATAGTAAAACTAGCTTAAAAACATAATATAATACCCTATACAAAATAGTGGCAACTCTCCCTCACATCCTCAATTGTTGCCACTATTTTAATTTTTTTGTAAAAACACAACAACAAAAAACCCCACCATACAGTGGAGCTTTCCATAATTTTCAACTTTCATTCAATCTCTTAACTTTTATCTAAGCACTAAGCCTTAAAACAAACAGAATTTCTGCCTTCAAGCTCTCTATTTATCTTAGCGACCTTAATCTTAATTTTGTCCTTCAAAGGAATACAACCTATATTGCTTTCACTTCTTACATTAACACTTCCAACAAACTTACCAGAATCATTATAATACTTTGCAACACCAACAATATCTCCCTTATTGATAGGATAACTCATACTCTTAAACACTATCTTAGGATTGATATTCTCATTATCTGAAACAACACCATATAAATCTTTATCTACCTTAACTTTTATCTTAAAATCATCAATACCATCAACACAAGGAGTTTCTATAGTATCCCCCTTATGAGCTATTTTTTTAGAATGGAAATTGTCTTTACCATACTTCAATAAGCTAGCAGAAGAAGAAATTCTATTCTTCTTATTACCATCACCAAGTACAACACCTATTAATCTATGATTTCTTTCATTTTTAGCATCTTTAGGTACCATCATAGAAAATGCAAAACAATATCCAGCATTATCTGTATAACCTGTCTTTATTCCATCAACACCAGGAACTGAAACAAGTAGAGGATTTGTATTGTAGTGTGTAAAATCCTTTTTAGTATCATTATAAACTTGCATAGTAGTTATTCTAGTAACCTGACTTTCATAATGGTCATACATATACTTTCCAAGAGTAACTATATCATGAGCTGTTGATATGTTCTCGATAGGAGGCTCTTTACGTTCTGGGTCAGTATATCTAGGAAGACCATTTGGATTAAAATAATACGTATCATGCATTCCTATTTCTTCAGCTTTCTTATTCATCATATCTACAAAATTCTTTTCATCTTTACCAATGTATTTCGCTATGGCCATAGCAGCATCATTTCCAGAAACAAGCATAAGACCTTGCATAAGCTCCCCTAGAGGTATTTCATCGCCATCTTTAAGCTTACAAGTAGAACCTCCAACAGAAGCTGTAGACTTGTCTATTTTTACTATATCAGTTTCTTTAACTTGATTCTTATCTACTGCTTCTATTGCAAGTAAAAATGTCATCATCTTACTTAAGCTAGCTAGAGGCATTTTTTCGTCGCTATTTTTTTCAAATAATATTCTTCTAGTATCTTGGTCTATAAGCAATGCTGCCCTTGAAGAATTTGGGACTGGTGGATTATCTGCAAATGAGAATCCAGGTGTTATAAATGTAAAAATTAATGCAAGTATTGCTAAAAGTTTTACTTTTCTTTTCAAAATTTCATCCTCCATTTCATATACTAATTATGTGCGCAAGATAGGAACTATAGGCTCTATTTATTTAGATATTCATTAATCATATCTATTATATAAGCAATTTCCTCATCTGGTATCGAAATATTAAAGTAAGCTTCAGTTGTTTTAAAAGCTTCTCGTATTAATTCATATAATTTATAATTTTTACCAATTAACTCAGTAATGTTATTATATGGAAAAGTTGTATTTTTAAAACATCTTTCTATCATAAAAGAGCAGTGTAGTATATATCCAAGTTTAAATTTACTCTTAAGGTCTTCGTCTATTAATTCTATTATTGAAAATAATGATGAATTAACATAGTTGAATAATTTAACTGAGTCCAATAATTCTAAGTTCTG
This sequence comes from Clostridioides sp. ZZV14-6154, assembly GCF_020657785.1. Classification (NCBI taxonomy): domain Bacteria; kingdom Bacillati; phylum Bacillota; class Clostridia; order Peptostreptococcales; family Peptostreptococcaceae; genus Clostridioides; species Clostridioides sp. ZZV14-6154. The sequence goes on along the minus strand of NZ_JAGWCY010000022.1, from coordinate 8,725 downwards.
AGACATGAAGTTTATTATTAAGCTGTTATATGATAGATTTGTTTCCTTTATATTAGTGATAATATTGGCATTGAATGTACCTTCTATTATCTTGTTTAACATATCAAGGCCATATCCATTTAGAAGTTCTTCTATGTGTATAAATGGAGTGTTAGCAACATTAAAGTCTACACTACCAACAACTGCTAAAATTTTAGTATTACTAAATTTATTCCTATACATTTTAAAACTCTCTATATTATGAGGAACTAAGTTAATATTGTACTTATTGATATTTTTTAGCGAAGAATTTATAAAGTCTGCAACTTTCATAGCTGAACCATAACCTGTTATACAAGTAGTTATTATAGCATAATCTCTCGATTTTTCAGGATAATTTATTTCTGATGAGTCAATTGCAGCTCGTCCAATATATGGATTTAAAGAACTTAAAGAGTTAGCTAACTCATCTAAGGTCATTTCTGGTAGAGTACTTTTTCTTACTGCCTCCAAAACTATTGGAGTAGACACCATTTCAATAGAGCGTGTTTTAATCTTTGTTTTTTCTGAAATAAGTTCTCCAAAAGCTATAAGAGAGCCCATATCTGTTAAAAGGAGTACCCCCTTACCTTCATCACATTCTTTTACCAATTCTATAGCTTTGTCAAGTATAGTACTTACTTTCACATCCAAAGGCATATCAATTGCATTACAATGGTTTGTACCAAGTAGTGAATTGGCTACATCACACATACTGCTAGCTGTTGAATTTCCATGAGCAAGTATTATAACTCCAATACTTTCAGAGTGATTATTAGGCTCAAGGTATGTACTATTTAGAAACATAGATATAAATTTTACTTCATCCTTGGGTAAAGATATCTGTAGGTCGTTTTCAATTATACTTAAAACTATTTTAGCTATATTTAAATCTTTTTCTAAGAAAATTTTATCATTATATAGATTGTACTTAGGATTATATGTATCCTGGTTTATATTTTCTATAAGAGCACTTATATGCATTGAAAGAGCAACATAAGTTTGTTTTGTATATTTATTTCTAGAGATTTTTTCAGCCTCTTTTAAAGAGTGTTCAACAGCATAGTAAATCTTTGGGTTGATTACTTTAAAAATCTCATTACTTGTATAATCAGAATGAGTTACTGATGATACTGAAAGTAATTTTGTAGAGTATTTCTCCATGTAATTTATAAACATACTCCTTATATCATTTTCTAGATAAGGAATCTCTGTAGAGTATCTAAATCCATTGTTTGATGTATCTATATTGTATTTAGATAGTTCTTTTGTATATTCGACCTCTAAGTTGTTACCATTGAATTCATAAAAAAGCATATAATCAAGCTCTGATAATTTATTTAAATTACTGCGATTTTCATTCAACTTTAAAAGACCAGTGTAAATATAGTCAGGAACAAGAGATAAGTCTATTTCTATGTTGTCTTTTAGTTCAGTCTTATAATTTAAAAATGCTCTTGCACTCATAAGTTGTATATCAGACTTAAGTTGACCTATATTACCAAAACAATCATAAAGTAGTAATGATTTAATTACGTCTTTATGAACTCTTATAGTTGCATTAGTATATTTAGATTCTACAATAAAGAAATATTTAATGAGAGATAATCTTTCTTTTAAGGACCTATCCTGTAAAGCAGGTAGATTAATTGTAACAGGAATTCTTCTTAGAAAAGTTCCAAGTAAGGAAGACTGTATATCTTCTGTTGTAGCACACACAATAAAGACTGTAGCTCTATGTACGACATCAGATTCTCCTAATCGTCTGTATATACCTTTATCCATCAAAAGAAAAAGCATCTCTTGGCCTTCTGGGGGTAATCTGTGTATTTCATCTAAAAACAATATACCACCATTAGCCTGTGCAACTATCCCAAATTTATCCTTATTAGCACCAGTAAAAGAACCTTTAACATAACCAAATAAATTACTAAGAAGTAAGTTAGCATTTTCTGCATATTCAGCACAGTTAAATACTACAAATTTACTTTCAGAAGAAAATACTTTGCTTTCTATAGCATATTTGTACATTGTTTCAGCAAATGTACTTTTTCCAACACCAGTAGGCCCTATAAGCAATGTATTAAGACCTTTTGGAGGGTAAAGTATGGCAGATTTAGCTTTTTCTATAGCTAATTTAAGGCTAGAATCATGTCCAAGTAATGTTGAGAAGACATCTTCTGAATCATTTTTAGTTGATTTAAATAGTTCATTACAATTTCTTATAGAATATTCTGAGCTATTTAAGGTACGACCAATCAAATTTTCAATAATACCAGCATGTAAAAATAAAATAGGTTTACCAGATATTTTTACAACTTTCTTTTCATTATATAGATTATTTAATTCTTTACTAGTATTACTTCTATCAAGAGATGAATTGTTAGCAACTTCAAGAGTAGTAAATCCTGTTTTCTCTGATTGTAGGTCTTTTAAAGTTATATTATTACATAACTTATGTAGTGATAATAAAACTTTATCTTTTCTTAACATTATAGTACCCCCTTTCTTTATATTTAAGTTATATTAAATATATTATATAATATATTTAATATTAAAATAAGGTTTATAGTGGATATTTTGTATTTTACTTTTTAATATGTTGTTTTGTGTAGTAGTTGGTGTTAAAATAATAGTTGCATTTATATGAGATATGGATTTTTATGGATTTACATAAGGTATTATGTTGTTATATTAGATAAGTATAAATTTTGTAATGTATGTAGCACTTTTATCTAATGTTCATATAAATATATAAAAACTAATTACTTAAATATACATAAACTAATTATTAGGTTATGAGCAATTTAAAAGTGTACAGATTTAAAATTATAGTTATTGTAAATCGTCAATTGTAGTAGTTTTTAAAGTATTTAATGAAGAATTGGTAAAATGAAGAGTAAATGGAGAGAGAATTTTTTATTGAAACAAAAATAATGAAAAGAAAAATAAGCTTGTAAAATTTAAAGCAGTTATATATCAATGGTTGAAAGTGTCTATGAAATATTAATTCAGCCATTTTATGGTGTAAATAACTTTATAATTTATTTTTGACAAGCATAAAAAACAAATTTTTTCATAAAATCTAAATGTTGGATATTAATTATTTAAAATAGTTTTAAATAATTAATGTATTGTAATAAAATATGAATAATATTATAAAAGAATGGGAGATATGTTTTGTGGATATAGATAGAATTTTAAACTTTTCCTCAAATGCAGGTAAAGCTATGTTGCAAAGTGGAGGAGAAACTTATAGAGTTGAAGAAACGATAAGTAGAATATGCCAATCTTTTGGTATAGAGCATGTAGATGTGTTTGCAACTCCAACGGCTGTAATGGCATCTGTTTTTGTAGATGGGAAACTACATTCAGCAATTAAAAGAATAAGTTCAAGAAGGGTAGACCTAAACTTAGTTCATGAAGTTAACTCATTATCAAGAGCAATCAGTATAAATAATTTAGATATTGAGTTATGTGAGAGGATTTTAGATGAGATAAGTGAAGATAATTATTATTCAGATATAGTAACAATAATTTTTGCAGGTATTGCAGCAGCAACTTTTTCTATATTATTTGGAGGAGATTTAAAAGAATTTATAGCTGCGTTTATGGTGGGAATAATGACTAAATTTGTTATTATGTACCTAAATAAGTCATCACTAAACGATTTTTTTGTAAATGCGATAGGAGCAGTTGTTATAGCTTTTTGTTCTATTGTGATTCTAAAACTTGGATTTATAAAGACTATGGACCATTTAATAGCAGGAGCAATAATGCTTTTGGTTCCAGGACTTGCTTTAACTAATGCGTTAAGAGACTTGTTAGATGGTCAATTGATATCTGGTCTTGCAAAGTTGGCAGAAGTATTTTTTGTAGGTGTATCCATAGCAGTAGGAATGTTTTTGGTACTAGGATTATACTTCAAGTTAGGGGGTATATAAATGAAATTGTTTATAGAAGTAGTAGCAGCTTTTTTTACAGCCTTAAGTTTTGGAGTCTTATTTAATATGAAGGGAAAAAACTTGATAATATCAGGTGTAGGTGGAAGTATAGCTTGGTTTTCGTATAAGTTTTGTTTGAATATGGGTGTATCAGTAAACCTGTGTTTTTTTATAGCTACAGTATGTTTTGCAATATACTGTGAATTATGTGCTAGGATTTATATGACTCCATCGACAACTTTAAGTGTTTGTTGTCTCATAATCTTAGTACCAGGTTATGGAATATATAACACTATGTATTCTGTTTTAACTAATGACTATATTAAGGCAGTAGAGTATGGGGTAAGTACATTATCTTGTGCAAGTTCGATTGCATTGGGGTTAGTATTTATAACTACAGTATTTAGAAGAGTTAATCTGTATGGAATAGTTTCGAAGATAAAAGATAATAAAAAATATAAGAAGAGCATAAATAAAATTAAACCACAGAAATAGAAAAAATTGACTTTTATACCAAAGGGTGATAATATAATAACATAAAATAGAATAAGAATATCTTTTATTAAATTAGATATTCTTATTGTTATAATATCAGTCACGGTTTTTTATTTCAACAAACCGACAACTTGAATCACAGATGTAAGTTTTAGAACTTGTTTTGTATTAACAAATTTGTATTAATGTAGAAACCTTAATTCTAAATTAAAAAGGGGGAAAATCAAAATGGAGAAGCTGTCAGATAAGAGGAGAGTCAAGGCAGTAAGTATGGAAACCTTCGTATTTATTGTACTTTTGGCGGTAGGATTTGGCTATGTAGGCAGTATCATGGGTGCAGGAATGATGTTCAAAGTAATAATGAGCACGGCACATGCACTTTTACTAGACACAGTATTTTTGATAATGGCAATGGCAGTCCTTGCAGGTGCACTTAGTGCATTACTTTCAGAATTTGGAGTAATATCTTTAGTAAATAAGATATTTAAGGGCCTTATGAGACCTATATGGGGGTTACCTGGTGCTAGTATAGCAGGAGTAGTGGCAACTTATTTATCTGATAACCCAGCTATTATACCATTCGCTAAAGACAAAACATTTACACAATACTTTAAAAAATATCAAATACCTGCTTTATGTAACTTAGGAACAGCTTTTGGTATGGGACTTATTGTAACAACTTTCATGATAGCTCAAGGTAAAGAATATGTATTACCAGCTATAATTGGTAACGTTGGAGCAATAATAGGTAGTATTATTAGTGTTAGAATTATGTTGACTTTTACTAAAAAGTATTATAATTATGACCCTAAAAGTGATAATGACAAACAAGCAAGTGTAAACAGTGCAAAGATTGAAGAGTTTAGAGAAATAAGAGATGGTAATGTATTCCAAAGAACATTGGATGCTATACTTGAAGGTGGTAAGCTAGGTGTTGAAATGGGTATGGCTATAATACCAGGAGTTTTAGTAGTTTGTACATTAGTTATGTTATTAACTTTTGGACCATCTACAGACCCTGCTACAGGTCAAGCTGTTTACACAGGAGCTGCATATGAAGGTATAAAATTATTACCTGCTATTGGTGACAAAATCAGTTTTATAATAGAACCATTATTTGGATTTACTTCACCAGAAGCAATAGCATTCCCTGTAACTGCATTAGGTGCTGTTGGAGCAGCAATATCTCTAGTACCAGAATTCATAAAATCAGGTGCTATAACTCCTAATGATATAGCAGTATTTACAGCAATGGGTATGTGTTGGAGTGGATATTTAAGTACACACATTGGTATGATGGATGCTTTAGATGCAAGACCATTAGCTGGTAAAGCGATTCTTTCGCATACAATAGGTGGTTTATGTGCAGGTGTATGTGCCCACTTTATATTTATGCTTGTCGGATAGGAATGTTTTAAAAATCAAATATTAAGATATTATAATTTATTAGATTGAATTGAACTAACAATTTAAATATGTAAAAATTAAATTAGTGATTTAAATATATAAAGGTGCTGTTTTGAAATAGAGATTTATTTTCATTTTAAGACAGCACCTTTTAGTAATTTGAAGGTATTAATTAAATGTATTGATTGAATTTATTATGATAAAATTGTATTATATACATTAGAGTCAATTTAAACAGTAACAATAAGGAGGAATTGTAGTAAATGAAAAAAGAACGACTACATCATGAGGACTTAAAAGAGTATGATTATGATGAAGATGACTATCTCAGTAAGAAAATAATTATTAAGGACTTTATAAAAACTATATTGGTTATGATAATTGCTACTGGAATATCAGTAGCTTTTAAAAAAGTAGGTTTTAATGAATCTAATATTATTTTAGTGTATATATTAGGTGTATTATTTGCTACAAGTATAACACATGGGTATTTTTTTGGAATACTTTCTTCAGTAATAGGAGTGCTATCATTTAATTTTTTCTTTACACACCCATTATATACTTTTATAGCTTATAGAAAAGATTATCCAATGACCTTTTGTATTATGCTTTTGGCAGCAATTATAACAAGTACTTTAACTTCTAGAATAAAAAAAGAAGTAAGACTTTCTCATAAAAGAGAGAAAATGATAAGGTTGCTTTATGAAAATAATAAAACACTTCTTAAAGCAAAAAATAAAAATCAAATAATTGAATTTTGTGGGTCTAATTTGGTAAACATGTTAAATAGAACTGTTATAGTAACTATTGCAGATGGTGATAATAATCTAGGTAAGCCAAGTATTTATATTTGTAATAATGACGGAAGTGAGAATATATTCTATTCAGTATTAGAAAAGGAAGCTATAAAAGAGGCTTTTAGAACAGGTGTGCCAGTTGGGATTGGAACAAAATATTGTAAAAATAGTAGTGCTTACTATTTTCCTATAAAAGGTCAAGAATCCAATGTTCTTGGTGTTATAGGTATTGCATGTTTTAAAATTGATATTATTACGGAAAATGAAAAGATATTGTTAGAAGCAGTTTCAACACAAGTTGCATTAGCAATTGATAGAGAAAATCTATTTGAAAAGAATAAAAAAGCTAATCTTGAAACAGAACGAGAGAGGTTAAGAGGAAACTTGCTTAGATCAATTTCTCATGATTTGAGAACTCCACTTACAAGCATACTAGGTTCTTCTTCAACTATACTTGAAAATGATGATGTAATAGATAAAGAAACTAGAGTAGAGCTACTAAAAAATATATATGAAGATACAAGTTGGTTGACTCACTCTGTTGAGAATATACTTAGTATGACCAGAATAGATGAAGGAAAATTGGATATTGAAAAACGTCCAGAGGTTGTAGATGAAATAATTGCGGAATCTATACTAAGAGTTAAAAAATTTGCCAATAGTAGAGAGATACAAACCAATATACCAGATGAAATAATAATAGTTCATGTGGATGTATTATTGATAGAGCAAGTTTTAGTAAACTTAATTGACAATGCTATAAGACATACACCTAAAAATTCTAAGATAGAATTAACTGTAAGTAAAGAAGCTGAAAATGTATTATTTGAAGTGGCAGACAACGGAAAAGGAATACCAAGTGAAGATATTAAGAATATATTTAATAGATTTTATACAAAGAATAAAGCAAGAAATCTTGAAAGAAGAGGGATTGGTCTTGGTTTAGAAATATGTAAGTCTATAGTACAAGCTCATGGTGGAGAAATTATTGCTTTTAATAATCCTTCTGGAGGAGCCACATTTAGATTTAGTATACCTTTAGATAAAGGGGAGGTGAAAGACGAATGGAAGTAAAACCGTTGGTTTTAATTGTGGAAGACGATAGACCAATTTGTAAATTTATAAAAGTGTCTCTGGAAACTCAAAACTATAGATGTGTAGAAACTGACAATGGAGGCACAGCTATATCACTTATACATTCTCTTGACCCAGATTTAATAATTTTAGATTTAGGTTTACCAGATATTGATGGAATTGAGGTAATAGGTAGAGTTAGGGCTTGTGCTAAAAATAATAAAATAATTGTTGTTTCAGCAAGAGAACACGAGAGAGACAAAGTTGAGGCTTTAGATGGTGGAGCAGATGATTATTTGACGAAACCTTTTAGTGTAACAGAACTTTTGGCTAGAGTGCGTGTGGCCCTTAGAAATAAAGTTCAACAAGGTAAGATAAATAGTGATGTTCCTACAACCTTTGAGGTTAAAAATCTAAAGATAGATTATGAAAAGCATGCTGTATCTATTAATGACGAGGAGATACACTTAACTCCAATTGAATATAAACTTGTTGAATTAATGTCTAAGTATTCAGGGAGAGTTTTAACACATAAATTTATAATAGATAAGGTTTGGGGTAATTACTATGAAAGCGAAAACCAATCTCTTAGAGTTTTTATGGCAAGTATAAGACGAAAAATTGAAAAAAATCCTGCTCAACCAGAGTATATTTTGACTGAAGTAGGAGTAGGATATCGTATGACAGATGAATAAGTATCAAATTAAAAGTATTAGAATCTAAACTAGTAGTAGTATTTTAACTAAATACAAATAGCCATGTGTTCTATAATAAGTAGGAGGAAAGACAGCCTATTAATATTATACTTGCATGGCTATTTTTATCTTTTTATCAAAGATAGGCGAAATATTCCATCCTCAATATAAGTAGGGTGGAGATGTAAGCCTGTAATATAAATTAAAAGGAGGTGAAGAAATGATACAGATGAAAGCTTTTAAGTTTAGAATATATCCAAATCAAACTCAAAAAGAAATAATAGAAAAATCTTTT
>NZ_JAGWCY010000021.1:0-19850 GCF_020657785.1 Clostridioides sp. ZZV14-6154 | reverse complement strand
TAAATGCCTTTAATTTACCATCATTATCCCATCTTTGCAGAGTTATAACTGACATATTTAATAATTCTGCAAATTCTTTAGGTTTATAATGTTTACTCATATAATCACACCTTTCTGTGATTATATTTAAATATATTTTTATTTTCTAATTACAACTCCTTAATTTTAATCCTTAAATACTATAAAAAGTAATTGTAAAGCAAAAGAATTTTAAAAATATAATAGCACAATAAACATGACAACAGAATGTCATGTTTATTAAATAATATTAATCTATTACCATTATAAAAGAAATTAATTCTAAACTGTTATAAACCAAAGATAGCAAAATTACATTGACTTGTAAAGTTTTTAGAAGTAGGATATAAATATTAAAATTAATAAACTAAGGTTTTTAAATGAAATGTATCAATAAGATTACATAAAGATGGGATGGAGATTTTATATGAAAAAAATGCCAGAAGAAAAAATAAATACAGATACGCAGGAAATATCACAACAAAAAGTTAGAGAATGGAAATCTGTATATGAAAAATATAGAAGTACTTTAAATGTAAATGCTAAGTCTATTTTAGAATTAATAGAATATTTAAAACAAAAATATACACTAAAAGAAGAAGCTTCGGAAGAATTTAACAATGTAGTCATTAATAATATTAAGTTAAATAAACCTTTTTCAAAAAAGATACCGAGCAATAAAGAATTAAAATCTATTGTATTTACAATTCAAAATGAAGGAAATGCAAAGACTTTATATGAAAATCAGGAAGAAGTTTATAGTGCTTGTTCTATTGTTGTGGGTATGGAATTTGAAACAGGCTGTGTTTTTGTGGAAGGGAGTAGTGAACTTACTGATGAAATAACTGTATTTAAAGGATTAGATGAAGATGATATAAATAATTATTATCTAGTAGCAAATTATGTTAGATGTCTAAAGAAATATAATCTTATAGATTAATAAATACTTTAAATTAGGTAGAGTAAATTTAGTATAGTTAATTTACATACAGTAAAGCTTATAAGTATAACTTATAAATATAAAATTAGATAGAGTTGCCAAAGTAAAATTGGCAACTCTATCTAATTTTACTTTGGCAACTTTATTTTTTTGTAAATATTTTTACTTAAAGCATAAAAGAAATGACTTTATAATACTATATATGGTAATATATGACTAATATAATTGGAATTTATAAGGGGTTGGCTTTCTGTGCAAAAGGCTATTAAAATCATAAAGAAAATGTACTGGATGGGCTGTATTGGAATTGTTGGTACAATATTAAATATTAAATTGTTGGAACTTTTTTATTTATTTTTCTTACTTGCTATTTTAGAGTTTATTTTATCGCTTATTTTAGTATTAAAATGTGATGATGATATGCAAGAAGTAAAAGACTTAAAATTTCTTTTTCAAAACATTGGTATGTTAATAGGGATACCAATTATTTACTTGAGAAATCTATTTCGATTACCTAATGTCTACAATCACAAAACAGTGAATGGTTATATTCTTCCATTCAATGGAAGATGGCTTGTTGCAAATGGAGGAATTGACAAAGAAAACTCACACTCTTGGGGAATATGTAATCAACGATATGCTTATGACTTTGTTATAGAAAGAAAGGGAAAATCATATTCCAACAACAGAACTTCTGTAACTGATTATTTTTGTTACAATCAACCTGTTATAGCACCTGCCGATGGTATTGTAGTGGAAATTAAGAATAGTTTTGAAGACACTCCTATTTCTAATAAAGTAGAAGTACAATGCTCTGCTTCGGATATAAGGGGAAATTATATTGTGATTAAGCATTCATCAAATGAATACAGCACAATAGCACATTTAAAAAAAGATAGCTTTATAGTCAGTGTAGGTGATTTTATAAAGCAAGGACAGCAAATAGCAAGGTGTGGAAATAGCGGAAATACAAGTGAGCCACATATCCATTTTCAAATTCAGCAAGGTAAGAGTTTTTTGTTTTCAGCAAGTTTACCTATATACTTTGACAGCATTATAAATTGCACAGAAGATACAGATGTTCATTATATTACTGGAGGACAGACTGTAGAAAATCAAAAGAAGTACATAACTGTGGATTTAAAAGTCAATTAATGTGATTTTTATAAAAAGTGTTTGATTTTACAAATTGTATTAAACTCATATACTATTTTTACTAATTTGCTACTTCTAAACTCTAAAATATATCAAGATATGAGAGCATATGTAAATATACACTAAATGAAAACATAAAAAAGACCATAAATAAAGGCGATACCAATATTTGTGGTCTTAAAGATATATAATCAAAAAAGCTATAGAATTATAATTTGAAAAAGATAATTTATTATGTTTTATTTGTAGATATTAATCTATTATTATCATTCTATAATATCTATACAGTCAATAATATCCATTTTTTTAATTTTTCTTAACGGAATAAGAGTAGCTATAATACATGCAATTATAGCAACAAGTGTAGCTTGTGAAATCTAAATAATTGGGATATTAGTAAAATCAATTTTTTCTATAGTAGCAATGTTTATTATAACAGCACTGGCATATCCTGCAATTGAACCAAATATAGCAGCAAATATTCCATAATAGCAACCTTCCCATAAAAACATTTTGTATAAACTACTGTTACTCATACCAATAGCTCTCTTAACTCCAATTTCATTAATTCTAGTATTAATGTTTGTATGAGTTGTGTTAATAATGTTTAAAGTGCCAATCAATCCTACAAATAGTATAATGGCCCATGCTAAAAATTGTATTTGTTTAAAACTTTCTTTAAGTTGGTTGTCTGATTCAATGTACGATATCCAACGAGAGCCTGGATTGTTTTTACAAATTTGTTCAATAGATAACTTTACTTCTTCTAAATTTGATTTATCTTTAGCATAAACATTTATCTGACTGAATCTATCTTTATTTGTTAGGGTGTCATATACAGTATCATATACAATAACATCAATACCATTTAACCAACCACTACCTTGTAAATTAATCATTTTATCTACAGTATTATATACTTTTAATTGTTTTTTATTAATTGTAATATTATCCTTTGTTTTTAGGTTTGTAGCCTTAAATTTTGTATCTGGTGTAGAAATAGCAATTGGATTTTTTATAAGGCATAGAGAACCATTTTTGAAATCCTCTAATAAAGAATCTGTGATAGAAGGTATTAATTCTTTAAGAGTTTGCTAATCAATTCCAATAACTTTTAACATTTCAGAACCATTTTCAAAGTTAATATCTGTATTTATTTCTCCTTGTTTATATTCAGAGTATTTGATAAAAGAGGTACGATTGATATTTTTCATGTTAACTATTTTATCAAGTGTAGATTTATCAAAGCCAGGAACTTCATTTGTTAAAGAAAAATCTCCTTTTTTTAGGTCGCTAACCGATTTGGATACATCTAATACATTAGAAAATTCACTCAGTGCAACAAATACTGTTATACTCATAAATAATGATAGTATAGTGATTATAGTTCTACCTTTATTTCTTTTTAGGTTTAGCCATGCTAGATGTCTTTCGAAGTTTTTGATTGGTTTTTCTCGTTTAATTTTAATTTTTCTTTTGATTTTGGTAGTGTTACCAGCCATAGCAATTTTAGGAGAAACATGTGAAGCATATATTGCTGATGGTAAAGCCGCAACAAATGAAAATACTAGTGAAATACCAACGCTTAATAATAGTGGTATTAAGTAGCCTGTTGAAATTTTATGTATAAGTTCAGTCATTTCTTTAGTATTATTTACTAAAAATATATCTGGATTTAAGATATTTGTAATCATTTTAGCTATACTTTCAGAAGAAACAATTCCAATTATGGCTCCAATAGGTATAGCAATAGAACATAAAAATAAAATTTGTAAAATAATAATTTTATATAGTTGCTTTGGTTCAGCTCCAATTGCTCTTAAACATCCATACTCTTTAATTTTCTTTGTAACAGAAATTTTTAAAATATTATAGATTACAAGTCCAGAGGCCAGTAGTACTAATAGTGCAACAAATAAAGATATTACTATAATTATAGATATGCTGTCACTATTGGAACTGTTTTTATCTCCTTCAAAGTTAATTCCTAATGTATTTAAATAAACCCAGTTGTATTGAATTGAACTACGGGGAATATTGACTTTTCTAGCTAATTGATTTACAATTTCTTGAAATTTATTTTGTTGCTTTATTTTAAAATCCAATGATGATAAAGTATATCTTTTAGGTAATAGTTTTTCTGATGTACCTTTACCTACAACACTATTTACTATTCCACTTGCATAGCCTGTATAGTCATTTTCTAAAATACCAATTAGTTTAAAATTGGTTTTATAACTATAGGGCTGTTCTGTATCATTTAAAAGTGAGATATTTAAATCCATAGGAATAGTCATACCAAGCTTTGGTTTTATTCCCATAAGCTGTAAGGTATTTTCATCTAAGGCAATCTCATTTTTATTTTTAGGAAGATTTCCAGACTTTAATTTCATTAGTTTTGGATAGTTGGAAAGTCCTACCTTATCGTATTCTTTTACAAGTATAGAGATACCTGTATTCTTTATTTTACTAGTGCCAAGTGTTGTTGAAAGACCAGCTTGATAGATTCTATTATCTTTTTTTAGTGTATCAACTTGAGTTTTATTAAGCTGGTGAAAGGATACATGTCTATCACCATTAAAAGAGCGAGCTTGTTCAGTTCTTAAATTTTGAAGTATACCAATTGATTGACCTACTACAGTTGTCATTATAGTCGACATCATTATTGCAATAATAATTAATGTAGTCATAAGTTTTTGGTTTTTTAACTCTTTTATTGAAAGTGAAAGGTAATTTTTCATTACTATTTCACCTCCATAAGTATACCATCAATTATTGAAAGCTGTCTGTCAGCAAGCTTTGCAATCCTATCATCATGAGTTATTACTACTAGAGTCTTTTTAAATTGCTTTGATGTTTTAATAAGAAGATTCATAACTTCACTACCACTTTTGCTGTCTAAGTTTCCTGTAGGTTCATCAGCAAATATTACATTTGGCTTTGCAATTAATGCTCTAGCAGTGGCAACTCTTTGTTGCTGACCTCCTGAGAGTTCATGTGGAAGATGATGCAATCTATCTGAGATTCTAAGCAATGATGAAATTTCATCTAAGTATTTTTTGTCAGGTTGTCTTTTATCTAATAATACAGGCATTGAAATATTTTCTGAAGCTGTCAAAACAGGCAATAGATTAAACTGTTGAAATACAAATCCAAAACATTTTCTTCTAAGAGTGGAAAGTTCCTTTTCACTATATTTATACATGTCTTTCCCATCAAGTAATACTTGGCCAGATGTAGGACTATCCAATCCACTTAAGATATGTAAAAGTGTACTTTTTCCACTTCCAGAAGGTCCAATGATAGAAACAAATTCACCTGTATTTATTTCTAAATCAATATTGTTTAGTGCAATAACTTTGTTGTTATTAGAACCATATATTTTTGATAATTGTTTTGCTTTTATAATCATAAAAACACACTCCTTTTTTGTATAAGAAGAGTGTAAGTTATAAAACTCAATTTTTTCTCAACTTTTCATATAAATAGAAGTAAATTCTAGATAAAAAGAATATATTTATGTTTAAGATTTTATCTTTTATTAATTAGCTACTTTTATAGGGTGCATGTTAATAAAGCTTAAAAGTTTATTATGTTTTATACAAGGAAATCCAGATAAATCCAGATAAATCCAGATTAAAAATTAAAGTATCTCTAGTCTTTTGTTGAGAACTTTATTGTAATTTTAGCACTACCAATTAAATTATTTTCAATAAAAATAGAACCTCCATGTTTTTCACATAATACTTTAGATATATAAAGACCCATGCCAAAATTTGAGTTGTTATTATTTAAAGTCTTATCTTTATAAAAAGGTTTTAATGCTGATTTTAGAGATTCTTCACTAAATCCCACACCATCGTCATCAATTACAAAAATAAGGAATTTTTGCTCAAGGTATATAAGTATAGATACTTTATTTTTTGCATATCTAAATGCATTTGATATTATATTTTCAATAACCCTATGAATAATATTTTCATCAAATAATATGTTTATACTGTCCACCTTATTTGTAAGTTTAAAAGATTTTCCAGTTTGTTTTGATAAAATAGATATATTACTATCTAAATTTTCTATAAAATCATTTATATTCAATATAGTTTTTGTAATAACTATGTCTTCTAATCGTTGAGCATTACTCATACTATTTACATAGTATTCAATTCTGTCAATATGTTCAGACATAAGTTGTGTAGTTGATAAAATTTTTTTATCACTAAGTTTTCCTGTTGGTATGTATTTTGTTAAATAGTCTGAGTATCCTTTTAGAACTGTTAGGGGATTTCTTAAATCGTGAGAAAAAGCAGCATTAAGCTGTTTTCTATCATCTATCATGGTCCACATTTTTATATTATTTTTATTTAGTTGGGACCTCATTTTCTCGAAAGCATTGCACAGATTACCTAATTCGTCATTACTCTTATATTCTAAGTAAAAATCTAAGTTATTATTGGATATTTCATTTGCTCCTTTATTAAGTATTTCAATAGGTGTCTTTAATTTTACCTTATAAAAAATTATATCAGCCAATAATAGAAGCCCTATAAAAAATACAAGTGGGAGTACAAGCTGAAGTGTACTAATAATATTAATCAACACTTTATCAAAATCGCTGTATTGATTTATATTATTTTGCATTATGGTTATAGTTTCTGTGTATAAGGGAGTTTGTAAATATTTGTCTTGTATAGAGTGATATATATAATTAAGTAAAATGTATGAGATAGTTGTAAGTACTGATGCTATAATTAATGAAGATAGAGTGAGAAAGAAAAAAGATTTTTTTAATGACATATTTTTTATTTTATCCATTTGTAACCAGCTCCCCATATCGTTTCTATGTAATTTTCAAGGGTATATTTTGATAATTTAATTCGTATTTTTCTGATATGTTCCATTATAACATCACTATTTCCATTGTTATCATAGCCCCATATTCTATCATAAATCCTCTCCCTATCAAATACTTGACCAGGATTCGTAGAGAGAAGTTCTACGATATTAAATTCTTTTTTCGAAAGTGAAACTTGATTATTATCAATAGAAATTGACCTTTCTTCATAATCTATTACTAAATCTTTATAAAATTTGACTTTAGTGTGATTTGATTTTCTTTGTTCACGTCTTAAGTGAGCAGAAACTCTTGCACCAAGTTCTTCTAAATCAAAAGGTTTTACAATATAATCGTCAGCACCAACACGAAAACCATTAAGTTTATCAGTGTTTTCAATTTTAGCTGTTAAAAACAAAATAGGGCATGATATATAATCTCTAATTCTACTGCAAACTTCAATTCCATCTATTTCAGGCATGTTTATATCAAGTAGAATAATGTCTGGATTTTTAGATATTTTTTCTAGTGCTTCTTTTCCATTATGGGCAGTGTAAACTTCATAATCATTTATTTCAAAATAATCCTTTAATAAAGTGATGATACCTTCTTCATCATCTACGACGAGTATTTTACTGTTCATAAAAATTCTCCTTTCTAAATAAAACTTTTTAAACAACTTTTATTTTAGTATAAAAATCTCAATAATTTCTCAAATTATTAAATCTACATAAAAACATGCTATTTTTAGTGATTAAAATCAGTATATTTTTATATACTAAATAAATCAAGTGTCTAATTATTGGAAAATTTAAATATTAAAAGTGATAAACCATATATTTTTGCTGTAGTAACTTGTGGAGGCGTGATAGGTGGAAGCGCAATTTATGATGTGGATGCTTTGTTGAAAGAGAAGGGTCATGGACTAAATCTAGGTTCAAGGATACAGATGGTTTCTAATTACATTTGTGAGTTTAAAATAAAAGATGATAAAAAAATTGACAATTTACTTAGAAAAGCAGAAATCAAGGTTAATGAAGTGTCAGAAGATATTGTAAATAAGAAAAATAATAAAATTGGCAGAACAAATTTTATATACAAAAAGTTTTATAAAAAATATATTTCATCTTGTGCAAATCAAGATAGCCATTTTTCAGTTGAAGATAGCTGTATAGAATGTGGTATTTGTTCAAAAGTATGTCCTGTAAATAATATAGATATTGAGGAGGGCAGACCGAAGTTTTTACACAATTGTGAACATTGTTTAGCATGTGTACATTGGTGTCCTAAGCAAGCAATTCAATGGAAAGATGTAACTAAAAATAAAAAGAGATACCAGAATCCACACATAAAGTTGGAAGATATGATAAGTGAGAAAAATAAGGATATTTAATAAAGGTAATAACTACTAGTAACCAATTAGTAATTAAGAGTAGTTGGTATAATTACAATAATAAAAACCCCATAAACATTTTAAATAATTAATTTATGGGGTCATATAATTTTTTATTTTAAAATATTAAGTTCATATAAGTCTGTTCTTCTATGTTTAAGTAATGGCAATTGTTGTCTTATATTAGGAATTAAATCTCTATCAATATCAGCATAGATAATGCATTCTTTTTCATCAGCCTGAGCGATAATTTTTCCCCAAGGGTCTGAAATTCTTGAATTACCAAAAGCTATGTAAGAAGCATCTTTATTTCGAGCAGGTGCAGCACCAACATAGAATACTTGATTATCTAAAGCACGCATTCTGATAGATAATTCCCAATGTGCAGGTCCAGTTGTCATATTAAATGCTGCTGGCAAGATAACGATTTCTGCACCTTCAAGAGCCATCAAACGTGATAATTCAGGGAAACGAATATCATAGCAAATAGCAATACCCATTTTTCCATATTCAGTATCTATTATAGTAACATCATTTCCAGCAGTAAGAGTATCAGATTCTTTAAAGCTAACTTTTCCTGTAACTTCAATGTCAAATAAGTGCATTTTGCGATGTTTTCCAATTAAAGTTCCACTTTTATCAAATACATAACAAGTATTATAGATTTTGTTATCTTCTAATTCTGGAATACTACCAGAAATTAGATAAATTCCATGTTTTTCAGCTAGTTTACTCAATGTATTTGTTGTTTCACCTGGATATTCTTCAGCAAATTTAGGAAAGTATTTATTTTCATATGGGCAGTTAAACATTTCTGGTAAAACCACAATTTTAGCTCCATTATTGGCAGCTTCTGTTACCATTTCTACAGCATGATTAATATTTTCAATCTTATTTTCTGTAGTCATCATCTGACATACTGCAATTTTGTAGGAATTCATAAAAATTACTCCTTTCGACATTTTTATGTTATTATAACATATTAAATAAAAATTAGATATAAATATAAAATATGTAAGTTGAGTATGTTATACAACTGAAGAGTACAAATTACTATAGATATATATTTTAATTTATACTCTTATAATTTATATCATATCACTATATTGACTTTTTTTACCTATGTTGATAGTATTATTTTAAAGACAATAAAATAATACTAGAGTTTTATAGGGTTCCGCAATTATTAATGATTGGTCTGGTCCAAGATAAAACCCACAACATAATTTTGTTGTGAACACGGAAGGATAAAAACCTGGGAGATATTTTATAATATTTCTCAGGTTATTTTATTGCTAAAAAAGAGATATATTATTTGAAAAGAGGGATGATTTTATGAAATGGTTATTTTTATTTATTGCAGGACTATTTGAAGTTTTTTGGGCATTCCAATTAAAAAATTCACATGGATTTTCTAAGTTGACTCCAAGTATACTTACTGTTGTCGGGATGATTGTTAGTTTTTATTTTTTATCATTAGCACTTAAACATCTTCCACTTGGAACATCATATGCCATATGGACTGGAATTGGTACAGTTGGAACTGCTATTGTAGGAATTGCTCTTTTAAATGAACCAGTTAATATGGCTAGAATTTTATGTATAGGTCTTATTGTAGTGGGGATTGTAGGATTGAAATTATTATCTACCAACTAATAAGTATGAATTACGATAAATAGTAGGAGATGATAGTTATAGAGTATATAAACTAAAATATTTTAACAACAAAATAAAAAGCTATGAACTTAGAAATTATAAAATGTTTTAAAGTAATTAACATTTTATAGAATTTCTGCTTCATAGCTTATTTTTATTTATAAGTTTATTAGATTTGTATTTGAAAATTATATGTATATATTCTGTATAATTATTTTGCTAATAATAAAGCAGTTAAATCCATAGGGTCAACTATTACACCATCTTTATAAACACGCATATTTCCAGATGCTATCTCATCTATTAATATTACTTCATTATTGTAGAATCCAAATTCAAACTTAATATCATAAAGTTCAAGTCCTTTTTCAGCTATAGTATCACGAACTATGTTAGAAATTTTTTGAGTCATACTCTTCATTGAATCGAATTGAGCTTGAGTCATAATATTTAAAGCTTCTAAACCTTCAGATGTTATAAGTGGGTCACAACGGTCATCATCTTTTAAAGTTGCTTCTACATAACAATCTAACTTAGCTCCTTCTTCAACACATGAACCATAACGACGTAAGAAACTACCAACAGCTCTATAACGACAAATAACTTCTAATCCATTACCAAAAACTTTTGCTGGTAACACTTCCATAGTTGCATCTTCTAAATTAGCACTTACATAATGAGTTTTAATTCCAGCATTGTTTAGAATTTCAAAGAACTTAACAGATGTTTCTAAATTAGCCTTACCAATTCCATCTATGCTTAGCCCTACAGTATTTTCACCTGGATCGAATACACCATCTTTGCCAGTTACATCATCCTTAAATTTAAGTAAGCAATTTCCATTATCTAATTCAAAAACATCTTTAGTCTTTCCTTGATACACTTTTTTCATAAACAACCTCCAAAATATTAAATTATTATATTGAATAAGGCATTAGTGTCAAAAAAGTTCTGGTATTCGTATAAAAATTTATATTGATGCCTTACATTTAATATTATATCACAAAAATAGAGAATTTTTCCGAACATTTTTACAAAAATAACAAAAAAAGTACATTTTATAAAAAAGTTTAGAAAAGTGCCAAGAAAGAAAGTGAGTGTCATTTGTATTAACACACATAAGTTTTTGTAGGAAATTTTTTTGACACACTTTGACACACATATAATAATAGTATGATAAATGGCATGAAACCTATATTTACAAATATTGGCATAAAAATTGCTTTATATATTTTACATAAAAAAGATGAGTATATATCTAAATAAAATAAAAAATAGAGGTGGTTAATGTGAAGTCAGTTAAGTTCTATGGTGTAAGAGATACAAGAGTCGAGAATGCAGATATACCTAAAATATTAGAAAAAGATGATGTAATAGTTAAAGTAAAAGTTGCTGGGATATGTGGCTCTGATATATCGAAATACTCAAAGACAGGCCCTCATATGGTTGGAGAAATCTTAGGTCATGAATTTTCAGGAGAGGTAGCAGAAGTTGGTATAGAAGTAAAAGATTTTAAAATAGGAGATAGAGTTGCTGTTTGTCCAGCTATGCCATGTTTTGAATGTGATGAATGTAAAAAAGGGCTGTATTCAAGATGTAATAATGTAGCAATAATAGGAAATAAAGAGCTTGGAGGATGTTTTGCTGAATACACAAAGGTAAAGGAGAGAAATTTAATAAAAATACCAGAAGAAATAAGTTATGAAACGGCTGCTGCTTTAGAGCCAGTGTGTATAGCAGGACATGGACTTTTTAGGTCAGAAACTAAGGTGGGAGATACTGTTGTAGTACTTGGAACAGGACCAATAGGCTTGTTTTCAATACAATGGGCAAAAATATTTGGTTCTACAAAAATAGTGGCTATAGATGTATTTGATGAGAAATTAGAATTAGCGAAGGAATTAGGAGCAGATATTTGTATAAATGCAAAAGAAAAAAATATTGTAGAAGAGATAAAAAAATTAACTAATGGAGCTGGAGCAGACATTGTTATTGAATCAGCAGGGACTCCAATGACATGTGGTCAGGTATTGTTATTAGCTAAAAAAGGTGGGACAGTACTTTATGCAGGAGTACCATATGGAGATGTAGCTTTAAGCAGAGAACAATTTGAAAAGATAGTGAGAAGTGAGCTAACTGTGAAAGGAACTTGGTTTGGAAATTCATTTCCATTTCCAGGAAAAGAATGGAGTGCTGGCTTGTATCATATGCAAAAAGGTGACATGAATGTTGAAAAATTGGTGACACACAGAATAAATTTAGATGAAGTGCCAGATTATTTTGAAAAAATATACAAAAGAGATATTTTCTTTGGTAAGATAATGGTTAATGTGGCTAATTAAGGTAGAGTAATAAAGATAGTAATTTATAGTGTATATAAAAAAGTTAAGAGAGGTATGATTCATATGGCAGGAATAATTATAGCTGCACATGGGAATATGGCTAAAGCAATGTTAGAAAGTGCTGAATTAATAGTAGGGAAACAAGAAAAAGTAGAAACTTTAGGATTAAACCATGGTGACAGTATAGATGAGTTTAGTAGAAAATTAGAAAATGGAATTGAAAAATATAAAGATGAAGGTATTTTAGTATTACTTGATTTTTATGGAGGAACTCCTTTCAATACATCTGCTGTTATAATAAACAAATTTGCTAAGGTCTGTGAATTGGAATGTTTAACAGGTGTAAATTTGCCTATGCTTTTAGAACTGTTTTTAAACAGAGATACTATGAAGTTAAAAGATTTAAAAAGTTTATGTGAAGAAGTTGGAGTTTCAGGAATTAAGGATGTAAAAGCAGCTTTAAAGATATAAAATAAATTAAAATTTTGGAGGAATTATTATGAGCAATATAGCATTAACAAGAATTGATGATAGGTTAATACATGGGCAAGTTATCACTGCTTGGTGCAAGATTACATCAGCAAAGAGAATAGTAATAGTAGATGATTTAGTTGTAAAAGACCCATTTATAGTACAAGTCTTACAAATGGCAGCACCTTCAACTGTTAAGGTTGAAGTGCATGATATAGAATCAGGTGCTGAGGTTTTAAAATCATATGATGGAGATGAGAATTTAATAGTATTAGTTAAATATCCTAAAACTGTTTTGGGTCTAGTAAATAATGGAGTAGATTTAAAAGAGTTAAATGTTGGGGGTATGGGAGCTGGTCTTGGAAGAAAAAGTTTTTATAAAAATATATCAGTATCAGATGAAGAGAAAGAAATATTTAAGGAATTAATATCAAAAGATGTTAAGTGTTTTATACAAATAGTTCCAGATGCAAAGAAAATTGATGTAGGAACATTATTGTAAGGCCTATTTTGTAAATATTTAAAAGTAAATAAGGAGGAAGAACATGCAAATTTCACTAATTCAAGCAGTTTTAATAGCAATTTTTTATTATCTTTCTTGGAGTCCATGGCTAACTTATGTTGGATTTTTTACATGGAATAGACCTTTATTAGCTGGATTTGTAACAGGAATTATACTAGGAGACCCAGTTCAAGGAGCAATTATAGGTGCAGGTATAAATATGATATACTTAGGATTCATATCAGCAGGAGGGGCTCAAATGGGAGACCCAGCTTTTGCAGGATATGTGGGGACTGCTTTAGCTATAGCATCTAATTTGGATGTAAGTACTGCAATGGCAATAGCTGTTCCGCTAGGTACTGTTGCAACTGTGCTTTGGATAGGTAAAATGACAGTAAATTCTTTTTTTGCACACTGGGCAGATAGAGAGGTTCAAAAAGGGAATATAGATAAAGTAGCATTTATAAATATAGTTCCACCTCAGATACTATTGTTTGCAATGAGTTTTATACCAGCGTTATTAGTTGTTTATTTTGGGCCAAATGCAATAGATGGAATGTTAGAAGTAATGAATGATAATGTATTACATGTATTCAATGTAATTGGAGCTATGTTACCAGCGCTAGGAATTGCTATGAACTTAAAATTAATTGGAAATAAGTTTACTATGCCATTTTTCATATTAGGTATATTAATGGCTGTTTATTTTAAAGTAGATATAATAGTAATATCTGTTATTGGAGTAATACTTGCTCTTACAATTACTTCAATTAAATATGGAAAAGATGGTGCGACATCTTAAATATATAAGAAAGGGGAAAATATTATGTCAAATACAAAAAGTGAAGTAGCTAAGAAAACGTTAAGCAAAAAAGATGTGATAAAGTCATGGCTAAGATGGTTTTTCTTTGCACAATCCAACTACAATTATGAAAGATTACAATCAACAGCATTTTCACATTCAATGTTACCAGTACTTAAAAAACTATATCCAGATAAAGAAGAGTTAAAGCAAGAAGTAGAAACTCACTTGGCATTTTTTAATACAGAGCCTATATGTGGATGTGTTATACATGGAATAACAATAGCTATGGAAGAAGAAAAAGCTAATGGAGCAGATGAAATAAGTGGTGATGGTATGAATGCCATAAAGACAGGTTTGATGGGACCATTGGCAGGGATTGGAGATACTTTAACTCAAGGAGTTATAACACCTATAGTATTAGCTGTTTGTATTGGTTTAACTGAGGGAGGAGCATCAATTGCAGGACCGATATTATTTGTATTAGCTCAATATATAATAATGACTTCAATTTCATTTGGAATGTGGACAAATGGTTATAAGTATGGTAAAAAAGCTGTTGAAAGTATACTTCAGGGTGGAATAGTAAATAAAGTTATAGAAGGTGCTTCTATACTAGGGACTTTAGTTATGGGCGGACTTGTAGGTAGATTTATTAATTTATCTACACCAATAAGTTATACTAGTGGAGATTTTAAATTTAGTCTTCAGACAGATTTACTTGATAAGATATTTCCTGGATTAATTCCTTTGGTACTTACTTTGTTAGTGCTTTTAGCTTTAAAGAAAGGTCTTTCTCCAATAAAAATAATGGGTATATTGATAGTGGTAGGTGCTATTACAGGTATATTAGGATTATTTTAAATAAATGCATATGATGTATTAATGAGGATTTTAGATAAATTGGCTATATCTATAAAATACAATAGTAATTAGGGTAAATTAGATTTTCAATAGATTAAGATTTAAGCTTAGATAAGCTATGTAGAATATATAATTTTGTAAAAGGTATCTCAAAATGATTTTTTAATTGTAAATGAGGTACTTTTTTATTTATAGACTTAGTATTAAAGCTTATCTGTACTGTATTTTATATTGGGCTTTAGTAATAATTGTAAACTTCCTGTAACATATATTTTATATAATTGAAACAATGGATATAATATGAAATATAATAATTTTAGGGATGTGAATATATGAATATATTAATTGCTGATGATGAAGTGAGTATGATTAAGATACTTTGTGCTTATTTTAAAAAAGAAGGCTTCAATGTATTTACTGCAAAAAATGGGGAAGAAGCTTTAAATGTTTTTTATGAAAATAAAATAGACTTAGCAATACTGGACTGGATGATGCCAGTAATTGATGGAATAGGGGTTTGTAAAGAGATAAAAGAAAATAGTAATACAAAGGTACTTATGTTGACAGCTAAAAGTCAAAGCGAAGATGAAATAGAGGCACTCAATATAGGAGCAGATGAATATGTTAAAAAGCCATTTGACCCTAGAGTTTTAATAATAAGGGCTAAGAAATTGGTAAATTATAAAGATACAATTAATATAAAAGATTTAAAAATAGATTTTGAGTCAAATAAAGTTTTTAAAGGTAATGATGAACTACTATTGACTAAAAAAGAATTGGAATTAATTCATTGTTTAGTCAATAACAAAGGAATAGTGTTATCTAGGGAAAGACTTTTAGATTTAGTCTGGGGATTGGATTATGATGGAGATTTTAGAACAGTAGATACTCATATAAGAAGACTTAGAACAAAAGTAGGAGAAGATATAATAAAAACTTACAGAGGATTAGGATATAGTCTGGAGGATTTTGATGACTAAGCTAAATAAGAAGTTATCTATAAGTATATCAATAGTAGTTGTAGTCGTTTATATAATATCTATAGCTATAAATAGTATGTTTATTCATAGGTATTATTTACATGAAAAAAGAAATGTATTGAATAACATTGAAAATGAAATAAAACATAAGGATATGAATAAATTAAAGTCAAATATTGAATTAATTGAAGAAAAAAGCAATACAGCCATTGTATATGTAACATTAGATAAAAATTACAAAGATAAAAATAGCATAGATAAAATAAATGAAGATTTACTAGATGCCTTTTGGAATAAAGGTTTGAGCTTAAATAAATTTTGGATTGAAGGAAGTGTTTTAAATGATATTGACAATAAAAGTATTAATAAAATATATAATCAAGGAAAAACCAAATATAGTCTACTAGTAAAGTTTATGAAAAAGGATAATTATTTATTTGCTATATCTATACCAATAGAACATTCAGAAGAAACAATTGGTATAGTAAATAGATTTAATATAATAATGGGGATATTTTCAGTAATTATAATAACTATACTTACATTTATACTTTCAAACAGAATTATAAGGCCTATGGAAAAATTAAAGCTTTTATCTAAGGATATATCTGAGTTAAAATTTAGAACTGAGGCTATAAAAACGAACGATGAAATAGAAGAGTTAGCTTATAGCATAAATATAATGAGTGTAAAGCTTGAAAAGGCACACAATGAATTAAATAAAAGGAATGAAAATTTGAAGTCTTTTATATCTGATGCATCTCATGAAATGAAAACTCCAATAGCACTTATAAAAGCATACGCTATAGGTATGAAAGATGGCTTGGATGATGGTACTTATACAGATACAATAATTGAACAGGCAGAAAATATGTCTAATACAATAAATACCCTTTTATATTGGGCTAAATATGAGAAAAAAGAAGTTAGTTTGTGTGAAGTAGATTTAAAGGAAAGACTGCTTAAGAATTTAAAAAATTATGAATTATTGATATCTAAGGATAATATAAGTGTTAAGTGTGATATAGAAGATAAAAATCTTATAATAAATTCTGATAAAGATAGTATAGATATGGTACTTAATAATTTGATTAGTAATTCGATAAAGTATACTAGTGATAATGAGATAGAGATTAATCTTTTTAGAGATAAGGATAAGATTATTTTATCTATAAAAAATGGAATAGATTATGATAGAGAAGATGATATTGATAATATATGGAAGCCTTTTTATGTCTTAGAGAAGTCAAGAAGTAAAGAACTTTCAGGTACTGGTCTTGGTCTTACAATAGTCAAGGCTATACTTGAAGAAAATAATTTTAGATATAAGGTTGAAATTTATGATGGAAAGATAGAATTTTATATTATCTTTATATAAGTTTTATATTATTTTTATATTGTCTCATAAAAATACAACAAAATAAAATATAAATATAAAAAATGATTTAAAAAACATCAAATTAATTTGCTTTTCATATGGATAAAATTGGTTAATTAATATATAATCATAAGTATAAATGATGAAATTTATTTATAAAACAAGTAGCACTTTTAATTCTAAGAGCTACTTTTTTTACATAAAATCTACTTTTTTACTACAATTCATCAGCATAAAAATCAAATTCACCTTAAAATTTAAATTTACTAATTTTTCAAGCAATTAGAAAATCTACGTATTCCTTTATAATAACTATAATATAAGAAAATAATAAGTAAATTATATATTAATTATGAAATCATTATAGTTAGAAAACCTCTTTAAAGTTAGGCATTAAGTATCTCTTAGAATTAAAACGGTAACAAAAAAAGCAATTAGGTACTACTAATGGACAAGGGGGAAATATAATGAAAATACCAAAGAAGATTGCTGCTATGCTTACAGTTACTATGATAGCTGGAAGTTCTACAGCAGGTATAGCTAGTGCGCAAACAGTAGCAACAAATTTAACAGGACAAGAGAGATATGAAACTGCTGTAAAAATAAGTCAAGATGGATGGAAAAATGCTGATGAGGTAGTAATAGTAAATGATTCATCTATAGCAGATGCTCTTTCTGCAACACCATTTGCAAAGGCAAAAAATGCTCCTATACTTTTAACAGGTAAAGATAAATTAAATGATAAGACAAAAGCAGAGTTACAAAGATTAAAAGCTAAGAAAGTATATTTAATAGGTGGAACTTCTGTATTAAGTGCAAATATAGAAAAACAAATAAAAGATTTAAAAATATCTTTTGAAAGAATATCTGGTGCAGAGAGATACCAAACATCTTTAGAGTTAGCAAAAAGATTAGATGCAGTAAGTGATGTTAAGAAAATAGCTGTAGTTAATGGTGAAAAAGGGCTTGCAGATGCAGTAAGCGTGGGTGCTCCAGCTGCACAAAATAATATGCCAGTAATACTTGCTGATTCTAAAAATGGAACAGCAGTTGCAGATAAATTTATAAAAGATGCAGGAATAACTCAATCTTATGTAGTAGGTGGGGAAAGTTCAGTTTCTGAAGCTGTAAAAAATAAACTACCAAATAGTACAAGATTAGGTGGAACAGATAGAAATGATACAAATGCAAAAGTAGTAAAAGAATTCTATAAAAAGACAGATTTAAAAAATGCATATGTAACTAAAGATGGTATGGCTAAACAAGACCAACTTATAGATGCATTAGCAGTAGGTGTACTAGGTGCTAAAAATCAATCCCCAGTAGTTTTAGTTGGAAAAAATCTATCAGCTTCACAAAAAACTTTAGTTAACTCTAAGAGTTTTGATAAAATAACTAAGGTTGGTGGAAATGGTAATGAAACAGCATTTAATGAAATGAAATCATTACAAGAAGTAAGTACAGTTGAGGCTAAAACAATTGCTGAATTAAAATCAGCTGTAGATAAAGCAACTGCTAATGATGTTATAAACTTTAAACCAACTAGTGAAGTTAAAGAAGCATTTACAATACAAACTGACAAAGCAGTAACAGTGAACTTAAATGGTACATATACAAAGACTGTAACTATCAACATGCCTAATGGGGATGTAAATAACTATGCAAAAGTAGATGATGTAATTATAGATGATGTTAAAGATGGAACTTTTGTTAACTATGGAAAAATAACTAACTTAAAAGTTAATGATAAAAATGGAGCTAAGATAGAAAATAATTCAAAAGGTGAGATTGGTAGTTTAACAGTAGCATCTGGAGCAAGTCAAGTAAAAGTAAATAACGGTGGTAAGATAACTACAGTTACAAATAATTCTAAAGGAACTACTATAGATAATAAGGGTACAATAAGTACTGTTAAGGGAGATAATTCTCCATCGATAAGTGGAAATAATCCAGGTTCTAACTCATCAGGAGGAAGTTCTTCAAGTGGAGGTTCTTCAGGAGGAAGTAGTAGTGGAGGAAGTTCTTCTAACCAAAATCAAACAGCAGTAAATAAAGAGGCTGCAAAAATAACAAGTGTAGCTGCCCCAGCAAAAGATGCAACTAAATTAACTATGCCATCAGTATCAAGTGGATATACAATAGCAATAAAATCATCAAGCAACGAAAATGTTATAAAGAAAGATGGAACAATAGTACCACAAAATACAGCAACAACAGTGAAACTAGTATTTACAGTAACACATACATCAAGTGGAAAAACAGCAGATACTAAAGAAATAGGTGTAGTAGTACCAGCTAAATCATCAGATGAAGAATTACAAACAGCAGTAAATAAAGAGGCAGCAAAAATAACAAGTGTAACTGTACCAGCAAAAAATGCAACTAAATTAACTATGCCAACAGTATCAAGTGGATATACTATATCAATAAAATCATCAACTAATGAAAATGTTATAAAGAAAGATGGTACAATAGTACCACCAGATGCAGAAACAAAAGTTACATTAGTATTTAC
>NZ_JAGWCY010000020.1:0-20051 GCF_020657785.1 Clostridioides sp. ZZV14-6154 | reverse complement strand
GTACAAGTAATATATAATATTTGGATTCATTTTCATAAAATAATACTTATTTTTGGTTTATATATACTTTTTATTTTTAATAATAACTATATAATTTTAAAAAATACATAATCTAAAATTATTTTAATTTCTATCAGTTATTTTTAAATCAATATTTTAGAATAATATTTTTCATATAGATAAATAATTTTTATATAACACTCGTTAATTTTTTACTTATGAGATACATACAAAAAAATTTATACTATAAAATTTTCATAAATTTTTATTTACTCATCATATTAATTAATTTTTTCGCAGCTATCTTCAATGAATTAGTTGTTAATAAACCCCAATTTCATTGAATAAAAGTATAAATCATAAAAATTTTTATATTAAATTTGTTATATATGTAAAAGATAAAATTGCATATAATATTTTTTTCATTAAATTTTTTTCTTTTTACAACAAATACTCACTACCTTTTGATATAATATTTTTATCAATTATTATTATATTCAAGTTTTGAAAGGAGTTTTAAAATGAGTTTATTAGTTTTCGGACATAAAAATCCAGATACAGATTCAATATGTTCTGCAATTTCATTAGCATATTTAAAAAACAAGCTAGGAATAGAAGCAACAGCTTATGCTTTAGGAGATATCAGAAAGGAAGCTAAGTATGCCTTAGACTACTTTAAGGTAGATGCACCTGAAATCTTAGATAACGTTAGAATACAAGTTAGAGATTTAAATTATGATAGGGTACTACCTTTAACTCCAACTTCTTCTATATTAGAAGCCTATAATCTTATGGATGAAAAAAATGTTAAAACATTACCTGTAACTTATGAGGATGGAACTTTTGCTGGTATTATTACTATGAAAGAAATAGCTAAAAACCTTCTTCATCAACATTTTACAACTATACACACATCACTATCAAATATCTGCAAAAACCTTAATGGTACTATCCTTGTAGATTGTGGTGAAGATGTAAAAGGTAGAGTTGTTACTTTATCATTTGGTATGGAAACCCTAATAGAGACTTTAAAAGAAGGGGATATAGCTATTGTTGGTGATAGATATGATAGTATTGAATACGCCATCGATACAAAAGTTAAACTTTTAATACTTACTAATCATACAGAAATTTCAAAAGATTTACTAGCTCTTGCTAAAATAAATGGAGTGTCTGTTGTTTCTGTTGAAAGTGACAACTACAAAACTTCTAATGTCATAAATCAATGTAGCTTCTTGGATTCTATAGAAGCCACAGACAACTTGATTACATTTAAAGAAGACGACTATATGGATGAAATAAAAGAAATTATGTTAGAAACAAACTTTAGATCTTATCCTATATTAGACGATGACAATAAGTTTTTAGGATTAATTTCAAAAGGGCATCTATTAAATCCATCTAAAAAGAATGTTGTTTTAGTTGACCATAATGAATATGCTCAAAGTGCTGATGGAATTGAACAAGCAAATATAGTTGAAATAGTTGACCATCATAAACTTGGTGGTATTTCTACTGATGTTCCTATGTCTTTTAGAGTTATGCCTGTTGGATGCAATAGTACTATAATTTATCAAATGTATAAAGAAAATAATGTTGAGATACCTTATGAAATAGCTGGTCTTCTTTTATCTGCTATATTATCTGATACATTATTATTTAAATCTCCAACAACTACTGATATGGATAAGAAAGCTTGTGAAGAATTAAGTAAAATAGCAAAAGTAGACATGGAAAAATATGCTATGGATATGTTTAAATGTGGTACTTCTTTAGATGAGTTTACTATAGAACAAATAGTAAATATGGACTTTAAAGAGTTTAACATGAGTGGACATAAAGTTGGTATTGGACAAGTATTTACTTTAGACACAGACTCTATATTTGCTAAGAAGGATGAATTTTTATCTTATATAAATTCAACTGATTATGACAAATTAGTTCTTGCAGTTACAGATATAATAAAAGAAGGTTCTTATTTAATTTACAAAGCAGAAGATAGATTGATTGCTGATGCATTTGGTATTGAAGGAGTTCAAGGAACATTTGCTCCAGGTGTTGTATCTAGAAAGAAACAATTAGTACCTAACTTAACTACTGCAATTAAAAATTTTAAATAATATAAAATCTTTAGACAACACAAAAACTGTTTCAAATTTAAATTTGAAACAGTTTTTTTCTTACATAACAATAATAAATTCTATAAAAAAAGAATACACTATTAGAAAATTCTAATAGTGTATTCTCTTCTTATTATATATTACACTTTAAATTATTCCTTGACTGGTCTAGCTGGTGTAAACTAAACCAGTCTCTCTCAAATATTAAGCACTTTTTTCTTATTATGTTTTTAGGATTTATTGTCTCTATTATTGTAAACCAAAGTTATGAAATTGTAAATAGAATATATTACCATTATAATGTTTTTTCTTAAGTAAAAACATACAAATAACTTTCTTTTTTTAAACAAAATCATTAAATTAGCTTTAAAAAATGTTAAAATAAATGTTTTCCACATATCTTATATATTTATTTTAATATCTTATATATTAAAAACCTAATCATAAATAATTTAATAGAATTATTTTTCTATAATACTATTAAATAATATTCTAATAAGATTATTGGAGCTATTTAGTATAATAAAAATTTAATATATAACTAAATTTCAGTAAAATAAATTAAATTAAAAAGTGAGATGTATTCATATCCTCTAGAAAATATAATAACATCTCACTTTATATTTAAGTTGTATAGATTTTTACTTTTATCTATCTATGACCTAGTTTTTTTCTACATCTGAGTAATCTACTCCAAAAGTTTCTACAGTCACAGCTTTCATAATTTGTGGAGTCTTTGGCTTGTCCGCTGCTCCTGTTCTAACTGATGCTATTTCATCAACTGTATCCATACCTTCTATAACTCTACCAAAGCCTGCATATTGACCATCTAAATGTGGTGAATTTTTATGCATTATAAAGAATTGAGAACCAGCTGAATTAGGTGCCATAGTTCTAGCCATTGATATAACTCCTCTTTCATGCTTTAGATTGTTAGTAAATCCATTTCCACTAAATTCACCTTTTATAGAATGGCCTGGGCCACCCATTCCAGTACCATTTGGGCATCCACCTTGTATCATAAATCCTGGTATTACTCTATGAAATGTTACTCCATTATAATATCCATCATCTACTAATGATACAAAATTCTTAACTGTATTTGGTGCTATATTTGGGTACAACTCAATTTTTATTTCTTTTCCATTTTCCATTACTATAGTTACTATAGGATTTTTATTTTCCATGACTTATTACCTTCCTTTTTATTAATTAAATTACACAATTACATTTATTATATTATACTCTAAATTAAAGTCTATCAAGTATATTTTTTCCTATTTCATATCCTTCTTGATATATAGTTTTACAAAACTCATCATCAAAGTTAAGAGTATCTTTAGGTGCAAATTGAGTGTTAGGTCTAACTACTATTATTTTATCTTCATTATATATTTTTTTGATGTCATCTGGTAAATCATAATTATACTTTGTGGATATCAAAATAATTTTATCCACATTATCCACAATTAAAGGCTCAATTAATGCACTCCTAATTAGACCTCCATCCAATTTAAAACCATCGTAAATACCATCTTGCACATCCTTCATAAATTGTTCTTTAAATCCAAGAGTAGCATTTGGATTTGATGGTAACAATCCACTATATGAAATGCTTAAGATTGCTTCGCCTTTAGGCATTTTTGACACATTTACAACCTTTTCTGATACTACCTTATTATTAACTTCTACATAATTAACATAGAAGTTCATTTTCTCTATTTTACTATCATCTAGTTCTTTCAGATTGTCTATAGCAGGAGAATTATCCACAGTATTATTTACTATTTTCACATTTCCGTTCTGGATATCTTTTATATTTGTCCACATTTTTTCCAAGTTATCAACATTGCCTGTGTATAAATAATATCCATTTATCGCTCCTATTGATGTTCCTGAAATCGAATAAAAATTATTTATTCCATTATCATATAAAGCCTTAACTACCCCCGCTTGGTAAGCTCCTTTTGCTCCTCCACCTTCTAAGCATAGTCCTAATTTCATAGTTTCATCTCCAAATTATTTATCTTATATTTATATTTCAAAAAATTTACTAAATGTTTTATATATACTATAATGGTCTTCAACATTACCTAATTCTCTTACAGAATGCATTGCTAAAATTGGACTTCCTACATCAACAGATGGTATATCTACATGAGTAGAAGATATTGGACCTATTGTACTTCCACCCCTCTCATCTGACCTATTTACAAATTCTTGATACTCGACATTAGCTTCTTTACATATATTTTTGTAAACAGCTATAGAATATCCATCGCTTGTATATGCTTGACTTGCATTTATCTTTATAACAGGCCCTTTCCCCATAACTGGTTTATTAGTTGGGTCATGTTTTTCTGGAGTATTTGGATGAATAGCGTGAGCTAAATCTGATGATATCATGAAAGACGAATAAATAGACTCAAAAAATCCTTCTCTATCTTTCCCTATTGATAAACATATTCTCTCCAATATATTTAGTAGCATATTTGAATCTGCACCTTGTTTAGTGGAACTTCCAACTTCTTCATTATCAAACACAGCCATTACATTTACACCACTTTGTCCTTTAGTATCAACTAAAGCATTTAAACTAGCATGTACCATTGCAAGATTATCTTGTCTTCCAATAGATATAAATTCATCATTAGCCCCTATTAAACTTCCTTTTTCAAATTCATATAAGAATAAATCAAAGTCTATTATATCTTCCATCTTTACATTTAAATTAGACGATATTTGTTTTAAAATAAAGTTATCTTTTTCTAATGTATCATTTAATAATCCAACTAGAGGTAACATATCTTTTTGTTTATTATATGAATGACCATCATTTATACTTCTATTCAAATGTATAGCTAGATTTGGTATTATACAAATTGGCTTTTTAAAGTCGATAAGTTTTTCCTTTGGCTTAAGTACACTATCTCCTTTTAAGACTACTCTCCCAGCTATACCAAGTGGTCTATCTAACCACGTACTTAATATTGCTCCTCCATAACATTCTGTATTCAGCTTCAAATAAGCTTTCTCAGCTTCTATTTCTGCATTTGGCTTAATACTAAATGTAGGAGAATCTGAATGAGAACCTATTATTCTAAATCCACCTTCTTCTATATTATCTGAGTTAACTACAAAAGCTACTATAGCAGATAAATTTTTAGTCATGTAGTATTTTCCACCTACTTTTAGATTCCATTTCTTATTTAAAGCTAACTCTTCAAATCCATTTTTATCTAAGACTTCTTTGGCACTATCAACTGCGTGAAAAGATGATGGGCTATCGTATATGAAATCTATTAAATTTTTAGCAAAGCTTATACTATCCATTCCTAATTTTCCTCCATTATAAAATATCTAGTGTTGTATATTCTTTATTTATTTTTTTAATTCCTTGTTTATCAAAGGCTATAGTAACATCTGTTCCAATTATAGACACGACTGTTCCAACCCCAAATTTAGGATGATGTACTTTAGAACCAAGCTTTATATCTTCTGGATTAGTCTCTTTATTTGAATCTTTTATTGTAGCATTAACGTTATCTGCAACTTTAGATTTACTTATAGTATTCATATACTTTTTAGTATATTTATCTAACATATTATAACTTGCTTTAGAATAACTTAATTCCTTTTTCATTTTGTACAATCTTTCTATACATTCTTCTGGTAACTCTTCCATAAATCTTGAAGCTATTGCAACATTTGTTTTACCATATAGCGTTCTCTTTTCAGTTAGTGACATGTATAGCTCTTCTTTAGCTCTAGTTATACCAACATAACAAAGCCTTCTCTCTTCTTCTATTTGAGATTCACTCAGAGACTTTATAGCTCTTGATATAGGAAATAGACCTTCTTCCATACCTGTCAAAAATACAACTGGAAACTCTAACCCTTTAGATGTATGTATTGTCATAAGAGAAACTCTATCATTGTCCTCTTCATCATTAGATTCAGATGTAAGTGCTATACTAGTTAAAAATGTCTCTAAATCTTTATTTTCATAAGTATCATCACTACTACTTTCAAACTCTAATGCTATAGATATAAATTCTCTTAAATTATCAATTCTATCTTGAGCTTCTTCACCTTTACCAGTTAAATCTTTTTCATTTTTATTTCTTATCTCTACAAGTTCATCCATATATCCTGTAGTATCCAAAACTTTTTCTATTAATTTACTAACAGGATAGACTTCTTTTATGGTTCTAAGTGTACCTATAATATCAACAAATCCACTTATACTTGCTCTAGCTTTTGTAGATATATCAGAATTTGTTTCTATATCAATTAAAACTGAATATATACTCTCTTGTTTCAGATTGGCTCTATCTTCAATTTTTTCTATAGTTCTAAGCCCTATACCTCTTCTAGGAACGTTTATAATTCTTTTTATAGATATGTCATCCTGTGGATTTTGAATAACTCTTAAATACGCTACTAAGTCCTTTATTTCTTTTCTCTCATAAAACTTTGTACCACCATATATATTATATGGAATTTGACTTCTGTTTAAAGCGTCTTCTACAGGTCTTGCTTGTGCATTTGCTCTATAAAGTACTGCAAAATCTTTGTATGGTCTATTCTCTTTTCTAGCTATTTGTGCAATTGAGTCAGCTATAAAATCAGCCTCTTCTATTTCACTACCAGTTAGTTGTATCTTTATAAGTTCTCCTTCTTTCTTTTCACTCCAAAGTTTCTTTCTTTTTCTTTCTATATTATTGGATATAACTTTGTTAGCTGCATCTAATATTACTTGTGTTGACCTATAATTTTGTTCTAGTTTAACAACATGTACATTATCATAATCTTTCTCAAATTCAAGTATGTTTCTTATATCTGCGCCTCTCCATCCATAAATACTTTGGTCATCATCTCCAACAACACAGATATTTTGATGTTCTCTAGCTAATAATTTTATTAGTTCATATTGAGCTTTACTTGTATCCTGATACTCATCTACCATTATGTATCTAAATCTACTTCTATAATAAGCTAACACTTCATCATTAGCCTTAAAAAGTTCTACAGTTTTAAGTATTAAATCATCAAAATCAAGTGCACTATTTCTCTTTAAACGGTCTTGATATAGAGCATAAATATCTGCAATCTTAACCATTCTATTATCTGCCATGTTGATATCTTTAAACTGTTTTGGAGTATAAAGCTTGTCTTTTGCTCCTGAAATGGCGCTTATAACTGCTTTTGGTTCAAATACCTTATCACTTAAATTTAATTCTTTAAGACAGTCTTTAACCAATGTAACTTGGTCTGCAGAATCATAAATTACAAAACTCCTATTGTAACCAATCTTATTTATATCTTTTCTGAGTATCCGAACGCAACAAGAATGGAATGTACTTATCCACATGTCCTTAGTTTCAGGACCTATGTTTTGCTCAACTCTCTCTCTCATTTCATTTGCAGCTTTATTTGTAAATGTTATAGCTAATATATTTGGTGCTTGTACACCTTTATCTTCTATAAGGTATGCTATTCTTGTTGTTAATACCTTAGTTTTACCTGAACCAGCACCAGCCAGTATAAGTACTGGACCTTCAGTTTTTTCTACTGCTTCTCTTTGAGCAGGATTTAATGTATCTAAATTCATATTTCTCCTCCTGTTAACAGCCATAAATATATTTTAATCTAAAATATGAATTACTTCAAATTATAATTATGTATTATATTAATAGATTATTGTCAAATTTTAACAATTAGATAACACTTACTTATAAAATTTATTTTTATTCTTTATAAAAAAAATAACCTTATGATTTGGGGAATCATAAGGCACCTTTAAGGGGTCTAGGTTAAGGGTTATTATATATAAATCTATTTTTTTAAAATAGGTTTAGGGCTTAATTATTTATTTGTATTAAGTCTCTTTCTTTCCAGTACTTATACAAATCTTCTTCTTTCTTAAATAAAGGTAAGTTCATATTTTTATGTACTTTTACTAACCACGGAGATTCTAATCCAGCTTGTATAATATTGTTCTCATTTACAAATACTCTTTCTGCGTTTCCTTCATCAATTAAAATCCCCTTATCCAGTACATATATATAATCGCATATTTCATACATTAAATTCATATCATGACTGGATATTACTATTTTTATATTATTTTCATCTAATCTCTTTATTATATCTACAATAGACCTAGTGCTTACTGGGTCTAATCCAGCTGTAGGCTCATCAAGCAATACAATTTCATTTTCCATTGCTATAACTGATGCAATTGCTACTCTTTTTTTCTGACCATAACTTAAAAAGTGTACTGGTCTATCTATAAAATCTATTCCATTAACAGCTATCAAAGCTTTGTTTATTCTCTCTTTAATAATTTTTTCATCCATTCCAATGTTTCTCATCGCAAATGCTATATCATCATATACTTTTGAGTAAAATATTTGTTTTTCTGGGTCTTGAAAGACAATCCCTACATTTTTTCTAAGATTATACAAACTCTTCTTATCATATTTTAACTTTTCTTCTTTGAAAAGTATTTCTCCAGACGTAGGCTTTAGTATTCCCATTAAGTTCATAAATAAAGTTGATTTTCCTGAACCATTTGAGCCTATTATACCTATAACATTTCCCTTTGAGAAATCCATATTAATGTTCAATAATGCATTAGCATTTTTTTCATATTGATATGTTAAATTATTTATTTTAAACATCATTATCCCCTACTATGTGAAATTTACCATCATACAATTTTATGTCTAATGATATACACATATCATCATACCTTGTCATAAGCCTTTTGTACAGCATACTTCCAAGAATCCCTAAAGATTTATATGAAGTTTTTAAATTTATGTACCCAAATCTTAATTCTTGTGACTTATATATCTCTGAAAATTCTTCTAAAAATATAAATATAAATCTATATATCAACATTGATAATTCAACAAAGGTATCCGGTAAATGCAATTTCTTAAAGAAAAATATCAACTGATTAAAAGGTGTTGTAAGTATACAAAAATACACACAAGTTAAACAAGACATAGCTCTAAATAACACATGAATAGACATGTCAATAGATGCCTTTGATATTCCTACATAAAAACTAAAAAACTGAAAACTATATAGTAAGTCTGTTTTATTAAAAGATATATTCACAAGAGTTATACCTATACTAAGAAATAAAAAATACATCGGTATTTGAAGTAATTTCAAATAATTTTTTAAATCTATCCCTGCTACACAAACAACTAAAATACTCATTAAAATCATAATTCCACTCAAGACAAATATATTTTTTATTACCATAGAAGCAATTAGAAAAATTGCTCCTATGGCTACTTTTTTATTTGGGTTTACTTTACTTAATCTATTTGTATATGCATATTTATCAATGATAAGCATAATTAACTTCTCTTTCCTTTTTGAAGACCTAATATATATCCTATTACCCCTGCACCTAGAGCTGCTTGTGCAGAGAATAATAAACTCTCTATTTCTCCACTTGGGGGCTCATATGGACTACTAAACCAAGGCTCATAATTTGGATTTATCTTAGTAATTTCACTTTCAGCTTGACCATCTGCTCCTCCATATTCAGCACCTGAATTTACAAGTAATGGGAATATGATAAGAGCTACTACTAATAAAAGTAATAATATGTTAGTTTTTGTTTTTGTTTTAGCACTCATTAGCTTTAACTCCTTTATCATTATTTTCTAGTATGCTTTTTTCTCCATTTTCTGTAATCAAATTATATACAATTACAGTAAGAATA
Source organism: Clostridioides sp. ZZV14-6154 (assembly GCF_020657785.1). Taxonomy (NCBI): domain Bacteria; kingdom Bacillati; phylum Bacillota; class Clostridia; order Peptostreptococcales; family Peptostreptococcaceae; genus Clostridioides; species Clostridioides sp. ZZV14-6154. Next base: position 10,181 of record NZ_JAGWCY010000020.1, on the reverse strand, counting down.
CCTTCTGCTATTGCTATTGGTATTTGAGTCATAAAGAAAATTCCTAAGAATTTAATTGCTGAAGCCATCACTCCACCTGATGGGTCTGGGAAAGCAAGTGCTAGTTGTATTGAAGTTATTGTATATGTGGCTAAATCTCCTATTGCTGCTGCAAGAAATACTGGTATAGCATTGTTTCCATCTTTTTTCTTTAATGCTTTAAATATTAAAAATGATATAATTGGCCCTATTATAGCCATTGAAAAAGCATTAGCTCCTAAAGTAGTTATTCCCCCATGTGCTAGTAATAATGCTTGGAATATTAGAACTATAGTTCCAAGAACAAACATTACACTTGGTCCAAACATTATTGCTCCAAGACCTACTCCAGTAGGATGTGAACAACTTCCTGTTACTGAAGGTATTTTTAATGCTGATAAAACAAATACAAATGCTCCACATAGAGCTAATAAAACTTTCTTCTTAGGGTCTTGCTTTACTATTTTACCTATTGATTTTAATCCCACTAAGAAAAATGGTATAAATATAACTCCCCATGCTATAGACCATTTTACTGGTAAGTAACCTTCCATTATATGCATTGCATTTGATGTAACTGGAGTTAAAATGATTAACATAAGTGCAGCTATAACCCCTAATTTGATATTTTGTTTCATTTGAGTATCCCCTCTCCCTTTCTAATAATTAAAATATGAATAATATATGTAACCTTATTCTAGCAAAATAAAAAAGCCTAACTCGATGGCTAGGCTTCTAATTTTCGACAATCTAAATACAAACACATAAAATAAACATATCTGTATAATTATTATAAGAAACTTTCTCCATCCCCGAAGAAATCACTTTAATATTTTAGGCAGGTCTCCTGACTTAGCTTCATCCTACTCCTCTTCCTTCCCATGAAATATAAAAGCATATTATCATAGTGGCTAACAAAAGTTTCGTCTGCATCACAGTAGCGGGGGCTGTAAAGGAATTTAACCTTCTTCCCTATTAATCTTGCTTAAAGAACCTATAATATTATATATTTAATTTTTAATATTACTTTATTTTTAATTCATTTTCTATATAAATCATTGTATACCTTTTCTGTGAAAATTTCTACATTTTTTACAAATTTTATTCATTTTTATATTTTTATGTATATAAATTCTTTTTTATAAATCAATTAACTCCTAATTATCTTTTTTAAATACATTGAAACCACATCAGAAAATCTAGTTATGTCTCTTGAATATATAAAATCGTTTCCATATATTAATCTTTCAGCTTCAAGTTCTGATTCTTTACCTGTAAATACTCCTAATACTAAAATATTTTGTTTTCTAGCTTTTCTTACTTCATTAGCTGTATCTCTTAAACCAACAATACCTCTATAAGCTTTTTCTCCTCTTAAAGTTCTCTCGCTATTTTTTCCTATCTTTACATCATTTGGCCTTCCATCACTAAGAACTATCAAAATTTTATTTTCTTCGTCTCTATTTATCAAACCACTACATATGGATTTTATAGCTAAACCATCTCTATTATTACCAGCACAGAAGTATTCAAAGATGTTTTCACTATTTTTAATACTGTCATCATAATCCTTAAATCTTTTTAATATCGTGTAATCTAAGAAACTAGAAAAACCCATAACTCTATTTGGTATTCCAACTTCTGTCAAGGCATTTGCAATTATGTAAGCTTGAATTGCTACATCTCCTTGGTTTCTACTTTGAGAACCACTTGCATCCAACAATATATCAATAACATATTTCCCTTTTTCATTTTCTATATCTTTATAAAATATTTTATTATTGTTACTCCTTCCAACTCTCCAAGCTCTATTTGCTAGGATAGTTCCACAATCAGAATACACTCTAGTTTTAGCATTTTCTTCTACTAAAATCCTAGCAAGGCTTTCTTTTAATCGCTTTATTTGTTGTCTATACATCCTAGCATGTTCTCTAAATTTGCCTAAATTATTTTCTTTTTGTCTTGTCACATATTTTAGCTGAAAAACGTTATTACATTCACTTCTAAGAACACCGTCTGTAAAGTGAATTCTGCATCCCTCATGTACGTTTCTGCAATTTTGTGTTTCAAGCTTTTTAATTTCACCCTTACTTAAATAAGTTTTCCCATAATAATGTTCTATTTTTGAATATATTTTATTTACAGTCTCTTCATCAACATATATAACTCTGTCTGCTGAATTGCTAGATTGAGAATCATCAAAATCCCCTACCCCTTCTACAAGCATCGATGAAGATATTGAGTCTATATCACTTTCAATAATGTTTTCTTCTTCATCACTATAAAGTTCTTCATACATAAAATCAGCAAATGTATCAAAGTTTACTTCAACATCCTTTACATTGTTTTCATCATATGTAAAATTGCTTTCTTCTCCGTTTAATATATATTCAAAATAAGTTAAATATATAACATCTAATGCTTTTAAAATCTCCATAATATCTTGATTCGTATCTATATTCCTTATGTCATTAACTATTCTTCTAGTTATACTGTCTAATGCTGGATGCTTGTCCATATTATAAAGTACAAATGCATATTTAATTTTATCCATAATATTGTCATTGTTTATTTTGGTAAAACGTGAAACAATATCTTTATAAGCATTTCTTCTTATATCTTCTATCCCTGGCCTATCTTTAATGGCCTTTTCTTCAACTATTGTATTTAATATAACTTGAATTAGACCCAATATAATATCTTTGTCATATCCTTTTCGTATTCTGTTTGTAAGATATTTTTTAACTATGTCCCAATCTACATATTTTCTTCTAGCTCCTGCAATTATTGCAAAGTATAGACCTATTTCTTTTGAAGAATAATCTTTTTCTGATATATCTATACTTTCATTGTAATCACCAGCTATTGTCCAAGATAAGTTATTTGCTCTATTTTCAAATTCATAATCATCATATATCCATTTCATAATCTCACCTATATTAAATATGACTTATTGGAAATACATCTGCACTCTCCCATTTATTAGGTATTCTCGTTTTAATTACATCTCCAACCATTTCTTTTTCATATATATCAAAAGTCTTTCCTGTCAGTCCCATATTAATTGCAAGAGTTGGTTTCAATCCTCTCCTTATAGTCTTAAGAGATGCCATAAGGCCACGTAGGTCAATAGCTTTACTAGATATCTCACCATTTTGAGATTTCAATTGTAAATCTAAAAATATTCCTGCAAAGTGTATTAATTTCTCTTCATCAGCATCTGAAAATTCATTTTTTAAAATCATCATTAACTTATCTTCTTCTATTGGAGGAATATCTATTACCATAAATCTAGATACTAGTGCTTCATTAAGTTCTTTTGTTCCTGCATACTCGTAATTCATAGTTCCAATAAATCTTGTTGCTGGGTGCAGATTAACTCTCTCATAGCCGGGTACATCAATCACTCGACGATAATCTAAGGCTGAATGAACTACAACTATAGCATCATTTTTTGCCATGTTAATTTCATCAAATACACCAAAGCCTCCATTAATAGCACATTCATAAACTGAACCTCTTCTAAGTTTAACTTCATTGTCTATAAATGTATCTGTACCTATAAGTGTTGAACTATCTGTGTTTATATGAAATGATGTATTCCACTGAGGTCTATTAAATATCTCGCCTAAATTATCAGCAAGTAAATTTTTTCCTGTTGCCTTTGGTCCTGACAATAAAATATTTTCTTCTTCTAAAATCGCTGCTATACACATAGATAATATGTCTTTTCCATAAAAATAAGTTTTAGACTTTGTTACTCTGTATTCTAAATCTTTTTCTAATCCATAATAATTTCTAAAATACAGTACATCTTCAATAAGCTTTCCATCTACCCCTTGTACCCTTAGATTATCTATTATATCCATATTCTTACCCCTTTTATATAAATAGTATTTGTTTCATTTCTTAACATCATTTTAACATAAAAGGATATAAGCTAGAATTGATTTTTTGAACTACCCCACCTTAACTACCTTCGGTAATGTTTGAAGATGTAGATTTCTATTCGATAGCACTTTTGAACTAAGCATTCATAGGCTCTAAGGGATATTCCATCCCCAATAATCTTAATCCTTCTTTTAGTATATTTACACTAGCATTTATATCTCTGTAATGCTGTGTATTGCATTTTTTTCATTTGCAATAAGTGTACTTGGATATTCACGAAAAAATAGCCATATATAAAAATAAATCGGATAATCAATTATATATTAGCTACTGCATATTATTTGCTGATGTTTCTTGATTTTATTCGGTTACACGTATATAATATATGCTGATATATTACGAGGAAAGGGTGGTTGAAATATGGAGTATATGTCTTGCCCCGAAGCAACAAAAAAGTGTGGCATTTCCGAAAGACGAGTACAAAAACTATGTGAAGAAAGTCGCATACCAGGCGTTTCAAAACTCGGGTATATGTGGCTGATACCAAAGGTCGCGGAAAAACCTGTTGACGGCAGAACAAAAAGAAGAAAGGAACTACAATATGAATAGTGTTTTGATTATAGATGATGACAAAGAACTTTGCGCTCTTATGAAAAAATGTGTTGAGCAAGAAAATTTATCTGTTATTACTTCATATGGCGGTGTAGAGGGGTTGGATTTGGTCGATAAAAATAGACACACACTCTCTCTTGTAATTTTGGACATAATGATGCCGGATATAGACGGTTTTCAAGTTCTAAAAAAAATTAGGGAAACAAGTAATATTCCAGTGCTTATGCTTACAGCTAAAAGTGACGAGGACGATAAAATTTCCGGGCTACGTTTAGGTGCTGACGATTATCTAACAAAGCCGTTCAGCATAAACGAACTTATGGCTCGTGTCAATTCTCTTATTCGCCGGTATACTATGTTAAACCCTGCTTTTATAACAGACATGGATTGCATAATAATAAATGGCATGATTATTGACAAGATAAACCGCATTGTTTCCATCAATAATATTCCTGTTCAACTTACAAGCAAAGAGTTTGATTTACTTTCTTTTCTGGCTTCTAATAAGGGACGGGTGTTTACCAAAAAACAGATTTATACACAAGTATGGGAAGAAGAATATGCTTTTGACGATAGTAATATCATGTCTTTCATCAGTAAACTGAGAAAAAAAATTGAACCAGACCCCAACCATCCATTTTATATTTTGACAGTCCGAGGTGTCGGTTATCGTTTTAATAAGGAGGCTTAACATGAATACAAGTGTTTATCTGCTTTTGGTATTGGTTCTTAGCCTGATTATTATAACGTATCTTGTTTCTGTCCTACGACGTGTCCGAACACAACTTACACTTATAAAAGATGCTTTAGAGGATATAAAAAATGGAAACCTTAATCGCCGTATTTTAACAAGGGAAAGCGACATGACAAGGCAAATTTGCTATGATATTAACGAAATGGCAATCAATGGCCAATCACAGCTTATTCAGCAAAAACAATCAGAACAAGCCTACAAACGTCTAATGACAAGTCTCTCCCATGATGTAAAAACTCCACTTGCTTCTTTGGTCGGTTATTTGGAAGCATTAGAAAGCAAAATTGTTGTAGGAGAAGAAAAGGACGAATATATCCATGTTGCGTCCGATAAGGCTCATTACTTAAAGCATTTTGTAGAAAATCTATTTGAATGGGTAAAATTGGATTCTAAGGAACAGGTTTTTCATTTTGAGATTTTTGATTTGAATGAGTTATCCCGTAATATTATAGCTGATTGGGTTCCTGTTTTAGAAAGCAGTCATTTTGAATATGAATTTGATATACCCGAAATAGAGTACTTCTTACGCATAGACGCAAACGCATATACCCGTATCCTTAATAACCTATTACAAAATATTATTACTCATAGCGAAGGTGACAAAATGACACTGCGAATTTTTGAAAACAAACAGCAAGCTCAAATTATAATAACAGACAATGGGAAAGGTATATCTTCTGACAATCTCCCACATATTTTTGAAAGGCTGTACCAATGCGACCATTCAAGGTCTGCAAAGGGAAATGGTTTAGGCTTGGCGATTGTAAAAGAACTTATTAACGTTCATAAAGGAACTATTACCGCCAACAGTACCCCCTGTATGGGAACAGAATTTACAATATTGCTTCCTAAAGCCCTGTAAAAATACGGGGCTTTCTTACTGCTAAAACAAGATAAAAACAAGGTTACGGCAAGGTTTTGGCAAGGTTCATGTTTTATAATTCTAATTGTAATTGCTTCTGATGTTGTATCAGCTATGATATTGCTGAAGTAAATTTATTGAAAGTGAGGAACTTATATATGAATGATTTTTTGATTGAAACAAAACAACTGACAAAAATTTATGGAAAGCAAACAGCAGTTGATAAAGTCAATCTCCATGTAAAAAAAGGCCGAATTTATGGTCTGTTAGGGCGCAACGGAGCCGGAAAAACCACAATTATGAAAATGATTTTAGGGTTGACTTCAATCACGTCCGGAGAGGTAGATATATTCGGAGAGAGTATTAAAGGCCAAGAAAAACGAATATATCCCCGTATCGGTGCAATTATCGAAACGCCAGGATTTTATCCCAATCTGACTGGGACGGAGAACTTAGAGATTTTCGCAAAGCTACGCGGTACAGACGCCCCCAATGCCGTAAAAAGCGCATTGGAAATTGTCGGCTTACCTTATAAAAATAAAAAACTGTTTAGTAAATATTCGCTTGGCATGAAGCAGCGACTTGGTATTGCCAACGCTATCCTGCATGACCCAGAACTGTTGATTTTGGACGAGCCAACCAATGGTCTTGACCCTATTGGTATTGCGGAGATGAGGGAGTTTATTAGGAATTTGAGCGTTGAGCGCGGAAAGACAATTCTTATTTCCAGTCATATTCTTTCTGAAATCTCATTATTGGCTGATGATATTGGAATTATCGACCATGGTATTCTTCTGGAAGAAAGTAGCATGAGCGAACTGGAAAAGAGAAACAGTAAATATATCCTGTTACAAGTTTCAGATATTCCGAGGGCGTCATTGATTTTAGAGCGTCAATTCAACTCGAAAAATTATTCCATTCAAGACGACCACACCCTACGCCTTTATGACACTACTCTGGATATGGGTGAAATCAATAAAGCACTTGTAATGCAGGATGTAACTGTTATTAGTTCTCAACTTTGTAATGATACCTTAGAGGACTATTTTAAAAAAATCACAGGAGGAGAGGGCATTGCTTAAACTTATTCAAACAGAATTTCTTAAACTGCGTCGCAGGAAACTTATTTGGCTCATGTTGTTGGCCGCCCTCATTATGCCGTTTTTCGCACTACTATATTTCAATTATTTTGGGGAAGCAGGGGTTGACCCGATACAGTTTTATAAATGGTCTGCATTTGGTTACACACTTTGGATTATTTTGCCCGTTGTTTTGGGTATGCTTTGCACCATGCTTATGCACGAAGAAAATCAGTATGATATGCTCAAACAACTTTGGATTGTACCTATCAGCAAAATGGGATACTTTTTTAGTAAATTTTTTGTTGTTTTGATTTACTCTATTTGTTTTATGCTGATTACAGCCGTTGCTTCCGTGCTATTTAGTGTACTTTCTGGATATGTCGTATTTAAATGGGGAAGCATTTTATATTTGTTGGAAAAATGTTTAGAAATTGGTGTAATCACTGCTTTTGTAATGTTGCCGATTTTGGCAATCGCTACATCTCAAAAAGGATACATTCTCCCAATTTGTATCACATTGGTATATGCCTTTTCCGGTTTTGTTCTAATGACAATAAATATGTATTTACACCCATTATCCAGTATGGGAGTTATTATCATGAGAAATAAAGACATTCCAGGTCTTATATTTTCACAGGAAATTAATGTCCCATTAGCATTTCTTTGTATTTGTATTTGGAGTATTGTATCAGTATTGTTTGCAAACATTGCACTAGGAAGAAGAAAGTGAGGTGTAGATAATGTGGAAATTACTTTGGGCTGAATGTCAAAAAATTCGTCGTTCAAAAATTGTTTGGATTACAGTTTTTGCATCCATTATGATAGCAGTCATAGTTTTTGCAGGAGGGCAGGATGTATATAATGACCTAGATTTACATTATGGCTTAAAGAGCGTTTATGACGGTTCACGGTATATAGACAATGCAGGTTGGTATATGAATGCGGTACAACCTTGGTCAACTTTTTTTGTTCTTCCTGCTGTCATTGCCCTATTAGGAAGCTATATTATTTGTCGTGAAGAAGAGGAGGACACTATTAAATCCCTACGTCTTATTCCCATAAATGAAACAAAATTAACCATAGCAAAAATGATTATTACTTTTATATTCAGTATACTTCTTTATTTGTTACTCTTTACTATAACATTTTTGACTGAATCCGTTTTACATTTTTCCGATTTATCGATAAAACTGGTTTTAAGTTGCATGAAAGAGTATTTTCTTGATGGCATAGGTGTATTCCTTGCAATTTCTCCCATTATTGCCTTGGTATCGCGCATGAAAAAAGGATATTGGCTTGCATTAGTATTCACAGAAGTTTATTCTATTGCTGGACTATTTGCAGGTATGTCAAATGTCTTACAAACCTTTTTTCCTATTGTAGCAATATTTAATCTTTCTGGATACTATATAACTACTGGAGAAAAAATTATGGGGAGTATCATAAGTTTATTACTTTGTGCCTGCCTTTCTGCATTTATACTGAAAGGGCTAAAACACAATGAAAAAAATTGAAATAGGTATATCAAAATGAAAAAGATAAAAAAACTGATTATTCTAATTGTATTCTTGTTTCTTTTTGGTATGTTACACTGTTATACTGAATGGAAATTCAACAATGACCCACCTAAAGGGGTAATAGAAAGAATAAATGAGTGGACTGATAAGATTGGACTGGATTAGTAACTTATGTTAATTATAGTGAATGTAATATTAGCAAGTTATTGTTTCATATTTTAATACTATAATTTTAAATATTTGGTTTTAATCTGCCAAATGAATGTAAAAAAACTGTCACAGAAGCAACATATTTTTGAACATTTATAAAGCGGTAGTTTTGATTTTCAAAGCTGTCGCCTTTTCTTCTATATAAGCAAACTTACCCTCAACAAAGTGTAAAACATGGTACATTTTAAGAAAAAAGTACCACAGACACAAGCGATAAAAGAAACGCCGAGAACCTACAAAAACGTAGTGTTTATGCAGATTTACGACGCCTTCTATTTTCTCAACCGTCTTAATGACCTTGTACAAAAAAAAATTTTCTAATATTTTTTATAATCTTATCTTGTGATGTTTTTTATGTATATATGACTTAATACCAATTCCAATAAAAATTATGGATATTGGTATAATGAGAACTAGGAATTTATAATCATTATAATGTGACATTATTTTTACCCAACTCTCTGAAAAAATATACCCAATACTAATTAACGAAGTATTCCATATGGTGATACCCACAATAGAGGATATAATAAAAGTTATAATATTCTGACCTGCAATACCTGCTATAAAAGATATGTATGTTCTACATAGAGGAATTAACCTACATACACAAACAGAAATAGAAGAGTATTTGTTAAAATAATCTTGTGATGTAAAAATTCCCTTTTTTGCCTTGGGACATATCTCTACTATCTTATTTATGATAGATTTTCCTCCCAAATTGCCTATTGTATAACAAAATATTGAACCAAGTATACCTGCAACTATACTTAAAATTAAAATAGTTAAAAAACCAAAATGATTTCTTGCTGCAATAGCTCCACAAAGTGGTAAAACTACTTCACTAGGTAATGGAAAACAAGCATACTCAATCATAATTAATACAAATACAGATATTAATCCATATTGTAAAATAAAACTATTGATTACAGACACCTAATTATCTATCTCCTTTCTTATTTAAAAGTACATACCTATAAAACCTCACATCCTACATTAAAAGAATTAATTTATAAAAAACTCTTTTAAATATTATATGTGTTTATATAAAGCATTTATAACAGACTTATCCTTTTTAAATAAGAAATTTGAAAATAAGAAACTTGACAACAAAAAATAAAAAAAATTACGTGGCTACGTCCTACTCTCCCAGGCAGTTTCCCACCAAGTACCATCAGCGCTAGAGAGCTTAACTTCTGTGTTCGGAATGGGAACAGGTGTATCCTCTCTGCTAT
>NZ_JAGWCY010000019.1:0-22190 GCF_020657785.1 Clostridioides sp. ZZV14-6154 | reverse complement strand
AAGATAAGATTTCCCACCGCAAGGGTAAGACCCCAGAAAGACTATCTGGTTGATAGGTCGAAGGTGTAAGTGCAGCAATGTATTTAGCTTATCGATACTAATAGGTCGAGGACTTGACCAATATTTACTTGATGTTCATTAATTAAAATATATATGCAGTTTTTAGAGTGTTAATTTAACTCATAATAGAATAAGTGTGCTGGTGTGGCTCAACGGTAGAGCAGCTGACTTGTAATCAGCAGGTTGTAGGTTCGATTCCTATCACCAGCTCCAGTGAAGACTATGTTAAAAACATAGTCTTTTTTATTGTGTAATATATTTATTCTTTTATATATATATAGTTTATATAAATAGACAAGAAGTTGATAAATTTAAGTAAGAAATAGCTATACAGATTAAAATAATTATTTTAATCTGTATGTGAATACCTTAACGCAAAATTTTGATTATTTGTGTAAGAATTGGTAGAAAGATATGTATATTTAATTTGAAACTAACTTGCCATGGATTACCATTCTAGCATCATCAAATTCATAAGTGCATGTAGAAAGTGTAACTATCTTATCTTTGCTATTTACTTTAATATTTGATTTATGTAATGATTTGGAAGTAATAGCATCTATGTATTTTTGATAGTCTGATTCACTATTAAAGCTTGTTTTTAGATAATCATAATCAGATTCTACAATATAGGCAGAAAATACTTCATATAATAATTCTTTTCCATCCATAGTGATTTTTATTCTATTATTTTCTTTAAAGAAATCATCATCTTTAAACTTATTTAGATTATTAAACATTGTTTTGTTTTTCATATTATGTCCATATACTATAACATTTTGGTCATCCAGAGATTTATTTCTATAATCCATGAATAATGTACCTGAGATAGATTCTTTACCATAAAAGTTTTTGTCAAGATAATAAGAATTATCTTTAGATTGTACAACTGGATAATTTATGTTTGTATTATCAACAGAAAGCCAAAATTTAAAATCTCTGTTTATTTTTGATAAGTCTTCTTTTTTATTTTCTTTTTTCTGAAGTTGAGCAGATGTTTTAGTATCATAGTTGTATTTGTTAAGTTTTAAGTATATATTAAATCCACTGTAGATTATTACTAATATTAGTATAATATTAATTATTACCCTATATAATTTTTTCAATATTCCACCTCAAATCATAAATAATAGTTTATATACCTATATTACACTATTTTTGAAGAAATTTAAATTTTTAGTATAATATTACTTTGACATACTTAAGGATTTATGATAATATAGCTAAGTAAAATGAATATTAAGTAAGCCAGATAATCGCATGTAATTTTACATGAGGAAAGTCGGAGCTCCATAGAGCAGGGTGCTAGGTAACACCTAGTGGGAGCAATCCTAAGGATAGTGCAACAGAAATAAACCGCCACTTATGTGGTAAGGATGGAAAGGCGAGGTAAGAGCTCACCAGCAGCTAGGCGACTAGTTGGCTATGTAAACCCCACCTGGAGCAAGACCAAGATAGGAATAAAGAGTGCTGCTCGTACTCTCCGGTAGGTAGGTCGCTTGAGCTTATTGGTGACAATAAGCCTAGAAAGATGATTATCTAATACAGAACTCCGCTTATAGACTTGCTTAATTTTTTCGATAGGTAAAACATCAGTTTAAACTGATGTTTTTTTATTTGCAAATTTGTCTAATTTACTTTCAAAATTTTGTGGAATATTGTAATATAAGTTAGTACAGATATTAAAAATGGTATAATATAAGATAGATATAAAAAGAAAAAGTAAAATGATGTAAATAATATGATATTATATAAGATGTAGTAAATTTAGTAACTAATTATTAAAATATCATAATCAAATTAGTAATTTTACATAATGTAAATATCACAATAAAATAATTGATTTAAGGAGTGAAGGTTTTGAGTGAAAATAATATAATAAGAAATACTGTTTTAAATGTCACAGCAAGTTTTTTAAAACAAGAGTCTAAGATAAATGAAAAATTAGAAGGTGTTTTAGAAAAGAAATTTGAAAAAGTAGAATTCAACGAAGCAAAATATGCTGAGCTTTTAAAATTTAATATATTGTTTTATAAAACATTAGCAAGAAATACAGAACCACTTATCGGGAAATGGATAGTAGATAAATACATACCTGAAATAGATGAATTAGAGAAAGACTTAGAATTGACTACAGCTAAATGTAGAAAGTATGTAAATAAGGCAATGAAGGATGGTTTAGACTGTCTAAAAGCCAACGATTTAAGTAGTTTTTTAGCTTATGATAAAATGGACCTATCAGAGAGACGAAGACGTTTAGAAAAGGATTATAAGGTTCTAAATCTATATAAAGACCTTCTTAATATAACACTTAGAAAGATAAGCTTAGAAAAGAAAGATTGTGCAAGTTTATTTCTTAAGAATCAAGCTGATGCTAAAAGAGAACTAAAAAGAGAAATAATATTCTGTGTAAATAAGATATTAGCTAGTAGCAAAGAGGTAGTACCTAAAAATATAGAAGAAAGTTCTGAACAAAGTAGTGAAGATATAAAAGCAACAGAAATTGAGGATTTACAATTAGGTAAAGATAATTCAGAAAATGATGTTTTATTAAATTCAGTTAAAAAGTCAGAATTAGGAAAAGAACCACAGATAAATGATGTAGAAGCAAAGTTTATGGATAAACTAAATAGTTTAAATGATGAAAGTATATCTCAAACTGTATATAATGAATATAAAAAATTATGTGGGTTAGAAGAACTTCCTTATGTTGAAGGCTATGGTTTTGGTAGAGAAGTTATTAAAGACTTTGTTTGTGCAACAGTTGCATTAGAATTTTTGAAGAGAAGAAATAGAGATCTTATAGAAGGTGCGATGAGACTAACTATAATTGGAGAATTTGGTGCTGAAAATTTTAAGGAATTCATAGATTATGTAATTAAAAATAAAACAGAAATTAGTGAAGATGTTTGGGAAGAAGCACACGTTGTTCTAAAAGATAAATCTTCTGAATTAGAAAATCACGATATTGTATCAAAGAGAACTAGAAAAAATAAAGACATTGATATTGAAGAATATATTTATATGATAAAAAATGCAGATAAAGATGTTTGCTTTAGAAGTAGCATTTCTATAGAAGAAGATACTAAAGAGGAAGATGCTAAAGAAGACGTAATTAATAAGAATGACAATATAGAGAATGTTCTAGAAAATAAAGAGAATATTGAAAAAGAGCACGATGTAAATGAAGAAGAGATAATTGAATCAGAAAATAAAAAGAGTAGAAAAAAAGATAAATTATTTGGATTTATGAAAAAAGAAAGCAAAAAAGAGGATGTAGTAGAAGTAACTGAAAAAGAAGAAATTAGCCTAGGTAATACTTCTGATGCAGTTACAGATGAACCTAATGAATTTATTAAGGACAATATAGAAAACTTAGAAGAAGTAAACCAAAGTTTAGAAGAAGAGCGTAGTATAAAAATAGAAAAACCAATAAATAATAATGAGTTAGATAAAAAACTATCAGCAAGTAATGAGCCTAAATCTGAAAAAGAAAGTAAGGGATTAGGTGATGAAATATCAAAAGAAGCAGAAGAAAAAAAGGTAGAAAGTGAAAAATCAGTAGTAATACCTATTAACAAGAAAGAAAAAAATAGTAAAAAATCCAAACATTCTCCTAAGTCTAATTCTAAGGAAAAGAAAACAGAAATAAAAAATTATGAATCAAATGAAGAAGATTTTATAGATGATGAAGAGGTTGGTTCTAAAAAAAGCAGATTAAAAGAGACTATTATAGCTATCGTTATAGTGGCAATTGTTGGTGTAGGATACTTTATAACAGTAGGCAATAACAAGAAAAATGATAAAGACAGTACACCTCAAAAGGCATCAACTCAGCAACAGGCTAACAACAAACAAACAGAAGAAGAAAAGAAAGCAAAAGCTGAAAAAGAAAAGAAAGCAAAAGCTGAAAAAGAAAAGAAAGAAGCAGAAGATAAGGCAAAAGCGGAAGAAAAAGAAAAAGCTGAAAAGAAAGCAAAAGAAATGGAAGCATATAAAGATGGTAAAGGTGTATATTATACTGTCTATGCAGGTTCACTTAAAGTTGAAGCAACAGCAAAAGAAACAGCAAAAGAATATGAAGCTAAAGGTATTTCTTCAACAATAGTTCAAGAGAATGGATATTATAAAGTGAAGATAGGTGATTATTCTGAATATGGAGAAGCACAAGAAAAATGTAATGAATTAGCTAAGAAATCTATTGATACATATATAGCGATGTATGATAAGTACTATGATTATAAATTAGAAGATTTGAAAGAATCAGCTCCTTCATTAAGTGCTGAAGAACTTAGACAAAAATATGAAGATTTAAGAAGTGAGTTAAGAAATAAATCTGGATATCGTGAATATGTTAAACATTTAGATAAACTTTATGAAGAAATAGTTGAAGGTGCTTAGGATATTTATAAAATAAGGACAAATTATGTCTCAAAATAAAAAGTATTAAAAAATATTATTTATTTTGAGGCATTTTGTCCATCTTTAGAAAATAATTATAATTTTGTTTAGGCGGTGAAGGTATGTTGAAATTAGGAGAAAAAATTATATATGAGCTTTCAGACGGATTTGAGCTTAGTGGTATCAGTAGATATTCAAAAGAATCTAAAAAACTTCATATAACAAATTTAGGTAATATTATAATCAGCAAAGCAGATGAAGTTAATGATGAATCAGGGGTAAAATATATATATAGTTTTTCAGATAATAAAAAAAAGTTAGAAGCAGTTTTAGAAGGTTCTCAAATAATTATTTATGGAGATAACTTGCCTTTTTATATAAAAAGTGAGAATTCAAGTAAGAATGTTACAGCAAGTTTAACTATGAAAATAACTCTAGATGAATATGATTTAATCTGTAAGAGCCAAAGAGAATTTATATTTTATTTAAAAGACAACATGACTATCTTGAGTTTAGATGATAATAAATTTTATATGGGTGGAATTAATAAAGATAACGAAAAGTTTATATTTATCAGTGGAAAAAATAGATTTGAAATAAACTTTGATGATATAGAAAGATATATTTTAGAAGATAAGAAAGTTTCTCTAAAGGGTTATTTTCATATGGAAAGAGAAGGTCTTATAGTAAGGTCTGTTTCTATATTTAATAATAATATAGAAAATATAGTTCCAGCCGATTTAAGTGAGAGAGTTAAAAATAATAAGAAAATAGGAAATCTTCCTAAAGATTGTGATATAGTATTCTGTAAAATATCAGGAAATATAGATGGATTTGATTATAAAAACACAAATATGCTTTTAGTAAAATATCAGGATCAACTTATTTTTATAAATAAGAAGTCTAAAAAAACTATTGTTAAGTCAACAAAAGATAATTGTTCAAAGTTAATTTTAGGAGAAGACATTATATTATATGATAATAAAAATGTATTTAACTTGCACATAAATGATAAAAATAAAGAAGCTATGCAAATAGAGGATTTAAAAGACATAGAAAATGAAATAGTAGGATATACATTAAAGCATGCTCCATTTTTTATCCAAGAAGATTTTAATAGTTTAACGATACTGAAATCTTTCCAAAAAGAAATTATATCTATAAAAAATAGTGATGTCAAAGATATTGTAATTAATAGAGAAATTGAAAGTAGAAATTCTAATTTTGTAGAAACAGAAATAAAATTTAATAATCAAAAAATAATTTTAAATTTAAGTAGAAGTATGGTTCAAAAACTTATGCAAGATGTATTTATATATGCAAAAAAACCACTACTTAAAGACGTTTCTGTTGAGATTTTATATAAAAATTGGTCTAAAGCTATGAATGATATGATAATATTTAATTTCTTTGGAAATATCTATTACATGAAATCTGAATTTGATAAAGTATTAGAAAGAGAATTGAATGATGAAATAAGAATAGAAGTCATAAATGCACTTTATAATCAGATACAAGAACAGAGAAATAATTTAGACTTAATATCAGCTTATACTCCAAGAATATTAGAAAATCAAGAGATAGAGTTATTTGAAAAGTATAATGCAAAACTTGATGTACAAGTATTTAGACAGATTAAAAATTTATTCTTTGATTTATCATACAATATAAGTAGTTATTTAGATGGAGTTGAAAAAAGTTTAGATAATATTATATTTGTAATATCAGGTGAAGATAAGAAGCGATACAATTATAGGATGTTAAAGGAAAGTGAAAGTGCAAACTTGGATGTATTTTTAAAACAAGCTATATCAAGATTAAATCATTTAGTAGAAAATATGTATCCTTACTATGTGGATGAAACTAGTAGAGAGATGTTTAAGTTATTTGAAGTCTTATGGAAAAACTATAAAAATATTAATGATGATAGTATAAAAGAAGTATTATTCGAGAGAATAACAAATACATATGTATTTAGACAATTGACATTAAATAATAATACAAATGAAAGAAGAAAAGACATAATTGAAAAAATATATAATTCTGTTGATTATGGAGCCAATAAGCTAGATGAAAATATGTTTTTCACAGGAGGAATGAAGTATGTCAAGTAAATACAATGTATGGAATTTTAATTATGAATTTTTAGGACTAAATTCAAGTGATGAAAAAAATAATGAAGTTTATTATGAGATTGATTTAGATGAAGTCTTAAATGAAAACTATATAAGTGAGGATATAGATGGAGATTTAGATACTGATGGAAATAGCATCTTAGGAGAATTAATATCAGAAATGGATATAGATGAAGATGTAAGTGTTGACATGACATATCAAGAATTAGAAGTGGATTTAGAAGATTTAGATTCATATTTGGATGATGATATAGATAGTGATATAAAGGGCATTTTAGATGAAATTTAGTACCTATGTGAGTTTTAGGTATAATATAGACAATATAATATATTAACTTATAAAAACTAAAGGTAGATGAAATTTCATCTACCTTTATGTTCTTGTAATGTCAAGAATTGGGATAATATAGAGTTTGAAGAAAAAGTATAAATATGGTATATTAATTTGGTACAAGAGAAAATTTACGAAGAAGGGTGAAAAAATGCAGATGACAGTAAAAAAAGCGATAATACCAGCAGCAGGGCTAGGAACTAGATTTTTACCAGCAACAAAATCACAGCCCAAAGAAATGCTTCCTATAGTAGATAAACCAACTTTACAGTATATAATAGAAGAAGCTATAGACTCAGGAATTGAAGAAATTCTTATAATAACAGGTAGAAATAAAAAATCTATAGAAGACCATTTTGATAAATCAGTTGAATTAGAGTTAGAATTAGAACAAAAAGGTAAGACAGAAATGCTAGAAATGGTAAGAGATATATCAAATATGGTAAATATTCACTATATAAGACAAAAGGAGCCAAAAGGTCTTGGACATGCAATTTACTGTGCAAAAAGTTTTATAGGTGATGAACCTTTTGCTGTATTATTAGGTGATGATATAGTAGACTCAAATGTGCCTTGTCTAAAGCAATTAATAGATACTTATAATGAATATAAAACAACTGTACTAGGTGTTCAAAAGATAGCTAAAGAAGATACAAACAAATATGGAATATTGGATATAAAACATATAGAAGATAGAGTTTACAAAGTTAAAGATATGGTTGAAAAGCCTGCAATTGAAGAAGCACCATCAGACATAGCCATACTTGGAAGATATATAATAACTCCTGCAATATTTGATATATTAGAGAAACAAACACCTGGAAAGGGTGGAGAAATACAGTTAACAGATGCACTTCAAACTCTTGGAAAACAAGAGGCTATTTATGCTTATAACTTTGAAGGAAGAAGGTATGATGTGGGAGATAAGATTGGCTTTTTAGAGGCGACAATAGATTTTGCTCTAAAAAGAGAAAATCTAAAAGATGATTTAATGGATTATATGAGAAAAAAAGTAAGCGAAAAATAAATTTAGAAAAGAGGTAATTACTATGGCGGTTTTAGTAGCTGGAGGAGCAGGATATATAGGAAGCCATACAGCAATAGAACTTTTAGAATCAGGTTATGAAGTTGTTATAGTTGACAATTTAAGTAATAGCAACTCAATAGTAGTTGATAGAATTAGCGAACTATCTGGAAAACAAGTAAAGTTTTATAATATTGATATAACCAATAAAAATGAAATGCACATTGTATTTAAAGAAAATAATATTGAATCTATTATCCATTTTGCAGCTTTAAAAGCAGTTGGAGAATCAGTAGAAAAACCAATTGAATATTATAGCAATAATCTAATAAGTACATTAAATTTATTTGAATTAATGAGAGAATACGGTGTTAAGAAATTTGTATTTAGTTCATCAGCTACCGTATATGGAGATCCACATACTTGTCCTATATTAGAAGATTTCCCACTTTCTGTAACTAATCCATATGGAAGAACGAAGCTTATGATAGAGCAGATGTTAGTGGATATATCAAAAGCAGATGAGTCATTAGATATAGCACTTTTAAGATATTTTAACCCAGTAGGTGCTCATAAGAGTGGAAGAATTGGTGAAGAACCAAATGGAATTCCAAGTAACTTAATGCCTTATATAACAAAAATAGCAGTAGGTAAATTAAAAGAACTAAGTGTGTATGGAAATGATTATCCAACTCATGATGGGACTGGAGTTAGAGATTATATACATGTATTAGATTTAGCTGCTGGTCATGTAAAGGCATTACAAAAATTAGAAGAAAATCCAGGACTTGTTGTTTATAATTTAGGAACTGGTAAAGGATATAGTGTTCTTGATTTAGTTAAAGCATTTTCTAAAGCCAGTGGAAAAGAGATACCATACAAAATTGTTGGAAGAAGAGCTGGAGATGTAGCAATGTGTTACGCAGATTCATCAAAAGCAGAGAAAGAACTTGGGTGGAAAGCTAAATATGAACTTGAAGAAATGTGTCAAGATTCTTGGAGATGGCAAAGTATGAATCCAAATGGATACGAGGCATAAAATGAATATTAATGGGGTAAATGTAACAAATTTGTAAATACAAGATATTGGTAATTTTATGTTATAATTAGAGGCGTGTAGTTATGTTTCTAAAAGAGGGGGAAGTTATAGTGAAAAAAAGTCTAAAAAAGTATTTAGTACTAGCAATGACTTTAGTTTTAGTATTTGCATGTGGCGTACCAGAATCAAGTGCAGCCAGTAAACATGTAATTATAGTAAACTCAAGAAAAAATACTCTAGGATATTTTGTAAATAGCAAGCTTGTAAAAGAATTTAAAGTTGCAACAGGGAAAAAAGGTTCAGAGACACCAACAGGTAAAACAAAGGTAGTTAACAAGATAAAAAATAGACCATATTATAAAGGAAATATACCTGGAGGAAGTCCAAAAAATCCATTAGGAGATAGATGGATGGGATTAGCATTAAAAGGAACTTATGGAGATACATATGGGATACATGGAAATAACAATGAAAGTTCTATTGGAAAACACATTTCTGGTGGATGCATAAGAATGCATAATAAAGAGGTTAGATGGTTATTTGACCAAGTTCCAGTAGGTTCAGATGTAATTATAGATTATAGTAATGACAGTTATACTAAAATAGCAGCAAAATATAAGATAAACTTAAATCAAACAGGATGGAAAACAGAAAATGGTAAGAAGTATTATGTAAAATCTGATGGAACATACCAAAAAAATAGTTGGTTAAAAGTAAATGGAAAAATGTATTATTTTGATGCTTCAGGAGTAATGCAAACAGGATGGAAGACAATTAATAACAAAAAATATTACTTAGGAACTGATGGAGTAAGAGTATCTGGATGGAAGGTAATTGATGGAAAAACTTATTACTTTAATTCAGATGGAGTAATGCAAACAGGATGGCAAGAAAAAGATGGCAAGAAATACTATCTAGGAAATGATGGATTATCAGTAGTAGGATGGCAAGAAATAGATGGTAATAAGTATTACTTTGATAAAACAGGAGTAATGCAAACAGGATGGCAACAATTAGAAGGTAAATCTTACTATTTAGACAAAGAAGGTAAAATGTTAACAGGAACTCAAAAAATAGATGGAAAAGATTATACTTTCAATGAAGATGGAACAATAAACCCTACATGGAACACAGTTATAGGAGCAAATAGATTTGATACAGCTAAAAAAATAAGTGAAGTTGGAAATTGGAGTGCTGATAGTTCAGATACTGTTGTATTAGTAAATGGAAATGCAATAGCAGATGGAATAACAGCAACACCTTTGGCAAGTAGTTACAACGCAACAATATTACTTACTAATACAGATAAATTACCAACTGAAACTATTTCAGAAATGAATTCATTAGCACCTAAAACAGTAATTTTAATAGGTGGAGAAAATGCAATAAGTTCTAAATTAGAGCAAGAAATAAAGACTACTTTTAATGCAGAGACAAAGAGAATATCAGGCCAAGATAGATATCAAACTGCTATAAGAATAGCTAATGAACTTGGAAACAGAGAAGAAATAAAGACAGCTTATATGGTTTCTGGAAATGGAGAAGCAGATGCTCTATCTGTAGCTTCTAAAGCTGGAGAAGAAAAACAACCTATAATATTAGTTAAGAAAGATGGAATTACAGAAGAATCTTATATATGGCTAACAGAAAGAAAATTAGAAAATGCATATTTTATAGGTGGACCAAATGCAATCAATGATTCAGCAATAGCTAAGATGAATGAAATAACTACTGAAGATGTTTCAGGAAATAGAATATATGGAAATGACAGATTAGATACCAATGCTAAAGTTATAGAAAAATTCTATGGCGATACTGATTTACAATCTGTATTAGTTAGCAAATCAGATGCTTTAGTAGATGCTTTATCAGCTGGTCCATTAGCTGCAAAATTACACTCACCAATAGTTTTAATGGATAATTCAGGATTATCATCAGAACAAAATAGAGTATTTGCAAATAAAAGAGTTGAAACTCCTTATCAAATTGGAGGAGGAGTATCTTATATAGGCATGGATAAATTAATAGATATTCTTGGAAAATAATAAAACTATATAACTAATGTATAAAATGAAATTGAGATGTAAAATTCAACAGCCTAAAGCTTTGATTATTTATATCTCAATTTTTTTATTATAAAATTAAGTTTAAGTTATCTAAAAATCTTGGAATATTTTCAAAACTCATATAAAATAAATATAGGTGATATCATCATATGTTAAGAGGGTGAGTGAAATTATAAAGAAGAAGTATATAATGTTTATTGATGAAAGTGGGAGAGCTGATATAAATCATGAGGACCCATTTACATTAACAGGAGTAATTTTTGAATATAAATATGCAGTGAGTCAAGGTGATTATGTCTGCTGTTTAAGGAAAGAGATGGATGCATTTAAAGAGTATTGCTTTGGAACTAGTAATATAGGAATACACTTGACTGACATATCCAGAAAGTCAAGAGCATTTGAAAGGTTTGATGATTCACAAATTAAGTTATTTTATGATGAATTACCTTTATTTCTATCTAAACTAGAGTGCACCATAATATCAGTAACAGTAGATAAGACTAGATTAAAAAAATATTATGCACCTTCAAAGGAACCTTATGTTGTGGCTTTTATACATGTACTTCAAAATTTCTATTCATTTGTAAATAATGAAAATGTAGAGTCTGCAAGAATAGTTATTGAATCAAGAGATGATGTTTCAAATTTAAAAGTACAAAAGGCATTTTTTGATGTTTTTAATA
Source organism: Clostridioides sp. ZZV14-6154 (assembly GCF_020657785.1). Lineage (NCBI taxonomy): Bacteria > Bacillati > Bacillota > Clostridia > Peptostreptococcales > Peptostreptococcaceae > Clostridioides > Clostridioides sp. ZZV14-6154. The sequence goes on along the minus strand of NZ_JAGWCY010000019.1, from coordinate 10,451 downwards.
ATGGAACAATATATTTAGATATAGATGAAGAGTTAAGAGATAAGGTAAAAGGTTTTATAATTGCAAAAAAGGAAGATGTAGATTACAAAGAGGGTTTAGAAATAGCTGATATTCTATGTAATCCTCTTAGTAGAGCTAGAAGAGGATTAATAGAAGCAAATCCAAAATGTATACAATATGGGGAAAAAAATAAAATATTTAAATCTGTAAGAAGTAAAATATACACTCCAACTAGTTTAAATGACATAAGAAATTGGGGTTTTAAAGAAGTTCCAATTATAGAGCCTGTTGGACCATGGCTTGAAAAAATGAGATAGATAGATTGACAAATTTTTAGAAAATTGATATAATATAAGTAACTAAGTTATTCAGGAATTGAAATACAGTTGCTGTTATATAACGATTATTGCTGGGACTCGGATGCCGACTGTCAGTTAAGAATCTATACTTTTAGAAGTATAGATTTTTTTATTTTGGAAGAAATACTAAAAAAGAGACTATTTAAAAATAACCTCTTTTATTAATTCTTATAATTGAGCATTTTTAATGACAAAGTTTTTGAAATTTTTAATCGCAGGTGGTAAATATCTATCCTTTATAACTGCTAGGTAAAAATTTCTTTCCCAACTTGGATAAACGATTTGAATTACTTTTACTTTTGTAAACTTAAGCATAGACATATTTGGGACTACAGCTATGCCGAAATTTTTTGCAACTAATCCAGCAATTACTTGGTCTTCTTCTACTTCATGAACTATGTTAGGTTGTTGATTTATTTTTTTAAACATGTCATCAATTATATATCTAAGTCCACTTCTTTGATTAAATACTATTTGAGGATAAGGTATTGTTTCTTTTAAATCTATAGTATCTTTTGTAGCCAGTGGGTGGCTATATGGTACAATTAATACTAAATCTTGTTTGGCTACAGGTATAAATTCAATTCCCTTCTCTTTTTCAAGTTTTGAGCAAAAAGCAATATCGTATTTTCTTTCCTTAAGACCTTGGATAATATCAGTAGTTACACCTGTATGGAATTTAAAGTCAATTGATTTATCAGGATTAGATTTTAAGAATCTATGAACCATATCAGGTATAAAGTCTGTACCAAGTGTTCTAAGGAAAGCTAAGTCAATTTGCCCTTCACCAGTACCAGTTATCTTTAGTGACTTTACACTTGAGTCTAAGATTTCTAATGATTTTTCCACATCTTTTAAAAATATTTTACCATATTTAGTTAAAACTATATTTCTACCTTCCTTTTCAAATAGAGACACTCCAAGTTCACTTTCTAACAAAGAAATAGCATGGCTCAAACTTGGTTGTGTTATAGATAAATTTTCTGCTGCTTTTGTATAGTGCTCTAAATGTGCCAATGTAACAAAATAGCGTAAGTGATATAAATTCAATTTTTGTTCATCCTTTCATGAGTATCGTATTTTTTATTTGTATGTATTTAAAGAAGTTGACCTTAAAGAAGTTTTTCACATTTTTATTATATATGATTACAGCATAATAATAAAAGCTTTTAAAAAAATTTATCGTTTTTTGTCTTAAATTTTAGATAGATAGAGCTAAGGAATACATTAATAAATTATATTATCAATAAAATCTATAAACAAAATCTATGAATTGATAGGAAATTATCAATTTGTTATTAACAAAGTCTCATGATACAATAAATTTATAAAATCTAGATAAAGATAAATCAAAAAAATATTTTTGTTTTTAAAGTAAAATGATACTACTAGTAGAATAAATAAAAAAATAAAATCAAAAAAAAGATTAATTATAAAGAAATTAAAGGGGGCATATTTAAATTATGGATAATCAAAAAAATATTAACATTCCAATTACTATTAGTTCTTATACATTAGGTACAGAAGTTTCATTTCGCGACAGAGTTCGCATTGCAAAAGAAGCTGGATTTGATGGTATTGGATTACGTGCTGAAAATTATGTAGATGCAAAAAATGCTGGAGTTACAGACGAAGAAATGCTTTCAATTCTTGATGAATATAATATGAAAGTTACAGAAGTAGAATATATAACTCAATGGGGAACTAAAGAAGATAGAACAGAAGCACAACAAGAAAAAGAGCAAAATGTTTATCATATGGCTCGTTTATTTAATGTTAAACATATAAATTGTGGTCTATTAGAAATGGTACCAGAAGAACAAATTATAACTGCATTGGGAGAATTATGTGATAGAGCAGGAGAACTTATTATAGGACTTGAGTTTATGCCATACAGCGGTGTGCCAGATTTAGCTACTGCTTGGCGTGTTGTAAAAGGATGTAACCGTGAAAATGCAATGCTTATATTAGATACATGGCACTGGGCTAGAGCAAAACAAACAGTAGATGACCTTGCCCCTGTTCCAGCAGAAAAGATAGTATCAATTCAAGTTTGTGATGTTTTAGAGACACCTTATGAAAAACTTAGAGATGAATCACTACATGACCGTGTAGCTCCAGGTGAAGGATATGGAAATACAGAAGATTTTGTAAAAATAATCAAAGAACATAATATATCACCAGAAGTTATAGGCGTTGAAGTAATATCTGATTCTTTAGTAGCTAAAGGATTATCAACTGCAGCTGAGACTGTATTTAAGGCAACTAAAAAAGTATTAGATAAAGCATGGCCAGAAGTATCTCCAAAATAAAAATAGAGTTATTCGATATTAAAGTATATGAAGCATAAAAATATAAGAAAAAAATATAAAACTTGAAAGGAAGGAAAACCTTATGAAGATTAGTTCTATGTTTACACCTATAAAAATTGGTTCAATGATAGTTCCAAACCGTTTTGTAGTTCCTCCAATGGGAAATAATTTTGCAAACACAGATGGTACTTTAAGTGAAACTTCTAAGGCTTATTATCTTGAACGTGCCTTAGGTGGTTTTGGATTAATAACTATAGAATCTAGTGTTGTGGATAAGAAAGCTAAAGGAGGACCTCATAAACCTTGTTTGTATGATGATAGTACAATAGATAGTTTCAAAAATGTAATAGATGCCTGTCATAATGCTGGTTCAAAAGTATCTATACAATTACAACATGCTGGTTCTGAAGGAAATGAAAAAATTGCAGGGTATCCTTTAAAAGCTGCTTCTGCAATACCTGCATCAAATGGACGTAATACACCATTAGCAATAACAACTGAAGAAATATATGAGCTTATAGAATCTTATGGAGATGCTGCGTTACGTGCAAAAAAAGCTGGTGTGGATGCTGTTGAAGTTCACTGTGCTCATGGATATTTAGTTAGTAGTTTTATATCACCAAGAACAAATAAACGTGTAGATGAATTTGGTGGATGTTTTGAAAATAGAATGAGATTACCTCGTCTTATAATTGAAAATATACGTAAAAAGGTAGGAGATTCTATAGCAATACTATGTCGTATAAATAGTACAGATGATATTTTAGGTGGAATTGATGTACATGATAGTTCAGTAATCGCAGCTTATTTAGAAGATTGTGGAGTAGATGGACTTCATGTTTCACGTAGTATACATATACATGATGAATATATGTGGGCTCCTACAGTTCTTCATGCTGGATTTAGTGCAGATTTAGTTACAGAAATAAAAAAATCTGTGAGTATACCAGTAATAACTGTTGGTCGCTATACAGAGCCTCAATTTGCTGAATTGATGGTTCGTCAAGGCAGATGTGATTTAGTTGCATTTGGTAGACAAAGTTTAGCTGACCCAGGCATGCCTAACAAAGCTAAAAATGGTAAGTTAGATGAAATGATACCATGTATTGCATGTCTACAAGGTTGTGTACCAAATATGTTCCAAGGTAAGCCTATAGCATGTCTTGCAAATCCGATATTAGGTCATGAAGCTGAACTTAAACCAGCTGAAACTACAAAAGAAGTTCTTGTTGTTGGTGGCGGTGTCGGAGGTATGCTTGCAGCATGGGTATGTGCTGAGAGAGGGCATAAGGTAACTCTAGTTGAAAAATCTGAAATGCTTGGTGGGCAAATGCGTTTAGCTGCATATCCTCCAGGTAAAGGAGATATCACTAATTTAGTTCGTAGTTATATTTCAAAATGTAATCAATATGGTGTAAAAATATACACTAATACAGAAGTTACAGTAGAGTTTATAAAAGAAAAATCACCTGATGCAGTTATTGTAGCTACTGGTGCAACTCCACTTGTACTTCCTATACCAGGAATTAATGAATCAGGATTAATACATGCAGTTGATCTTCTTGATGGAAAAGAATCTTGTGGAAAGAAAGTTCTTGTTGTTGGTGGTGGAATGGTTGGTTGTGAAGTGGCAGCATTCCTTGGTGAACAAGAACATGATGTTACTGTTATTGAATTAAGAGAACAAGTTGGTGCAGATGTAATTTCTGAACATCGTAAATTCCTTATGGATGATTTTAAAAGTTACAATATACATACTGTTACTGGTGCTAAAGTTGCTAAGTTCTATAACGATGGAGTTGACTATTCACTTGCAGATGGAACAGAAGATAATTTAAAAGGGTTTGATTCAGTAGTGCTTGCTATGGGTTCTCGTAATTATGACCCATTAAGCGAAGAAGTAAAGAAATTTGTGAATGAAACTTATGTTGTTGGGGATGCAGTAAAGGCTCGTAGAGCATTGGATGCAACAAAAGAAGCTTTTGAAGTAGCATTAAATATATAGTTGAAATTAAATAGATGTTTCTTTGCAAATAATTAAATAGATTATTTGCAAAGAAATTGATGATATTGGGAGGATATAATAATTATGGAAATTTCAGGTAGAACAGGGTTATTCGCATTAATAGGTACACCAGTGGGGCATTCTAAATCACCACTAATGTATAATTATAGTTTTGAAAAATTAGATTTAGATTATAGATACTTAGCTTTTGATATTACTGTGGACAAGGTAAAAGATGCACTTTCAGCTATAAAGACGTTCAACATAAAAGGAGCAAATGTAACAATGCCATGTAAAACTGCTGTTACAGAATATATGGATGAACTTTCTCCAGCAGCTCGTATAATTGGAGCATGCAATACAATTGTAAATGAAGATGGAAAGTTAATTGGACATATAACAGATGGTGTGGGTTACGTTCGTAATTTAAAAGAAAATGGAGTTGAAGTAAAGGGTAAAAAACTTACAATTATGGGTGCTGGTGGTGCGGCAACTGCTATACAAGTACAATGTGCATTAGATGGAGCAAGAGAAATATCTATTTTCAATGCTAAGGATGATTTTTATAAAAGAGCGGAACAAACAATTGAAAATATAAAGAAAGAAGTACCAGGATGTATTGTTAATTTATATGATTTAGCAGACACAGAAAAACTTTATGAAGAAGTATCATCAAGTGATATTTTGACAAATGCAACGCTTATTGGGATGAAACCTCATGACAATGAAACTAATATAAAAGATGTTAGTGTATTAAGAAAAGAGTTAGTTGTAACAGATGTTGTTTATAATCCAAATAAAACAAAAATGATTGAGGATGCTGAAGCTAATGGTTGTAAAGCTATTGGTGGGTTAGGAATGTTATTATATCAAGGAGCTGAGGCTTTTAATCTATACACTGGATTGGAAATGCCTGTAGAAGAAATTAAAGAATTATACTTTAAATAGACGAAAAAATAATATTTTAATAATGTAGAATATATGTATCTCAATGTTTTGATATTACTTTACAAATTGTCATAGTGGGTTTTGTATCGATGGCCTAGTTAAATGTAAAAGTTTAACTATTCTTTAAACCCATTATGGGAATGCGTTTATTGTATATAAAAATGTTAAGAAATTAACGAGAATAGGAGAATAACTATGAATAATAAAAAATACTATCCTACTGCCATAGCTTTGTATTTTTCATATTTTTTACTTGGTATTGGAATTTCAATTTTAGGACAATATAAACCAGAATTTGCATCTATGTGGGGAGCTAAGACTTTATCAGATGGAACTCTTGATGTGAGTATTGTTTTAGCTGTTATTGCTGCATTAGGGTTAGGTAGACTTATATCATATCCATTTGCAGGCCCTATTTCAGATAAATATGGAAGAAAGGTAAGTGGACTTATAGGTAATTTTCTACATGCAATTTTCTTTGTTGGAATTGTATTTTCACCAAATTTTTACATAGCGTATATATTTGCAATAATTGGAGGCGCAGCAAACTCATTTTTAGATACTTGTGTAACACCTTCTTGCATGGAGATATTTGCTAGTCTAGGAACAATAGCAAATATGTTTACTAAATTCACAATAGCTTTAGCGCAATTTTTACTTCCTTTTATAATTGGATTTGTTGCAGCAAATTCAATATCATTTAAAGTTATTTTTATAGTAACAGCTGTTCTTATTATTATAGATGCAATTTTAATAGCTGTATTGCCATTTCCTCCAGCTAACAATGTTATTGATAATAATGGAAAGGCTGTCAAGTCAGAAAAAATGAAGTTTACACCAACAAGTATAGCTCTTGTTTGTATTGGATTTACATGTACATCTACATTTGTACTATGGCTAAATTGTAATCAAGAATTAGGTAAATTATATGGTATGGCTGACCCTACAAAAATTCAATCTTTTTATTCAATGGGAGTAATCTTTGCAGTGTTAATAACTTCTGTACTTATAAAAAAATATGTTAAGCCAATAAGAATACTTGTTATCTATCCTGTGATAGCTTCAATTATGTTATTAATTGTGTACTTTGTTCAGACTCCAACTATCTGTATGATAGGAGGATTTGTAATAGGTTATTCAGCAGCAGGTGGTGTGCTTCAATTGACTACATCGACAGCAAATGAAATGTTTCCAACTAATAAAGGAAAAATAACATCTATAGTTATGATTGCATCTAGTATAGCTAACTATGTTATTTTAAATATAGCTGGATTTATTACAAAATCTGGTGGAGTAAATGGTCCAAAATACGTTGTATTATTTAATGTAGCTATAACGTTTGTTGGAATTTTACTTGCATTGTTTGTAAACATGAGATATGAAAAAGAAAAAGTACATGATTATAATATGTAACATTAGTATAATATAATTGTAAGTATTTTTAATTTTAACATGTCTGAAAGAAGAGGTGTCACAATGGAAAATATAGAAAAAATAAGAGAAAAAATAGATTTATATGATGATGAGCTGATTGATTTACTTGAGAAAAGAATGGAATGTATAAAGGGTATTATTGATATTAAAAAGGAAAAAGGTATTCCCATTTTACAGCCAGACTATGAAAATAAAAAAGAAGTAGCGTTGATTGAGAAGCTAAAAGGTCATAAGTTTGAAAATGAAATTATAGATATTTTTAGATATATAGTAAAAAATAGTAAGAAAATACAGGCTAAAAATTTATTCTCTTATAATATAATGCTTGTTGGATTTATGGGGGTCGGAAAAAGTACTGTATCATCATACTTGAGTCATCTATTAGAAATGGAGCAAGTAGAAACAGATGCATATATAGTTGAGCATCAAGGCATGAGTATTTCTGAAATATTTGAAAAACGAGGGGAAGAATATTTTAGAAATCTTGAAAGCCAAGCATTAATAAGTTTTCAACAAAGAGAAGGACTAGTTGTTTCCTGTGGGGGAGGAATCGTACTTAGAGATAAAAACGTAGAATATATGAAAAAAAGTGGAAGAATTGTTTTATTAACAGCAAGTCCAGAAACTATTCTTCAACGTGTTAAACATAGTGATGAAAGACCAATACTTAATAATAATATGAATGTTGAATTTATATCTGATTTGATGAAAAGACGAGAAGCGAAATATATGGCATCAGCAGATATTATTGTAAATACAGATAATAAAACAATAAAAGAAATTTGTGAAGAGCTAGTTGTAAAGTTAATGGAACTTGATAAATAAATTCTAATTTAAAATGAGTATGTATTTAAAAAAATAAATTTTAACTTAACAAAATCATTGTTAAGCGATGTAACTTTAATATTTGTACAATTAGTATTACTGGAAATCTTAATTTCTAGTAATATTTTTTTATGTGTAAAAATGTAAATTCACTAAAATAAGTAGTATAATCAATATAAATTATAATAATGTAAAGGAGGATAATTTAGTGGGCAGTATTTTTAAGCAACTACAAAAGATTAAGGATTATGATGGATATAAAGAGTCATTTGAAATGAATTATTTATGTATATACGAAAAGATACCTTTAAGAGAACAAGTAGAACTTGCAAATAATTTGGTAGAGAATATTTTAAATATTTATAGAAGTGAATCTAATAAAATTGACATGTTAGAGGAGTATAATCATAAGTCTCTAATTTGTTATTTTGAAATCTTTATGAAAAAGATAAATACTCTAATAAAGGAGAGAATAATTGATGAAAAGTGGTTATATCAGCTAACAAAGGATTTAATATATACAAGTGAAAAAGATGAGTATGTAAAACTTGGGCTTGTTTTAAGTGAAAATTATTTAGATGTAGACAATATAAGAGAAGTAGTTGATACATTTTCTAAATCTGGAGAATACATATTTTATTTAAGTAATACTATTAGAAAACTGGAATTTTACAATACCTATTTGTTTAATCTATCTAGAATATCTACAGGTTCAATAAAAGTATTTGCCATTGTCAATATAGAAAATCTAGATTCTAAAATAACCTCTTATTTAATCGAAGAAGGATATAAAGATAAAAAATATGAAGGATTACTAATGAACTATATTATTTCTACAGTAGATTTAAGCGAATATCTTGAAAGACGAGATTTAGATAAAGATAAGGTAAACAACTTAGCACATCTTATATGCAATTATTTGTTAAGTGTAGAATTTAAATATATAGGGAATAAAGTGGAATTAGTGAATCAATTTCTGCCAATTGTAGCAAGCTATGGGACTAGCTTTGATAGTCTATATTCTATTTTTTTAATAGCAGTAGGTGTTTTAGAAGATGATAAAGTAAGTTGTGATAAAGTTGAATTTAAGAAAGAAATGAATAATGTTTTACTCAGTGAAAAGTGGAAAAGTGTATTCTTTAAAGCATTAAATGAAGCCGATGGAAAGACAGAAGATATGATAAAAATGTCAGAAATTTATGATGTACGTTTATCTTTTGATGATTTATTGCCATATTTAAATAAAGATATTCGAGATTTTGAGGTGTATTGGTATATATCTAAAAAGGGAAGTGCAAATTGTAAGTTAAAGTTATTAGACTTTTTTGAAAAAACATTTAAAACAAAAGAGTTAATTGGAAAAATGGAAGACATAGAAAAAAATAAATTAACACAAGAATATTACGATGATATGTTATTTTTTATTGTCCTTAAAGGTAGTAAATCACTATACCCTGAAGGAAAGAATCTATCTTTAAAAGGAATTTTTGGAAACATAAATGAAGTACGTAAAGAATCTATAAATATTTTGAAGAGGTATAGAGAGAGACTTTCTCTTAAAGAAATGCAAATAGTTAAAGAAGCTTATGAAAAAGAAAAAAATATCAAATTAAAAGATGAGTTAAGACGATTATTATATGAAAGTAATAATTTAAAAAAAGAATTTGTAAATACTAAAAAGCTGAAGGTAAATGAGCATGGTAAAGATATTTATTTGACTTCAGTAGCTGTTGCTGGCTCAAGGTTTAGAAATAGAGAATATATGGAAAAGGAATTGGAGAAGAGTAAGATATACTATCTAAACAGAGAGAAAGATAATTTATATGATGAAAATGCTATCAGAATAGTTGGAGAAACTGGATATGTAATAGGTTATGTTCCAAGAAAAGATAATTATATTTTGAGTAATTTATTAGATGGAGGAAAACTCTTGTATTGTAGAGTAACTGAATACAATTTAGATGAAGATTATATTTATATAAACATATATTTGAGTTATAAAGATGTTATTGAAACTGTTGAAAATTCTCTTAAAATGGTATTAGATAGAGGTAAGGTAAAAATTGTAAACTAAATAATATTACGAATTATTTAAAATTTAAACTATAATCAATATATTTGATATTATTTGGTTGAAATATGGAAAAATTTAAAATACAATTAACATATAAATGAATTTAATTTAAAATTCGCAAATGTTATTTTAATTTAACCTATAATGGCGAAATTCCTCTTCCTCGCCATAGGAGGTAGAAGATGTAAGCCTAACCGATAGGTTATTTATTTTACTTGATTTTCAAAAATGTATTGTATTATAAAATCAGTAGTAAAAACTGAAAGGAAGTAATTACAATGAAATTAGATAGTAATAATCATTCAGTATTCTTGTTACACTATCACTTAGTTATGTGTATAAAATATAGAAGAAAAGTAATAGATAGCTCTATATCAGATAGACTAAAAGATATATTTGTAGATATCTCCCCAAATTATGGAGTGGAGTTGCTAGAATGGAATCATGATATTGACCATGTGCACTTGTTATTCAAAGCAAAACCAAATACAGAG
>NZ_JAGWCY010000018.1:0-31883 GCF_020657785.1 Clostridioides sp. ZZV14-6154 | reverse complement strand
TGGTTTTGCTTTGAATAACAAGTGCACATGGTCAATATCATGATTCCATTCTAGCAACTCCACTCCATAATTTTGGGAGATATCTACAAATATATCTTTTAGTCTATCTGATATAGAGTTATCTATTACTTTTCTTCTATATTTTATACACATAACTAAGTGATAGTGTAACAAAAATACTGAATGATTATTACTATCTAATTTCATTGTAATTACTTCCTTTCAGTTTTTACTACTGATTTTATAATACAATACATTTTTGAAAATCAAGTAAAATAAATAACCTATCGGTTAGGTTTACATCCTCCACCTCCTATGGCGAGGAAAAGGAATTTCGCCATAGGAGGTTAAATTTATTAGAAGATGGTTCTAAAAACTAATTTACTTATGCTCAATTGTTTTTCCTGAAGACATAGCATTGCGTTCTTGAACTAAATTTTCTATTAAATTATTTAATGTCCAATCAATAGATGTCTCAGTTACCATTGCTGTAAAAGGTCTATTTATTCTTACTTTTTTCAATCCTTCTAAAAATGCATTTACTTGTGTACTGGAAATATTATTAAATATTACAGACTTACTTTTAATTCCATTATCACATTCACTTGATATATTCCCATCCAAAATGTCTCTTACTATGTTTTCACCATTTTTATCACTTAAAATGATATGGTCTCTTATTCCAGCAAAATTACTAACATTTTTAATTAATGATAATTCTTTTTTATTAAAATTTACAAACATAATACACTTCCTGCTGTGTATTTTATCTAGATTATTATTATTTATTTTTTCAAATGACATTTTATCCATCCTTTCATTTATCTATATATTTTAATTTACCCTATCTATTTAAAATAATCAATTTTTACAGATAATTTTTATATTAATACCCCAAATTACATATAACTAATTCAACTATCCAAAACTAATATATAAAATTAGAATAATTAGATTAATATTTACAAATTATAATCTAAAGGAGAGATATGATACCATGAAGACACTACTAAACAAGAATTTTAGCATTAAAAACTTTTCATCTGCTTGGATTATAGTACTTGGTTGTATGTTGATACAAGCTATACCATTTAGTATTGTAGCAAGTATACAGCCCCAGTTTATAAGTTATGTTGTAGAAGGAGAAGGTTTTAGCTTAGCATCTTTTTCTCTAATATTTACTTTTGGTACTATTGCTTCAGCAATTGCATCACCATTTATAGGTAAATTATTTTCTAAGGTCAATATTAAGATATTATATTTATTAGGCTGTATAATTTCTAGCATTGCTTTTGCTACATTTTCTATATGTACTGAACTATGGCAATTTTATACGGTATCATGCATTGTACAAATTGGAGCTACAATTATATCTGCGATAGGAATACCAATTTTAATAAGTGCTTGGTTTGATGAAAAAAGTAAAGGAAAAGCTATGGGATTTGCTTTTGCTGGTGGCTCTATTGGTAGTATATTTCTACAACAACTTGTAGTTCGCTCATTAGCATCTCAAGGATACAGCCGTTCTTATCTAATATTTGGGATTGTAGCACTAATAGTTGGTATACCTGTAACATTATTTATGCTTAAAATGCCTAAAGATACTAATGAGAAAATAAGCTCTAAAATAAAAAATGACAAAACATCTAATAAAAATTCCCCTTCAGTATGGGGTTATACATTAAAAGAAGCTAGAAAGAATAAATATTTTTGGATTATGACAATTGGATTTGCTTTTGTAGGTATATATGTTTCATCATTATCTGTACAATATCCAACCTACCTTAGAAATTATATAAATCCAATTTTAATAGGAACAGTAGGTTCTACTTTTGCCTTATTTGCTCTTATTGGTAATTTATTTGGAGGATTATTATTTGATAAATTTGGTCAGATAAAAACACTGATTATATCTTTTATATTTGTACTTATGGCTACTTTATCACTACTATTTGTTGATACATCTGCTAATCTTGCATTTGTATTTGCTATTTTAAAGGGTCTTTCTGTATTTGCTTATATGATTGGACCTGCTTATTTAACAGGCACTTTCTTTGGTCAAAAGGAGTTTGGCAGTATTTTTGGGATTGTTCAATTAATTTTTGCAATTGGATTTGCACTTGGTTCAACATTATTTGGATTGCTCGTTGATAATTTTGGTTATAAATTCTCTTGGTCTATTATAATTTTATCAGTTATAGTCGCTTATGCTTTACTTATCACAGCTTCTATGGGAATGGCAAAGCTAAATAAGAATAGGTTAGATAAGTTAGCACAATAATTAATTCTTAATTTCTATAAAAATTATACAAAAAAGATGGAGGCTCTAATAACAACTAGAACTCCATCTTTTTATTAATTATATTATAATATAGCTAACTTTCTTTTATTTTTAACAGTGTTATCTATATCCTCATCTTTAACTATAGTAAATGCTTTTGTTGGACATACATTTACACATGCTGGTCCTTCTGGTGAATCTATACAAAAATCACATTTGTTTGCTGTCATTCTTTCTCTAAAGCAAAGCTTTCCTTTATCTACATCTTTTAGTGTAACTATATCTATCGCTCCTATAGGACATGCCAGCATACAAGTCTTACATCCTATACAATTTTCTTCATTTATTTTTATTGTATTACCCACCCTAACTATACCTCCATTTGGACAGGCCTTTGCACAAGGAGCATCTTCACAATGTCTACATTGTATTGGAGCACTAACTTCCTTTGTTTTTATGACAGAAAGTTTTGGGTTAAAGTTTATCTCATCTGGACTTTTGTAAAAAATATCTTCATCTGAATGTGCAACCACACATCCTATCATACAAGTTCTACATCCTATGCACTTATCAGGGTCTGCTATAACAAAATAATTCATTACTTAGCCACTTCCTTTCCTATACAATATGTAGTGTGTAATAAATGATGAGATTTTTCTCCTAATGGCTCTACTAGATATTCATCATATAATTTTTTGATGTCAGGATTTTCATGAGATTTTCTAATTGCCAAGTGTTCGTCATGCACATATGTTGCTTTTGTTCTATTTTCATAGGCTAAGTCTTTATATTCTTCTAGTAAAATTTTTGGCTGACCTCCACCACTTACACATCCAACAGGACAAGTCATAACCTCTATAAAATCTATATCCAACTTTCCTTTTTCTAAATCTTCAAGTACTGGTATTACATTTTTCAGTCCACTTACTACACCAACTCTTAAGTCTAAATCTCCTACCTTAATAGTTGATTTTCTAAAACCACTTTCTCCTCTTACTTGTTTTACTTCTACATTAGGTATACTTTCTCCAGTTATAAGCTCATAACCTGTTCTTATAGCTGCTTCCATAACTCCACCAGTAACACCAAATATAGTTCCAGCTCCACTGTAACTACCTAAAGGGCTGTCAAACTTTTCTTCTCCTAAATTTTTAAAATCAATTCCCATGTCTTTTATTAGGTAAGCTAGCTCTCTAGTCGTTAACACTACATCTACATCTCTATATCCACTAGAATCCATCTCTTCTCTATCACATTCATACTTTTTACATGTACATGGCATTATAGAAACACTAAATATTTTAGATGCATCCACATTATTTATTTCTGCGCCATATGTCTTAAATATTGCACCACCCATCTGCTGAGGTGATTTACAAGAAGATAAGTGATTAGTTAATTTAGGATAATTTTTTTCTATAAATTTAACCCAAGCTGGACAACAAGATGTAAACATTGGAAGAGTTCCACCTTCTGTAACTCTCTTAATTAACTCACTACCTTCTTCCATTATAGTTAAATCCGCTGCGAAATTAGTATCATAAACTCTATCAAAATTTAATGCTCTAAGTGCTGCTGCCATTTTTCCAGCACCTAAATATCCTAGATAGTATCCAAAATCCTCTCCTAAAGCTACTCTAACTGCTGGTGCACATTGAACCATGGTAAATACATCTGGGTCACTCAAAGCTTTTTTTACCCTATCTACATCACATACATTATGTGCTGCGAATATAGGTTCATTTATTGATTCTGGTATTTTTCGTTCTTGTTTTTTATCTTTCAAAAACTCAAATCCTTCATCTATAACTGAAGCATAAGATTTACAAATTTGAACACATTGACCACACATAACACATCTATCTAAGTTTATTTCTTGTGGTTTTCCTTCTTCCCCCTCAATAGCATTTACTGGACATACCTTTGAACATTCTCTGCATCCAGTACATAAATCTTTATCTATATTTATTATCATAAACGTCACCCCTTTATCCTTTATTTATTTGTCAACAATAAGCTAAGTGCAGCTTGTCTATTCTTAGCTTTTTTGTCATCTATTGGAGTAACAAGTTTTAATGCATCTTGAGGACATGCGCTTATACAAGCTATTTTTTCGTTGTCTTTACATAAATCACACTTATATGCTATTTTTTTATTTTCTTCCAAAATTACTTGTTCTACTTCTTTCCCATCTTTATATTGTGGAAGTAAATCTATAGCTCCAAAAGGACATGCTAGGAGACAAGTTTTACACCCTATACATTTTTCTTCATTAACAAACATGACGTTGTTCTCTTTGTTTATAGCTTTTTGTGGACATGAATTTAGACAAGGAGCATCTTCACAGTGTCTACATTGTATTGGCATACAGAAAGTATCACCTTTTACTAAATAAAGTCTAGGTATAACTGGTATGTCAACTGTCCCAACCGTATATCCTACATTATTATGTTGGTTATGCATCGTAAAACAAGCTACTTCACAAGTTCTGCAACCAGTACATTTACTTGGGTCTGCTATTACAAAAGAGCCTATTTTATTATTCATATTATCCCACCTTTCAATTTGTATATTTCTAAGTCCCTAGTTATTTTTATTATATATATTTATATATTTTAGTGTTTTTTCAATACTTATATTTCGCTTGCAATTTTTACACAAATTATACTTATTGGCATATACTTTGTCAGTATCATCAATTACTACTCCACACACTTCACATCTTGAATATTTTTTCTCTTCTTTATTAGCACACATACGCTTCAGTCTCACTTTTTGATAACTCTCTGTGAATTTGCATAGATATTCATTCGTCTTCCTCTTACAAATCCAATAAGAGTTATATTTAATTTTTTAGAAAGCTCTATTGATAAATTAGTTGGTGCTGATTTTGATATTACAATAGGGATTTGAGTCATAGCTGCCTTTAGTATCATCTCTAAAGATATTCTCCCACTTACAACTACAGTCTTATTTTTTAATGATATTTCATTTAAAACACAAAATCCTATTGCTTTATCCATTGCGTTATGCCTTGCTACATCTTCACAGGTCACTATTTTTTTATCATTATCAAATATGGATACACTGTGTACTCCACCCGTATTTTTAAATAATTCTGACGAATTTAAGTTTTTATCCATTATACTGTAAATCTCATCATAATTTATTTTTATATTACTCTCTACAGGAGTACACCTTATATAGTCTAGTGAGTTTAAAAATATAATTTGTTCCTCTTCATCATCATGTTTCTCTTGAATAGTTACTTTTGTAACCCGTTCCTTATCATTTATTTCTATATCTAATATGTCTTTTTTATTTTCTATATATCCCTTTGTTCTCAAAAAACCAACTACAAGCTCTTTTAAATTATATGGTGTACATAAAAATGTATTTATGTATTTATCATTTAAAATAAAGCTAAGTGGATATTCTGCAATTATTTCTTCATATTCATTAGATAAATTATATTCATTTATTTTGCTTATTTCTAACTTAAAAGAATTCATGTATTTATAATCTACCAAACTATAACTGTTTTCAAAAACTTCATCTTTACTATTTTCTTGTGACTTAGTTTTTGAGTATATATTCTCCATAAGATATTTACCCTTTCGCCTTCTATAAACCCTCAATCTAATAACTACTAAACATTTGTGGCAGTCATTTTATCTTTAAGACTTTGATATTCTTCTCTTACACATTTCTCTGCTAACTCTTGGTCATCAAGTTTTTCAAGTTTAACAGCACAATACTTGTATTCTGGTGTTTTAGATATAGGGTCTAAATTTGCTATTGTAAGCTCGTTACAAGCTCCAACCCACCACTGATAAGTCATATATGTCGCTCCTTCTTTAACTCTATCAGTTACTGTTGCTCTTGTGATTACACTTCCCCTTCTTGAACTAATTCTAACTAATTCATCATCTTCAATTCCTAATCTATCTGCATCATTACAATTTATTTGAACACGGCCTGGCTCATCTTCTAATGAACTAAGTGTTCTACAGTTACCAGTCATAGTTCTTACTGAATAATGACCAACTTCTCTTACAGTACATAAACTAAATGGATATTCATCATCTTCAACTTCCATAGGAGGTCTCCATTCTGCAGCAAATAAATTACCTCTTCCATTAGGAGTAGAGAATTTTTGTCCTTCATATAGATACATAGTTCCTTTGTCTTCCATGCTTTCACTCTTACAAGGCCACTGAACAGAACCTTGAGCCTCTATTTTTTCATAAGTAGCGCCTAAGAAATTTGGACATAATGCTCTAAGTTCATCCCATATTTCTTTAGTATTTTTATAGTTCATAGGATATCCCATTGCTGTAGAAATTTCACTTATAATTTGCCAGTCTGGTTTTACATCTCCTTGTGGCTCTATAGCTTTTCTCATCAATTGGAATCCTCTATCTGCACATGTATATACTCCATCATGTTCGCCCCAAGAAGTAGCTGGAAGTAT
This sequence comes from Clostridioides sp. ZZV14-6154, assembly GCF_020657785.1. Taxonomy (NCBI): domain Bacteria; kingdom Bacillati; phylum Bacillota; class Clostridia; order Peptostreptococcales; family Peptostreptococcaceae; genus Clostridioides; species Clostridioides sp. ZZV14-6154. Next base: position 25,128 of record NZ_JAGWCY010000018.1, on the reverse strand, counting down.
AACATCAGCATGAAGCGCTGTCTTATTCATAAATATATCTTGAACAACAACAAACTCTAACTCGTCTAAAGCCTCTCTAACTTCTGATGCATCTGGGTCACTTTGTACTGGGTCTTCCCCAAATATATAATAAGCTTTAAGCTTCTTCTCTTTTAACACTAAATTTGGAACTTGAGTTAAACTATATCCATTATTAGGAGATAACTTTACTCCCCAAGCATTTTCAAATTTTTCTCTTATCTTATCATCAGTTACATTTTGATAACCAGGATATACATTAGGAAGAGCTCCCATATCACAAGCTCCTTGAACATTATTTTGTCCACGTACAGGCCCTATTCCAACGCTTTCTCTACCAAAATTGCCTGTAAGTAGAGCAATTGAGGCAAGCCCTTTAACTACATCAACAGCTTGACCAAATTGACAGACACCCATTCCATAAAGTATCATGGCCTTCTTACCTTTTGCATATTCTCTCATAGCTCTTCTTATAAGCTCTTCTGGAATTCCTGTCATCTTCTCAGCATATTTAGCTGTATATGGTTTAACAATTTCTTTGTACTCATTAAATCCTTGTGTATGGTTTTGAACAAAGTCTTTATTGTAGAGACCTTCTTCTATTAAAACGTTTCCAAAAGCATTTACTAAAACCATATTTGTTCCACCCTTTATAGGTAGATGTATATCAGCAATTCTTGCAGACTCAGTTAATCTAGGGTCAGTAACAATTAACTTAGCTCCATTTTTCTTAGCTTTAATTATTCTATTTGCAACTATTGGATGTGAATCTGCTCCATTATATCCAAATATAAATAAAACATCTGCGTTTTCTATTTCTGGTATAGAATTAGACATTGCACCACTACCTAATGAGTAAGCCAGACCGGCTACAGATGGTGCATGTCAGACACGAGCACAATGGTCAACATTATTGGTTCCTATTGTAGCTCTCATAAATTTTTGCATTATATAGTTTGCTTCATTACCAGGTCCTCTTGCAGAACCAGTCCCCATAATAGAATCAGGACCATATTTTTCTTTAATTTCGTTTAATCTTGAAGCTGTATAACTTATAGCTTCATCCCATTCAACCTCTTCTAGCACACCTTGTTTTCTTATCATTGGTTTTTTTAGTCTAGGTGTTAAAATTTTAGGGTCATTTAGAAAATCCCATCCATAACGACCTTTTAAACATAAACTTCCTTGATTTGTTCTACCATCAGCTGGCTCTGCTCTTAATATCTTGTTATCTTTTACTACTAGATATAATTGGCATCCAGCTCCACAGTATGGACAAACTGTTAAAATTTTCTTCTCCATACATTTCCCCCCTTAGATTTATCCCCTGATGAGTAAAATTTACCTTAAAGATAATGAAGTATTTTTATAATATGCAAAATTTACAAATATTTTGCAATATTATCTATTAAATTCAACAATTTTCTCACAATTCCTTTTAAATTTCAAAAAAAATATGTCATAATAATTCTTATATTTTAATCATCTAATTAAAATATTATAGTTCTTATGACATATTTTTTAATATATGCTTATTTAGATTTATCTAATTTTCACTTAAAACGGCATTTCTACCAATTCTATTTTTCATTCTATAGTGAGTGATTACAGTAAAGATACCACTTCCAATCAGAATCAAATAGTACATAAATCCACCATATAAAAATACTGCATAACCCATTAGAGGTTGAGGGAATACTGATTTAAATATAGTGAAAAATGCTAATTCATTAGCTCCTACATTACCAGGTGTTGGTATTGGTGATATTGCCATATATAAAAAAGCTTGTAGTGTTAATATATAAATATAGCTATAACCTTGTAAATTAAATGCTTTATATATCCAAAAAGAAACACTAAAGTAAGCACTTAATTGAATAAAAGTCACTATAATAGTTAAAATTAATACTTTTTTATTTTTAGCAAAAAAACTTATTGCTTTACTATAATCATCTATAAAATTTTCTATAGAGTCTACTTTACTCTCTAGGAATCTTAAAAACTTAATTTTTGCTAAATACTTTATTGAAACTCTCATAAAATATTTTATTTTTTGAGGATTTAAAATAACTAAAATTATCATAATTAAAACAAATGAATTAATTGCTATTCCTAGAAACACTAAGGGCATGATTACTTTCATTTGTTTTTCTAGCATAGCTAGATTCATTAATACTAATATTGTGCAATAAACAGTAACTACTATTTGAAAAATAATAGACTTATTTGTAACAACTGCACTTGCTTTACTAAGTGGCATTTTGCATTTTTTAAGTACATATATCTGTACTGGTTGGCTTCCTGAAGCAAATGGAGTTATTAGATTATAATAAAATCCCATAATGGCTAGCTTGAAACCAATAAATCTAATATTGACTTTGTGAGTACTTTCTATAATTATCTTCATTACTAATCCTTCAAGCATTATGTGAGACATTATTGCCAGAGCCCCTACAAATAAAAACTTTTTATCTACCATAGTTATAACATTTGATAACATCTTAATATCTAATGTTTTAAATACCAAGTAAATTGTTATACCTATTAGTAAAAATAAAAATGTATACTGTAGTAAGCTCTTCCTAATATTTTTTAGTTTATCCATTAGAAAAACCATCCTTTGCTCAAGATTTATATTAAACACCATATTATTAGTATACACTACTAATATTAATATTTTATAACAAAATACCTTACAATTTTGTCATTTACAAAAAATATTAATCTATAAATTAAATTTTAATATATAGATTAATATTTTACAAACATTTTGTAGATATATACAGTATTTGCACTGAGTATTATACCCACTTATATCCTATCCCCCATACAGTCTCTATTGTATAAATATCATAAGATTTAAACTTGCTTCGTATATTTTTTATGTGTTCTGTAATAACACTTATATCACTTTCTCCATCAAATCCATATACATGCTCATATATTCTTTCTTTTGAAAAGACTTGTCCCTTATTTTTTGCTAGAAATTCACATATTAGATACTCACTCTTAGTAAAATTTATCTTATTATTATCAACAGAAATTTCTTTTCCCAAAAAATTAAATTGAACATTTGATATAGTTAATGAATTTTTTTTCTCTCTATTTTCTCTTCTCAAATGAGCATTTATTCTGGCTCTTAACTCACCTACACCAAAAGGCTTTGTAATATAATCATCAGCCCCTATACCAAGACCATACATAACATCACTTTCCATATTTTTAGCTGTCAAAAACAATATTGGGCAATCAACCTTATTTCTTATATTTTTACATACTTCAAAACCATCCATTTTAGGCATCATTACATCTAATATTATTAGATTAAAAGGATTATAGTCAATATCAAGAATATTTTCTACATCACTAATTACCTTTACTTCATGCCCATCTCTCTTTAATATATTTTCAATTAACTTTAACATATCTAATTCATCATCTACTACTAGTATCTTAGACACACTAACACCTCCATTACATGTTTAATTACACTTTAATTTATATATTTAATTATATCTTTATAAATTTATATAAAATCTCATACTATTATATTATAACTTACAACGATTAATTAATATTTTACAACAAAATCATTTTAACACTTCAAACATAAAAATTTTATATTTTAAACGCTTAATATTTATTTTACATAGATTCCTTTAAATAACAAAATTTATTTATTAATTTGATATTGTAATATTCTAGATATATAATAAAATCAATAATAAGAAAATCTTTTACAAATATATACTTAGGTCTTTAAATCGGAGGAAAATATTATGGATAAAAATATTAAAACAAGTAATTATAATGTTCCATTTGATTATGCACGAAAAAAACTCAAAGAATTAGACCCTCATACAATTAGTAATTTAAGTAATATTGACTTTAATAGTGATTCAAGCAAATTTAATATTGATTTTTTTGGTAGACAGTATACGGTTGATTATCCAAGTGGAGAAGTTTGGAATAGTAATGGAAGTCTCTGTAAAAATTTCGAACTTAAGATTCTAATGCTTAGGTATTTGTGTAATGCTAAAGGTATACCTCTTACAAATAAATATATAACTTTTAAAGAAGTTCCTGGAGGTAATGTTTATTATCCTAACTTTCTAAATAGAACTCTAGCAAGACTTTCAGAAATCTTTACATCTCAAATAGATAAATATAAATTAGTCATGGAGAATATTGGAGCTGAAAAAATAAAAATGGGGGACCTAGCTTATAAGTTTACATACATAGGTAATACTTCTATGATATTTATACTTTGGCTTGGAGATGATGAATTTCCACCAAATTCAAATATATTATTTGACTCTAATATAATTTATTATTTTAATGCAGAAGACTTAGCAGTTGTTCCTGATACAGCTATAGATGCAATTTTGAATAAAGTAAATCAATTATAAGCATCAATACTATTATAATAAATTTTTTGATAAATTTAGTTAGAATCTAATATGAAATGGAGTTAAAAAATGAACGTAGAAAAGCAATATTTATCAGATATAGAAGAGATATTGTCACACAGATATGATAATGGTGCAGACTATTGGGCTACACCTGACAAACGTTTAATGAAAGGTTCACCTTTCACCACACTAGATAGTGTACTTTATCTATTGGAATTGGGTATGAAACCTACTGATACTTTACTTAAAGAATGCGCTGACTTGATATTTAGCACATGGAGAGAAGATGGGCGTTTTAAATTATATCCAAAAGGAGGTATTTATCCCTGCCATACAGCTAATGCAACCAATGCACTTTGCCACATGGGATATGCTTCAGATGTTAGAATCCAAAAGACGTTTCAATACTTTTTAGATACTCAGTATACTGATGGTGGTTGGCGTTGCAATAAGTTCAGTTTTGGTAGAGGTCCAGAAACTGAGTACTCAAACCCACTTCCAACACTTAATATATTAGATGCATTCCGTTTTAGCGACTATTTAAATAAAGAATCAAAACTTGATAAGGCTGTAGATTTTTTACTTGAACATTGGACAATTAGAAAACCAATCGGACCTTGCCACTATGGAATTGGTACATTATTCATGCAAGTTGAATATCCTTTCTGCAATTACAATCTATTTCTTTATGTTTATGTTTTATCATTTTATAATCGTGCAAAGAAGGATAAGAGATTTCTAGAAGCATTAAAGATACTTGAATCTAAAATGTCAGATAATCAGATTGTTGTTGAACGTGTAGTCCCAAAGCTATCCAAGTTATCTTTCTGTAAAAAAGGTAAGCCAAGTGCACTAGCTACAACACACTACTACGAGATATTAGAAAATCTAGAAAAAAGATAATGCTATTATACATAAATAAGTATAGCTTCTTTGTATTTTTAAAGTTGCTATACTTATTTAAAATGATGTTACATAAAACATATTAAACCAGCTAGTCTAACTGATTTAAATATTCTTGTTTACTCTTTCCAATTTGTAACACAATCTCATAATTTAATTTACTTCTCCTTAAGTCAACTCCAGATATACTTTTTATCATCCCACAGTCTAGCATGTCTTCAAAGACCTTTCGAGATAAGCCAAGCTTCTCACGTAATAATGTAGATACCTTTAATTGACATGGATACTTACTTGCAATATGAACTTGTGTAAGGTCATCAATACAAATATCTTGACCTACTATTTTATATTCTGGGATGCCAACTTCCGCCCCATTTCTATGTAAAAGCTCAACATTCATAGCATATTGTTTAACAAGATTATAATCATTCGTATAAAATTGTTCTAATATTTCTGGATTTAAGTTTTTTGGATTAATACGAGAATATATGGTTGAATTCCATGTGGAATCACAATTTGAGCATTTATATATTAACCAAATATCTAAATACTTATGTTGAGCATTCACTCTAAATAAATCTGAACAAATATATTCAGTCTTTTTTCTACATTTTTTGCAGTACCTAATTACTGGCAATTGGGATTTATACTCAATCTCCCAAGTAATTTTTTGCATAAATACAATTTCCTTTCTATAATATTGCTAAAATAGAAAGTTGTGAAAAGGTGGAATATAATCAAGCATTTTTTTCAAAATAGTACCTCCTAATTTTTAATAAATTTTAATTTCAATTATATACTTATATAACAAATTATTTTCTCTTAATATAGACACTACCTCTGGATTTTATTATTATATAAGCTTCTGAAATTAATTAAATTATATCATCCACTAAAAAAAAACTATACCTTAAACATTTTTAACAAAAGAAAATAAGCCAGTATAGTTATATAACTATACTGGCTTACATTTAAATATCTTTTCTTTTTTCTTGTAATATAATTCTTTGAATACTCTTCAAAGACAGATAATATTTTTCTGATAAATATTGCAAATCATGACCAACTTGATAATCTTCATAAATTTGCATATTTCTAATTGTTAAATCTTCACGAGTAGATGTATTACTTCCCCATTCTCTTTTATTGTTTGATTTTCTGGGAATATAAATACATTCTCCATCCACATATTCTTGTATCAATTCAAGTAATTCTTCTGGTAATACATGTATTGCTTTTTTATAGCTCATTTTGCTCTCCTATTAAACAGTAATTTTTTATTAGGAATAGCAAAGGGCTATCTGTATATTAAATTTTATAGTTGCAATAGCCCTTGCTATGCAAAAATAAAGATTAAATCAAGCATAAAGTCTCACCCCTCCTTATACCACAGCAATACATATAAGTCTATCAATAGCACAAATAGTTGTCAATCAACATAATTTCTTTATTTTTTATTTATATTTGTAGTTTATTACATATCAAATTAGAATTGTTAATTAACAGAAACTTTTTACATTGATGGGTTTATTACTGAACATGGAACTCCAACTATACATTTTCCACAGATATCACATCCACCTATATAAGAATATTTTTTCTCATTTATCATGCACATTTCATAACACTTATTTCTATCAAACCCATCTTCTTTTAAAGCTTCTTTCACACATTTACTTACACACTTTTTACAACTGTTATTATGTTTATACAAGCAGTATTCCTTTTCTGGTCTTTTAGTTGGTTCTAATTTTAAACTTGTGATTATACTTCCTACCCTTCCACAACATCCTTTTTCTGTAATAAGCATATTATTTAGACCAAAAGTTCCAAGACCTGCTATGAATGCTACATGTCTTTGTGACCAATCACTAATCAATTTATCATTATCAAAATTATATGACCCAGGAATAGCGTAGGAGTCAAACCCCATGTTTCCTAGCTCTTCACATAAAAAAGTATTCAAGTCAGAAATCAATTTATTAGTTTCTATATAAGCTCTTGCCCAACTTTCTGAACATTCAAGCCCTCCAATATTACTATCATTTATGTTTTTATCAAAGGGTATAAAATATGTAATTATAGTCTTACCATCTTTCAAGAAATCTTTTGGCATAGCATGAGATGTTCCTATAACTTTTTTTAACTGATAAAACATTTCATCTTCAGCAGATGCATAGGCAAATAAAAGTTCTTGCCATTTTGAATTTACATTATTTGACTTATTGTAATCTTTTACAAAACGGTTCATTAATTCTTCAATTTTAGTTTTCATAATATCCCCCTAGACAATTCTATCTCTAATTTCATGTTATTATTTTATATTATATACCAGTACTCTATATTATACTTTATCAATTGATATCAAAATAAAAAACTTCCAGCATCTAAATTAGATGCTGAAAGTCTATTTATTTCAATTATTTAATCTAACTAATTGAAATTCCTGCACTTGCATATCCTGCTACAGTATTAACTAATGAAAGACCTGAAGCTGATGCAGTAAATACTAATAGGAAACGAGTTTCTGCTGTTGCTGGTATGCTTAATCCTGTTGCTATTCCAGTGGAAATTGTTCCTACTGACAATAACCCTGTAAGTGGTGGAGCTAGTGTAACTGTTGCTCCTGGTACAGCTGTAAATGTATTATTTGGTGTAGTTGATTGGTAAAGTGTAGCTGTAATTGTAACTGTTGAACCAATAAGTGAAAGTGCTAATGTTGTACTAAAATATGCTGAAATAGATGTTATTGTTCCAGCTCTTGGCATTGAAAATGCAAAGTTAGTCAATGTTCCTGCTGGGTTTGTAAGATCTATTGTTCCACCAACTATACTTACACCTGGAGCTGAACTACCAAAACCAACAAATCCTGGTGTTCCTATTAATCCACCAGCTATAGTTGTAAGTGATAGTGGTATACCTGATGAAAAAGGTATTATTGCACTAGCTCCTGCTATTCCTGTTGTTCCAGTTGCTCCTGTTGCCCCAGCTAATCCTGTTGCTCCTGTTGGACCTACTAATCCATCTGCTCCTGTTGGACCTGTTGCTCCTGTTGGGCCTGTCGCTCCATCTGCTCCTGTATTTCCTGTTGCCCCTGTTGGACCTGTTACTCCTGTTGCTCCATCTGCTCCTGTATTTCCTGTTGCTCCTGTTGGACCTGGTACTCCATCTGCTCCTGTGTTTCCTGTTGCTCCTGTTGGGCCTGTTGCTCCATCTGCTCCTGTGTTTCCTGTTGCTCCTGTTGGACCTGTTGGACCTGGTACTCCATCTGCTCCTGTGTTTCCTGTTGCTCCTGTTGGACCTACTAATCCATCTGCTCCTGTTGGACCTGTTGCTCCTGTCGCTCCTGTTGCTCCTGTTATTCCTACCCCTGTTGCTCCTGTATTTCCTGTTGGACCTGTTGCTCCAGGTGTTCCTATTGGACCTATTGGACCTGTTGGGCCTGCCAATCCATCTGCTCCTGTATCTCCTGTTGCTCCTGTTGGGCCTGTTGGACCTGTTGCTCCATCTGCCCCTGTATTTCCTGTTGCTCCTGTTGGGCCTATCAATCCATTTGCTCCTGTTGGACCTGTTGGGCCTGTTGGGCCTGTTGTTCCAGGTGTTCCTGTTGCTCCTGTTGGACCTATTAGACCTGTTGCTCCTGTTGCTCCTACTCCTGTTGCTCCTGTTGGACCTGTTGGACCTGTTACTCCAAATCCTGTTGCTCCTGTTATCCCGGTTGGACCTGTTATTCCATTTGCTCCTGTTACTCCTGTTGGGCCTGTTGGGCCTGTTGGACCTGTTACTCCATCTGCTCCTGTATCTCCTGTTGCTCCTGTTGGACCTGTTACTCCAAATCCTGTTGCTCCTGTTGCTCCTGTTGGGCCTGCTGAACCTGTTGCTCCTGTTGGGCCTATTAACCCTGTTGCTCCTGTGTTTCCTGTTACTCCTGTGTTTCCTATTGTTCCTGTTGGACCCATTGGTCCGGTTGTACCTGTTGGGCCTGTGGGACCTGTTCTACCTCTGGGACCCATTGGACCTGTTGGACCTATACATGATGGTGGGCAACCATGATGACAGTCACAACTATTACAACTATCGCAACCGCTATTGCAATCACCATAATTGTTATCATGGTTATTACCATCAAATGGGCCAAAATATTTATTTTTACTCATTACTTAAAGCACCTCCTAATATATTTGAGCTTTCATGCTCTCTACATAATATGTCAAAATTAGTATTATTGTGACTTATTAATAACTTTTATATTTACTAAAATAATTTTCATTGTATAAAATAGCACTATCGTTAGGTTTGATTTCTTTTGCTTTTTCATGATAAGATATGGCTTTATCCATTTCTCCTAGTTTGTCATAGCATACACTTAATTGTATACACGGCAAGTATCCATAACAATCATTTGACTTAAATCCTCCATTAATGTCATTTTTATCTCTAGTTAACGCTACCTTATACCAAAAAATAGCTTCTTTATATCTTTGTCTATCAAACAAGTGCTTTCCTATATCACAGCAAACTTCTGCTCTTGGCTCATCAAATTCAAAGCTTCTAAATAAAGAATATAAGGCACTTTTTTCATCATTAATTAAGTAATAGCATGTGGCTAAATCTCTGCAAGCACTTATACAGTCCTCAATCCACCCTTTTGAAGAGTCTAAAAACTTAGTAAAACCTTCTATAGCGTCTTTATACCTTGCATTGTAATACAATTCTCTTGAGTAATAAAACTGATGTCTTGGCTCCAATATCCTACCTTCTGAAATCATTTTTTCAAAAATTCTGAGATTTCTTAAAGGGTCCTGTCTGTGAAGTTTTTTATGTGATATTGCAATGTCAGAATAAAATATTTCTCCAACAAGAGGTATTACTTCATGAATAGGGTCAACCCATTTATAATTAGAACTTCTCTTAAATAAGCGTTCTCTATAATATGATAAAGTTGGTTTTCCGTTTTCATCAAATGATACATTATATTTTGCCATGACCATATCAATAGAAGTATCTAAATTTTCCTTAACTTTTGATAATTCTTTTCTATCATCTTCTAAAATTATGTCATCTGCATCAAGCCACATTATATAGTCTTTAGAAGCTTTAGAAAATGAAAAATTTCTCGCAACAGAGAAATCATCTATCCATTCGAAATCGTACACCATGTCCGTATATTTTGAAACTATTTCTTTTGTGGAATCTGTAGAACCAGTATCTACAACTATAATTTCATCTACTATATCCTTTACACACTCTAAACATCTGCCTATAACTTCTTCCTCATTTTTAACAATCATGCACAAACTTATTGTAATCATAATGTACAACTCCTTTGTCTTTTATATATTACAGACATAAGTAATATATGGTATTTCCTCTTATTTTGTTATTGAAAGTTAGAAAATTTTTAACGACAAAAAATCAGTAGGTAAGTTTATTTATCATGTATATTTATAGTTCATTTTTATTGAATTCATAATTTAAATACTTCGATTTGATTGATATGTATTTTTGCGTTACCATAAGTATAAGAATATGTAAAATTTAATCATTCATACAATATAAAAAATTAAACTATTTTTGGTAGGAGGTAAATTATGAAAAAATACTTTGAAATGTTAAAATCCAGTGGAGCTGATATTGCAGTTTCAATAGACCCTAAAACGATTGTCACAGCGGCATGGACAATTTATAAGTGTCAGTTTGGTTGTAATACATATGGTCATAGTCATTGTTGTCCGCCCAACACTCCAACTTATCAACAGACACAAGCAATAATAGATTGTTACAGAAAAGCTATTTTATTTCGATGTCACAAAATGAGTATTGTTACTCCTCTAGCTGTTGAAATAGCAAGAGAACTTTTTTTAGATGGATACTATAAAGCAATTGCTTTTGGAAGTGGTCCTTGTACAAAGTGTGCCAAATGTAATCCTGATACTTGTAGTTTTCCTAACAAGACTGCTCCATCAATGGAAGCATGTGGTATTGATGTTTTTGCTACAGTAAGGTCAAATGGACTTGAAATAAATACTTTGCGAGAAAAGGGAGAAATTCAAAATCACTTTGGTTTATTATTAGTTGATTAAAAAAATTAATATTTTCTACTCAGCTTAACCAGTGTGGTCTATAAGTTATAATACCATTACAACCACATTGGTTAATATCTCTAGAAAATATCTAAACTTGTATGTAAAATTACTATTTATTAATCATTTACTTGCCATTTTAAAAACTTCTTTTTTAAACAAAAAATAACCATGTTTATTTAAACATGATTATTTTAATATTAGTTATATACTATATATTAAGCTTTTAAAAGAGTACTCTACTCTCTTTTCTCCATTATACAATCAATTAATCCGTATTCTTTAGCTTCCAGTGCAGACATAAAATTATCTCTATCTGTATCTATTCTAATATCTTCTATTGATTTTCCAGTATTCTCAGAAAGAATTCTATCTAATTTTTCCTTTTTTCTCAATATATTATCTACTGCTATTTTTACATCTGTTGCTTGCCCTTTAACACCACCCATAGGTTGATGTATCATAATCTCTGCATTAGGTAGGGCATATCTTTTTCCTTTTGTACCTCCAGCAAGTAAAAAGGCGCTCATACTTGCAGCCATACCAATACAAATAGTTGATACATCACATCTGACATAGTTCATAGTATCGTATATAGCAAACCCTGATGTTACAACCCCTCCTGGGCTATTTATATATATAGTTATATCTGCATCTGGGTCTTCTGATTCTAAGAATAGTAATTGAGCTACTACCAAACTTGCAATAGCATCATTAATTTCTTCCCCTATAAATATAATTCTATCTTTTAATAGTTTTGAATATATATCATAAGACCTTTCACCTTGACCTGTCTGTTCAATCACATGTGGTACTAAATTCATGCTACTTTCACCTCACAATTAATATTAAAGTTGAGATAAGAATTGATTTCATCTCTTCTTCGTTCATAATTAATACTTGTATAAGAAATACACTCTACATTTTGGATTTGATGATTTGAATTTAAAACAAATCTTTGTTGAATAGGATAAAATTCATCTTTACTTCTATATATTTGTGGAGATTCTTTATATAAAGTTTTAAATGCTAATGTGAAAGACTGGTGTGTAGCATATCCAACTGTAAGAGCTATATCTATAATGTATTTATCTGTAAATACAAGTTGTCTAGCTGCTTCAGTAAGTCTCCTTCTTTTAATGTATTGATGTATAGTACATCCCACAATATTTGTAAACATTCTGTGTAAATGATATTTTGAATAACTAGCAACATCAGCTATTTTATCTAGATTTAGATTTTCTGTAAGATGTTCTTCTATATAATCAATGATTTCCATAATCACATCTGTATTTGTTTTCAACCTCATCATCTCCTTTTAAGTATTATAACTCATACAAGAATTTTCTTCTTAATATAAATTGCTATCTTAAATAAATGACTTGTATAAAAACTTAATTAATAATAAATTTACAATTTGTTGAATTACTTTAGCTATCATTTATTAATTTTATTTTTCCTATATTCTTTCAGACCTTTATTTAATAAAATAGATTCTTTCTTATCTCTTTTACAAGTAGCAAGTGTTATACAAAGATAGATAATAAATATAGATAGTGCTATAAACAGAGCTTGAAAAATATGCCCACTATCAATCCAATTACTTTTAAATGAAAACCACATAACAAAAACAAACAGAAAAATCATATGAATTACTTGACGAATTAGTAACTCTTTTCTACCTAGTTCTCGTTTTGAATAAAAAATTAATGTGGATAGAGATGTTACCAATGCAATTAATAAAATCTGTTGGAAAATACTTATACTAAATGTCTCGTCAGGGCTAAATAATAGACAAGAAGTAAAAACAGATATTAAAACTCCTGTAGTTATCATACAAAAATAACGAACTACATTCTTTAGTATATTTATTAAATTCATATTCAATCAACTCCTTTATATCCTTAGTTTTTTCTTCAATATTGGTACATATTGACGTGAAATAATTGTCTTTTCACCATTATCTAGTATTACTTCAAATCTACCATTAAACGCTGGTACAATTGAGTCTATTTTTGTAAGATTTAATATTACAGACTTGGATATTCTAAGAAAATCACTATTAAAAAAAATTTCCTCAATCTGATAAAGCTTCTTCTTAAACTCATAAACATCATTTTTACAATAAAGATAAGTATGATTATCTACAGATTCGAAGTAATAAACATCTAAAGGATTGATACGATAGAGTTGTTCATTTTTATATGCTATAAGAGACTCTCTTTGCATCCTGATGTTAAAAATCAATTTAAGCATTTCATCATCAAGATTTCTGCATCTTATGATAATTTCATCCTCTTCTCCATCTAATGGAGTTTCAATTACTACTTTCACTCTAACACATCCTTTCTTTTGATTTCTATAAAAAGACTATACTGTATTTTCCTACTATTAATTTCTAGCTTTCTTTTCTTGATACCATAAGTATAGTAACAAAATAAAAGACTATTGCAGAAATAACTAGAAACATAATATGAATTGAAGTTTCATGCAAACTGCCAATACCACCAAATGTTACTCCCATATGTTCATTAAATACAGTCAATACATTTGTTGAATCCACAAATGTTACTTTTGATGGAGACTCCGTAATAATTTGTCTAAGTAATACAGTCCCATGTGAAATTGGAAATAACTTTATAATGGTTTGTACTGCTTGAGGTAAGCTTCCAATAGGTATATAAATTCCTGTCAAGAATCCAATAAGAGTACCTATAATCGTAGAAGCAGTTGCAAATGTATCTATGCTATTTAACAAATTTACAATAAAAAATATCATTGCACTAGATGATAAAACTGTTAATAATATTACACCAATGACCTTTATAATAGAAAGCATAGGTAAAAATTGTCCCCCACTTAATACAATATATATCTCTGCAAGTATAAATGTAAATATACTCATAATTACACCAATTAAATATGAACTTAAAATATATCCTCCCACCAGCTCTCTCGTCTTAACAGACGAACAATAAAAATCTTTGGTTCTTTTTAATTCCTTATCTAATACTGTAACTCCAAATGAACCCATTGTTGTAGTTACAGAAACAACAGAAATAATTCCTGCCATTGCCCAACTATTCATTAATATATCTATGTCTTTAATATTTGGATAACCTTCCTTCAAATTTTCTCCTAAAAAAATAATATATATAGCGATTACAATTATTGCACCTAAAAAAGATGAAAATACGCCTCTTTTATTTCTTAAAAAAATCATTATATTTCTTTGTGCTATATTAAACATTTTTTTCACCTCTATTTCTAACTATATTCAAAAATACATCATCTAAATTATTTGCTTTGTATTTATATTTTAGTTCATGAGGTGAACCTTTTGCTGTTATAACACCATAATCAAGCATTACAATATAATCAGCTTTTGAAGCCTCCTCCATATAATGGGTTGTAAGAACTATAGAAAAACCATATTGTTTTTGTAATTTTAATATAGTATCCCATACACATTTTCTAGCTTCCGGGTCAAGCCCTGTTGTAGGCTCATCTAGAAACAGTATTTTAGGAGTATTTAAAAGAGCTCTTGCTATATCAGCCCTACGCTTTTGACCTCCAGACAATTTACCATATGGTCTATCTATAAATTCCATAGTTCCTACAGATAAAGCAGATTCATGCACAATTTGTCTTACTTTATCTTTATTCTTAATATAAAATTTTGCACGAATTGTAAGATTCTCTCTTACTGTCAAGAGTGGGTCTAGTATACTTTCTTGAAATACTACTCCAATTTTTTCTTTAATCTTATTATCCTCTACACCTAACTTATGCCCATCTATAATCACTTCTCCACTATCATAATTCAATAATGTACAAAGAATATCAATTGTTGTAGATTTTCCAGCACCATTAGCTCCCAGTAATGCAAACAAATTACCTTCCTCTACATAAAAATCAATCCCTTTCACAGCTTTAAAAGCATCATAGCTTTTTTGCAAATTAATTACTTCTATTATCTTATTCATCCATTTCATCTACCTTCCTTAATTGATGATTTCAGAATACAATAAGTAATTTGTCCACACAATACAATTAGAAGTATGTAGTATAAATGAATATGTGAGTTGTAAAAAAACTAAAGTAAAATACATACCTAAAAATAAGCTATTGTAAAAACATTCCCTATACATCTTGATTTGTATGTATTATTTTGCTAAGTATTCTTACTCCCTGTTCAATTTCATCAAAAATAAGATGAGCATATCCTAGGACAACTTCATGGTCATATTCTACTTTACTCTCAATTGCATATTGCTGTACAGGATAAATCATAAATTTGTCTTGATAATGATATGTCACTATTTCTATTAATTGTAATCCATATTTTAATACCTCCAAAAGTGGTTCTATAAAATTACTATAAAAATGGAACTACAAAATCCACTTTTTACTTGCTAAGATTATACCATAAAACAAAAAATAAAAAGGAGTCTAAATTATGTTAGAAATATCAAGTAGAGTAAAAGAAATTTATCCCAATATTAAATTTGGAGTTATGATTGTAAATATGACCTATTCAACACCTAATGAAGAAAATTTTTTACTTCTTAGAAACTCTGAAATTGAAAATATTATTGCACAAAATCCTGAATACAATCGTAAAGAAAAGATTAAAACAGAACCTCTTTCCAACTACATAAAGTATTATAAAAAATTTAAGAAAACTTATCCTGTATTACTTCAACTAGAATCCCTTTTACTAAAATCAAAAGGTATTCCAAATGTAAGTCTACCTATTCAAGCAATGTTTTTAGCAGAATTAAAAAATCTTCTTCTAACAGCAGGACATGACCTTGATAAAATAGAATCACCTTTAAAAATAGATTTAGCAAATGAAAATGAACATTTTTATGGTATAGGAGAAAGAGAGCAAACTCTAACAAGAGACGATTTATTTTTATCGGATAACCTCGGTATACTATCTAGTATTCTTAATGGACCAGATAATCGTACACAGATTACAAAAGAAACTAAAAATATTCTATACTTTGTATATGGGCCTGATGGAGTTTCTGAAAAACAAATTTATGACCACCTAAGCGATATAAAAGATTATATTTTAAGTGCTTTTCCAGACTCGAAAATTGATTTAATTGATGTATTTTAATTAATATCGATGTATTTTTATTAATATAATGAAAATTTAAGTTTAGTGGATATTCAAAGTATTAGTAGGTATTCTAAGTAATTAAAATAGTGAAGTATACATCATTGTTCAATCAGACATATACTTCACTAAAATTAATTTTATATAAGCATTAACTTTTTCTAAAACTTTATTTAAAAAAATAACTCATTATACATCTCATATAGATAACTTACTTTTATATCTAAAGAGTTTCATAAGAAACAATTTCATTTAAAAGAAGACGAGTTTTATCATGTCTATTTGGGCTTTCTGGTGTTCCAGCCTCATATCCTATTAGTAATATGTTTACTGGTTCAAGATTATCTGACAAATTAAATTCTTCTTTAATTACATCTGGATTAAAATAACATACCCATACACTCGCTAACCCAAGTTCAGTTGCTTGTAACATCATGTGGTCGGTGATTATACTTGTATCAATATCTGTAAGTTGTTTACCATCAAAAGGTCTTGTCCAAACTTTATCCTTATCTCCACATACGATAATTGCTAATGGTGCATCATATATATTTGCAGCCTTAGAAACTTTATTAAGACCCTTTTTTTCTTGTATTACAATTAATCTTTGAGGCTGACGATTACCCCCTGTTGGAGCTATCCTAGCAACTTCTAAAATTTTATCTAGTTTTTCTTTTTCAACCTTTTTATCCTGATAATTACGACAAGAATATCTTTTTTTGGCGATTTCAACAAAATTCATTTATTTCCCCCCTATCATTTTATTGGGCTAAGTTGATGATTTATTTAACCTATGCTATAATCTTATCACTATAATTATATATTACAATAATGCACTTTTTTGTAACATAGTACCAAAAAGGGTACTTCAAAATATATTGAGAGGTCTAAAAAAATGAAAAAATGTTCAAGTAATTACAGTTGTCCTATAGAAGCAACACTTGCATTGATTGGTGGTAAATATAAAACACTTATCCTTTGGCATCTTAAAGATACCACATTAAGATTTAATGAACTTAGAAAATTAATTACTAAAGCAACTCCTAAAATGCTAACTCAACAATTACGTGAATTAGAAACAGATGGTTTTATTATAAGAGTTGTTTATCCTGTTGTACCTCCAAAAGTGGAATATTCATTATCCGATTTTGGAAAAAGCATTATTCCTATTTTAGATGTTATGTGTGATTGGGGTTCTGATTACTTAAATAAACTTTAATTTATTATAATTTAAATCCCATAGCTAATTTTACAACTTCCATATGTTCCTTAGATGTCAACATTTCTAAAAGCTTAAAAGCTACATGTGGTGCGGTTTCTGGACAATATGAAGTTATAATATTTCTATCTACAACAATTGGCTCATTGACTACATTTACATCAAATTCACTTAACTGTTTTTGTCTTTGACCATCTTTTAAATGATATGTAGTAGCTTTACGATTTTTTAAAACACCGCTTTTACCAACAGGTAAAGCTGCTACACAAATAGTAGCAATTATCTTTTCCTTTGTATCAAACTCTCTTATTAAGTTTAAAAAAGATGTATCATATGCTTCATCATAAAATCCAAACTCTTCAAATCCTCCAGGAATAGCTAAAGCATCATAATCATCTACACATATTTCATCTATTGTTTTGTCAACTAATACTGGAACATTAAATGTGCTTACAACTTGCTTTTTAAATCCACCAGTTACTACATCTATATCGTAATCATAATCATTTCTAGCCCATCCCATAACATCTACAAATACGCTAAATTCCATAGTTTCAAAACCTTTTGCTAAAAAAACTAAAACTTTCATATTGTATTTTCCTCCTAAAAATATGTAATAAAGTAGGTATTAATATAATCACCATTTAAGTCTATGCTCATCTAAAAAATATCTTTGATTGTATTAATTTCCTCTTTAATTGTTGATAAAACAATGGTTGTATTAGCTTTCTGGATTCCTCTGATTTTTTTCAAAGTTATTGATATAAATTCTTCAAGTTCATTTGTATCCTCTGCTAATACTTTTATTAAATAATCATATTCTCCTGAAATGTGATGACATTCTAATACAGTGTCATACTCCAATATAGTCTTCTTAAACTCTTCTATACTTTTAGATAAATCTGTATTGATAAATATGAAAGCTAAAAGTTTATATTTTGTTTTTTCTCGATTGATTTGAATAGTATACTTTTGAATTATATTTGACTGTTCAATTTTCTTTATACGCTCTGAAACTGCTGGTATTGATAGATTAACTTGTCTACTTATTTCAGAAGTTGAGGCTCTACTGTTCTTTTTTAGAGAATTAATTATTTTTAAATCTATCTCGTCTATATCTATTCACCTCCTTACTTATTTAATATAATTTTAGCTAATAATTTAAAATAAGTAAATAATTTAAATTATTTCAATAAAATTTAATGAA
Organism: Clostridioides sp. ZZV14-6154; assembly: GCF_020657785.1. Taxonomy (NCBI): domain Bacteria; kingdom Bacillati; phylum Bacillota; class Clostridia; order Peptostreptococcales; family Peptostreptococcaceae; genus Clostridioides; species Clostridioides sp. ZZV14-6154. The sequence continues at coordinate 6,158 of NZ_JAGWCY010000018.1, read as the reverse complement.
AATTAGTACTTATCATTAAATTTTTAAACTAATTAAATATAACATACATAATACGCTTAAAATATTTAAACTAAATTAATGTTAGTATTTTTATTGTATATCAACTCAATTTTCTAAGTGTAAAGCTAATACGCTTCAAATTATTATTTTATAGTAACAAACTTTTTTAGTTTATAAAAAAAGTAATGATTATAATTTATATATTTATAAAATTACAATCATTACTTAGTAATTAATATTAGATGTATTTCTCTACATACATATATTATATATATTCTTTTATATACCTTTAAATTTATCTACGTTTTTAAGAAATATATCTTTTGGCATAGGCTTTGCATACAAATAACCTTGTGCATAATAACAATCAATACTCATTAAAAATTCTGCTTGTTCTATCCTCTCAACCCCCTCACAAATTACCTCTAATCCCAAGTCATTTGCCATCTCAACTACTTTACTAATAATCTTACCTACTTTACCTTTTCCTTCAGAATTATCTAAGAGAGATTTATCTATTTTAAGAATATCTACAGAAACTTGATTTAGAAGATGTAATGAAGAATATCCAGAACCAAAATCGTCAACAGAAATTAAAAAACCAAGCTCCTTAATCTCATTTATCATATCATTTGACATACTATCATTTTCAAATAGACTTTCAGTTATCTCAAGTTCAATTACACTTTTAGGTATATCATATTTAGCAAGCAAATTTTGTAATCTATTTATATAATCTTTTTTCTGAAAATGTACTCTTGATTGATTTACAGAGATTGAAATGGGTTTAACTCCAGAATCTATCCAAAACCTTGTCAACTTACATACTTCTTCTAACACAAAAAAATCAACATCTATAATTCCACCACTCTTTTCAAGTATAGGAATAAATTCTCCTGGAATCATAAATCCAAGTTCTTTATGATTCCACCTAACAAGTGCTTCTGCACCAATAATGTTATTTGTTCTCATATCAAACTTAGGTTGATAATAAACCTGAAATTCATTATGTTCTAATGCATAATCTATTCTATCAACAATCTCTTTTTCTTTGTTAAGACTTTCTCTGAGAGATTCATCAAAATATATAATAGATGAATTACTTCTTTTTGCTTTTCTTCTAGCAATTTCAGCATAATCAATAGCTTTTGTAATAACAATGTCTTCATCTTTGATAATATATACTCCAAAGTTTGCCTTTACTTTAATGCCAAGCCCCTTAACTTCAAAGTATGAAGTACTTTTACTTATATCAATAAGAGTTAATTCCAAATCTTTTTTTAAATCATAAGGTAAAAGTAAAAGAAAATGGTCCGCTTTTACATGAGCTATTAATGCCCTGTCTCCAATAACTCTATTCAAAACTGATGCAATTTCTTTTATAATCATATCTCCAGAATCTCTACCATAATTTTCATTTATGATAGCAAACTTAGATATATCAAAAGCAATTAATGCATAAAATTTTTCTCTATGCTTTTCTAGAACTCGTGGTGCTTGTTCTTCAAATCCATTGTAATTCCAAACTCCATTCTCTATATCTTTAAATGCCAAATTAAAAATATGAGTGGAATGTCTTTTGTTGATTGCAATAACATAAGAAAGTACTGCTATTATAACTAAAAAGAAACAAAAAGAAATTAAAACTGTTTGAACTGGATGCTGATGAATATACTGTGATAAACTAATTTTATAGTCTTGAAAAATTGTATGCTTTGCAATAATTTCTGAATACTCATCTTTATTAAGTGCATTTATTCTCTTATCCAAAATGGAATATAATGTTGGATTTATATTTTTTCCAACACCTAAAGATATATTAGTTTTATAATCATTAACTAGAATTGCTTTTAAATTATTATAATCTTTTTGTATATAGTCTTCAGCAGAATATGTATTTACAAATGCAGCATCTGCATCTCCACTTTTCACTGCATTTATAGCTTTTTCTTCAGATTTATATCTTTGAATGTTGATACCTTTATAGTGTTCTTTGAGATACTCATCATTGAATGTATCGCTCTCAGCAACAGCTATATTATCAAATTTAGTATTTTTGTAATTTTTAGTTATCATGCTATAGTTCAATGTCATATAAGGAGATGTAATCTTAATTCCATTCTGCTCTGCCCATCCATAATCTGAATTAAAAAAACATATAACATCTGCCTTCCCCTCTTTTACCATATCAATCGATTCTTTATATGAATTAGCTTTTACATAATCTATACTTAATCCAAGATCTTTTACAATTAAATTAAATATATCTGGTACAATACCTTTAAGTCCACCTGTATCTAAATATGATAATGGATAGGAGTTTGGCATACTTACTACACGTATATTATTATTTCTTTTTAAGTAATCTCTTTCTTCCCTAGAAAGAATAGATGTATCTTTATTACTAGACTGATAGTACTTACTATATAAATTAAACTTATATGCCGGATTATCCATTTCAATATCTTCTAAAGCTTCATTTACCTCTTGTAACAGTTCATTATTGCCTTTTTTTACAATACAATAAAATGGAGATGGAGAAAATTGCGCAATTACGTTTTCGTTTTTGACTTTTCTCAAACTACTAGTTAATATTGCATCTACTTTTTCACTTTTTAATGCATTTTCCAATTCTTCCTGATTTTTAAAATATTTAGATGTGTAATTAAATCCTTTTTCATTTGCAAATTTCTTTAAATGTTCATTTCTACTATTTCCATAAAGTAGTCCAACCTTTATTCCATTAAAATTTTTATAATCATTTGGTGTATACTTTGAGTTTCCGCTTTTTACTGTAAGTCGTGCATAACTACTTCCCATAGGTACTTCTGAAAAATCAAATTTTTTGGCACGTTCTTTTGTATATTGTGCAGAAGTAAGTAAATCAATCTGTCCATTTTCTAACATAGTTTGACACTCTTCCCATGTACCAGATACATATTCATATGTCCAACCAGTATACTTTGCAATCTCATGAAGATATTCATATCCATACCCATTTCTATTTCCATTTTTATCATAATCATGATATCCTTCAAAATCAAAAAAACCTACTTTTATAACACGACTTTCTGTCTTTGCAAGTGATTGTATTGGAAAACACATAAATATCATACAATTAATTAAAAATATGATGAAAATCAGTCTCTTAATTGACACAAACTTTAGCCCCCCCCTCATATAAAATCTTCTCTCAAATTATTTATAATCATTCTAATAATAAATTACTTAGATTTATATCATGCATAAACTTATCATTACACTTAATACTAAAAAAATATATGTTTATCTAAGAATAAATAAACATATATTTTTAGTGGTTACTCTGAATGTATAAATTTATATAGTCATTATATATTTTTATTTATTATAATTATATAAATATCTTAGCATACCATTGAAAGTTCAACAATACTACACCTTTGATTTTATAAGTTGCAATATTTTATGAATATACTATGCACTGACAAAACAGGAACTTTGACTCAAGATAAAGTAATCCTAGAATGCACTCTTGATATTCATGGAAACTAACACTTTTAACAACAATCGGAATTACAATTGGGACTATTATACCTTATACATCATTTGGAAATGCTATTGGTATGATTTCACTTCCAAATATCTACTTTATAGGGTTGATTTTTACTATCTTATATGGTATTAGTAACTATGTTAAAAAAAATCTTTGTAAAAAAATATGGAGAATTGCTATAATTTAAACCTATTGTATTATAAAAGTTGTCATGTAAAAATATCTTTTATATTGACTATGATTAAGTATTATGATACCATGATTTAAGCTATAATTAGTGATATATGTATTAAATTAAATAAGAAAAAATCAAAAGTACAATAGTACAATTTAAATATAAATGAATTAATATTGAGATTAGGATGTGAACAATTATGATTTATATAAAATTAGTTAAACTTGTTAGAAAACTTAACTCTACACAAATGTATACGATGAAGCGTTGTGTAGAGGTTAATCTGGAAGCTTAAAGCTTCTATCTTCATCGGCAAATATAGGTTTAGTGTAGTTTTTTAACTATGCTTATTTAAATTTACCTATTTGCCGATAGATATATAGATTTTACGGCCATAGATAGCAATGCTTATCTATGGCCTTTTGTTTTTCCAAAAGCAGAGGTCGGCATTTTATAATGCTATTCCTCTGCTTTTTTTATTTTCATAAAATTTTTATAGTAAAAAAGGAGTTTGAATTATGAGTTTATTAAAAGTAAATAATTTATCACAATGTTTTATGGATAAATCACTGTACGAAAAAGCTGACTTTGATTTATTCAAAGGCGAACATATAGGTGTGGTTGGCCAAAATGGTGTAGGTAAAAGCACCTTAATTAAAATTTTATTAGGAGAAGTTATCCCTGATACAGGAGAGATTAAGTGGCAACCTAATATTAAAATAGGTCATCTGGACCAATATGCAGATATTAATAGAGATACAACAATATCTCTGTATTTGCACACTGCATTTGAAGACCTCTATACAATAGAAAAAGAAATGAATTTGCTATATCTGGAAAGTGCTATATCTGGAAATGAGCAACAACTTATTAAGGCATCAACTTATCAAGAGCAATTAATAGCAAGTGATTTCTACTCTATAGACAATGAAATAAATAGGGTAGCAAATGGTCTTGGACTAGATTCAATAGGAATGAATCGTATTATTGGGGAACTTAGTGGAGGTCAAAGAGCAAAAGTAATTATGGCAAAATTATTACTTTCTAATTATGAAGTTTTATTATTAGATGAACCAACAAATTTTTTAGACAAAGAACATGTTGAATGGCTTGCCAATTATCTAAATACATTTAGAGGTGCATTTATTGTAGTCTCACATGATTTTGACTTTCTAGAAAAAATCTCCACAGGTATTCTCGATATAGAATTTGGAATGATTAAAAAGTATCATGGAAAGTACTCAGAATTTCTTAAACAAAAATCACACTTAAGGGAGGATTATATTAGAAAATATCAAGCACAACAAAAGAAAATAGAAAAAGAAGAAACATTTATACGTAAAAATAAAGCTGGTGTAAATTCAAAAATTGCAAGAGGAAGACAGAAACAATTGGATAGAATAGAAAGAATAGCTCCTCCTAACTTTACAGGAAAACCGTGTATCCAATTTGCAGAAATTGAAATGTCTGTACAAAACGCACTTACAGTAACTAATCTTGAAGTTGGATACTATTATCCATTACTTCCAAAATTAAATTTTTCTGTTAATACAGGTCAAAAAATAGTTATAACTGGATTCAATGGAATTGGTAAATCCACTTTGCTAAAAACATTGGTTAAAGATATTCCTTGTATTTCTGGAAACTTCATCTTCTCAGAGCAGATAAAAATTGGTTATTATGAACAGGATTTAAAATGGGAAAATCCTACTAAAACACCACTTCAAATAATGGCAGATAAGTATCCAAAATTAAGTACAAAAGAAATCAGACGCTCTTTAGCCAAGTGTGGTGTAAAAGAAGAACATGTTTCAAGAAGTGTTTCCACTCTAAGTGGAGGTGAACAGTCTAAAGTTAAATTATGTTGTATGATTCTATCCTCTTGTAATTTCTTGATTTTAGACGAACCAACTAACCACTTTGATGCAGAAACAAAAGATGCTTTACAAAATGCTTTGAAACAATTTAAAGGAAGTATTATTTTGGTTTCTCACGAAGAAAAGTTTTATAAAGGTTGGATTGACAAGGTATTTAATATAGAAAAACAATTGATATAAATTCCTATACTATTAGGAGATATTATGTTTATTGACAATACTAATTATTAATTATTTTTAATATTTCAGTATCTCTTGTATTTGTTATATTTGAGACTATAAATATTTTACTAAAGTATAAATATATTAATAGGCACTCATAAATGGGTGCCTAAAAAACAACTACTAGAATTCAGTCTAATCAACTCTATTCACAAGCTTATATCCAAGCCCTTTGACTGTTATAAGTATTTTAGGATTTGAAGGATTATCTTCAATCTTTTCTCGTGAACTACCATCCACTTAACTACCTACGGTAATGTTTGAAGTGGTGGCTTCTTGGTCAAGATAACTATTGTTATCAGTATCTCCAAGCTATTAGGCTAGTTCCTAACCCTTATGATTACCATTT
>NZ_JAGWCY010000017.1:0-47112 GCF_020657785.1 Clostridioides sp. ZZV14-6154 | reverse complement strand
AGATTTTGCAATATGTTCAAATGGAAGTAAATTTAAAAATATAAATAAGACTTCAACTATCAAAAAAGTTGAAAAGAAATTAAAAAGAGAGCAAAGAAAACTTTCAAGAAAATATGAGAGTTTAAAAATAAGAAATAAAATAGAAGAAGGGAGAGCTACTCGTCAAAATATCCAAAAGCAAGTAGTTAAAGTACAAAAACTTCATCAAAGATTGACTAATATAAGAACTGATTATATTAATAAAACTGTATCTTCGATTATAAAGCAAAAACCAAGCTATATAACTATTGAAGATTTAGCAGTTTCTAATTTGATGAAAAATAAGCATTTATCAAAGGCTATAGCAAGTCAGAAATTCTTTGAGTTCAAAACTAAACTAATGTCTAAGTGTAAGCAAAATAATATAGAACTTAGAATTGTTGATAGATTTTATCCATCATCAAAGACTTGTAGCCAGTGTGAAGAGATTAATAAGAATTTAAAACTTAAAGATAGAGTTTATAAATGTAGTTGTGGTTTATCTATTGATAGAGATTTAAATGCAAGTATTAATCTTAAAAATGCTAAAAAATATAAGATAGCTTAAATACAAAGTAATTTTCCCACACGCGGCTCAAAAGCACTTATATATGTACGGAGGGCTAACTTCGGAATTTAAGCCTTTGGAGAACTATACCAAATCGTAGTAGCTTAGGCAAGGCGAGGTTCAGTGAAGAAGGAAAAATCTCGATATGGATATATTTGACCATATTTTGAGTAGCAGGAAGATTGATGTCTAAGGATTACGCAAAATTGGCATTAGAAATGCATGAAGTTAATAAAGGGAAAATAAATGTAGAAAGTAAGGTAGAAGTTAAAACTAAGGATGATTTATCAACAGCATATACGCCAGGTGTTGCAGAACCTTGTCTAAAAATACATGAAAATCAAGAGGATGTTTATAGATATACTTCTAAAGGTAATTTAGTAGCAGTAGTTAGTGATGGAAGTGCTGTACTTGGATTAGGCAATATTGGTGCTGAAGCAGCTATACCTGTTATGGAAGGTAAATCTATATTATTTAAGCAATTTGGAGATGTAGATGCTTTTCCAATATGTTTAAAGACTAATGATGTAGATGAAATAGTTAAGTCTGTGGAATTAATGGAACCAGTATTTGGAGGAATAAATTTAGAGGATATATCTTCTCCAAGATGTTTTGAAATAGAAGATAGATTAAAAAAATCTTTGAGTATACCTGTTTTTCATGATGACCAACATGGTACTGCAATAGTAGTGGCAGCAGCAATAATAAATGCAATAAAGTTAATTGAAAACAAAAGAATAGAAGATTTAGAAATAGTTATAAATGGAGCAGGTGCTGCGGGCATAGCAATAGCAAAAATATTACTTAAAATGAATGTTAAAAATATAGTACTATGCAACAGAAGTGGTGCACTGGAAGCTAACATGGAAAGATTAAATTTGGTTCAAAAAGAAATGTTAGATGTAACTAATATAAGAAATGAAAAAGGTTCTTTGAAAGATGTTATAAAAGGTAAAGATGTATTTATAGGTGTTTCAGGTCCAAAAACTGTAACAAAAGAAATGGTTGAAAGTATGTCTGAAAAACCAATAATACTAGCAATGGCAAATCCTACTCCAGAAATAATGCCAGAAGAAGCAAAATTAGGTGGAGCGTTTATAATGGGAACTGGTCGTTCAGATTTCCCTAATCAAGTTAATAATGTTTTAGCATTCCCAGGAATATTTAGAGGGGCACTTGATGTGAAAGCTAAAGAAATAAATGAAGAAATGAAAATAGCAGCTGCATATGCAATTGCTAATACAATAACTGATGAAGAAATATGTCCAGAATATATATTACCAGATGTATTTAATAAAAATGTAGTAAAAAATGTTGCTGAAGCAGTTAAAGAAGCAGCAATAAAGACTAAAGTAAATAGAATATAACCTTTATTTAAGAATCAAAAATTTAAGTGAGTAAATAAAATATAGACTAATAGAATTTATATCTTAATATATAATTTTATTAGTCTTTTTATTTTTAATATGACATAATCATGTCATATTAATATTGCTATAATTTAAATATGGTTAGGAGCCAAAGAAAAATATACAAGGAGTGATTATAATGGAAGAAACTAGATTTTGTCAATGTTGTGGTATGCCAATGGGATGTACTAATGAATTGTATGGAACAAATAAAGATGGAAGTAAAAGTGATGATTACTGTAGCTATTGTTTTAAAGATGGTGAATTTACTGCTGATATAAGTATGGAAGAGATGATAGAAATCTGTATACCTCCTATGGTTCAAAGTAATAAAGGTATGACTGAAGATGAAGCAAGAAGTATGATGAATAATTTCTTTCCAACATTAAAGCGCTGGAAATAAGCTTATACAAAATCAATAACTCATATAAAATTCATTAAAACTTAATACTATAAACACATTAACTCTATATACTAATATTATTATATTTTATTAAATAATGTATTGGAGGAGTTAAAATGAAAAATTTTATTGAGAAGTTGAAAAAAAGTTTTGGAGTGAAGCAATTTAAAAAAATATCAAAAGTTTCAATTATAATGTACTGTTTATCTATTTTGTTGGTTATTTATGGTATATATGTATTTATAAATTGTACTGAATATATATATACTATGCTATCTACAAAACAGTTAACAGTCACAGGGAATGAATATAACATTATAAATTATTATATGAGTAACTTTAGTCAGTATATAATATTTGCTATTTTACTTGCATCAATGGGATTTGTAATACAAAAGCTAGGGCATATGAATTTCGATAAGATGGAACTTAGTGGTAACTATTCAACAAATATTAGAAATATAAGTGATATTTCTATAGGTAATGGTAAAGATAATGAAATGTTTGATAAAGGCAGTATTGAAAATAGTATTTTAAAAAAATAAATAATATAAATATATAAAATATGATTAAATAAAGCTTAGAATACTTAGTGTATTTTAAGCTTTTTTAATTATTAAGATTTCAAAGTATTAAATTAATGATATAAAATCATATAAAAATAATTTTAAAATATTTAAATCATTGATTTCAAGGTATTGTATTTTTAACAGAGTAAAAATATAATAAGTTAGGTATATAATATATGAAAAATAAAAATAAATAAAATGGAAGTGATTGAGATGAGTAGTATATTGTTGGTTGAAGACGATTTAAGTTTGATATATGGGTTAGAATTTTCTATACAAAAGAGTGGATTTAGTGTTGATATAGCAAGAACAGTAAAAGAAGCATTGCAAATGTACAAAGAAAAAAATTATGATTTACTGCTTTTGGATGTATCCTTACCTGATGGTAATGGTTTTGATATTTGTAAAAAGGTAAGAGAAATTTCTAATGTGCCAATTATATTTTTAACTGCTTCTGATGAAGAAGTAAATGTAGTAATGGGGCTTGATATGGGTGGAGATGATTACATAACAAAACCTTTTAAATTAAATGAGTTAATTTCAAGAATAAAAGCTTTGTTTAGACGTTATAATTTTACAAATGAAAATATAGCTGAATTAAAATCAAATAATATTACTGTTAAATTACTTGAAAATCGTGTTTTTAAAAATGAAATTGAGCTGGAACTTACTACAGCAGAATATAAATTATTGTGCCTACTTATGAAAAATAAAAACATTGTACTTACGAGAAAAAATATATTGGACAAGCTATGGGATGGAAATGGTAGTTTTGTAGATGATAACACTTTGTCTGTATATGTAAGAAGACTAAGAAATAAGATTGAAGATAATCCAGAAAATCCAAAATTTCTATTAACAGTTAGAAGAATGGGCTATAAATGGAATGTTATAAAGTGAGGGTGTTAATATGAAGATATTTTCTAATAAAGACATAAAAATATTTTTTTTGGCGATTATATCCGTTTTATTGATGTTTATGGTAGTAGGTCAAGTAGTAGTTGTAAATATAACCAGTGATTATAAAAGAGCATTGGTACAACATGATTATAATATAGCTGGATATTTACAGAGTATGGGTGTTGATAAATCAAAAATACCAGCAGTATTCACTACTAATGAAGATAAGTATCTTCTAAAAGGAAAAGAAATCTTAAATACAGCTGGATATGACTTTGATACAGATGATAGTTTTATGCCAAGTGTGAAATTGTTTCAAAGTAAATATATAAAAACTATGTTTCTGTATTTATTTATGTTCTTTGCTTTGATTATTTTTATACTGTATGTGTATTTTTTTAGGCAACAAAACAAGATAGAAGAAGCTAGTTATAAAATTGATTCATTTATGAATGGAAATATAAATGTACGGTTAAATACTTATGAAGAAGGTAGCTTATCAAAGTTATTTGGTTCAATAGATGCTATGTCAACATCTCTAAACACGCATATATTGAAAGAAAAACAGAATAAAGAATTTCTTAAAAATACAATTTCAGATATATCACATCAACTAAAAACTCCACTTACTGCATTGATGATGTACAATCAAATATTGCAAGAAGAGATTCATAATAGTGAAGTTATTGAAGGTTTTGTCCAGAAGAGTCAAAATGAATTAGAGCGTATAGAATCATTGATACAAAATTTATTAAAGATTACAAAGATAGATTCAAAGACAATAATTCTTAACAAAAATAGTGTTAACATAAAAAAAATGATTACTAAAATTTTATATAGTTTTGAAACTAGAGCAGAAAAAGAAGGAAAGATTATCTCTATAAGAGGCCTAGAAAATACAAACTTATTTTGCGATTATGAATGGATGTCAGAAGCTTTAAGTAATCTTATAAAAAATGCATTAGATAATACAAAAGAGAACGATAAAATAATGATAGAGTGGATTGAAACACCTATAACAACTATTATTTCAGTAAGGGATACTGGAAATGGAATTCATATTGAAGATATACATCATATATTTAAAAGATTTTATAGGAGTAAGTTTTCAAAAAATAATCAAGGTCTTGGACTAGGGTTGCCACTAGTCAAATCTATCATAGAACAACACAATGGAACCATCACTGTAGAAAGTAATTTTTCACAAGGATGTACATTTACTCTAAGTTTTTTAAAGCTTACTAATATGTAAGATAGGATACATCTTACAGTAAGGTGTATGAATTATTATGATATTAATCAATTAGAAAGGTGAGAGAGCAAATGGATATTCTTATGGTTAATAATTTATGTAAAACATATGGAAATGGATACACAAAAGTAGAGGCGTTAAAAGATGTATCATTTACAATTTCTAAGGGAGAATTTGTGACTGTAGTTGGAGAATCTGGCTCAGGTAAGAGTACATTATTAAATCTTTTAGGAGGTCTTGATACTCCAACCTCAGGAAAAATATTTATTGATGGTAAAGAAATATGTTCAATGAAAGAAGAAAAACAGACTATTTTTCGACGTCGTAATATAGGATTTGTCTTTCAATCATATAATCTTATACCTGAATTAACTGTGGAACAAAATATAGTATTTCCTTTACTACTAGATTACAAAAAACCAGATACTATTTATCTAGATGAAGTATTGACAATCTTAGGTCTTAAAGATAGAAAAAACCATCTTCCAAATCAATTATCTGGTGGTCAGCAACAAAGGGTTGCAATTGGAAGAGCACTGATTACAAAGCCATCAATTATATTGGCAGATGAGCCAACGGGAAATCTTGACAGTAAAAATAGTAGTGATGTAATTTCACTTTTAAAAGTGACAGCAGAAAAATATAATCAAACTATTATTATGATAACTCATAATACAAATATAGCTTCTACAGCAGATAGGATACTGCAGGTTTCTGACGGAGTGCTTAAAGACCTGGGGGTGAATAGAGAATGAGAAGCTACTTAGAGCTAGTACCACAGTATGCAAAGGTACATAAGAAAAAAAATAAAACTACAATTTTATGTATTGTCATTGCAGTATGTTTAGTTACTGCTATTTTTGGACTAGCAGATATGGCTATACAATGTCAAAAAGTACAATTTATTAAGGATGATGGAAATTGGCACATAGTACTTAAAAATCTTAATGAAGAAGCTATATCAGAAATAAGTAGTAGAGTAGATATAGCTCACCATGGGAGAGGGCAAGTTGCTAAAAATGGAGAATTTAAATCAAGGGAGATTTTGATACAAGGTTTAGATGAAGATTTAGCAAAACAATTAGGTCTAGAAATAATAAAAGGGCGTTATCCTGTTGGAGAGAATGAAACTTTAATAGATATAGATGCAGTTAAGGAATTTAATTTAAAAGTAGGAGACTTTATAAAAGTAAGGTTGTCAGATGGGAGAGATAAAAACTATAAGATAGTAGGCGTATATTCATCAATGGCAGGATTAAAAGCCTCAGATAAACATGGATTGATGCTTTCAATACTAGGTATACAAGCTATTGAAAAATCAGAAACATATAATAATTATTATATTACATTTAAAGACAGAGTTAATATTAGAAAAGCAACCTCTGATATTAAAAACACCTTAAACTTAAGTGATAAACAAGTTGGTAAAAATGAAAAATTACTTTCTATTATAGGTCAAGGTGACTCTGATTATTCTAAACCACTTTACTTGACAGCAGGAGTACTTTTTATACTTGTGTTAATAGCAAGTATTATCATGATATACAATAGTTTTAATATGGGTGTAGTAGAGAGAATAAAATTTTTTGGACTATTACGTTGCTTGGGAGCATCAAAACTCCAAGTCAAAAAATTTGTTGTTTTAGAAAGTTTAATTCTAAGTGTAAAGGCTATTCCAATAGGGGTGTTATTAGGAAGTATTGTAACCATTATATCCTCTATATTTCTCAAATATGTGAATACAGAGTTATTTGGTTCGATGCCAATTTTAAAGGTTAGCTTTATAGGTATTGTGTTTGGAATAATAGTAGGATTTTTAACAGTAATATTATCAGCTGTTGTTCCAGCAAAAAAAGCTTCTCGAGTATCGCCACTAAGTGCTATACGTGGAAATCTAATGTTCAAAGAAATTTTAACTAATGAAAAAGCAAGTAAAATTGCTAATGCAAGAAGTTCTAAAATTGATACTTCTATGGGAATAAATCATGCTTTTTCAAGAAAAAAATCTTTTATACTGATGACTTCTTCATTTGCTATTAGTATTGTGTTATTTTTAGGTTTTAGTGTATTTATAGACTTTATGTATCAAGCACTTAAACCTATAAAGCCAGAAGCTGCTCATATATCTATTGTTGACCCTGACTTTAAATCTGTTCTTACTAAAGAAGATATTAATGAAATAAGTAATATCAAAGGAATAAAAAAAGTATATAGTAGAATGATGACAGATATAGAGGCTACATATGATAATAAAGGGGCAAAATCTCAGCTAATTTCTTATGAAAAGAATCAATTTAACTGGGCTAAAAAGTATCTAGTAAAAGGGGAAATTAATGAAGAAAAATTAGAGTCAGAAAATCTTGGATTGGTAGAGGAAGGTCATGGGTTTAATATTGGAGATAAGATATATATTAAAAATGGAAATTCTAAGAAAGAGATAGAGGTAGCGGGTATACTTTCTTCAACTCCATTTGATGTTAAAGACAAATATATTGGAAATATTATAACATCTGAAAATACTTTTACAAATGTAACAGGTATAAAAGACTATATAATAATTGATACTCAAGTTGATGAAGATGCTCCTGGAAATTTAATTCAAAATATAAGAAGTATGCTAGATGATACTTTAGAGGTTCGAGATAAGCGACAAGGTAACTTAGAAGCTAAAAATTCATTTTACACTATGGCAATTTTTGTATATGGGTTTGTATTTATAATTGCGATTATAAGTATGTTTAATATCATAAACAGTATGAGTATAAGTGTTACAAGTAGAATAAATTATTATGGTATTATGCGTGCAATAGGCATGTCCAATAAGCAATTAAGAAAAATGGTAATAGTAGAATCAAGTACATATGTTTTAAGTGGGTGTTTATTGGGTAGTGTACTTGGATTAATATTACATAGGTATATATTTGTATCTTTAGTAACATTAAAATTTCATATAGAGTGGCAAATACCTTTTGATTTACTGTTTATCATTGTGGTGACTATGATACTAATAACTTTACTATCAGTAAGAAAACCAATTAAAAAGATTTGTGAATTAGACATAATAGATGTAGTAAATGCGCAATAAATATAGGTAGTAACTTAAACAAAAATCGAAGTAAATATGAAATAGAAAATATCTTTCATTTTTACTTCGATTTTTGTGTTATATAATTTACTTTAGATAAGTTCCATCTTCATCTTGATAAATTAAGTCTTTCTTCATAAGTACTCCAAGAGCACGTTTAAAATTTTTCTTACTTGAATTAAATAAGATAGAAATATCTTTAGGGTCAGATTTATCATTAAATCTCATATATCCATCTGAACCTTCTAAATAGCTTAAAATTTTATTTTCTAAGGTATCAAGTTCATCTTTTCTGTTTCCTCTAGGAGAAAGCCCTAATTTACCATCATCATATATTTTTATAACATGTAAATTTTCAAGAACATCTCCAGCTTTTAATTCTGTAAAGTATTCATTATGAAGGATTACACCAGCATATTTATTGTCAACACATATCATAGCAGAGTTGTTGGTTTGGAATCCATACACAACTCCATTTACCACATCCCCTGCATTGTAAGTATGGTCTGTCTCTAAATATGAATCTATATCTGTAGTAGCAGCTATTCTTCCACTTTTATCTAAATATATATAAAATAAATATTTTTCATCTCTAAACAATGGATAAGTCTTAGCTTTAAAAGGAACTAGTATGTCTTTTGTAAGCCCCATATCTATAAAAGTACCAATGTCTGTGTTATCAACTACTTTTAGATATGCAACATCTCCAACTTTAGCTAAAGGAGGTATTAAAGTTGCAGCAGTTCTATCCTCAGAATCTTTAAATATAAAAGCATTTACTTCATCGCCTATATTTATTTCATTTTTTCCTATTAATCTATTGTGAAGAAGCACATCGTCCTTTGTGTTATTAGTTTGTCCATCTAGGAAATATCCAAATTCTGTTTTTCTCTTTACTATAAGCTTATTAAAATCACCTATTTTTATCAAATTAAAATCATCCTCTCATTTTATATTTACAATTTAGTCATACTACTCTTATGTAGTAGTGTTTCACAGTATATGTATTAGTATTAGTGAAATTTATAATAAATAATGTAATTATTCATGTATTTTCAATTATTTAGCTTCTTATATAGTATAAACTCCAATTTCTTTTTTGTCTTTAGATTTTCCTAAAATTTTTACAAAATAAGTTAAAAGTATTGAAATAAATTTTCTTTTAAAGTATAATTGGTATATACCAAAATTGGTATATACCATATTGAAAAGTGGTGATTTTATGAAAATAGTAGATAAATCTAGTAATATACCATTGCATACTCAACTAAGTGCCATAATAAGAGAGATGATAGAAACAGGTGAGCTTAAAGAAGGTGATGCAATAATACCAGAAAGAGAACTTTGTAATATACAAAATGTAAGTCGTATGACAGTGAATAAAACTATTGTTGGCTTAGTTACAGAAGGTCTTCTTTACAGGGTACAAGGAAAGGGTACATTCGTCGCAAAGCAAAAAAAGAAGTATCAGTTCTCAAATGTAAAAGGTTTCACTGATGTAATGAAGGAAAAGGGAGTAAACATAAGAACGGATATATTATCCTTTGAGATGGAACTACCAGACGATTTAGTAAAAAGAAAGCTTGAAATAAGTGATAATACAACAAATATATATAAAATTATTAGACTTAGATATACAGATGGAGAGCCATTTGGATTAGAAATAGTGTATTTATCAGAAGAAATGTGTAAAGGTCTTACAAAAGGAATATTAGATAATTCTTCATTATATAGAGTTTTGAATGAAAAATATGGCTACAAGATACAAAAAGCTGAGCAAGTAATGGAGCCAATTATACTTTCAGATGAAGAAAGTAAGCTTCTTGAAACAGAAGAAGGTTCTTTAGCCCTTAAACTTCATAGGAATTCTTATAATAAAGAAGGTAATCCTATAGAGTATACCATATCGATATTTAGAACAGATAAATATCAATATGAAATAGTATTGAGTGAGTAGGTGAATAAGGTGAAATGTTTAATTAATGGGAAAATAGTATTAAAAAATCAAATTTTAGAAAATAAAATATTAGTATTTGATGAAAAAATAATTGATATAGCTGATGAGATACCAAAAGATTGTGAAGTTATAGATGTTGATGGTAAATATATATCTCCAGGTCTTATTGACATTCATATACATGGAAATATGGGGAAAGACACAATGGATTCAACTGATGAATCTATTGAGACAATTTCAAAATCAATAATGAGACATGGTGTAACATCTTTTCTTCCAACTACAATGACAATGGATAAAGAGCATGTTTATGATGCACTTGAAGTTATTAAAAAAGCTAAAAGTAGAAAAACTGGAGGAGCTCAAGTATTAGGAGCACATTTAGAAGGACCTTTTATAAATGAAAATTATAAAGGGGCACAAAATGAAAAGTTTATAATAAATTCAAAATATGAATTTATCAAAGAATACAAGGATGTTATAAAGGTCATAACTTATGCTCCAGAAAAGGATATAGATTTTGACTTTACTAGAGAAATCAAAAGATGTACAGATATAGTTTTATCTATTGGTCACAGTAATGCAAGTTATGAGCAAGCTAAGGAAGCTATAAACTTAGGTGTAACAAATATAACTCATATGTTTAATGCAATGACTGGATTAAACCATAGAGACCCTGGAGTTGTCGGTGCAGCACTTACAACTGATGTATATAGTGAATTAATAGCAGATACAATCCATATAAATAAAGATTTATTTCAATTTATATTGAACAACAAAGGTAGAGAAAGATTGATTTTAATAACAGATTCTATTGAAGCAGGTGGGCTTGAAGATGGAAATTATGCTCTTGGAGGTCAAAAAGTTATAGTTAAAGGTAATGAAGCAAGACTTGAAAATGGTGCATTAGCTGGTAGTGTATTGTCTTTAAATAAAATGGTACTTAACTTTCTAAATAATACAAACCTTAGAGTAAATGAAGCAATTAATTTAGCATCTTTAAATCCAGCAACATCTTTAGGCATAAATGATAAAAAAGGAAGTCTAGATATAGGTAAAGATGCAGATATAGCTGTCTTTGATAAAAATTTGGACTGCAAGATGACTCTATGCTTGGGTGAAGTAGTATACAAAACTATGTAGTGTGTAAAAAATAAGCTTTAAAGAAAATAAAAGATATTTAAAAATAGTAATAAATTAAACTTATATCAGTGAAAGTATTAGCTAAAATTTAGGAGGAATAAAATGAGAGTATTAGTATGTAAAGATTATGATGGAATGAGTAAAAAAGCAGCTGAAATGATAGCGGCTCAAATAGTTTTAAAGCCAAATTCAATACTAGGATTAGCTACAGGAAGTACACCAATAGGTATGTATAGAGATTTAGTTAAGAAATATAATGAAAATATAGTAGATTTTTCAGATGTAATAAGCTTTAATTTAGATGAATACTATAAGTTGCCAATATCTAATGACCAAAGTTATGATTATTTTATGAAAGAAAATCTTTTTAATCATGTAAACATTAAGTCAGAAAATACTCATTTACCAAATGGAATGGCTGATGATATTGAAAAAGAATGTATGAATTACGAAGCTTCTATGGATAGAGCAGGTGGTATAGATGTACAAGTACTTGGAATAGGCCGTAATGCTCATATAGGTTTTAATGAACCTGATAATAAATTTGCAAAAAGAACTCATGTAGTTGAATTAACAGAATCTACAATAGAAGCTAATGCAAGATTCTTTGAATCAAGAGAAGATGTTCCTAAAAAAGCTGTAAGTATGGGAATTGGCTCAATTTTAAAATCTAAAAAAATATTACTTTTAGCTTCAGGAGAAGAAAAAGCTGATGCAGTATATAAAACTGTTTATGGCGATATAACTCCAGAAGTTCCTGGTTCTATACTCCAACTTCATAAAGATACTATAGTTATAGTAGATGAAGCAGCAGCAAGTAAGTTAAACCCAGAAGATTACAAACTAGTATAAGAATACGAAAGATAATTCTAAAAGAATAGCTATCTTTGAATAATTTTGATTATTTAAAGATAGCTATTTTTATTTAAACTATTTAATATATATACTATTTCTTGTAAAAACTTGTTATTAAAAAATATCCAAATAATATATTAAAAATTGTTATGCTTAAGAATTTGTTATCAGTTATAATAATGCTACCTACAATTGGTAATCTTCCTATTCCAAAATTAAAGATTAATATAGGCATTGCTGATAGTAAAAGAAATGGTAAACAAAGAATAATCAATCTTGGTACATTAATACTCCAACTGCCACTTTTTCTATATTCATTAAGAAATGATTCAAATCCCAGCAATAATCCAATGGGACCACATGAAATTAAATTAATAAAGAGAAGCTTATTAAAGTTGAAGGCAAAGTCAGTGCGAGTTTGTACATAGTAGTCAAAATTCAGCTTTACAACTAAAAGATATAGAATAACTAAAATAATCAAAAATAAAAAATATCTAATTGACTTTTTCATTTTAAATTCCCCTTTCAAAAGAATTTTATCTAGTTTGATTTTGTTATAACCTAAATTTTATTGAACTGATTCAAGAAAAATCTAAAATAGTTGAAGTAGTGAGATGAACAGATTTTAATATGCAAAAATTTATTAAAAAAACAATAAATTATAGTATTTAGTATAATTATAATGGTAATAGTTAGAATATTCAATAAAAAACATGACAAATATCATTTTTAATAAAAAACGAATAAATATAGTCGATTATTGAACTATTACGTTGTACTATTTCTTATATACAATTCAACAATATTATCGAAAGCTTATATTTGCCATAAATTTGCCTTAAAATCCAAACAAGTTTGAAACTAACGTACTACAAAAAACTGATATAATTTAAGTATAGGAGAAAAATTGAAATAGAAATCTTATTAGAAATTAGTAGTCAATTAGTATATTAGATTATTTAATTTAAATTAAAAGTGAAATAAGGAGGAATTTTTTATGCAGAAATTAATTTATATAGCAGATGATGAAGATAATATTAGAAATTTAGTAAAGACGTTTTTAAAAAATGAAGGTCACAATGTTGTAGATTTTAAAACTGGAGATGAACTTTTAGAACAATTTAATAAAAAAGAATGTGATTTAGTAATCCTAGACATAATGATGCCAGGTTCAAGTGGATTTGAAGTATGCACAAAGCTTCGTGAAAAAAGTACAGTACCAATAATAATGCTTACAGCAAGAGATACTGACATAGATTATATCACAGGAATAACTTTGGGAAGTGATGATTATTTTACAAAACCCTTTAGTCCTATGTCATTGGTTATGAGAGTAAAGTCTATATTTAGAAGGATTGAATTTGAGAAGAAACAGAATTATGATAAGTGTAATGATTTTTTAGACATGGAATTAAAATTTGGAGATGTAACAATAAATAAAAAAAGTAAGATGGTTACAAGTAAAAATATCAATATAGATCTTACACCAAATGAATATAATTTATTGACATATTTATTTGAAAATAGAGATAGAGCAGTCTCTAGGGATGAATTGTTAAATAAAATATGGGGATATGATATAGAAGTTGAGACAAGAGCTGCAGATGATACAGTAACAAATAGTTTATAAAACTTTATAAAAAAATTATAAAAATATAAACTATACTGCGTATGTAGAGAAATCTGCATAGGACACCACTTTAAAACCAGTAAACCCTAAAGCTCTACTACCACAATAAAGGATAGAATCAGAAACCTTTATGATGGGGAGAAATCATAACAAGTGTAGAGATGGCATAAGGTTAAATCCTAAGTGCTTATACAATGGAGATTTGGTCGCCAAGCCTAGAAATAGGAAGGTCAAACGACTAGACCGAGAGGTCGTAAAGCCCTAAGCGATTGAGGGAAGAAATGGGTGGCTCTTAACAGGTAATGCTGAAGATGAAGAAATAGTCTTTGCACGTTCTGAAAGGAAGTGGTTATTAGCGTGAGCGAAATAGCATCTACAAAGTAGCGATTGTAGATAAAAATGTATAAACTCTATAAATTAATATAAATACTTTATAATTCGTCAAATGTTAAATTAAATAAACTTGCAAAAAAAGAAACTCTCTATTTATGAGTGTTCCTGTAATTTTCACAATGGCTATAATTAGATTATAAAAGTTCTAAATCCAAGGGTAAAGTTTAATGGAAAGTATTGGTACTTGTCACTAGCAATGGAAGTCGAGGAAAAAACTGATATTAAACTTACTAATGAAAGTATAGGTATTGATTTAGGTATCAAGGATTTAGCCATAGTTAGTAATATAGATGAGCCTTTTAAAAACATTAATAAATCAAAAGAAGTTAAAAGATTAAATAAAAAACTTAGAAAACTTCAAAGGCAAGTTTCAAGGAAATATGATATGTTGAAAAGTGGTAACACCTTTCAAAAAGGTGAGAAACTTTTAAAAACTCAAAATATCATAAAAGTTGAAAAGCAGATAAAACTTGTCTATAAAAAACTTTCTGATATTAGATTAAATCATATACACCAAACTACTAATACAATAGTGAAAACCAAGCCTTGTAGAGTAGTAGTAGAAGATTTAAATGTAAGAGGTTTATTGAAAAATAAACACTTGTCTAAATCAATTTCAGAGCAATATTTTAATAAGTTTATAACTATACTTGAATACAAATGCAAATGGAACAAAATTGAATTTGTTAAAGCAGATAGATTTTATCCAAGTAGTAAAATGTGTTCATGTTGTGGAACTATCAAAAAAGATTTAAAGTTAAAAGATAGGACTTATGTATGTCCTAATGAAAAATGTAATCTTGTGATTGATAGGGATAAAAATGCAAGTATTAATTTAGCAAATTATAAAAGTAATCGCCAGTGTGGTTACTTAAATTAGCATAGAAAATCAAATAAAAAGATTGTGCTAATATGTAGACATTGACGAGGTCGAATTTAAGCCTTTGGACTGCCATATTAAACTAGAGTAGATATTCTTATGAATTTCAAAATAGGGCAGGATGAAAAAGGAAATAAAACTATAAAAAATATAAAGTATTTATATAAATTTATAGAGTTTATACGTCAGTAAAGAGACTACGTAAAAAAATTTTAGAAACAAATATTTTAATAGAAACTGTCTGGGGATTTGGGTTTAGATTAAAGGAGAAAAAATCAGATGGAAAATGAAAATAATAAAAGTATAAAAAATCAAGTTAAATCATTATTTAAATTGAAATTTTCAAGGAAAAATATAAGTATAAAAACTAGGATTTTAGTGAGCATATTAGGTTTGACAGTAGTGGTTTTCTTGATAATATTAGTATCTTTTAACATATTGGTCAATACATATATAAAAACAACAGCAAATGAAGAACTTACAAAATCTACAGAAATGATAGAACATATGGATAGTAATTTTAAGCCTATTAAGCCTCCGCAGAATGATGGAAAGCTACCTCCTAAAGAATTATCGAACTTTATTAGAAATGTACAAGATAAGGTTAGAATGGCAGAGATGCAATCAGATGCAGATGCAATGGTAGTTGATTCTAACTATAAACTGATATTTCCAACTAGAGAGGATGATTTTTTAAAAAATATTGATGAAATGGATTTGATTAGAACTTATATTCAAAATGAAAAATTGGATTTAAATTCAGATAATAATACACGTGTTTCTACTGGAAATAGAGATTATTATATTTCCACTGTAAAAATTACTAGTATAAATGATGAACAAGATAATTATTTAATACTTTTTATAGATATATCAAAGACTTTAAATTTAGCCCAGAAGATAAATATTGTATTAATATCTGTAATGTGTTTTGCTGGGATATTGGCGATATTTACAGCTGTGATTTTATCTGAAAAAATTGCAAAACCTATAAAAGAGTTATGTGGATTTGCAAAAAAAATAGGTCAAGGAGATTTTAAAAGAAATTACTTTGATTTTTCGGATAAGGAGTTAGTAGAGCTTTCAAATGTTATGAATAAGAGTGCTGAATATCTGGATAAGTATGATAATGAGCAAAAAATATTTTTCCAAAATGCATCTCATGAACTTAGAACTCCACTTATGTCTATTAAAGGATATGCAGAAGCTATAAAGTATAATATTATAGATAGCAAACATGCAAGTGATATCATACTTGAAGAAAGTGATAGGTTAAATGATATGGTTGAAGATTTACTGTATATTTCTAAAATAGATAATATCACTAAAGATTATGAAATGGTAGAATGTGATTTAAGAGAAGTGCTTTCAAACTGTGGCTCTAGGCAAAATGTAAGAGCTATAAATAAAGGAATAAAGTTTAATTATGAATTTGAGGAAGACATGGTTCTATTTGAATGTGATGAAAAAAATATATCCAAAGCATTTATGAATCTTATAGAAAATGCTTTAAGATATGCTAAGAGTGAAATTAAAATAATATGTAAACATAATCAAAAAAATATAGTTGTAATAGTGGAAGATGATGGAATAGGAATTAATAAAGAAGATTTACCTCATGTATTTGACCGATTTTACAAGGGAGTTGGCGGAAATCATGGAATTGGATTATCAATAGTTAAATCCATTGTAAATAAGCATGGAGGTCGTATATATGTAGAAAATGGGAAAAAGGGTGCTAAATTTACTATAGTGTTTAAGTTATAAAAAAATATAAAGAGTAATTAAAGAAAATATAGTAATATTTAAAGTTGTTTTTTACATATATCTATTGTATACTGTTGAAAAAAGAAGAATATCAAGCTGACATATATTGTAAAATTTGACATTTAAAGTACGTGTTTAAATATAGATAGAGAAAGGAAAAGTAAAATCTGAGGAGTATTTAAGTTTAAAGAGACCCTTGATTTTACAAAAAATTATTTATGAAAGAACAACTGCTTTTTGATATTACAAATTTAGTAACAGTTGTGTTTGAAGCCTTTGTTGTCCATATGTTTTTATCAGATTTTTTAGGTCAAAGAGAAGAATATACAAAAGCTATAAAATATGCTAGATTGGGTTTTATGATATGTTTAGGTATTTCTAATTTAGTAACTTTAAATCCTATAGTAACAATGCCTTTAATTTTTATCCTTATTTTTTCGTCCTCATTTTTGTATGAAGGAAATATAAAGACACGATTATTTGCGACTGTATTACTAAGTTCATTTTTTATACTATCAGAAGTTGTAGTTACAAGTATCTTTGTTTTATTTATAAAAGAAGATTTTAAAATAATGTTTGAAAATAATAGCATAAGAGTATTAGCTGTAATTTTATCAAAAATTGTTTTTTTATTTATCTGTAAAATTGTTTGCCTTTTTAAAAAGGACATACATTCAGATATGCCAATAAAATATTGGCTTCCTTTACTTGTAATACCTTTATTTAGTGTATTTTTATCTATTTCTATTTTTGATATAAATAAATTTTTTCCAGCTCAAAGTTTAAAAATTTTAAACTTAATATCAAGTGTTGGTATTTTATATATCAACTTTATTGTATTTTATTTATTTAAATCTATTATAGAAAAGACTAAATTGTCTATGAAATATGAAATGCTTGAAAAAGAAGTAGTTCATAAGGAAGAATTAAGGCTTAGTAATGAGCGTTACAAAACTATTGTTGAACAGACTGATTCTGTTGTTTTTGAATGGAACATCAAGGAGAAGAAGTCATTTGTGTCTCAAATTTGGACTGAAAAATTTGGATATAGTAGTGTTTGTGAAAATATTTTTAAAGAAATTAGAGATAAAGATTTAGTTCATCATGAAGATTATAATATCTTTGAGAGTTTTTTTGAAAGTATTCAAAAGAATAACAAACATAATCAAGCAGTTTATCGTTTAAGAAAATCTAGTGGTGAGTATATTTGGTGTAGAACATCAGCAACAAATATTTGTAATAATGAGAATGAGATTTTAAAAGTTGTGGGAGTAATTGTAGATGTAGATAATGATATAAAAAAATATGAAGAATTAAAAACTAGAGCAGAAAGAGACTCCCTAACTAATGTATATAATAAAGGGGTATTTGAAAAATTAGTAGAAGAAGCTATAGTCATGAATAAAGGTGATAAAAAAGATGCTTTATTCATTATTGACTTAGATGATTTCAAAGAGATAAACGATAATTTTGGACATCCATTTGGAGATTTTGTACTAAAAACTTTTGCTGAGAAGATTCAAGCTAATTTTGATAATGAAGATTTAATTGGTCGAATTGGTGGAGATGAATTTGTGGTATATATGCGAGATTATTATACAGAAGCAAATATACATAAAAAAGCAAAAAAATTAAACAGAGTTCTTACAGATAATTACAAAGATTTAAGTTTTAGCTTTGAGGCTTCTGTTAGTATTGGTATTGCAAGGTATCCTCAAAATGGAAATTCATTTTTAGAATTGTTTAAAAATGCAGATAGAGCACTTTATAATGTAAAGGCATCTGGAAAAAATTCATATTGTTTATTTGAAGAAGATATTTATATACATTAATTTTAATACAATAAAAATTTGATTAATATGTATAGTTATGTGATAGATGATTATATAAATCTTTAGAATATAATTATAACTTGGAACTACAGTTAATTTTGTGAAAATACAAAACTAGCTGTAGTTATTTTTAATTGTAAACATCACTTAGGCAAGTAGTCTATTTTTTTATTAATTTCAAGCATCCTTATAGAAATATAAATTTGAAGTATTTCATCAGCATAATTTAATGTAATACCGGTAATTTCCTTTATTTTATTAATTCTATAAAATAAAGTATTTCTATGAATATTTAAAATCTTAGCTGCCTTACTGGGGGAGTTACTGAAGTATATATATTGTTTTAAAGTTTCTAAGAAATTAGAACCATTTTTTTTATCCTCTTCCATCAATTTAGTTACAGCAGGATGATTAAGATCATATAAATCATAGTTTGCACTAAGTAGCTCGTAAAGTATATATGGTATGCTTTTTCCAAATGGAGAAAAATTTATACCATATTTTTGAGCAATTTCACTGGCTCTTTTAGCTTGATTATAATATTTATGGCTATCAGATAACTTTGAGAATTTTGAACTTATACCAGCATAAAGTGAATTTAGCTTTAAGTAATCAATAAAATCCTTATTTTCACAATCGATTAAATTAGGAATCAAGGAATCATTAATAAAAACAACTAAAGCAGATTTATATACTACACAGTTATTAGAAGGTATAAATGCACTTAAAGATTGCATAATAAAAGGTACTTTACTGTCAAAAGAATTATTATCCTTGTTTACTATTACCATTATATTTAATGAATTTGATTTAGTCCAATTTAAATAGTGAAATCTTTTACTTATAGTATCATCATCTATATATTTTTTTTCCAATAAATCAGAAAGTATATAATTAGGAATAAGTTTTTTATCTATATTAAATAAATTATTTTTTTGTAGTTCAAGAGAGATGGCTTTATTAAGTGATTCTAATAGTTTAAAGTGAAAATTCTTAAAGGGTATTTTCAATTCACAGACGGCTATATGAGCTACCTCGATTTCTTCTACACATACTGATGAAATTAGTGTGCCAAGCCAGTTATTTGGTTTATTTTCATCTTTAGTAGATTTGTTATAATATATTTTTTTGTGTATATTTTGATATTTTATGTAATTTATAGTTTCTTCATTTAAATATGTGTCACCATTAGAATCTTCATTAAGTTGCAATATATCCTTAACATTACAAGAATAAGCTAAGACTTTGAAGCTAGAATCTCTAACTATTATAGGATAGCCAAATTCCTCATATGCTATATCAATTAAATATTGTATGCCTTTATTTTCAGAGACTACATTAAAAAATTTTTGAGAAGATAAACTAATATGTATTTCTTGATTGATGACATTTAATAGTTCACTAAAAAGGTCATATTTTTCTTTTTTAGACTTTATGATACAAATATTTGAATTTAAATTGTATATTTTCAAATCACTGTTATTTTCATTCTGTATAAATATACCTAAAAAATTTATATTGGTCAAATTTACAGGAATATCCGATATATTTCCTAAATACAAACATCCTGAAATAAATTCAGTCTGCTTATTTTTATAAATATTTAAGCTGGTGATATCTATATCTTCGTCTGAAAATGGCTTTAAAACTGATATATACTGAGATATTTCTTTCATTAAATCTATTAGTTTCATTCTAAAACTCCTATAATCATATTTGATTGTGCTATAGCACAATCACTATAATATATTTTACAACAAAGTTTAAATTGTAATACATAGTTTAGATAAAATTATTTATATATAATTAGTTATATAAATTAAGAAAGATTCAAAGTAATAAAAATAATAACTTAATAAAAGGTAAATGTCTTAATAAATTCAAAAATAAAAGGAGTGTAAGACTATGGCAACAACTGAAATTGCAAATGCTAGAATATTTGATGGAGAAAAGCTCTTAGAAGCAAAAAGTATTGTTATAGAAGATGGATTAATATCATCAAAAACAACTGGTGACATTATTGTAGATGGGGAAGGATGTACTTTACTTCCAGGATTTATTGATTCTCATATACATTTAGATAGTATAAAAAACCTGGAGGATGCAACTAACTGGGGTATAACTACTATGCTTGATATGGCAACTGATAGTAAAGAGATAGTAGATTATTTGAGAAATAGAGAGGGATTAACAGATATTCGTAGTGTATATGAACCTGTAGCACCAGCAGCACATCCTCACCTTATGGGAATGGGATTTAAAGACAGTAAAATATACACTATTGAAGATGCTGAAAATTTTGCTAAGAAACAAATTAAACAAGGAGCAGATTTTGTAAAGCTTATAATAGAAGATCCAAAAACATCAAATACAGCTTTTGATTTTAAAACTATAAAAAGAGTAGTTGAAGTATCTCATGAAAATGGTAAAAAAGTATTCGCTCATGCACCTACAACTATAGCTTATGAATATGCAGAAAAAGCAGGTGTTGATGTAATAAATCACATTCCATTTATAGGTAAATTATCTGATGAGGTAATTAAAAATATAAAAGATAAAAATCTTATTTCAGTTCCAACAATAGTTATGATGGAAAAAATAGCATCAAATATAAATAAAGTCACAGGAAGAGAAGATATTAGATTAGAAACAGCAATAGAAAATACAGCAGCACTGAAAAAAGCTGGAGTAGATATACTAGCTGGTACTGATTCAAATAATGATGAAAACTCTGTCAGCATAGTAAAGCATGGAGAATCCCTTCATCGTGAGTTTGAATTATTAGTTAGAGCAGGGCTTACTACAACTGAAGTACTTAAGAGTACAACAAGTTTACCAGCAAAATTATTAGAACTTGATGACCGTGGAGTAATAAAAGAGGGAAAAAGAGCCGATTTAGTAATGGTTGAGGGAGACCCAACTAAAGATATAACAGCAACTAGAAATATAGAAGGTGTATGGATAAAAGGTAAGAGAGTAAGATAGTAGCTTGAGTATTATTAGATGAATATAGGTAAAAAAATAAAAGAAATATTATACTAAAGGAGATTAAAAATATGTTATTAAAAAGACTAGAGAATAATTCTATACAAGATATAATAGATAAAAATAGTGTAAAAGAACTTATAGAATTTGAGAGATTTTGTAGAGATAATGCATTGTGGGATGAAATGAAAAAATGTTTTGCAAAAGATTCAACAGTATCAATATCTTGGTACCAAGGGAGTGGAGAAGGTTTTGTAGAAGAATCAAGTAAGATGAAGTCTTATGCACCTCATAAAGTTTATAATACAGTAGTTTGGATAAATAATAATAAGGCAGTATCAATTACAATGGCGGCTATTCATATTAGAAATGAGATAGATGGAAATTTAGTTGAACTTCAGTCAGATGTTAAGCTTGTGTATAAAACTCAAAAGATAGATGATATGTGGTATATAGTATCTATGGATGCTATATACGAAAAAGATATACTTTTACCAGTTTATCAGAATAGTGATGTCAAAGTTTCTAAGAGTGAAATAAAAAATTATAGACCAACGTATGCAAATCTTTCTTATATGTTGAGTAAGGATGGATATAAAATAAATCAAGAACTTCCTGGAATAGATAGAAAAGAAATGGTTGATAAGCTTTATGAAGATGCAGAAAGATGGTTAACATTACAAAATTGTAAGTAGAGATTCATGTGAGAGTAATGTTTACATGGTATCATACCTTCCAAGAGAGGTGGGATTGATTATGAATTTATTACTCTATAAACAGTTTACAAAGCATGCAATACTGCGAGCGGTTTTTCTTGGAGGCATGGGAATTGCATTTTTAATATTCCCTGAATTTCTTCTTGGAGGCATGTTTTATGTTATTGTTGGATATATGATTTTATGTGGTGTTTTGCGGATTGTGGATTTTATCTTAGAAAATGGTGCAAAACACCTTTTTAACTATGGAAGTCTTATTATAGCAATTTTACTTATTGTGTTTGGACTTCACTCAATAGCTTTTTCACGTTACTTAATCCACGTATCACCTGTTTATCTTGGTTCATTATTGTTGATTGAAGCAGTAGTATATTTTGTTATTACTTTGTGTGTGACTATATTTTGGCAGAAAATTATTTTGATTATTCTTGCAAGCATTGCTTTTTTAGGTGGAATTGCTGTTATAATTTTTACATTTGGATTTGGAATTGGAGGTATTTTAGGTCTTACACGAGTTTCTGGATTTGCTTCTTTGTTTTCATGTTTATATACAATTACTGCTTATTTAATTTATCAAAAATCAAAAAATAGATGGGAAAAGAAGAAAATAAAATGAATCTAATAGAATAGAAAGAAGTACCTTTACATATATAAATTGGTTAATGTTTAGAATAACTTTAAATTTATATACTTATAATTAATGGATGAAAAAGTGATAGCTATATTTAACTATCACTTTTTTATTTGTCTATATAGTTAATTTATAGAGATAAACTTATATAAAAGAGTCAAAGAATTAAATAGGGTGATTTCTGATAATTATACTAATTTAAGTTTAAGTTTTGTGTAAAAGCAAAATCAGTTGTAGTTATTTTTAAAGTTGTTTAACTTCAACTGAGATTTGAGTTATATATTCATCAATATCTCGAACACTTATATCATATAGAAGATATTCTTCATAAACAAAGTCTCCTATACGTAAATCATTATCCTTAAAAAAATTTAATAGTTTTTCATAAGTTGTTTCAAGTGTATCATAACTTCCTTTATGATAAGCAGTTACATAGAGTCCTTTTGGTTTGATTGATATTGGACATTTTTTGTATTCACGATTAACTTTAGTAAACAAGTGTGAATATGACTCGAAATTTTTATTTAGTATATCCTCACCTTTAATAATCGAACCAATCAAGCAATCATCACTTAATTCATAGTTATCCATAAAATTGATACATTCATATAAGAATTTCTCTTCATCATCTCCCATAAATTGTTCTGTTTCTATAAGAGGACTTTTAACTATGTATTCTTCTTCATGTTCTTCTAAAGTAATAGTATTTATATCAATATCACAAGCTTTTTTAGTAAGTGCAATAGTGGATTCCATTAAAGTCTTAATATTGTTTAATTTTTCAATTTCATTGTTAATATCAATACTCTTTTTTTCTAAAAGTTCAATTAACAAACTAGGAGTTCGTTTATCTATATAAGTTTTAATTTCTTTTAAAGGCATTTTTATTTCTTTAAGTGATGAGATTATGCTAAAAATACTAAGTTGATGGTATGAGTAGTATCTATACCCATTTTCTTTTTTCAATTCTGGAGAGAAAAGACCTATATCATCATAATGAAAAAGTGTTTTTTTATTGACTCCACAAATCTTTGCAAATTCACCAGTGCTAAAGTAATTTTTTGAATTTTGGCTCATAATTAAAATTCCTCCTTGACTATCCTGTTACAGTATAGTTTATCATAATATTTTGTAAAGGAGTGTGAAAGTATGAAAAAATTAATTCGTTTTTTAAAACCTTATAGGATTTTAATTGTTACAATGTTAATATTTACGTTTTTGCAAACACTTGGAACTTTATATATACCAACTCTTACCGCGAGTATAGTAAATAATGGTGTAGTAAAAGGAGATATAGATTATATTGTAAAAACAGGTGTATTAATGCTAATAGTAGCAGGAATAACAGCTCTATCAGCTGTATTAGTATGTAAAGTATCAGCAAATCTTTCATCAGGATTTTGTAGAGATATTAGAGAAGCAGTATTTATAAAAGCTCAAGAATTATCAATAAATGACTTTAATAAAATAGGTACAGCATCTATGATTACCAGAAGTACTAGTGATATTACTTTAATAGGGCAATCTTTATTTATGTTTATTGAGTTGGTGTTACCAGCACCAATTATAACTATTTCTGGATTATTTTTAGCTTATTCTATAGATAGAGTAATGACAATTATTATTGTTGTAATAATGGTTTTATTCATGCTGTTTGCATGCTTAGTTGGTAAAAGAGTTATCAAATTATTTAAGATAATGCAAACAAAAATGGATAATATGAATAGAGTGTTACGTGAAGCTGTAACTGGAGTAAGAGTTATAAGAGCTTTTAATAGAACTAGTTTTGAAAAGAATAGATTTGATAAAACAGCAGTGGATTATTCTCAAACAGCAATTTCAATAAATAAGATATTTGCAGTACTTATGCCTATTGTAATGTTAATAATGAATTTAGGTATAGTAAGTATTATTTGGTTTGGTGGAATAAGAGTAAGTAATGGAAATATGGAAATAGGTCATATAATGGCTTTAGTTGAGTATTGTATTTTAATTTTATTTTATCTAATCATGGCAGTAATGGTATTTATGTACATACCCAGAGCAGGGGCTTGTGCAGATAGAGTAAATCAAATATTAGACATAGTACCTGAAATTGTAGATGGAAATAATTCTGAAAATATTATTTCAGAAAGAGGGCATTTAGTCTTTAAGAATGTAACATTTTCATATTCAGAATCAGAGGAACCTGTCTTAAGCGATATAACATTTGAAACAAAATCTGGAGAAGTAACTGCAATTATAGGAAGTACTGGCTCTGGCAAATCTACGATTGCAAATGTAATACCACGTTTTTTTGAAATTCAAGAAGGTGAGATATCTATAAATGGTCAAGATGTTAAGAATATGTCTCAAAAAGAGCTTAGAGATAAAATTGGATTTGTACCACAAAAAGCATTCTTGTTTAGTGGAACAATAGAAGAAAATATAAAGTATGGAAAAGAAGATGCAAGTATTGAAGAAATAAAACATGCAGCAAACATAGCTCAAGCTGATGAATTTATTTCTAGTATGGAAGATAATTATGATTCATTTGTAGCTCAGGGTGGAAATAATTTATCTGGTGGACAAAAGCAGAGAATCTCTATTGCAAGGGCATTAGTTAGAAAGCCAGAAATATATATATTTGATGATAGTTTTTCTGCATTAGATTTTAAGACAGATAAAAAACTTAGAAGAGCATTAAAAGATGAAATTAAAGATTCAACAGCTATAATTATAGCACAACGTATAAGTACAATCATGGATGCCAATCAAATTATAGTTTTAGATGAAGGTAAAATTGTAGGTATTGGTAAACATAGAGATTTACTTAGAAAATGTGATGTTTATAAGCAAATTGCAGATTCACAGCTTAGTAAAGAAGAACTTGCATAGCAAAAGAGAAATTCAATTTGTTTATTTGGAGGTGTAATATGAGTGAAAATATAGTAGAAAAAAAAGAAGTAGATGTACTTAGTTTTGAAGATGGTATGTCAGCAGAAAAAGCTAAGGACGCAAAAAAAACTACAAAAAGACTATTAAAATATATGGCAAAACAAAAGTTTAAAATACTGACAATTTTTATTGCAGTATTAATAAGTTCAGCTCTTACGGTTTTAGCACCAATGATTATGGGAAAAGCTATTGACCAACTATTTAATGGAATAAAAACGGCAGTTCAAACTGGCACAAAATTTAGTGTAAACTTTAGTACTATGGGAGGTATAATATCAGTACTTTTAAGCTTGTATCTTCTTAGTTCAGTATTTATATATATACAACAATATATTATGTCAGGAGTTGCACAAAATTTAGTTCTTAGTATGAGAAAAGATTTAAGTGATAAGCTAAATAAACTTCCTCTTAAGTATTATGACTCACATAAAAAGGGAGAAACTCTTAGTATAGTTACAAATGATTTAGAAAAGGTTGCAGATAGCCTGCAAGAAGGATTAATGCAACTTATTACAGCAGTAGTTACGGTGATTGGTTCTATAGTTATGATGATAAACATAAGTATGTCACTTACAATAGTATCAGCTATAACATTAGGTGTTTCGCTATGCATTACTATTGTAATTGCGGGGAAATCACAAAAAAGATTTTCAGAAAACCAAAAGGCTTTAGGTGAATTAAATAGTAATATAGAGGAGATGTTTACTGGTCAAGTAGTAGTTAAGGCGTTTAGTAAAGAAGAAGATACTATTAAAAACTTTAAAATAGTAAATCAAAATCTTTATAATGCTAGTAGAAAAGCACAATTCTCATCATATTCAATATCTCCAATCATTAGATTTGTAAATCAAATTGGGTATGTGGTTATAGCAGTTGTAGGTGGTATATTTGCAGCAAATGGAACAATGACTCTTGGTAGTATACAGGCATTTATTCAATATGTAAATCAATCATCAGAGCCTACCACAGAAATATCTTATATTACAAATATGCTTCAAGCAGCAATTGCATCTGCTGAGAGAGTATTTGGAGTAATGGATGAAATAGAGGAGGTAAAAGATAAAGAGCCTTCAAAAGTTATAAATATACCTAAAGGTAAGGTAGAATTTGAACATGTTAAATTTGGATATAATGATGATTCTATTCTTATGAAAGATATTAATATTAAGTTAAATGCAGGAGGTAAGATTGCAATTGTTGGACCAACAGGAGCCGGAAAAACGACTCTTGTAAATTTACTTATGAGATTTTATGAGATACAAGAGGGTAGAATTACTATTGATGGTATTGATATAAAGGACTTAAAACGTGGAGAACTTAGAACGATGTTTGGAATGGTACTTCAAGATACATGGCTATTTAATGGAAGCATAAAAGAAAATATTGCATACAGTAAATCAGATGCTACAATGGAAGATGTTGTAAGAGCAGCAAAAGCAGCAAGAGTAGACCATTTTATAAGGACTTTACCTAAAGGATATGATACTATATTGACTGAAGATGCTTCTAATTTATCTCAAGGTCAAAAGCAACTTTTAACAATTGCCAGGGCAATACTTTCAGACCCATCAGTGTTAATTCTAGATGAAGCAACTTCTAGTGTAGATACTAGGACAGAAGTTGAAATTCAAAAGGCTATGAATAACTTGATGAGAGGAAGAACTAGCTTTGTTATCGCACATAGATTATCAACTATTCGTGATGCAGATTTAATATTAGTAATGAAAGAAGGTACTATTATTGAACAAGGAAGCCATAAAGAGCTTCTTGAGAATAAAGGATTTTATGAGGAACTTTATAATAGTCAATTTTCAAGAGAATATGATGAAGAAGTTGTATAATTTAATGGAAGATTCATAATCTATATTCCATGATTTTTAGAGAATAAATCCAACTCAATGACTTACTTTGAAAATAAGTAACATGAATAAAGGCTATGTAGAATACAAAATATTGGTGTATTCTATATAGCCTATTTATTTTGTCATTACAATGTAAAGTTTAAGCATGAGATAAAATTGGAAACATTAAATTATCTGGAAAACTTTCTTTGCCACATATATGCCATAAAGATGCACTTATTTTACGGAGATTTAACAAAGCCGAGTAAAGTATACTCTAAATATAAAATAAATCAAATATAGTTAAGAAATTGAGAGGTGATAAAAATGGATAAAAAGTTAAACTACAGATTTGAAATGAAACATAAAATAACTGAAGCGGATGTGTTAGCTTTGAAATCAAGACTTTATCCAATAATGAAAAAAGATGCAAATGCATCAAAAGATGGAAAATATCTTATTAGAAGTTTATATTTTGATACACCAGAAGATAAAGCTCTTCTTGATAAGTTAAATGGTGTTGCAATAAGAGAAAAGTTTAGAATAAGATTTTATAATAATGATTGTTCTTTTATAAAATTAGAAAAAAAAATAAAGCACTATAATATGACATCAAAGCTGTCAGCTAGTTTAACTAAAAAAGAAGTATTGAAGATATTAAATAATGATATTGAATTCTTAAAAGAATCAACAAACTGTTTATTAAGGGAGTTTTATCTAAAGATAAAATGTGAAAGATTGGAGGCAAAAAGTATAGTCGATTACGATAGAGAAGCTTTTGTTTATCCAGTTGGGAATGTAAGAGTGACAATTGATAGTGACATTAAAACTGCTGTAAACTCAACAGATTTATTTAATAAAGAATTGCCAACTGTTTCAGTTATTGACGAAAATATGACTGTATTGGAAGTTAAATATGACGAATTTATACCAGACTTTATAAAAGATTTAGTTCAAATTAATAAGACTACTTCTACAGCTGTTTCAAAGTATGCATCAAGTAGGTTATATACATAAGAATAAAAATTTAAGATTTAGATAAAGACATGTTTAAATAAAATTTAAAGAAAAAACGAAGAAATAGGAAGGATGATTTTAATTATGACATTTAACGATATTTTTAAGTCAAGTTTTATAGAAAACGTATCAGGTTTTTCATTTGTGGATAGTGCTTTAGCTCTAGGCTCAGCATTTTTAGTAGGTTTGTTTATATATATGGTTTATAAGAAGACATATATGGGAATTATGTACTCTCGACCATTTAATGTATCACTTGTAGCACTCACTATGCTTACAACTTTTGTAATATTGGCAGTTACATCAAATGTAGTCTTATCTCTAGGTATGGTTGGGGCTTTATCTATAGTAAGATTTAGAACAGCAATTAAAGACCCAATGGATTTAGTATTTCTATTTTGGTCATTGGGTTCAGGTATAGTTTTGGGTGCAGGTTTAATTCCATTAGCTGTAATGGGTTCAGTAATTATGGGATTAATTTTAATCTTCTTTTCAAACAAAACAATCTCTGAAACACCATATATATTAATGGTAAATTGTAATAATGAAGATTCAGAAGACATTGCAACTGACAAAATCAAAAGGGTATTTTCTAAATATCAAATAAAATCAAAGAGCGTGACACCAGAAAAAGGTATAGAGTTGGTGTTTGAAGTTAGAATGAAAGATGGAGAAACAAGTCTTATAAATGATTTAAGTCAAGTAGATGGAGTTACTAATGCAGTTCTTGTAAGTTACAATGGTGATTATGTAGCATAGAGAGGAGTAATCTTTTATGAAAGATAAAAAACTTACCCTTCTTATCTCATTTATGGTTGTATTTTTATGTGCAATAGTTGGAATATACAGTATATCTGGAAATAAAGGTGTTGATTTATATAGTGATGCGTATATTGAAAAATATTTTGATAGAGACAAAGTTATGGAAATTAATATAGAAATAGATGATAGTGATTTAAAAGATATGAATGAAAATGCTATAAAAGAAGAATTTAAAGTTGCAAAAGTAACCGTAGATGGTGATGCATATGGAAATGTTGGAATCAGGACTAAAGGAAATTCAAGTCTTACATCTGTAGCAAATAGTGATAGTGATAGATATAGTTATAAGATTAATTTTGATAAATATAACACTAGTCAAAGTATGGAAGGGCTTACTCAATTAAATCTTAATAACTGTTACTCTGACCCCTCTTATATGAGAGAGTTTATAACATATAGTATTTGTGAAGATATGGGATTAGCTACTCCAGAATTTGCATATGCAAATGTTTATATAAATGGTGAATATCATGGTTTATATTTAGCAGTGGAAGGATTAAAAGAATCTTATCTTGAAAATAACTTTGGAGATGTAACAGGTGATTTATACAAGTCTGATGAAGGCGCTTCATTGCAGTACAATGGAGATGATTCAGAAAGTTATTCAAATTTAATCGTTGAAAGTGACAAAAAAACAGCTGATTGGTCTAAGGTCACAAAACTATTAAAATCTCTAGATACAGGTGAAGACATTGAAAAGTATCTTGATGTAGATTCTGTTCTTAAAAATATAGCAATAAATACAGCTTTGTTAAATCTCGATAGCTATCAAGGTAATTTTGCTCACAATTACTATCTGTATGAGCAAGATGGAGTATTTTCTATGTTACCATGGGATTTTAATATGTCATTTGGTGGGTTTGGTGGTACTGGTAAAAGCGGAGATGGGCAATCAATATATATTGATGAACCAACGACAGGTAATTTAGAAGACAGACCTCTAATATCTGCATTATTAAAAAATGAGACATATAAAACAAAATACCATGAATATCTAGAAGAGATAGTAACAAAATATTTAGGTTCAGATTATCTAGAAAATATGACAACAAAAGTACATGACTTAATAGTATCATATGTAAAAGAAGACCCAACAGCATTTTATACATATGAAGAATTTGAAAAAAATATAACATCTTCAATTGAAAGTTCTAATGATGATAAAGGTGGTAATAAGGGCTTTGGCAATCAAGAATTTAATAATAAAGATTCTAATGATGAAAATAACGAAAATAAAAGTGATGAAAAAGAAGTCAATGCGGAACTTACTTTAAGTGAAACTAAAAATAATGCAGATAGTCAAGCTGTAGACAATAATGAAGATAAGAATAATACAAATAACAAAGATAGTACAAATAACAATGAAAGTGACGATAAGAGTAAAGAAAATTTAGAAAGTCCTATGGGTAAAGGAGGAAAATCAATACCAGGAGTTTTAGAGGTAGCAGAAAGTATGAGTAAAACAATAAAAGCTCAATTAAGTGGAGAGTCTTCTTCAACGAAGGAAACCTCTGATAGTGAGAATTCAAGTGATAATAAAGACATGAAAGAAGCTGATGAAGGTATGAATGGAATGCCAGAACCACCTGAAGGAATGGATGGTAATACGCCGCCAGGTATGGGAAATATGGATAAAGGCGATACGAATAATAAGCAAAATGGTAATATGAAAATGGATAGAAATCAAGGTAGTCCAAAAGAAGCTGGAAACTTTGGAGGCAAAGGAGGAGGTTCTATGAGTAAAACAACAGCATGCTCTAAATTGGTTTTAGGCGGAACTTCTATGTTAGTTATGTCGGTTATGTTAGTATGTATATCAAAAATAAATAGAAGAAAATTTATAAAGTCAAAATAAAATAAAAATAGATAAATACTGATACTGTTAAGTGCAACTACTTTCTTAACAGTATTTTTTTGCTTTATATTAATTTAAAATCTCACATTAGGTTTTACTATTTCATTATAAATAGGCCTAAAAAAGATTTTAAAATATAGAATTTCAACATAGAAATATATAAATTATCTCTTCGAAAAAATAATCTGAAAATTTGTAACCAAATTGTAATAAAATGGTAGTTATTTAGCATAAAATGATGTATCATAGAGTTGTATTATAAAATTTATAAAATAGGATTTTTGTATGAAAACTGCTGACTTTTGGTATTTAAGGTGAGTAGTTAAATTATGTTTAGGAGGGGTAGATTTTGTTACAAAAAGTATTATGGAAATTTTCAAAGCTGGTTTTAGGTCTATTTATATGTTCAATTGGTATAGTATTGACGATAAATTGTAACCTTGGTTTATCTCCTTGGGATGTGTTTCATCAAGGTCTTTCAAATCATGTAGGAATAACTATAGGGACTGCCTCTATAATTGTAGGCTCTATAGTAGTTATAGCTGATGTTATTCTTGGTGAAAATGTAGGATGGGGAACTGTATTTAATATGTTATTAATTGGCTTTTTTATGGATTTACTTCTATACACTAACTTAATTCCAAAGACTGATAGTGTATTAATAGGAATAATTATGTTGATTTTAGGTTTGGGGCTTTTAGCTCTTGGAATGGTATTTTATATGGGAAGTGGTCTAGGAAGTGGACCTAGAGATGGTTTGATGGTTGCTCTTCAAAAGAAAACAGGAAAATCACTTAACTTAATAAGAGGAACTATAGAAGTTGGTGCATTAATAGTTGGATTTTTCTTAGGTGGAAAAGTTGGTATAGGAACTATAATAAGTGCATTTGGCCTAGGATATCTTACACAAATATTATTTAATTTGTTTAAATTAGATTGTAGTAAAATTAAACATAGATTTATAATAGATGATATAAAATTTATAAAATTATATATGAGTGGAGATAAAAAACCTGCCACTCAAAATATGGCTAAATAGTCCTATAAAGAATTAATTAAGAGTATATAGTAATTATAAATAAAAATTTTCTTGTAAATATATAAAATTTCAAATATTAAA
The DNA here is from genome assembly GCF_020657785.1 of Clostridioides sp. ZZV14-6154. Lineage (NCBI taxonomy): Bacteria > Bacillati > Bacillota > Clostridia > Peptostreptococcales > Peptostreptococcaceae > Clostridioides > Clostridioides sp. ZZV14-6154. Next base: position 14,527 of record NZ_JAGWCY010000017.1, on the reverse strand, counting down.
AGATATGGATTGCTAAAAAACTATAAAATATAGATTTTTAGCAATTTTTTATTTACTTAACATATTCTAAGACCTTAAAAGCTTTTATATATGTTAGATGAATTGATTTATTTATAATTAGAGATACTAAACTTTATAGATATTAATATAAACACATTCAAATTGTGTATTTTCAAAGCCTTTAAAATACTTGTATTTATTCTAACTAAAAAAATAAAAAAATTAGCAAAAAAGTCTTGTATTATATCTGAATTTTATATATAATTACCTATGTTGTTTACAAATTTTAAACTCAATGTTTAGTAAACAAAATGTTTAGTAAAATAAAACACAAATTAGGAGGTGCAACATGGATATAGGTGAAAAGATAAAAAGATTAAGAACAGAAAAACAACTGACCCAGGAAGAGTTAGCTAATAGATGTGAATTGTCAAAAGGATTTATTTCTCAACTAGAAAATAACTTAACATCACCATCCATAGCTACCCTTATAGATATACTTGAGATATTAGGTACAAATTTAAGGGAATTTTTTAATGAAATAGATGACGAAAGAATTAGTTTTACAAAAGAAGACATGTTTGAAACTGAAGATGAGGACTTAAAATATAAATTAAAGTGGTTAATTCCAAATTCACAAAAAAATGAAATGGAGCCAATAATAATAACATTGTATCCAGGTGGACAATATAAAGAAGAAAAGCCACATGAAGGTGAAGAATTTGGATATGTACTAGCAGGTTCAATATATGTTCATATAGGCGAAAAGAAAAATAAGGTAAAAAAAGGAGAAAGCTTTTACTTTAGACCAAGAGCAAATCACTATATATCAAACGAAGGAAAAACGACAGCAAAAGTGATTTGGGTAAGTACGCCACCATCATTTTAGAATAGAGGTGTTTAATAATTGGTAGAAAATATAATAGAATTAAGAGATATATCTAAGCATTATGAGGAACTTACTGTTTTAGATAATTTCAATTTAGATATAAAGAAAAATGAGTTTTTAACTTTACTTGGGCCAAGTGGATGTGGAAAGACTACTACATTAAAAATAATAGCAGGGTTTGAGTATGCTGATGATGGCAAAGTTTTATTTGAAGGTAAAGAAATAAATAATTTACCACCATATGAAAGACAAGTAAATACAGTCTTTCAAAAATATGCTTTATTTCCACACATGGATGTATATGAAAATGTAGCTTTTGGCTTGAAAATTAAAAAAACTCCAAAAGATATAATAGATACTAAAGTAAAAGAAGTTTTAAAACTTGTTGCATTAGAAGGATTTGAAAGACGACAAGTAGACTCATTAAGTGGAGGTCAACAACAAAGAATTGCAATAGCAAGAGCTTTAGTAAATGAACCAAAAGTGTTGTTGTTAGATGAGCCACTTGGAGCATTAGATTTAAAATTAAGACAAGAAATGCAAATAGAATTAAAAAGAATTCAAAAAAAGTTAGGAATAACATTTGTATTTGTAACTCATGACCAAGAAGAAGCTCTTACTATGTCAGATACTATTGTTGTAATGTATAAAGGTAAAATACAACAAATGGGTACACCTCAAGACATATACAATGAACCTAAAAATTCATTTGTAGCGAAGTTTATAGGTGAAAGTAATATATTTGATGGAATTATGATGGAAGATTATAAAGTAAATTTCTGTAAGAGAGAGTTTGAATGCGTAGATAAAGGATTTGAAAAAAATGAAAATATAGAAGTAGTAATAAGACCAGAAGATATAAAAATGGTAAAGCCAGAAGAAGGAATGTTAAAGGGGAAAGTTACATCTACAGTATTTAAAGGAGTGCACTATGAAATAGAATTAAATGAAAATGGAAGATTGTGGATACTTCATAATACCAAAAATGCTGAAGTTGGAGTAGAACTAGGCATGGATATATATCCAGAAGACATCCATATAATGAGAAAAGAGAGTAACTAATATGAAGAAGAAATCTTTTTTAGCATATCCATATGTAGTTTGGAGTGCGATATTTGTAATAATTCCTTTAATACTAGTAGTATTTTTCAGTTTTACAAAAGACTCAAGTACAGGTTATGTGTTTACACTTGAGAATTATAAAGAAGTAATAGACCCTATATATATTAAAGTATTTGCTCGCTCTATTCTTTTAGCAGGAGTAGCTACATTGATATGTCTTGTAGTTGGTTATCCAGTGGCATATATAATCTCAAAAGCTCATGTAAGTAGAAGAGGTTCATTAATACTGTTGTTTATTCTTCCTATGTGGATGAACTTTCTTTTAAGAACATATGCATGGGTAGCTATATTAGGAAAAAATGGACTTTTAAATACGTTTTTAGGATGGTTTGGAATACAGCCATTAGCAATTTTGTATACTAATGTTGCTATACTTTTAGGTATGGTATATAACTTTTTACCATTTATGGTTCTTCCAATATATACAGCACTTTCAAAGATGGATAATGATTTAATAAATGCTGCTCATGACTTAGGTGCAAATAACATGACAGTATTTAGAAAAATTATATTTCCTTTGAGTCTGCCTGGGGTAATGTCTGGAATAACTATGGTATTTATGCCAGCAGTTACTACTTTTGCAATATCAAGACTGCTAGGTGGAGGCAAAATAATGTTAGTTGGAGATTTGATTGAACAACAATTCACAGTTGTTGGAGATTGGAACTTTGGCTCAGCTATATCAATATTTATGATGATAGTAATATTAATATCCATGTCGATAATGTCAAAATTTGGAGATGAATCTGACAAAGAAGGTGGTGGGTTACTATTTTAAAATTAAAGAAAATAACTTCTAATATATATTTAGCATTAGTATTCTTATTTTTGTATGCACCCATATTTGCATTGGTACTATTTTCTTTTAATGATTCAAAATCAATGGCAAGATGGAATGGATTTACATGGAAGTGGTATGGTCAATTACTTCAAAATGAAAGTATAATGAGTGCTTTATACTACACTGTTGTGATAGCTATATTAGCATCCGTAATATCAACAATAGTAGGAACTATAAGTGCTATAGGAATACATAAGATGAGAGGGAAGAGTAAAAAATTAATACTGAATGTAAACTACCTTCCTATTTTAAATACAGAAATAGTTACAGCAGTAGCCCTTATGAGTCTATTTGTATTTGTAAAAATGGAGTTTGGTTTTACAACAATGTTATTAGCACATATAATGTTTTGTTTGCCATATGTTATACTTTCAGTTTTACCAAAAATGAAGCAATTACCTGATAATATAGAAGATGCAGCTATGGACTTGGGAGCAACACCTATGTATGCTCTTAGAAAAGTAATTTTACCACAAATAAAACCAGGTATAGTTTCTGGATTTTTAATTGCATTTACTATGTCAATAGACGACTTTATAATAAGTTTCTTTAATGCTGGAAATGGTGTAAGTAATCTTTCTATAGAAATCTATGGAATGGCTCGAAGAGGTATAAAGCCTGAAATAAATGCATTATCAACGATAATGTTTGCAGTGGTTTTAGGATTACTTCTATTGGCTAATAAAAAAGAATCTATAGTAAGGGGGACTAAATAATGATTAAGTTTAAGAAAATAATATCCCTTGTAACTGTAGGTATGATTACAGCTACTTTATTTACAGGATGCAATAAATCAACAGATTCTACAAAGGTTCTAAATGTATATAATGTTGGTGATTATATAGATGAATCTCTTATAGATAAGTTTGAAAAAGAAACAGGAATAGAAGTTCAATATTCAACTTATGATACTAATGAAATGATGTATCAAAAGGTTAAGAGTGGTAGTACTCATTATGATTTAGTTTTTCCATCGGATTATATGGTGGAAAAAATGAAAAATGAAGGTCTTTTGGAAAAAATAGATTTTAAAAACATACCTAATATGAAGTATTTAGATAAGAGTTTTTTAAATCCTGTATATGATGAAACTAACGAATATAGTGTTGCATATATGTGGGGTACTCTTGGAATATTATATAATAAAAAAGAAGTTAAAGAGCCTATAGATAGTTGGAATATACTTTGGAATCCAAAATACAAAGGAAACATGATGATGTTTGACTCTGTTAGAGATACTATAGGGATAACTCTTAAAAAATTAGGATACAGTATGAATAGTGTAAATCCAAAAGAAATAAATGAAGCAAAAAATCTTTTAATAAAGCAGAAGGATTTAGTCCTAGCATATGTAAACGATGAAGGAAAAGACAGATTATTAGGTGGAGAAGTCGCAATGGGGATGTTGTATTCTGGAGATGCAGTTACATTGATGGATCAAAATCCTGACCTTGACTATGCTATACCTAAAGAAGGTACGAACAAGTGGGTGGATGCTATGTGTGTACCTACAACAGCACAAAATAAAAAAGAAGCTGAGTTATTTATAAACTTCTTGTTAGACCCAGAAAATGCAAAAGTAAATGCTGAATACATTGGATATTCAACACCTAATACAGGAGCACTAAAGTTATTGGACCCAGAAATAACTAGCAATCCTGTTGCATATCCATCTAAAGATGTGCTTGCTAAATGTGAAACTTTTGAAGATATTGGTGAAAATATCAAGTTATACGATAAAGCTTGGATAGAGTTAAAATCAAAATAGAGTATTATTTATTTAATAATATTTACTTAATAAAACTGTTCTTATTTAGAAATTATTTTCTAATTATTGAACAGTTTTATTTTTTTTACTTATATCTATATATGTATATGTTATAGATATATATAATTTATTTACTATGAATACATACATGATAATTATTTTGAAGATAAGCAAATAGAGAACATTAATGTTAAATATTTGTTTGTTTTTTTATTATTTATATACATATATAATTTAATTTATTTTTACTAAGTTAAAAAATTATTTGCATATTGATTTTAATAATAATTAGAAAAAATGGGCAACTTAATAAAATAATTGGAGGTGTAAATTTATAAAAAATGAATGGGACAAATAAAAAGATAGATTTATTAATGTTAAGTTTGTTTGTTTTTATATTTTTAATTGTTGGGATAGTAATACTATCTATTAGAACAGAAAATAAATTGAATGTATTTATAATGTTATCAGTTATTTTTTTTATAATAATGTTAACTTATTTATCAAACTCAGTAGTTGGTTTAATAACAAGTTCAATAATTATATTTATATATACGTCCTATATTTTATATAACAATATTACTCATAATATAGATATTGAGTTTATATCATATATATGGATAATAGCAGTACCAATATCTTCAATTATAATGGGAAATATAAATAAAAATATAAATGAATTACAACTTACAAATATAAAATTAACTGAACAATATGAGGAACTAGTAACTATAGATAATGAAACTGGGCTTAGAAACTTAAAAATTTTTTATAATGATGTAAATATGGAAATAAGTAAGTCAGTCAGACATACTACTACTTTTTCTCTTATGATAGTAAAACTACCATATTATGAAAACCTACAGACTATATTTGGTGAAAGTAAAACTAACAAAATAGTAAAATATATTAGTTCAAATATTGTAGAGTGTACAAGAAATGAAGATATAATATACAGTTTACAAAAAGATATGATAGGAATACTGATGCCAAACACAGCATTAGAAGGTTCAAAGGTTGTTAGAGATAGAATAAAGAAGAGGATAAAAGAGTTAAACTTAGATTTAAATGATAAAGGAAAATATGTAAATATAGATGTGAAAATTGCAATTTTAGAGTATAGAGATACTTTTGGAGATAGTATAAATTTTAAGAATATGGTTGAAGAGGAATTGCAGTATGATGTTTAAAACTTACAATAAAAATTTATCTAAAGTATTAATTGTGCTTTTAATAGTATTGATAATGTCAAATTTTAATATACACTCATATGCACTAGAAACTTATTCTAATACAAATAAGGTATTGGTTATCTATGATTCTAAGAAAGAAACATCTTACAATCAAGACATATTGAAAATTGTAAGAACTCTATTAGGTAGATTTAGCTCAAATATCGAGTTATTAAAATTAAGCAACTATGATAATGAGATAAATAAAACTTATTATAGTCATATATTTATTATAGGGATAAATGAAAATTCATATATTAATGATGAAAAAACTAACATCTTAATTAATTCATTAGATTCCTATAAAGGAGTCATCTGTTGGTTAGGATATGGTATAGAAAATCTGTTGGAATATAAGAAATATAATTTAGAATATGTAAAAAAAACAAATAATATAAACAGTGTAACCTATAAAGGTAAAGAGTATAACTTAGATGAACACCATTTATTTAATATTGTAAAATCAACAGATAAAAGCAATAAAATTATAGGAACTATTAGTGATACAGTAAATGAATATCCGTATATTGTAAATGACAAAAATCTTTTCTATGTGTCAAAGTTGGATTTAGATGGTGTTTTATTTTATATATTTTGTGATTCACTAAATGATGTGTTTGATATTGAAACCTTCAATAATGGTCGCATATTTGTAAGAATAGAAGATGTACATGCATTTAGAGAACCAAAAGAATTAATAAAAATAGCTGATTATTTAAGCAATAAGAACATACCATTTACAATTGCTTTAATACCAGCTTATGTAAATCCTAAAAATCATAGAATAACTACTTTATCAGAAAGCCCTGAGATTGTTAAAGCAGTAAAATACATGCAAGATAAGGGTGGTACAGTGATATTACATGGATACACTCATCAATATAAAAATGAAGAAGTTTCTGGAGAAGGATATGAATTTTGGGATGGGGAAAAAGATGCTCCATTAAAAGAAAATATGACAATTTTTGTGAAAGATAGAGTTTTAAAAGGGCTTAGAATATGTATAGAAAATGGGATTTATCCTCTTGCATTTGAAGCTCCTCATTATGCAATAGAATCTGAAGGATATAAAGAATTAAAAAAATATTTTTCTACTTATGTAGGACAACATCAAAATAATGATAAAAAATTTAGCACAAATACATATCCCTATGTTATTAGGGATACAGAAGAGTTTAATATATTTGTACCGGAGAATTTGGGATATATAGACCCAGAGGATAAGTTTACTTTTCAAAATATAAAAGAAAATTTAGATACAGTATCTATTGTCAGAGGCTTTAGTGGCGGTTTTTTCTTTCATTCGTATTTAGATATAAAATATTTGAAAGATACAATAGAATACCTAGAAAAACAAAATATAGAGTTTATGGATTTAAGAGATTTTGATAATTGGGTAAAGGTTGATGAGATACAAATAAGAAATGATGGTAATGAAATTAAAGTCAACTATGATAGAAATTTAGAAAAAAATAAAGAAGATGAAACTAGGTTTAAATCTATATCTAAAATCAGCAAAATCTTAATATCAATAGTATCCATAAGTGTTTTAGTTTTTGTAATTATATTTATGTATTTTAAAAAAATAGACAAAAAGAAATTTTTAAAATAAAAAATTTTAGATTAAGTTCTAAGATTTAAAAAGATTTTAGGAGAATTTTATGAGAGGATTAAATGTATCAGAGTATCTATTTATATTTAGTTTATTTAGTATATGGTCTTTACTACTTATAAATATAGTTTTAGCTATGGGGGGGTATTTATTTTATTTTAGGAACTTTGATAAAAAAATAAAAAAAATTGATAGATATCCAATGGTATCAATACTTGTTCCTGCTCATAATGAAGCCAAGGTAATAGGTAGGACTGTGGAATCTTTACTACTACTTAATTATCCTAAAGATAAAATGGAACTTATTGTGATAAATGACAATTCTTCTGATAATAGTAGAGAAATTTTAGAAAGCATAAAGAATAAATATAAAAATTATAATTTTACTATTATAAATACAGATAGCATAACTGGAGGTAAGGGAAAATCAAATGCATTAAATATTGGATATAAAATTTCAAAAGGAGAGTTTATAGCAGTCTATGATGCAGATAATACTCCAGATAGAGATGCACTTAGGTATTTAATACAAACAATAGTTCTAGATGATGAATTAGGTGCTGTTATTGGAAAGTTTAGAACCAGAAATAAAAGTAAAAATCTATTGACGAAATTTATAAATATAGAAACTTTAAGCTTTCAATGGATGTCTCAAGCTGGTAGATGGCAATTATTTAATTTATGTACAATACCAGGAACTAACTTTATATTGAGAAAAAGTATTATAGAAGAAATTGGGGGATGGGATAGCAAAGCAATTGCAGAAGATACAGAAATTAGCTTTAGAATATATAAGTTAGGATATAAGATAAAACTTGTGCCACAGTCAATAACATGGGAGCAGGAACCAGAAACTATTAAAGTTTGGATAAAGCAAAGGACTAGATGGGCAAAAGGTAATATATACGTTTTAATGAAATATATAAAAAATATATTTAAACAAGGGAAAAATAAAATTGTATTTGATATAGCCTACTTTTTTTCTGTATATTTTCTATTTTTAACATCTGTTATTATCTCAGATATTTTATTTGTCTTAAGTGTATTTAAATTAATAGAGATTTCTATTCCAATCAACTTTATCATAATATGGATACTATCGTACATTTTATTTATCATAGAAGTGAGTATAAGCTTAACTATAGAAAAAGGTGAGGCTACAATCGAGAATATATTTATAGTAGCACTTATGTATTTTACATATTCTCAACTATGGCTATTTGTTGCTATAAAAGGAATGGTAGAGTATTTAAAAGATATAATTTTTAAAAGAGAGGTCAAATGGTATAAAACGGAAAGATTTTAATTCATGTACAGGAGGTATTAATATGAAAAAATTTGTTGTATTAATTGTATCTTTAGTATTGTTTTTTTCAAATATCGCATTTGTAGATGAAGTAAAAGCTGATGAAACTAAAGTCAAAAATTATAAGTTTGAAAGAGATGTAACTATTGATGGAGTTATAGGGAGCAATAGTACTTTTTTTGAAGTAAACAAAAATTGGGACGTTGAGGAAGTGTCATTTAATCTTAATTTTAGTAAGAGTCAAATATTAAATGGAGATGTTTCAAGTTTAACTATCTTAATAAATAATGTACCAATAAAATCAATTAAACTAAATGCCAAAAAAGATTATAAAGATACACTAAAAGTATTAATACCAAAAGAATATATAATACAAGGATATAATGAAATAAAAGTAAAAGCATATAAAACAATATCTGATAAAATATGTCAAGATGATTCTAACACTGGAAACTGGATGGTTATTCATAAGGAATCTTATACATCAATTAGATATAAGCAGAAAAAATTGGGCAATTCAATAAATGAGTATCCATATCCATATATAGAAATTGAAGAAAATTTTAAATTAGACACAACTTTAGTAGTTCCAGATAATATGAGTAGGGGTGAATCTACAGCTGTGTTTAATTTAGCATCGGAATTTGGAAAAATAACACAGAACGATAAGTTACAGTTTGATGTTAAATTATATTCAGAAATGAAAAACTGGTCAGATGATAACATTATATACATTGGTAAACCTGAAAATACGGCAGAAGAAATTTTAAATATTCTAAGTGCAAAGGAACAAACTTTATTATCTTCAAATTGTATAATTAAACAGATAAATTCTCCATACAACAATAATAAGAAGATGTTAGTAGTAATAGGTAGTAATGAAGAAGATTTAATAAAAGCATCAAATTTATTGATAGACAATAGACTTTCTAATCAAATTTTATCATCATCAATACTTGTAAATAAAGATACTAATATAAAGACTGCTGGTGAACAAGAATTAAATTTAGGTCATATGACTTTAGAAGACCTAGGATATACAGATATTTTGCTGGAAGGTGCATTTAGTCAACAAGCTTTATTTGATGTTAGAATACCAAAAGGTAGAAAGTTAGATAATGGCTCAAAGATTGTTTTAAATTTAAGATATTCTGATAATTTGGATTTTGACAAATCATTAGTTACAGTGTATATAAATGATGTTGTCGTAGGAAGTAAAAAATTAGATAGGGCATATTCAGATAATGACAAACTAGAATTAAAAATACCTAAAGATATAGATAATAAAAACTATTATCAAGTTAAGCTGGTGTTTAATTTAAGTATAAAAAATTTAAATTGTGTTACAAGAGAAAGTAATAATCCTTGGGCATATGTGTCAAATAGCTCTTATTTGGAACTATCAACAAAAGAGAATCAGTCACTGAGTTTTGAAAGTTATCCATATCCATTTGTTAAGAATGATAAGTTTAATGATTTAACTGTGATAATGCCAGATTATTCAGGGTCCCAAGCAATGACATGGATGTCCAGACTAGGTGTTAATTTAGGTGCAAATATGAATTCGCATGAGGGAAACATAAATGTAATTAGAGGTAAAGAGTTTAGCAATAAATATAAAGATACGAATATTATAGTTTTTGGAGTACCACTTAACAGCTCTGTTATAAAGATGATAAATAGCAACTTAAATATAAAGTTCAATAAAAACTATTCTAACTTTTTATCAAATGATAAGATAAGCTTTATTGACGATTATGGTAAAAATATTTCATCAATACAATTGATAAAATCACCTTACAATAATCAAAAAAATATTATGGTAATAAGTTCAATAGATGAAAAAAATTTATATTTAGGAATGGATTATTTATTAAATAAAAGTCAAGTGAATGATTTAAAAGGAGATACATTAACAATTGATGAATATGGAGAAGTAAAAGATTTAACGTATAATACAAAAATAAATAAAGAAATAAAAGATTCGAGTAGAGAATTGAATATAAGTAAAACAGCTAAAGTTTTTTTTGTTGTTTCTTTTATTGTTATAGTTGTAGCTGTAATTCTATCAATGTTATTTATTAAGAAATATAAAAGAAGATAATACAGTAAACGTATTATTTTAAAATGAGGTATATGATTTGAATAAAAATGTAAACAAATTTAAATTTAAGAAAAATATTTTAATCTTAGGAATTATTTTAACTTTTATATTTATAATTTATTTTGTAAATGTTGAATTAAAAAATAGAAGTTTAGTAAATAGCCAGTATGAGGGCAAGATTAAATCAGCCAATTTATCTATAGATTATGAAATAAATCAAGTTATGAAGGATATAGATAAGCTAGGATTGAATACAATAAATGTACCTATAGTTATAAATGTGGATGATATTAATTCTGATATCATGTCAATAGATAATAATAGCAAAAAAAAGGCAATTAAACTAATAAAAAAATTAAATAAGAAGGGTATTTCCACAATATTAGAAGCATATCCATGGATAAAAAATGGAGAGTTATATGAGACCGATTGGAATCCTATGAATAAAAAAAGATTTTTTTATAACTGGCAAAATACTGTATTAAATGAACTTATAGAAGATGTATCAAATCCATTGAATGTAAAGGTTTTAAATGTAGGCTCTAATTTTGTATACTTAGAAGAATATCAACAAAATTGGGGTGAAATAATAGATTTTGTACAATCAAAATTTGATGGTCTTGTAACATATAGAACTAATTGGTGGTATACGAGAAAAGGTGATTTAAATAGTAAATTATCTTATGAACAAAAACTAAATAATAATTTTTTTGATAAGTTAGACTTTATATCCATAGCAGCGTATTTTGAGTTAAGTGATAAATCTGTCAATACAGTTGATGAATTGGTTTCTGCTCTACATTCATCTACTGTGAATAATAGAGGACAAAATATAAAAGAAGAACTATATAATCTTTATAAGGTTCATCGTAAACCGATATTTTTTGGAGAATTAGGTTTTTCAAATAGAGAAAATGCAAGCTCTCAACCATGGAATCATGTTCCTTCAGAAATTATAAATGATGAAGAACAAGCAAGATGCTTTGAAGCATATAGGCGAGTTTTTGAAAAAGAAGATTGGATAAATGGTTTTTCTGTATTTTGTGTAGGTAAAATTGATGAAGAAAAAAACTTTTATCCATCAAAAGAGAGTATAAAGATTATTAAATCTTGGTATAAATAAACTTGTTATATAAATAGACAATTATAGTATATAAATAGTTGATTAGGAGAGATATAAATGGATGACATCAAGGTTATGACTGTATTTGGAACTAGACCTGAAGCTATCAAAGTAGCTCCTTTAATTAAGGAACTTGAAAAAAGAGAGCATATAAACAGTATTGTGTGTGTGACAGCACAACATAGAGAAATGCTTGACCAGGTTATAGAAACTTTCAATATAAATGTAGATTATGATTTAGACATAATGAAAAAAGGGCAAAGTTTAAATGATATAACATGTAAAGTTTTAAATGAACTTCCCATGATTATAGATAAAGAAAAGCCAGACATAATCTTAGTACATGGAGATACAACGACAACTCTAGCTACTAGTTTAACTGCATTTTATAGTAAAATTCTAGTGGGTCATATAGAAGCAGGACTTAGAACTTATGATAAATATTTTCCATTTCCAGAAGAGCTAAATAGACAGCTTACAGGAATTATTGCTGATATACACTTTGCCCCTACTAGTTTGGCAAAACAAAACTTAATTTCAGAAGGAAAGTCTGAAAACAATATATTTGTAACAGGTAATACTGCAATTGATGCATTAAAGATGACAATAAGAGAAAATTATACTCATCCTATAATAGATAAGCTTGGTGATGACAGAATGATTTTATTGACTTCTCATAGGAGAGAAAACTTAGGAGAACCCATGAGAAATATATTTAGAGCTGTAAAACGAATAGTAGATGAATTTGAAGATGTACAGGTAGTATATCCTATACATTTAAATCCTGAAATACGTAGTATAGCTAGTGAAGTATTTGGGAAAAATTCTAAAAAAATTCACATTATCGAGCCTTTGGAAGTAGTTGATTTTCATAATTTTTTAAACAAATCCTATATGATAATGACTGATAGTGGAGGAATACAAGAGGAAGCTCCATCACTAGGAAAACCAGTACTTGTGTTAAGAAAAAAGACAGAAAGAATAGAAGGTGTTAAAGCAAAAACACTTAAATTAATAGGTACAAATGAAGAAAATATATATAATTCTGTAAAACAATTATTAACAAATAGAAATAATTATATTCAAATGAGTAAAGCGTCTAATCCATATGGGGATGGAAATGCAAGTAAGTATATAGTGGATGTAATAGTGAAAAAATTTAATTGAAGATACTTAAATTAGCTTTTATTAACTTAATTTAAATTTTATATATAAGATAGAATTAAAATATAACCACTTAATATAAAAATTATGATAAGATAAGGAATACAATTAGCAAGGGGGAATAATATGGCTAGAAAATGTATAAAAAATTTAGGTAAAAATAAAACTATAAGAAGATTAAAGCTTATATTTAAAAAGATATTTATTACTGTATTTATAATAGCAAGTATAATAGCTGTTTTTAATATAACAAAATATTTTGAAGACTTATACAAGGTAAGAGATATAAAAACTACTAAAATTGAATACTATATGGATGTAGCTGATGAAGCAGGGGGCGGAAAAGTTCAATTAAGCTGGAAGGAGTTACTTGCTATAGATATGGTAATATATGATGAAGATTTAAGTAATATAAAAAAGAAAGATACATTAAATGTCGGTGAAAAATTTATAGTAGAAGACAAAAATGATAAGGGAGAAAAAGTATACAAGGTAAAAAAGTTTAATAAAGTATTGAATGAATTGAAATTTGACACTTCTCAAAAAAGTAGAGCAAAAAAATACATGAAGGATTTAGAATACACGTATCTTGGAAATAAAGAATTAAAAGATAGTGATGAAAAAATTAAGTTTATAAAGAAATTAGAAGACTCAGCTATAAGAGAGTATATCGATTATGGCATATTACCATCTATAACAATTGGACAAGCAATATTAGAATCTGGGTGGGGTAATTCTAAACTTACAAAGCAAAGTAATAATTTATTTGGTATAAAGGCAGATAAAGCATGGAAGGGAAAAAGTGTAGCAATTTCAACTTCTGAACATTATAATGAAAAGATTGTAGCAAGTTTTAGGTCATATGGTTCACTGGAGGACTCTGTAAAAGACCATGGTTTATTTTTAGTGAATAATAAAAGGTATAGAAAAAATGGATTGTTTGAATCAAAAGACTATATTAGTCAAGCACAAGCATTAGAAGATGCTGGATATAGTACAGCTGAAGACAAAAGTGGGAATCGTATATATGCAGAACTACTGATAGAAGTTATTAGAAGTTATAACTTACAATTAATAGATAATAAAGTAGAAACAAAATAAGTATTGATTCTACATGAATGTGTAACAAGATAAATTTGTTTTTTACAAAAGAATAGAAAAAATGTAAAAAAACATAAAAAAATGTATTGACTTGTTATTTAAAAGGTGATATTATTATTACTGTACTCGAAAGAGAGCAAAATGAACTTTGAAAATTAAACAGTAGGTTAATTTATAAAACAAGAAACAAACCATAAAGCCAGATATTTTGATAACAATAGTATCTGAGCCTGATAAACTTTTATTTGAGAGTTTGATCCTGGCT
>NZ_JAGWCY010000016.1:0-50500 GCF_020657785.1 Clostridioides sp. ZZV14-6154 | reverse complement strand
AATAAGAGACGAATATAAGTCTTAACGATTTCAATAAGAATGCAAATATAGTAATAAATGATTATAACTATTATAGGTATGTTAAGCATTATCTAATTACATAAGTTCGTTTGTAAAAAATTTAACGTTATAAAAACAGTTTCATATAAAAAAAATATAATATAAAAATATTATTAATTCATAATAATAAAATAAACGCATGAAATTTACCTGATTAGAAATAAAAAAATTAAAATTGTAAATTTTTAGAAAAATTACTGTTGAATTAACTTGACAAAAATGTTATTATTTTGTCAAATGTATGTTAAATTATAAATTTTTTACTATTATTTCTAGAGAGGATGATTTTATGCAAAAAAATGTAAAAAAAGCAAAAGCAACAGGCTCTATTCTAGCTATATTTGGAGTTGCAAGTGTTCTTTTTAGTTCGCATGCAGGTGGAGGATTTGCTACAGGAAATCAAGAAACTCAGTATTATGTGCAATATGGATGGATTGCACCACTCATGGCAATTTTAGCAATGATTATACTTACTGCTACTATGAGAGAAGTTATTATAATGTATAATAATAATAATTGTAAGAATTATAAGGATTTATTTTGTGAACTTTGGAGTCCATATCCAAAACTTGAAATAATATGGGAGATATATTATTATCTAATGGTTTTAATAGCTGTAAGCGCTGTTATAGCAGGTGCAGCAGCAGTTTTTCAGAGTATAGGAATTAATTATTTTATAGCCGTCTTTATTATCGGAATTGTACTTCTTATTTTTACTATATTTGGAGCTATGCTTGTATCTAAAGCAGCAACAGCAATGACCATAGCTATATTAGTATGTACTCTTACTATTTTTATAGTGGGTATAAAAGCTAAGGTACCAGAAATATCTGAAATATTCTCAAACAGAACAAGCTTCACACCTGGATACTTTAAGCCAATACTTAATACTTTTATTTATGCAGGATTCCAATCAGTTGTTATACCTACACTTGCAAGTTGTTCAAGACCACTTCTTAAAAATTCTAAAGAAGCTACTAAAGCAATGATAATTTCATTTGCTATGAATGCAGTTGCGTTGGGGCTTGCTGTAACTATGCTAATGGGATGGTATAGAGAATTTACTGCTGCTGGACAAACAACGCTTCCTACTCTTTATGTTGCAGGTCAATCTGGAAATAACACTATATACATAATTTATAATGTAGCACTATTCCTTTGTTTGATGTCTACAGGAGTAACTACAATATTTGGTCTTGTAAATAGATTTGAAGACCATAAAGCACTTTCTTTCCTTTCTTCAAAAATGAAAAGAAGAGTATTTACAGCATGTGCAATAATGGTAGTATCAATGCTTATATCTCTTACAGGGTTAAGTAACATAGTTAAGTATGGATATGGATATTGTGGTTATCTTGGTCTATTCACTATAGTTATACCTTTTCTAACATTGGGTCATTATAAGAATAAGAAATTTGCAAAAGAACATCCAGAGGCTAAATGGCCAGCAGATTTAGATGAGAATGTTGAGAATTTATAGTATAAATTAGTAGCTTAAGTATAAAAAGATGGTCTATAAAAGATTCATTAATGATGACTTAAGTGCAAAATTAATATAAGATTAATATCAGAAAAAATTTAAAATGATATTAACAATATTATTAAAATGAAACAATATAAAAATGTATGTGAATTTATCTAAGATAAGTACACATACGTTTTTATTTATTCAATTTTTATAAATTAAGGCGTAAAACCACTATACCTTTAGGTTAGTGGATGTAAGCCTATCCCTGACTTTGTATATATCTTTCAATAGTTTCTTTAGAAACATTTCCTATACTACAAGCAAAGTATCCATCTGACCAAAAAGTTTTTTCCTTCCAGAAATATTTGTTAAGATATAATTGGTTATTGTTAATTCTCCAAATCCTATAAGTTGAAATTTGCTTAAACCATCTTACTATCTCTAATATAGAAATTGTTGGTCTATATTTAACTAATAGATGCACATGATTTTTATCAACTTCCATTTCACTATGATTAAATCTTTTTCTTTTGCTATATTACTAAGAATATGTTTAATTTCATCACCAAATTTAATTAACAAGTTTTTTCTGTATTTACATACAAATATCAGATGTACCAATAACAAACACTTAGAATGATTTCTACTAACATAATCCACAACTCCAATTCAATCCCTTCTTAAATATATATGGTTTAATTAGTTTTACATTTGGCACTTTTTTGATTTCTTTTAAAGCTATATATTGCCCCTCATTTTGACTACCTTTAACTGTATAAACTTTTCCATCATATTTAATCAAGTCATTTGGCTGATACAATGATTTTTGCTTCCTTATTCTTCTTTGACCTTTAGATATTTTCTGACCTCTGAACACTCTAAGATTTTCAGAATTTAAATTCTTGTTTCTAGTTCTTCTTCCACAATTAAGTTCACTTGCAGAAACTTTCTCACCAGTTCTATTATCTATATATTTAGCATCATAGAATTTTTCAAGACTTCTATTGTTTAATCTTGATTGTTCAACTTTAAATACTTCTAAATTTCTAACTTGATTAACACCTTTAGCTATAGCAAAAGCATCATTAAAATGACTTTTTTCTATACCATGTTCAATTCTATGATTTTTAGTCAAATAACCATAAGTTGCTTTAATGTTAGTATATTTTTCTTTCAACTGTTCCAATAAGTACCATCTTATCATTGACATAAATGTAGCATCTTTAAAATCTTTAACCTTTTTACCATTTTCACACCAATCATACAGAAATTTACCCTTTTTATGATTAGGAGATGTATGACACTTATTACACAAAGTTATTAAATTACTAGGAGCATCAGAACCACTATCACTCTTGTACTTAATATGATGAATTTCTAATATCTGTTCTTTATTCTTATTCTTACAATTAGGATTTTGACATTTATGTCCATCTCTATGAAGTACATATTCCCTTACATTCCAAAAACCAATTTGTTCTCCCTGTTGATACTTTACTCCATATATATCAGGATTCTTGATTTTTTGTATATCAAAGTTGGCAACCTCTATTACTATATTTTTAATAGGCAGTATTGAATTAAGATAATCTATAAATTTAACATGAGTATCTAACTTATGTTGTAAACTTGGTGCTAACCATCCATTTTCTATTTTTCTATTGTTCCATCTAGGTTTTCTATATCTTAATCTTTGTCTTCTAATTCTTCTATATTGACTTTTTTCTAATAATCTATCTTTCATACCTTGAAGCAACTTTACTTCTCCAACTATCAATTCTTTACTATCTGTTATAGCTGAAAATCCTATATTTAAATATCCGCTATCTATCCCTAATGTTACAGATTGAATATATTCAGTATCCGTTTTATACAGTAATTGTATAGTAAATGGATTAACTCTTTTAACAGTAGCTTTCTTTTGTTTTAATAATTTTCTAGCTTTTGCATTATTAGTAGGCATTAACGGTTTTCCTTCAAAGCTAATTACATACACCATAATATTAATCCTTTCAGATAATTTAACCTCACCTTACGGTGGTAAGCTCTCTTCGCCAATGTTATGAAAGGTTTTAAATATACCACACTTCGCCTGCCATCAGTGATGTTTAATGATACACCGTAGAGTTTAGGACTAGAGAAGTATCCTAAAGTACCTATATATTCTTACATAACGTAGTTAAAACTTAGGCTATTCAACTAACTTGTAATCTCCTACAAGCCACTACCCTTTAGGGTAGTTGGCAGTTGACAATTTGATAGTTAGCCTATATATTATAATTTTACAATTCTTCTATTAATTTTAGATTCTATAGCTGTTTCAATTTCACTTAATATTCTCTCGTTTTTAGGGTCAATAAAAGCACAAGTATAACCCTGTTCTCCAGCTCTACCAGTTCTACCAATACGGTGAATATAGTCTTCAGGCGTTTCTGGTAAATCGTAATTATATATGTGACTTACTCCTGATATATCAAGACCTCGAGAAGCTACGTCTGTAGCTATTAAATATTGTATTTCTAAATTTCTAAATGATTTCATTATTCTTTCTCGCTTTGATTGGGCGATATCACTATGCAACTTTTGACAATTATATCCTCGTATAGCAAGAGCCTCTTCAAGGTTGTCAACTCTTCTTTTAGTTCTACAGAATATTATAGCCATAAAAGGATTGTCTTCGTTTAAAACACTGCATAAAGCATCTAATTTCTTTCTATCTGTAGTTTCTACTACTTCTTGTTTTATATTAGTAAGAGTAATTTCTTCTTTTTCAATAGAAACAACAACAGGATTTTTTGTATATCTATAAGCTAATTTTTTAACTTGAGAATCCATAGTTGCAGAAAAGCATAATGTCTGTTTTTTATTTGAAGTTTCTTTTAAAATAGCTTCAACCTCATTTTTAAATCCCATAAGCAACATTTGGTCTGCTTCATCTAAAACAAAAGTTTTTAATTTGCTAAGGTCAATTGTTTTTCTATTTAAGTGGTCTAGAAGTCTACCTGGTGTTGCTATAATCATATGAATATTTCCTTTTAGTTTTTTTATCTGAGAACCAATGTCTTTTCCACCATAAGCTGCTAGAATATTTATATCCTTAGATTCTTTAAGTTTTATAGCTTCTTCTGTTATTTGAATAGCAAGTTCTCTAGTTGGAGACAGTATAAGTACTTGTATATCATCTATATCCAATGATATATTCTCAAATATCGGAAGCAAGAAAGCAAGTGTTTTACCTGTCCCAGTCTGAGCTTCTGCTATGACATCTTTTCCTGATTTTATTAAAGGAATACTTTCTTTTTGTATAGGTGTAGGTGTTGTTATTCCTGATGTTTTTATAATATTTATAGTATCTTCGCTAATTCCTAAGCTCTTAAAATCCATTATTATCTTACCTTTCATGAAAAATTTTCTATTTTATTAATCAATTAATAATATCATATTTGTAAGTATTTTTAGTAATTTTTTCGATTATTATTTATATAGTTTAAAAATATAGTGTATAACTCTTAAAATATAGTGTAGATTAAATTAAATTTTAGCTAGAATTTTAGAGGTTTAATTTAAAAGGTTTTTTGAAAATAAATCTATTTATAAATTAAATTAAAATGCAAGAAAAACATAATAACTTTCATTTTTAAGAAGTTTTCACAAAAAGGAAAAAATATAGTGCAATAATTAATATAAAGTAATATAATAGATTACAAGATATGAAAAGCTAAAAAAATAAATTGCAAATGAAATTAAAATGAATAAAAAATAAAAAAATAATCAAAAGTTAGAGACATCACTGAAAAATAAGACCTAATATTATTAAAACTAAATGTATACTAAGGGGGGCATTAATATGTGCATTATATCAAAAGATAGAGCAAAGGAAATCAAAATAGTAGATACTACTTTAAGAGATGGGGAACAAACAGCTGGGGTTGTATTTGCGAATAGAGAAAAAATAATGATTGCTGAAATGTTAAGTGATTTAGGTGTCGACCAAATTGAAGTTGGTATACCTACTATGGGTGGAGACGAAAAAAATGTAATAAAGCACATATGCAATAGAAATTTAAAAGCAGATATAATGGCTTGGAATAGAGCAGTGATAAAAGATGTTGAAGAATCTATTTCTTGTGGTGTTGATGCAGTAGCCATATCAATATCAGTATCTGATATTCATATAGAAAATAAACTTAGAACTTCTAGAGGTTGGGTTTTAGAGAACATGGCTAAGACAGTTGAATTTGCAAAGAAAAATGGATTATATGTTTCAGTAAATGGAGAAGATGCTTCAAGAGCGGATATCGACTTCTTAACTGAGTTTATAAATGTTGGAAAGCAAGCAGGAGCAGATAGATTTAGATATTGTGATACTGTAGGAGTTATGAATCCTTTTTCTATAAAAAATGCAATAGAAACTCTTTATGAAAGAACTAATTTTGACATAGAAATGCATACACATAATGATTTTGGTATGGCAACAGCAAATGCACTTGCAGGATTAGCAGCAGGAGCAAACTATGTTGGAGTTACAGTTAATGGCTTAGGTGAGAGAGCTGGAAATGCAGCGTTAGAAGAAGTTTTAATGGCACTTAAATGCATCTATAAATGTGATTTAAATAACGTAGATACTAGAAAGTTTAGAGGGATATGTGAGTATGTGTCACAAGCATCAGGAAGAATACTTCCTACATGGAAACCAGTAGTTGGAGATAATATGTTTATACATGAATCAGGTATACATGCAGATGGAGCTTTAAAAGACCCACATAACTATGAACCATTTGACCCAAGTGAAGTAAATCTTGAAAGAAAGATAGTAATAGGAAAGCATTCAGGAAGAGCAGCAGTAATAAATAAATTGAGTGAATATGAAATGTATATTTCTCCAGAAAACGCTACCAAATTATTAAATGCCATAAGAGCTACATCTATAAGATTGAAAAGAAGTTTGATGGATAAAGAGATTCTTCAATTATATTGTGATATACTAGCACATGAAAAAGGTACAACAGAAGAAGAAGCAGTTAGAGGTTCATATATTTAAGATATAATTGTTTAGGAGGAAAGTATGGGAGATAATATAGTTTATAAAATAATAAAAAAACATATAGTGGATGGAGAGGCTGTTGCTGGCAATTCAATTGGGATAAAAATAGACCAGACTTTAACACAAGATTCCACTGGAACAATGACATATCTTCAATTAGAAGCTATGGGCATAGATAAAGTAAAAACAAAAAGAAGCGTTGCATTTGTAGACCATAATATGTTACAACAAGGATTTGAAAATGCAGATGACCATAAATATATACAAACAGTAGCTGATAAATATGGTGTTTATTTTTCTAAACCAGGAAATGGTATCTGCCATCAAGTGTTTTTAGAAAGATTTTCAACACCAGGAGATACACTTTTGGGTTCTGATAGCCACACACCTACTGCTGGTGGTGTTGGTATGATGGCTATTGGTGCTGGGGGATTGGATGTTGCTCTAGCTATGGCAGGAGGAGCATACTATATAAAAGCACCAAAAGTCTGTAAGGTAAACTTAGTTGGAAAATTAAATAATATGGTATCTTCAAAAGATATAATATTAGAAGTGTTGAGAAAACAAACTGTAAAAGGTGGCGTAGGTAAAGTCTATGAATATGGAGGAGAAGGTGTTAAAAATCTATCTGTTCCACAAAGAGCCACAATAACAAATATGGGAGCTGAGCTTGGAGCAACTACTTCAATATTCCCAAGTGATGAAAAAACACTAGAGTTTTTTAAGAGTCAAGGAAGAGAAGATGCTTGGATGGAGCTAAAATCTGATTCAGATGCAATTTATGATGAAGAGATTACTATAAACTTAGATGAATTAAAACCATTAGCTGCAAAGCCTCATAGTCCAGACAATGTAGATGAAGTCGAAAATATAGGAAAGATTAAAATAGACCAAGTTGCGATAGGAAGCTGTACAAATTCTTCTTATGAAGACTTAATGAAAGTAGCCCAAATTTTAAAAGGCAACAAAGTTCATAAGAATGTAAGTTTGGTAATAGCACCAGGCTCAAGACAGGTTATGGAAATGATAGCTAGAAATGGAGCTTTAGGAGATATAATAAGTGCTGGAGCTAGAATATTAGAAAATTCTTGTGGGCCATGTATAGGTATGGGTCAATCTCCAGGAACAGATTCTGTATCTTTAAGAACTTTCAATAGAAACTTCTATGGAAGAAGTGGAACTCTATCAGCACAAGTATATTTAGTGAGCCCAGAAGTAGCAGCAGTAAGTGCTATAAAAGGAGAACTTACAGACCCAAGAGAATTTGATGTTAAATTTGAAAACTTAGATGTAAATGAATTTTTAATAGATGATAGTATGATAATAAAGCCTTCTGATGTAGGAAGCGATGTAGAAGTAGTTAGAGGTCCTAATATAAAGCCTTTCCCTCTTAATACAGAACTAAGTGAGTCTATAAGTGGAAAAGTAATATTGAAGACAGAAGATAATATAACTACTGACCATATAATGCCATCAAATGCTAAATTACTTCCTTTTAGAAGTAACATACCATATCTTGCAAATTATTGTTTTAATACTGTAGATACAGAGTTTCCTCAAAGAGCAAAAGATAATGATGGTGGATTTATAATTGGTGGAGACAACTATGGACAAGGTTCAAGTAGAGAACATGCTGCCTTAGCACCATTATATCTTGGTGTTAAAGGAGTAATAGTAAAAAGTTTTGCAAGAATACACAAAGCAAATTTAATAAACAGTGGTATAATTCCAATGGAGTTTTGTGATGAAAAAGATTATGAAAATTTATCTCTTTTAGATAGTCTGGAAATACCAAATATTTTAGATAATTTAGATAGTGGTGTTTTAGAGGTTAAGAATTTAAGCAAAGGAACTTTTTTCAAAGTTAAAGTAGAATTATCATCAAAAGAAGTTGATGTATTAAAAGCAGGTGGAAAATTAAATTACACTAAGAATCAAGCTAATTAATATGAAAAGAGGGAATATTAATGTATAAAGTGACACTTATACCAGGAGATGGAATAGGACCAGAAGTTGCGAAAGCTATGAAAAAGGTTGTAGAAGCTACTGGGGTAGAGATAGAATGGGAAGAAGTTAATGCAGGAGAAGCAGTTATTGAAGAATATGGAACTCCACTTCCTCAATATATTATAGATAGTATAAAAAAGAACAAAATAGCTATAAAAGGTCCAATCACTACTCCTGTAGGGAAAGGATTTAGAAGTGTAAATGTAACTTTAAGACAAGCATTAGATTTATATGTTAACTTAAGACCAATTAAGAGTTTTAAAGGTATAAAGTCAAGATATGAAGATGTTGATTTAGTGGTAGTAAGAGAAAATACAGAAGACTTATATGCTGGTATAGAACATAAGATAGGTGATTATGCAGCTGAAAGTATAAAGATAATAACAAGAGGTGCAAGTGAGAGAATTGTTGACTTTGCATGTAACTATGTTAAAGATAACAAGAGAAAAAAAGTTACAGCTATACATAAAGCAAACATAATGAAAATGTCTGATGGCTTGTTTTTAGATGTATTTAGAGAAGTAGCATCAAAACATGGTGTCGAGTATGATGATTTAATTGTAGATGCAGCAGCTATGAACTTAGTTTTAAATCCAGAAAACTACGATGTAATGGTAATGCCAAATCTTTATGGAGACATACTATCTGATTTGGGAGCTGGTCTTGTTGGAGGCTTAGGTATAATTCCAAGTGCAAATATTGGTAAAGATTGTGCTATATTTGAAGCTGTTCATGGAAGTGCTCCACAAATAGCTGGGCAAAATAAAGCTAATCCAACAGCTCTTATTCAATCGTCAGTAATGATGCTTAGATACCTAGGGGAATATGAAAATGCACAAAAGATAGAAACAGCTTTAGAAAAAGTATTTCTTGATGGAAGTAAATTAACTGTAGACTTAGGTGGTTCAGCTTCAACTACTGAATTTGCAGATGAGGTATGTAAATATATTTAGTTGTTATTTATAGTAATAATATGATGTAAGCCTAAAAAGAGCTGTTAATTGTATATGGGACAATTAACAGCTCTTTTTTTAGCTCTGTAATTATATATTTGTAAGCATCCATTCAAAAATATGAATAAAAATAAATGTAAAAAAGTTATTTTTTTAGTTGAATACTCAACCAATATATGGTAACATACAAATATGGTTGAAAGTTCAACTAAATATATTTTAAACTTAGGGGTATTGATTGGAGGTGTATTTGATTAAAACTTTAGACAGTAATATATTAAGAGAAGTTGGTACTTTATCTAGAGCAGTAAATTCAATAAATGATATGAAGTACAAAGAATTAAAGTTACAAAAAGGGCAATTTACTTTTTTAACACGAATTTGTGAAAATCCTGGTATAAACCTTGTAGAATTATCAAATGTGTTAAAAGTAGATAAGGCTACTACAACCAAAGCTATACAGAAGTTAATAAAAGCAGGATATGTGGATAAAAAGCAAGATGAGTTTGATAAAAGAGGATATAATTTAACTCCGACTAATAAATCTTTAGAAGTATATGAGTTAATAATTGAAGAAGAAAATAGAAGTATAGAAATCTGTTTTAATAATCTTACAGATGAAGAGAAGCAAACAGCAAACAATATACTAGAGAAAATGAGAAAAAATATAGAAGAAGAATGGTTTAAAGTAAAAAGATAATAAATTAATATATGAATATAAGGAGATATTTTTATGATTAGAAAAGCAAATATAAATGATTTAGATAGTATCATGGGAATTATAAAATCAACAGTAGAGGAAATGAAAGGCTATAATAATACACAATGGGATGAAAATTATCCATCAGATAAAGACTTTGTTTCTGATATTGAGAAACAAGATTTATATGTAGAAGAAGTAGATGGAAAGATAGCAGGATTTATATGTATTAATTATGATGAACCTAAAGAATATATAGATTTAAATTGGTCGTCTAATGAGAAGGCTATGGTAGTACATAGAATGGCAGTAAATCCAAGTTTTAGAAAGATGGGAATTGCATCTAAACTAGTTGATTTTGCTGAAGAATTAGCTAAAGAAAACGATGTATCATATTTAAAGAGTGATACATATTCAATAAACTCAAAGATGAATTCATTGCTTATAAAATGTGGATTTATCAAAATTGGTGAAATGAGTTTCCTAGGAAAAGAGAAATCTTTCTATTGTTATGATAAAATATTATAAAAAGTATTTATCATACAAAGGCTAGAGAATACATTTTCAGTATTAGTAGGGGCATGATGTAAGCCAGATGTATGCTATTATGAAAGGGTTGATTTAGATGATTGAATTTCTAAAAAAAAGAAGAAGTATTAGAAAGTATAAAAATGTTGAAGTAGAAAAAGAAAAGCTAGATAAAATATTAAAAGCGGCTCTTTTGGCACCATCATCAAAGGGACTTAGAACATGGGAATTTATCGTGGTAGATGATAAAGAAACATTACTTAACTTATCTCAATGTAGGACTAAAGGTGGTGGATTTTTCCTAAAAAATGCACCTTTGGCTATTGTAATTATTGGAGATAAAGAAAAAAATGATGCTTGGATAGAAGATGCAAGTATTGCTGCTTCATATATACAACTTCAATCTCATGAAATTGGATTAGGCTCTTGCTGGATACAAGTAAGAAATAGGATGCATGATGATAGTATAGATGCTGATAAATATATTAGAGATGAACTGAACATACCTGATAAGTACAGTGTAGAATGTATAATTTCTATAGGCTACCCTGATGAAGAAAAAAAATCATACTGTGACTCTGATTTGGACTATGAAAAAGTTCATTTTAATAAATTTTAATGTATAATATATTATATTAAGACAGTATGTTTTTTTGATATTGTTAATATATATTTAAAATTGTAAAAATATATCTGAATTTTACTAACTTATATAGGGGTTATGTACAAGGATTTTAAAGATAAGTATAGAAATTAATGTTTATAATCGATACATAACTAGAGTAACAAAATTTAAGGAGGTTCAAATATGGGTATATTTAAAACAAAGATTGATGAGGATTGGAAAGTAAACTACATCAAAGAATTTAATGAAATGAGAGACTCTTATGAGAGTAAGCTTCAAAAAAAACAGTTTGAAGTAGATAGTTTAAAATCAGAATTAGATAGACTTAGAAGCTACAAAAATAGTCTTAAGCCAAAGGAAAAACAAATTACTGATGATGATATAAATAATATAAAAAACTTGAGAAGAGATGGTTTAAGCTATAAAGAAATTTCAAGTGAAACAAGTTGGAGTAAAGCAACTGTGAGTAGAGTATTAAATGGACTTTACGATTAGTATATACATGGGGTGATTTAAATTGGGGATGAAGTATAGTTATAAAAAATGTATAATGGATTCTATTTCATTGATGTTCATAGTTCAGATAGTAAGGATGATTTTAAATTATATACTTCTAAGTCAATTTGAATTTACCCTTGAAAATTTTAACATTGTAAATTTAATTTCTTTTACAATAGTTGGGTTATCATTAATTTTATTTTTAAAAAATAGTCCTTTGTATAATAAGGTGAGAAATAGAAAAATCACAGAAGCTTTCAATGAAAATAAAGATAATGTACTTATAAAAAGATGTAAGTTGATACTTTTTATAGTAGCTTTATCTCTAGTGGTAATCTCAATTTATTACAATAGAGGCTATATGTTTTTTTATGTAACTATGATGACTTTATCTGTATTAATAGTTCCAGTATTTGAAGAATTATTTTTTAGAGAGTACATATGGAATTATTTAAACAATTTTATAAAATCAAAGAGTAAAGTTATATGTATAACATCTATATTATCTGGTATTTATAATATAGGATATATAGATGTTATACATAATTACATAATGTTATATAATAACTCTTACTATACATTTGAAGTTATTATTTCAAAAATTATTATAGGTACTGTTTTTGGTATTGTACTTGGTATTGTTAAGTCAAGATTTAAAGATGTAAGCTTTTGTATAATATTGAGAAGTCTGTTTACTATACTTATTAGACAGATAATATGATTATATCTACTTAAATAATATAATTATCTTGTAATAAGTATATAAATAATATCTACTTAGATAATATAATTATCTTGTAACAAGTATATAAAGGTAATGAATGATAGCTATATATATAAAATAAACTCTAATATTTGGAGTTTATTTTTTTGTAGGAAATTATTTTAAGAAATTAATTATATTACTTATGCAATTTATTGTTTTAAAGATTAACAAGACTATTTGACAGCTTAGCCCATAATATGATATTTATATAAAATGAGATGAGTGTACAAACTAAAACTAATTATGAATGAGAGTGATTTACTTGAAGAAATTTTATGAAATATATTTAGATTTAGAGAAAGATATAAGAAATAATGTATATGCAGTAGGAGAGCTTTTACCAACAGAAGTAAAGCTTGCTCAAAAATATCGAGTATCAAGAGAAACTATTAGAAAAGCGCAGTCGCTTTTATTGGAGAAGGGGTTTATACAAAAAAAACAAGGTAAAGGGGCTATTGTTTTAGATATAAATAAATTTGAAATAGAAGGGTCAGGGTTGATTAGTTTCAATGAATTACAAAAGAATAAAAATTTAGATACAGAAATAAGTGTACTAAAAAATAAAAAGGAGATTATGCCTTTAGAAATTTGTAAAAAACTAGATATAGACACAAAAACTAAGGTTATAGCAGTTGAAAGACTTAGAAAGATTAATGGAGAAGCTGTTATTTTAGATAAAGATTACTTTATATCTGAAATAATACCAGAAATACCATTAACAGCAGTTCAAAGTTCAATATTTAATTATATAGAGAAAAATCTAGAACTAAAAATAGGTTATGCAAATAAAGAAGTAACAGTAGCTCCTGTTACAGAAGAAGATAAAATATTGCTAGATATTGGAACAGATACACATGTTGTAGTGATACGAAGTGAAGTTTACTTAGAAGATACAAGATTATTTCAGTATCATGAATCTAGACATAGAGTTGATACATTTAGATTTGTAGATTTTGCAAGAAGAAGAAATCTTTAATTATATAAAAGAGTGTCTGTTTTGTACTGTACCCTCAATTGTTGAATCAAAATTCTAATGATTGGATTTCAGTATATTTAGACACTCTTTTTTTATTAGACCATATATTATTTAATTTTCTATAAATTCTTTATTAAAGTATTTGCTCTTTGAGAATATGTATGTAAGGATACAAGTAATGGCTATAGAAAGCCCCATTGCTAAGAAGTAAACACTCCATTGGTCTGTAAATATAGATAAAAACGCTGGTAACCCTGATATACCTATAGAACTTGCTTTAACATTAAAGTAAGATACAACTCCTCCAGCTATACCTGCACCTATCATAGATGCTATGAATGGGAAACGATAACGTAAGTTTATACCAAATATTGCAGGTTCAGTAATACCTAACCAAGCTGAAATTGAAGCTGTTAATGCAACACCCTTGATTTTTTTATTTTTTAATATAAAAAACATTGTCAAAGCTGCTGCGCCTTGCCCAAGGCTAGCCATAACTTGTATTGGCCATAATGTAGCAAATCC
The DNA here is from genome assembly GCF_020657785.1 of Clostridioides sp. ZZV14-6154. Taxonomy (NCBI): domain Bacteria; kingdom Bacillati; phylum Bacillota; class Clostridia; order Peptostreptococcales; family Peptostreptococcaceae; genus Clostridioides; species Clostridioides sp. ZZV14-6154. The sequence goes on along the minus strand of NZ_JAGWCY010000016.1, from coordinate 36,350 downwards.
TAAAGTACCTATCATTTGTAAATTTATACCTAAGAATAAGTGATGCATACCTGTTATAACTAATGGAGACAATATGAATCCAAAAAGTGCTCCTGCAAGTACTGCATTAATTTCAAACAATCCAAGAATTCCACTTGTAATTAAATTGGCAAATGACATTGTTATAGGTCCTATGATAGAGAATGTTAAGAAACCAGTTATTAACAATGTAAGAGGAGCAACAAAAATAAGCTGAACCATCTCAGGAATTTTTTTAGTTAAGAACTTTTCGATTGTCGCTAAAAGATAAGAAGAACATAAAACAGGGATTACTTGTCCTTGATAGCCTATTTTAGCAATATTAAAACCTAATATATTCCAGTAAGTAACAGCTTCAGGTGTTTTAGAGTATTGTGCACCGGGCATTAAATCTGGATTAATTAAAATAAGACCTAATACAATACCAAGTACAGGATTTCCTCCAAACTTTTTGACAGCTGACCAACCTATTAGTGCAGGTAAAAATGAAAAAGAAGTATTTGCTATAAGATTAATCATATTAGATATACCAGCCCAATTACTATGAACTTCTAAAAAGGGTTGTTCATAGAAAATTCCTGGGTTAGCAAGTAGATTATTTATCCCCATCAATAAACCAGAGGCAACTATAGCAGGCAATATAGGAATGAATATATCTGCCAACACCTTTATAGCTTTTTGAAGTGGATTTAATTTTTTATTAGAAATCTCTTTAACCTCAGCCTTTGTTGCTTCTTTAAGTCCAGTAATTTCTATTAATGTAGCATAAACTTTATTTACAAGACCTGGCCCTATAATAACTTGAAATTGACCATTTGAGGTAAAGCTTCCTTTCACTATATCTATTTGTTCTAATTGCTTTATATTAACTTTACTTTCTGAATTTAGAGCAAATCTTAATCTAGTAATACAGTGTGTCGCAGATATTATATTCTCTACTCCCCCAATTGCTTCAAGGATTTGCTCAACCTGCTCTTTATGATGTGTATTTTCTTTTAATGTGCTCATAAAATTACCTCCCTCTTAAAATACGATGTTGTATAGACAAATCTTGAAAATAATATACCATAGAGAAATTTTTATGTCAACGTTATCCTAAATATTTTTAAAATTTAATTGCTAAAAGATAAATTGTATATTATTGGAAAATCAAAAAAGTAAGAGTAAATATGGAAGGATTATAGGGAATATGTTTTTTTATTTAGAGTAAATATTGATTTTAACAAAAAAAAGGTTTATTATAAAAATATAAAAGTTGTCTAGACAAAAATGAAAGGAGAAATTTGCATATGGATTTTAAGAAGAAAGTTATTTATCAAATATATCCAAAATCATTTAATGATTCTAATGATGATGGGATAGGAGATTTAAAAGGAATTATAGAGAAATTACCTTATTTATATAAATTAGGTGTAGATATAATTTGGATTAACCCATTTTTTGTTTCTCCACAAAGGGATAATGGATATGATATTGCTGACTATACATCAATAGATTCTATGTTTGGAACTATGGAGGATTTTGAAGAGTTAGTAGATGAAAGTAAAAAATATAATATAGAATTGATGCTGGATATGGTCTTAAATCACACATCAACAGAACATGAATGGTTTAAAAAAGCTTTGGCAGGAGATAAAAAGTATCAAGATTTCTATTTTATTAGAGAGGGCAAAGAAAATAATCAACTACCGACAAATTGGAAATCTAAATTTGGAGGAAATGCTTGGGGAAAATTTGGAAATACAGATAAGTACTACTTACACTTATATGATGTTACACAAGCTGACCTCAACTGGCGTAATCCTAATGTTAGAGAAGAATTATATAAAGTTGTAAATTTTTGGATAGATAAAGGTGTTAAGGGGTTTAGGTTTGATGTAATAAATGTGATTGGTAAAGATGAAGAATTGAACGATTCTACAAATAATATAGGAAAAGAAATGTATACAGATAAACCTATTGTCCATGAATTTATTAAAGAAATGAACAAAGAAACTTTTGGAAGAGTTGAGGGCATAACAACTGTTGGAGAAATGTCTTCAACAACTATTGAAAATTGTATCTTATATTCTTCTCCAGAAGAAAAAGAGCTTTCAATGACATTTAATTTTCACCATTTAAAAGTAGATTATAAAAATGGAGAAAAATGGAGCGATATACCTTTTGACTTTATGATGCTGAAAAAACTCTTAAATGAATGGCAAGAAAATATTGAAAGTGGTGGTGGATGGAATGCACTATTTTGGAATAATCATGACCAACCAAGAGCTATTAGCAGATTTTGTAATGAAGAATATAGAGTGGAAGCATCGAAAATGTTAGCTGCTACAATACATCTATTAAGAGGAACTCCGTATATATATCAAGGTGAAGAAATAGGTATGACAAATCCAAACTTTGAAAAAATAGATGATTATTTAGATGTTGAAACTCATAACGCGTATAATGAATTTTTAAAAAATAAAATCGAAAAAGAAACAATAATGAATATTATAAAGTCCAAATCCAGAGATAATAGTCGTACACCTATGCAGTGGTCAGACAAATTAAATTCAGGTTTTACAAATGGAAAGCCATGGATTAAAATAGCAGAAAATTATAAAGAGATAAATGTTGAAAAGGAACTTAAAGAAGGGTCAATTTTTAATTTCTATCAAAAGTTAATATCTTTAAGAAAGCAATTAAATATTATATCTGAAGGCTCTTATAAGGGAATTTTACTAGATGATGATAAAGTTTATGCTTATGTTAGAAGCTTAGAAAATGAAAGATTAATAGTATTTAACAACTTCTATGATTGTGAAGTTGAAGTTGAGATTAGTGAGGAATTTTTAGGCAAATCACTTACATATTTGATAGGGAATTATGAAAAGCGAGATTTAGAACCTAAGTTAAAGTTAAGACCTTATGAAACAGTAGCATTTTATAGTAAGGATATAAAAAAATAATGGAAAGAGGTAGTATTAATGAAACCAAATATTTTACTTATGATTTCTCATGATAGTGGTAGAAAATTCAGTAACTATGGATATAATGTGGAAACTCCATGTATAAATAAATTAGCTCAAGAAGGAATTCAATTTGATAATTATTTTTGTGCAGCACCTCAATGCAGTCCAAGTAGAGGAAGTATACTAACTGGATTATACCCTCATAATAATGGGTTAATGGGACTTGCACATCTAGGTTTTTGTATAGATTCTAAACATACAACACTTCCTATGGAGTTACAAAAAAACGGATATGAAACAACATTAATAGGGCTAAGCCATGAAACAATAAATGAAGCACCACCAATAAAAGATAGAGTATTTTCTTCAACCTATGACTTAGGATATGATAATTTTATAGCGGTTCCAGGGGATAGAGCTCCTAAGGTTGCTAAAGAGGTAGTTAAATTCTTAGAGGAATATAAAGAAAATCAAGGAAAGCCATTTTACTTAAGTGTAGGATTTTTTGAAACACATAGAGATTTTGATGAATATGAACCTTATGCAGATAAATTGGATGAAGTAGAAGTATTTAAGTTTTTACCTGATACAGAAGATGTAAGAAAAGATATAGCTTTATATAATGGTTCAGCAAAAGTACTGGATGAGGCAATAGGCAAAATATACAATAAATTACAAGAAACAGGATTAGATAAAAATACAATTGTTATACTGACAACAGACCATGGAGTTGCATTTCCAGGAGCGAAAGGAATGCTAAAAGAAGCAGGATTAGAGACAGCGCTTATAATTTTATTACCTAATTCTTCTCAAAAAAATGTGAAAAAAGAAGCACTATTATGTAATGTTGATTTATTGCCAACTATACTAGATTTAATTGAAGCTGAAATTCCTAAGAATATAGATGGAGAAAGTTTTGCCAATTTATTAAAAACAAATGAAGATATAGGTAGAGACTCATTCTTTACAGAGATGACATGGCATGATCAATATAGACCAATGAGAGGCATAAGGACTAATGAATATAGCTATGTTAGAAATTTTGAAGATGGGCCTAAAGTATATATTACAGTTGATTCACATTTGAGTTTATCAGGTAAAGCTGTTAGAGATAAATTTTATGTTCCTAATGATAAAGAAGAACTTTATGATTTAAGAAAAGACCCACTAGAAGAAAATAATCTAATAAATGATTCAGATTATCAAGACATAGCAAATGAATTGAGAAAGAAAGTTGATAATTGGATGTTAGAAACGAATGACCCACTTTTAAAAGGACCTGTAAAAGGGACAGGTTCAAGTAGATGGAAAACAGAAATAGAAGAGGGTAGAGCTTATCCAGGAAGAGAAGAATATTATAGACTATTATCTGATAAGTAGAAAATATTAAACAAGTAAAAAACATTAAATAAGTAAAAATATATAAAAAAGAAGGTTTTTTATAATGAAAAGTATATCAGTTTTGATTAAACCAGTCTCATCGTTATGTAATTTGAGATGTAAATATTGTTTTTATGCAAATGTGAGCGATTTAAGAGAAGTAAAATCCTATGGTATTATGCAGGAGGATACTGTAAAAAACATAGTAAATAATACATTTGAAATTTTGGATAATGGAGATAGAGTTACATTTGCTTTTCAAGGTGGAGAGCCTACTTTAGTGGGATTAAAATTTTTCCAATATTTTATTGAGTATGTTGGTAAAATGGAAAAAAATATAACAGTAAACTACTCTATTCAAACGAATGGAACTCTTATTGATAATCAATGGTGTGAGTTCTTAAAGAAAAATAATTTTTTAGTAGGATTATCATTAGATTTACTAGAAGATTTACATAATAAAAATCGTGTATATTCAAATAATAAGGGAAGTTATATAGATGTAATAAATACAAAAAAACTACTGGAAATATACAAAATAGACTTTAACATACTATGTGTTCTGACAAATCAGATTGCACTTAATCCAAAAGAGGTTTTTAATTTTATAAAAGCAAACGATGTGAAGTATATACAGTTTATCCCTTGTTTAGATGATTTAGACTGTAAAACTAAGTCAGAGTACTCTTTAGAACCTAAATATTTTGCATACTTTTATAAAATAATATTTAAGCTTTGGAAAAATGAGTTCAATAAAGGAAATTATATAAGTATTAATTTGTTTGATAATCTTATATCCATTTTAATTACAGGAATTCCTAGTACCTGTGGGATAATTGGAAAATGCCAACCACAATTTGTAATAGAGGCTGATGGAAGTGTATATCCATGTGATTTTTATGTACTAGATAACTTTAATTTAGGTAATATAAAAGATAACACTTTGTTGGATATTTTAAGAAAATCTAAAATGCAAGAATTTTTGCATAAAGATATAAAGAAAGAAAGTATTTGTTTAAATTGTAATTTTTACAAAATATGTGGTAGTGGATGCAAAAGAATGAAAAATTCTATGTATATTGACTCTAGTAACAATTACTGTGGATATAAAGAATTTTTAATGTCTACTTTTAGTGACCTAGAAAAAATATCAGTATTAGTATATAAAAATCAAATACTAAAATAATTTTAGTATTTATAATTCTAAGTTAAAGTGATTAAAAATTATGTATAATTAAAGGGTTTTGAGCAGAGTAAATTTAGTTAGGATGATTTTAAATGAATGTAATTTTATTTGTAATAGCTATACTTTCAACAACTATAGGAGCTATAACGGGTATTGGTGGAGGGGTAATAATAAAGCCAGTGCTAGATTTGATTGGAGTATTTGATGTTTCGACAATAAGTGTGTTATCATCATTTACTGTATTATCGATGGCAATTGTTTCTGTATATAAACAAATTAAATCAAAACTTTTTAAAATAAACTTTAGACTTATTTTAATTGGTGGAGCATCAGTATTAGGAGGGACTATAGGTCAAAGGTTATTAGATTTATCTATTTCATATGTAAATAATCCTTCTATAATAAAAATAACTCAAAATATTATAATGATTATTTTGTTAGTAATGGTTTATTTATATAAAGATAAAAGTTTAAATGTTAAGTTTAATACTAACATTACATATTTTATTGTTGGCATTTTTTTAGGGGTTATATCTTCATTTTTAGGAATAGGTGGAGGTCCTATAAATGTGGCTGTGTTTACAATATTATTTGGATTATCAGCTAAAGAAGCTGCGTTTAATTCCATTATAACTATTTTATTTTCTAATATTTCAAAGTTAGTTACAGTTTTCATAAATACAGGGTTTGGTATATATGATTTATCTGGATTACCTTTTATGATAATAGGAGCAGTATTAGGAGGAATTATAGGTTCCTCGATTAGTAAAAATATGGATGACAAAAGAGTTAAATATATGTTCTCGTATATGACTATAATTATTACTGGAATAAATATATACAGTATATTTCAAGTAATATATTTTATGAATTAAAGTGTATAATGTAGATAACACGAGAAGTCAATTTAAATTATTGGAATGAGGAGATTTAATATGTTCAAAAAGTTATTCTCAAAAAATAAAAATGAAGAAGTAAAAAGTAATTATATAAAAGGAGTATTACAATCGCCACTTACAGGGAAAGTATTAAGTATAACTGATGTTCCTGATGATGCTTTTTCTAGTAAAATGCTAGGTGATGGGATTGCTATAGAACCACAAGAAGGAGTCGTATCTTCTCCTGTCGATGGGGAGGTAATTCAAGTATTTTTGCCATCTAAGCATGCTATATGCATAAAGAGTGAAGATGATTTGGAGATACTAATACATATAGGATTAGATACTGTAAAGATGAATGGAGATGGATTTGAAGTATTAGTAAATGCAGGAGATAAAGTCTACTGTGGGCAAAAACTTATAAGATTTGATTTAGAAAAAATTAAAAAAAGCGTTAAATCTGTAATAACTCCTATAGTTATAACCAATTCTTATGACATAGATAAAGTTGAAATTTTAAGAACTGGAGATATATGTATTGGAGAAGATTTAATGAAAGTTTATAAGTAAATAGGTTTTACCAAGAGGTTTTGTCTAAATAAAAAATATTATAACTATAAAATGGCTGGATATAATAATATTGAAAGAGTGTAGGTATGCTTATTTTATTAAGGGTACCTTTTTTTATTGTGTTTTATAGAAAATTTATCTGCATAAATAAAGTTTTTTAAAACAATCTTCTTATAATTATATTATTTTTACTAATTATCTTATTTTTGATAATTTCTGATATTTATGAATTGTTATACTTTTTAGAACTCTATTTTTAAATATATATTGACATATATATATTATCTATTACAATTGATATAAACTAATAAAAATAAAATATTATTAATCAACTTATTGAATGGAGGAATAGAAATGAAATTTGTAACTTTCTGTACTGGCAATGAAGAAAATATAGGTGTATTTAACTCAGAAACAAATAGTATATATGAAATTAATAGTTTGGGATTAAGCAAATTATATACAGATATGAATGATTTTATTGAAAATGTATCTACTGGAGATTTAGAAAAAATAAAAAAACATTCATTTGAAAATGCAAAGTGTTATAAGTTAGAAGAAGTGAAATTATGTTCCCCAATTGTAAGACCTAAAAAAGATATTATATGTTTAGGTTTAAACTATAAAGACCATGTCAATGAAATTCCAGATGGTGTTATAAAAAATGTAGTTATGCCAGACTATCCAATTTATTTCTCTAAAAGAGCAGATAAGGCAATTGGAGTGGATGATAAGATAAGTTTACATGGAGATTTAGTAGAAAAGTTGGATTATGAATCAGAACTTGCAGTAATTATAGGAAAAGAAGGTATAAACATATCAAAAGAAGATGCCTATGAATATATATTTGGATATACAATAATGAATGATATAAGTGAAAGAGCACTTCAAGATAAACACGTGCAGTGGTATAGAGGAAAAAGTTTAGATACACATACATCTATGGGACCTTGCATAGTACATAAAGAAGAATTTGAGCATCCTTTAAAACTAGATATAAGTAGTGTGGTAAATGGAGAAGTAAGACAAGATTCTAATACAGAATACTTTATATTTGATATACCTACTGTAATAAGTGATTTATCAAGAGGAATGACTCTAAAGCCAGGAGATATAATTTCAACTGGAACTCCAGCAGGTGTTGCTATGGGAATGAATCCTCAAGTATATTTAAAACATGGTGATGTAGTCGAATGTAAAGTCGAAGGGATAGGAGTTTTAAAAAATATAGTTGATTAATGGATAAATATGCCATATAATTTTATTAGTACGAATAATTTAATTAATATGGAATTAATCAAATTCAAGATTAATTTACTATAGAGAGGGATGAGTGTATGGCAAAAGAACTAGAACTAAAGTATGGCTGTAATCCAAACCAAAAACCATCAAAAATTTATATGAAAAATGGAGAACTTCCTATAGAAGTATTAAATGGAAAGCCTGGATACATAAATTTTTTGGATGCATTTAATAGTTGGCAACTTGTAAAAGAATTGAAAGAGGCTACTGGTCTTCCAGCAGCAACTTCATTTAAACATGTAAGTCCAGCAGGTGCAGCAGTAGGAATACCTTTATCAGATACTTTAAAACAAATATACTTTGTTGATGATTTAGAGCTTTCTCCATTAGCTTGTGCTTATGCAATGGCAAGAGGGGCAGATAGAATGTCTTCTTATGGAGATTTTATAGCACTTTCAGATGTGTGTGATAAAGAGACTGCGACTATTATAGCGAGAGAAGTTTCTGATGGTATAATAGCCCCAGGGTACACAGACGAGGCTCTTGAGATATTAAAAGGAAAGCGTAAAGGGAATTACAATATTGTAAAAATTGATGAAAATTATACTCCTGAACCTATTGAAACAAAGGATGTTTATGGAATCACTTTTGAACAAGGTAGAAACGAAATATTAATAAATGAAGACTTATTAAAAGATATTCCAACTGATAATAAAATCTTTACAGATAGTGCAAAGCGTGATTTAATTATAGCTCTTATCACATTAAAATATACACAGTCAAATTCAGTTTGCTATGCTAAAGATGGACAAGTAATAGGAGTAGGTGCAGGACAACAATCACGTATTCACTGCACTAGACTTGCAGGTAATAAGGCAGATATTTGGTATCTTCGTCAACATCCTAAAGTATTAAATTTAAAATTTAAAAAAGATATAGGTCGTCCAGATAGAGATAATACTATTGATGTATACCTTTCTGATGATTATATGGATGTACTTGCTGATGGTATATGGCAGAATTTATTTGAAGAAAAACCAGAACCTCTTACTGGAGAAGGTAAAAGAGCATGGCTTAAAACTTTAACAGGAGTAGCTCTTGGTTCTGATGCATTTTTCCCATTTGGAGACAATATAGAACGTGCTAAAAGAAGTGGAGTAAGTTTTATAGCACAACCAGGTGGCTCTATTCGTGATGATAATGTTATATTAACTTGTAATAAGTACAATATAGTTATGGCATTTACTAAAAATAGATTATTCCATCACTAAAGTATAAAAAATATAAAATAAATACTGATTAAATTAAAAATCTACAACGAGTTTTGTTGTAGATTTTTTTATTTGCTGTATAATTTTAAATAGAACTTTATTTTTAGATATTCAATTTGGAGGATGATATGGCTTTAAATATAAGAGACTATAGCCTATTGTGTAGTCAAGGTACAGCTAAATTTAATGAAGATGTAGTTGGTATAAGTCCATTTGGAGCATGGGTTTTGGATGGTGCAACAGGGCTCAATGGAAAAAACTTAATATCAAATGAAAGTGATGCAAGATGGTATGTTCAGTGGTGGAATAAGTATTTATATAAAAATATGAATAGAGAAGAATCATTAAAGAGCATTATCAATAGTGGGATAATAGAAATTAAAAAAGAGTATGAGATGAAATTAAATGGAATAAAGGTGGAAAAATTAGATTTACCATCAAGTTCTATAGCTATTATTAAATTTCATGAAAATAAAGTAGAGTATTTTTTATTAGGAGATTGTTCTTTATTTATTAAAAATGGAGATTCTAAAGTCATAAAAGATAGAACTATTTGTAAATTTGATAATGCTGTGTTTGATGAAATGAGTAAGCTTTCTAATTTAGAAGAAATGACTTTTGATGAGATAAAGTCAAGTGTCATGGATACAATAGTAAGCAATAGATTGAAAAAGAATACTAAAGATGGATACTGGATATTGGATTTTGATGAGGATGCTGTAGAAAACTCAATATACGGATACTTAGAAATAAAAAAAGATTTTCAATTGATGTTAACAAGTGATGGTTTTACAAGTGCCTGTGATAGGTATAACCTCATAAAAGAAGAAGAATTGATACGTATAGCAGAAAAATTTGGCATAGGATATATACATAATAAAGTTAGAGACTTTGAGGATAATGACTATAAAGCAATTAAGGTTCCAAGATTCAAAGTAAAAGATGATTCTTCCTGTTTGTATCTGGATATATATAACGATTAGATTATATGAAATTGTTTAATTTTAGAGGGGCGGTAAGTAAAAAAGTGAAAATTCTTCATATAATAACACAAAAACCAAATAGTACGGGTAGTGGAATATACATGTGTGGTATGATAAAAGGGTTTGAAAAAATAGGTCATGAGCAAGCTGTAATTGCAGGGATAGATGTTAATGACAATGTAAACTGTTTTTCAAGTGATGTAAGTTTTTATCCAGTAAAGTATAATTGTGGAGAACTAAATTTTCCTGTTGTAGGAATGAGTGATTCTATGCCATATGAAAGTACTAGATATAGAGATTTAAATGTAGAAATGCTAAATAGATTAAAACATCAATTTAAAATAAATATAGACAGAGCTATGGAAGATTTTAAGCCAGATATTATAATATGTCATCATTTATATCTTTTAACTGCATTTGTCAGAGAGATTGTGAAAGATATTAAAGTTATGTCTGTTTGTCATGGGACTTGCTTAAGACAGTTAAATACTATCGATTTAGAAAAAGAATATATAATATCAAATATAAAAAATTTGGATTTAATATTTGCTCTTCATAAAAAGCAAAAAGATGATATTATAAAGACTTTTGGAGTAAGCGACAGTAAAGTAGTTGTAATTGGTAGTGGATATAATGATAGTGTATTTTATGATAAAAATTATAAAATAAAAAATGATAAGATAAGGATAGTATTTGCAGGAAAGATATGCAAATCAAAAGGATTGATTCCATTTATAAAAGCTATATCTGGACTAGTATATCGTAAAGATTTAATCGAAGTCAATTTTGCAGGTACAGGAAGTGATGTTGAATCTTATAATGAGATTGTTAAGCTTGCAAGTCAATCTCCATTTAAAATGAATTTCTTAGGAAAATTAGACCAAAGTGACTTAGCTGAGTTATTTAATAAGTCACATATATTTGTTTTACCATCGTTTTATGAAGGGTTGCCAGTTGTAGTTTTAGAGGCCTTATCATGTGGACTTGATGTAATTACCACTGATATTCCTGGCGTTAGAGAATGGATTGGTAGTGAGATTAATGATTCTGGAAAGATAGAATATGTAATGTTGCCTTCTATGAGTTTAGATGGTATTCCAAACGAAGAAGAGTTATCTATCTTTGAGAAGAATTTATGTAATGCAATAGATTTTAAAATACAATATCTATTGTCTCATTTGGAGAAAAGGTCATCTGTAGATATGTCAAAAAAAACATGGGATGGTTTAGCTTATAGGATGAATGAAGTTATTTTAATGGACGAGATGTGTCTAATTTAGAGTGATTTAAATTATAAAAAAAGTGTAACTATTTTTACACTACTTTTAAGCGAATTTATATTATACTGATACTAAATATATTTATTTTGAGGGAGGTAATTTATGAAGTTTAGTAAAAGAATATTAGCATTAGGTATTTCAGCATTATTATTAAGTGTTAGTTTTCCAACATCAGCAAATGCACTAGATAAAATCGAAAATATCCAGGGAACAGATAAATATGAAACAGCTGGTATTATTGCAGATAAGCAAGATTATACAACAGCTGTACTTATCAATTCTGATTCTACGATGGTAGATGGTATTTCTGCTAGTGGTCTTGCAGGGGTAAATAATGCAGCAATTTTATTAACTAATAAGGATGATATACCAGAAGCCACTTTACAAAGGCTTAATAGAGTTACTAAGATATATGTAATAGGTGGCGAAAATACTATAAGTAAAGATGTAGAAAAAATGCTACTTATGAGAAGAATGCAGGTCATAAGAATTGATGGAGTAGATAGAGTAGATACAAGTTATAAAATTGCAGCTGAAATAGAAAAGATAAAAAGCAGTGATAAGACGTTTTTAGTAAATGGATTTAAAGATGAAGCTGACGCAGTGAGTGTTGCATCTGTTGCGTATAGAGATGGTGCTCCTATTTTATTGACAAAAGATATAGCTTCAGCAGAAGAAGATACAGATTTAGACCCATGGTTTGGTGTTTCACCTGTTCCAGTATATGCTGTTGGAGGAAAATCTGCACTAAGTGATTATATAGTAAGTAGATATAGAGCAACAAGAATTGATGGTAGTGATAGATATGAAACTAATAAGAATGTAATTAAGAAGTTTTATAATGAAACAAAAGAGTTTTATGTGGCAAGTGGAGATGATTTAGTTTATGCTTTAGTTGCTTCACCAATGGCTAAAAACGCTCCTGTTGTTTTAGTTTCAGATAAAAGTGATAAGAGTGTATTAAATAATGCTAATAAAGTCACTGCAATAGGTATAAATGATAAGAATGTTATAGAGCAATGTTTAGAAGCTACAAAATAATAGAATGTTATCAGTAAAATGAATACATAATATATAGTAAAAGTAAGTATAATGCTTATATTTTAGTGATATATAGTGTATAAATATTAAACTATATAAATCTTCTAGTTGATTTTATGACAAAAATCAATTAGAAGATTTTTTTTATTAAAATTATGTATCAAAGTTATATACTAAAATTGAACTGTATATGTTAAAAAATAATGCATGAGCTATTCATATATAAGAATCAATTATCCTCATAAATGACAAGATGAATGGAGTCATACACAAAATTGTATGACAATTCCATCCTATCATGTTCACATCAAAAAAGAAGATATGATGCGTATTTTTTATAAAGAATAAATCTCATAAGAGTTATCTTCTTTTAGCTTTTCTAACCAAACCATTTCTAAAATATCTAATTCTTCTAAGTAATCTTTTTCAGTTTTATTATCATCATGTTTTATAAGTTCTAAAATTTCAAATGTAAATGCTTTTTCTCCATATTTTTTCCAATCATTATTTAAATCTCTTACCATACATGACCCAGCACAAAGTTGAAATTTGAGGGAGTTAAACTTGCTTTTTATATCATTGCTTTTTCCAAGATAAATCTTTTTAGTAATATCACTTTTTATCATAAATACACCAATGTCAAATTTCATTTCCCTGTATAGTTGTTTTAATTCACGTTTTCTATCCATTTTCTGAGTACCTCTCTTTATAATAATATGTAATATGTAAAATTATTTATATATTACATATTATTATAAAGATATTAATTAGAAATGTAAATAGATTTTGATAAAATTAATTATAATTTTACTATTGCTTAGTATTAATATTTAGGCTAATTAGAGTTATTATATGATTTAATGTTATATAAAATTAAAAAGAAGAGTTGACATGATGAAAATTATAGAATAAACTAAAAATGTAATAGTAAATAAATATTAACTATTACATTGAAAGGGAATTATTATTATGAAAGGGAGGAAATTATTAATATGAATAAAAATATAGAATTAATTGGAAATTTTGCTAGTGATTGGATTCGCTATAGTGATTATGAATATAAAATTACTGAAGAAGATGAACTGTATATAGTACCAACAGAAGATGCTGTATTTACTATGTACAATCCATTTGATGTTGCAGATGAAATTATAGTAGATATAATTCGCATAGGGCAAGAAGCATTACAAGATATATCAAAAGAAACTAAAGAAATGAGATTAAAAAAAGAAGTACTTGAATTTGTAAAGAAATATGGATTGTTAGGATTGATTTATTCAAGTGTATATAATAGAGATATTGTTGGTGAAGAAAGAGTACTGATGATTGAAAAGAATTATATTACAAAAGAGAATATATTGAATACTGATGAGTATGTAAATATGTTTATCCCATTTGCAAGTGATGAAGATGTATACTTTAAAAAATATAAACGAGGTATAGATGTATCAAAACGAGAGGAATCACCTAAGTTTTTTGGAAAAAGACCACTGATTTTGGATTTAGTATTTTCAAGGTTTTATACAGAACAATTGGATTGGATTGTAAATTTTGCTAAGGATATGTGTAGACATTTTAATCAAATTTGTGTCTATAAAAATATGTCTAACTTATTAACTGAAAGTGTGACTATTATGTCTGGAGGGTTTAACCCTCAAAAGATAGGATTTTCTATAAGTCAATTAGATAAACCCACTATTGCATGGGAATTTAATTCTTTAAAAACAGCTATTGAAACTATATATGCATTTGCAATTACAAGTGAACCTGCATCTTTAAATAAATGTAAGTATTGTGGAAAGATTTATATACCTACAAATTCTAAATCTCAATACTGTTCACCTTCCTGTAGAAATTGCTCAAATGTAAAGAAAAGCAGAAGTAGAGCTAAAAAAGATAAGTAAATTAATATATCATTGTTTAGATTTTAATTATAAATAACTATTAAATGAATAAATAGTTATAAAAAATATATCTGAGTAATGATATATTTTTTTATTGAAAAATTTAATTAAAATAGTAATTTTGAGTTGACAAAAACTACTTATAATAATACTATTATAAGTAGTTTTGTGAGTTGATATATATACTAATTTAAATATATCATAAAATAAGTTAAAAGTCAATAGAAAAATGGAAAAGGAGAATTTTAAAATGATATCACCTATTATTTTGAGTTCTATGCATCAAAATTTAAAGGAAATAGAAAGAAATGAATTGCTTGAAACTAATAAAGAATCTAAGTGTTATGGTCTAGTACTTTCAGAGGAGGATGTAAAAGATATAATAACTTCAAGAAATGATACTTTAAAGGGATATGGAAGAATAGAATTGGAGATAAAAGTTACAAAAAAATTAATAGAAAATATATATACATCACAGTTTACAAATATGGATGATTATTTAGAGACTATTAATGATATGCAAGAAATCTTTTATTACTTAAAAAATGAAACAGATGATAAAATTTGTGATGATGAAATTATAGAAATACTTGATGAACTTTATGAAAAATTTACAGGGAATATGGATAATGTAAGAGGGGAAGCAGAGGAATTTGCAAAAAAGTTTAAATTTGGAGAAGTTTAATCTAATGAGAGGGGAAACTTACTATGTCAAATAATAATCTAACCAACATCAATATAAACGAAAATAATCTAATAAAAAATCAATATGCAATATCTCTACTTAAAGAATGTATGGATTGTAAAGTAATAAATGAGAGAGAAGTATATAACATACAACAAGAAATATCCTTAATTCTTATAAATTTAATTAAAAAATATACAAATGGTCAAAGTACATCAGTAAAGACTGAAGTTGCTGAAAAATTATTGCTTTCAATTTGGTATGCTATTGATGCATATGTAAGTAAACTTGAAAATATAGAAAAAAGAATTGTAGGATTGACGTCTAAAAATATTAAGAATATATATTTAGAAGGCATTAAAATTCTTGAATATGATTTACTTGAGTTAGAAAAATTTTATGAACTAATGAAAAGTAGAAAATTATATACTAACTCAATAGCATATAATGATACTTTAATGGAATTGTCTGGTTTCTTTAAAAACTATAGTATAAAATTTGAAGCCTATGATATTCCAGTGAGTATAGATTATCCATTGGCATTAGATGATATGGATATTCAAGGAATTTATTATGTAAAAAATTATATTGAGAGTATAGATATAGAAAATAGATTTTGTAATTTATTTAAAAAGAAAGATAGAGAAAAATTATTTTATGATTATGGAATAACTTATAAAATAGATTGTGATGTTATACTTATAAACTTATTTGAACTTATTATAAATAACTCTATTTTCTCTACAATTTTAGGCAATGAATCAACTAATTTGAAAATTTCAGAATATGAATATGAATTTTTAGAAAAACAATTTAGAAACATCTACAATCATATCTTTGAAGGTGAAATTAAGGTATATGAGGAAAATAATGTAGTTGAATTTATTGAAGAAAATAATAGTTTTGATTTTAATGATTCTGAAGAACTCGATAAACAAAGTACAATAAATGAAAAAATAGTTTTATTGCTTGAAGAAGCAATTGATGTATTGATAGAAAGATTAAATATAGAAGATGAAGCCATGATAAAATACATAAAAGCATATGAGAAGATATTTATTGAGTCTGTACTAAGTTCAATAAAAAGTGGCACTTTTAAAAGTATGATAACTGTAAGTAAGAATGAAAATGAACCTTTAGAAAAGTATATTGTTGATGATGAAAATAAATTAGATGATGATTCATTTAGAGCGATATTCAATGCTGTACTAGAGAGTACTTCTATAATTGAAAAAATAAAAATAATAAAGGAAAACATCAATGCAAAAAAAGACTTTATTGATATTCTTGAATCTGAGTGCTTATTTGGGGATGATTATCTAATGCTATTTGCTTCATTAAGTGAATTTGAATTGGCAATACTGGGAAGTGTAGTATTTTATGAAGATATGAGAATGGAAGAAATTAATTTATTGGAACTCTTATTAAATAAAAATAGTGAAACTACACTATGGAAAAGAGAGTACATTGAATTTATGAAGAGACAAAATAAGGAAAAAATACATTGTATAGAAGAATATATAAATCAAATTAATTAACAAAAAATTGTGAATAAATAGAATGTTAGTATATAATATAATTTGTAAAGCATATCAAAAATACATATCTGTGGAGGAGATTATGAAAGAATATATTATAAATAATATTGAGGAGATAAGAGAAGAATTAATTGATTTATCTAAAAAAATATGGGAAAATCCAGAATTAGCTTTTGAAGAAAAGTATGCAAGCAGTATTCAAAAGGAATATCTAAAGTCAAAAGGATTTGAAATTGAAGAAGTAGACAATTTACCTACTGGATTTATAGCAAGTTTTGGAGAAGGGAAGCCAGTAATTGGAATACTTGGCGAATATGATGCTTTGCCAGAACTATCACAATCTGTGAGTACAGAAAAAAATCCATTGGTAGAGGGAGAATCTGGACATGGATGTGGTCATAATTTATTGGGTGTAGCAGGTGTAGGAGCAGTCGTTTCTATTAAAGAACTAATGGAAAAAAATAAATTTAATGGAACAATAAAGTATTTCGGTTGTCCTGCTGAAGAAGAAGGTGGAGGAAAGACTGTAATGTGTGTAAATGGATGTTTTGATAATGTAGATTGCGCATTTACATGGCATCCTTTTGATATAAATGCCACATGGAGAGGTGGAAGTCTGGCAAATTTATCTGCTAGATTTAAGTTTAAGGGAATAACAGCACATGCAGCTCAAGCCCCTCATAATGGTAGAAGTGCATTGGATGCTGTTGAACTTATGAATGTAGGAGCAAATTATTTAAGAGAACATGTAATTGACTCTATAAGAATGCATTATGTTATAACTAATGGTGGGGGAAGACCTAATGTAGTTCCTGGTTTTGCGGAAAGTTGGTATTTTATAAGAGGTAAAAAAGCAAAAGATGCAGAGCATGTTCTTGACAGGCTAATAAAAGTGGCACAAGGAGCAGCTATGATGACAGAGACTGAAATGGAGTATGTAATTACTGATGGGATTTATGATTATATACCAAATCAGTGTTTAACTGATTTAGTATACGATAATATGATTCTTGTTGGCCCCCCTAAAACTACTCCTGAAGAAGAAGAATTTGCAAAAAAATTATGTGCTACTCTTACTAAGGAAGAGAGACTAGGTGTAGCTACAGCATTCCAAGATGATAAATCTATTATGGACAGTTATATACATCATGGTATAGCTGATGGAGCAGAAGGTAAAGGATTAGCTGGTTCTACTGATGTTGGAGATGTAAGTTATGTGATACCAGTGGCTCAATTTGCAATGGCAGCATGGCCTGTTGGTGTGGCAAGCCATACATGGCAGTCATGTGCATCAGCTGGTTCAAGCATAGGATTTTCAGCTATGATAAATTCAGCTAAGGTATTGGCTTGTAGTGCTTATGATGTATTTATGAATACTAAGGTTATTGATGAGGCAAATATAGAATTTAAAAAATCATTAGATGGACAAAAATTTAAACCATTGGTATAATCTTGGTAATAAAAATATTTCTGGGGGGAATAACTATGAGAGAACAAGTTGAAAGAGTGCTTGAACAAAAGATAAAACCTGTATTACAAAGAGATGGTGGAGATGTAGAGCTTATAGATGTAAATGAGAATGGAGTAGTTTTAGTTAGATTACAAGGTGCTTGTAGTGGATGTCCAGGAGCAACTATGACAATAAAAGCTATTATTGAAAATGTTTTGGTAAGCGAAGTTCCAGGAGTAACTCAAGTATTAGGTGTTTAATAAATTTAAATTATACATAAGGATTTATGAAGTTGTGTAAAAGAGTAAGTAAAATATTATAGATAGATATGAAAAAGTGTGTAAGTGTATATTCATTTTCTTACACACTTTTTTTACTTATTATCCAGCCATACCAATAAACATACCTATAAAGTATGGAATTAACCAGATAGTCCATACAACTATACTAAACTTATGGAAGAATTTTTTCTTATCTTCATCATCCTTATACAAAACAAAAGTAGCCCATCCTGCATGAAAAAGCATAAGAACAATTGCTAGGAGACCTGTTATACTATGAAGATTTTGGGACAATACAGATTTTACTTCAAAAGAGTGGCTATTAGCTATATTACTCATTGTAAATGTTCCTAAAGTATCAAATATTAAACCAAGCCAAAATATAATTACATGTTTCTTTTTTAAAATTTTAGCTTTTCTCTCTCCAAATACACCTATAGTATAAAAAATTAAAGCTGATGTTATAAACACTATTGCAAGTATTAATTTAGAATTCATAATTATCTCTCCTTTATTTTTGCTAATATATTTCTAAGATTTTTTACTAATTCATTTAATTCTTTTTCATCACAATTTTTAAAAATATCATCAAAGCTTTCTTGCATTTTACTTTTAAAATTTGTAGCAAATTCAAGTCCATCTTCTGTAAATTTAACATATGTATTTCTCTTATCATCATATTTTTTGAACTTTTCTACATAGCCAATTTGTTCTAATCTACTGACTATACCTGATACAGTTCCTTTAGCTAAAGACATCTCATCGCATAGTTGTGATATTGTTAGCTCTTGATTATGAGCTATTAGTTTTATAACTATAATCTGTTGATGTGTCAATCCATTTTCTTTAAAATTTTCTTCCACTGTGTACATTGTTTTAGAATAGAGTTCTTTGAGAAGCATAGCTATTCTAAAACAATCATAATTAGTTTTCAATAAAATCACCTCTTAGATGGTTTGCATAGAAACTAATATAATATAGTTTTAATAAATAGTCAATATAAAACCAATAATTATATAATAAAAAACTTAATAATTATATAAAATAAAAGATTCGTAACATCATAAAAATTTTATTTTAGGTAAAAATAAAACAATTTGATGAAATTTTAACAATTTTTCAAAAGTTTGTTTACACACAACATAAATGATGCTAAAATTGGTTTATAGATAAATATTTAAAATTTAATTTTTATTTAATGATAATAAAACCACGAAGGTTTAAACGTCGATTGACGCTTGCTTTTGGTGGTTTTTTTTATTGCAACAAAGGGGGAATAGGGGTTTGTTAAAGGATATAGTTAAAAAGTTGTTGCAGTTTATTTTAGTAATGTTTTTATTATCTTTTGTAGTTTTTTATATGGCAAGACTTGCTCCAGGAGACCCGTTAATTTCTTACTATGGAGATGGTGTAGAAAGAATGAGTACTCAAGAGAAAGAAAATGCTATGAAAAAACTTGGTCTAAACGAACCAATATACAGTCAATATATAAAATGGATTTCAGATGCATCAAGAGGCGAATTTGGAATTTCATTCAAATATAAGCAAAATGTTACTTCTGTTATAAATGATGTTTATATAAACACTATCATATTAGGTGGGTCAGGATATATACTTACCTTTGCGCTAGCATTACTTCTTGGAATCTTTTGTACATTGCATGAAGACAAGCTCATAGATAGGATTATATGTAAACTAGGAACAATAACCAACTGTATTCCATCATTCTGGGTTGCTTTAGTACTTATACTTATATTCAGTATAAATCTAAGTATACTTCCAAGTAGTGGAGCTTATTCAATGGGAGAGGAATCTAGTATATCAAGTAGGATATCTCATTTAATATTACCTCTTACAGTACTTATATTGAGCCATTTATGGTATTACACATATATGATAAGAAATAAATTGCTAGAAGAAATAAGAGAAGATTATGTATTGCTATGTAAAGCAAAAGGTTTAAACAATAGAACCATTGTTTTTAAGCATTGCCTGAGAAATATAATGCCATCCTATATAAGCATTATGGCTATTTCAATACCTCACATATTAGGAGGAACTTATGTAGTTGAAAAGGTTTTTTCTTATCCTGGGTTAGGAACTCTTTGCTTTGAGAGTGCAAAGTATCACGATTATAATATGTTATTAGTTTTATGTCTAATAACAGGGGCTTTAGTAGTATTTGGAAATATGTTAGCTCAAATTATAAACAATAAAATAGACCCTAGAATGAAGTACGATAGAGGTGATAACAATGAAGCTGCAATGTAGTGATTTTGAGATTGTAGGAGAAAATTATATTTCAGTAGTAGAAGACGAACAAATAGAAATAAAAAAAACTCTGTTTGAAAAATTTAAACAGTTACCATATATATCAATCATCATTTTATCCATTATAGTTATTGGAAGTGTATTTTCATCTTTGATAATGACACATGAGCCAACATATATGGATTTAGTAAGTTCTAATTTAGCTCCAAGTAAAGATTTTTTCTTTGGAACAGATTCAATGGGAAGAGATATATATTCTATGATATGGTATGGAGGAAAAATATCTTTATTTATAGGAATATTTTCGACAATAATATCAACTATCATAGGAATTGTTTATGGTAGCATAAGTGGTTCAGCATCTGAACTTGTAGATGATGCAATGATGAGATTTACAGAAATCATACTTAGTATACCATCAATATTAATTATAATATTTGTACAAGCGATACTTGGGAATTCAAATCCAATATCTATGTCCATAGTAATAGGGATAACAAGTTGGATGAATATATCTAAAATTGTAAGGACTGAAGTTAGACAAATAAGAAATAGTGAGTACATACTAGCAGCTAAAAGTATGGGTGGAGGATTTTTCTATATATTAAAACAGCACTTACTTCCAAATTTTGTTGCATCAATAATGTTTATGGTAGTAACAAATATAGGTGCAGCTATTGGAACTGAATCAACACTGAGTTTTTTAGGAATTGGTTTGCCAATAGAAATTGTTTCTTGGGGAAGTATGCTATCTTTATCAGAGGAAGCACTGCTTTCAAATAGATGGTGGATTATCCTAATTCCAGGTATATTTTTAGTTACTACATTGGTTTGTATAACTAATATTGGTAATTATATAAGAAAGAGCAATAATAAAAAATCAAGTAATTTATAAATCAGCGTTTCAAGTGTTAAATAAGCAAATACTAAGGTATTTGAAATATCTATTTAAATAAATGGGGTCAAAGCTTTAAAAAATATTTATTATTAAAAGCAAAAGGGGGAGCATCATGAAATTAAAGAAATTAAAAGTTTTAAGTCTAGTAATGATACTTAGTCTAATGGCAGGCTGTTCTAGTGCAGGAAATGGGGACAAAAAAACAGATAAACCTAAAGATGGTAAAGTACTTGTTTATGGAAGTAATGACTATACAAGTATAAATCCGGCACTATATGAACATGGAGAAATAAATTCATTGATATTTAATGGATTAACAGCTCATGATGAAAATAATAAAGTAGTTCCTTGTCTAGCAAAAGATTGGAAATTTGATGAAGCAACAAATACATATACGTTTAATTTAAGAGATGATGTTAAATGGCATGATGGAGAGAAGTTTACAGCAAATGATGTTAAATTCACAATGGAAACTATAATGAATCCAGACAATGCTTCTGAAATAGCATCAAATTATGAAGATATAACAAAAATTGATGTAGTTAATGATACTACTATAAAAATTACTTTAAAAGCACCAAATACAGCAATGCTTGATTATCTAACAGTTGGAATATTACCAAAACATGCATTAGAAGGTAAGGATATAGCTACTGATGGATTTAATCAAAAACCAATAGGTACTGGACCATTTAAACTTGAAAAATGGGATAAAGGTCAAAGTATAACACTTGTTAAAAATAGTGATTATTTTGTAAAAGAGCCAGGTCTAGATAAAGTAGTATTTAAGATTGTACCAGATGACAAAGCTAAAGCAATGCAATTAAAATCAGGCGAATTAGATTTAGCACAAGTAACTCCTAAAGATATGTCTAATTTTGAGAAAGACGAAAAGAATTTTAAAGTAAATATAATGAAAACTGCAGATTATAGAGGGATACTATATAACTTCAATTCTAAATTCTTTAAAGATGAAAAGACTAAAGGATTACCAAATGCTTTAAGTTATGCAATAGATAGAAAAGCAATAGTTGATAGTGTATTATTGGGACATGGTGTACCAGCATATTCACCTTTACAAATGGGACCATATAATAATCCTGATATAGAGAAATTTGAGTATAATCCAGAAAAAGCTAAGCAAGAAATTGAGAAATTAGGTTGGAAATTAGGTTCTGATGGAATATATGAAAAAGAAGGTACTAAATTAGCTTTTGAAATAACAGCTGGTGAAAGTGACCAAGTTAGAGTTGATATGGCTAAAATATGTGCACAGCAGTTAAAAGAAATAGGTGTTGATGCTAAAGCTGTAGTTGTAACTGAAACAGATTGGGCTAATCAAGATGCACATTTAATCGGTTGGGGAAGTCCATTTGACCCAGATGACCATACATATAAAGTATTTGGAACAGATAAAGGTGCAAACTATAATGCTTATTCTAATCCTACTATAGATAAAATACTTCAACAAGCAAGAGAAACAGAAAATAAAGATGAAAAATTAAAGTTATATAAACAATTCCAAGTAGAGATGACTAAAGATATGCCATACACATTTATTGCTTATATAGATGCCATATATGTTGGAAAACCAAATATAAAAGGTTTAACACCTGATACAGTTTTAGGTCATCATGGTGTAGGTATATTCTGGAACATAGCTGATTGGACAATAGAATAATAGTTAGATTAATTAGAAACCTTAGGGATAAAATATATCCCTAAGGTTTGAATAGCATAGGGGTTGATGGTTTTTGGAACATTTATTGGAGGTTAATAATCTATCTGTAAGCTTTAAAATTGAAGAAGGTGAAGTACAAGCTGTGAGAGATGTGTATTTTACTCTAAAGAAGGGTGAAACACTAGCTATAGTAGGAGAATCTGGTTGTGGAAAATCTGTATTGTGTAAAAGTTTGATGAAGATACTTCCATATAATGGATATATCAAAGGTGGAGAGGTTCTACTTAAATCAAAGGACTTAGTTAAAAAATCTGAGAAAGAAATGGAAAAGATTAGAGGAAGAGATATATCAATGATATTTCAAGACCCTATGACATCTTTGAATCCAACCATATCAATAGGAAAGCAAATAACTGAAGCTATAGTAATCCATCAAGGCATAAGTAAAAGTGAAGCTAAAAAAAGAGCTATAGAACTTATTGAATTAGTTGGGATAGATAATCCTGAAAAAAGATTTAAACAATTTCCGCATCATTTTTCAGGAGGAATGAGGCAACGTATAGTAATTGCTATAGCACTGGCTTGTAATCCAGAAGTATTAATTGCTGATGAGCCTACAACAGCCTTGGATGTGACTATACAAGCTCAGATAATTGACTTAATAAAAGAACTACAAGATAAAATAGGTTTATCAATAATATTTATAACTCATGATTTAGGTGTAGTTGCAACTATGGCTGATAGGATAGCAGTTATGTATGCAGGTAAGATTGTAGAAATAGGAACAGTAGAAGATATATTTTATGACCCTAGACATCCATATACTTGGGGATTATTAGGTTCATTACCTACTTTAGATTCACAAGAAGAGTATTTGTATAATATACCTGGAATGCCTCCAAATTTATTAAATCCTCCAAAGGGGGATGCATTTGCAGTAAGAAATAAAAATGCTCTTAGGATAGATTATGAAAAGGAGCCACCAATGTTTAAAATTAATGATACACACAGTGCAGCAACTTGGTTATTGCATCCAGATGCACCTAAAATAAATATACCAGTTAGGGTAAATGGTGGAAGGGTGATTTCTAATGAATAAAGAAAAATTACTAGAAATAAAAAATTTAAAACAATATTTTCATTTGGATAAAAGTACTACTGTAAAAGCAGTTGATGATATAAGTTTTGATATATATAAAGGAGAGATATTTGGTTTAGTAGGAGAATCTGGTTCGGGAAAATCTACAACTGGTAAAACTATAATAAAGTTACATGAGCCTACTGGTGGAGAGGTAATTTATAAGGGAAATTGTATCTCAGATAAAAAAGCATATAAATTTGTAAAAAAAGATGTAAATAAAAGTATGCAGATTATTTTTCAAGATTCTACTTCATCATTAAATCCTCGTATGACAATTGGAGATATAATTTCAGAGCCACTTAAAATTCAGGGTGTCTGTAAAAATAAAGCAGAAAGACTGGATAAAGTCTATGAGATGTTAAATTTAGTTGGGCTTGATAGAAGCTATGCAAATAAGTATCCTTCTGACTTTTCGGGTGGACAAAGACAACGTATTGGTATAGCTCGAGCTCTTTCAGTAGACCCAGAGTTTATAATAGCTGATGAACCTATAGCTTCTTTAGATGTATCTATACAAGCACAAATAGTAAATTTATTTAAAAAATTACAGCAAGAAAAAAACTTAACTTGTTTGTTTATAGCGCATGATTTATCTATGGTGAGACATATTAGTGACCGTATAGGAGTTATGCATAATGGAAAATTAGTAGAATTAGCGGATTCAGAAGAGTTGTATAATAATCCTATTCATCCATATACAAAGTCTTTACTTTCTGCAATTCCTATTCCTGACCCAAGATATGCTAAGCTAAGAAATAGAGTGGAATATAATTCTAGTATGTATAATTGTTCAAATGATGAGTTATCAAGTTGGATTGAGGTTTCAGATGGTCATTTTGTATATGCTTCTAAATCAGATATAGATAAATACCAACAAAATTTAAAAGTTGTTTAGTGTAAAAACCACTCTAGGTAAGAGAGTATATAGATTTAGAGTGGTTTTTATGTATATAAATTTATGTGTAAAAGTGTCAGTTTTAGAAACTTTCGCCTTTAATTATTATATTTAAAAATTTTATGTTTAAAGTGTTAGCAAGTAGCATATTATTTCTATAAAGGGTTCTATAAAATACTTAAAATAGTTCTATATTTTGTCTTTAAATATATTAATATTAAAAAATTTACACTTTTAACAGGATTTATGTAAGTGTTTATAGAAATAAATAAGTATGTACATAATACATAATTATTTTTTATAATTCTAAAATACAAGAATGGAGAGATAGCTATGAAGTGGAGAGATTATGCTGATGATGTAAACTTATTTGAGGATTTTGATAGAAGTATCAAACCTCTAACTGACGAACAAAAAAAGAAAAATATAAACACTTTAATTGCATATTTTTCAAAAGAAGTTCCTTCTAAAATATACAATTTATCAAATGATGAAATCAAGCCTAGAGATATACTTAGAGGACTTCTTAATGTATATCCACCAAAAGAAATTGCTCCAGAGATACTGAGTATGTTACATAATTTATTGTTAATTGAATGTGAAGAAAGAGAGTTAGTAGATGTAAATGATATAGAAGAAGTAGAGGAAGGTATTGCTATATGGAGAGGCAATATAACTAATTTAAAAGCAGATGCAATAGTAAATGCTGCAAATAATAAGTTATTGGGATGCCTGCAACCATTACATTTATGTGTAGATAATGAGATACATTCATGTGCAGGTCCTAGACTTAGAGAAGATTGTGACAAAATAATAAAAAAACAAGGACATTTAGAATATACAGGAGATGCTAAAATAACTAGAGGTTATTGTCTACCTGCAAAATTTGTAGTACACACTGTTGGACCTATTGTATCTGGTGGTCAGCCAAGTAAAGAACAGGAAAAACAATTACTACATTGCTACAAATCATCTCTAAATACTATAAGAGAAATTGATGAAATAAAGAATATCGTTTTTTGTGGTATTTCTACAGGGGTATTTGGATATCCAAAAAAAGAAGCAGCTAATCTTGCTGTAAATAGGGTGAGATTGTGGTTAAAAGAAAATCATGAGAAAAATTTAAAAGTTGTATTTAATGTATTCACAGAAGAGGAAGAAGAAAAATATAGAAGAATATTTAGATAGTACTTGTCAATAAAGTATATAGTAATATTTATTAGATGAGGTAATAGCTTATAAATATTAATGATTAAAAAAATATAATTTGTAATTTTAGTAGATTAATAGGTATAATAGAAATCATAAGAGTAGTATAAGTAGTGATTGTATTACTTTTAAAAAACACAATATAGGAAAATTAAATGGTAAATAAATATGAAAAATAGTTTTAAAAATTATATTAGTTTAACAAATAAGGTAATAGTTGTGTCAGTTGTATTTCTGTTAATACTATTAATCATATCGTACATATTTGGAAAATTGGTGTACGATAGCTCAGTTGGCTCAGAACAGTTAATAAAAAAAGAGGATGTAGTAAAAGTATTTTCTGAGAGAAAAGATAAACCATTAGATAAATTAAAAAACTACAAGACAGAGGAGTTAATGATACAAAGTTCTAATAATTACAAACTGGAAAGTCTTTTTATAAATTCAAATATAAAAACAAAAAATACTATTATAGTTGTTCATGGAATTGGAAGTAGTCACTATGAAATGTTAAAAATAGCATATGAATACTTAGATAAAGGTTATAATGTATTGATTTACAATCAAAGAAATACTGGTAACAGTGGAGGCGATAATTTCACATTTGGTCTTTATGAGAGATATGATTTAGATAGTATGGTTAAGTTTGTAAAAAATAAATTCCCAGGTGGTGAATTGGGAATCCATGGATTTTCTATGGGTGCAGGAACGGCTACTATGCATACAGCTATAAATTCAGAAAGTCAAGAGGTCGATTTTTATATATTAGATTCTCCATATTCTGAAATGAAGGATGCCATTAGAATGGGAGTAATAGAAAAACATATACCAAATATATTAGTAAATTATGTAGTAGCATGTGGAGATTTGTATAATAAATTTAAATCTGGATTTTGGTATAGTGATGTAGAGCCATATAAGGCAATCGAAAAGAGTAATGTTCCTATACTATTTATACATGGAACAAAAGACACTGTTTGTAATTATCAAAATAGCCAAACAATGTATGACTTAGTCAAACATAATAAAAAAGAGCTATGGCTTATAGAAGGTGTTGAACATGTCGCTGGATATGACTCTGATAGTAGAACATATTTCAATAGAATTTTCAAGTTTATAGATAGTAGTATTATTAATTAATAGAAATTAGTTGTATATTTCAAGGGGGTGTCTCAAAATGAACTTTTTAGTTCATGAGGCACTCTTTTTTGTATGAAATCAACTATATTTTCATCATTTCAACAATGACAAAGAGGCTTATCTCTATTTTGAGACAGTCCCTTTTTCATATTAAATATAAATGTTTAATATGAATTAATTGATTATGAAAATGAAAATAACTACCAATTAAATTCACTTATACCTCAAATAAAAGAGTTAGTATTATATATAACAAAATCTAACGAAAAGAGAGGTAGTATATATGAAAAACAAAAATAATAAAGAAAAAGGCATGTTGAATGTGAGAGCATTAAGAGTTTTGGGATTACTATTGATATTTTTTGATTATACAGGAGATACTTTAAATTTTTATAACTTTTTTGCTAAACCCTTAGTATCAGGAAGTTTATATCAACCAGGAGGAGCCGACTATATAGTATTGTTATTATTTGTTGCAGAATGTGTATACTTAGTAGGAAGATACACATTAAAAATTAAAATAAATTGGAGTGAAGTTATTGAAAATGAAAAAGATAATTTTATTAATAATTTATTAGTTGAGAAAATACAAGAAGAAAGCAACTTTGTATATAACCTATTAAACTCATTTATTTTACCACATGTATACAAGAGAGGAGAATTATTCATATTTAAAACACATAACGCGTTAATCTACATTAAGGAAAAATACTATTATGTAAATATATATTAATATATATTTAACTGTTTAGTGTATTGAATTCTATATATGACTATTAAGACGAATAGTATAGGTTTCTTTGATAGGTTAAGTTTTTTGATATACATAAAAATCGCAATTTACCTTACTATTAATTTATAAGTCTTGTAAAAATAGATTGCGATTTTTATTTTTAAACTTCTGCTATGACTTTACCTGTGTCAATCAAATCATATCCACCAAGACCCTGAAGTTCAGCCTTAAATTCAGCTGAATTAATTATACTAATTATAGTTTGGTAGACAGGGTTTTTTAAGTCTTCTTTTTTTATGACCAAATCATAGCGTTCCTTGTGAAGAGGAATAAAGTCAATATTGTTTACTTGTAGAGCAGCTTTTTCATTGCCCAATCCAACATCAGCTATACCACGAGAAACCTTGCTTGCTACGCCTAAATGTGATAATTCTTCATTATAATAACCATTTATATCAGTGCCATTAAAATTTAAAAGTCTAAGTTTGCCATCAAGCAAAACTCTAGTTCCAGCCCCTTTTTCTCGATTTACAAGTGTTATATTTGGTCTGGTTAAATCCTTCCAATTTTTTATTTCCTTAGGATTTCCTTTAGCAACGTAAAAACCTTGCATTCTATAAGCTAGATTTATAAGTACACATGGGATTCCTGGTAACAGTTTTTTAACAAAAGTACTATTGTATTCATCTGTTTCAAAATCCCATAGATGGGATGATGCTATAGAAACCCTGCCATTATACAATTCATATAGAGCATTATAACTGCCTATATAAGAGCGAAATGTATTTACTCTATCTAATTTTTTTTCAACAGACCTAGCTAAAATATCTAATATTACATCTTGACCAGAAATAATAATTTTAGAATTATTATCAATATCTATATTTTTATTGTTAAAATGTGTATCTTTAATTTTACTAGTTTTCTGATTGTTGATATATTCTTCAACATCTTTAATATCAACTCTTATTTTTTTACCTACTTTGTAAGAAGGAAGCTCACCTCTTTTGATTAATTCATATACAGTATTTTTTGTTATTTTTAATAGTTCAGCTACTTCAACAGGTGTCAAAGATGATAATGAGTCCATAATCCACCTCCATATAAGGTTATTTTAACATTAAAAAAAGAAAAATGTAGAAAAATATTTAAAAGTAATATAAATAATTTACTTGAAAATTTATTAGCAGGTATATATAATTAAGTTATACATAACAAAACATGATAAAACATGATAAAACGAATTAAAATATGTATCAAATTTACAAAAAGGGAGAGTATTATGAAAAAAATATTGGGAATATTAGGACTAGTTGCATGTTTAACTTTGGGGACAGTTGGATGTAGTAGTAAAGAAAGTCCAAAAGATGATGGAAAAGAAGAACAAACAAGTAAAAGTAGTGAGGCAGTAGAATTAAACATATCAGCTGCAGCAAGTTTAAAAGAAGCAATGGCAAAAATTGAAGAAGAATACAAAAAAGTTGATTCCAATGTAAAACTTACAGTTAACTATGGAGCATCAGGTTCGCTTCAACAACAAATAGAACAAGGTGCACCATGTGATTTATTTATTTCAGCAGGCCAAAAACAAATGAAAGCTTTAGATGAAGAAAAGTTATTGGTTTCTGATACTATGAAAGATTTAGTTAAAAATGATTTAGTTCTTATTTCTTCTGCTGGTAGCGATGTATCTAGTATGAAAGACTTAACTACAGATAAAGTAAAGAAAATTGCAGTTGGAGAAGCTGAAAGTGTTCCAGCAGGTAAATATGCAGATGAAGTATTAACTAATTTAAATTTAAAAGATACATTGAAAGATAAATTAGTGTTTGCAAAAGATGTAAAAGAAGTTTTAGCATGGGTACAATCAGGAAATGCAGATGTTGGATTCGTTTACTTTAGTGATACTGTTAATAATGATAAAATAAAAGTAGTTGAAAAAACAGATGAAAAAACTCATTCACCTATTACATATCCAGTTGCAGTAATTGAAGCTAGTAAAAATGCAGATGCTGCTAAGAAATTTGAAGAATTTCTATTAAGTGATGCAGGACAAAAGATTTTTGAGGAATTTGGATATAAAAAAGTAGAATAAGTTTAAAAATAATTTATATATAATTAAAAAGAAATTGTATATAGATAAATGAAAATTGAAAATAATTGTATATTATAATAAAATGGAAATAGTGAAATTAATAGATTTATTAATTTCACTATTTCCATTTAAATTAAGGAGGGAAAAAATGGGGACAGATTGGTCACCTTTATGGATATCACTTAAGACAGCTTTTTTGTCAACGATAATAACTTTTATAATAGGAATATTTGTGTCATATATTATGGCTAACTATAGAGGTAAGTGGAAAGGTTTTATAGATGGTATATTTACACTTCCATTAATTTTGCCACCCACAGTTGTTGGATTCTTTTTATTGTTGTTATGTGGGAAAAATGGCTTTGTAGGTAAATTTTTACTGAATTTTGATAAAACCTTAATATTTAGCTGGACAGCAACTGTAATCTCAGCAGTAGTAGTATCTTTTCCTATGATGTATAGAACCTCAAGGTCAGCTTTTGAACAAATTGATAACAATATGTTGTCTGCTGCTAGAACCTTAGGTCTTAATGAATGGAAAGTTTTTTTAAAGATTGCAGTACCATTAGCTTGGCCTGGGATAATAGGTGGACTTGTGTTGTCGTTTGCCAGAGCACTTGGAGAATTTGGTGCTACACTTATGATAGCTGGAAATATACCTGGAAAAACTCAAACGATGCCAATCGCTATATTTTTTGCAGTTGAAGGTGGAGATATGAATAAAGCTATGATGTGGGTTATGATTATTGTAGCAATATCTATAGCAATGATTTTATTATTAAATTATTGGTCGGAATTCCAGCAGAAAATAATAGGAAAGAGGTGTAGATAGTTGAGTTTATATGTAGATATTGAAAAAGATTTATCCTCTTTTAAATTAAAAGTAAAAATTGAACAGGAAAAAGGAATTTTAGGATTTTTAGGTGAATCTGGTTCTGGAAAAAGTATGACATTAAAATGTATAGCAGGACTTGAAAAACCTACAAGAGGTAAGATTATATTAAATGAAAGAGTGTTGTTTGATTCTGAAAAAAAGATAAATTTATCAACACAAGAAAGAAACGTTGGTTTTTTATTTCAAAATTATGCATTATTTCCACATATGACTGTAAGCCAAAATATCGAACTTGGTCTTTCGAAGTTAAGTAAAGATGAAAAAAAGGAAATAATAATGAAATATTTAGAAATACTTAAATTAAATGGATTTGAGGGGAGATATCCTTGGCAATTATCTGGCGGGCAACAACAAAGAGTGGCACTAGCTAGAGCATTAGCTACATCTCCAGATATACTACTTTTAGATGAACCTTTTTCTGCATTAGACCATCATTTGAGGAGTAATATGGAAAAAGAACTTATGAACATGTTAAAAGATTATAAGGGAGATATATTGTTTGTTACTCATGATATTGAAGAAGCTTACCGAGTTTGTGATGATATTATGGTTTATAATAAAGGAGAAGGTCTTCCCAAAAGACCTAAAAAAGAACTATTTGAGTTTCCAAAATATCTTATAGAAGCAAAAATAACAGGATGTAAAAATATATCTCGATTAAATAGAATAGATGAAAATACTATTTACGCCACAGATTGGGGATGCAAGTTGACATTAACTGGAAACATAGGTGATAATATAGAATATGTGGGAATCAGAGAGCATCATATTAAGGTTTTAGATTCTAGTGAAAATTTAGATGGCAAGTTATGTTTTCAATTAATTAACATCATAGAAAATCCATTTACATATACTATATATGCTAGAAACCATAATTTATCTAGTGAAAGTATGCCTATTCAAATAGAATTAGAAAAAAACAAAATGAGATTTGAGAAGGGAGACAGCATTTATTTAGATTTTCCACAGGAATATTTATTTTGCTTTAAGTACAATTACAACGAAAAGGAGTAAATTATATGACTGAAAAAGAAAAAATGTTGTCAGGTCAAGGTTACTATGCAAGTGATGAATTGTTAGTAAAAGAGAGAGAGTATTGTAGAAAATTAACTAGATTATTTAATAATACTTTGGAAGATGAGTATGAAAAGAGAGCAGATATTTTAAGACAACTATTTGGTTCAGTTGGTAATAAAATAAATGTGGAACAAAGCATAAAGTGTGACTATGGATATAATATATATGTAGGTGAAAATTTTTTTGCAAATTATGACTGTATTTTTTTAGATGTATGTAAAATTGAAATCGGTGATAATGTAATGTTAGCTCCAAATGTTCAAATTTATACAGCTTATCATCCAATTGATGCACAGCTTAGAATTTCAGGAATAGAGTATGGCTCACCTGTAAAGATAGGGCATAATGCATGGATAGGTGGAGGAGCAATTATAACTCCAGGAGTTACTATAGGTGATAATGTGGTAATAGGTGCAGGAAGTGTGGTTACAAAAGATATACCATCAAATACTATAGCAGTTGGAAATCCATGTAGAGTAATAAAGAAAATAGAAAAATAAGCTTATTTATATAAATAAGTTAAGAGTATTTACATACTATCTTTAAATAAATAATGTATTAAAAGTAAAAATATATGCCTGTTTTATGTCTTGAAAAACTCATAGAAACAGGCATATTGATTGTATACAAAAATCTCATTGAATTTTACTTTGTTTTAATATTTTATATTAATTAGAGTAGCCAAATTATTTATTTTCAGTTTTAATATAAACTATATTCTCGTCAGAAGGTTTATCTATAGAAAGTGCCTTTAGAGTATCTTCATTAATAATTAAATTAGTTTCTTCTAAACTTGTTATAGGCATATCTGAAACTTTAGATTCTCCTTTTAGAATCTTAACAGCCATCTCACCAGTCTTATAACCTAATTTTTCATAATCTATACCTTGGCAAGCCAATGCTCCACCTTTTACCATACCCTCTTCTGCAGCTATTATAGGTATTTTGTTTTTAGTAGCAAGTTGAGAAACTATAGGCATAGAAGATGCAAGTAAATTATCTGTAGGAGCGTAAATAACATCTACATTACCCATTAAACTAGAAGCAGCTTGATTTATTTCACTAGAAGAACTAATTCCTTTTTCAACAATTTTAAGGCCTTTATCATTTGCATATTTCTTCAAGTTATCAACTTGAACTTTAGAATTTACCTCGCTAGTATTATATATAACACCTATAGTCTTTGCTTGTGGGATGAGTATATCAAGAGCCTTTAAACTCTTATCAATAGGTGTAAAATTGGAAGTTCCAGAAACATTTTTACCTGGTTTATCTAAAGAATCTGCAAATCCAGCAGAAACAGGGTCAGTTACAGCAGTTATAAGTATAGGTATATCTTTAGTAGCATTGTATGCTGCCTGAGCAGATGGAGTAGATATAGCAAATATCAAATCTTTTTTATCAGAAACAAATTTACTAGCTATAGTTTGTGTAGTAGGCATATCATTTTGAGCATTTTGATAATCTATTTCTATATTTTTACCATCTTTAAATCCATTATCTTCTAGAGCTTTAATGAATCCTTCTCTAGATGCATCTAAAGCTTGATGCTCAACCAATTGAGTAATACCAATTTTTTTAATTTCATTATTTTTATCAGATGATTTATTTGAATCATCCTCATTATTTTTAGAACAACCTGTAATGGTGGATACACTAAGAACACCAATTAAAATTAAATTTATCAACTTACTGGACTTCATTTTGACCACTCCCTCATAAAAATCTATTATATTTATTCTTGTTTAGTTTTTACATAAGAAATATTTTCATTAGAAGGTTTTTCCATACCTAAAGCTTTTAATATATCTTCATTAACAATGATATCTGTATCATCTGATGTAGCTACAGGCATATCAGAAACTGATTCACCATTTAAAATTTTAACAGCCATCTCACCTGTTTTGTAACCAAGTTTTTCATAGTTTATACCTTGACAAGCAAGAGCACCTTTTTCAACTGGACCAGATTCAGCTGCTATAACTGGAATCTTATTTTCAGTAGCTATTTTAGAAACTATAGGCATAGAAGAAGCTACTAAGTTGTCAGTAGGAACATATAAAACATCTATCTTACCAACTAAACTAGAAATTCCCTGATTGACTTCATTTGAAGTAGTTATCCCTTTTTCAACAACTTTAAAACCATTTTTAGAAGCATATTCTTTTAAAGCATCCACTTGAACTTTTGAATTAACTTCACTAGTATTGTACATAACTCCTATAGTTTTTGCCTTAGGAGCAAATATTTTAAGAAGTTCTAAGCCTTTTTCCACAGAAACGAAATCTGATGTTCCAGATACATTTCCACCTGGTTTTTCAATTGATTTAACTAAGCCAGCAGCAACAGGGTCACTGACAGCAGTTATAAGTATAGGTATATCCTTAGTTGCATTGTACGCTGCTTGAGCAGATGGAGTAGATATGGCAAATATTAAATCCTTTTTATCAGATGCAAATTTACTTGCAATACTTTGTGTAGTAGGCATATCATTTTGAGCATTTTGGAAATCTATATCAATATTTTCTCCATCTTTAAATCCATTTTTTTCTAAGGCTTTTACAAATCCTGTTTTAGTAGCATCTAAGGCTGGATGTTCAACCAATTGAGTTATACCAATTTTTTTCACTTCTTTATCTTTAGAGCTATTTTCTTGTTTAGAATTGCCAGAGTCTCCACCTTGTGAACATCCTGTAAGCATAGATACTCCAAGAGCACCAGCTAAAATTAAACTTACCAATCTTTTTTTATTAATCATTTTTATATCCCCCTCAAAAGTTTTATTGTTATATATGTTCATATATTCATATGAATTGTTGTAGTATTGCTAAAAATATTATGACTTTAAAATTATTTTATAAATAAACTAATTTGTAACTAAGCTAAAATTAAATTATCATAATAGATACTTTTAAACTGCATATTCAAATTTTTCTAATATTTCTTCAACTGTTAATTTTTCTTTTTCTTTTCCCTTTACATCTAAGACAACTTCACCTTTATGGAGCATTATCAATCTATCTCCATACTGAAGAGCATGCTTTAAGTTGTGAGTTACCATAAGGGTAGTTATATTTTTTTCTCTTACAATCTTATCAGTTAATTCAATTACTTCATTTGATGTCTTTGGGTCAAGTGCCGCTGTATGTTCATCAAGTAATAAAACTGAAGGGCTTGTTAAGCATGACATAATTAGTGAAAGTGATTGTCTTTGACCTCCTGATAAAAATTGTACTTGTACGTCTAGGTATTTTTTTAAATCCAGAGAAACTCCTTCTAATAAATTTTCTAGAAAATCTCTTTTATAACGAAGACATTTTTTTAGATTCAATAACTTACCTTTATTAAGAGCCAAGGATAAGTTTTCTCTAACTGTCATAGAAGGACAAGTTCCTAAACTTGGGTCTTGAAAAACTCTACTTACTATTTGAGTTCTTCTATGTTCAGCTAAATTAGATAGATTGTGTTTATTTAATAATACTTGACCAGAAGATTCTTTTATAAGACCCGATATTATATTTAATAAAGTGGATTTACCAGTTCCATTACTACCTATGATACTTACAAATTCACCATCTTCTATACTAAGAGATAAATTTTCAAATATAGTGTTGGGTTGACCATATGGATTTGGGAAACTCTTTGAAATATTTTTAA
>NZ_JAGWCY010000015.1:0-60800 GCF_020657785.1 Clostridioides sp. ZZV14-6154 | reverse complement strand
TCCATTCTAGCAACTCCACTCCATAATTTGGGGAGATATCTACAAATATATCTTTTAGTCTATCTGATATAGAGTTATCTATTACTTTTCTTCTATATTTTATACACATAACTAAGTGATAGCGTAACAAAAATACTGAATGATTATTACTTCTATATTATTTTTTCTTGCTGTATCAATTAAATTCTCTACGTTTACTACAAATCCATGAAAATTATACAACTTTTCATTTGTTATTAGTTTTTGTGTATCAACAACCAATAAAACCATATCTATTCCTCCAGGTTCCTAAAACAATTTCTTTATATTTTATCATAACAGTAAATAATATCCTATAAATTTTTTATTTATAAAAAACCTACTAAAAATAGAATCAGATTTAAGAGAATGCTTACAAATATTTTTCACTTAAAATTAATTAATAAGTAAGGGAGAATCATATCACTCATTTATGACATGATTCTCCCTTACACTCTTAAAGAGTTTGTGTTGTGTTTTTAGAAAACTTTTTATATAGTGCATTTCTTGGATTTATAGCTATCAATACAATTGCAAATACCAAATATAATATTGCATAGTATTTTATAAGTTCTATTAAACTTCCACTAATTATCCCAATTAGAAAATTAAATAGTTGATGTATTATAATAGATACTAACAAAGTTTTATTTAAATTATAAAAAGTTGCCACTATAATACTAGTTGATATAATCGCAATCATAAAAAATATAATATATTTTATTAAATCAATCCCTGTAAATCCTGTTGTAAACCATATTGGTAAATGCCACATCCCCCACCAAAACCCTACTATTATTGATGCTTTTAAAGTAGAATGTTTTTTCTGAAGTTCACTTTGAACAAATCCTATCCAACCTAATTCCTCACCTAATGGACCTGCAAATAAATTTTTTAAGAATAAATATATAAACGCTCCCCATGATGAAACTGTGAAGCTAGGCATTATTCCATGATTTTTAGATGTTAATATAAGTATAACTACTATAGCTATTAAAACTTGTATACTAATTACTATAGATACTATTGAAAATTTAAATTTATTTCTAAATCTATCTTTTACATATACTAGAAATTTTTCATCTGGGTAAATTTTTTTAAATAATATCATAAATGCAAAAGTTGATGACCAGGCTGATATACACAAAGTAATGTCAGATACCACTGTTGGAAGTTTTAACATTCTAGTTGCTAATGCTAATAAAAAAAGTGGTAAGAAAATTATATTTGTTAAAATAATAAAACTTACTATAGGTCTTTTTAATGTTTTCTCTACTCTCATAAGAACCCTCATTTCAAATTAATATTTAACTGCTATATAAGTTATAATTGCTTATACAATGAGTTTAAACCTATGAGTAAGTCTCAGGTCAATGTTTTTTATATTATTTTTTTATAGGTGCATATATTTCTAAAAATATGCGTTCAAGCCCTTCTTCGTAAGTAGTAAGCAATATGTTAACATAGACTATTCCAAGTAAGTCATATCCATTTTCTATTGCTATTTTTCTTAATCGGTCTTCCACCTTATCATCAATATTTTCTCCTCCAGTTGACCATCTTCCATCTTCAATAATAGTATAAATGCAATTTGGATGAGCGAGAACTTCACCTTCTATGTTTTTGTCAAAGCCCTCTATTTCTTTTACAATTATAAACTTCTCTCCTGTTATGCCTTCTTGACTAAAACTTATTACTCTTCTTAAAGCAGTTAATGTAACTGCTTTTTTTAGACTTTCTGTATTCTCTCTTAAAGTTTCATATTCATCATATTCAGTAACACTTTTTATTCTACCCTTTACTTCTAAAGGTTTCATTTCTTTTATTGCGTATTTCCCAAAATATTTTTTAATTTTGTCACAGTCTTCTTTAATTAACTGAATCTTTTTTAAAAGAAGCTTTTTATATTCTATTTCTTCCAATATGATTTGTTCTTTCTCTTCTAGCAAAAGCTCTAAATTATTTATACTCTTGCTTTTCATTATTTCTTGAATCTTTTTAATTTCGATATCAATTTCTCTATAAAAATTTATCGTTGTAATATCATATATATCAAACTGATTATATTTTCTATATCCATTTTCATCATTTTTCTTAGGTTTTACTAATCCCTTGTCTTCATAAAATTTTAGTGTATCTCTAGATATACCTAAAAATTTAGATACTTGTCCAATTGTATACATTGTATTCTCCTATTATTGATATATGCTCTTTATGTTCATTAAATTGCTTCCTATTAACAATTCCAGCATCTTCTAAATCTCGAATTGTCAAAATCAGCTTAGTATTTCTTAATCTTTGGAATTACTCTTTTTATTTCTCCAAAACATGAGTACACCATTTCTCATCTAATAATTCTAGTACATTTTTAACTGAGTATTTATCTATTTTTACCTCTATTATCAGTAAGAGATTCTTGTCCATTAGCTTTATATTTCCTAAGCCAAGTGTAAACTTGTTAATATGATAAGTTATAAATATTATCTTGTCTACATATTTCTAATAATAATACTTTACTTACAATATATTCTTGCACATATTTAATTTTTATTTCAAAAGATTTCCTAGACATAAAAATATTCCCTTTATTCTAACAGTTTTATTATTTCAACTGTCTACCATAAAGGGAACATCTTAATCTTTAAATACACTCTAAATTCTTTTTTAACAAATATTATCAATTTATTCTAATGCTGTTATTTCATATTTATTAGCCTTATTTATCATCAATATAAATATAAAACTACATATAACAGCTATAACCATTACTATAAATGTTGAATAATTAAGAATATCACCTAAAAATTGAAATCAATCCAACAACTTGTAGCTATTGTACTTGCTGATACATATTGTCCAACTTCAATTGCCACACCACTTACTTGAGATACTATGGCTAAACCGGATGCCTATAATAGTCATTGTGCACCACTTGCTTGTTATGAATTATAATTTTTATCTCATTGGAATATATCCACGATACTGTGAATATGCATCCATAGTTGCTATATCGCCTAAGAATACTGATGCAATATTAAATTGCGGCTTTAAATATGGGAACTCTTCTTCTTGTGCCCATTCTGGCTTTTTGATAAATGATTTTGTCCCTTCAACCACAGCTTTATACCATTCTTCTTCTCCTTCAAACCATAGTTCTACTACACGATCAAAGGCAGTTGCTCCATAGTTAATCATAATTTTACTACTTACAAAACGATTAACATAACAGCAGTTTATAAAGTATGGAACTACTTCATCATAGAACCATTTTTCTCCTTCTTCTTTAGAAATGCCATCTGGATACTTAATCATAAATTGCCAGCGATAGTTTGGTCCATCTTGTACAGTACGCCCTTTTCCTCTAAAATCTTCTTCCCAGTTTATTGGAACAAAAGCAAATATAAATGGTGGACATCCGTTATCCCCACCTACTGCACGTCCTGCATCTCCACTTTCTGCATTCTCATGAACTTTTTTATTCTCCACATCTGGTATACACCCTTGCCAACGGAGAACATCCATAGGCATGTATTCTGTCATAATTCTATTTGCCATTTCAGGCATATGTTCATCTACAATCCAATAGTGCTCTGTTAATTGCATCTTACGTACACCAAAACGTTCGCCTTCATCTGGTGTAGGATACGCTTGATAAAAAGCATATTTAGTACAATATGGTCCAAAATTACTAATACTATCTGGAATATGGTAGCGATATAACCAGTCCATTAATTTAGGTCTATACTCTTCCTTAGCAAGTCCTACATATATTAAACTTCTCATTATTTTAAATTCAAATCCCATAAACATTCTCCTATAATCAAATTATATTCACATGCTTTCAATTTCCCGTTTTTTTATCTTTCTTCAAAATACACATAGTAAATAAATCTACACCTGCTCCTACATACCACACTCCTACTACCATAGCCACAGCAATTTGAATATAAAGACCTTGTAAGTTAATAATACTTTCACCTGTCATAATAGTTAGACCTATGGCCCAACCACAAAGCCATGCTGGTAGGAATATTATTTTTTCAAATAAAGATGCAATTATAACTGCAAAAAATCCTA
Organism: Clostridioides sp. ZZV14-6154; assembly: GCF_020657785.1. Classification (NCBI taxonomy): domain Bacteria; kingdom Bacillati; phylum Bacillota; class Clostridia; order Peptostreptococcales; family Peptostreptococcaceae; genus Clostridioides; species Clostridioides sp. ZZV14-6154. The sequence continues at coordinate 56,705 of NZ_JAGWCY010000015.1, read as the reverse complement.
ATATACTAAGAGTTAAAAATAATTCTAGGTTTGGATTGAAATTCATACACTCCATAATTAAAATGGCCAAAACTGCCCATAAATCTCCACACCAAAAACCGAACATTATTTTTAATCCATCTTTTCGTTTATTACCATTTGTTACATATAGTCCTGCACAAATAAGTGCTACAGCTCCAGTTTTTATTCCTATATAAGGTGCTAACACTGCCCATAAAGGAGGTAGTAAAGCAATCCCTATAGCTAGTGTTAATATTTCTTTTTTCTTTCTATCCATTTCCTATATTATAATTAATAGCTTCTATAGCTTGCCTCATTCCCACCAACCTCATTGCTATTGGATTTGCAATCATAGATACTATAAATTTTAATTATTCTCCTAATGAAAGTTCAACATGCTTTTCTTTTGTTGATGGTTCTATAAAATTGTAAGCTGTTTTTCTTTCTTTAAATTCTGGTGTTTTACGAACTTCTGCATAATGGCCTTCCATTTTCTTAATATCATCACCATGTATAAACTTGCCTGCTAAAGTATCATGAGCATGACCTAATTGTTCTTCTTGGAAACTAAATACAGTTTTTCCACTTGCAGTATCTAATTCTCCAACTATACCACATAGAGCACATATTGATTTTTTAGTACCTGGCTCAAGATAGAATAATCTATTATTACAATGTGGACAGACTCCTTCTTCTCCTTGGTATAAAGCTTTGTCAAAATCTTTTGCTGCTTCAACTATGTTTAAACCTATTTGATGAACTTGAGCAAGTTTTGAGTCATCCATTACTAATTCCTTTGCCCATGGGAACCAAGCATTATCTATAACTTTCCACATTGGTATTAAGGCTAGCATAGCATGCTCACATTGAACTCTTGTACCCCAGTCTGATCCTCCTATTCCCATGAATGATATTACTTTATCATTAAGCATTCTTGGGTCTGGAATTTTTCCTCCTGTAGCTTCTGCAACTTTTGTTCCTATAATATTATTTCCTCTATCTGCTCTTGGTCCAAAACGATCCATTATAGTATGGAATAATCCTGATGCTCCTTCTTCAAAGATAGGGTCTGAAACTACTATCCCATCTGCACCTTTCATTTTGTCAAGTAACCATTCAAAATCATCCTTTAATACACACATACTACCTTTTCCAGATAATAAATTCTTAACACATGCACAACATCCAGTACAATGTTTAATGTTAAGAGATGACATTTGAATAAATTCTACTCCAGCTCCTGCTTCTTGAGCACCTTTAAGTGCCACTTTACACATTGTGTCATTATTTCCATTTTTTGTTCCAAAAGAAATACCTAGTATTTTCATTTTCAACTCTCCCTCTTTAGCATTTATTAATATTCTTTCATTTTTAATATATAGAATCCATCATCTAAGGCATCTATGATGATGTAACCTCTATCATCAACAATAAGATCTTCTGTTACTGCCAAGCGTGGTCCAGGGAATCCTGGGAAATAAGATTCTTCTGGTGTTTTATTTGGATTTGGTGGTATAAAATATGCTAACTCTTTGATGTAATATGGATCTGATACATCATAAACCCTTAATCCTGCATGGAAATAACAACAATATACTCTATCTCCTCTTTGCTCTAGCCATGGTTTATTATCCATTGGCTCATGAAGGTTATGTGGTCCAAATGGCCCTGGTTTTCCTAGCCCTGCAACATTAAAGTTAGGATATGGGAAATCCTTCGGTACTTCAGGATATGGGAATTGAGCAATTAATGTTGGTCTTGTTGGATTACTAACATCAACCATATGTATATTATTCATGGCTTGAACATCTGTAATATTCTCTGGCTTAAAAAATTGGAAACGTTCTCCCTCATTTTGCACAACAACTAAATCTCTTTCTGGTAATGGTAGTGCTGTATGAGTTCTTGCTCCTGCAAGTCTACTAGAAAATGCAGGCATAAATGGTAATTCACCTAAACATCTTGGTCTTGTTAAATCCTCAACATCTAGTACAACTAAACCTGCTCCACCATAACCACAATATGCTTTTCCATCTCTTACAAATGGAGGTCCATGAAGCCATCCTTTATCCATAAATTCTGGACAATGAGCTGCCCCTGGATCAAAAGTTCTATTTGGATATCCATCTGCATATTGGTCTGGTCTCCACCACTTACCTATTTCCACTGGATTAGTTGGATCTATTATATCTATGACTCTATAAATCAAACCTTCAAAACCAACACAATCACTTGATAAATGGACATATCTTCCACCATTATACATAAATCTATGGACACCCATTACATGCTTTAATCCACAATCCCAGTATCCTAAAAACTTAGGATTTAAAGGGTCTTCTTTTAAACTATATATTCTAATTCCTGCTTCGCACTTAATACTTGCTAATTTAGCTTGGTCAACAAGTGCTCCTGGTCCACTTCCACAGCTCATAGCTACTATCATTAAATCATCTGCTATTTGAATTTTTGGAGTTGTTGTTGTAGGGTACTCTTTTGGATCTAACATTTGAAAATGTTTTATAAAGTGTGGATTATAAGGATCTGTAACATCACTAATCATTACTCCATTTTTTTTGCTTCCTCCAAAACAACATCCATATAAATAGTATTTTTCATCTCTTTTGTACAGAGCCATTTGAAACATTCCACAAGTTCCATCTAAGTCATTAAAGGAACAAACTTCAAGGTTTTTAACATATCCGTTATTTCCTTTTCCTTTTGCGTAAAATTTATCCTCCATTTTTTCTCCTTTCTCATTTAAAATATTATTAATTGGTATACTTTCATTTTATGGGACAAACTTACTTAAATCCAATATCGTTTTCATGGGAATATATAAGTTATTCTTATTAATAAGTTTATAAAATCTAGTATAAAGATATGTTTAAAACATATATTTTTATACAAATATTTTCCAATATTCTTTAAAAGTAAATTTTCTTATACTATAATAAGTTTTAATTATATATAAACAATGTTTACAAACAATCAAGTTTAAATAGGGGTGATTATTTGAATACTAAACAATTAGAATATTTTATATCTGTAGCAGAAAATCTAAGTTTTACCAAAACAGCAGAAAAGTTTTATATTTCCCAAACTGCTATTACACAACAAATAAAAGCTTTAGAAGAAAAAATAAATGTAACTCTATTTACAAGAAGTAAACGACATGTTGAACTAACCCCAGCTGGAAAAGTTTTTTTATCTGAGGCACGTACTATAATAAAAAATATCAATGATGCTATTGAAAAAACACAACAATTTGCACATGGTTCTTTTGGAACTTTGAGTATTGGAATCTTAATAGGATATGAAAAAAACAAATTTCAACAATATTTAAAAGAATTTTCTAATACATACCCTAATATATCTATGGAAATTTGTACTAACGAGATAACTGAACTTTTAAACTTAGTGAAAAATAATTTTATGGATCTTGCCTTTGTTATTAATCCAGAAAATCAACCATTAAAAGATTTTGAATATAAAACTGTAGAAAGATATTCTTTGGTAGCTCTTTTACCCCCTGGTCATCCACTTTGCAATGAGGATTATATTGATTTAATTGAGCTACAACATGAGAAGTTTATTTTTGTAAAGGAAACAGGCGATGAATATGGGCAGAAGTCCATGATACAAAATAGATATCGTGAAGCGGGATTTGTACCTAATGTTGTGCAACGTTCAAATGATCTTAATACTATTGAATCATTAGTTGCCTCTAATATGGGTATATCCATTTTACCTTCATTTTGTGTTGTAGATACTATGATAAAGCAGGATATTGCAATTGTACCCATAAATGAAGTACAAAATAGAATAGAAGTTGTAGTTGTATGGAATAAAAACAATACAAATCCAGCATTAGAAAAATTTATTTCTATAATATAAAATTAATTAATATTAACTATAAAAATAGCATTAACCATCTTTCTATGGTTAATGCTATTTTCTATCTACTTATTATTTAATTTTTCATTCATTATTAATACTATCTCAATATATCTAATTTTTCATTGTTCATAAGTCTAAATACGTGATTCGTACTTACTAAAGAATTATCCCCATAAGTTGTATGGGCTAGCACTGAACTAGCAACCCCGAACTCAACTATATCTTCATTGCTCATCTTTTCCAAATATGAATATATAATTCCTGCTACATATCCATCTCCAGCACCAACTCTGTCATATATTTCTAACTTATATTCCTTACTTTCAAAATAGCCATCATTATTTGATATATATCCCTTTATAAATCTATTGTTCATATCATCAAATCTTCTCATAGTTCCAGCCACAATTTCTATATCATACTCTTTTTTAATCAATTCTGAACTCGATTTTATATCTAGAGCGTCTATATTAAGTATTTTATTTATATCTCTATAGCTAGCAAATAATCCATGGCAATATGGTAGTATTTTTTTATAATCATCTACTAAATTATCATAAGTCTTGTCTGGATTTAGCGATTGTCTAAAATTAAAATCAAAGAATACTTTTATTCCCTTTTCATAAGACTTTTTAGCTAGTTCTAAAGCAATCTCTTTAACTGAATCTGTAAGTTGCATAGCAATCCCACATATGTGGACTACATCTATTCCTTCTAGACAATTATCAATATCATATTCTTGTAGCCTACTCTCGCAAAATGAACTATTTAGCCTATTTAAATAAGTCACTTCTGAAGGCCTTTCTCCATATCCAGTCTCAAGAAAATATACTCCTATATGATTTCCTCCATATGTAATAAAATCATCTTTTACTCCAAGCTTTCTTATGTTTGCACTTGATGCTTTACCTACATTGTTATTAGGCAACTTTGTTAACATATAGGTATTGTATCCAAAATTTTGAAGTCCAGATAATATATTTAACCCTGTACCTGTAATTACATAATTTAATTGGTCTGTTTGTGTTAAAAACTTATAATCAGGTACTGAAAGTCTCATCATTATTTCACCAAAAGCTAATATATTCATAAATCTACCCCAATAATTCTTTTATTATTTTGTAAAGTGTTTTTATATCTTCTACTTTTGTACAACCTGTTTCTTTATCAATTATTGATGTATAAACATGAGGTATAACTTTTTCTACACCATTATCAAGTGCAATTTGAACTATCTCTTTGAAGTTATCTAAGTCTATACCTCCTGTTGGCTCTAGATAAAAGTCATGCTTTGCACAAGCTTTTGCAACTTCTATATATTCATCTTTTGTTTTAAGCCCTCCCATTGGGAAAAACTTAACTGAACTTCCTCCCATATCCTTCATCATAGCTATAGCTGTCACTATAGGAACTATACCATCTTCCTCCTTTGAGCTTAATGGACCTGTAGATATCTTTACAAATCCTGGCTTACCAGTTGGAGAAACTAATCCATTTATTATGCTATTGTCTTGACCAAGTAATGCTCTAGATGTAGCTATACCTGTAAATACTTGGTTTATATGTTGTGGTTGAAGTTCTTTAGAAATTTGAGATACCATATTTGATTGATTTGGGTCTCCAGCTCCAAGTCCTACAGATACTGCATTATCTATTTCCTTTGAATACTTTTTCATATCTTTAATAGCTGCTTCTACAGTACTATAATTCTTCGATAGTACTCCTACTAATACATGCCCATCGCAAGCATCATATACTTCTTTAGAATTTTTTATGTTTCCTGCAAGAACATTTAAACAAACTCTATCTTTATAATATTTTGGTGTACAATTCATATTAATCCCCTCTTCTAGTAAAATTTAATTTAATAAGTCATTATCGTTTTATTTACCTTATTTTCTATTTTTCTATTATCTCTTTTATTATATTATAAATAATATCTAAATCATCTTTACTTACACTTCTTATATCAACCTCTATCTTGCCTTCATTAGCCTTATAATCTCTAGTGTATATGGATATCTCTCCACCTCTAAGCTCATTTATAATTTGTTGTATTGATTTATTTATTATATCTTCATTAAAATTAATTTCTCCACGCAGTATTTCTCTGCCCGCTGAATCTCTAGTTATATTAGCACTTATCCCATTTAGAGTATTTATCTTGTCTATAAATGGATTTAGCTTATCCTCCATTTCTTTTAAAGTTACTTTATCATTATTTATATATCTCTCAATTGCACATGTTAAACCTACTATATTTTCTTTTCCTATTTTCATAGCTCTTCCAATACCCTTTGATTGAAGCTTTACATTATCTATATATTTTTTCTTACCTATTACTAACCCTGAACTAGGTCCCTCTATAGCCTTTGCGCCACTGTATATCACTAAATCTGCTCCTAGTTCATAGTATACTTTTAAATCTTCCTCTGCCGCTGCATCTACTATTAAAGGTAAATTGTATTCTTTGGCAACTTGTACTGCATCTAATACGCTTAGCATACTCTTTTGAACACAATGATGAGATTTAATATACATAATTGCCGCTGTATTGTCATTTATCTCTCTTCTTATATGTTCCTTGTTGCACATATTAGCATAGCCAGCCTCAACAACTTCTCCTCCTCCAAGTCTTATCATTGTTTCTACTGGGACTCCATAGTCAACATTATGCCCTTTTGGAATTATTATTTCCCTTTTAACTTGCTTTTTAGGATTATTTATATTGTAAACTAGACTCATATCATCCCTTGCTATCATTGCACCTACACTCTGTGCAATTCCAGCAGATGCACTAGAAACTATTACTGAACTTTCACACTCTAATAAATTTGCTATATATTCACCTGTTTTATTTACAAGCTCTTCTATTATAAAGAAATTTTTACACCCTTCACCTATTGCTTCAATAACTTCCTTATCTAATGTTGACACCCCTAGTATAGTCATCTTACCTGAGGCATTTATAACACGTCTTACAGAGTACTTTTCAAATACACTACTCATACAATATTCTCTCCTTCCTATTCATTCTCCTTTGTAGACTCACCTATATTCAAATACTCTCCATTAATTACTACCGCTCTTGGCTTTATGGACGTATTTGTGATTACTGACTTATTCAAAGAATCTTGAAGTTCTTTTTCTTCATTCACCACGTCAAATATAGTTAAATCAGCATCATATCCTTCTTTTATTAAACCTTTATTTTTCAAGTTTATTGCATTTGCTGCATTTTTAGTAACCTTATTTATTATATCTTCAAGTGAGTAACCCATATATATAAACTTTTCCATTGTTGTAGATAAGCTATATACTGGACCATTTATTCTATTTTTAATATATATATCTGTACTTATGGTATCTGGAAAAAGTCCCACATCCTTAGCTTTCATTGCAACATCCATACTAAAACTTTCTGTTCCATGACCTACATCAAGGATTATACCTCTTTCTCTAGCTTCTATAATTTCCTCTTTAATCTTATTACCTTTTAATATTCCATTTGGTTTTCCATTATATATATGAGTTAATATATCTCCTTTTTCCATATAACCTAATATATCCTCTATAGTTGGAGGAGAGCTTCCAAAGTGAACCATCATAGGTAGATTAAGTTCTTTTTTAATTCTTTTAGCTAACTTCAAAGGTTCAATTCCATTTGAAATTACAACACTTTTACTCATTCTAGCTTTGATTCCAACAACAAAATCTTTATATTTTTTAACTGCATTTTTAAGTTCATCCTCATCAATGTTCATCATATTTGAAAGTTCATCTTGAGATGTTATTCCCTGCTTAGCAATATTTATTAAAGCATACACGTTTGTTTTGTACTTTTTAGTATCCTCATAAAATTTCTCTATATCTAAAGCACCTGTTGTCCCTGTATCTACTACAGTAGTAACTCCACTTTTTATTCCAACCTCATCAGGATAATCTTTATAAATCTCTAACCTTTCGTAGCAGTGTGTATGTATATCTATCCACCCTGCGCTAATAAATGTCTTTCCGTCTAGGTTTATAATTTGGTTTGCCTGATACTTAGAATCATCTATCTGATTTTTTACTTCTATTATTTTATCATCTAATATAGCTATATCAATTATACTTTTATCTACTGTTTTTCCACCTTTGATTAATATGTCTATCTTCACTTTACTCTCCCTCTAAAACAAGCTTAAATTTACTCCAAGGTTCAATAAAGTCCAAAAGTATTATTTCATCTTCTGTTATTCTGGCAACCTTATTTTTTCTTTCATCTTCACAATCTTGAAGTATCAACTGTAATTCCCCTTTATACTTTCCAAAGTCATCATTACCAATCACTACATCTCCTCTTTTAAAGATGCCCGTATTATCATGTTTAGGGAAATTTTCTTTAGCATATTTTTTTCTTACCTCTGTAGATCTTGCTACCTGATTAGTTATGTCCCCTCTTCTAAAGTGTTGCTCATTTACTATTATTGTTTTTTCTACTTCAGAAGTTTTTTCCTCAGCTACTACACTAAATACAACTTGATATTTATTTACTTCAGACATTCTTTTTAATTCATCTTCACTTGCATATGCATTTCCTACAATAACATCATCAATCAAACCAGTTGCGAATAAGTGCTTAGTTGCTGTAGCTATATCTAAATTTCTATGCATTTCAAGTGTGCACAGTCCATCATTTATATTCCAAGGTCCTATTGTTGCGTATTTTGAATTAACAAAAGCGGCAGTTCTTATTCCATACTTTTTAAATCTATTTGAACATCTTACAAAGAAATCATATGGCAAGCCTGTACCCCTTTGAGGATAAAAATTGTGACAACCATATATATTATTTACATTTGGCTTGTAAGTAATTATATTATCTAAGTACGCTACATCATTACTCATATTTAGCTCTACTTTTAAATCATATGGATTGAAAGAAATCATAGCTTCTTTACTTCCATCATATCCATAGTCAAGTCTTATTCCACTAGCACTTAACTCATTAAAAAATGTTAAATCATCATAAGATATTTCTAATATATCAAATATATTTGGAGCTATATCAAGGATTACTTCAAATCCTAAGTCTCTTGAATAAGTTATAATCTCTTTAAAATGTTTTTTAACCTCTTCCTTTGGTCTTGTAATTGAAAGCATACACATAAATATTCTTTTAAATCCATACTTTGAAGCCATTTTTATATATGTCTTATCATCTTCCATATTACTATGCTCTGGATATACTGATATTCCTAATCTTCTTTCCATCTTTCTCCTCCTAAAATTACACTTTTTTTGATATATAAAATAAAAGTGAAGATAATTCCTCCTACCTTCACCTTTAATAATTTGTAAGTTTTTTCTATATTATATACAGTACAAAACTTCTATTATATGTATTTTTATAAACTTTCACTCATTTCTTTTTGCTCTCTTTGTAATTGTTGCTTTTCAAAAACCTTGAAGAATGGATAATAAACAACAAATGATATCGCAAAGTTGATTAATACTAAGATACCTGCCATTATACTCCAGTTAGTACTCATTACTGCTGCTATTGGTGCTGGCATTGCAAATGGTAATCTTGCTACCATCATAGGTATAATACCTGTAATAGTAAGAACATACGATAGAACTGTCATTATTATAGGCCCAATTATAAATGGTATTCCTAGTATTGGATTCATAACTATTGGTGCTCCAAATATTATAGGTTCATTTATGTTAAATAATCCTGGTAAAAATCCTAATCTGCCTAAACTTTTTAGGTATTTTGACTTAGAAAACATAAACATTACAACTAATGCAAGAGTAGCTCCTGCTCCTCCTATCCATACATACCATTGTAAAAATTGTTCTGTAAATATATTTGGCATTGCATGAGCTGATACTCCTTCTGTGAATGCAGTTATATTTTCTGCTATAGACATATCCCATATAGGTCTTATTACTGGACCCATTATAGCTGGACCATGTATTCCAAGTACCCAGAATACTGTTATTAAGAATACTGTTAGTATTCCACCACCTAAACTATTTCCTGATAAGAATCCTTTTAAAGGTGATAACATAGCACTTAGTGCTGAACTTATATCAAATCCTAATATATGTCTTATTACCCAGAATAACATTAGTACTACTGCTGTTGGTAATAATGCAGTAAATGAGTTTGAAACCTCTAGTGGCACCCCTGCTGGCATCTTAATTGTAATATTCTTTTCCTTCATGAAACGATATATCTCAACTGTAATTAATGATGTTACGATTGCTCCAAATAATGATGGTGAATTAAGTTTCGCCATATCCATCCATCTACCAGCTTCTATAACTCCCCCTACTGGTTCAACTACTTGAGTTGGAACTATTGTAGAAACTAAAAATGCCATAACTGCAAGCATCCCAACACCTGTTGTGTCTAGATTATAACTTTTAGCAAGTGACGACGCTATTCCAAAAGTAGCGTATAGAGATAAAAATCCTACAGTATATCTAAACGGTATATCTAACGTTTCTCTGAATGGAGCTATAAAATCCATATAAGCATCAATAGGTATGTTTAATAATATTGTAAAAAATGATCCCACTATCGTTAGTGGTAATGTTGCTATTATACCTGCTCTTACAGCTCTCATATGTCTTTGATTGCTTATCTTCGCTGCTACAGGCATAATCTTACGCTCTAAAAAACTTGCGAATTTTTCCATAGTTCCCCCCTATATTAGTGATATTCCCCTTTATTTACAACACAATAACGATTTCATGATGAAAACTAATTTTTATGTAATTGATAATATCACTTATTTGATTAATAAGATTATAACATTATAATCTTTAATTGTAAACATCATAATGTTATAATCTTATTTATTTTTATAAAATAAAATCCTGAGCATATTATCATTTTAATAAACTCAGGATTTTTATTATATTATATTTCATATTTAATTACATAATTTTGTACTTCTGTATTGTATCTTGCAAATGATAACTCAACGATACTATCATTCTCATCATAGGTCTTTCTCTTTCTTCCAAGTAATGTGTCTTTTTCTAGATTTAGAGCCTTTGATACTTCCAGTTCTGATTCTTCTATAAAAAATTCATCTTCAAACCTAGTTATATTTATATCTCTCCTATATAAATACATATATAAAGAACTTTCATTATTAAAACTTTCAACAGTTAGATTTTCGTCAAAAGGTATATAATGAGTAAAATATATATATGGTTTACTATCCAAGTAATACATTCTAGTAATCTTGCTACATTTTTCTCCAAATATACTAAATACTTGTGAGTTTGTATCATTTATAATTTTTTCAATTGAAATAGTCTCTTTAGATAACTTATGACCTTTAGATAAAAGTATGCTTGAAAAAGAATCTGCCTTAGATAGCTTATTAAAAAGACTATTGCTTATTACTTTTGTCCCTTTTCCACTCTTTTTCTCTACATATCCTTCTGATTCTAATATCTCAATAGCTTTTCTAACAGTAATTTTACTAACCCCAAACTCTTGCTCTAACTCTCTTTCTGTTGGAATATTTTCATCGATTTTATATTCATTATTTAATATTTTTTGCTTTAATATCTCTACGACTTGTATATATAATGGTTGATTTTTTAACATGATTCACCTCTTAAATTATATGTTATAATATTATAACATATAATCTTATACTATTAATAGTAAATATACATTAACTTTAAACTCAATATAAAAAGAGTCCTCAAAATAAACTTAGTGTACTACACTTCAATTATTGAACCAACATTCTAACGATTGGTGTGCAGTACATAATTTATATTTTTAGAACTCTTTCATTTTATTCTCTTTAATTTTTATTTATCTTGTAACCTCAAATGTAAGTCAACTATTTCCTCAGCTAACTGTTGAAAATTCATACCATTCATTAAGTGATCTTGTGCATGTACAAGTATAACACTCATTTCAGTCTTATTCCCACTAGCTTCATTTTGTATTAATTCTGTTTGGTATCTATGCGCCTTATTTATAACTTCCTTAGACTCTTTTAATAATTCTTTTGCTTTTTCTATGTTTCCATTTTTAGCTTCTTGTATTGCCTCAAAAGCTAATCCTTTACCTTCACCTGCATAGCCTATTATACCAAAAGAAATCTCTATAATCTTTTCGTCCATCCCTTGATTCTCCCAATTTATATATTAAAAATACGTTATATTTTCTATTACTTAGCGTTGTTAAGTTCTATTGCTCTATCTAAAACAGCTTTTCCATTAACTGTACCATAGTGCATCATATTTATAACCTCTACTGGTATATTATGTGGCTTAGCTATTTCCTGAGCCTTAGACAATACATATCTAACTTGTGGCCCTAATAATAAAACATCACATTTTTCTATTTCATTTTGTATATTTGATTCTGGTATTGCCCAAATTTGTGACTCTATACCGCTTTCTTTAGCTGCATCTTCCATCTTAGTAACTAATAAACTTGTAGACATTCCCGCTGAACAAGCCAACATTATTTTTATCATATATTTACCTCCAAATTTTTATTAACAATCAACTTAAACATTATAATGTTATAATATTTTATTTAATTCTACCTCAAATGTAATATACTTTCAATACTTTTTTATTATTTTAATATTATTAATTGCTAAACTGAAAAAACCGTATCACTTATTTGTGATACGGCTCACCATCAACAATCAACTCACAAAATTTATATAGAAGTATAAATCATACCATCTAAAAAAACACCTCTTTAAATTGAATTTTATGTATCTTATATTTATTTGGTTCAGTTGTATCAAATCTATTTAGTAATTTGTATTATTATAGTTTTTGTTTACAATAAAAGAATCTGATTATTTTTGCTAATTCTTTTGGTGAATCGGTATTTACCTCATGTCCAGCATTTTTCACAAATTGAATTTCTGATTTTATTATACCTTTAGCTATATTACTTGTAGCTTTTTTATTTGCTTTATCTTTTTCTCCACATATAACCAACACAGGGCATGAAATATTTTTTAGATTTTCACTAAAATTTAAATTCATCATTGAATTTATTAATTCAATAAAATCTTTCTTTCTAAGTCCCATACCCTTAAAAGATTTCTGAGGTATAAATCTAAAAATAATATTTTGAAGTTTGAGTAATACTTTTGGCATTTCATATTGTGTCGCTATCAATATCAAGGATTTAACTTTTGAAGGATTATCTATCGCATAATTTAATGCAAGAACTCCCCCCAATGAAAGTCCACATAGGTTTAAAGGTTCCGAAAAATCATCACAATACTGTGAAAAGGATTGATATAGATTCGAATACGTTACATCTCCCTCTCTTAGAAATAAAGATAATTCTGGACATATAAGCCTCTCTTGTCCTCTCATATAAGAAATTACTTTATCCCAACTTGATGAATTTTGTCCAAGACCATGAATTAATACATACTGCATTATATACTTCCTTTCTACCAATTTATAATTCGTTGTTATATTTTATTAATAATTTAATATTTTGCTATTGGATATTAGTTATTCAAACTCCCCCCTTTTATAAAAAAATAAATTATAGGTTGTAACTATACAACTTTCTATGTAAATGCTTTAGAGCTACCTATTTTTATCAAATTAAATACAAATTTTATTATAAGTAACTGTATATCATTTCACATATAAAAAATAAAACCGTATTACTTACTTATGATACGGTTCTCCATTATTTATTCTATAAGCCCTATAAATCTGCTCTAACAATATCAATCTCATCATCTGATGAGGAAAAGTCATCCTAGAAAAAGACAATCTATAATCAGCCCTAGCTAAGACCTCATCAGAAAGTCCTAAAGAACCTCCTATTATAAAACAGATACTACTATTTCCTCTAACTGCTAAATCACTCATGGTCTTAGCAAGTTCTTCAGAAGACAAATTCTTTCCATCAATAGCCAAAGCTATAACATAACTATTATGCTTTATCTTCCCTAAAATTCTCTTTCCTTCTTTATCTTTTATAATTTCCATTTCCTTGGCACTTAAATTTTCTGGAGCTTTTTCATCATCTAGCTCTATAATTTCCAACTTACAATACTTAGAAAGTCTCTTTCTAAATTCATCAATACCTAACTTTAAATATTTTTCTTTAATTTTACCTACTACAACTATACTTATATTCATATACTTCTCCTAAACCTAATCTTATTACAAATTTATATACTAATATAACTTACAAATCATTAGAAAAGTTATTTAGCAAGTGCTCGATTTGCATAATCTATAAACTCCTCAAAAGGTATAGCTTTACTATAATAATATCCTTGATATATTTCACATCCTAGGCCATACAACTTATCTCTCTGATTTAAATTTTCAACATACTCCACGATTATATCAAAATCTAGGTTTTTTGAAAGATTTACAATAGACATTATGATTTCACTACTTCTTTTGTTTATAAGTATCTCTTTAACAAGAGAGCCATCTAACTTAACTATATCAAAATTATTATTTTGAAGGTATATAAGAGAACTATGTCCCATTCCAAAATCATCCATAATAAGCTTTATTCCTAAGTCATGTATCGCATTTATACGTTCAATGATTATCTGGGAGCCTGACAGTGCAACTTGCTCCGTGATTTCTATGCCAAGCATATTAGGATTGATATTCTTATTTTCAATTATATTTTTTATTTGCTCTGGCAAATTAGGGTCATTAAGTTGGTCTGGAGATATATTTACAGAAAATTTAATAGGATTTATTAGTAAGCTTTCACTTTTCTTTAAATCAATACAAGCTTTATTAATAATATACTCTCCAAGTTCATCTAAAAAACCTTCTTCTTTAGCTAAAAGTATAACAAGTGGTGGATAAATAAATCCCCCTATTGAATGTCTCCATCTAAGTAATCCCTCTGCCCCTACAACATTTCCATCATAATTAACTTGCGGTTGGTAAAAAAGCTCTATTTCTTCCTTTTTCATAGCAAACTTTAAATCCGATGCTAGCATTTTTGAGATTGAACCTATTTTTCCACTGTGATTTAAAATATTTGGTTGTTCTCCTGTTAATTCACACTTCTTTACTAAATTTGTTAAGTTTTCTATATTATTTTTGAACATGTAAATATATCTATTTTGTGACATCTTTATAAATGGAATATAAATCATAACTCCTACACACAAATTAAACAATTGCAACAAACTTCCTCTTATTGAGTCCGTAGCCATATATCCACTTAAAAATATCGGTGATGTCCACTCTACAGCAGAAACTGTACAAGGTACAAGCCCTGTAGCCATAGCTACATAACTTGTAATTGTTAGAATTATAGGTGTAATTATAAAAGGTATGAACATAATATAGTTAAAAACAATCGGAATCCCAAAAACTAACATTTCATTTATATTAAAAAGAGCTGGTATTGAAGCAATTTTAGCCAGCTTCCTTACATTTATACGCTTCTCACTAAGAAAAATGGCAATTACTAAACATAACAAAGCTCCACATCCACCCAATAAAACCATTGTATCAAAAAAAGTCTTAGTAAAAATTTCTGTTGGTAATTGATTATTGTTAACTAAATTTATGTTAATTGCCATTCCATTTTCAAATAAATTTTTTGCAACTGTATCAAGTACGTTGCTCCCATGAATACCAAAGAACCACATAAAATGCATTAGAAATATAAACAGCAAAGCACTCATAAGGTTTCTTCCCATACTCTTAAATATATTTGAGAATAAATTATAAAATATATCTTGAAAATTCGAACTTCCAATTAGATTTATTACTATTACACGCAAAATAGAAAATAAAAATACTACAATTATGAAGGGAATTATTGCTGAAACAACCATATTAAAATCAGCATCTGCCCCTTCTGTATGAAATTTTACACTTGTAATAAACGATTCTGTGAGCTTTACAAATAATATAGAAGACGTTATGGAAACAATAATAGCTGTAAACAACCACTTTGTTTTAAATATTTCCACATAAGAATCCAGTTCATTACCATGTGAAAACACTAAAAAAGAACACATTGCAACGATAGGAACAAGTACTGTATACTTGCTCCCATAGATTTTTCCATAGCTATAACTTATTGTCAACAATATTATCAATGAGATAATTCCTAAAGTAGAATCATTTATAAATGTAAGAATATTTGAAATTTCACCATTAAATAAACTTGCTATATATTCTTGATAAATTTTTATTGGAAGATTCAAAATAACAAGAGCAATTGAACCAGTCATAATAGCAGGTATTGCTAAAATCATCCCTTGCTTTATAGAATATAAGATTTTATTATCCTCAACATTTTCGAAATTTCTTTTTAGCAAAGTTATTCACCTCTACTTCATCTTATAAACATTAGAAACATCATTACGTGATAATACATCTAGTTTTACATCCTGCCCAACTACTATATCATTTGATGCTAATACTCCTTTTGAAGTTTCATATGCCAATTCTGGAAAATTATTTTCTTTACTTAAATGTGCTAATAATATAGATTCTGTACCTTTATCAATAAGTTCAACACAGAAATTTGCTGCATCTTCATTAGATAAATGTCCAGTATTTGACATTACCCTTTTCTTTAAAGCATATGTATATGAACCCATCATAAGCATATTAGGGTCATAATTTGATTCTAATACCACTAATTTAGATTTATATAGATGTTTTTTTATATTTTCAGTTATACACCCTATATCAGTAGCTATAGACATTTTTTCATCGTTTTCTGTATAGAAATTATATCCAACTGGGTCAGCTGCATCATGTTCTATCGAAAAAGGCCTTACTATAACATCTCCTAATGAATAAGTTTTATCATTTTCAAAGACCTTCATATTTTTATCCTTAATATCACCAAGCTTGTCTTTCATAGAACACCATGTCTTTATATTAGCAAACACTGGTATATCAAACTTTCTTGATAATATCCCTGCCCCTTTTATATGGTCAATATGCTCATGAGTTATAAATATCCCTTTTAATTTATCTGAATCTACTCCAATGTCTTTAAGACCTGTAGTTATTCTCTTTCCACTTAATCCTGCATCTACTAGTATATTAGTATTTTTATATCCTATATAGTGGCAATTTCCACTACTACCACTTCCTACTGAACAATACTTTAGCATTATTTCACCTCTTTTTCTGCCTTATAAATTATATTATACCAAAAAAACAGAGTATTAAATAAAATTTAATACTCTGTACGAAATTTACTTGTATTCACTTATAATCTTATTTATATCTACCCCTTTACTGTTCCATAACTCTACAAAGGCTCTTCCATTAGCATTTTTATGTTTGTATTTATTATAATACTCATTTAGTGTTTCAAAGAATACCTTATCCCCAACCTCTTTTCTTACTTCATTAAAAGCTGTTGCTCCTTTTGTATAAACATTTAAACTGTATTCAGTAGAATTCTTATACTCATTTGATGGTTTAAATATGTTTTCACTCAAATAACTCTTTGTTTGTATTTGCATAGTTTTTATAAGTTTATTTGCCATTTCCTTCCCATATTTTTGTTCAAAATAAACTATTGTAGAGTATTCAGTAAGAGCTTCATCTAACCAAGGTTCACTTATTTCATCGTTTCCAACAGCAGAATACCACCATTGGTGCGCTGTTTCATGTGCTATAACATACTCAAGCAAAAACTCATTTTTTTCATTATATAAGCCTTGGTCTATCATAACAAGCATAGGATATTCCATGCCACCTATAAAGAAATCACTTGCTACAACAGAATATTCTTTATATGGGTATTTGCCAAACAACTCACTAAATATATTTATTGAATCTTTTGCAATCTCTGTTGCTCTGCTAGAAAGCTTCTTATTTAAATTGTATGTACTAATAGCTACTCCCTTTGAATCTACTTTATTTACATCAAATTTACTACTTAATATAAACGCAAAGTCCCTAACGTTTTCAGCCTCTATTTCATACAACATTTTCTTGTTATCATGTTTATCATTAACAAGTTTACCTGTATGAGCAATCTTATACTTATTTGGAATCAATAGTTTCACATGAAAATCACTAGTTTCACTATAAAATGGGTCTCCAATAGTTTCATAACTCTTTATATTCCATCCTCTTTCATCATTAACACAAGCTATAGGAAACCAATTAGTAATATTTATAGTGTTTTCTCCATATCCAAATCTTCCCACTGAGTTTGGTATTTTTACATTATATTTTATATCCAGTGATATCCTTTCATTTGGCTTTAACTCTTTTCCTAATTCTATTTCTAATATATCATTTTTATCTCCTTTGATTTTATATTCCATTTTACTACTATTATTTAGTATGTTTTTTATATCTATATATCCTTCATTGAATCCATTAGGATAGGCTCTTGTCATCTCATCTTTTTCAAAAGGAGCAAATTCTTTTTTAGAAAAAGCATTCGGATATATATGGAAATATATTTTATCCATATTTGATTTTGTATTATTTATGTACTCAACACTCTGATTACACATTAACCTCTTAGTTTCATCATCAAATATAACATCCATATTATATTGATTTATCTTTGAATTAGATTTTTCTTTGTATGCTTCTAAACTGTCATCCTTTTCTATGAAGCAACCTATTATTAGTACCATAAATAAAATTGCTACTGATAATGTTCTTCTTACTTTTTGGTTGAATTTTATAACCAAAATATCTCCTCCTTTTTAAAATGAATACTTTTAGAAAATATTTACATGCTAATCTTATGACCTTTTATTTGTTTACAACCAAATGTAATACAAAAAATGATATAATTTAATCTGAGGTGATAAAATGTTTTTCAAAGAAAGCAATGAAATAGATTTAGGTGAAATCACTATTCCCAATATCTTTATAGATATATTTATGCCAATGGCGGACGGGTTATACGTAAAAGTTTATCTTTTAGGCTATAGACAGGCATGTGATATTACTTCTAATCCTAAGTTTGACAATAGCTCAATAGCCAAGAACCTAAATATACCTTTGTCTGATGTACTATCTGCTTGGAAATTCTGGGAAGAAAAAAAGATTATAAAAATACATGACAATGGAGAATCTGATAATTTTAATTATTCAATAGAATTTTTAGATTTAAAGAATTTCTATATCGAAAATATATTAGGTAATAATTCATCTGTAAAATCTAATACAGATAAAGTTGTATCTACTTCTGAAAATCCAAGTATTAGAAAGATGTTCAATTCTATAAATAAAATAGTTGGTCGATATCTTGACCCAAGCGAAAAAATAAGTATTATGGATGTAATGAATAAATACAACATGGGCCCTGATATGATACTTTGTGCTTATGAATATGTTAAAGATAAAACTGGTACATCTAAACCAGTTAAATACATCGAAGGCATTATTAGAAACTGGTATGATTCAAATTTATATACCCCAAAAGATGTTGAAGATAGCTTCTTAATTAGAAGCGAACGATATATTTTATATAAAACTATTTTCAATGAATTGGGATTTTCAAGACAAGCAACGAAATCAGAAAAAGAACTTATGGATGCTTGGTTTGATAAATTTGACATGGATATGGACTTAATAGTAAATGCATGTTCTAAATCTAAGAATATACCAAACCCAAGTATATCTTATATAAATGGAATAATTAAAAATTGGCACGAAAAAAATATAAAAAATTTAAATGATTTAAAGCAAAAAGAGGAAGAACGTATAGTTAAGGAGAATATTAATAAAAAGCAGATTAATACTACTCAAAACAACAATACTTACAAGAAAACTAAGTTTCATAATTTCAACGAAACATTTACTCAATATACATCTGATGAACTCGATGAAATTATTAAAAAAAGTCAAAAAGAAAAGTTTAAGTAGGTGATTAAATGAATGAAGATAAAATAAGAAAAATACTGGCTAAATATGCCAATAAAAGAGATAAAAATGAACTACTCTTAGAACATAGAAAAAATGAAGTCTATAATAGGATTCCTGAGATAAAATCTATAGATGATGAGATTTCTAAAATAGGTCTTAACTTAGCTAAAACAGTTCTTTTGAATCCTAAATCTAAAGATGAAATTGTAAATGAGTCTAAGGAAACTATAGAATCTTTAAAATTGAGAAAAGAAGAACTTTTACTTAAAAATAATATATCTCTTGATTACTTAGAAATAAAGTTTCAATGTGACTCTTGTAAAGACAAAGGATTTTTACCTAATGGTGAAAAATGCTCTTGTCTAAAACAAGAAATTGTAAATGAGGCTTATAAAATGTCTAACTTAGATAGAATTTTAAGTCAGGAAAATTTTTCGAATTTTAACTTGAATATATTTTCTCCTAAGAAGAGTCCCGATGGAGAAATCTCTCCAAGAGAAAACATGTTAAATAATCTAAGTATCTGCGAAAATTTTGTTCATGACTTTAAGGTGGATAATAATGAAAACCTATTGTTTTATGGTTCTACTGGACTAGGTAAAACATACATGTGTAACTGTATTGCAAAAGAATTGTTAGACAAAAGTAATGTTGTAATCTATCAAACTTCTTTTAGAATTTTAGATATTCTTGAAGACTATAAATTTAGAAGAGACCCAAACAATCAAATAAGTGAAGAAAATTATAAAAACTTGTTTGATTGTGATTTATTAATAATAGATGACCTTGGTACTGAACTTAATAATTCTTTTACTAGTGGAGAGATTTTCAATATTGTAAACACAAGACTTGTTACTGGTAAAAAAATTATTATATCAACCAACTTAACACCATCTCAAATAGGAAATACTTATACTCAAAGAATTCTATCTAGGATTTTAGACAAGTTTAGAATTTTAGAATTTACTGGAGATGATTTGAGATGGGAGAGATTCAAATAAAGTAGCCCTTAAAAAACATTTTTTTATTTTTAAATAGAGAGGTAAGAACATACTTGCTTCTCTGTTTAAAACTTATACTACATAATCATACTGTCCATTCAGTTTTTCTAATTATTTTTCTAATATACCTTTTAATATACTAAACCTTTATCTAGTTTGTAATTTTTTATATATTAATATCATATCTTAATATATTGTATTATTTAAATTTATTATAGTACGTTTATAGACTATGTTTCTAAAGCTATGATATTGTATAATATTTTAAAAAGTTAATTATAATTACAATTAATTTTTGACACAATTAAAAAAAAGATACCTAAAAGTATCCTGTAGCATAGAAAATTATATTAATTTACATTTATGTATTTTGTGGAGCTGGTGATAGGAATCGAACCTACAACCTGCTGATTACAAGTCAGCTGCTCTACCGTTGAGCCACACCAGCATCTATAGTATTTTTCATCTAAAAACTGGTGGGACTAACAGGGCTCGAACCTGTGACCCCCTGCTTGTAAGGCAGGTGCTCTCCCAGCTGAGCTATAGTCCCATATTGGTGACTCGTAGGGGAATTGAACCCCTGTTACCGCCGTGAAAGGGCGGTGTCTTAACCTCTTGACCAACGAGCCATGATTTGGTGATCTATCCGCGACTCGAACGCGGGACACCCTGATTAAAAGTCAGGTGCTCTACCGACTGAGCTAATAGACCACATTTTTTTCGACTTTTTTCGTCGTTTCTTTCACTCACAAGTTATATTATAACTGCTGTATAACTTTTAGTCAACAGTTTTTTTATTTTTTTTAACATATAATTGAAATAATACTGAATCATTGATTTTCAACAAAATCTTCTAAATAAAACATCTAATTTAGGGTATAAATTAGGCCTTAATTTTATTTAAAATATACATAAATAATTTTAACTCAATATAAAAGAGCATCTCTAATAATTATAAACATCATCTTGAGATACTCTTTTTTTAATCATTTATAATTTAAATCACTTACTTAAAATACTAAGCAAATATATTTTTTCTTATTATAGTTTGAGCTCTATTAGGCCCAACAGAAACCATATCTACACTTACTCCAATCAACTCTTCTATTTTAGCAATATATTTCTTTGCATTTTCTGGAAGGTCATCAAAATTGTCTACTTGAGTTATATCTTCGTTCCATCCATCTAACTCTTCATATATAGGTTCACATTTTGCTAAATCATCTAATGAAGCTGGGAAATCTGTTATTATTTTATCGCCCATTTTATAAGATGTACAAACTTTAATTTTGTCAAATCCAGTTAACACATCTAATAGCATAAATGAAATACTAGTTAATCCATTAACTCTAGCTGCATATTTTACTATAACAGCATCAAACCACCCACATCTTCTTGGTCTACCAGTAGTTACTCCAAATTCATGCCCTTGTTCTCTTATCTTATCACCAGTCTCATTTATTTGTTCTGTAACAAATGGACCTTCTCCAACTCTTGTAGTGTAAGCTTTTACTATACCAACAACATCCTTTATCATATTTGGTCCTATACCTGCACCAATAGCAAATCCTCCAGATATTGGATGAGAAGATGTAACAAATGGATAAGTTCCTAAGTCTAAGTCTAATAAAGTACCTTGTGCTCCTTCAAATAAAACTTTTTTACCTGCTTTTACCGCATCATATACAATAACTGATGTATCTGCTACATATTTCTTTATTTGTTCTGCGTACCCAATATATTCATTATATATAGCTTCAAAATCAAATAATTCTTCTTTTCCGTATATGTTTCTAACTAATTTGTTTTTAGCTTCTATCTGAGCCTTTAATTTTATAGCAAATTTATCTTTATCCATTAAATCACATATTCTGATTCCAGATCTCTCTGTTTTATCCATGTAGCAAGGCCCAATACCTTTTTTTGTCGTACCTATCTTTAAATCGCCTCTAGCTTCTTCTGATAATGCATCTAGCTCTTTATGGTATGGGAATATAACATGAGCTCTATCGCTAATTTTTATGTTTTCTGTATTTATATTATCCGCTTTAAACATTTCTAATTCTTCTAAGAATCCTTTAGGGTCAAATACTATTCCATTTCCGATTATGTTCACTGTCTTTGGATTTAAAACTCCAGATGGTATTAAGTGTAATGCATATTTTTTACCTTCAACAACTAATGTATGCCCTGCATTATTTCCACCTTGTCCTCTCACTACTACATCTGCTTGAGTAGCAAGATAATCGATAACTTTACCTTTACCTTCATCTCCCCATTGAGAACCAACAATTGCAACTGTTTTCATGTAATTCACCTCTATATTTTATATACTCTCGAACGCTTTACTTATTTATTCTATCAAATATTCGTATTTTTTTCAACTTTTTTAGCGTTCTCCAATATTTAACAGATACTCTTCTATTTTTGAAAAGTCATTTATTTCTTTAATTTCTGTGCTATTTTTTATAACTTTTTCTATAAACTTATCCACGTCTAAAAGTTTTTCTAATTTACATATGTTAATTATATTTCCAAAGTTTGTATTAGTCATGTTTATATAATATTGATTGTCCACAATACTAGCATAAACAACAATTGATTCTTTTAAATTACTATCAACTATCCTAAACAAGTTTATTTCATCAAGTACTTTAATTATATTGGGATATATATATTTTAAGCTTATTTTTTCCATATTGTTCCTCCTAATAATTAACATTTATACACAGATAAAGCAAGCCAAAAGCTTGCTTTATCTACTTATTCACACTTATCAACAGGCTATCTGTGGATAGTGTGGATAAGTTTTTAGCTAAATTTCAAGGTTTAGACATATTTAGTGACATGTATCCACATTTTTCCTGTAGAAAGAAAGGATGTTCTGTGGATATTAGTTAAATTATAGGTCTCTCAACTTATCCCCAAATCTTTGAACTTCACCAAGCCAAACTAGTTCCACAGAACCAGTTTCGCCATGTCTATTTTTTGCTATTATTATTTCTCCTATATTTTTACTCTCAGAATCAGCATGATAGTATTCATCTCTATACAAGAACATAACTATATCTGCATCCTGCTCAATTGCTCCAGATTCTCTTAAATCAGATAACATAGGTCTATGGTCTGCTCTTTGCTCTGGTGCACGTGATAACTGAGATAATGCTACTACAGGACAATTTAATTCTTTTGCTAATACTTTTAATGACCTTGATATTTTAGATATTTCTTGTTGTCTACTTTCATTATTACCTTCACCTTCCATAAGTTGAAGATAATCTATAAGCACTAAATCTAGACCTTTTTCTATCTTTAACTTTCTGCACTTTGACCTTAATTCTGATATTTTTATACCAGGAGTATCATCGATGTGTATTTTTGCATCTGACAGTACTGCCATTGCATCTATAATCCTAGGCCAATCATTATCATTAAGTGTTCCAGTCTTTATCTTTTTTAATTCTACACTAGATTGCGAAGATAACATACGTTGTACTAACTGTTCTTTGGACATCTCTAAACTAAATACAGCTACAGAAGCATCTCCTTTTAAAGCAGCATTTTGTACTAAATTTAAAGAAAAAGCAGTTTTACCCATTGCAGGTCTTGCGGCAACTAATATTAAATCTGTTCTTTGAAGACCATTTATTTTTTTATTTAAATCTTTAAAACCAGTAGTTATACCAGTTACATCGCTTTTATTGGTATATAATTTTTCTATCATATCATAGGCATCCATCAAAACTAAGTTTATAGATTTAAAATCGTCACTAGTTTTTTCCTGTGATATATCAAATATTCTCTTTTCAGCTTGTTCTAAAACATCTTCAATTTTTGTTGCTCCACTATATCCTAGATTTATTATTTCATTAGATGCTTTTATAAGCTTTCTAAGTACAGACTTTTCTTTTACTATGTCAGCATAGTATTTTACATTTGAAGTTGTTGGCACTATTGTAGAAAGACTTGTAATATAACTGATTCCTCCAATATCATTAAGATGCCCTTGTTTTCTTAGTTCTTCTGTCAATGTGATTAAGTCTATAGGCTCACCTTTATTGCTTAAAGTTATCATACATTCATATATTATTTTGTGAGCTTCTTTATAGAAGTCATCAGGCCTTATGGTTTCTGTAACTGTTATTATAGCATCTTTATCTAGCAGTATAGAACCTAATATTGATTGCTCTGATTCTACACTATGAGGAGGAATTCTCGTCATGTCTTCCATCTTTATCACCTCTAGTTATTACTGTTTTTCTTTTACATCTACTCTTATTTTAGTAGTTACTTTTTGATGTATTTTTATTTCTACAAATGTTGAACCTAAAGTTCTTATTGGTTCGTCTAATAAAATTTTTCTTTTGTCTACATCTATATCTTTTTGTTTCTTTAATTGCTCAGCTATCTCTTTGGCTGTTATTGAACCAAATAATCTTCCACCTTCACCTGATTTTGAATATATTTCTATATTAATTTCTTCCATTTGTTTTCCTAATAAAACAGCTTCTTCATATTCTTTTTGAGCTTTTATTTCTTTAGATTTATTCTTTTCATTTAATTCTTTGATTGCTACACTATCTGCTTGCACAGCCATTTTTTTAGGAAATAAGAAATTTCTTGCATATCCATCACTTACTTCTTTCATTTCCCCTTTTTTACCAGTTCCTTTTACGTCTTTTAATAATATAACTTTCATCTATTCTTCCTCCTCTAAATACTCCTCTATTATTTTATTTACTATCTTGTAAGCTTCTTTTAGAGAAACATTTTTTAACTGTGCACCAGCTATATCTATATGTCCCCCGCCTCCTAATTTCTCCATAAGTACATGTACATTTATTTGCCCCAAAGACCTTGCACTTATAAATATAGTATCATCTTTTTCTCCTAATACAAAGGAGGCTTCTACTTCTTTTATATTTAACAGCTCATCAGCAGTTTGAGCTATTATAACGTTTATACTATCTATTTCTGTACTTGAATATGCTAGGCATATTCTATTATTAATTATCTTCGTACTTTGAATTATTTCAGCCTTTATTATAAAATCTTTTACGTCAGAATTAAAAAACTTCTTGACTTCTATTGTATCTGCTCCAACTTTTCTAAGGTAAGAAGCAGCTTCAAATGTCCTAACACCTGTTTTAAATGCAAAGTTTTTAGTATCTAAGCTTATTCCTGCTAAAAGACCTTCAGCTGTAAGTTTATTGATTGTTACCTCTTCATCCATATATTGAACTAATTCTGTAACCATTTCACAGGTTGAAGATACATATATTTCATGGAATAAAAGCACTGCATCATTTATAAACTCTACACCTCTTCTATGATGGTCTATTACTACTACCTTCTCTGATAACTTTAAGAGTTCTTCACATTCAGTATAATTAGGTCTATGAGTGTCAACTACAACAACTAGTGTATTTTTAGTACAGTTATCAATAGCCTCCTCTTTTCCAATAAACAACTTCTTATAATAATTACTTTCATTTATTTTGTTTATAAATATCTCTATAGATTCATTTACAGATTGTAAAACTATATTTGCTGTCTTATTGCAAGATTTACATATATCATAAACCCCAACTGCAGCTCCCATAGCGTCCATGTCAGGATATTTATGACCCATTATATAAACATGATCGCTTTCTTGTATAACCTCTCTCAGAGCATGACCTATAAGTCTAGATTTTACTTTTGTTTTCTTTTCTACAGCTTTAGATTTTCCACCATAAAATACAAACTTATCTTTTGTCTTTACAACAGCTTGGTCTCCTCCTCTACCAAGTGCTAAATCAAGAGCACCTGTAGCAAGTTTTAGGTTCTCATTTAATGTATCTCCATCTATACCAATTCCTATACTTATTGTAACAGGAAGATTATTTCCATAATCAATATGTCTTATTGTATCTAAAATAGAAAACTTCTCAGCTTCTAATTTTTTTAACTCTTTTTTATGCATTACCAAGAAGAATTTATCTTTTGAAGTCCTTCTCAAAGCACCATTTGAATTTAATTCTAAAGCAGAAAGTATTTTTTCTACTTCAACATTAATTAAAGCTCTCTTATCTTCTGCTGCACTTTTTAATACTTCATCATATCCATCTACTTGTATTAACATCATTGCATCTTTTTCATCATCATAATCTTGTTTTACTTGTAAATATTCTGTCTTATCTATCCAGTATAATATCATTAAATATTTAGGATTCTTTTCTTGATCATTTTTTATAACATTATAAACTATTGTATATTCTCTTTCCTTATAGTTTATTTCAGTGTACATCTCTTTATTTTCATTTAATACTTTTCTTAAATTAAGATTTTTAACTATATCTTCTATATTTTTATCAAGTAAATCTTTTTGACCAATCATATCATAAAACTTTCCATTATACCATGATATATTTCCATCAAATTCTAGAATACATAGTGGTATTGGAAGATTTATTATAGCTTTCTTAGTTGTTTCATCTATATCTAAAGATAAATTTTGAATATACTCTGTCCATTCATGACGTCTAATATTAGTTGTTCTCCAATTGTGAAAAACCATATATGCAAAAATACAGAAAAATAAACACCCTACATACAAGTTGTAATAAAGCAAAATTATACTAGAAATACCAATAATAATTATATATAAATTTATTTCTGGCATATTTAATTTAAAGGTTTGTTTATTACTCATTTCTATCCTCCTAAGTGGATTTATAACTTCTCACCTTTCTAAAGTCAATTATACTATCTACCATACCAACAAAAGATATTCCCATAAATCCAAATAAACATAAAATTATCCCTGAAAGAAACATAATTTTATTTGGTCCTTGTCTTATCCATTTCTTTAAATAATAAATACAAACTGCTATTCCTTGAATTACAAACATTAAGTTAAAAACTAGCTGTAAATTAGTCATTATTAATTCTGTATATAATTTTGAACCAATAATTTCAATCAATAAGACTAATAAATAAAGTAAAAAAGTTGTGACTATAGCATTTCCTGGTAAATAAAAGTCAGCAAATTTAGGAAATCTTATATTCAAATTTGTAATTCTTTTAATAAAGAATACACTTAAATAATATGTTACAAATGCTGATAATAAACCTTGTAGGAATAACATCATCGGTAGCATATTTGTAAAATAACTTACAATTTCATCTGGCTTCATTTTATCAAATACTTTAAGCTCAGTTGCAGAAAAACTATTTTTTTGAATATTTACGATTTCCGTTATCATTTTAGCAACTTCATCTAATAAATTTACATTTAAAAATGTCTTCAATACAAAGAAATACACAACCATTGCAAGCACAAATATTATTGTTCCTCCATATATTGGTTCAAATTTATTGCTATCTTCTTGCTCAAAACTTCTCTTTAGCATCTTTCCTATTGCTATACCTGGCAAAGAATACATTATACATATATTTAATGCATACGAAATGTCTGCAAATAAAATTAGCACACAAAATGTAATCAAAATAGATAAAAAAGAATACTTTTTATCAGTAATGGCACCTATAATTACATATGGGACAGCAGCTAATATACTAAACATTCCTAGCATTGGAATATAGGCTATTACTAAAGCAATTATTATAGCTAAAACTATTATAGGCATGGCTTTAGATAGTCTAATTTTATTATTCAATTTAATATCACTCCCTATTATCCATATGTTTTTTTAAGTTAGATAAATCTCCATACCATCTTTCAACACTATGGTCTTCCTCTATACCAATTTTTATTTTTTCCTTGACTTTATAATCCACATCTCTAAAACTAATTCCTAATCTCTTTGCTAAGAGATATGTTATCATTATTATATTTGCTAGAGTATCTTGAATTGCCTCATCTAAAGGTTTTACCCCTTTAAATAATAAGTTAAACAAATCACTTACACTCATTAATATTTCTGTTTTCATCCACTCTATTATCTTTATGTTTCTTGTTATCTCAGAACCTTTATCTATTTTCACGTTTGCAACCCTCCTTAATATATAATATTATATCATAAATAATAATATATTTAAGTATATAAACAAAAAAACGAGCGTTATAGCTCGTCTCATTTACTTATATAAATATCTATAATAAAAAATGAGCACAAGGCTCATTTTTTAATCTAATGTATATGGTAAAAGTGCTATATTTCTTGATCTTTTTATAGCAACTGTTAATTCTCTTTGATGCTTAGCACAAGTTCCAGATATTCTTCTTGGTAATATCTTTCCTCTTTCAGTTATATACTTTTGTAATCTTTGAGTACTTTTGTAATCTATTTTAGCGTTTTTGTCAGCACAAAATTGACAAACTCTTTTTTTCTTACGTCTTTTTTTATTCATCATGACTTTTTTCCCTCCTTTTTAAAATGGTATATCGTCATCATCTATAGCTTGGAAACCTTGTGGGTCTAACCCTTGAGGTTCAAAGCTTGGCTCAAAAGCTGGAGCACTCTCTTTATATGAATTTTCCGATTTATTCTTGCTATCTAAAGCTTGTACTGATCTAGTACTTACTTTTGTAAAAGTTCTTTTTTCACCTGATTGTGTCTGATAATTGTCTACTCTTATCGATCCTTGAAGTGCAACTAATCTACCTTTAGTTATGTAGTTGGCACAAAATTCAGCGGATTTACCCATTACTTCAACAGGTATAAAATCAGTTTCTTTAGATCCATCTTTTTTTACATAGTCTCTATCAATGGCTATTGTAAATGATGCCACTGGTGTTCCTGTACCTGGGATGTATCTTAATTCAGGGTCTTTAGTTAACCTTCCCACTAATACAACTTGATTCATAAAAACACCACCTATTTTTTATAATAAAACTAGTTATTAAGCAACAACTATCATATGTCTTATTACGTTTTCATTTATCTTTAAGTTTCTGTCTATTTCTTTAGGAACGTCTACTGCTGATTTGAAGTTAACTAACACATAGAAACCTTCTGTAAACTTAGCTATTGGATAAGCTAATTTTTTAGTTCCCCAAGTATCAACTTTAACTATTTCTCCTTCAGTTGCAACAACTTCCTTAACTTTGTTTAGTACAGCTTCTCTTGTTTCTTCATCAGAGTTTGGCTTTACTACATAAACTAATTCATAATTTTTCACTATAATTCACCTCCCTTTGGACTTAACGGCTCTACACTCTTAGAGCAGAGAAATGAGACTAAAATCTCATACCTACACATTTTATCATTTTTTCTTGTTTATGTCAATTTAAATTTTGGACAAATTTTAATATTTAATATAAGGTGAAATATATTTTTTAAATTAATAAGGGATGGCAATCGCCATCCCTCATAATATATCTATAAGTTATTATTTTTAATTAAGCTTCAACACCCATAGCTTCTTTTAAAACTGATGCTATATTTTTGATACCTTCTATTATTTTTTCTTCTGGCATATTTGAATAGTTAAGTCTGAAAGTATTTTCTCTACCACCATTAGGGAAGAATCCTCCTCCAGCAACATAAGCAACATTCTTTTCTAAGCATTTTGGCATTAATTCTTTAGCATTTAAATTACTTGGAAGCTCTACCCATGTAAATAATCCACCTTCTGGATGAGTAAATACTAATCCTTCTGGGAATTCTTCTTCCATAGTCTTAAGCATTACATCTCTACGTTTGATATAAACAGCTTTTATTTTATCAACGTGTTCATCTAAGTCATACATATCCATAAATTTGCTTACTTCCATTTGAGATATAGTTGATGCTTGTAAGTCTGCACCTTGTTTTGCAAAGTTAAATTTAGATAGTATTTCTGCAGAAGCACAAGTCCATCCTAATCTGTATCCTGGGCAGAATATTTTAGAGAAAGTTCCTAAGAATATTACTAATCCTTTTGTATCCATTGATTTTAAAGATGGTAAAGTTTCTCCTTCAAATCTTAAATCTCCATATGGATTATCTTCTATTACTGGTATTTCATATTTATTTACTATTTCCATGAATTTTTTACGTCTTTCAAGTGGCCAAGTTCTTCCTGTTGGATTTTGGAAATCAGGTATTACATAAATCATTTTTATTCTATCAGTTGTTTCTAGTATTTTTTCTAGTTCTTCCATTATCATTCCATTAGAATCTGTTGGAACATCTATGAATTTAGGTTGGTAAGATTTAAATGCGTTTATAGCTCCTATGTAAGATGGGCTTTCACATAAAATTACATCACCTTCATCAATAAATACTTTTCCTGCAAAATCTAGACCTTGTTGAGAACCACTTGTAACTAATATATCATCTTTATTTACATTAGTTTGGTTTTTGTCATTCATTCTAGCTGCTATTTTTTCTCTTAATGGTTCATATCCTTCTGTTGTAGTATATTGCATAGCTGATCTTCCATTTTCTTCAAGCACTGCAACTGATACTTTTTTCATTTCTTCAACTGGAAATAACTCTGGAGCAGGCATTCCACCCGCAAAAGATATTATTTGTGGTTGTTGAGTAAGTTTTAAAAGCTCACGTATTTCAGATCCTTGTAAACCTTCCATTCTTTTTGCATATTTAACTGCCATAATTAAAGCACCCCCATGAAAATGTTTTCTTCAATTTCTATTATACCAAAAATTTGGATATTAATATACGGTATTTGACATTTTTTAAATGTTAAATTTATATCATTTTTTTATTAGCTTCTTTACTCTCTTTTCTAA
Organism: Clostridioides sp. ZZV14-6154; assembly: GCF_020657785.1. NCBI lineage: Bacteria > Bacillati > Bacillota > Clostridia > Peptostreptococcales > Peptostreptococcaceae > Clostridioides > Clostridioides sp. ZZV14-6154. Next base: position 25,250 of record NZ_JAGWCY010000015.1, on the reverse strand, counting down.
TGTCTCTCTATCAAGCATTATTAGCCTTGAACATTTCGTACATTTTATCTTTATATCCATTCCAGTTCTTACGATTTCAAACTCTTTACATCCACATGCATGTTGTTTTTTCAATTCAACAATATCCCCTATTTTTAAATCCATTGGCATAAATAATTAGCCTCCTAATCTAACTTCTTTGCTTCCTTTGAGCCATCTTCTAATTTACTTATACAATAAATTCCCTTTATATCTACATTATTTTCAACTAAAATTGCCTTTATTTTTTCAATATCTTCAAAAGAAAATTTAATTGATATTCCACAGCTTGCTGTTATTTCTCTTGGTGTTGGAAGAGCCATTACTTTTAAACCCTTTTCACCAAATAGCTTTTCTGACCTTATTGCATGATGTGTCGAATTAAACGATACTATATACATTTGATTCATTGCTTAATCCTTTCTGACTATCTACTTTTCTTTAGTTTAATATTTCTTAATGACTTTATATTGTTAAACAAGCATACATTATATAGAAATAGTATTTGATGCATTTTTTAATGTTTCAACTATAGTGTACATATTTGTAACTGAGCCAACTTGTAATTTTTCTTTTAAATTATAGTAATCTAAACAAGTTCCACAAGATAAAATTTCTACGCCTGCATCTTCAAGTATTTTAAGATTTTCTATAGTTGCTTCATTTTCAGCACTTAATTTTACTCCTCCATTAACTAAAAGTATATGTTTAGGATATGGCTTTGATTCTGTTAAAGTATATATAAATCCTTTTATTAATACTTGTCCTAATTCATCATTCCCCAATCCCATCTTATCTGAAGATATAAATACACATGTATCTTCTAGTTCGCTTTCTTCTTTTTGAACTACAACATTATTGCCTTTTTTAATTTCTATAGAAATTAAATTTTCTTTTTCATCAACAATCCTTGCTTCACAATTTAAAGATTTAGCAAGTTTTAATATATTTTCTTTTGCTGTTTCATTGTCAACTGTTGTAACTACAATACCTTCTTCTATATTATCTAATTCTTTTTTTGTATTTATAACTGGTTTAGGACAAGCAAGCCCTCTAGCATCTATTTTTATACTCATTGTTTGATTCATCTCCTTAAAATTATTCATACAATTTATATTTTATCATAGATATTATCTTGCTTGTTATAGATTGTTTCTATACTATTATAGGTTTATTATACTTACATTATCTCTAAATTTTTATACATAAATACTCCCTTTTGGTAGTATTCTAATTCTTTCTCTTTTGATATGCTTGAATATAATTGTCCTAAGTCTATGTACAAGTTTGCTAATATCTTATTATTACCTAAGTCTGATACTATTTTTATACATTTAATTAAATACTCAATAGCAAGAGTAATTTCACTTTGATTCTTATACATATTAGAATAGAATTTTAATGCTTTATACTCATTAAATTTGTTTTTATTTTTTATTGATGATGCTAAAGCTATTTTACAATATTTTCTAGCTAAATCATAATCTTCCTTATCTATGTACGCTTCTATTATCTTGAATAAACCTGACATCATGTATTCGTCTTCATCATTCTTCTTTATGTTGTACACTTTTTGAGAATACTCAAGAACTCTATCTGTCTCACCTATTTTTCTATAAACATCACAAATTGTTAAGTATACATTTGCTATTCCAGTTTTATTATCTTCATTTTCAAGTATTTTTAGTGCTTTTTTAAAATACTCTTTTGATTCTTCATATTTTCCAATCTCAAGCATGTTATTTGCTTTTAACACCAAAATATCGACATCTTCTTTTCTATCATTTTTATTATCTATTTCATTTATTTTATCTATGTACTTTAATGACATATTTGGATTATCTAATTTTATATAACAATATGCCATCTTACTATATAATTCCTTATATATGTTAATATCCTCAAACTTACTCTCTGATAAAATTTCCTCTGCAAAATTAAAGTGACTTATCGCACCTTTATAAAAGTCTTCCTGCATATATATCTTTCCTATGTTTAAATAGCACTTTAGTATGTTTTCACTATCATCGTTTTTTATAAAGAAATATAAAGCCTTTTCAAAGTTTTCTATAGCATTATTGTAATTAGATTTTTTTAAGTTAATATTAGCCATAAGAAAATTACATTTGCCATAGTTCTCCATTAAATCGTATCTCTTACATATATCTAAAACTTCTTTTATTTGGTCCTCAGCCTTGTTTAGCTCATTCTCTTTTATATAAATTTCACTTTGCAGTATTAAATTATCTGTTATCTTTTTTGACTGCATTTCTTTTGTTTCTAATAAATATTCCACGCTTACATCTAGCTTATCACCTAGATATTCCAACAGTTCATAACTAGTATGAGATTTATCTCTCTCTATATGGCTTATTTGTGCTGCTGTTATCCTATCTCCGGCTAACTCTTTTAATGTCATATTTTTTTCTTTTCTTAATTTTTTAATCTTTTCTCCTAAGCTCAAAATTTCCATACTATTCCCACCTTTTGAAGACATTTTTTTATAATATAATTATAACTTATATTTATTTTAAAAACACTACTTTTATTTTACAATATTTTCTCTATACATTAAATGATTTCCCATAAAAATGACTAAAATTTAGTTTATTTTGTATTTAATTAATTTAAATAAATCATTTTTTAAATTTGTTACTATTTTGTATTCATATATTCAGTCATAACGATTATAATTATATATAAGAATAGTATCTTAGAGAGGAGTAATTTTTATGAAAAATAAGAAAATAATGTTAGTGTTAAGTATATTATCTATATCTATATTGGCGGTTGGATGTAGCAATGCTCAAAATGAAGCAACTAAAAAAGAAACTAAAAATAATACAAATGTTGAGCAACCAAAAGAAGAAAACAATAACGAAAATAATGATGAAAAAGAAGTTCCTAATAAAAAATCTGCATCAACTCCAAAGGAAGAAAAGAAGACAGAGTCTGCTGTTATTTACTCTTTTGATGTAGACAAAACAGATTTAATTGAAAATAAGGTTAATTCAGAAAAAATTGATGAAAACACTTTATTTGCTGAGCTTCAAAAGCTTAAAGTAATTCCAGAATCTGCAAAACTAAATTCATTTACTACAAAAGATATTGATGGCGTAAAAACTGGTATATTAGATGTTAACTCTGATTTTACAAAATCAAACTTAGGTAGTGATGCAGAAACTTTAATGCTTGATTCAGTTGCACGTACTTACATAAAGAACATGAATGTTGAACAAATAAAGCTTACTGTTGATGGCGCTAACTATGAAAGTGGTCATATAATTCTTGAAGATGGAGATTATTTAAAGTAAGTTTTTAAATTATATTAAGTTACAAAAAATAGTGTCAGCTTTCTATAAAGTTGACACTATTTTTATGTTGTAATGTATAACTATCTATTTTTTGAAATTTTCTTCAAAGCGTCTATTGCTTTATCTATTTCATCTTTTGTATTAAAATATCCTATACTGAACCTTACCGCACCTTGTTTTAACGTACCTAAAGTAGTATGAGCTAACGGAGAACAATGTATTCCTGATCTAGTTGCTATATTATATTCACTATCTAATAAGAAAGTAACCTCTCCAGAATCCATATTCCCTATATTTATAGCTATTACTGAGGCTCTTTTTTTACTGTCTTTTGGTCCATATATCTTTATATCTGATACTTCTTCTAACTTATTTAGCATATATTGACATAATTCTTCTTCATGTTGTCTTATATTGTTGATTCCTCTTTCAAATATAAATAATACACCTTGGTTAAGTCCTGCTATACCTGGAGTATTATGAGTTCCTGACTCGTATTTATCTGGGAACAGTTCTGGTTGAACCATTTCTTCTGATTTACTACCTGTTCCACCCTCTTTTAATATATTTAAATTTAGACCTTCTCTTACATATAAGATACCTGTTCCTTGAGGCCCAAATAAGCATTTATGACCTGGCATTGCCAACATGTCTATATTGCATTTCTTCACATCTATATCATAAACACCTGCTGTTTGTGATGCATCTACCAAGAATAATATATTATGTTTCTTAGCTATTTCTCCAACTTTTTTTATATCTATTAATGTTCCACATACATTAGATGCATGTGTAGTTACAATCAGCTTAGTGTTATCCTTTATTGATTTTTCTAACTCTTCATAATCTAAAAAACCTTCATCATCACATTTTACTACAGTATTTTCTACCCCTTTTTGCTCAAGTGCTTTTATGGGTCTTATTACTGAATTATGTTCCATCGATGTTGTTATTACATGATTTCCTTTTTGTAGTACACCTTTTATTGCTAAATTCAAAGAGTCTGTTGCATTAGACGTAAATACTATATTCATAGGATTACTTACATTAAATAACTTAGCTACATTTTCTCTTGTGTCATAAATTTCTCTAGCAGCTCTCATAGCAAGCTTATGTCCTGCTCTTCCTGGATTTGCACAATAGTTTTTCATACAATCTAAAACAGCATCATAAACTCTTTCTGGTTTTGGATATGTAGTTGCAGCATTGTCTAGATAAATCATATTAATCGTCCTCTCTATTTTATATTTGTGTGTTATTCAAGAAGCATTGATACAATACTGTTTAAATCATCGTCATTATAGTATTCTATCTCTATTTTACCTTTTTTCTTACCTTTAGAAATATTTACTTTAGTTCCAAAAATATTTCTAAGTTTATCTTCTACATCTAAAATAAATACATCCTTAGGCTTAGACTTTTTTGACATATCTTCTTCTTTATTTTCAGATATTTTTTTTGCAATATTTTCAACCTCTCTTACAGAGAGTTCTTCCTCTTCTATCTTTTTTGCGATTTGTAGTTGTAATTTTTTATCTAAAATCCTTAACAGAGCCTTTCCATGACCTGCTGTGATTTTACCACTATCTATCATGTCTATAACATCTTGTCCTAGATTTAAAAGTCTCAAAGTGTTAGTTATATGAGGTCTACTTTTACCAACAGCTTCTGATATTTCTTCTTGAGTTACATTATAGTGCTCTATTAAACTTTTATATGCTAGTGCTTCTTCTATCGAATTTAAATCTTCCCTCTGTAAGTTTTCAATTAAAGCTATCTCCATTATATCTTTCATCTCTATATCTTTAATTATAGCAGGCATTTGACTTTTATTTGCAAGTTTTGATGCTCTAAATCTTCTTTCACCAGCTATTATCATGTACTTATTATTTTCATCCCTTTTAACTACTATTGGTTGTAGTACACCATAATTTTTTATAGACTCAGATAATACTTTTATTTTTTCTTCATCAAATTGCTTTCTCGGCTGAACTTCGTTTGGATATATTTTGTCTATATCTATATTAACTATTTCTTTATCTGAAGTTTCTCCTTTGATTTCTGGTATCAATGCACTAAGACCTCGACCCAATCTATTACTTCTTTTAGACTTATTCTCCATACTACCACTCCTCCTCTTCTAAATCTATAAATTCTTCTGCTAGTTCCAAATAAGCTACAGACCCTCTACATCTTTTATCATAGTAAATTGCTGGTTTACCATGACTAGGAGCTTCTGCAAGCCTTACATTTCTTGGAATTAGAGTTGTATATACACTTCCTTTAAAGTACTTTTTAACTTCTTCAACAACTTGTATCGATAGATTAGCTCTTCCATCAAACATACTTAAAACAACACCTTGAATTTCTATATCTGTATTTAATCTTGATTTTACTAATTTTATAGTTTCCATTAATTGACTTACACCTTCTAAGGCATAATATTCACATTGTATAGGAATTAAAACACTATCTACAGCCGTTAGACAATTTATTGTAAGCATCCCAAGTGAAGGTGGGCAATCCAAAAATATATAGTCATATTCATCCTTTACTACTTTTATGGAATTTTTTAAAATATACTCTCTATTACTTATTGATGCAAGCTCTATCTCTGCACCTGCTAGTTCCGTAGCTGATGGAACTATATCTACATTTTCAAACTCTGTTTTTATTATTGCTTCTTTAATATGCAAACCATCTAACATAATCTCATAGATTGTATTTTCCACTTCATTTTTATCAATACCATATCCACTAGTTGTATTTCCTTGAGGGTCCAAATCTAATACTAATATCTTTTTTCCTAAGGTTCCTAAACTGGCACTTAAATTTACATTTGTTGTAGTTTTTCCGACTCCGCCCTTTTGATTAAATATAGCTATAACTTTGCCCATGATGTTCCCCCCTTTAAGAATTAAATTAATTTTAAATATTGACTAGTTGCTTTTATAATTATAAATAATGTCTATAAATCAATTTATATTACAAGGCTTGTTTAAAAAAAAAGATTACTGGTAAGCAGTAATCTCTATTTTTTAGGGATTTTTACAACAACTTCCATATAATCTCCCTTATCTATTTCATTATACTTAGCATCAATTCCTGTATTTGATATAGCATCAAAGGCTTGCTTTATAGTATTTATGTAAATTCTTATACTCATAGCACCCTTTATATTCTGTTTTTTATCAGGCTCTTCTTGAATTTCAATTTCTTCTAGTATATCTTGTATCAGTTTTTCTGTTTTTTTAACAGTCAATTCATTCTTTATGACCTTTTCTAGTACACTTTTCATTAAATCTTCACTTGGTAATTTAAGGAATGCTCTAGCATGTCTTTCTGTTAAATTATTCTCTATTAGCTTCATTTTTATATCGTTTGGAAGCTTTAATATTCTAAGCTTGTTTGCTACAGTAGATTGATTTTTGCCTAATTTTTCTGCTAATTGCTGTTGAGTAAAAGCATGCTCTTTTATTAAGTTTTCATAGCCAATTGCTTCTTCAATAAAATTTAAGTCTTCTCGTTGCAAATTTTCTAATAACGCTAGAACAGCAGAAGATTCATCGTCCATATTATTTATAATTGCTGGGATAGTTTTAAGCTCTGCTAACTTAGCTGCTCTTAATCTTCTCTCTCCAGCAATTAGTTCATATTTACCATCTTTTGCTCTAACTGTTATAGGTTGAATTATACCATATACCTTTATAGAATTGCTCAATTCCTCCAATGAAACTTGTGAAAATATTTTTCTTGGTTGGTATGGATTTGGAACTATATCTTCTATAGGTATCTCCATAACTCTTTTATCTTCCATAACATACCTCTCTTATTTTAGATATAAATATTTTTGTTCTCTATATGTACATACAATTTTATTTCTGCATCTACTTTAATAATTCCTTTATTTTTGTTTGTTTTAAGGCAACCTTAATTATTTCTCAGGAAATAATTAAGGTTGCCTACTAATTAATAGCTTGATTATTTAATAGGATTTTTAGCTGGTTTACCAGCTTTTCTAGGGTATTTAACTGGTGTTTCATGTATCTTTTTAAAAACTAATATATTATGATTTAAATCTATTTCTGGTAATTCTACATCTATTTTTTCGACAAACTCTAATCCTAAAGTATCTATAGCCTTTTTTGATTCCTCTAATTCTAGATTAGCATTTGGACCTTTTAAACAAATAAAATATCCTCCTACTTTTACAAATGGTACACAAAATTCCATAAGAATTGGTAATCCAGCTACAGCTCTTGCTGTAGCAATATCATACTTTTCCCTGTACTTTTCATCTTTTCCAAAATCTTCAGCTCTTCCATGTATAAATGTAATACCCTCTAGTTCTAATGCTCTGCCAACTTCTTCTAAAAAGTTTATTCTTTTATTTAAAGAGTCTAATAAAGTTAATTTTAATCCATCTAAACATATTCTTAGTGGTATACCTGGAAAACCAGCACCTGTACCAACATCTATTATAGACATACCATCTTTTATATATCCATTTTTTACAGCTGAAATAGAGTCTAAAAAGTGTTTTATATATACTTCTTTTTCATCCTCTATTCCTGTAAGGTTCATTTTTTGATTCCAATCAACTAATATATCTCTATATGTTTTAAATTTTTGTAACATATTATCATTTGTATCTATATTAAAATTTTCAATTCCATTTTTTAGAAGTTCTATATTATTCACCTTTGCCACCTCTAGTCCTTCTAACTTGTTCAAGGTGTATAAGTAAGACTGATATATCAGCTGGAGAAACACCTGATATACGAGATGCTTGACCTATTGAAATAGGTTTTATATCGTCTAGTTTTTGTCTTGCTTCTAGTCTAAGTCCTTCTATTGATGAATAATTTATTTTTTCATCTAATTTCTTATTCTCAAGCTTTTTAAATTGGTCTATTTGTTTTAATTGCTTGTCTATATAGCCTTCATACTTAGTCATTATCACACATTGTTCTTTAACTTCTCTTGAAACATCTTCACCAGCATCTTTTCCTAATTCTTCAAGTAACTCATAGGATACTTCTGGTCTTTTTAAAAACTCATACAATGATATTCCAACTTTTATTGGCGTTGCACCTTTTTCTTCTAATAAACTATTTACTTCTTTTGGTGTAACCCTTTCACGCTTTAATCGCTCAAATTCTTTTTCTACAGCATTCTTTTTATTTATGAATCTTTCATATCTATCTTCTTTAACTAGTCCTAATTCATAACCTTTTTGAGTTAATCTCATATCAGCATTATCTTGTCTTAAATACAATCTATATTCTGCTCTTGATGTCATCATTCTATAAGGTTCATTAGTTCCTTTTGTGACAAGGTCATCTAATAATACACCTATATATGCTTCTGATCTATCTAATACAAAAGGTTCTTTTCCTTCTATCTTTCTGACAGCATTTATACCAGCCATAAGTCCTTGAGCTGCTGCTTCTTCATATCCAGAAGTTCCATTAAATTGCCCTGCACTAAATAAGTTTTCAACACCTTTTATTTCTAAACTTATTTTTAATTGTGTTGGGTCAACACAATCATATTCTATAGCATATGCAGGTCTCATTATCTTACAGTTTTCAAGCCCCTTTATAGTTTTATACATATCTAATTGAACTTCAAAAGGTAAACTAGTTGATATACCTTGAATATACATTTCTTTAGTATTCAGTCCCTCTGGCTCTATAAACAATTGATGTGAAGTTTTATCACTAAATCTTACTACTTTATCTTCTATCGAAGGACAATATCTTGGCCCAGTACTTTCTATCACGCCACTATACATAGCAGACCTTTTTAAATTATCTAGTATAACTTTTTGAGTATCTTCAGTAGTTCTTGTTAAATAACAAGGTTCTTGCTCTTTCTCTATGTTTTCATTCATAAATGAGAAAGGAGTTACTTTTTCATCGCCTTCTTGTAGAGACATTACAGAGAAATCTATACTATCTCTATGGACTCTTGCTGGTGTTCCTGTTTTAAATCTTCTCATTCTAAGACCTAATTCAACTAAACTATCTGTAAGATATTTTGCATATCCTAATGCATTAGGCCCTTCGTAAAATGCTACCTCACCCATATATATTTTTGAATTTAAATAAACTCCAGTAGCTAATATTACAGCTTTAGATTTAAATGAACATCCTAGTTTAGTTCCAACACCTATTACAACATTTCCTTCATGTAATATTTCTACAACTTCATCCATAGCTATATCAAGATTTGGCTCATTTTCTAATGTTTTTTTCATTTCTTCATGGTATTTAAATTTATCTGCTTGGGCTCTTAAAGAATGAACTGCTGGTCCTTTAGCAGTATTTAACATTCTACTTTGTATATATGTCTTGTCTATATTTAGTCCCATTTGACCACCTAAAGCATCTATCTCTTTTACTAATTGACCTTTACCCGTTCCACCAATTGATGGATTGCAAGGCATTAATGCAATAGAATCTAAAGACATTGTTATTATCAAAGTTTTATATCCCATTCTTGCAGTAGCTAAAGCAGCTTCACATCCCGCGTGACCTGCTCCAACTACTATAACATCATATTTTCCTGCTTCAAACTTTATCATTTATAATTCCTTTCTTTTTAATATTAATGTTTCATGAGAAACACTATAAAATATCTATAATTTCTATAATAAAAAATGAAATTTATTACTTTTATATCTTCTTTCCTTTTGCATTTTATATCCTATTTTCCTATACAGAAGTTATGGAATATATTATCTAGTAAATCCTCTGTTACTGTATCCCCATTAATATATCCAAGGTAATCCCATATATTTTTTAAATCTACTTCTACAAAATCAAATGGCATACTTTGTTCTAGAGCAATTAAAGCATCTGTTGCAGACTTATATGCCTTACCAAGTGCATCTTTATGTCTAGAATTAGTTACTACTAAGCTAGAATTGTTTTTGATACTTCCTTTATATACCATAGACTCTATCTTATCTTGTAACGCTTCTATTCCTTCTTGTTGTAAAGCTGATATTCTTATTATACTATTATTTTCTACATATTTAAGTATTTTTTCTTCTTCAATCTCTTGTTTTAAGTCATTTTTATTTAATAGCACTATTGTTTGTTTATCTTTAAGCTTCTTTAATATTTCTATATCTTCTTCTGACAACTTTCTTGATGCATCTAAAACCATTATAATTAAATCAGCACTTGTAAATGATTCTTTAGATTTCTCAACTCCTATTTTTTCAACTATATCATCAGTATCTCTTATACCTGCTGTATCAACTATCTTAAGAGGTATACCTTTTATATTCACAAATTCCTCTATGACATCTCTAGTAGTTCCTGGTATGTCTGTAACTATAGCTCTGTTTTCTCCCAAAATAGAGTTAAGCAGTGAAGATTTTCCTACATTTGGTTTACCAACAATTACTGTTTTCAAGCCTTCTCTAAGTATTTTCCCACTTTCAGCTGTATCATATAATTTTTTAATTTCTTTTTTAAGCTCGCCAGTTTTATCCTTAAGTGTTTGATATGTTATATGTTCAATATCTTCTTCAGGATAATCTATAGCAACTTCTACATGTGCCAGTATCTCAGTAACTTTATCTCTTAAGTCTCTTATCTTCTTTGATAGAGAACCCTCTAGTTGGTTTTGGGCAACTTCATGAGCTATATCGGTTTTTGCCTTTATAACATCTATTACTGCTTCTGCTTGAGATAAATCTATTCTTCCATTTAAAAATGCTCTTTTAGTAAATTCCCCAGCTTCTGCCAATCTAACATCTTTAGATAATATTAATTCTAAAATTTTCTTTACTGAAATAAATCCGCCATGGCAATTTATTTCTATAACATCTTCTCCTGTATATGAATTTGGACCTTTCATATATGCCAATAATACTTCATCTATTACATTTTCATTATCTACAATATTTCCATATATTAATGTTCTTTTATTATAATCTTTAATACTCTTTCCTGACATGGACTTAAAGATTTCTTCTGCAACTTTTAAAGCTTTTTCTCCACTTATTCTCAGTATACCTATGCCACCTTCTCCAGGTGCTGTAGCTATAGCCGCTATTGTATCATCTATAAACAAATTTATCACCTCTTAATTTATAATTTTTACATATAGATTTATTTTTAACCAATTGCAATGATTTAATAAGATTAAAAAATAAAACCCCCTAATGTTTAGGAGGTTGATTTTATCTTTTACACTCAATTACTAATCTTCTATATGGATCGGTTCCTTCACTATATGTAATTACATATTTGTCATTTTGAAGAGCTGAATGTATTATTCTTCTCTCATATGGATTCATATAATCTAATTTTTTAGTTTTTCTTGTTTTCGCTACTTCTCTAGCAACCTTATTAGCATATCTTATTAAAGACTCTTCTCTTTTTGACCTATAGTTTTCTATATCTACAAGTACTCTTGTATGAGAGTCTTTATTTATTTTATTAAGAGCTAATCCAGTTAAAAATTGAATAGAATCTAAAGTTTCCCCTCTTCTACCAATTAAACTTGCAGCTTCTTTGCCTTCAATATCAACCATGATTAAATTATCTTTTTGAGATACATTGACTTTGGCATCAACATTTGCATTTTTCAACATTACCTCTATAAAATTTTTAGCTACATCTAGTTCCCTTTCAATAACAAAAATTTCATAGGTACCATCTTTAGCACCTATAAAACCTAAAAACCCCTTGCTTGGATTTTCTAGTATTTCTACCTCTATATCCTCTACTTTTAAATTTAACTCTGCTATAGCCTTATTTATAGCTTCTTCTTTACTTTTACTTTTTATTAATTTTAGGCTTTTTCTCATTAACTTTTTCCTCCTTAGAGTTAGCAGCCAGCTTAGCTTTTAAAGGATTCATTATTAAGTAATACTGAGCTATTGAGAATAAGTTACTTACTGTCCAGTACAATGTAAGTCCTGCTGGGAATATAAATCCCCAATAGAAAGACATCCCTGCCATTACATATGTCATTACTTTCATAGAGCCTTGTAGTTGGTCCTTTGGAGTCATTACTTTTTGCATTACATATGCACTTGCTCCTGAAAATACTGCTAATACATAATCTGGTGCTGTTAAACTTTTTATCCATAAAAACCCATTGTCAGCCGCCATAAATGCAGCTTGATTTGCAAAAACGCCATGAGCAACTGGCTCTCTTAAAACGCTAAATAATCCTATTAATATAGGAAACTGTATTAATAAAGGTAAACAACCAGATAGTGGATTAATTTTAGCTTCTCCATATAACTTAACAATTTCTTCATTTTGTTTTTCTGGCTTATTTTTATATTTTTCTTGTATCTCTTTTATACGAGGTTGTATATCTTGCATTGCCTTTGTTGACTTAGTCTGTTTAACTGTTAATGGTAGTAAAACAATCTTTACAAGTATAGTAAAAATTATTATAGAAATACCATAATGGTTAACAAATTCAAATATTACCTTAAGAATTAATCCTAAGAAATTTCCTATTATATTCAATTTTTTTATACCTCCTAATAGTTACTCTCTTTTATTTTAGAGGGTCGTAACCTCCTGGATGAAAAGGATGACATTTTAGAAGTCTTCTTATCGTTAAGTACATACCTTTTACAAATCCATATTTTTTAAATGCCTCTATTGAATATTGTGAGCAAGTTGGATAGAATCTACAAGTAGGTCCCTTTAAGGGAGATATATACTTTTGATAAAATTTTACTAAATAAATACATAAATTCGATAAATACCTACTTATTTCCTTTAATATATAAATTATTTTATTCAAAGTTATTAACCTCCAGATTTATAGCATACAATTTAAAGAGAAATATCCGTTCTTTTAACTAAATTTTTTATAGACTTGTCTATATCTTTAAAACTAGCATCTTTACTAGATACTCTTGCTATAAATACTATATCATATCCAGGCTTAATTTTTTCATCAATATTTAATCTGTAAGCTTCTTTTATTAATCTTCTTACTCTATTTCTAGTGATAGCTTTTCCTACTTTCTTTGAAACAGAAATACCTATTCTACTATAATCTGATTTATTTTTAAGTATATATATTACTAAATATCTGTTTGCAAAAGATTTGCCGTGTTTATATACTTTTCTAAAATCAGAGTCTTTTTTTAACCCTTTTGTCCTATTAAAGTCCATAGTTAACCTCCATAAACACAGCTATGCATTGTAATTATTTACACAAAAAGGCCACCTTTGCAGCGGCCCTTTTGTAATTAATGAGTTAATCTATTTCTTCCTTTAGCTCTTCTTCTTTTTAACACGTTTCTTCCGTTAGACGTCTTCATTCTTTTTCTGAAACCATGTTCTTTACTTCTTTGTCTCTTTTTTGGTTGATAAGTTCTTTTACTCATTATTTTGCACCGCCTTTCAGATTTCATTTTCCGTTTATAAAAATAATAACTTTACCCTCAAAGTAAACATAACACATATAATTATAAATACTTTTACTATCGTTGTCAACGAGTTTTTGGTATGCTTGCATCACAAAATCTACCATATATATATTATGTATTTTTTTTATTGAAAATACTAGTAAAAATCTATTTAATTTTATTCTAAATTATTTTTTTCAATTATATACACAAATAAAGTAAATTTAACATGTTTATATTTTTATCAACAATTAGTTAATATTGTGGATAAATTAGTTACAAATCATTGAAGTTTGACATATATTTTGATATTATAAATATACTTGTTGATAATGTGCATAAATGTTATCAACTTATTAGAAATTATTCACAGCTTGTGGATACTTTTGTGTATAACTTTTAAGATTACTGACAATACTCTAGTTATAATCACCATTTATTGTATGTTTATGTTATTTATAACTTTATCTACATATTGTTTATATCTTTTCATATTTTTTTAATAATTTATACTATTATTAATTTATCAACACCATTATCCATAAATTTAGTTATTCTGTAAAATTTATATATATTTTTGCTTTTCTGTTAATAACTTTGTGGAAAATATTAATTATTCTGTTCGGAGGTTTATATTATGGATATAGTTTCTTTATGGGACAAAACCCTACAATTAATAAAAGGTGACTTAACTTCAGTAAGTTTTAATACCTTTTTTAAAAACATCGTACCATTAAAAATACATCTTAATGACTTGATACTACTAGCTCCTAGCGATTTCAATAAAGATATTCTAGAAAATAGATATTTGCATTTAATTGAAGATGCTATAAATCAACTGTCATTAAAAAAGTATAATATTAAATTTGTATTGAGCGAAAAAGAAGTTGCTGACCTAAATTCTGATAGTACAGATTTAAATTACAGAGTACTTTACCCTAACCTGAATCCAAAATACACATTTGATACGTTCGTTATTGGTAATAGCAATAGATTTGCTCATGCTGCATGTGTTGCAGTTGCTGAATCTCCTGCTAAAGCTTACAATCCACTTTTTTTGTATGGAGGAGTTGGTTTAGGTAAAACCCATTTAATGCACGCTATTGGACATCACATCGTCAGCCAAAAAAAGGATTCAAAAGTTGTTTATGTTTCTTCAGAAAAATTTACTAATGAACTTATAAACTCTATAAAAGATGATAAAAATGAAGAATTTAGAAATAAATATAGAAACGTAGATGTCTTATTAATTGATGATATTCAATTTATAGCTGGGAAAGAAAGAACTCAAGAAGAGTTTTTCCATACATTTAATACTCTTCATGAGGCAAATAAACAGATAATTATCTCTAGTGATAGACCGCCAAAAGACATACCTACACTAGAAGATAGATTAAGATCGAGATTTGAAATGGGACTTATAACTGATATTCAGGCCCCAGACTTTGAAACAAGAATTGCTATACTTAGAAAAAAGGCTCAACTAGAACGTATAGAAGTGCCAAATGAAGTTATGTCATATATAGCAAAAAATATTAAGTCAAACATAAGGGAACTAGAAGGTGCCCTAACTAGAGTAGTTGCTTACTCTTCTCTTAGTAATAGAGTGATATCTTTTGATCTTGCTACAGAAGCATTAAAAGATATTATAACAACTTCTAAAAATGAAGAAATCAATGTGCTTAGAATAAAAGAAAAAGTTTCTTCTGTATTTAATTTAAAAATGGAAGATTTTAATTCTAAAAAAAGAACTCGTTCAATAGCTTTTCCAAGACAAATAGCTATGTATTTAACGCGCGAACTTACTGACTTATCTCTTCCTAAAATAGGCGAAGAATTTGGAGGAAGAGATCATACAACAGTAATTCATGCTCATGACAAAGTATCTAAAGACATAAAAGAAAGTGAAGAAATTAAGACTAAAATAGACAAAATTATATCAGATTTAAAGGGATAATTTATACACAATTGTCTGTTTATATCTATTGAATAACTTGTTTATATCTTTTTATCTTAAAATTTATTAACAAATAATTAAGTCTAAAATAACAAAGATATCAACATCTTATACACATGTTGATATCTTTGTATTTATAATGTTACATATACTTATTAACATTATCAACAACACCTACTACTATTACTACTATGATTTTAACTTATTTTTTTATATAAAAAGCCAGAGGAGGTTATCCACATTGAAAATAATTTGTAATCAAAAAATCCTAGCAAATAGAATTGGGATTGCTCAAAAAGCTATTAATGGAAAAACAACAATAGAACTATTAAAAGGTATACTTATATCTACAGAAGAAGGTCAATTAAAACTTACTGGATATGATGCAGAGATAGGAATAGAAACTTATGTACAAGCAGAGATTATAGAAAAAGGTGATGTTGTTGTAGATGCAAGATTATTTGGAGATATAATTAGAAAACTACCAGATTCTTTTGTTGAGATAGAAACAGATTCAGAAAATAATATTTACATAAATTGTGTAAATTCAAGATTTAAAATTAAAGGATATGCAGCTAAAGAATTTCCTAAGCTACCAGAATTAAATGAAGAAGATTTATATAGCATACCTCAAGAACTCCTAAAAAATATGATTAAACAAACTGTATTTGCTATTTCACAAGATCAAACAAAACCTGTTTTAATGGGAGAACTTCTAGAAATTGTAGATAAAAATTTAAATTTAGTAGCAATTGATGGCTATAGATTGGCTGTAAAAAGCTGCTCAGTTGATAGCTTAACTGAAAATATAAAAGTAATAATTCCAGGAAAGACACTTATAGACGTAAATAGCTTGCTTTCTGGAGAGGATAATGTTAAAGTTGGATTTAACGAAAAAAATGCTATTTTTATAATTAATGATACAAAAATTATTACAAGATTACTTGAAGGAGATTTTATTGATTATAAAAAATTGTTGCCAAGAGAGCATAACAGTAGAGTAAAGTTAAATACTAAAGAACTTTTAAACAGCATAGAAAGAGCATCTTTATTGTCTCAATCAGAAAAAAATAACCTTATAAAATTATCTATAAGAGATAAAGTAATGGCAATTACTTCTAATACAGAAAAAGGAAATGTATATGAAGAAGTTGAAATAGATTTAGATGGAGATTATTTAGATATAGCTTTTAACTCTCGATACTTTATTGAAGGGTTGAAAAATATAGATAATGAGGAAATATTTATAGAATTTACTACAAATGTAAATCCTTGTATAATTAAACCAACAGATGATATTAATTATATTTACTTATTACTTCCAGTAAGAATATCATCCAATATATAGCAGACATTAAGGAGTTGTCTTTTGTAGAAAAATTTTTCTAATCTTAGGCAACTCCTTTTGCAAGTATTTTTATGGTATAATATACTTTTAATGTATTAATACCTATTTACCTAAAATAATGGCAAGGAGGAACTCTTATGACTGAAATAACTATAGAATCAGACTATATAAAGTTAGATCAATTCCTAAAATTAGCAGAGATTGCATCAACTGGAGGTCATGCAAAATTTTTAATTCAAGAAGGTCTAGTGACAGTAAATGATGAAATAGAATTAAGAAGAGGGAAAAAGATAAAATCAGGAGATATAGTTGAGATAGAGGGAACTAAAATAAAAGTATTGTAAAAAAGGAGAACTTTTTGTGAAACTTAAAAGTTTGCAGCTTGTTAATTTTAGAAATTATGAAAAGTTGCACCTGGAATTTAATGGGAAAGTGAATCTTCTTGTTGGAAAAAATGGTCAAGGAAAGACAAATATAGTAGAATCTATTTATATGCTTTCTTTTGGCAAATCATTTAGAACCAACAAAGATAGAGAAATGGTTAGATTTAATAGTGAAAATTTATATGTTGGAGGAAGTTTTTCAAAATATAATAAATATAGTCTAATAGAGCTAATTATTGGAAAAGATAAAAAGGGGATACGAATAAATAAAGTCCCTTTGCAAAAAATGCAGGAATTACTTGGCAACTTAAATGTTGTCATATTTTCACCTGAAGATTTAAGACTAGTTAAAGAGGGTCCTAAAGAGAGAAGGACTTTTATAGATAAAGAGATTAGCCAAATTATTCCTAAATATTATAATTATCTTACTAATTACAATAAAATACTTTCTCAAAGAAGTAGAGTGCTAAAAAGCATCCATGTTGATGAAGCTTTATTAGATGTATATGATGATACACTAGCAAAATATGGAAGTTATATTTATATTTTACGCAGAGACTTTATAAAAAAGATAGCTAATATATCTGAACATATGCATATGAATTTGACTAATGGAATTGAAAAATTATCAATCAAATATAAAACTCAAATAAATATAACTGATGAAGATACTATAGAAACAGTATATAATAAATTTTTAGCCAAGTTGTCATCAAATAGACCTAATGATATAGAATCTAGAACTACTAGATATGGTATACACAAAGATGACTTAAATATATTCATAAATGATTTAGATGCAAGACTTTTTGGTTCACAAGGTCAACAGAGAACTGCTTCAATATCATTAAAGCTGTCAGAGATAGAATTAATAAAAAATGAGGTTGAAGAATATCCAGTATTAATTTTAGATGATGTTTTTAGTGAGTTAGATGAAGCAAGACAAAAACTTTTAGTAAATAATTTAAGCAATGTTCAAATGTTTATAACAAGCGCTGAAATTTCACATAAAAAAATATTTGATGAAAAGGATGTTACAATATTTAATATTGAAAATGGCAATGTTATTAGCATAGAGAATGGAGGAAATTAAATGAAACAAGAATACGGTGCAAGTCAGATACAGGTATTAGAGGGATTAGAAGCCGTTAGAAAAAGACCAGGTATGTATATTGGTAGTACAAGCCCAAGAGGTTTACACCACTTAGTTTATGAAGTTGTAGATAATAGTATAGATGAGGCTTTACAAGGATATTGTTCACATATATATGTATCTATTAATGAAGATGGCAGTATTTTAGTAAAAGATGACGGAAGAGGTATCCCAGTCGAAGTACATCCTAAGACTGGAAAATCAACTTTAGAAACAGTATTAACTAATCTTCATGCAGGAGGAAAATTTGGAGGCGGAGGATATAAAGTATCTGGAGGTCTTCATGGAGTTGGTGTTTCTGTAGTTAATGCATTATCAAAATGGATGACAGCAGAAGTTTATTTAAATGGAAAAATATATAAGCAGACATATGAAAAAGGTCTACCAACATCTAAGCTTGAAGTAGTTGGAGAATCTCAAAGTACAGGAACAATAATTCAATTTATGCCTGATGCTACAATATTTGATGAAATAGAGTTTAAATATGAAACATTGGAATATAGACTGAGAGAACTTTCTTTTTTAAATAAAGGAATAAAAATAGTATTTGAAGATAAAAGAGAAAATCAAGAAAAAAGAAAAGAATTTCACTATACAGGTGGTCTAGTAGAATATATTAAGTATTTAAATAAATCTAGAACTGGAATACATGATGACATAGTTTATATAGATAAAAAAGTTGACGATTGTATTGTCGAATTAGCTATGCAATATACGGATGGTTATACAGAGAACATATATTCTTTTGCAAATAATATAAATACACATGAAGGAGGAGTTCATTTAAGTGGATTTAAAGCAGCTCTTACTAAAACTGTAAATGATTATGCTAAGAGAAATAAATTCTTAAAAGAAAATGACGTTAACTTACTGGGTGAAGATATAAGAGAAGGCCTTACAGCTGTAGTATCAGTTAAATTACCAGAACCTCAATTTGAAGGGCAAACTAAAACAAAACTAGGTAATAGTTTTATGAGAGGTGTAGTTGATAGTGTAACAGTTGATGAACTTGGTTCTTTCTTAGAGGAAAATCCAACAACAGCTAGAATAATAGTTGATAAAGCTTTGAGAGCACAAAGAGCGAGAGAAGCTGCAAAGAAAGCAAGAGAATTAACAAGAAGAAAGAGTGTTTTAGAAAGCACATCTTTACCTGGAAAATTAGCAGATTGTGCAGAAAAAGACCCTGCTAAAAGTGAAATATTCTTAGTCGAAGGAGATTCAGCAGGAGGTTCAGCAAAACAAGGTAGAGACAGAAATAGCCAAGCGATACTTCCATTAAGAGGTAAGATACTTAATGTCGAAAAATCAAGACTAGATAGGATATTATCTTCAGACGAAATAAAAAATATGATAACAGCTTATGGTTGTGGTATAGGAGAAGATTTTGATATAGATAAGGCTAGATATCATAAAATCATAATTATGACCGATGCCGATGTAGATGGAGCTCATATAAGAACTTTACTACTAACATTCTTCTTTAGATATATGAGACCTCTTGTAGATGAGGGATATGTTTATGCAGCACAACCTCCTTTATACAAAGTAACAAAACAAAAAAAGGAATATTATGTTTATTCAGATAAAGAATTAAATATTTTATTAGATGAAATTGGAAGAAATGGTGTAGAGCTTCAAAGATATAAAGGTCTTGGAGAGATGAATGCAGAGCAATTATGGGACACTACTATGAATCCTGACACAAGAACTTTATTACAAGTAACTGTAGAAGATGCTGCAATTGCAGATGAAGTATTTTCAATGCTTATGGGTGATAAGGTTGCTCCAAGAAAAGAATTTATAGAAGAAAATGCAAGATTCGTTAGAAACTTAGATATATAGAGAGAGGGGATTAGTATACATGGAAGAAAATAACAAAATACTCCCTATTGAAATAGCGGAAGAAATGAAAAAATCGTATATCGATTATTCGATGAGTGTTATAGCTGGACGTGCTCTTCCTGATGTTAGAGATGGTCTAAAGCCAGTTCACAGAAGAATACTATACTCAATGAGTGAATTAAACTTAACACCAGATAAACCATATAGAAAGTCAGCCCGTATTGTTGGGGACGTTTTAGGGAAATACCATCCACATGGAGATACTGCTGTTTATTTTGCAATGGTAAGAATGGCTCAAGACTTTTCAACTAGAGCACTTTTAGTAGATGGGCATGGTAACTTTGGTTCTGTTGACGGAGACTCACCAGCTGCGATGCGTTATACAGAAGCTAAGATGAGTAAATTATCATTAGAATTATTAAGAGATATAGAAAAAGAAACTGTAGATTTTAAGCCAAACTTTGATGAATCATTAAAAGAACCTTCAGTACTACCAGCAAGGTATCCTAATCTATTAGTAAATGGATCTAATGGTATAGCTGTTGGTATGGCAACTTCAATACCTCCACATAATTTAGCTGAAGTAATTGATGCAACTGTACATTTGATTGACAATCCAGATTGTAGTGTTGAGGACTTAATAAAATTTATACAAGGTCCAGATTTTCCTACAGCTGCAATTATAATGGGTAAAGAGAATATAGCAGAGGCATATAGAACTGGAAGAGGTAAAGTTAAAGTTAGATCTAGAGCTTTTATAGAAGAACTTCCAAAAGGAAAACAACAGATAATAGTTACAGAAATACCTTATCAAGTAAATAAAGCTAAATTAGTTGAGAGAATAGCTGAATTAGTTAAAGAAAAAAGAATAGAAGGTATATCAGATTTAAGAGATGAAAGTAATAGAAATGGTATGAGAATTGTTATAGAATTAAAGAGAGATGCTAATGCTAATATAGTATTAAATAATCTGTATAAACATTCTCAAATGGAAGATACATTTAGTATAATAATGCTTGCTCTTGTAGATGGCCAACCAAGAGTTTTAAATCTTAAGCAAATACTATATCATTATATTAAACATCAAGAAGATGTTGTCACAAGAAGAACCAAATTTGAATTAAATAAAGCTGAAGCAAGAGCACATATTTTAGAAGGATTAAAAATTGCTTTAGATAATATAGATGCTGTTATAAGTTTGATAAGAGCTTCAAAAACAGGTCAAGAAGCTAAAATAGGTTTAGTAGAAAAATTCAATCTAACTGAAATTCAAGCTCAAGCTATACTAGATATGAGACTTCAAAGACTTACAGGTCTAGAAAGAGATAAGATAGAAGCTGAGTATGAAGATTTAATAAAGAAAATAAATAGATTAAAAGAAATTTTGGCTGATGAAAGATTACTTTTAAATGTAATAAAAGATGAAATGACAATAATAAAAGAAAATTATTCTGATGAAAGAAGAACAGAAATAAGACATGCTGAAGGCGAGATAGATATGAGAGATCTTATAAGTGATGAGGAAATAGCCATAACTCTTACTCACTTTGGATATATAAAAAGACTTCCATCTGATACTTATAAGAGCCAAAAAAGAGGTGGAAGAGGTATCTCAGCACTTACAACTAGAGAAGAAGATTTTGTAAGACATCTGATAACTACAACTACTCATAGTAGATTACTGTTCTTTACAAATAAGGGTAGAGTATTTAAATTAAATGCATATGAAATACCTGAAGGTAAGAGACAAGCAAAAGGTACTGCTATAGTAAACTTACTTCAATTATCAGCAGATGAAAAGATTGCAACTTTAATACCTATAGATGGTAATGATGAAAATGAATATTTATTACTTACAACTAAAAAAGGTATCGTTAAAAAGACTAAACGAGAAGAGTTTAAAAATATAAATAAATCTGGTCTTATTGCTATAGGTTTAAGAGATGATGATGAACTTATTGGAGTAGAGTTAACAGATGGAAAACAGGAAGTACTTTTAGTAACTAAAGAAGGTATGTCTATAAGATTTGATGAAAATGATATAAGATATATGGGTAGAACAGCAATGGGTGTAAAAGGTATAACTTTAAGTAAAAAAGACTTTGTTGTATCTATGAATCTTTGTAGCAAAGGTACAGATGTATTAGTTGTCAGTAGAAATGGTTTTGGTAAAAGAACAAATATAGAAGAATACAGAAGCCAAATAAGAGCAGGAAAAGGAATCAAAACTTATAACATATCTGAAAAAACTGGTACAATTGTTGGTGCAGAGATGGTCAATGAAGATGATGAGATAATGATTATAAACTCTGATGGAGTTCTTATTAGAATAAGAGTTAATGAAATTTCACTATTTGGAAGGGTTACAAGTGGTGTTAAATTAATGAAGACTAATGAAGAAGTGAATGTAGTTTCGATTGCTAAAATAAATATTGAAGAAGAATAGGATAAATATCCTATTCTTTTTGTATAATGTACTTAGATAAAAATTTAAAATTGAAAGGAGTAGTTATTATGTGTAATAAAAGAGGTTGTAAAAAAGGTGGATTTTTATTAATAGGAGCCATTTTAGGTTTTATATTTGGTATGTTTCTTGCACCAAAAAAAGGTTCTGAGTTAAGAAAAGAGACAAAAGATAAGTTTGATAAAGTGAAAGAAAACCCAAAAGAAGTTCTACATGAAACATTTAATGATGTTAAAGAGAGAATAATAACTTTAGTAGATGATGATAATAATGAGGAAGATATAAAAATTTCAGAAGAAGATATAGTAATAAGTAAAAGTTTTGACGACGAGGGAGATGTTAACTAATGAATGCATGGGGGTGGCAGATAGGAGCCGTATTAGTAGGTAGCTCGGCTCTTATAGTAGCAATTTATTTAGCTAAAACTCTAAATAGTTTAAATAAAGTTGTTGAAAAAGCTTATAAGATTGTAGATTACAATGAAAGACACATACAAGATATTGTTGAAAATGCATCATCAATATCAAAGGGAATAGATGATATAGTTTATGTAATTAATAAGATATTGAGTATAGGTAATATATTTAAAATTATTAAGAGGAAATAGGAGGTTTTTACATGTCTATGAATATAGATTCAAATTTAGATTCTCAAAATAAGTTTTGGAATGTTTGTATTGATGGAGAACTTGATGTCTCTACAGCAGATAAATTAAAAGAACATTTACATGGTTTAATAGAAAGAAACATGTTGGATGTAAAGATTAATCTTAAAGATTTAGATTATATAGATTCTACAGGTTTAGGGGCTATGATAGGTGTTTTAAAAAAACTAAAGATAAATGAAAAAGAAATATACATAGTAAATCCTAAGAGTAATGTTAGGAAAATTTTTACTATAACAGGTCTAGATAAAATATTTAAAGTGGAGGGATAAATTTTGGCTTGTGAAACTATAAAGATGGAAATTACTACAAATCCAGATTATGTAGGCATAATAAGATTAACAGCATCTGGGATTGCAAATAAAATGGGGTTTCCAATAGATGATATAGAAGATATAAAGGTAGCAGTATCAGAGGCATGTACAAATGCAATAAAACACAGTAATGATGATGTATTCAATATAGTATTTAATATTTTAGATGATGCAATTAATATAGAGATTCAAGATAGTGGAAAAGGATATGATGTTAGCTCAATAAGTACACCAGATTTAGAGAATCCAAAAGAAAGTGGTCTTGGATTATTTATAATTAAAACTTTAATGGATGATGTAGATATTGAATCAGAATGTAATCAAGGAACAAAAATAAAAATGACTAAGTATTTAGGAGTTGATATTTAATGAAAAATGTAGCTAATGCTACACATTACCTAAATATGGATACAAAAGAGCTATTTAATTTATATAATACAAATAAAAACGTAGATATCAGGAATATTCTTATTG
The DNA here is from genome assembly GCF_020657785.1 of Clostridioides sp. ZZV14-6154. Taxonomy (NCBI): domain Bacteria; kingdom Bacillati; phylum Bacillota; class Clostridia; order Peptostreptococcales; family Peptostreptococcaceae; genus Clostridioides; species Clostridioides sp. ZZV14-6154. The sequence goes on along the minus strand of NZ_JAGWCY010000015.1, from coordinate 917 downwards.
AAAGACATCTATATTTAGCAAGGTTGTTAGCTAAGAAGTATATAAACAAGGGTGTTGACTTTGAAGACATATATCAAGTTGCTTCATTAGCATTAATTTATGCTATTGACAGATATGATGTTGAAAAGGGATTTGAATTCTCCAGTTTTGCAACACCAACTATAGTAGGAGAAATTAAAAAATATTTTAGAGATAAAGTATGGACACTTAGAGTACCAAGAAGAATACAAGAATTAAGCAAAAAAATAAGTGATGCTAAAATTAAACTAGAGCAAGAAAATAAAAAACATCCAAAGGTAAAAGATATCGCTGACTATATAGGGGTTAGTGAAGAAGATGTATTAGAGGCTATGGAAGCCTCTTATGGTTATCAACCTATGTCTTTAGATTCATCAAGTAATGATGATTCAGAAGACAAAGACATAACTCTTATTGATAAAATAGGAAAAGAAGAAGGTAATTTCGGAAGTATAGAATATGAAGATTTTATTAATAAGTTTATTGAAACTTTAAATGAGTTAGAAGTAAAAATATTTAAAGATAGATTTTTCTTCGATAAAACCCAGTCTAGTATAGCTAAAGAATTAGATATATCCCAAATGACTGTTTCTCGCTTAGAAAAAAAGGTCGTAGAAAAGCTAAAAAAAGAATATGAAAAAAATTTCTAAAAAAATATAAAAAAAGTATTGACCTACTGTTTGAATGATGGTATAGTATTACTTGTCCTTGAAAAAAAGGAATAAGAAAAAAATACGAACATTGAAAATTAAACAGTAGGTTAATTTATATTAAGAAACAAACCATAAAGCCAGATATTTTGATAACAATAGTATCTGAGCCTGATAAACTTTTATTTGAGAGTTTGATCCTGGCTCAGGATGAACGCTGGCGGCGTGCCTAACACATGCAAGTTGAGC
>NZ_JAGWCY010000014.1:0-64679 GCF_020657785.1 Clostridioides sp. ZZV14-6154 | reverse complement strand
CAATTCCAAGTACTAAAGTTCCAATACCCATATTTACATCTGAAAATCCTAAGAATTGAGCCATCAAACTACCAGATAAAGCTATAAGTCCATTTGAAATCATAAGTCCTAATATTTTTATAGAACCGATATTTATACCCAAAGATTTAATCATTTGAGAGTTGTCACCAACACCTTTTAGAGTGTATCCAAGACCTGTCTTTAAGAATAAATCTAAAAGCACTTTACAGATAAATACAAATACTAAAGCTAAAGCTATAGGAGATATTTCTCCATTGAATAAATGTTTAAAACTAAATAGTGGGATATTTGATTTTCCCATTATTCTTAAGTTGATAGAGTAGAGCATTCCCATAACTAAAATACCAGAAAGTAAGTTAGATATTTTAAATTTAATGTGAAGTATACCAGTTACAAGACCAGCAATACAACCACATAAAATAGCCATTAAAGTTGCTACTACAGGAGAAATCCCATTAGTAAGAGAAAAGGCTACAATAGAAGCTCCCATTGTGTAGCTACCATCAGCAGACATATCGGGAAAATCTAAGATTTTGTAAGTTATATAAACCCCCAGTGCCATGATTGATAAAATTAAACTTTGCGTCATTACAGATATAATACCTGACATAAATAAAACACTCCTTTGAAAATATTTTAAAATAAATTTTTTAATTTAATTTTGGATATAAAAAAGCCACACAGTATATATAACTGTATGACAAAAACACGAATAAGCCACACAGTATAATCCATGTGGCTCTATATATGATGATAAAATAAAAACTTTAACAACAATCACTATAGCCAACATAGATACAATCCTTAAAAATGGTAATCCTAAGGGGTCTGTATCTATGTTATGACAATTTGTCTTAACTTAGCTACAAACCCTAACTAAATTGGCTACTAAAAAATCGTACTTGTTTGTTTAATAAAGTCTTCATATTTATCTCTCCTTTTAATTTAATAATTTTGAAAATTTTGTTTTTATATTTTGTATAGTAATTAGTTTAATACAGTAAAAAATAAAAGTCAATAATAAATTTTGAAAAATTATTAAATTGTCAGAAAATTGAGTTCGAATAAAAAAAGTTTTATGTATAGGATTGGGGAGTTTTCTTAAATTTTAATTTATAAATAAAAATTAAAAATCATTTGGATTTTAGAAACAAATTGAGCCAAAAGATAAACTTTTTAGAGAATTAATGAAAATAGGTTTTGAAGTAATATAATGACCAAAATTATATGATATAATAAATTAAATGATTATTTTAATTCAGAATTTTTATTATTTTTTAAATTATTTTTAGAAATCTTGTTTTTGATGGTTTTATTTAAGTTGTTTACGAGATTAAAAAGACTTCAGTAGATATTTATATGTGTTTATTTAAATATTTTAGGAAGTCTTTAATTTTATAGGAGTGATGATATGTGTTGATAGGTACAGCTAATTTGAGTAGAAGTGTTGATAATGCATGCGTAGAAGAATTGGGAATTCCAATGATTGTATTGATGGAAAATGCAGTAATATCTGCAATGAGAAACATGGATATAGATATATATAATGATTATACAATTGTATGTGGTGTTGGAAATAATGGTGGAGATGGCCTTGGAATAGCAAGACATTTAAAGCTAAAAGGGAAAAATGTGAATGTCTTTTTAATTGGTAATATCAAGAAAATAAGTGAATGTTCTAAAATCAATTATAATATACTTTTAAATATGGGGATTAATATTATAAATATTGATAAAAATGATTTAAGTGAGGAATATAATGACTATATAAATAAAAATAAAGTGGATGAAATTATTAAAACAGAAAAACAGAGTATAATTAAAAATAAAAATTTAACAATATTTAAAGAAGCAGTATCTAAAAGTGATGTCGTAATAGATGCAATATTTGGAACAGGACTAAAGAGAGAAATCACTGGTATTTTTAAAAAAGTAATTGATATAGTAAATGATAACAGCAAAAATACATATTCTATAGATATACCATCTGGTATAGATAGCGACAAAGGTAGTATACTTGGAATTTGTATCAAAGCAAATAAAACAATTAGTTTTGAATTTTATAAAAGAGGGTTTTTAAATTATGATGTAAGCTCACTTATTGGAGATATAATTGTAGAAAAAATAGGTGTTCCAGATTTCATTACAAGAAAATACCATAATGATGAATTCATAACTGATGAGAGTTTTGTAAAAAATAATATTAGAAGAAGAGATAAACATGGATTTAAAAGTGATTTTGGAAAAGTATCTATAGTTGCAGGTTCAAAAGGATTTTATGGGGCTAGTTTCATAGCAACTGAATCTGCTGTTAAAAGTGGAAGTGGTCTTGTAACTTTGATTAGTAGTAAAGATGTGCAAGAAAAAGTATCTATTAGACTCACTGAAGCAATGACTGTAAATTTTGAAGAAGAGAGAGTTGATATACTATTGAGTTCTAGCAATGCAATTGGTTTTGGTCCAGGAATGGGAGATAATCACAAAACTTTTGAGAGATTACTTAGAGTAGTAGAAAACTCTAGTTGTCCAATAATATTGGATGCAGATGGATTAAATGTTATGAAGGATAGATGCTATAAGTTTTTAGAGTGGAGAAATAAGTTTGTAATTACTCCACATCTGGGAGAAATGGCCAGGTTGACAGGTGACTCAATTGGGTATATAAGAGAACATAGAGTAGATGTGGCAAAAGAATTTGCTCAAAAATATAATGTAGTTGTCCTTTTAAAAGGTTATCAAACTATCATAACAGATGGTAAAGAAACATATATAAATCCTACAGGAAATAGTTGTATGGCAACTGGTGGAATGGGAGACTGTTTACTTGGTATGATTACTTCTTTTATAGGTCAAGGTATGGATATACTTGAAGCTACAGTGAGTGGAGCATATGTACATGGTTATATAGGAGATAAGTTAGGAAAAAGTATGTATACAGTAAATGCAACAGATTTAATAAGTAACATTTCGTTAACAATGAACAAGTTTTTGATTATTTAATGACTAATATTTGATACTACTTTGTAACAACTTTAACAAAGTATGCTGATATAATACTATTAAATTAATCTCAAATTGACTTATTTTATTGGTTTTTGGTTTATTGTTTAAATTCATATTCAAATATATTGTGTAAAGAATATGATTTATATAGGGTTTTATAATTCATATGAAAAGAGGGTAGATAGTATGAAGTTGATATGGTTGATAGTAGCAATCTTATTTGGAATAGCAGAAATGTTGACTCCAAGCTTAACACTAATATGGTTTAGTGTAGGAGCAGTAATACTTATATTTTTAAGTACTTTTATAAAGAGTATATTTTTACAAGTTTTAATATTTGCTGTAATTTCTATAGCTATGTTAGTTGTAGCTACTAAGAAAATTGTAAAAAAAGATAAAACTTATAAATCTAATACCAATTTACAAGCAATGATATCTAAAAAAGGTGTTGTTACAGAGGAAATTTCTCCAAATCAAACTGGTTTAGTTGTAGTTGAACATGAAACATGGACTGCTATTTCTATAGATGATGAAAAGATTGATAAAGGTTCTACAGTAGAAGTATTAAAAATAGAAGGGGTAAAACTAGTTGTTAAAAAAGTGAATTCTGCAACTAGTGTGACGAATCAATAAAATAAAGGAGGATATATTTATGGGTATGAAAGTTGTTTTAAGTATTGTATTAATAATAGTAGTCGTAGCAATAAGTTTAACCTGTATAAGAGTAATAAAACAATCTAAAGTAGGTATAATAATGCGACTTGGTAAGTTTCAAAAAGTGGCTGAAACAGGAGTACATTTCTTGATACCATTTTTAGATAAAATGGCATATGTGATTGACTTGAGAGAAATCGTAATAGATTTCCCACCTCAGCCAGTTATAACTAAAGACAATGTAACTATGCAGATTGATACAGTTGTATATTATAAAGTTACAGACCCAGTTAGATATGTGTTTGAAATAGCAAATCCAATAGCTGCTATTGAAAATCTAACAGCTACAACTTTAAGAAATATAATTGGTGAACTTGATTTAGACGAAACACTAACATCAAGAGATATAATAAATGTAAAAATGAGAACAATCCTTGATGAAGCAACAGATAAATGGGGAATAAAAGTAAATAGAGTAGAGTTAAAGAACATAATGCCTCCTCATGATATCCAAGTTGCGATGGAAAAGCAGATGAGAGCGGAAAGAGAAAGAAGAGAAGCAATACTTCAAGCAGAAGGTAATAAGTCAGCTGCTATATTACAAGCAGAAGGAGAAAAACAATCTGCTATATTAACAGCAGAAGCAAGAAAAGAAGCTATGGTACGTGTAGCAGAAGGAGAAAAAGAATCTGCTATATTAGTAGCAGAAGGTGAAGCTGAGGCTATAAGACAAACAGCTATTGCTAAAGCACAAGGTGAAGCTGAAATGATTAAAAGAACTCAAATGGCCACTGCAGAAGGTTTGAAGTTAGTATTTTCAGCGATGAAAGAGTCTGACATTGATAATAATATCCTAGCATTAAAATCTATGGAAGCACTTGAAAAAATGGCTGAAGGTAAGTCAACAAAATTGGTTTTACCTTCAGAAGCAGTTAATTTCCTAGGAACATTCAAAGGGATAAAAGAAGTCATGAGTGATGATAAGAATGATATATTAGATGTAAAAGATGAATTTAGTGGAAATGATTCATTAAAAAAATAAAAGAGTTTTTTTATCGTAGGAAGGAAATGGAAATTAAATGTCGAATTAATTAAATATAGTATGCACATTGAAAAGAAGAAGACTTATAGTTTTTTAAGTCTTCTTCTTTGTTTTTATTTATAAAACGGGATTTTAAAAATAAATTAACAGAATTTTTATACAATTTGCCCTTTACTAATGTAAAAAGTGTTATATAATATTAAATAAAACATGTAGGAAAAGAAAGTAATTTTAATTTGAATATTTACATTGATAACATATATAGTTATAAAAATATCAAACGTAATGAATATATCTAACAATAAAACTAAAATTCATTAATTGAATCATAAATAAGGAAATGATAAGAAAAATAAAATTAGCTAGTAATTGTTTACAGATTTTTAGATAATCATGTCATATTATGTTCTATTATTATCAAATCAAAAAATCATAAAAATTTAAGTATGTTTGTATGATATGAATTGATTTATAAAAAATATTTTTTATATCTATAAAATAAATGTTTATATTATTTTCTAATTAGGAATTGAATATTATAAGTACTATAGCACTGATGGAAAATAATGTATACTTCAATAAAACAATTATGGGGTATATATTATAGAAATTGTATAGTTTATATTATTTTACTCTTATTACATTAGCGTTTGGGCAAAATTTATACACAACATTTATTGACTAAAAGTTTATAAAGGTAAAAATGCAATTATAAATATTAATTACTAGATGAGGGGAGTGTCATTAAATGAAAAAAGAGATGTTAGCTATGATTTTGGCAGGGGGGCAAGGTTCAAGACTTGGAGTTTTTACAAAGAGGATTGCAAAACCAGCCGTATCATTTGGAGGAAAGTACAGAATTATTGACTTTGTTTTAAGTAATTGTTCAAATTCTGGTATAGATACTGTAGGTGTTTTAACTCAATATAGACCATTGATATTAAATTCTCATATAGGCATGGGAAGTCATTGGGATTTAGACAGAATAAATGGTGGAGTATATGTATTACAACCATTTATGAATGAAAAAGAGGGAAATTGGTATAATGGTACAGCACATGCTATATACCAGAATATGGACTTTGTAGATACCTATAATCCAGAATATGTATTAATATTATCTGGTGACCATATATATAAGATGGACTATAGTAAAATGTTAAAATTTCATAAAGAAAAAGGTTCTAAAGCTACGATTGCAGTAATTGAAGTACCTTGGGATGAAGCTTCTAGATTTGGCATAATGAATACAAATGAAGATTCAAGTATCTATGAATTTGAAGAAAAGCCAGGCGAACCTAAAAGTAATTTGGCATCTATGGGAGTATACATATTTGATTGGAAAATGTTGAGAAGTTATTTTAAAGAAGCAGAAAAAAATCCAGATATAAATTATGATGATTTTGGAAAGAATTTAATACCTAAAATGTTAGAGGATAATGTTGGAATGTATGCATATCCATTTAAGGGGTATTGGAGAGATGTAGGAACTATACAAAGTTTATGGGATGCAAATATGGATATAATTAAATCTCCAGAAACACTGGATTTATCAGACTCTAAGTGGAAGATATATACAAATACAATGGCAATGCCTCCTCAATATATAGGCAAAAGTGCAAATGTTCATAGATCAATGATAGCTGATGGTTGTAGAATTTTAGGAGAAGTAGGAAACTCTGTATTATCACATGGAGTTGTTGTTGGAAAAGGAAGCAAAGTAATTGATTCAGTAATCATGCCAAATGTTGTAATAGGAGAAAATGTAACTATAGAAAAAGCTATGATAGGCGAATGTGCAACTATAAATGATAATGTTCAGATAAAAAATGTAAATAATGAGATAAATGTAGTTTCTGAATATGAAAATATAGAGCCTAGATGCGTATTAATAGAAGGAGGTCTTTAAGATGAGAAATGAATGTTTAGGTATAATAAATTTAAACAAAAAAGGAGACCCTGCAATAAATAAACTTAATTATGGAAGACCGATAGCTTCTACACCAATAGCTGGAAGATATAGAATAATAGACTTCGCTCTATCTAATATGATAAATTCAGGAATTACAAAAGTTGGAATATTTGCAAAAGAAAAATATAGATCATTGACAGACCATATAGGTAGCGGGAAAGATTGGGATTTAAGTAGAAAAAAGGGTGGTTTATCAATTTTTAGCCCAGAAAATACTAAGTATAGAAATACTTACTCACATAGAAAAGGAGATATATACACAATACTGGCTAATCTTGATTATATAGAGAAAAGTGAAGAAGAATATATTTTAATAGCTCCAAGTTATATGTTATGCAATTTAGATTATTCTCAGGCTTTGGAATACCATAAAAAATCTCATAATGATATAACTATGATATATAAAAATGTAAACAATGCAAATAAAGATTTTGAAGGTAATCTAACTTTAAACTTAGATAGTAATAACAGAGTAATAAATGTCGGAAATAATTTAGGAAAATTCCCTAGAGCAAATATATGTATGGAAATATATATTATGAAGCGTGAAGATTTTGTAGAATGTATATATAATATTGTAAATAAAGGAAACTATTGTTATCTAGAAGAATTTATTGTTGAAGAAGCAGAAAATATGAAAATAGGAGCTTATGAGTATACAGGATATTTGAAATGTGTAAATTCTGTTGAATCATATTTTCAAATGAGTAAAGATTTATTAGAAATAGAAGTGGCTGATGAATTATTGTATTCTGAAAGAAAAATATTTACTAAAGAAAAGAATGAGTCATCTACAATTTACACAGATAGTGCAAAGGTAGAAAATAGTTTTATAGCATCAGGTTGCTTAATAGAAGGTACTGTAAAAGATAGTATTATATTTAGAAAAGTTAATGTTGAAAAAGGAACAGTTATAGAAAACTCAATAGTAATGCAAAATTGTGTAATAAAGTCAAATGCAAAACTATATAATGCAATACTAGATAAAAATACAAGTGTATCAAAAGGAAAAGAGTTAAAAGGAGATGAAAAATATCCTATTGTAGTAGAAAAAAATACGAATATATAAAAATATTTTTTAGAAGGGGGAATAGCTAGTGAAAGTTTTTTATGTAACAGCAGAGTGTTGGCCCTTTGCTAAAACTGGAGGATTAGGAGATGTATCTTATGCATTGCCTAAAGAATTAAAAAAAGAAGGTGTAGATGTAAGGGTAATAATGCCTAAATATTCAACTATACCAAGTTATTTAAAAGATCAATTAAAAGAAATAGCTGTTTTTAGTGTACGTGTTGGATGGAGAAATCAATATTGTGGTCTTTTAGAAATGGAGCTAGATGGTGTTAAATTTTATTTTATAGACAATGAATTTTATTTTAGAAGAGAAGACGAGAGAAAGAGTATTTATGGATATGGAGATGATGCAGAAAGATATACATTCTTTACAGATGCTGTCTTAGAAGCTATAAGTAGAATTGACTTTTATCCAGATGTAATACATATAAATGATTGGCACACAGGAATGTTACCATTAATTTTAAAAGAGAGATATGCAACCCTTGAGGGGTATAAAAATATAAAAACTATGTATACTATACATAATCTACAATATCAAGGTGTATTTGATAAGTATGTCTTAGATGATATATTAGATTTACCTGAAAAATATTTTGATAATGGAGATATAGAGTATTATGGTTCAATAAATTTTATGAAAGCTGGAATAAACTTTGCAGATAAAGTTATAACTGTTAGTCCTACTTATGCAAATGAGATACAAACATCTTTTTATGGAGAACAATTAGATGGTTTGCTTAGAAAGGAATCAGGAAAATTAAAAGGTATATTAAATGGTATAGATTATGACTTGAATAATCCTGAGAAAGATAAGGATATATTTGTTAATTACGATGTAAATTCTATTGAGAAAAAATTGGAAAATAAATTGAGATTACAAGATATATTAGGATTAAAAAAAGATTCTTCTATTCCATTAATAGGAATAGTTTCAAGACTAGTTTCTCAAAAAGGATTTGATTTAATAGCCTATATGATGCCGGAGCTTATGAGGGAAGATTTACAAATTGTCATTTTAGGAACTGGGGAACATCAATATCAATCAATGTTTAATTATTACGATTCTAATTTTTCAGGTAAAGTATCAGCTAGAATCACATTTAATGCATCGTTGGCTCAACAAATCTATGCTGCAAGTGATATATTCTTGATGCCATCACTATTTGAACCTTGTGGTATAGGTCAAATGCTAGCTATGAGATATGGTTCTTTGCCAGTAGTTAGAGAAACTGGAGGACTTAAAGATACTGTAATACCTTATAATCAATTTACTGGAGAAGGGAATGGATTTAGTTTTAAAAATTACAATGCTCATGAGATGTTTTTCTGTTTGAAAAATGCAATTAAGGTTTTTAGAGATAAAGAAAAATGGATGAAACTAGTTGAAAATGCAATGAATACCGATAATAGTTGGAAAAAATCAGCTAAGGAGTATATAGAAACATATAGAGACATATGTGATTAAAGGAGTGGTTTTTTTGGTAACAATAAGCAAAAAGAAATTCAAGCAAAAATTTGAAGTGAAAATGTATAGCTTATATGCACAGTCTATCAAGGAAGCTACTGATGAACAATTGTTAAATGTACTATGTAGTCTACTGAAAGATGAAATAGCAAAAAAATGGGTTGCTACGAAGTTAGATAAGAAAAAAGAAGTTTATTATTTTAGTCTAGAGTTTTTAATAGGAAGACAATTAAAATCTAATTTATTAAATTTAAATATTGAAGAAGAAGTTAGAGAAGGATTACTAGAATTAGGAATTAACTTAGATGATTTAATCAAAGCTGAGGTAGACCCAGCCATAGGGAATGGTGGTCTTGGAAGATTAGCAGCATGTTTTTTAGATTCTATGGCATCTTTGAATATAAGTGGTCAAGGATATGGAATTAGATATAAATACGGTTTGTTTGAACAAAAATTTGTAAATGGTTATCAGGTCGAAGTACCTGATAACTGGCTTACAGAAGGACGTTATGCATGGGAAACTGTAAGACCAAATGAAGCAACAATGGTGAAGTTTGGTGGAGAAGTAGAGTTGATTAAGGAAGGAATTCATTTAAAAGTAGTCCATAAAAACTATCTTCCTGTAATGGCAATGCCTTATGATATACCAATAATTGGATACCAAAATCAATGTATCAATACTTTAAGATTATTTAAAAGTGAGATACCAAAAAGAGACTTTGGAGAACTTACCTCAAATGCTCTAAATTATTCAGGAAGTTATGAAGAAGCTTTAAAACACAAGTATTATACTGAAGAAATTTCACAAGTGTTGTATCCTGATGATTCAAATTATGCAGGAAAATTATTGAGACTTAAGCAAGAGTATTTCTTTGTAAGTGCAGGTGTACAAGATATCATAAGGAAGTGTAAAAAGAATAAGCTAAATATCAGGAATTTATTTGATAAGGTGGCAATTCATATAAATGATACACATCCTACCTTATGTATACCAGAACTTATGAGAATTCTACTTGATGAAGAGGGATTATCTTGGGATGAAGCATGGCAGATAACTAAAAAAACAGTATCTTATACTAATCATACTATAATGTCAGAAGCAATGGAAAAGTGGCCTGTAAGCATGATAAAAGAGCTATTACCAAGAATTTATATGATAATAGAAGAAATAAATAGAAGATATGTAGAAGAGTTAAATAATAAAGGATATGACCAAGATAAAATAAGAAGAATGAGTATAATAGATTGGGACAACATAAATATGGCAAATTTATGTATTGTAACAAGTCACAGTGTAAATGGAGTTGCTAAGCTTCATACTCAAATTCTTGAAACAGAAGTTTTAAAAGATTTTTATCAAGACGAACCAAATAAATTTAACAATAAAACTAATGGAATTGCACATAGACGATGGCTTATAAGTTCAAATCCTCAACTTAGCAATTTAATAACAGATTTAATTGGTGACTCATGGAAAACAGATACTTTACAGCTAAAGAATATTGAAAAATTTAAAAATGATTCTTCTGTTTTAAAAAGACTTGATGATATAAAATACAATAATAAAGTAAATTTAGCAAATTTTATAAATGATAAATACGATTTAAATATCGACCCTAATTCTATATTTGATGTTCAGGTTAAGAGGTTGCATGCTTACAAAAGGCAACTATTGAATATTTTTAATGTACTCCATATGTATCATGAATTACTTGACAATCCTAATTTAAATATTGACCCAAGAACTTTTATATTTGGGGCAAAAGCCGCACCAGGATATTATTTAGCCAAGTGTATAATTAAATTTATAAATTCAGTTGCAAGTACTATAAATAATGATGTTAGAGTAAAGGACAAGTTAAAAGTAGTATTTATAGAGAATTATGGTGTATCATTAGCAGAGATAATAATACCAGCAGCAAATGTGAGTGAACAAATTTCAACGACAACAAAAGAAGCATCAGGAACAAGTAATATGAAATTTATGATGAATGGTGCTATAACTTTAGCCACATTAGATGGTGCAAATGTAGAAATATGTGAACAAGTAGGAAAAGAAAATATGTTTTTATTTGGACTTAGTGCAGAGCAAGTACTGAATTACAATAAGTTTGGTGGATATTCTTCACTTGATTTGTATCATTCTAACATGAATATAAAAAGGGTAGTAGATGATTTAATAAATGGATTTATTCCTAACCTAGGTGAAGAAGGTAGAAGTATTTATAATTCACTTACCACTTACAATGATGAGTACTTTGTATTGAGGGATTTTGAAAATTATGGTCAAGCTCAGGCAAATATAAACAAACTATATCGTGATAAAGAAAAATGGAATACAATGTCTTTGGTTAATATAGCTAATTCAGGATTTTTTTCTTCTGATAGAACAATTTCTGAATATGCAAAAGACATTTGGTTTAAAAGGGTGTGATTATAAATGCAAAACATAATAGAATATAATTCTTGGGATAAAAATTTTAAGGCTCCGTTTGGAGCTTTAAAATTTAATGAAGAATTGATAATTAAAGTTAAAGTAAATGAAGGATATAATGTTGAGTCTATTTCCCTAGAAATAAACAAAGAAGATGAAACAAAGACAATAATTTTAAATGAAGAATTAAACAATAATACACTTGGAAAGTATTTTTATTGTAAGGTTGAAAAATTTGATATAACAGGTGTTTATTTCTATTATTTTAAAGTAATTGTTGAAATAGATGGTGAGAAAAAGACTGTATTCTATGGAAAGAATAGAGAAAATGGATACGCTTGTGAATATAATTATAATGATATCAATAAATATCAAATTACTGTTTATAAAGACTTTAAAGTGCCAACCTGGTATAAAGAAGGAGTACTTTATCATATATTTGTAGATAGATTTAACAATGGAAATCGTAATGGGAAGGTTGATAATCCTAAAAAAAACAGCTTTATATATGGTAATTGGGAAGATATACCTATGTACATAAAGGACAGTAGAGGGGATATTATAAGGTGGGATTTTCATGGTGGAAATTTAAGAGGAATAATTAATAAACTTGGGTATCTAAAAAAATTAGGAGTGAGTATATTATATCTAAGTCCTATATTTGAAGCCTCTAGTAATCATAAGTATGATACAGGAAATTATAAAAATATTGACCCTATGTTTGGAGATGAAGATACATTTAAAGAATTAATTGATAAAGCAAAAGAAAAAGATATATCAATAGTACTTGATGGTGTTTTTAGTCATACTGGAGCTGATAGTAAGTATTTTAATATGTATGGAAATTATGATAGTTTAGGTGCATATCAATCAGAGGAATCACCATATTATTCATGGTATATGTTTGAAGAATTTCCTCATAAATATAAAAGTTGGTGGGATATAAAGACCTTGCCAAATACAAATGAATTAGAAAAAAGCTATATGGATTATATAATATATGACAAGGATAGTGTCGTAAACAAATGGATGAATATGGGGATTAAAGGGTGGCGATTGGATGTTGCAGATGAACTTCCAACTGAGTTTATAAGAGAGCTGAAAAAGGAATTAAAAGAAGCTGATAATGACTCGATACTTATAGGGGAAGTATGGGAAGACGCCTCAAATAAGATTAGTTATGGTCAAAGAAGAAGCTATTTATTAGGTGAAGAATTAGATTCTGTTATGGGGTATCCATTTAGAAATAATATGTTTTCTTTTTTAAAAGGAGAAATTAATTCATATGAACTTAGCAATAGATATATACAAATTAAAGAAAATTATCCAAAAGAATCATTTAAGTCTAATTTAAATTTAATTGGAACACATGATGTTACAAGAGCTAAAACTGAATTAAATAATGATATAGATTTGATGAAACTTGCTGTAGCTATACAAATGACATTTGAAGGAGTACCATATATATACTATGGAGATGAGGCAGGTCTTTGCGGAGATGTAGACCCAGACAATAGAAGAACATATCCATGGAAAAATGAAGATGAAGATATGTTAAATTTTTATAAAAATATTATAAAAATCAGAAATAAAAATAAAATTTTAAGTTCAGGAGAAACAGAATTTATATATACTAGAAATGATAATGTGTTTGCATTTATAAGATTTAATGAAGATAATGATAGGATACTAATTTTAATAAACAGAAGTAACAATCCTGAAAATATGTCATTAAATATAGAGGGTAGCTTTATAGAGGAAATACCTATAAAGTATAATTCTAAAAATGTAAATAAAAATATACCGATAGAAAATAACGAATTAAAAATCCATATGGATTCTAAATCATTTATTATTTTTAGTGTATTTTAAGTACAATAATTTAAATTAAAAGTAAAAATGTAGCAAAAGTTTTGATTTATCAAAGGTTTTGCTACATTTTTGTTTTAAATTATCATAAAAATTTTAGTATTTCAAAATATTACAAAGAAGTGTAAAAAATATAGAAGTTATGATATTATATAGATAAGTAAGATAAAACAAAACCTCTCTACTGAAGTTGTAGGGAGATTTAACTTTTATAATCTTAATATGGAGGAGTGTCTTATGAAAGTAGATCCACTTACAACTCAAGTCTATGACTATATATCAAAAAAAATCCAAAATGGAGAGTATGAAGCTAATCAGAGAATTACTGAATCTGAAATTTGCAACTCTATTGGAGTTAGTAGAACACCAGCAAGGGAAGCACTAACGAGGTTGGCAGGTGAAAATTTACTAGAAAAGATACCTAATAAAGGATTTGTGGTAAAAGAGTTTCAGGAAAAGGAAAAACTAGACACATATTCTGTAATTGGTGTGTTAGATGCGTTAGCAGGTTCTTCATCTTTAGAAAATTTAACTGAATCAGATTTAATAAAAATGGACGAGCTAACAGAAATGATGGCTATCTCTATAAAGTATAAAAATTACAATAACTACTTAAAACTAAGCAATGAATTTCACGATATATACATAGCAAAATCAGATAATCAAGTATTAATAAATATGTTGAATTCTCTTAGATATAATTTTATGTCAAAGTCATATACTAGCGACAATGAAGAAGAATTGTATAAAATGTTAACTTACAGCAATAATCAACATATTGAGGCAGTGAAGTTTATGAGAGCGAAAGATTCAGAAAATGTTGAAGCAATTTTAAGAAAACATTGGAAAACGATACCTATAGCAGAGATGGAATAAGAGAAGCTTTTAAAAGCTTCTCTTATTTTTTATATAATTCTATCATTATTTTATTATTTCTAATCTATAAATATCAATATAAAATTAATTAAAAATACAACTAATTTTATATTGATATTTATAGATTAATGTAGTACCATTTTAATGCAAAATATAAAGGAGGGGATAATATAAAAACATATTTTTCGATAGGAGAAGTATCTAGACTTTTTGATTTGTCAATAAAAACTCTAAGATACTACGATAAAGTAGGGATATTAAAACCAGCATATGTAAACCAAGAAAATAAATATAGGTATTATTCAAGAGAGCAGTTTATGAGTATAGATGTAATTAAGTACTGTAAGATTATGGGTATGGCTCTTGAAGATATAAAAAAATTAATTGATTCAGATAGCTCAATTGAGTCTATGATGAATACAATTGATAGGCAAAATAAAATGATAGAAAGTAAAATAAAAGAACTATCAGATGTGAAAAATTATCTAAATGATATAGAATTTAAAGTAAATGAATTGTTAAAATATGATTTAAATAATGTATTTATAAAATACAATAAAGAAAGAAAAGTAAATGTCTATAAATGTAATTCAAAGGATGAAGTTGAACTTGAGATGTATCTGAGACATATTATTTTACACATTCAAGATAAGTATAATGATGTATATCCTATAATTTCAGGTAGTATTTCATATGAGAAAGTAATTAAAGAAGGTAAAGCACTATTATATGATTATATAGTAGATTTTACAGAAAGAGAAGAATATGAAAATCAGCACATTTTACCAGCAGGTGAATATTTAACAATTATATATGATGATAATTGGAATAATGCCTATGATTATTATAAAAAAATAATCGATTATGCAAATGATAATAATATAGAACTTGTTGGAAACTTTAATGAAATATGGATGCTTTCTAGAGTGGATTCAGACACAAAAGAAAAGACATTGGTTCAATTAGAAATAAGAAAAAAATAGTATACAAAAAAACTTGACTCTACCCTCAGAGGATAGATTAGTATTTTATATAGTGAAATAATATTTATTATAATAATCTATGGGAGGGAGATTTTTAATGTCAAAAAAATTTTTAGAGTATGCTATACCATCAGCTCTTGCTATGTTTGTATCATCCTTTAATACAATATTAGATGGAATATTTTTGGGAAAAGGACTAGGCGATTCAGCACTTACAGCTGTTAGTATAGTGATGCCTCTTGTAATGGTATTTTTAGGATTATCCAGTTTAATGGCAGTTGGAGGAGGAGCACTAGTTTCGAAAAAATTTGGTTCTAGAGATGATGAAAGGGCTGTAAATATATTTAGGCAAGTAATAAAAGTTTTAATAATAGGTAGTTTATCTCTTACAATAATTTGTATACTTTTTTCAGAGCATATAGTTAGAATTATGGGAGCAACAGAAAGTTTAGTCGGATTATCTTCTGAATACTTAACATTTTATGCTGCTTTCTGTTTTCCAAATTTGCTAGGTCTTGTTTTTTGTAGTTTTTTAAGAAATGATGGAAGACCAAAACTTGCCATGATAGCTACTGTGTCAGGAACAATATTTCATATAACTTTAAATTATATATTTATATTTAAGCTTGGATTTGGTGTAAAAAGTGCAGCAATTGCAAGTGGCCTAGGTCAACTATCTACACTTATAATAATGTTACCTCATTTTATGTTTAAAAAAGGTAAGTTATCCTTTGGGCCAGCAAAGATAGAAAAGGATGTTTTAAAAGAATTATTTAATATAGGATTTCCTTCATTTTTTGCAGAGAGTGCTTTTTCAATAATTATACTTGCACATAATATAGTTTTGACAAGAGTTGTTGGAGATGTAGGTCTTTCTGCTTATGCTGTAGTAAACTATGTAACTACTAATATTTATAATCTCTTAATGGGGATAACTTTAGGTATTCAACCACTTATAAGTTATAATTTTGGCTCTAAAGAAATTAAAAAAATGTTAGGCTATTATAATATGGCAACAAAAATGAGTTTTTGTGTATCTATAATATTCACAGTAATATGTTTTTTATTTGGAAAAGAAATTATAAAAATATTTACGAGTGATAAAGAAATTATTTTAATGGCTTATGTTGCACTTAACATGGCTAATTTAGCCTATCTTATGATTGGAAAAAATTTAACAACTATGATGTATTATCAAGCGATAGAAATGCCAGTACATTCTAATATTATAGGAGTTTTACGTTCAATCTTACTATTGCCGATTATACTATTTGTTTTTTCTAAGTTATTTGGAATAAATGGAATATGGGTAAGTATGGCTGTTTCAGAACTCTTGACAGTTCTAATTATGAGTAAAGTAGTAAATGTAAAGGAATGTACAAAAAATGCTATAAGTTTATAATGTTATGATACCATAAATTATTTATATAGAGTAGTGAATTTATTCACTACTCTATTTTTGTTTGTACAAATAGAATTTATTCTATAGTACTAGATTAAATTTTAATAATTTTTATAAAAAATTTAAATGTGTAAATATGAAAATTATTTAGTTACACTAAACTATAGATTTTAATATATAAAATAAAAATAGTATGAAAGTTTAGTAATAGAATACATACAAATTAAAAATATTAAACTTAAAGCGTTAGTAAAACTTGAAAAAAATAAAAATATGAAATTGACTAAAAGTGATAAAGTTTACAAATACTAATTTATAAAAAAATTAATATAAACAATAAAAAATATGAAAGTTTATAAATATTGATAATACTAAGGTATAGGTTTTTGGTGTGGAATAAAAAAATACTTGTAAAAAGACTTGTTTGTTAATATAATAAATATCATGAGTTTAATAAAAGTAAAAATAAAAAATAGAAATAATAAATAAAAACAATAAAAATATTAAAATAGAGAGGAGATGAATTTAAAGTCATGGACAGTGAATTCGCAAATGCAGTTGAATTGAGCTATGAATGTGCTCCCTTATTGGAATCATTAAAAGAATATTCAAAAAGAGATATAGCTTGTTTTGATGTACCTGGACATGTGAAAAATAGAGGTGTAGATATATTAAATAAATATCTAGGTGAAAATCTCATGAAAATGGATATAAACTCATCACCCACTATGGATAATGTATCTAATCCAACTGGAGTCATAAAAAATGCACAAGATTTATTAGCGCAGGCATATATGGCTGATGAAGCATTCTTTATAACTAATGGTACTACACAAGCAATACATGCAATGATTCTAAGTGTAATAAATCCAGGAGAAAAAGTATTGCTCCCAAGAAATATTCATAAGTCAGTAATAAATGCTTTAATACTTTGTGGAGGAATACCAGTATTTATACAACCAGAATTTGATGAGCAACTAGGTATAAGTTTAAATATTACTATTGAGAAAGTTAAAGAGGAAATAGAAAAAAGTTGCGATATAAAAGCTTTATTTTTACTTAATCCAACTTATTATGGTGCTTGTGCAGACCTTGAGAACATCATAGAATTATGCCATAAAAATAATCTTTTAGTGTTAGTAGATGAAGCTCATGGTGCTCATTTTCCATTTCATTTAGATTTACCTCCTTCTGCAATAAGTTTAGGAGCAGATATGGTGGCTGTAAGTATACATAAAACTGGAGGAGCATTGACACAATCTTCAGCACTTTTATTGAATAGAGAAAATATAAGAGTTGAAAAAGTACTTCAGTCAATCAATATGTTACAGTCTACATCTGCATCTTATTTGCTTATGGCAAGTATAGATGGAGCGAGAGTTAACCTAGTTGAAAATGGAGAAGAACAATTATCAAAAGCATTAAATTTATCGAGATACGCAAAAGCTAGATTAAATAAAATAGATGGAATAGATGTTTTGTCTACCGAAATATTAAAAAGAAAAGGTGTTAAATTTATAGATGAAACTAAATTATGTATAAATGTAAAAGGGTTAAATTTAACTGGCTTTGAAGTGTATGATTTGTTGTATAAAAAGTTTTCAATTCAAGTAGAACTAGGAGATTTGTACAATATCTTAGCACTTGTGTCTATTGGAACTAATAAATCAGATATTGATAGATTGGTTAAGGCTCTTTCTATAATTGAAAAAACTTATAGAAAAGAAGCCAAGTTAAATGAGTTTAATATGATTCAAATAAATCCAACTATTGAGCTTAATCCTCGAGAAGCTTTTTATGCATCTAAAGAAAGTGTAGAAATCAAGTCATGTATAGGTAGAATTTGTGGAGAATCAATAATGGCATACCCACCAGGTATACCAATTGTTACTCCAGGAGAGTTAATAACAAAAGAAATTATGGAGTACATTGTTTTTTTAAAAGAGAGTAATGCGTATTTGACTGATATGCAAGATAAAAACTTAGATACAATACTCGTTATAAAATAAATTGTGTTATTGGATAAATAGAATAGTATATATAAATATGTAAAAGGAGTTGAGATTGAAATGAAATTTGAAACACTAGGAAGACATATACTAGTAGAATACTATAACTGTGATGAGAGCATACTTAAAGACCCACATCTTATAGAAAATTTTATGAATGATTCAGCATTAAATGCAAAGGCTACAATTGTTGATTCTGTATTTCACCATTTTAATCCTTGGGGGGTTTCGGGTGCTGTCATAATTGCTGAATCTCATTTGACAATACATACTTGGCCTGAATATGGTTATGCAGCGGCGGATTTTTTTACTTGTGGTGATATAGACCCATGGAAAAGTTTCGAATTATTGGAACAACTTCTAAAATCAGAAAGAAGTGAGTCCACAGAAATTCCAAGAGGATTGACAACAAAAATAAAAAAATATTCAAAGAAAGATTTAGGTAAAATCACTCATAAACCTGAAGCAGTATAAACATAAAATAGATAAATGAAAGTGAGGATTATTATATGGAACTTTGGTATACAGAGGAATGGACAGAAAATGTAAGGTTTTCTATAAAAGTAGATAGACATTTATTTGAAGGGAAGTCTGAGTTTCAAAGAATAGATGTGTTTGATAGTGAGGAGTTTGGAAAGTTTCTGACAATAGATGGTTTAATGATGGTGACATATAAAGATGAGTTTATATATCATGACATGATAACTCATGTTCCTATGGCTACAAATTTAAATATCAAAAAAGTCTTAGTTATAGGTGGTGGAGATGGTGGTACAGTAAGAGAGTTAAGTCGTTATCCTAAAATAGAAAAAATTGATATGGTTGAAATAGATAAAATGGTTGTGGATGTGTCTAAAGAGTATATAGATATATGTTCATGTAAATTAGACGATGAAAGAGTAAATTTATATTTTGAAGATGGAGTTAAGTTTGTTAAAGAGGCTTATGACAAATCTTATGACTTAATAATAGTAGATTCAACTGACCCAATAGGACCAGGAGAAGGACTTTTTTCAAATGATTTTTATAGAGATTGTTATAGAATACTAACTGATGATGGAATTTTAGTAAATCAAAGTGAAAGTCCTTATTTTGGGTTTAATGCTAAAGAAATGAAAAGAGCCAACGATAAGTTAAAAGGTATATTTCCAATATCTAAAGTTTATCAAGCACATATACCAACATATCCATCTGGACACTGGTTATTTGGTTTTGCTTCAAAAAAACTAGACCCAATAAAAAATCAAGATAGAGATGGTTGGGAAAAATTAAATTTAAAAACGAAGTATTATAATAGTGATATCCATTTAGGTTCATTTATGCTACCTCAATATGTAAAGGAGATGTTAAATGAAGAGTAATTTCTATCATATAAATACATTTATGGGTATGGATAAAAGTTATGAAGAATCAAATTTGATAGTGTTTGGAGTAGGGTTTGATGGAACTACTTCAAATAGACCTGGAGCTAGATTTGCAAGTAGCTCGATGAGAAAAGAATTTTATGGTCTTGAGACATATAGTCCTTTTTTAGACTTGGATTTAGAAGATTATAATATATGTGATTATGGAGATTTGGAAATTAGTGTTGGAGATACAGAACAAGTTTTGAAAGAAATATATGATGAAACTGCTAGTATAGTTGAAGATTTAAAGGTTCCATTTATGATTGGTGGAGAACATCTAGTTACTTTACCAGCTTTTAAAGCAGTCTATGAGAAGTATAATGATGTGTATGTAATTCATTTTGATGCACACACAGATTTAAGAGAAGAATATAATAATAATAAAAATTCTCATGCAACAGTAATTAAAAGAGTATGGGATATTGTTGGAGATGATAAAATATTTCAATTTGGAATAAGGTCTGGAACAAGAGAAGAATTTAAATTTGCAATAGAACAAAAACATACTTATATGGAAGTTGGTGGAATAAATACATTTGAAAAGATAATTAATAAATTGAATGGGAAAAATGTTTATTTAACTGTAGATTTAGATGTGTTGGATGCATCTGTATTTCCAGGAACAGGTACACCAGAACCTGGTGGTATAAATTATAGAGAATTTCAAGATATTTTTAAGATTATAAAAAAATCTAATATAAATATAGTTGGTTGTGATATTGTAGAGCTAAGCCCTGATTATGATACAACAGGAGTATCAACAGTTATAGCATGTAAAGTATTGAGAGAATTGTGCTTAATAATATCAAGTAAATTTAGGTAGTGTAGTCTATATGAATAATATACTATAATAGAAAGAAGTTACTTTAAATAAGTTGTTTTAAGTTTAGCACTTTTTTAAGGTAACTTCTTTATTTTTTTTAGACAACAAAAAAGAGCCTTATGTAGCTCCTTTTCTAAAATATATATATTTAAATTAAATAATTATATTCTATTTACGTTTTCAGCTTGAGGTCCTCTATTACCTTGAGTTATATCAAAGCTAACCTTTTCGCCTTCTTCTAAAGTTTTGTATCCATCAGTTTGTATAGCTGAGAAATGTACGAAAACATCGTCTTCTCCTTCTACTGATATGAATCCAAATCCTTTTTCACTATTAAACCATTTTACTATTCCGTTTTTCATTATAAAAAAACCTCCGCTTTATTAAAAAATACAAACTAAATAAATTAAGTCTGTTCTATTAATATAGCATAAATTTTAAAAAAAAGCAATTAAAATTTTAAAAAAAGTTAATCAATTTTAGAATTTAAAAAATTTTGCTAAAAAATATATTAACAATGAAAGAAAATAAAATAGAAATCTGATGAGGTTTAGCAAATTTAATATCAAAAAATGTAATATATAAATTGAAAAATAAAGAGTAAAATATAAAAAAATAATAAAAAATATTATAAAATAGACTGAAAATAAAATTTAAAAATAGTGAAATTTCAGAAATATCACTATTATTATATAATAAAACAAAAAAACAGTATATAAATTCGATAAAATAAAAATTAAATATATAATGTTTTACATATATATTAATAAAAGGAAATATTATGCTATAATAGTACCGTATAAAATTATTTACGGGGGTGGTATTAACATGTTTCAATTTGAAACACAAATACACAAATTAAGACATGATGTTTTAACTGCAATAGCTAGGCTTGGAAAAGAAGATAACCTTACAAGAGAAGCAATGGATAATATTCAATATGAAATAATAAAAGGCGAGAAACCTACATACAGATGTTGTGTTTATAAAGAAAGAGCTATAATATCTGAAAGAGTAAATGTAAGTATGGGACTATTGCCAGGTCAAGATAAAATAGATTTAGATACAATGGATGTAGGAGAAGATGAACAAATAATATATATTTTAGAAGCAGCATGTGATAGTTGCCCAATAAACGAATTTACAGTAACTGATATATGTAGAGGTTGTTTAGCACATAGATGTAAAGAAGCTTGTAAATTTGGTGCTATTACACATGTTGGGGGAATGGCTTATATAAATCATGAACTATGTAAGGCTTGTGGAATGTGTAAAAAAGCTTGCCAATATGATGCCATCTCAGAGGTTGTAAGACCATGTAAGAGCGTATGCCCAACTAATGCTTTAGGGTTTGATAGAGAAAATATGAAAGCTATGATACATGAAGATAAATGTTTAAACTGTGGTGCGTGTATGTCAGCATGCCCATTTGGAGCGATATCTGATAAGAGTTTGATAGCTCCAGTAGCTAGAAAATTAGTACAAAAAGAAAAAATGTACGCAGTAGTAGCTCCAGCTATAACAGGTCAAGTTGAAGCAAATGTTACATATGGTCAAATAAAAAATGCTATAAAATCATTAGGTTTTGTCGATGTACTAGAGGCTGCTTGTGGAGCAGATGCAGTTACAGTTCATGAAAGTTTAGAGTTTGCTGAAAGAATGGAAGAAGGAGACTCTTTTATGACAAACTCTTGTTGTCCAGGATTTGTTGGTTACATAGAAAAGACATTCCCAGACCTTGTAGAAAAAATATCTTCTACTGTATCTCCTATGATAGCTAGTGGAAGATTTATAAAAAATTATGAACCTGATGCAAAAGTAGTATTTATAGGTCCTTGTACAGCTAAAAAGAATGAAGCGGCTAAAAAGGAATTAAAAGGAGCTGTTGATTATGTACTAACTTTTGAAGAAATAATGGCACTATTTGAAGCATTTGATATAGACTTAGCTAAGTGTTCAAATGAAGATATAGATGATGCATCAATATTTGGAAGAGGCTTTGGTGCTGCTGGTGGACTTACAAAAGCTATAGAAAATTATCTTGCTGAAAAAGGTATTGGAGTTAATTTCGAACCTGTAAAAATTTCTGGTTCAAGAGAGATTAAGAAGACAATGACTATGGCTAATTTAGGAAAATTAGAAGGAAACTTTATAGAAGGTATGATGTGCGAAGGTGGATGTATAAATGGTTCTGGTAAGTTCTTATCAGGTGCAAAGGTTAAAACCACTTTTGATAGAAAAAATTCTCAATCAACTAAGAAAAGTATTTTAGCAAATACAAAAATAAAAGATTTTAGTGATATAAATCTAGAAAAATAGATTTATAGATAATCATAAAAAATATAGATGAAGAATAGAGTTGTTCTAAGTTGTAATTTAACATTAGGATAACTCTATTTTTATTTAGACTTATATTAATATATTTAAGTACTTAAAATAAAAATTAGATATATAATATTTTGTATATAACTTAACAAAGACCATGCCTATGTTATAATAATTTATGGAAATAAATAAAAAATACAATATACATAAGAGTATAAATATAGGTGAAATAGGTGGTTTATAGGGAGGAGTACTTATGTTTGAGTTTGAAACACAGCTAAAAAGATTGAAACATGAGATTTTAACAGTTGTAGCAAAACTATCAATTGAGGAAAATTTAACAAAAGAGAACATAGAAAAAATTCCATATGAAATAATTAAAGGAGAGAAAGCAAGATATAGATGCTGCGTTTATAAAGAGAGAGAGGTAGTTCTTGAACGAGCACAACTTGCACTGAGTTTGACACCAAATACTAAATATGAAAATATAAATCCAGATTCAGTAAATTTAGGCTCCAATGAGCAAATTATGTATATAGTGGAAGCTGCATGTGATAGATGTCCAATAAATGAATTTACAGTAACAGAACTTTGTAGAGGGTGTTTGGCACATAGATGTAAAGAAGCTTGTAAGTTTGGAGCAATTTCTTATATAAATGGAAGAGCTTATATAAACCATGATTTATGCAAAGCTTGTGGAATGTGTAAAAGTTCATGTCAATATGATGCTATCTCAGAGGTTATAAGACCATGTAAAAGTGTATGCCCAACTGGTGCGTTAGATTTTAATAGAGATACTATGAAAGCTATGATACATGAAGATAATTGTATAAATTGTGGCGCATGCATGTCAGCTTGTCCATTTGGAGCAATATCTGACAAGAGTTTGATAGTACCAGTTGCAAAAAAACTTGCAAGAAAAGAAAATATGTATGCGATAGTAGCTCCAGCAATAACAGGTCAAATTGATAGTAACATTACATATGGACAATTAAAAAATGCTGTAAAATCACTAGGATTTATAGATATGATAGAAGCTTCTTGTGGAGCAGATGCAGTTACAGTTCGTGAAAGTAATGAATTCATTGAAAGAATAAAATCTGGAGATAAGTATATGACAAATTCATGCTGTCCTGGGTTCTTTAAATATATAGAGAAAATGTTCCCAGATGAAGTTGATAAAATATCTTCTACAGTATCACCTATGGTAGCCACAGGAAGATTCGTAAAAAAATTTGATTCTGATGCTAAGGTAGTATTTATAGGTCCATGTACTGCAAAAAAGAGTGAGGCAACTGAGGAATGTTTAAAAGATGCAGTGGATTATGTACTAACTTTTGAAGAACTAATGGCATTATTTGAAGCTTTTAATGTAGATTTGTCAAAATGCTCAAATGATGATATAAATGATGGTTCAATTTTTGGAAGGGGATTTGGAGCGTCTGGTGGGCTCACAAAATCAATACAGAATTATATTGCTGAAAAAGGTATCAGTTTTGATTTTGAGCCTATAAAAGTTTCTGGACCAAGACAAATTAAGAAAACAATGACAATGGCTAAATTAGGTAGATTAGAAGGTAATTTTATAGAAGGAATGATGTGCGAAGAAGGCTGTATTAATGGAGCTGGTAAATTCTTATCAGGTGTAAAAGCTAAAAATACTTTTGATAGAAAAAATGGACAATCAACTAAGAAGAGTGTTTTATCTAATGATAAAATAAAAGAGTTTGAAGATTTAAATTTAGAAAGATAGTATTAATTGATATTTTAAAAAATACTTAGTTACAATTATAAAACTAAACTATTTGTTATATTTAATGCCACAAATATGCCTAGAATTTGCCCTTTTTCTAGGTGTATTTTATTATGTCAGCATTGCTATACTATAAATATGTAATAAATAAAATTTATAGGAGCTTTTGGATGAAGAAAATAATATTAAAAGATATCATGTTTTTAATTACAACGGTATCTTTGATTGCAGTGCTATTGATTGTAGTAAATGTAACTGCTAATGGTAAGACAGAATCAACAAGTAAATCTTATTTAGATAGTGAGAAAAATAGTATGAGTCAAAATAATATTCAAAATGATATAGAAAATACTGCATTTAAAACTACTATACTAAATACTGGAAAGTCAGATTGCATATTAATTGAGATAGGCAAGAAAGCTATAATGATTGATACAGGAGAAGATAAAGATGGTGAACAAATAGTTAATAATTTAAAAGAAAAAGGTATAAATACGCTTGATTATCTAATTTTAACTCATTTAGATAAAGACCACATAGGTGGAGTTGATAGTGTGTTGTCCAGTGTTAAAGTGAATAATTTAATACAAGCAAATTATAAAAAAGATAGTAAACAATATGATGAATATATTAACTCGCTTAAAAAAACTGGTATAGAGCCTACAGTATTGAAAGAAAAAATGAATATTGTAATCAATAAAGCAAAAATAAGCATACAGCCAGCTTTAAAAAGTAATTATGAGAGTTCAAACGATTACTCGATAATCACTAGTATAAATTATGGAACACATAACTTTTTGTTTGCAGGAGATGCAGAAGAAGAACGTTTAGCTGAATTTATAAGTAAAAATACTTTAAAATACGATTTTGTGAAAATTCCTCATCATGGAAGGTATGATAAATTAAGTGAAGCATTTTTAAAATCTATTTCACCAAAATATGCTGCTATTACTTGCTCACAGAAAAAAGAACCTGATGAAGAAGTATTAGAAATATTAAAAAAATTAGATATAAAAACTTTTCTTACTTCTAATGGAGACATAGTTATAGATAGTGACGGAAATAAGTTAAGTGTAAGTCAATAGTGTTTTCTGAAAAATTGTATAAAAAAATTTAAAAAAATCATTAGCAAATATGAGACCTTAAACATAGTATATTTTAGGAGCTGAAACTCCACATACAAAATAACTAGGAGGTAACATATTATGTTGGATAGATTTTTTGGTGAAGGCGGATTTGGCGGATGTGCTTGGTGGATAATAATATTATTTTTCTTATTCTTAGCATTCCAAGACTGTTGGGCTGAAATGGACTTATGTGCATGGATACCTTTCTTAATATTATTATTAATACTTTGCGAATGTGGTGACGTTTTT
Organism: Clostridioides sp. ZZV14-6154; assembly: GCF_020657785.1. Taxonomy (NCBI): domain Bacteria; kingdom Bacillati; phylum Bacillota; class Clostridia; order Peptostreptococcales; family Peptostreptococcaceae; genus Clostridioides; species Clostridioides sp. ZZV14-6154. The sequence goes on along the minus strand of NZ_JAGWCY010000014.1, from coordinate 38,191 downwards.
GATGGAGGATGTGGATGCTAAAAAAATCAATTTAAATGATTTAAAGAAGCTTATGGTGGGTATAAACAAAATACCAAACCAATCACAATCTAGTGTTTGAAGGTAGTCGGATATCCCCCGCTACCTTCTTTTTTTATTATTCAAAAATTATTTATTCATTATTTTATTTACATACAATAATTTTCTCTAGAAAGTTTGGTATAATTAAAAAGAAAATAAATTTTATTTATAGGAGATGTAAATATGGCTATAGTGGATAAGATTTTCAATGAGATAAAACTTATGGTTGCAAGATTCTTATTGGGGAAAAAATACAGTGAATATGAAGAAAAAGATTTAGTATATAATACTGAAGAAGAAGTTATATTAATAACTTTAAAAAGATTAGTTTTCCAGGGAAATGTGAATGAAGCAGAAGAAATTTTATTTGATAAAGCTAAAACTGTAAATAGTGAAAATATGCAGTATATAGCAATAGAATTTTATACTATGCTTATGGAAAAAACTGATGAAGAATTAGAGTCTATGAATTTTTCTAAACAAGAAGTTTATCAAGGTATAGAAGATATTAGGAAGGTTTTAAATTTAGAATAAAGTATGTATAAAAATATTAAAATAAATTAACGTTAAGATGAGAATATTATATTTAAATATATAAAATATAATATTCTTATTTTATTAATAATATAAGTATATCTTATTTACCATAAAACTATCTTGAAAAAAATTAATCTTAAATGTATAATATTACTTTGAGTGAAAAAGTATTAACATTTTTTTATAAGATGTTTTACTAAAAAAATATATATAAACATACTGTTATCAAAAAGAAATTTAATTTAGTGAGGTGTTAAGATGAAAATAGGATTTGACCACAAAAAATATTTAGAAGAGCAGTCTAAATATATCTTAGAGAGAGTAAATAATTTTGACAAGCTTTATTTGGAGTTTGGAGGAAAATTAATGGGAGACCTTCATGCAAAAAGAGTACTTCCAGGTTTTGATGAAAATGCAAAGATAAAAGTATTACAACATATGAAAGAAAAAGTTGAAGTTGTAATTTGCGTGTATGCAGGAGATATAGAAAGAAATAAAATAAGAGGTGACTTTGGTATCACTTATGATATGGAAGTTTTAAGATTAATAGATGATTTAAGAGGTTATGAACTAGATGTAAATAGTGTAGTAATCACTAGATTTGAGGGACAACCTGCAACGACTGTATTTATAAATAAGTTAGAGCGTAGAGGAATCAAAGTTTATAAACATTATCCAACAAAGGGATATCCTTCAGATGTTGAAACTATAGTTAGTGATGAAGGATATGGAGCAAATGAGTATATAGAAACTACAAAACCAATTGTAGTAGTAACAGCACCAGGACCTAATAGTGGAAAACTTGGTACTTGCTTAAGTCAGTTATACCATGAAAATAAAAGAGGAAATGTAGTTGGATATTCTAAATTTGAAACATTCCCAGTTTGGAATATACCTGTGAAACATCCTTTAAATATAGCTTATGAGGCAGCTACAGTAGATTTAAAAGACGTAAATATGATAGATTCATTCCATCTTGAAACTTATGGTGAAATGTCAGTAAACTATAATAGAGATTTAGAGTTATTCCCAGTGCTTAAAAAAATAATAGAAAAAATAACTGGAAAAGAATCAATTTTCCAATCTCCAACTGACATGGGTGTTAATAGAGTTGGTTTTGGAATAATAGATGATGAAGTAATAAGAAAAGCTTCTATAGAAGAAATTATAAGAAGATACTTTAAAACTGCCTGTGAGTATAAAAAGGGACAAGTTGATAAAGGTGCTTATGATAGAATGAAAATGATTATGGAAGAACTTAACTTAAAGCCAGAAGATAGAAACGTTGTTTTACCTGCTAGAAATTACAGTAATAAGTTAAAAGAAAATGCTGATAAAAATGATACTTGTCCTGTAGTGTCACTAGAATTAGAAGATGGGACAATATTAACTGGTAAAGGTTCTGACTTAATGAATGGAACAGCAGCAGCAGTACTAAATGCAATTAAACATTTAGCCAATATATCTGATGATATGCATTTAATATCACCTGTAATATTAGAGCCTATTATAAATTTAAAAACAAAAACTTTAGCAAGTAGAAATGTTTCACTTAGCTGTCAAGAGGTTTTAACTGCTCTTAGTATTTGCGCTGTAACTAATCCAACTGCACAATTTGCTATGGAAAAGTTAGCTTTATTAAAAGGGTGTCAAGCTCATTCTACTACTATATTAAATAGAGATGATGAACAAACATTTAGAAAGCTTGGTATAGATGTAACTTGTGACCCAGAGTATCCTTCACAAAATCTTTACTATAGCTAAAAATATAATTATACAAAAAAATATGGGCTGTTTTAAAGTAATAGTTTGAGCAGTCCATTACAATTATAATAAAATCAGTAGACTGTCTTGTATAAGGCAGTCTTTTATTTTTAAAACATCCCATTTAAATTAATATATATACTGTTATCCATAAGGAATTTTAATTTAGTTCCTTGGAATACCTATTGTAAAGCTTTTACCTAGTTTTTGCAAGTGTTTTTTATGATTTTTTATAAATTATATTGAATTAGTTGATTATAAACTATTTTAGTAAGAGAAAATATTGATATATAAATAAAATAAATGAAAAAATAGCATAAAGAAACATAAGTTTGGTATAATTAAAACAGTGATGTAAATAAATTTAATCTACTTATACTTTAAAAGGTGATAATAATGGAGCTTCATAGAAAAATAATTCATATAGATATGGATGCTTTTTATGCGTCTATAGAACAAAGAGACAATAAAAAATTAAAAGGTAGACCTGTGGTTGTTGGTGGAAATCCACAAAGCAGAGGAGTAGTTGCAACGTGTTCTTACGAGGCTAGAAAATTTGGCATACATTCAGCTATGCCATCCGCTGTAGCTTATAATAGGTGCCCATATGCAGTTTTTGTAAGACCTAGATTTGAGGTCTATAAAAGTGTATCAAATCAAATAAGAAATATATTTTATAGATACACAGATTTAGTAGAGCCACTATCTTTAGATGAAGCATATTTAGATGTAACGAAAAATAAAAAGAATATTGATTCATCAATTGAAATAGCAAAGCAAATTAAAAGAGATATATTTAAGGAAGTTGGACTTACCTCTTCAGCAGGTATCTCATATAATAAATTTCTTGCTAAGATAGCATCAGATTTAAAAAAGCCTAATGGACTGACTGTAATAAATGAAGAAAATGTTCAGGATTTTTTAGATAAATTGCCTGTAAGTAAATTTTTTGGTGTTGGAAAAGTCACTTCAAATACTCTTAAAAATTTAGGTATAAAAACAGGATATGATTTAAGATGTTTAGATTTATTTGAACTTGAGAGTATATTTAAGAAGAGAGGATATGACTTATATAAATTTGCGAGGGGTATAGATGACAGACCAGTAGAGCCAAATAGAGTTAGAAAATCTGTTGGAGCAGAGACCACACTAAGTCATAACTTAGATATTGACGAAGAGGAAACACGTAATATCCTTGATGAACTTTGTGAGGAAGTATGCCATAGATTAAGAAACTCTGAGAAATTTGGAAAGACGTTGACATTAAAAATTAAGTATGAGGATTTTACACAGATAACTAGAAGTCTTAGTTTAGAACATTATATTGATGAATATAATGATATAAGAAGTGGTGTTGACAATTTATTGAGAAATGTTGAAATGAATGGAAAACAAATTAGACTATTAGGAGTCACAATATCAAACTTAAGTGATAAAAAAGAAACTTATAAAGACATTACTTTATTTGAGTATATGGATAGTATTCAACTATAACTATTTGTTTAAATGAATGAATTAACACTAGTTTTAATTATATATAATTAAGGCTAGTGTTGTATTATTTTATCGAGATTTTTTTATTATTTTTTATATTTTTTGATTTTGAATATTGTATACAAATGCTTGGTATTTACAGTAATGTTTACTAATATGTATTAACCCAAAAGTCGTACTTTGTTTACATAAAGGGGATATTGTGATATAATTATAAAAACAACTTATTGCGATGACAAAGGTTGCTTGTCGAAAGAGGGGATGATAAATTATGATAGAGATAAGAAACGTAACCAAGAAAATGGGAAATAATGTAGTATTAGATGATATTTCTCTAGCCGTTGAAACAGGCACATTGGTGGTTTTAATTGGCTCAAGTGGTTGTGGGAAAACTACTACTTTGAAGCTTATAAACAAATTAATAAAACCTACATCTGGTGAAATATATATTAATGGTAAACCAATTTCTCAAGAAAATGAAATAGAACTTAGAAGGAAAATAGGATATGTTATACAGAACACAGGTCTATTTCCTCATCTTACAATAAAAGAGAATATAGAGTTAATTCCACGTCTAAAAAAGGAAAAGTCAGTTGAAGAAATTGAGGCAAGAACTTTACAACTACTTGAAATGGTAGGTCTTGATAGTGATGATTTTCTAAATAAGTATCCTTCAGAGCTTAGTGGGGGTCAACAGCAAAGAATTGGTGTTGCAAGAGCCATTGCAACTGATGCTGAAATAATATTAATGGATGAGCCTTTTAGTGCTTTAGACCCAATAACAAGAACATCTTTACAAGAACAATTATTTTCTCTTCAAGATGAACTGAAAAAAACTATAATATTTGTAACTCATGATATGGATGAAGCTTTAAAGATAGCTGATAAGATTTGTATTATGAAAGATGGAAGAATAGCACAGTATGATACTCCAGAGAACATACTTAGAAATCCAGCAAATGATTTTGTAAAAGATTTTATTGGAGAAGATAGAGTTTGGGATAATCCAGAATATATAAAAGCAAAAGATATTATGATAAAAAATCCTATTGCTGTTAATTCAACAAGAACTGTAACTCAAGGTATAGAAATTATGAGAAGCAGTAAGGTTGATAGCTTACTAATCATAGATAGAGCTAGAACACTAAAAGGTATTGTTACTGTAAAAGATATGAAAGATATTCATGATAAATCGACATTGCTTAGTGATATTATGTCAAGAGAGCCTTTGCATGTAAATGAAGGTGATAATTTAGTGGAAATACTAAATATAATGAACTGTAATTCAGTTGGATATATTCCAGTTGTTTCAAGTGAAAATAAACTAGTAGGACTGATTACTAGAAGTAGTTTACTTTCTGTTTTAAGTGAGCAATTCCTAGAAATGGAGGTGAGTGTCCTTGGGTAATTTTTTCAATTTTATACTATTGCAAAAAGATAAGATTATAGAGCTTTTGATACAACATATGAGCTTAACTGTTACATCCATTTTGATAGCTATACTAGTGGGTGTCCCTCTAGGAATAATTATTTCAAGAATCTCATCTCTTAGAAAAATTGTGCTTGGATTTGTAAACTTAGTTCAAGCAGTTCCATCAATGGCACTTTTGGGTCTTCTTGTACCAGTACTTGGTATAGGAAGCAAACCAGCAATATTTATGGTAGTAGTATATTCATTATTACCAATTGTAAAGAACACATATATAGGTATAACAAGTATTGACCCAGTAGTATTAGAATCTGCTAAAGGTATTGGTCTTACAAGAAACCAAACTTTATTTAAAATACAGTTTCCTTTAGCTTTGCCTATAATAATGGGTGGGGTTAGAATATCTGCTGTTACAGCGGTTGGTCTTATGACTCTTGCAGCATTTATAGGTGCTGGTGGTCTGGGATATTTAGTATTTTCAGGTGTACAAACTGTAAATAACAATATGATTTTAGCAGGAGCAATTCCATCATGTATAATTGCATTATTAGTTGATTATTTATTTAGTAAGATTGAAGTTGCAGTTACTCCAAAAGGGTTAAATCCAAAGGTTCCAAAGAAAAATTATATAGGACTTAAAGTAGTGTCTGCTATAATAATTATTGCAATGTTATTTGTTACTTTTGGTTCAAGTTTTTCAAGCAAAAAAGAGACAATAACTATAGGCTCTAAAGATTATACAGAACAACTTATTCTTGGTAATGTTTATGCTGAATTGATAGAGAAAAATACAGACCTTAACGTTAAAAAGAATTTAAATCTAGGTGGTTCTTCTGTTGCATTTAATGCTATTAAGTCTGGTGAACTTGATATGTATGTAGATTATACAGGTACACTTTTAGTAAATGTAATGAAGCATGCACCAATTAAAGATGCTGATGAAGCATATAAAGTTGTTAAAGATACTATGGAAAAAGAGAATCAATTAACTTTACTTGACCCTATTGGATTTAACAATACTTATACATTGGCCATGATGCCTAAAACTGCAGAGAAGTATGGAATAAACACTATTTCTGATTTAACTAAATATAGTAGTGACTTTACTTTCTCACCAACTTTAGAGTTTGAAAATAGAGAAGATGGTTTTGTAGGTATTTCTAGAGATTATGGTCTAAAATTCAAAGATGTAAAAGCTATGAATGGAAGTTTAAGATATACAGCTTTAGACAATGATGAATCTCAGGTTGTAGATGCATTTTTAACTGATGGTCTTATTAAAAAGTTTAATCTTAAGATATTAGAAGATGACAAAAACTTCTTTGTTCCATATTATGCAGCTCCATTAGTGAGACAAGATACTCTAAAGAAATATCCTGAGTTAGAGAAAGTGATGAATATGCTTTCAGGAAAAATAGATGAAGAAACTATGAGAGAACTTAACTATCAAGTTGATGAGCTTGGAAAATCACCAGAAGAAGTTGCTCATTCATTCTTAGTTAAAGAAGGTTTAGTATAGAAAATTAATAGTTTATATTATGAACTTAAGTTATAGATAGTATTTTAAATACTATCTATAACTTATTTTTTTTGTATACAAAACCTATATTATAGTTTTTAATTCATAATTAATTTTTAAATTGAATGAACAAGTACAACCAACTTTGAATATAAATATAGTAAGTGTGCTTATATACAATTTGCTTATCTAGTCAATTGATATTGATACATAGTCTTTTTTCGATTAAGTCGAAGGGAGGAGGTATACAGTTATGGATAATTATAAAAAAGTGAAGCAAGTGTTATGGATAATTTTATTTGCCAATTTTGCTGTAGCATTATTAAAAATAATTATTGGTAATAAAATTAAAAGCTATAGTATGACAGCAGATGGGTTTCATTCTCTGTCAGATGGAGCATCTAATATAGTAGGATTAATAGGTATTTTTTTTGCATCTAAACCAAAAGATAAAGATCATCCTTATGGGCATAAAAAATTTGAAATTATAACCAGTTTATTTATTAGTGGTATGTTATTTGTTATAGCAGTTAAGATAATTCTTAGTTCTATATCAAGACTAGCAAACCCAGTTACACCTTCTATAACTATAGAAAGTTTAATCGCTTTAGTCATTACTCTTTTTATAAATATTTTTGTCTGTATATATGAATATAGAGTTGGAACTAAACTGAATAGTTATGTCTTGATTTCAGATTCATTGCATACAAGAAGTGATATATTTGTGTCTTTAGGAGTATTGGTTACTTTAGTTGGTGTTAAGTTAGGATTTCCAGTAATAATAGAATCTGTAGTTCCTATTATTATTTCTGGGTTTATAATTTATTCAGCTTATGGAATATTTAAACCATCTATTGGAATTTTAGTTGATAGAGTAGCTGTAGATGAAGAGTATGTAAGGGAAATTGTATTTGAATTTAATGAAGTGAGAGATGTGCATAATATTAGAAGTAGAGGTAGTAAGAGTGTTATTTATATTGATATGCATGTAATGGTAGACCCATTTATAAGTGTAGAGCAATCTCATGACTTAACGCATAAAATTGAGAAACAAATACAAGAAGAAATTAATGAAAATGCTCAAGTAATAGTGCATATTGAACCTTTTTATAGTTTTTAATTTGACTATGAAGACCTAAGTATAAAAATTTATAATTCATAAAAAAAATATTATACCATAAATATTTTCTGAAAATATTTATGGTATAATATTTTTTATAGAGAAATTAAGTCTTAATATACCTAAGGAGGAATTTATTATGAGATACGTTGAATATGGAAAGACTGGGAAAATGGTTTCAGTAGTTGGATATGGAGGATTAAGATTTGATTTAGAGAAAAGCGACCAAGAAAATGCTGACTTAATTAAATATGCATATGAAAAAGGCATTAATTATTTTGATACAGCACCAGGGTATTGTGATGATAGAAGCGAGGATATATTTGGACTAGCATTTAGACAAATGATAAAAGGTGGTAAAACAGATTTTTACGTATCTACAAAAGGGAAGCCAAAAGAATACGACACAGCAGAAAAAGCAATTGATGCTGTAAAAAAGTCAATAGAGCGATTGGGCGTATCTAAAATAAATTTCTATCATATATGGAATATTAGAAAAATGGAACATTATGAATTTGCAATGAGACCTGGAGGTCAGTATGAGGGTCTATTAAAATGTAAAGAAGAAGGATTGATAGACCACATAGTATTTTCATCTCATCAGCCAGGAGATGAAGTCATAAAAGTTCTTGATGAAAATAAGTTTGAAGGTGTTACTATGGGAATTAATATATTAAACTTTCCATATAGATTAAAGGGTGCTAAACATGCTGTTGAAAATGGATATGGTGTTGTCGCTATGAATCCATTAAGTGGTGGAACTATTCCAAAGTACAATGAAGAGCTTTCTTTTCTAGCAAGAGAAGGTGAAAGTACTGTAGAATCAGCTTTAAGATTTAACATAGGAATTCCACAAATAAATATATCGTTAATAGGAGTTAATAAAAAGCAGGATATAGATGATGCTTGTAAAATTGCAGATGAGAACAAAATATATTCAGATAAAGATATACATGATATTGAAACTAGATTAAGTAAAAACATGAATGAAATATGTACAGGTTGTGGATACTGTAAAGTATGTCCAAAAGATATAAACACTCCAGCATATATGCTTTTCTATAATGAAAAACAGATGTTTAAAAAGAGTGATGAAGAAATGATAAAATCGGTTTATGGGCTAGCACATTGGAATTATACAATGAATAGTAAAGCAAAAGCTAAAGAATGTATAGCTTGTGGAAAATGTGAAATTGAGTGTACTCAGCATTTGCCGATAATTGCTAGGTTAAAAGAAATTAAACAATGGGAAGAAAATGGAGTTAATAATGTTACAGTATAATCAATTTATAATGTACTTAAAATTTGTATAGTATTTAATAATAGCTTAATTTATAAGGGTGTGTCTCAAAATGAACTTTTTAGTTCATGAGGCACTCTTTTTTGTAGGGAATCAAATATATTTTCATCATTTCAACAATGAAAAAGAGGCTTATCTCTATTTTGATACAGCACCTTATATTATGCTTTGATTTATTGTAGTGAAATTTTATCTACACTAACTGACAGCATCTATTTTTATATTGAATCATTCCAATATTTTACATTGAAATCACTTGCAAACTCTAATTTTATAGGCTTCCAATATATATTACACAAATAATTTTTATTTAATTATAGCTTTTAATAAAGTAAATATTGTGGTTGTAAATAAGGAATTATTCAATTACAATAAAACAAGTAAGGATATTATAAAAATGATTATTATAGTTAAAAGAATAAATTGTAGGTAGTAACAAATCCTATATAATGAATGGAGGGTGATATATATTGAAAAATAATATATTTAAATATAAAAATGAGATGTTTTTATTTATATTAGTCACAATAACTTATTTAATAATAACGATAGCATTCTTTTCTAAAACTACAATATTTTATGATTTGAACAACACTTATGATGTATTATTAGATACAGATACAGGTGTACTATTCAATTTAAATGTATTTGCTATAAATCAAGATAATAGCAAGCATGTATTATTTTCAGCTATTATATCAATTTTTGCATATCCAATATATTTACTATGTACCTCGATAGCAAATCCAGGGACAACCGATTTTAATAGTGCTTATGGATTTGGATTGATTTGTCTACAAATAGTAACTAGTGCTACATCTATAACTTTAGTTTTTAATCATATTAAAAAAATAAAAATGCAAAGATTAACTTTAATTTTACTTACTATGATAATGATATTTTCTTTTCCACAACTATTTATGACCTTGAATGTAGAAAGATTTATATATAGTCAGTTTACATTAATATTTTTTATATTTATTGCAAATAAAATGAATGGAAAAAACTCTTATTTAGTAGAATTAGCAGCTATACCATTATTTGGAATAACTATTAGTAATATATATTTGTATTTGCTTAACATAATATTTGAATTTAAGTTGAAAATAGGTAAAATATTAAAGCATTTAATTACATTTATTTTAATGGCATATATTTGTGTAGTTTCAACAAAATCTTATGAAAGTTTTATGAATCTTGGAAATGTAATACAATATGATACAAAGTTTATAAGTGGAGAGCCTATTTTAGAAAAAGTTGCAATGATTATAGAAAGATTATTGTATTCAGTTTTTTATTTTCCTGGAGCGGAGATTAAAAAAGGACTATTTTTGCAAAATGGAGAAGTTGCAACAATACCAGTTATTCTTACTTTATTAGCATTTTGTTTTTGTGTTTTAGCAGTTATTGAGAACTCAGAAAAAAGAGTTCCTAAGTTGTGTATGGGAATAATTTTATTTAATTTAGTTTTACATGGTATAATAGGGTACAATCTGACTAATTCAAGTATAATGACTATAAATTTTAGTTTTGCAGTTATAGTTTTATTAGCTTACTTTACTAAAGCACTTAGAAAAAATGAAAAAAGCATGTACAATATATTTTTATCATTGTTGCTAGTCACTATAATAATTAGTAATATCAATGGATTTATAGAAATTTTAAATATTGGGATAAAATCATATCCTGTTTAAAAAATAATGTTGAAAGGGTAGTAAGTTTATGAAACAGACAAATACAATAATTAATCTTCTTACTAAAATTTCAGATTATATAAGATTAATGAGAATAAAGCAGTATATAAAGAATTTATTTATATTTGCTTCTATAATATTTTCAAACAATATACTAAATATAAGTCTATTGTTAAATACATTTATAGCTTTTGTGTGTTTTTGTTTGATATCATCATCAGCATATGCATTAAATGATGCTATAGATATGGATAAAGATAAAAAACATCCTAAAAAACGTAATAGACCAGTAGCAAGTGGAAGAATAAGTAAAAGAAGTGCGAATATATTATTTGTTGTTTTAGCTCTAATTTCAATTTGCTTGTCAACGATTATTAATTTCAAACTGACTATAATTCTCATTTTATATTTGATAAATAATATATTATATTCTCTTAAGTTAAAGAATATAATTCTATTAGATGTGTTTTCTATATCTCTTGGTTTTATACTTAGAGTTTATGCAGGATGTGTAGCTATAGATGTTAGATTATCAAACTGGATAATATTATGTACATTTTTTTTATCTCTGTATTTAGCTCTTGGAAAACGTAAAAAAGAAATAATAATTTTAAAAGATGATGCAGTTGAGCATAGAAAAATACTAGAAGATTATGATATAGAAAATTTAAATCAAATGATGATAGTTATATTAAGTTCTACAATTGTATGTTATGCATTATATTCTACAAGTAATCCAGAAAAGCCAGATATGATATTTACAACAATATTTGTAGTTTATGGTGTACTTAGATATAATTATATAATTAATAAAACAAATGAAGGAAATCCTACTGACATTGTACTAAAAGATAATGCTTTAAAAATAAACGTAATTTTATGGGTAATTGCATGTTTAATAATATTAATTTTTTAGTGATAGGGTGGGGAAATACTTATGAAAAAAGGTGTATTATTGCTCGATATAGATTATACTGTTATAAATACTGATAGTATGGTAGACTTTTTTATTTATTCTTTAAAAAATAAAACACTTAAGACTATTATAAAATTGCCATACATAATTTTTACTCTAATCATGTATTTGGTTAAAATAGTCCCTTTGAAAAAAGCCAAAGAGGCAATCTTTTATCCAATAGTAGATTTTAGCGAAGATGAGTTAAAAGATTTTTTTGATAGTTGTATAATGAAAAAAATTAATGAGTCTATGAAAAAAGTAATATATAAAAACAAAGAAGAACATAATGTTGTAATTATGATAACTGCATCTCCATATGCATATATGAAGTACTTTAAGTACTATGATTTTGCAGATGAGGTTATAGGTACGGAACTATTTTGTGAAAATTCAAGATACAAAAACCAATTTATTGGCGAAAACTGCAAGGGAATTGAAAAAATACAGAGAATAAATGCTGTATTAGATAAACTTGGAATTGAGATTGATTATGAAAATTCATATGCATACTCAGACTCCAAAAGTGATTTACCTATGCTTTCCTTAGCTAAAAATGCATTTTTGGTTAACAAGAAAAATGGTGAGGTTATAGAACAAATAAATTCGTAGCTTTATATCACTTAGAATAGGAGGGGATAGTTTGGGATATTTGCACATATTAATTTTGTCTATGGTTCCTGTAACAGAATTAAGAGGAGCCATTCCTATAGGCATTGCAATGGGCTTAAATCCTATATGGGTTTATGTATTTAGTGTGATTGGTTCTACCTTGGTATCAATTCCCTTGATATTGACGTTTAGACACATCTTGCAGTTTTTGAGAGGGAAAAAGTTATTTAAGGGACTTGCTAACACAATTGATAAAAAAATAAATTCAAGAATGAAGAAATTAAAAAGCGTTTCAATAATAGGTATAATACTATTTGTAGGTATACCACTTCCAACAACAGGAACATGGACTGCATCTGCGATAGCCTCAATCCTAAAAATGAGAATAAAAGATGCTTTTATAGGGGTATTTTTGGGCAATTTATTGTCTGGAGTTATAGTATCAGCCCTTTCTCTACATATAATATAAAACTATCCAATAGTATATTTGGATAGTTTTTTTATGAAAGTATGTGAAAAATATTTTTTATTTAGGCAAAATATTTAAATTCATTTGGTATTAAAATATTTACTATGATAAAAGAAATATAGTATAGTATTATTTATGAGGAAATTAATTTAAACTTGTCTATCAATAAAATAAAGTTTTTATATAAAATGTATTTTTAATAGTAATAGATTTAAATATTAAATTATTAAGGAGGTTTTAAGATGGAAAATTCAAATACTGATTTAGGTCGTGAGAATGTGGGTAAATTGCTTTTTAAATTGGCTACACCAGCTATTATTGCACAAATTGTAAATGTTTTGTACAACATAGTAGATAGAATCTTTATTGGTAGAATGGAAAGTGGAGAAGTTGCTATGGCAGGTGTCGGAGTAGCATTTCCTATAATAATTATAATAACTTCATGTAGTTATTTAATTGGTATGGGGGGAGGTCCTCTAGCTGCTATAAAAATGGGCGAACAGGATAATGATGGAGCAGAGAAAATAATGAGTAATAGTTTTTCTGTGTTAGTTATTTTGGCGATACTTTTGACTATAGGCTTTCAGATTGGAAAAGAACCCTTACTTTGGCTATTTGGAGCAAGCGAATCTACAATTGGATACTCAATGGATTATTTGAATATTTATTTAATAGGTACAGTATTTGTTCAAATTTCATTAGGTATGAATACTTTTATAAATACTCAAGGATTTGCGACAACGGGTATGATTACGGTTGCTATAGGAGCTTTGATAAACATAATACTAGACCCAATTTTTATATTTGGATTTGGTATGGGAGTAAAAGGAGCTGCATTAGCCACTATAATTGCACAAGGAGTTTCTGCTATTTGGGTATTGGTATTTCTATTTGGAAAGAAAAGTATACTTAAGATAAAAAAGAAATACATGATGCCTAAAGCAAGTATTATTTTACCGGTATTGGGGCTAGGAATTTCTCCTTTTATAATGCAATCTACAGAGAGTTTAGTGCTTATAGCATTAAATAGCAAATTACAGATGTATGGAGGCGATTTAGCAGTAGGTTCAATGGCAATAATGAGTAGTATAATGCAAATTCTTATGCTTCCTAACATGGGATTTACACAAGGGGCACAGCCGATAATAAGTTACAATTATGGTTCAGGACAGATTGATAGAGTAAAAAAGACCTTTAAGTTATGTTTATTGTCATGTTTTACATATTCTGCAATTTTGTGGATTCTACTTATGATATTCCCTACGGTTTTTGTCAGTATATTTAACAAAAATCCACAATTACTTAGTATGACTAGTTGGAGTATAAAAATATATTTTGCTGGTTCTTTTATGTTTGGAATACAATTAGCTTGCCAGCAAACATTTTTAGCGCTTGGAAAAGCAAAAATATCTTTAATTTTAGCTCTTCTTAGAAAAGTTGTGCTTTTAATACCTTTAATATTTATACTTCCAATGTTTTTTGATGAAAAACTTTTTGCTGTACTTTTAGCAGAGCCAGTTGCCGATATAACAGCAGCTACTATTACAGCAATTTGTTTCTTTATATTTTATAAAGGTTCTCTATCAAAACCTAAAGCAATACAGGAGTAAAATCTAAATAGTATAAGGTTTTTAGGAGCATATCTTATTAGATAAAAATTAAAATTTGTATTTTAATTTAAGAAGATATTTTTTATAATTTACAAAGATATAAACTAGAATTAAAATTTAAAATTATAGTAAGAAAAATGTAAGTATTTGCAATATTAATGGTATAATATTTACAGATATGATAATCAATAAGAGGAAAGGATGTTTATATAATGGAAAATGATTTAACAATGCAAGAGCTACTTGAGCAACAAGAGCAAGTGTTCAGCAAAGTGAAAGTTGGGGAATTGATAACTGGAAAAATAACTGCAGTGAGAAATGACGAAGTACAACTAGAATTAGGTTATGGGTTTGATGGAATAATACCTATAAGTGAATTAAATATAGAAAAAAATCAACCTATAGAAGATTTGTATCATATAGATGATGAAATAACTGCTATAATAACAAAAGTATCTCAAAAAGATGGAACAATAACTTTATCTAAGTTACAGTTAGATAGAAAAAAAGATTTTGCTGATTTACACAAAGCTTATGATGAACATAGAATAATAACTGTAAATGTTGAAAAAAATATAGAAAAAGGTGTATTTGCTAATTACAATACATATACATTTTTTATACCAATTTCTCAGCTTGACACAAAATTTATTACAGATACGTCTAAATTTGTTGGTCTTAACTTAGAAGTATATATAAAAGAAATGGATGCTAGAAAAAATAGATTTGTAGCATCTCATAGAGATGTATTACAAGAACGTATAAATAAAGAGAGAGAAGAAAGAAGAGTTCAAATTAAGGCAGAAAAAGAAGCCGAAAGAGCTAGAATTAAACATGAAAGAGAAGAAGAAAAAGCTCGTATTAAATTAGCTAAAGAAGAATTATTTAATTCTCTTGAAGTTGGTCAAAAAAGAGATGGTAAAGTAACGAAGATAATGCCTTATGGTGCCTTTATAGATATTGGTGGAATTGAAGGATTAGCACATATAAATAACCTAGCTTGGGCAAGAGTTGAAAGTGTTGAAGATGTTGTCTCTGAAGGCCAAGAAGTGGAAGTTTATGTATTAGATGTAAATCAAGAAACTAAAAAAATTGCACTAGCATTAAAAGATATAAACAATGACCCATGGGATTTAATAGCAAAAGAATTACAAGTTGATGATGTTGTTAATGCTAAAGTTCTTAGAATTATAGAAAAGGGAGCCTTTGTTCAAATCAAAGAAGGTGTAGATGCTTATTTACCAATTTCTGAATTGAGTGATACTAGAGTAGCTAAAGTTACTAATGTTGTTAATATTGGAGACGAAATTAAAGTTAAAATTCTTGATTTTAAACCAAAAACTAAGAGAATGTTAGTTTCAATAAAAGAGGCAACTAGAGAACCAGAAGAAGATATAACAGAGTTTTTAGAAGTAGAAGAATCTCTAGGAAGTATTGGAGAATTATTTAAAGATAAATTTAAAGACTTAGAAATATAAAATAATCAAAAAGGGGGGCTGTTTTAAAACATTACTCTGTCTATTTTGACAGCTTTAGTTTTAAAATAGCCCTTTAACTATCTACAAAATTTATATAAGATATTAGGAGGAAATTTAATGAAAAAAGCTATTATAGATGTACATTGTCATACTTTAATAAGTGGACATGCACATAGTACTTTTAAAGAAAACGTTGAAGAAGCAATTCAAAAAAATATAAAATATTTAGGTATATCAGATCATGGTCCTAATATGCCAGGAGGACCACATCCATTTTACTTCTATAATTTACATCTACTTCCACGTCAAATACAAGATTTAAAGATTCTTAGAGGTATAGAAGGAAATATCATGGATTATGATGGAAACTTAGATGTTCCAGAAGATATGCTACAACATTTAGATTATATAATTGCAAGTTTGCATAGACCTTGTATAGCTTCAGGTACAAAAGAAGAAAATACAAATGCTATTTTAAAAGTGATGGATAAACCTAGAGTAAAGATAATTGGGCATCCAGATGATAGTAGATACCCTTTAGATTATGAGTCTATAGTAAAAAAAGCAAAGGATAAAAATATTCTTCTAGAGATAAATAACTCTTCATTAAGTTTGAATTCTCATAGAACTGGAACTTGGGAAAATGCAAGTGAAATGTTGCTGTTATGTAAACAATATGGTGTAAGAGTTATTCTTGGTACAGATTCTCATATATGTTATTCTATAGGTGAATTTGAAAGTGCAGAGAAAGTTTTAAAATCAGTAAATTTTCCAGAAGAACTAGTAATAAATTATCATGAAGATGAAATTGTAGAGTTTTTTAATATAAATTTTTAGAGTTTTAGGAGTGAGAAAATTTGAGTAAAAATAAGTTTATCTATATGAATTATTATGACAATGGTTATTTCAAAAAGGGAATGGTTATAAATATGGTTTTAGCCCTTATAATCTTGGCCACAATTTTTATATATTCAACAACATTTTTGTATCTTTTATGTATAATAACAGCAGTTTTTCTTTTTAAACAAGGTCGTGATTTTTCAAATAGATATAAGGGAAAAGTATATCTTACTCTTGATAATCATTCAATATCAATAAATAATCAATGTATCTTCAGTATAAAAGCTAGAAAAAATCAAAAATTTAATTATAAAGTAGTAGAAAAAATAGAAGTGACAAAAAATATATTAAATGTATATGCTGATAATTTTAATTACAAAGTTAGATTAAATGCGTTGAGTTTGGAAGATGAAAAAAAATTATTGAGTATAATAGATGAAAAGATAAAAAAATTTAAGGAGTAATACCATACTATTTTTAATCGTTAGCATGATTTAGAAGATTGCTTGACAAAAATAAATAATAAAAAAATACAGATAATTATTTTTTTGTGTTGACAATACATTTTAATGTGTATATAATAACTATTAAATCAAAATATTTAGAAAATTTAAATGATTTAAAAAGCGATGAATAGAAGTAGTAAGAATCATGAAACTTCCAGAGAGCTAAAGTATGGTGTGATTTAGCAGTTGATAATTCTGAACTTGTCTAGGAGCTGTTTCCTAAGTTTTAAAATTTAGGTTAACCGTATTTCCACGTTACAGGAAAAATAGTTATTATAATAATTAGTAGTAACTATTACTAAGGGAGCTTTTTAAAAAGCTAAATAGAGTGGTACCGCGAGCAAAACCTCGTCTCTAGTTTTACTAGAGATGAGGTTATTTTTATTCTAATGATAAATTTAACATTTGTACTTATGAATTAAAAAGGGGAAGAATTGCGTCGATACAAGGTATACTGAATACAAAAAACAAAGAAGAGGGGGAATAACATGAAATATGGAAAGTATAAAAAATATAATAGAATGAAAATGACAAATCGTAAATGGCCAGATAATGAAATAACAAAAGCTCCAGTTTGGTGTAGTGTCGATTTAAGAGATGGAAATCAATCACTACCAACACCTATGAATGTAGAAGAAAAAGTCAGAATGTTCAAAATGATTTTGGATACAGGATTTAAAGAAATAGAAGTAGGTTTTCCATCAGCATCAAATACAGAGTATACATTTTTAAGAAAGTTAATAGATGAAAATATGATTCCAGATGATGTAACTATACAAGTACTTACACAATCCAGAGCTCATCTTATAGAAAAAACATTTGAATCAGTAAAAGGATGTAAGAAAGCAATAATACATTTATATAACTCTACATCTGTTCTTCAAAGAGAAGTGGTTTTTAATATGAGTAAACAAGAAATCATAGATATAGCAGTTGGGGGAGCAAAATTATTCAATGAAGAAGCAAAAAAATATCCTGAAACAGATTTTATTTTTGAATATTCACCTGAAAGTTTCACAGGTACAGAAATGGACTATGCACTTGAAATATGTGAGGCAGTTATAGATGTGTGGAAACCAACACCACAAAAGAAAGTTATAATAAATCTTCCATCAACAGTAGAAATGGCAACACCAAATGTATATGCAGACCAAATAGAATGGTTTTGTGAAAATATAAGCTGTAGAGATTCTATTATAATGAGCTTACACACTCACAATGATAGGGGGACTTGTACAGCGGCAAGTGAGCTTGGGTTATTAGCTGGAGCAGATAGACTTGAAGGTACATTATTTGGAAATGGTGAAAGAACTGGAAATATGGATATAGTAAATGTGGGTCTTAATCTTTATACACAGGGAATAAATCCAGAGTTAGACTTTAGTAATATCGATAAAATGATAGAAATATATGAAGATTGTACAAAACTTACAGTACATGACAGACATCCATATGCAGGAAATCTTGTACATTGTGCTTTTTCAGGTTCTCATCAAGATGCTATTAGAAAAGGTATGATAGCAATTAACACTAGAAATGATGGTTGTTGGGAAGTTCCATATCTACCAATAGACCCTCATGATATAGGTAGAGAATACAAAGAAATTATTAGAATAAACAGTCAATCAGGAAAAGGCGGAGCTGTTTATATAATGGAAACAGATTATGGTTTCATGATACCTAAAAATATGCATTCTCATTTTGGAAATGTAGTTAAAATGGAATCTGATAGAATAGGAGAGGAACTTAGTAGTGAATCAATATTTAACTTATTTAAGAAGGAATATATTGATGTTGAGAGTCCTTATAAAGTTAAGAAGTATAAGATAAAATCGATGGATGAAATAAATTATGAGAATGATGATTCTGATGATACTAATATGATTGAGATGACTGCAAGAGTAACCTATATGGGTAATGAACAAAGAATTGTTGGAATAGGAAATGGTCCTGTAGATTCATTTAACAACGCATTAAAACAATGTGGCATGAAAGATTATAAATTTAGATATTATTGGGAACATGCATTAGAGGAAGGTTCACATTCAAGAGGTGTAGCCTATGTTGGAATAGAACATAATGATAAAGTTTATTTTGGGGTAAGCATATCAGAAAATATAAACACAGCAGCTATTAATGCTCTTATGAATGCAATAAATAAAAGTTATATTGAGGAGGAAGCAGAAAATGGGGATGACTATGACGCAGAAAATCTTAGCGAAACATGCTAATTTAAATGAGGTTAAGAAAGGACAATTGATTGAAGCAAACCTAGATATAGTTTTAGGAAATGATATAACATCACCAGTAGCTATTAGAGAGTTTGAAAAGTTAGGAATTGAAGAGGTTTATGATAAGTCTAAAGTGGCAATAGTTTTGGACCATTTTACACCTAATAAAGATATAAAGAGTGCAGAGCAGTGTAAGTTTACAAGAAGTTTTGCAAAATCCAAAGGAGTGGTCAATTTCTTTGATGTAGGAGATATGGGAATAGAACATGTTCTTCTTCCTGAAAAAGGTATAGTAACAGCAGGAGATGTAATCATAGGTGCCGATTCTCATACTTGCACATATGGAGCATTAGGCGCTTTTTCCACTGGCGTAGGTTCAACTGACATGGGAGCTGGGATGGCTACAGGAAAATGTTGGTTTAAGGTACCCGGTGCAATAAAATTTGTCCTAAAGAATAAGCCAAATAAATGGATAACTGGAAAAGATGTGATACTTCATATAATAGGGAAGATAGGTGTTGATGGAGCACTTTACAAATCTATGGAATTTTGTGGAGATGGAGTAAGTAATCTATCTATGGATGATAGATTTACTATTTGTAATATGGCAATAGAAGCAGGAGCTAAAAATGGAATTTTTCCAGTAGATGATAAAACTATAGAATATATAAATTCACATAAGTGTACAACAACAGAAAAAGTTGTAAATGTATACGAAGCAGATGAAGATGCAATTTATGATGAAATATATGAAATTGACTTAGCTGAATTAAAAGAAACAGTAGCTTTTCCACATCTTCCTGAAAATACTAAAACAGTAGATGAGATTGAGAAAGATATAAAGATAGACCAAGTTGTAATAGGCTCTTGTACAAATGGAAGAATATCAGACCTTGAAATTGCAGCTGAAATCATGAAAGGTAAAAAAGTTGCAGATGGAGTTAGAGTAATGATATTTCCTGGAACTCAAAAGGTATATCTTGAAGCAATAGAAAAAGGCTATATTACTACCTTTATAGAAGCAGGAGCAGCTGTTTCTACACCAACATGTGGACCATGTCTTGGAGGTCATATGGGTATACTTGCAGCAGGAGAAAGGTCAGTTTCAACAACAAATAGGAACTTTGTAGGAAGAATGGGTCATGTTGATTCAGAAGTGTATCTTGCTAGTCCAGCTGTAGCAGCAGCATCAGCTATAACTGGAAAAATATCAAAACCATCAGAAATAATTTAAGGGAGGTAAAGTTTATGATTGCTAATGGAAGGGTTTTTAAATTTGGTGATAATATAGATACAGATGTAATAATACCAGCTAGATATTTAAATATAGCTGATTATAAGGAATTAGCAACGCACTGTATGGAGGATATTGATGATAAATTTGTATCTAAAGTAAAGGTTGGAGACATTATAGTTGCAACTAAAAATTTTGGGTGTGGTTCATCAAGAGAACATGCTCCAATCGTAATAAAAGAAAGTGGAGTATCATGTGTAATTGCATCAACTTTTGCTAGAATATTTTTTAGAAATTCTATAAATATAGGGCTTCCAATACTTGAATGTGAGGAAGCTGCTAATAGTATAGAAGAAGGCGATACTATAGAAGTGGATTTTTCAACAGGTGTAATAAAAAACATAACAAAAGGAGCAGAATATAAGGCAGAACCATTTCCTGAGTTTATGCAAAATATCATAACAAATGAAGGTCTAATTAACTCAATAAAGGTAAACAGGGGGTAATGGTGTATGAATTGTAAAATAGCAGTCATAAAAGGTGATGGTGTTGGGCCAGAAATTATAGAAGAAGGTATAAAGGTCTTAAATAAAATCTGTTATAAATTTAATCATAAATTTGATTGTGAATATGTATTGGCTGGAGGATGTGCAATTGATGAAACTGGAGAACCTCTACCTGATAAAACTGTTGAAATATGTCGAAAAAACGATGCGGTATTACTTGGAGCTGTTGGAGGTCCAAAGTGGGATAAATGTAAGGGAGATACAAGACCAGAAGCAGGTCTTTTAAAATTGAGAGAATCCTTAGGTTTATTTGCAAATTTGAGACCAGCAACTATATATGAAAGTATAAAGGAATCTTCACCACTTAGAGCAGATATAGTAGAAAAAGGCATTGATTTTGTTGTTGTGAGGGAGTTAACAGGGGGCATTTATTTTGGAAAACGTGGAAGAAAGATTATTGATGGTGTTGAAGAGGCTTATGATGTAGAGGTATACAATGAAAATGAAATAAGAAGAATTGGAAGAAGGGCTTTTGAAATCGCTAGAAATAGAAAGTATAAACTTGTCAGTATAGATAAAGCAAATGTGCTTGAAAGTTCAAGACTTTGGAGAGGTATTATGGAGAGCTTAGCTAAAGAATTTGATGATGTAGAGCTATCACATATGTATGTTGATAACGCTGCTATGCAAGTTGTAAGAGACCCTAGCCAATTTGATGTAATAGTGACTAATAACATATTTGGAGATATAATATCTGACGAAGCATCCATGGTTACAGGTTCTATAGGTATGTTACCATCTGCATCACTTCGAGAAGATAGCTTTGGAATGTATGAGCCAATACATGGGAGTGCTCCTGATATAGCTGGAAAAGATATTGTAAATCCAATTGCAACTATTTTATCTGTGGCAATGATGTTAAGACATAGCTTTAATCTAGAAGATGAAGCTAAATGCATTGAAGATGCAGTACAAAATGTACTTAGAAAAGGATACAGAACTAGTGATATATATAATAGTATAGGAACTGTTGTTGGGACAAAGAAAATGGGAGAATTAATAGTAAATGAAATTTAGAATTATAGTTTAATTTATATAATACAATTGGGTCATATAATTGGGGGAATTAGTAAAAAATTTATTGTGGCATAGTTTTATATTTAGGGTATAAGATATATTTTATTTTTAAAGCATGATGTGATTTTAGGTAATTTTAATTACATAAAATCATATTGTGCTTTTTTTAGAAAATAATACTTTGGATTAAGATTTTAATGCTGAAATAGCCTATTTTTGCTTATTAGAAATTTGCAGGGATTTAATTAATATTATATAATATATTTTAGTATTATGAATATTAAGTGGCTATCAATATTAGTTAGGAGATGGAGTTTTTGGGAAAGTATAAGGTTTTAAAAAAGCAAAATAGTAGTAAATCTTGTTTAGTTTGTGGAACACAAAATGAATTAGGATTAAAAGCAGATTTTTATGAACTTGAAAATGGAGAACTTGTATCAATTTGTAATACAAAAGATTGGCATCAGAGTTATCCAGGGAGAGTTCATGGAGGTATGTCTGCTGCAATATTAGATGAGACTATTGGAAGAGCTGTAAGTATAAATGATGACCAAATATGGGGTGTGACAGTATCTTTAGAATTGAAA
Organism: Clostridioides sp. ZZV14-6154; assembly: GCF_020657785.1. Classification (NCBI taxonomy): domain Bacteria; kingdom Bacillati; phylum Bacillota; class Clostridia; order Peptostreptococcales; family Peptostreptococcaceae; genus Clostridioides; species Clostridioides sp. ZZV14-6154. The sequence continues at coordinate 15,169 of NZ_JAGWCY010000014.1, read as the reverse complement.
TATAAAAAACCAGTACCAACAGATGCTACTATAAGAGTAGTTGGAAGGATAACTAAAGAAAATAGAAAATTATTTGAAGGTACAGGGGAAATAATTTTGCCAAATGGAGAGATAGCAGTAACAGCAACTGGAAAATATATGAAGATGCCTATTGGTCAAATAGCAGAAGGTGATTTTTCTGATGAAGAATGGTTTTTTGCTGAATCAGAAGAAAAAGTTGAATATATTGAACTTTAAGTAATTACATATTTACTATGTCAAATGATATATCAAAAAATATAAAATTAAAAAATATAAGATAAAAATAACTTAGCTATACTTAAAAAAAATCTTATAATAGCGTTAAATTTATATGCTAAAAAAAATAATTTATATATTTAAAAAGTGTATTTTTTTTAGTACATAAATTCAGAAAATTCGAACTAATGATAAGGTGCAAAATGGATGGTTTCACAAAATATAGAAAATAAATTATATATAAAAAATAATTTTTATGTTGACATACTTAATTTAGCTTGATATTATAGATATTAAAAATAAGGACAGTAAACACACTATCCATATTACAAACTAAAAAAGGAGGGAATTATAATGAGTAAGAAATTATTTATTCCTGGTCCTATTGATGTTAGAGCAGAAGTCTTGGAAAAGATGGCTACACCAATGATAGGGCATAGAGGGAAAGATGCATCTATACTTCAAAAAAGTATAAGTGAAAAAATGCAAAAATTATTCTATACCAACAACACGATACTTTTATCCACGTCGTCCGGAACTGGTTTAATGGAAGGCTCCATTCGTTCCTGTACATCCAAAAAGGCAGCAGTATTTTCCTGTGGATCCTTTGGTGATAGATGGTACAAAATGGCAGTGGCTAATAATGTCCCAGCGGATATATTTAAAGTTGAATTAGGAGAGGCAACAACACCAGAAATGGTTGATAAGGTGCTTTCTACTGGAGAATATGATTTAATAACCGTAACTCACAATGAAACTTCAACTGGAATAAGAAATCCAATAGAAGAAATTGGAGAAGTTGTTAAAAAATATAAAGATGTGGTCTACTGTGTAGACACTGTAAGTTCAGCCGGTGGAATAAAAGTCGAGGTTGATAAGATTGGAATAGATATTTGTATAACATCATTACAAAAAGCACTGGGATTACCACCAGGAATGTCTATTTGCACATTTTCTCAAAAAGCAATCGATAGAGCTAAGCAAGTACCTTTTAGAGGAGTTTATTTTGATTTGTTAGAAATGTATGAATACTTAATCAAGAAAAACTACCAATACCCTTCAACACCATCTCTTTCTCACATGTTCGCTTTAGATTTCCAATTAGATAATATATTAGATGAAGGCCTAGATAACAGATTCAAACGACATGAAGACATGGCAAACTTAGTTAGAATCTGGGCTAAAAAACACTTCCAAATTTTTACCAATGAAAATCACTTATCCAATACACTTACTGTTATAGAAAATACTCAAGGTATTAGTGTATCAAATTTAAATTCAAAATTACAAGAACGAGGATTCCAAATAGCAAATGGTTATGGCAATTTAAAAGAAAAAACTTTTAGAATTTCACATATGGGTGACTATACTGTCGAAGATGTACAAGAATTATTAAATAATATTGATGATATATTAGGTTTTAATAAGTAATATTACAAAATTATGTGTATTTTAAGTTAAATTTAAAATATATAAAATAAAATGTGTTTTATGAAAATTACATATTAAATTTTTAACAAATATTAATAAAATTTGATATGACTTTAATAAAAAATATTTTGAAAATTATATAAATAGAAAGTGTAATTAAATAAAGTTTTTTAGTGATGAAAATACTTTAAAAAATAAAAATTGGAAAAATTAAGTGAATATAATTGGAGGCGTTTGTTATGTATAATATATTAATTACTGATGGAATAGAGAAAGATGCAGCGAGAAAATTGAGAGAGTTAGATTTTAATGTGATAGAGGAGTTTTATGAAAAGGATGTTTTAGGAGATAAACTTAAAGATGTTGATGTACTTGTAGTACGTTCAGCCACTAAGGTTACTAAGGATGTAATAGACAAAGCATTAGAAGGTAAAAAGTTAAAATTGATAGTAAGAGGTGGAGTAGGATTAGACAATATAGATGTTAAATATGCAGAAGCTAATGGCATAAAAGTTATGAATACTCCAAATGCAAGTAGTATATCTGTTGCAGAACTTACAATAGGTCAATTATTTGTACTTGCAAGATTCATAAATACTGCAAATGTAACTATGAGAGATGGAAAATGGGAGAAGAAAAAATACAAAGGTACAGAAATTAATGGAAAAACATTAGGACTTGTAGGTTTTGGAAGAATTGCAAAAGAAGTTGCAAAGAGGGCAGAACTATTAGGTATGAATGTTATATATACTGATATAATGGGTGAAGCGCAAGGCTTTAACAAATATAGATTCTGTGATATGGAAGAAGTTTTACAAAAAGCAGATTTCTTATCTTTACACATACCTTTTGATAAGAATAAGGGGGCAGTAATAACTGAAAAAGAAATAAATAAGATGAAAGATGGAGCTTATTTAATAAACTGTGCAAGAGGAGGTTTGGTTGACGAAAAAGATTTACTAAAAGCATTAGATGAGGGGAAATTATCAGCAGCAGCTATAGATGTTTATGAGCAAGAACCTACATTAAATCTAGATTTAGTAAATCACCCAAGAGTTTCTCCTACACCTCATATTGGTGCATCTACAGTAGAAGCTCAAGAAAGAATTGGAGAAGAAATTGTAAATGTGATTCAAGACTACTTTCTTGACTTCAACAATCTAATAGGGGTAGCATTATAAAATATTTTATACAATTAGGAGGAATTTAGTAATGGCAACGATTAAACCATTTAAGGCGATTAGACCAAATAAATATATAGTAGATAAAGTAGCAGCACTTCCTTATGATGTTATGAATAGTGAAGAAGCTAGAGAAATTGCAAAAGGGAATCCATATTCATTTTTGCATATAGATAAATCAGAAATTGATTTAGATGAAAATATAAATTTATATGATGAAAAAGTTTATTTAAAAGCACGAGAAAATTTGGATGAATTTCGAAAACAAGAAATTCTAGTAAAAGATGAAAAAGATTGTATATATATATACAAACAAGTTATGGATGGCAGAGCTCAAGTTGGTATAGTTGCATGTATATCAGTTGATGAAAGTTTAGATGGAACAATAAAAAAACATGAGTACACTAGACCAGAAAAGGAAGTTGATAGAACTAATCATATAAAATACTGTGATGCTAATACGGGAACTATACTTGTAACTTACAAACATCAAAGATTAATAGATGATATGATAAATGATTTTATGGATAATCATGAACCTTTATATGATTTTGTAACAGATGACAAGATAGAGCATACAGTGTGGAAGATTGATAGTGATGATATAATATGCAATTTAGTAAATGAATTTGGAAAATTAGATTATTTATATATTGCAGATGGTCATCATAGAACAGCTTCAGCAGAAAATGTAGCTAAAGAAATGAGAGCTAAAAATCCAAACTATACTGGAAGAGAAGAATTTAATTATTTTATAGCAATGATTGCACCAGATGAAAATCTAATGGTTTTAGATTATAATAGAGTTATTAAAGACTTAAATGGTTTAAATGAAGAAGAATTTATAAATAAAATAAAAGAAAATTTTGATATAGAACAAATGGAAGGTAAAGAAAAATATAAACCTGACAAAAAAGGAACTTTCGGGATGTATCTAGGTGATAAATGGTACAAAATGAAGGCAAATAAGAATTTGTTAGACATAGAAGACCCAGTTGACTCATTAGATATTTCTATACTACAAAATTATGTGATTGATGCTATTTTAGGAATTGAAAACCCTAGAGTAGATAAGAGAATCGATTTTATTGGTGGAATTAGAGGTATTGAGGAATTAGAAAGAAGAGTTAATGAAGATATGAAGGTAGCGTTTGCAATGTATCCTACTAGTATTGAGGATTTAATAAGCGTAGCAGATGCAGGCAAGATAATGCCAGCTAAGTCAACATGGTTTGAACCTAAGGTAAGATGTGGACTATTCTTACACGAAATAAATGAATAATTAATAAAGTTAAAGGCTAAAAAGTAAACTTTACTACTTTTTGGCCTTTAATTTTTTATTAAAAATAATAGTATATTAATTGTAAATTATAAGAGATAATTTTTCTAAAAAAGTTATCTTTTTTTTAGATTTCTATATGGAAAAAATTTACATTTGACAGGAATACAGCAATATTGTGTGTTATAATTTAGAATGGAAATTTGTATAGATAGTATTTATGACAAACCTTGAAAGCTATTTTTTATTATTATAGACTATATTGTTATATGAGCAAAAGTGGAAAAATAAAAGGATATTAAAGTGACAGGCTAGAATTATTATTCGGAAACTAAGTTTCAAGTATGAGTATGAAACTTATACTTAGTTAAATTGTTTGAGGTGTTTATAAGCATGAAAAGAATTATAAGGAATTTATTAATATAAGTATTATAAAAGAGAATAATTTTTATATATTAATTAATATATAATTGTAAGGAATGTAAAATAAAAATTTTATAGATAAATTTAAATATATGTTGTTTGATTCTAATATAGGAAGAAATAAAATATGTATTAAAATAGGAAGAGATAATATAAATAAGTGCAAGGGTTTACAAAATAGCTTAACAATAATTTGATTTATGGTTGAGAGGTTTATTTTTTCTTTAAATCACTTCCTATTGAAGAATTAAATAATATAAACATATAATATATTATATATAATGAGGATGTGAGTATGGGTGAACAGACTAAAGCCAAAACTTTTAGGTATTAGTGTCTTGTTTATTATTATAATTATTTTAACCTGTGGGGCTATTTTTAAGTTTAAGTTTAAATTGGATAATACATTGAAAGAGACTACACATACATATTTGTCAGAATTTACAGAGCATAATATAATTAATCTTAAGACAAAACTTAGTGGTCAATTTGACATGCTTGAATCTATTGCTAGTTTTATGGGAAATTTAGATAATATAAATAATGAGATGATGATTAATTTAATGGAGTCTGGAGTAAAGCGAAGTTCTTTAATTAGAATGTCTATTTCTGCACTAGATGGAAAAAGTTATTCTAATGATGGAATCATTAGTAATGTAAAAGATAGAGATTATTTTAAAAAAGCTAAAAATGGTGAAAGAAATATATCAGAATCTTTAAAATCTATTATTGATAAAAAAGAAATAATAGTTTTAGCTACCCCTATTTATAAAGATGGAAAAGTAGCAGGTGTTTTAAGTGGAGCTTATGATTCAACAAAATTAAATGAATTGTTGGGGTTATATGCATTTGATAAAAAAGCACACGTTTATATTGCCAAAAAAAATGGAGATGTAATTGCTCAAAATTCAAATGAAAATAGTAAAATATTATCATGTATATTTAAACTTTTTAATAATGATAATTGTGATGAAGTAAATTGTTTAAAAGTTATAAAAGAAAATATGAAAAATAATAAATCTGGATATTCTAACTATAATTTAGATAATAAGAAATTTATGTTAAATTATCAACCACTTGGAATTAATGATTGGTATATTTTTTCTGTTGTACCAAATGAAGTAGTATCTATTCAGTCAGATAATATTTCATTTGATGTATATATATTTGCGCTAGAAATATTATTAGTTATATTAATTTTTGTGGTATATATAGCTTATATTATAAATAACAATACTAAGACTATTATAAATGAAAAAGAAAAATTCAAGGCACTTACTGATAATATATTAGGTGGTGTTAAAAACTGCTTGAAAGATAAATATATGACTATGACCTATGTAAGTCAGGGGTTTTTGGAACTTACAGGTTATTCTGAAGAGGATTTAGATATAGTTTTTAAAAATAAATTTAAAAATATGATTTATAAAGAAGATGTAGACAAGGTTAATAGTATTGTTTTGAATCAATTAAAAAGACAGGATAAAATTGAAGTTGAATATAGAATTGTAAAAAAAGATGGAAGTATAATTTGGGTTTTAGATAGAAGCAAATCTATAAAAGATAGTAAAGGGAATGAATATATACAGGGAGTTTTAACTGATATAACAGAACTCAAGAAAATACAAGAAGAATTAGACTCAAAAATGTTTGAAATAGAGACTATCAATGATAGCATTGTTGGTGGAATAGTGATAACTGAGATAAATGATGATTTTGATAGTATATATTTAAATGAAGGTTATTTAAATATGATTGGATACACACGTAAACAGTTAGAAGATGAACTAGATAATAAATTAATCAAGCTGATTTTCAAAGATGATAGAGCTGGAATGATTGATGATATAAATAAGCAACTTAAAGTAAATGATACATTTGCATGTGAACGAAGAGTTGAAAAACGAGATGGTAGCATTATATGGATTTTATTAAAAGGAAGAAAAATAGTTGATGAAAGTGGAAACTCAGTACTATGTAGTGTAATTGTCGATATTACTTCTGCTAAATTATTAGAACAAGAGCTTAAAAAGAGTGAAGAACGTCATGAGATTATTATAAAGCAGACACAAAATATTATAGTTGAATGGAATATAGAAAAAGACCAAATGAGTATTTCTCCTAATTGGTATAATAAATTTGGCTATGACCCTATAACTAAAAATGCAACTAAAAATATAATCAAATCAGTTGACATATATCATGATGATATAGATAAGTTTATTTCATTAACCAAGCTTACTTCATCAGGCAGTGAATATGAGGAGTGTGAGATTAGACTTAGAGTTAGAGATACTACTTATGCATGGTTTAGTATAAAAGCAACGACACTGTTTGATGATAATGGAATACCTTATAAAGTTGTAGGTAGTTTAACTGATATTGATGAATCAAAGCGAGAAGCTGAAAAATTAAAAGAGAGAGCGGAAAAAGACCCACTAACAGGCTTATATAATAAAAAAGCATCACAAGCACTTATAGAAGAATATATAACATTGGATAAAAACAGACAAGGGACTTTAATGATTATTGATATTGATGACTTTAAAGGTATAAATGATAATTTAGGTCATTTATATGGTGATGCTGTATTAAGTGAAATTGCAAGTGATTTAATAAATTTATTTAGAGCATCTGATATAGTAGGAAGAATTGGTGGAGATGAGTTCATTGTTTTTATGAAAGATATTTCTGAAACAAGAGATATTATGAACAAAGCAGAGGAATTGGTCAAAACGTTTGAGAGGTCTTTTGTAGGTAAAGGATATAATTATAAAATATCTTTGAGTGTAGGAATTGCTAGATTTCCAAAAGATGGCACAGAGTACATGCAGTTGTTTAGAAATGCAGACATAGCTCTTTATTCAGCTAAGGGTAAAGGAAAGAATCGTTATGCCTTGTATGATAAAAAAATTGATAAAGTACAATACATAGCAAATACAAGAAATACAGATGAAAATACCAATATAGAAAGGTCTTTTAAGGAGCATATTACAAATTATATATTTGATATACTGTATGAAGCAAATAATATAGAAATGGCTGTAAATTTGATTCTTGATATTGTGGGTAAACATTTTAATGTGAGTCGTGTCTATATATTTGAAAACTCGGATGATAACCTCTACTGTAAAAATACATTTGAATGGTGTAATGAAGGAATAACAGCAGAAATTGAGAATCTTAAGAATATTTACTATGGTCATTTAGGTAATTATCTTTTAAATTTCAATGCAGATGGATTGTTTTATTGTAATGATGTTGATAATCTCAATAGCGATTTAAAAAATTTGCTTAAAGCACAAGGGATATGTTCAATATTACAATGTAAAATTTTAGAAGGTAATGAATTTAGAGGTTTTGTAGGATTTGATGAATGTTCCTATAATCGTATGTGGACTAGTGATGAAGTGGATACATTGACATTTATTTCTAAGATGCTCAGTATGTTTTTATTAAAAATGCGTATCCAAAGTAAACTAGAGGACTCTTTAGAAGTTCAAAAGTCTGTAATGGATAACATGGACATATGGGCTTATGTTGTTGACAGAAACACATATGAACTGTTATTTATCAATAAAAAGATGCTTGAGTCAGCCCCAGATACACATGTAGGTGATTTATGTTATAAAGCACTATGGAACAATCAGAATAAACAATGTAGGAAATGCCCTATGAGCTGTTTAAAAGATGGAACTGATACTTATAAATCATTTATGCGTAACAGAAAGTTTGGTGTAAATGTAAACATAACGACAACTGCTTTAAAATGGTTTGATGGTAAAGATGCATGCTTAATATTTGGTAGTGAAGTAAATAGTGTTGAGTTTGAAGCAAATATTTAAATGAGCTTCTTGTAAAGATTTCCTAACTAATTGAATAAAACGTTTAAATTACTGTATTATAGATTTACTTAAAATCACAATTTTGATTTATTGAACCTAAAACGTTCATATAAATTATTTAAGTTGTGGTTTTAAGTATTTTTTGTGTTATAATTAAGCGTTAAGAACAAAATTAAAAGATACTTTTAATTTTAAGAAAGTATTTGTTAAATATATATTGAGCAGGTGATGATATGGAAAATAGGTTTTTACCAATAAGTAAACAAGATATGATAGATAGAGGATGGGAAGAGCTAGACTTTGTGTTGGTTACAGGTGATGCATATGTAGACCATCATAGTTTTGGTACAGCAATAATATCTAGAGTTTTAGAAAATGCTGGATATAAGGTAGGTATAATAGCACAACCAAATTGGAAGACGACAGATGATTTTATGAAATTAGGAAAGCCTAGACTTGGATTTTTGGTTAATGCAGGGAATATGGATTCAATGGTGAATCACTATTCAGTGAGTAAAAAGCATAGAGATAAGGATATGTATTCTCCTGGTGGAAAAATGGGTTATAGACCAGATAGAGCCACAATAGTCTATTGTAATAAAATAAGAGAAGCATATAGCGATGTTGCAATAGTAATAGGAGGAATTGAAGCTAGTCTAAGAAGATTTGCCCATTATGATTATTGGAGTGATAAGGTTAGAAAGTCAATGTTGATAGATAGTGGAGCAGACTTATTAGTTTATGGAATGAGTGAAAAGCAGATTGTGGATGTAGCTAATGCACTTAATGATGGATATGACCCAAAGTATATTAGACATATTGATGGGACATGTTATGTTTCAGATACATTAGAAGAAATATATGATAACTATATATTGATTCCCTCATATAAAGAAATATGTGAAGATAAAATGAAATATGTAGAGGCTTTTAAAATTCAATATGATGAACAAGACCCATTTAGAGGAAATATAATTGTTCAACCTCATGGAAGTAAGTATTTAGTTCAAAATAAGCCAGAGAAGCCTCTAAATAGAGAAGAATTGGATGAAGTTTATGGATTACCATATCAAAAAACATATCATCCTGTATATGAGAAATCTGGTGGTATACCAGCTATAGAAGAAGTAAAATTTAGCATAGTAAGCTCAAGAGGGTGTTTTGGTAGTTGTTCATTTTGTGCAATAACATTTCATCAAGGAAGAGCTGTTCAAAGTAGAAGTGAGAAATCAATTATTGATGAAGCAGTAGGAATAACAAAATTAAATGATTTTAAAGGATATATACATGATGTTGGAGGGCCAACAGCTAATTTTAGAAGACCAGCATGTAACAAACAAATTACTAAGGGTGCATGTAAAAATAGACAATGTTTATCTCCATCACCATGTAAAAACTTAGATGCAGACCATAGTGAGTATCTACATTTACTTAGAGCTGTAAGAAAATTACCTAACATAAAAAAAGTGTTTGTACGCTCTGGTATTAGGTATGATTATGTAATGGCAGATAAAAATAATAAGTTTCTTAGAGAGCTAATAGAACATCATGTAAGTGGTCAATTGAAGGTGGCTCCAGAACACATATCAGAAGAAGTTTTAGAATATATGCAAAAGCCAGCAGGAAAAACTTATGATAAGTTTAGACAGAAATTTTTTGCTATAAATGAAGAATTAGGTAAAAAACAATATTTGATACCATATTTAATGTCTAGTCATCCAGGGTCTACATTAAATAGTGCTATAGAGTTAGCTGAATATTTGAGAGATACTCATTATCAACCAGAGCAAGTTCAAGATTTTTATCCAACTCCTGGAACACTATCAACTACAATGTTTTATACAGGAATAGACCCACTTACAATGAAGCCAGTTTATGTTCCAAAATCAAAACGTGACAAAGCAATGCAAAGAGCTTTATTACAGTATAGAGCACCTAGAAACTATGATTTGGTATATTCTGCATTAGTTGAAGCTGGAAGAGAGGATTTGATAGGTTTTGGACATCGATGTCTAATAAAACCTAAGGATGAGAAGCCTTATTTTAATAGAAATAATTCTAATAAAAATAAGTCTAAGACTTCTACTGAAAATAAAAAACATAATGCAAATAATAGAAACAATAAAAAACAACAAAAAAGTCCAAGTAAGAGAAAGAAAAAATATTAAAATAAAGCATAGGTAAATAAAAAGATTTAAATAAAAAGGATTATTCGATAAATTAACAGAAATTAATATAAATAAATATAATTATTTTATAAAAAGTTAGTTTTGGGAGGACGAGATGAAAAAGTATATTTATATAATATTATCAGTAGCATTAAGTGTAATTTTTTTAGTGGGGTGTTCACAAGGACAAAATGAAAAGCCAAAAGAAGAACCAGCAGTTGTTAAAGAAGTAAAGGTGGCTGTTCCAGATGGATTGCCAGCGGTAGCAGTAGCTAAATTAGCAAATGAAAATCCAGCAATTAAAGATGGATATGAAACAATGTATAGCATTGAGAAAACACCAGAAGCAATTTCTACTAGAGTAATGAAAAAAGATGTAGATATAGCTATAGTTCCTTCAAATATGGCTGCAATAGCGTATAATAAAACTTCAAGTTATAATATAGTTGGTACTGTAGGTATGGGGTCGCTTTATTTAGTATCAACAGATGATATAAAGGATTATTCTGATTTAATTGGGAAAGAAGTTGGATGTACAGGGAAAGGTCTTACTCCAGATATAACGATAAGAAGTCTTTTATCACAAAAGGATATAAGTCCAGCAGATATAAATTTTAATTATGTAAATTCTGCAAGTGAACTAGTACCGTTATTGGCTGCAGGAAAAATTACAACAGGGATTGTTCCAGAACCTGCACTTAGTACTTTAATGTCCAAGAATCCAGATATAAAAATTATAAAAAGTTTAAATGATTCATGGAAAGAAGTAAGTGGTTCAAAAGATGGATATCCTCAATCTACATTAATTATAAAATCTGATTTTTTAAGAGACAATAAAGAATTTGTAGATTCTTTTTTAGGACAATTATCAAATAGTGTAGATTGGGCAAATAAAAATCCTGAGGAATTAGGTAAATATTCTGAGAATATAAAGATATCTACTGAACCTAAAATAATAGGAAAAGCTCTTAAAAGGGCTAATTTAAAGTACATTCCAGTTAAAGATATGATTAATGATTACAAAAACTACTATGAAAAATTAGCTAATTTTGATGATAAGACGGTAGGAGGCAAAGTACCAGATGAAGCAATATACTTTGTTGAAAAATAAGAAAATTAAAGAACAATTTATAGACAAATTAGAGGTAACACTTTCTTGTGTTATCCTCTTATTTTTGTGGCAAATTATTGCTTTAAAAATTAACAATGATATATTCTTACCAACAATAAATCAAGTCTTTGATAGTATTAAAGAAATCGTATTAAATTCTAATTTCTATATAGACATACTTTATTCAATAGGTAGATGTTTTTTTAGTTTTTTATTTGCTTTGATTTTTGCTATCATATTGTCAATAATAGCATATTTAAGCAGGATTTTTAGAAATTTATTAAAGCCAATTAATGCTCTAGCACGTTCAATACCAACGATGATATTAGTAGTACTAGCACTAATTTGGTTTGAAAAAGATAGTACACCTTTTATAGTTGGGTTTGCTATAGTTTTTCCAATCTTATACGATAGTGTTTTAGGAGCAATATTGAATATTGATAAGAATTTATTAGAAATGGCAAGTGTGTATAAGATAAGGTTTATAGATAAGGTATTGAAAATTTATTTACCAGCTATAAAATTTCAAATTATATCTATATTAGTATCGACATTTTCACTAAGCTTAAAAGTTGCTATAGCAGGAGAGGTATATAGTCAACCTACATATGGTATTGGGACTATGATACAAACTGAAAAAATTAATTTTAATACATCTGGGATATTTGCATGGATAATTATAATAGTTTTAATTTCAGCCATTTTACAAGTAGCTCAAAAATTTTTGTCAAGGAGAGCTTTTTTATGGAAAAGATAAGGTTAAGTATTGAGAATATAAATAAAAAATATGATAATCATATTATATTTAAAAATTTTAATATTGATTTTTACATAGATAATGTTAACTGTATACTTGGGAAGTCTGGATGTGGGAAAACTACTCTCTTAAATATAATAAGTGGTATTATAGAAAATGATACTCGTAATTTAAATATTAAAGAAAGTTCAAATAAAATTGGGAGTAAGTTAGAGGTAAGTTACATATTTCAAGAAGACAGGCTAATAGATTGGCTAACTGTAGAAGAAAACATAAAGATAGTTGTAAATAAATATTACAGTAAAACTCAACTAGATAAAATTTGTGATGAATATTTAGATTTGGTTGGAATTATTAAATATAAAAAATTTTATCCTCAGATGCTTAGTGGGGGCATTAGACAAAGAGTAAACATTGCTAGAGCTTTTATTTATCCATCAAAGACTATTATAATGGATGAACCTTTTAAATCAATTGATGCAAAGAATAAACAAATAATAATTGATAATTTTAAAAATATACTTAAAAAAGAAAAAAGAACTGTGTTATTTGTAACTCATGATATTGAAGAAGCATTATTTTTAGCAGATAATATATTTATTTTAGGAGATTCTCCTATGATAATAAAAAAAGAACTAAAAAATTCTAGAGAATTGGAAAAAAATGAAGTTTTGAAGTTAATATAGAGTTATAATAATATTGTTGTTTTAAAATATAATTATTTTAACTATAATACTCTATTAAAATAGTACAGAATATTCGAAAATATAGATAATGTTCGTATTTTATAGAAAGGAAGTGAATGTATGATTAAAGTAAAAACTAATGCTATGAGAATTTTAGATTCAAACAAAATTGATTATAAGGTACTATCTTATGAAGTCAAAAGTGAACATGTAGATGGTGTTGAGGTAGCACATGATATAGGAAGAGATGTAAATGAAGTATATAAGACTCTAGTAACTCAAGGAGTTAGTAAGAATATTTATGTATATGTAATACCAGTACATGAAAGTTTAGACTTAAAAAAAGCTGCAAAAGTAGCTAAAGAAAAAAGTGTGGATATGATTCATGTAAAAGATATAAATAAGCTTACAGGATATATTAGAGGTGGTTGTTCTCCTGTAGGGATGAAGAAGCTTTATAAGACTTTTTTAAATGAAAGTGCAAAACAATTAGATACAATTATAGTAAGTGCTGGTAAAATAGGATACCAAATAGAATTATCACCACTTGACTTACAGAAACTTATAAAAGTAGAGTTTGCAGATTTAATAAAAAAATAGGTATTGTAGATAGAAAATTAATGACAAAAAAATTATATAATTAATAAAATAAATAATGACTTAAAAATAAACATTTAACTACTATTATGTAATTGACATAAAAATATTGAGAAATTTTAAAAATGATGGTAAAGTGTAAATATGATTACGAATATTTTTTATAAAGTAATGGAGGGATGTTCGCTTGAGAAAGATAAAATCTGAACAAATTGTTGAACAAGTAAAAAAACTTTGCATAGAAGCTAGTTTATACTTAGGAGATGATGTCTTAAGCTGTATAAAAGAGAAAGCTAAAACTGAAAAAAGTGAAGTTGGAAAAAACATATTAAATATATTAGTTGAAAATGCTGAAATAGCAAAGAAAAAAAATATACCAATATGCCAAGATACTGGTATGGCTGTATTTTTTGTTGAGATAGGACAAGAGGTTTTAGTTGAAGGAGATACAATTACTGACGCTATAAATGAGGGAGTAAGACAAGGATACGAGGAAGGATACTTGAGAAAATCTGTTGTAAGTCCAATTAGTAGAATAAATACAAAGGATAATACTCCTGCCATTATTCATTATGAAATGGTAAAAGGTGATAAAATTAAAATAGAGTTTGCTGCTAAGGGATTTGGAAGCGAAAATATGAGTAAAATGAAGATGTTAAAGCCATCAGATGGATTAGAAGGAATTAAAAAATTTATTATTGATACAGTTTCAGAAGCTGGACCTAATCCATGTCCTCCTATGGTAATTGGAGTTGGTATAGGTGGAACGGTAGATAAATGTGCTCAAATAGCTAAAAAAGCACTTTTTAGAGAACTAGGTGAATTTAATGAAGATGAAAATATTGCAAAATTAGAAAGTGAATTATTAGCCTCTATTAATAAATTGGGTATAGGACCTCAGGGGTTAGGAGGAACTACAACAGCTTTAGGTTTAAATATAGAGACTTTTCCTACACATATAGCAGGTCTTCCTGTTGTTGTAAATATAAACTGCCATGCATCGAGACATAAAAAGGTAGTAATTTAGGAGGAAAAATAAAATGATAAAGATAACTACACCTGTAAGTGAGATTGATATAGCTAAATTAAATTGTGGAGATACAATTAGTCTAAGCGGTATACTTTATACAGCAAGAGATGCAGCTCATAAAAGATTGATAGATTGTATAAATAAAGGTGAAGAGTTACCATTCGATGTAAATGGTCAAGGTATATACTATGTAGGTCCTACTCCAACAAAACCAGGAGAAGTTATAGGAGCAGCAGGTCCAACGACGAGTTATAGAATGGATGATTTAACTATACCTCTTTTAGAGAGAGGTCTTAGATTGATTAAAAAATAGCTACGCACACTCGTGACTTTAGTCATGAGTTAGTAGCTAAAATAGTCAGCATATAGGGAAACTTATATGTAGAGATAGGATAGAACCTATCCAATACTACTTGAATTGCTG
>NZ_JAGWCY010000013.1:0-72538 GCF_020657785.1 Clostridioides sp. ZZV14-6154 | reverse complement strand
TAAAAAACTTATCACTTAGAAAGTGGGTTTGTTCAGAGTGCCATACACAGCATGACAGAGATATAAATGCCAGCATAAATATACTAAAAGAAGGATTAAGATTAGTGGGGATGGAACAGCCCTTAGAACCTATGAATGCTTAGTGCAAAAGTGCTATCGAATAGGAATATCCACCTTCAAACATTACCGAAGGTAATTAAGGTGGAGTAGTTCAAGTTATTGTCTATTAAACTGTATTTTAAACTTTATATATCTTTTAAGGAGTGGGAATATCCTTTGGAATAGGACACTTATATGTTTTCCCATTCATTGATTTATCGAATTCTTCTTTTGCCTTTTTAGCTATCTCTGGATTATTCAATATTTTAGCTCCAAACATAGCCATAATTTTTGCTGCATATATCATACCTTTTTCTCCAATAGAACTCCCTGCACAAGATGTAAACTGCCAACTATGCCCAGGTGCACCTAGATTTGTACATCCTGTAAAAAAGTATGCTGTAGGAACTATATGCATTACATCTCCAATATCAGTAGAGCCATAGCTATTAAAGTTTGTAACCTTTCCTCCACCATAATATAGGTGAGTTCCTTCTGGTAAATTATATTTACTTATCATAGCCTTATATTGTTGTGGGCTTTGTCTATCTAATTCAGCTGCAAAATCCAATTCATCTTGAGTCCAAGGCTCTTGTGTAATATCATCCATACATTCTGACACAAGATTTGCTAGAACAGGATTGTTTAAAGTATTATAGCATCCTCCTAAAAACTCTACTTCAACCTCAGTCTCAGTCATCATTGCAGCTCCTTTTGCTACCTTTATAAGTCTTTCATATGTATTTTCTACAGCTTCTCTACTCAAAGCTCTTGTGTAATACCATACTGATGCTTTATCAGGAACTATGTTAGGTGCCACTCCTCCATCTGTAATAGTATAATGAATTCTTACATCAGAAGTAACATGCTCTCTCAGATAATTAGCTCCTACATTAGTAAGTTCTACAGCATCTAAAGCACTTCTTCCATTTTGAGGGTCTGACCCTGCATGTGCAGTTATCCCCTTAAAATGGAATTTTACAGAATTAACAGCTGTTGATATACCCACTGTAGCTTCACTAATTTTATTTGGATGGAAATTTATAGCTAAGTCTAGACCTTCAAATGCACCGCCTCTAGCCATAAATCCTTTACCTGTTAATTGCTCTTCTCCTGGACATGCATAAAATACTATAGTTCCTCTTAAATTATTTTCTATCATTTCTCTTTTAAGTCCTATTACCGCTCCTACATGCGCAGTACATAATAAATTATGTCCACATCCATGACCACAAGCTCCCAATTCAAATGCTTCTTGCTTTGTTGAAACTTTTTGGTTTAAACCAGGTAATGCATCAAACTCTCCCATAAAACCTATAACTGGTTTACCTGAGCCAAAACTAGCCTTAATAGCTGTAGCTAAACCTCCTACACCTACTTCCACATCAAATCCTTCACTTCTTAGAAAATTTGCTGTATTTTCACATGCTTTGAACTCTTTAAATGCTTTTTCTGGATTTTTCCATATTTTCTTACTCAAATCATCAAGTTTAAGTCTTTTTTCATCTATCTCTCTTATAGATATACTTCCTATCATTAACTTTACCTCCCATAAATCTATTTCATATTAACCAAATATAAGTGGACCTATTATACTAGCAAATGCCACTGAGGCAATAGTTACAGTAACAAATCCCCCTATAATCATTTTTGGTAATAAATAATCTGTTGCCCTTTGCTTTTCTTCTACGGTTCCTTCCATGGCATCAATACCTTCATTAGAAATTATCTGTGTTGCTGGATAAGCAAGCATACAAGTTACACCAATCGCTGCTGACATTCTTGGAGAATATCCTAATAACTTTCCTACAATTGCAGTAAATAGTATTATGAATATAGCTCCTATAACTAGTATTCCTATAGTTGGAACAATCATTGCAAATAGTGCTGTTGGAGTTACCTTAGCAAGTCCTCCAGGTAACATTAACATACAACCAAACATTATAATCCCATTAGATTGAGATTTATCTAAAATTCCTTTTTCTAAAAATCCTATTCGTGTAAAAATTAGCCCTACTAACAAACATGCTATATTTGGATTTAAATAATAGTTTGAAGGAGTAAATCCTGGTATTAAAGTAGCCAAGCCTACAAAGTTACCAATCATAGCAACAAATGAAAGTTTTGCAAGATATACTAATGTAGATGATTTTTTATTTGACTCTTCTTTAAAAATTCTCATACTTGGAAGCTTAAAATTACTTTTTGATTCATCCCTTAAGAAATCTCCCCTATCTCTTTTAAATTTTAATTCTTTATTTATACAATATGTTGTTATAGGAATACCAAAGAATTTTTGAAATGACAATACTAGAATTACAAATGCTGCAAGTTCAGGTCTATTTGCTGCTTCTGCAACCGTTGTTACAATAATACCAGCAATAGTAGAACCTGCTATTGGAGGTGCTGCTATTAAAGCATACTCTCTACCAAATAACATACTACCAACTGTGAAACAACCAACCGCTATGCCTACAATACCTACTAATGCAATTACAACTGTTTTCCATTCATGGCATAAGTCTTCAAGGTTTATAAGTGTTCCTAAGTTAGTTATTAATAATGCTATACCAAAGTTACTCATCGCAGCTAATATCCCCGATGCTCCTGTAACATCTTTTGGTAGAATATTGGTCCAAAATCCTAATAAAAATATAATACATACAAATAGCAATGTTGAAATTGCACCTTTTGTTTTCTTAGATAAAAACTCACTAAAAGCATAAATCATTACACATACAGTAAAGCAAGTAAGCGGATTCCAAAAATTTTCCATTGTTGTTTCCTCCTAAATATAATAATTTTTTATCAATAAAACAATAATTATAAAATGTATATTCTGTAGTTATTATTAACTACATATGGCACAGTTTGATATTTTTTGATGATATTTTTATACGTCTCAAATTATTCCTAAAATATCTAAATAAATATAACTTATAGTTAACTTTTTAAATATTTACCATAATCATTGATTTACTAGACTTCTTTTCAATCTTTGACTTTCTACATTATTTTATAAATGCAGAATTATACTACAACTATCTTCAATTTTAATATACATGTTGGAAGACTTGTCTTTATTTAATATTAGATATATAATTTATGCTTTATATACGTCTTAAATTATTCTTAAAATAGCTAATATAAATTAATAACATACCTATTACTATTGTTAAAAGATACCTTATTTTAATTATTTCTTTTAAGTCTTCTTTATGTACAAATTTGTATCTGCTAATACCTCCCCTCTTTAAATTAGACTATATCTAGTAACTTTAGAAATCGTATTCCTAGAAATAACAATTATTTGTCATATTAAATCAATGATAAACTATATGTCTATAGTAGTCCTAAATTTTTCTTAAATTAGCAATAAAAAATAAATTTACTAAAATATAAAGTCACTAGTTTTTATTTTGTCAAACTATTCTTGATATAAATTATAATTTCAAACTTTACTTTTGTCAATATATTCTGACAATAAATTGCAAATTTATAGTTTTAAAATTAGTCTTAATCTTCTTATATCACTATGTACTTTATACTTAAATACTACAAAATTTTTTAGTGACTATAAATTCTATGTCAGTATATAAAGTCCTAAGTTTATTTTTATTTAAACGTGATAGTACTATATTCAAGTAAATTTCCATAAAAATCACCCTATTTTGTCATGAACCTATTTAGCCCTATCATCTTTAAGATAAATTGGTGGATGCTTCACACTTTTTAATTCTTCATTGCTTTTTAAAAGTTTATTATTATTTTCCATATCATAAATCTGTAACATAACTTTATTTACATATAGAGCATAATAATCATCACTATAAAAATACTAATATTCATATTGAGGGTCATCTTTGTAATATACTCTGTATAGTATTCCTTTGTAGCTTGCTTTCTTTGCTTTTTCTTTTGTAATACTCTTTATATTATCTTCTGAAATATCTTGCTTTACCATATATTTATTAATATATATTTCAGCATCCTTCCATGGTTTAAAGTAATTGTTATATACAACACTCCCTGTTATACCTACAATACTTATAATTAATACTAATAAAAAAGATATAGTAGTATCTACTATCATCTCAATTAACCCAGAAAAATCCTTCCCAATTTTTTTCTCGTCTCCAGGATGTAATTCTGGAATATATTTATCACAGCAAATAAATTTTGCTCCAGCACCTTCAATTTTATCTTTAAATTCATTAAAAGAATAATACAATACCTCATCCCCTCTATCTACCAATTCACGAACTACTTCAACTGTAGGATTAGTGTGACCATATGCAGGAATACTAAAAAATACTATTTTACTCATATTTTATCCATCCTTTTATAATTTTTTTAAAATTACTATTCTTTACCTATTACTCCCATATGACCTATAAAATTTATCAAATCATGTTGATGAACAATTCCTAATCCTCTTTCTTCATCTCCTAGTATCAATAATTTATCTCCTGCGTTTATATTAAATACATCCCTTGCTTCTTTTGGAATAACAATCTAACCACGTTCACCAACTACGACAGCTCCAAAGAAAAATTTTCCTTTAGGTGGTATTACAATACCTATTTTTTCTTCTGAATGATTAACTAAGTCATCTAGTTTGACATTGTACAATTTTGCAAGTTTAATGCAACTATCTATATCAGGAGCAGATTCGCCTTTTTCCCATTTTGCTACTGATTGTCTAGATATATTAAGTTTTTCAGCTAATTCCTCTTGTGTGTACTGATGGATTTTTCTTAGTTTTTTCAAATTCGTATTAATCATATTTTTCATGCCTCCTATGTTTATAGTATTAGATTTATTGCTTAAATTCTATCAACTAATCTTAACATTCATGTATATATTTATATCAAAAGAATTTAAACTATATGCTGTTAGAGAAAACCTTGAAAAAACTAGATTCACAAAGGATATATTTTTAGAAGCATGTATTGATTTAAAAATAATAGGATTTGATAAACCAAAAGATTGTCTTCGAAAATGGAGAAAAATCTACTTAAAACAAGGCTAAGCCTCTCTTGTATCTAAATCAAGTAGAAAACTAAATCTAAAAAAGAAAACAAATGTAAAGATGAGTTGAAACGAGTAAAAACAAGAATCAAATATCTTGAAATGGAAAATAGTTTTAAAAAAATATAGATGTTCTGGAAAGGACCGTGATAAAATAAATAAAATTTCTGGAAATAAAAAACACTTTTGAACAATACATAAAATTAAATAAAGAAGATAAATCTTTACCAAAAATGACAATAAAAGAACTTTGTAAAATAGCCAATGTAAGCCGTTCAGGCTACTATCATTGGTTAAACTGATATAACTACTGCTACTAAATAACATAGAGTAATGAAAAATATTTTAAAAAGAAACTTTATTCAAAGTAATCCTTTAAATGTGTTGCTAACGGATATTACCTATTTACACTATTCAAATTGAAATATAGCATATTTAGATGCAGTAAAAGATGTTACAACAAGGGAAATACTTTCTTATCATACCTCTCAAAATTTATCTATGAATTTAAGCCTACGACCAATCAAAGACATAAGTGATAAGTATTCAAAAAATGATTTGGAAGGTTGTATGATTCATTCTGACCAAGGAATATATTCAAAATTTATATCTGCATGTAAAAAAGCTAATTTAATACAGTCTATGTCAAGAAAAGGAAATTGTTTGGACAATGCCACAATGGAGTCGTTTTTTGGTCACTTAAAAGATAAAGCTGGTTATGAAACATGTAGGAGCTTTGATGAGGTAGAAAATATTGTATCAAATTACATAGAATATATAATAATAAAAGGGAACAATGGATATTAAAAAAGATGACTCCTGCACAATACAAGAATCATCTTATGGTTCCGTAATCATTCTGTGGTTTTTTGATGTACGATATAAAGAGCTCAGTTCATTAATAAAGTGTCTTTTATAGTTATGTAATTACATACGTAAAAGATTTGCCATGACATCATAAGTATTGTATCCAACAACTCCATCTGAAGTTAGACCATGACCTCTTTGGAAGTGTTTTACTGCATTATATGTGGCAGGACCAAATGAACTATCTAAACCAATGTCATAATTTAGCTCACGTAACAGTAGTTGTACACAGTGAACATTATTTCCTTTTGTAACATGACCATAACCAACGAGTGTACGAGTACTTATTGTATAGTTTTTGTCACCTGATATAGTAATAGTTGCCTTATCTGGGTCATATTTTCCATAATGTTGTGAATATGTTCCCATACTCTCATCTTCTGAACTAAGAATACTTTTATTATCTGGAATAAATATTTCAGCATTTGGGTCAGGGTCTATATTTAATTCCTGACATTTTTGTTCATAGTATTCTTTAACTTCTTGTGGTGCAGTTTCATACTTAAATGTGTATCCAGAGCTTTGGAAATAGATTATAGACGACTCACTTTTATTTGTATTATCGTCTTTTTGCTCTGCGAATGCTACACTTGTAAATGTAAGCATTAAACAACAGAAAAGTGTTAGAACTTTTTTTAACATAAAATCCCCCTAAAATAATTGTATTTCTACTTAATAGTTGTATTACTTTTAGTAGATACTTCTATTTTATCAGACTTTCTTGGAATTTCACCTAAAACTTTACAAGTTTCTTCATACATTTTTCGATATTTCTCTGGTGCAGTTTCATATGTATAATCTATAGTTTCTGCAAACTTAAGACCAAGGTACTCAGAATCAGCTTTATTTTCAGATGGTATGTTTTTATGTATGGTTTCTAAAGCATTAATTTCTAAAAAAGATGTGCTTGTAATTATAAAGATTAATATTCCTGATATAATGCCACTTTTGCCTTTCTGATTTATAATATTTTCAAGTCTTACTTCCAAATCTGGTTTATTAAATTCTGTTGTTAACAATCCGCTACAAGTAATGTTAGAAAGCTCTATTGATTTGAGTAAAGTCATACCATAAGATTTTTTCTCTTTTAGAGAACAATTATTTAGAACACTTTCATCACAACAAAGTTCACAATCAATTGAAATTTTTTTGCTCATTATGAATACAAATGGATTAAACCAATATAAGCCTTTTATAAATACTACTAAAAATTTTATTAATATATCTTTGTTTTTAAAGTGAGTTAATTCATGTTTTAAAATCCAATATACTTCATCTGCACTATATGGTAAATCAGGTAAAAGTATATATGACTTAAATAACCCCATACCTGCTGGGCTTTCTGGTTCTTCTGTATATCTTAGGGTTATATTTTGCTTAATATTTAATTCAGATAATAAATTATGATAAATGTTATTGATACTTTCATTTTCTATTTCGAAAGAAGTATCAATAATTAAGTCTTTAAATTTTAAATATTTAGATAATACACAGTATAAATATATTATCGTTCCAATTGCAAAAATTAATAATATAAAAAAAGAAATACTTATTTCTTCTTTTATATTATTATTAAGATTAGATATGTTATTAATAAGAAAATATTTTTGTGGTGTATCTGTAAAAAAATTTACTGAATAATTAAACATAAAAAATAACATTCTAAAAATAATAATCAACCAAATATAGTAATTAAATTTTTTACTAAATTTTTTAAAGAAAAATGTTTTTAAAAATATTAATATACAAATGCTAATACTACTTATAATAACTGTTTTTAAAATATTGTAAACTAAATAGTTAACACAATTATTCATCTTCATCATCTCTGAAAAGTTCACTAAAAGACTCTACTTTTTCTTTTGATATTGTTTTGTTGTTAAGAAATGAAGTAAGAAAGCTTTTAATTGAATTGTCATGAATATTTTTACAGAATAACTCGGTTACAAAATCTTTATATTCTTCTTCACCCACAATAATTATGTAATGAGTATATCTATCTATTTTATTAGCTTCTAAAAATTTCCTTTTAACAAGTCTGGCTAAAAGCGTAAGTGTTGTTGTTTGTTTCCAACCATATCTTTGTTCCATTGCGTAGATAACATCTTTAGATATTACTGTCTCATTTATTTCCCATATAAACTTCATAATCTTTAATTCTGCTTCTGGTATTTGTTTTAACATAGTTATCTGCCCCCCCTATACTCTAATACTACAAAACTAGATCAAA
This sequence comes from Clostridioides sp. ZZV14-6154, assembly GCF_020657785.1. Classification (NCBI taxonomy): domain Bacteria; kingdom Bacillati; phylum Bacillota; class Clostridia; order Peptostreptococcales; family Peptostreptococcaceae; genus Clostridioides; species Clostridioides sp. ZZV14-6154. The sequence continues at coordinate 64,311 of NZ_JAGWCY010000013.1, read as the reverse complement.
AGAGTCAAATAAAAATTTTTAGGAATAAAAACAAAATATATGTCAAGAAATTTAACATAATTTTATTTTAAATTTATATTGAATTTCTTAATAAAATCCAAGAAAATCAAGTTTGAAAATGATAGATACTTGGAGATACCTTTAAACACAAAATAAAAGCATATTTAATTTAAAGATGCTTTTATTTTTTAAATTTTTGTATTTTTATTCAATTTTTATAAGACCTTTTTCATCTTTAGTAGAGACTTCTATTATATCTGAATCCTGAGGAGTTGTACCTAGTTTCTCACAAGTTTCCTCATACATTTTTCTGTATTTTTCTGGAGCAGTTGCATATGTATAATCTATAGTCTCTGAAAATTTAAGGCCATCATTCTCAGTGTTAGCTTTATTTTCAGAGTGTATATTTTTTTGTATAGGTTCTAAGGCATTAATTTCCAAAAAAGAAGTACTTGAAATTATAAATATTAATATTGCTAATATAATACCATTTTTACCTTTACTCTTTATAATATTTTCAAGTCTTACCTCTAAATCTGATTTATTAAACTCTGTTGTCAATAAACCTCCTTCATTAAAATTAGAGAGCTCTATTGATTGAAGTAAAGTCATGCCATAAGATTTTTTCTCTTTTATAGAACAATTATTTAAAACACTTTCATCACAACAAAGTTCACAATCCGCAGAAATTCTTCTACTCATAATATAAACAAGTGGATCAAACCAATATAAGCTTCTTGTAAATGCTACTAAGAATTTTATTAGTATATCTTTATTTTTAAAATGTGTTAATTCATGTTTCAAAATCCAGTATATTTTATCTTTGTCGTATGGTAAATCTAGTAATAATACATATGACTTAAATAAACCCATACCAGCTGGACTTGATAACTCGTCTGTGTATCTTAAAGGTATATTCTTTTTTATATTTAGTTCAACTAATAAATCCTTGTAAATATTATTTATGTATTCATCTTCTACGTCAAAAGAGGTATCAATAATTAGATTTTTAAATTTTACATATTTATATAACATATTAGAATAAGAGAATATAGCTCCAACTATCCAAATCAAGAATAAACAAAATGAAATATTTAAACTTGGACTAATCTTAGTATCAAGATTCGTAATATTGTCAATTAAAATATAATTTTTTGATGCCTCTTTAGTAAAGTCTATAGAATAACTGAAAAAGAAAAATATCATTCTTAGTATAATGATTAACCAAATGTAATAGTTAAATCTCTTACTAAATACTTTAAATAAACGTACTTTTAATAATAGTAATAAGCAAATATAAATACTGCTTATAATTGTTGTTTTTATTATACAATCAAATAAATAATTCATACAATTACCTTCCCCCTCAATAAAATAACTTTTTACTTTATAATTTAATATATATTTATCTTATATATACAATAATACATTAAGACAAATATGGAAATACTTACCTGTGGATGTTTTAAAAAAATAACTATACTATTAAAGATAATATCTTAATAGAAGTATAAAATGCAACTTAAAAAGTTAAAAGAAAGATATAAGCAAGTGTTAAGGGTAATAAAACAACTCGTCAAAAAAACATAATAATAAATTTATCCATTCAATTTCTACATTGCATAAAGACGGACATTTAACCAAAGAAAAACTAAATAAATTGGAGCATTGGGTAAGAAGCTGGAAAGATGAGGAGTGATATATAAAAACATTTTTAAAAAAGAGTTATCATGCTTAAATAACTCTCTTCTACTCATTGTTCTTAGCTTCATTTAGATTTTTTATTAAAACAGACAAAACCTCTGAGACAATTCTTAATCCTTTTGAATCTAAATTTTCTAGACCTTTTATTATATCATTCTGTAAATGAGGTTTTGCATATTCAACAGAATCTTTAAGAATTATATCTGCTGTTGTATCTAAAGCATTTACTATTTTAATAAGTGTTTCTAAGCTAGGTATCTTCTTACCTCGTTCAATATTACTTAAATGATTGTATCCTATATCAATTTTCTCTGCTAATTGCTCTATTGTAATTCCTAATTCTTTTCTACGCTTTCTTATTCTTTCTCCTAAATAACTTAAATTCAATTTATTATAATCTCCTATTTTTATATAATTCTTATTAATTAGTATATATTTTAAAGTATACATTTTTAATACTCTAATAGGTCTAAAAGTATCTAATAGAATATATTTTTAAAAATATTCTATGCTTATCAAATGAAATTATCTGAAACGGAGATGTCTCAAAATAAAAATTTGAATCATATCCTTTTTTGTATAAAAAACAAAAAAAGGGTTCCTAAGAACCCCTAATCTATGTGATAATTGTCCTGTGAAAAAACAAAAACAACATTTTTATTATATCAGATATGGGTGTTATAAATAAGTAGTATTGCCATTAGCATTGAAACAATTATTCTCAAGGATGATTCAGTAAGACTACTTAGCCCAATTTTAGAGGAGTTGAACTTAAAGTTTGATTAGAAAAAAATCAATTTTGAGACAACCCCTTTGTGCTAAATCACTTTACTTTACTCACCTTTTCTTACATCATTTTCACCAATATCTTGTATTCCAACAAATATAAGATTTATTAGCTCTGTTAGTGATTTCCATTGCGATTTTTTTGAATCAAGATAATAATAGTTTTTCGTCCCTTCTCTACGTACATTAACAATTTCTGCTTCTTTCAATATTTTAAGATGATGAGATACTGCAGGGCGAGAAAGATGTGTTTTTTCTGTAATTTCTCCTACTCGTATACCATTGAAGTCACTCTCTAGGAGTGTTATTAAAATTAACTGTCTAGTTTCATCACCCATAGCAGAAATAGCTTTACGACAGTCTTTAAATTTAGATGTTATTTCTTCTATTCTTTGCTGACATTCTTTTTCCATAAAATCCTCCATATCTTATAAGTATCTAACACTTGCTGCCTCTTTTTGTGCAGTACGTCTATATTTAACATCTGGATATCCAATAACTAGCGTTGTAAGAACATGATTCTTGTGTTTTAAACTTAGAAACTTTTTTAACTTTGGCGAGTTATTTGCTACATCTGAAAAATATCCACTAAATAAAACCCCCAGACCATAAGATTCTGCCATTAGTGCCATATTAGATGCTGCAAGTGAACCACTAATCTTATCTTTTGTAATTATCATTATTGCAATAGGAGCATGCTTGAAGAAAAAGTTATCATCAATCTCAATTTCCTTTGAATATTTAACAGCAATGTTTGCAATCGGTTTGATTTTTCTAAAAAATCTCACTGCCTCCTTTTCATACATTGCTTTTTTATTGTCCAAAACAATATATGATACATCTTGTGAATTTTTAGCACTAGGTGTGTATCTACCTGCCTCAATAATTTGCTTTACAATTTCTGAAGAAACTTCTTTATCTTTAAATTTTCTGATACTCCTTCTAGATTTAATTGCCATTAGTAATTCATCTGAGTCTAAGCTTGGCTTATTTGTAAGTTCTATTGGTGGTTCATCAAATCCTGTCAGTGTAATAGCTTCTTTGGGACAGATTGCTGCACAGTGTCCACACATTAGACAGTCTTGCTTTTTAATTACTGATTTTTTATTTTCTATAACTATATTATTTACTGGACAATCATTTTTACAAAGTCCACATCCAATACAAAGGTCTTTATTAACTTCAATTATATGTTGATATTTCATATGCACTCCTCTCCCTTTCGTTCATTAGTTTAAACTATTATAACACTCAAATACATTTTATATTCATTGGTAAAGAATTTGATTACCATTGAATTTTTAATATATCTATTGAATAAGTTTTTCATAAATTTTAAAGCATTATAAGTTATATTTAATAAAAAAAGACAAGCTTAGAATTTAAGCTCGACTTTTTCATCTCTTGGTACAAAATAAATTATCTCTCTTTTCAGCAAATCTCTTCGTGAATCCTGCTACAGAGAAAAAATTATACCACTATTATTTTTATATTCTTCTTATTTAATATAAATCTTCACCATTTGAAGCAATTACTTTCTTATACCATTCAAAGCTTTTCTTTTTCGCCCTTCTCAAACTTCCATTACCGATATTATCTCTATCTACATATATAAATCCGTAACGCTTTTCCATTTCACCTGTGCCAGCACTTACTAAATCAATAGGACCCCATGTAGTATAACCTAATAAATCTACACCATCTATAGAAACTGCGTCATACATCGCTTTTATATGTTCTCTTAAATAATCAATTCTGTAATCATCTTCTACATAACCATTTTCATCAGCTATATCTTTTGCACCTAATCCATTTTCTACAATAAATAGTGGCTTTTCATATCTATCATATACATGATTTAATGTAATTCTTAGACCTAATGGATCAATTGGCCATCCCCATTGGCTGTATGAAAGATATGGATTTTTAGCAGATGTAAATATATTTCCTTCAGCTACATCATCTGCATTTTCATCAGTTCTAACACAACGACTGTTGTAATATGAGAATGAAATAAAATCTACTGTATATTTATTCAATAATTCAATGTCACCAGGTTCCATTTCTGGTGTAATACCTTTTTGCTCCATATACTTTAATGCATAGTTAGGATATTTTCCTCTAGATTGTACATCTACAAAGAAATAATTTTCTCTATCTAACTTTGTAGCTTCCCATACATCATTAGGATTGCAACTATAAGGATATACACTTCCAGCTGCAAACATACAACCAACTAAGTTATTTGAATCAACTTCATGTGCTATTTTAGTTGCAATTGCACTAGCTACAAGTTCATGATGAGCAGCCTGATATTTTATCTTTTCAGTATCTTCGCCTTCTTCAAAACAAATACCAGCACCCATAAATGGAGCATGTAAAATCATGTTTATTTCATTAAAAGTTAACCAATATTTAACTAAGCCTTTATATCTTCTAAAGATAACATTACATAATTTCTCATAGAAACCTATCATTTTACGATTACGCCATGCACCATACTTTTCAATTAAATACATTGGACAATCAAAATGTGTAATAGTAACTAGTGGCTCTATTCCATATTTTTTACATTCTTTAAATATATTTTCATAAAATTGAAGCCCCTTTTCATTTGGTGTTTCTTCATCACCTTTTGGAAATATTCTACTCCATGCAATACTCATTCTATATACTTTAAATCCCATTTCACCAAATAGCTTTATATCTTCTTTATAATTATGGTACATATCAATACCAGTTTGAGCTGGATAATAATGTTCAGCATCAAAATCAAACATTTTTAATTTACCTGTAATAACTGCTGTCCTATCTTTTCCGGTTGGACATACATCTACATTTGCTAATCCTCTTCCGTCTTTATTATATCCACCCTCACATTGATTAGCTGCAGTAGCTCCTCCCCATAGAAAATCTTTTTTAAAACTCATAGTTAAGCCTCCTAAAATTATAACTAAGGCATTAACTTATGCTAATGCCTTAGTTTTTTACTAAAATATAACCGTAATCAGATTGCCCTCTAATTCAGTACTCTTACTTTCTGTTTCTACTACATCTAAAAATTGTGATGAATTGGTAATAACAATTGGAGTTACAACACTATACCCTGACTCTTTTATTGCATCAATATCAAAGTTTAATATCGTTTGACCTTTTGTAATTCTATCACCTTGCTTTATACATGCCTCAAAACCTCTTCCTTCTAACTGAATAGTATTTAATCCAATATGAATAAGCACTTCAACACCTGTATCTGAAAGAATTCCTATAGCATGTAGACTAGGAAATAAGGTTGTAACCACTCCATCTACTGGTGCAACTACTTTTCCATCACTAGGTATTATTGCTACACCTTGACCTAGTACACCAGATGCAAATGCTGCATCCTCTATATCGCTTAAATTTAAGACTTCACCTTTTATAGGGCTTACTACTATTTCTTTTTCTAATTTAGCAGACTTAACCTCTTTTGTTTCCTCTTTTACATTATTTTTTACTTCTTTAGATTCTCTTGCTTCCTTTTCTTTATATAAAACCATAGTTAATCCAAAAGCTACAACCATTGATATAGCTATACCAGAAAGAGCTACTATTAAATTGCCCATTCCTCCATCTGGTTCAATCATTGCTGGAAGTTCGAATATTCCCATCCCTCCAGTTATAAACTTTCTAAGATTAAAGAATCCGTAGAAAGCTCCTCCAATACCACTAGCAATACAACTTATTATAAATGGCTTCTTTAAAGGTAATAATATTCCATAAATTGCTGGCTCTGTAACTCCAAATATACCAGATATAAAGTTTGGTATTGCCATCTCTTTTAATTTCTTGTCTTTAGTCTTGAAGAATATCGCTAATACGACTGCTGAACTTGCAAATGTACAAGCAAAGAATGGCATCATAACATTATCGTATCCTAAAGTCATAACATTATTTATATATACAGGAATGAATCCCCAGTGCATACCAAAAATAACAAGAATTTGCCAAGTGAACCCTACTATAGCACCTGCTAATAGTGGACTAAAATCTCTTATCGAAATTACAATTTGCGAAATAAGTGTAGAACCAAATGTTGCTATAGGGCCTATAACTATAAGTGCAACAGGTACTGTTACTAATAATGTAAGCATTGGCACAAAGAAAAACTTAACTAAGTCTGGAACAATCTTATTAAATAATTTTTCACACTTAGATGCAAAATACACTATAAATATAATTGGTACAACTGTCCCAGTGTAATCAATTGATATCATTGGTAGTCCAAAGAAATCAATATATACTGGTGATGCAAACATTGTTCCTTTAAATAAAGTGTACATCACATCTGCACCTGCTGATATACTACTGCCTTGTATCGCAGGATAACACATTGCAGCTCCTAGTGCTAATCCCAACATTGGTTTTAGCCCAAATTTCTTAGCTGAAGTATATCCTAAAAATAAAGGAAGGAATGTAAATAATGCATCTCCTGCTGCATTTATTACCATATATCCACCAGATAAATCACTATATAATCCCATTGCTACAAATAAAGCGTTAAATCCTTTTAACATCCCACAGGCTGCCATTATTCCTAGTACTGGCTGAAAAATCCCTGATATTATATCTATACCTTTATCTAGCATACTACCTGATTTTTTATTTTCTGAATTTGTACTTGAGTCATCTAAGTCAATTATTTCAACTATATCTTTATAGACAGCCTCAACATGATTTCCTATAACTACTTGATATTGTCCTCCACTTTTCATTACAGTAACAATACCTTCCATATTTTTCAATACATCATCATTTGCTATACTTTCATCTTTCAAATTAAAACGTAATCTTGTAATACAGTGTACTAATCCACTAATGTTTTCTTTTCCACCAACATTTTTTACTATGCTTTGTGCTAATTGTTTGTATTTTTCCATTTTCTCCTCTATATTTCTTTTAAATAAATTTTTTGAAATTTGAAGGTTTGGCCAACTCAATGTTACCATCCAACCATAGGTATAATTTTGTTAGTATCACTCCTTTCAATAACTCTTACTATATACTACTGAAAAATTATTCATCTTACATATTTGAATCTTTAACTACTTTAGCTAAATGTATTGTTAAATATATAAGTTCATCATCTGTTAATATGTAGTTATATTGTTTTTTAATAAAATTTTTAATCTTAACTACACATTCAAACTCTTTATTATATTTAGACTTAATAATGATTAATAATTCTTTATCTGTCTCACCTTCATGCACACTATTTGAAAGTAATCTCTGGACAAAAAATTTAAGATGCATTATAAATCTATAATAAAATACAGAATCCTCATGAAATTCTATTCTAAAATGATATCTAACTATACTAAGTACTTCTTGTATTAACTTTGTAATATCATATGCCAAGGTATGACCTTCACTTAACTGAGCATTTACTATATGAAATGCTATAAATCCAGCTTCATCTTCAGGTAATTTTACACCTGTTTTGCTTTCAATAACATCAAGTGCTTTCATTCCAATTTCAAACTCTTCTTTATAGAATCTCTTAGTTTCCCAAAGTATTGCATTCTTTACGTTTATCCCTTCTTTCATTCTTTGAATTGCAGAATATGTATGGTCACTTAATGATATATAAATACTTTCATTTAATTTCTTGTTTAATTTTATTTGTGCATACTCTATAATTTCACTTGATAATTTCATGTGCTCCATAGGAATATTATTAAGTAATTCTTGTAACTTATTTGATATTTCTTTATTTGATATCCTAAATACTTTGTTTACTTTAGTTTTATCTATTAAATCGCCTTTTGATTTTTGATAACCAATGCCTTTACCCATGACAATAATTTCTTCATCATTGTCATCTAATGTGATTACAACGTTATTATTTAATATCTTATTAATTATCACGATTATCCTCCTTTTGAGCATAAAAAAAGCTTATCCATAATAATGGGCACAATCCTTCCAAGGATACTGCTATTATTAATGAATAAGCTTAGCTTGTACTTAAACAATTACTACCTAATTCCAATTATTATAATAAAACATTAGACATATTTTGTCAACGTTTTCTTTGAATATATTTCATCTTTATATGCAAAGAAGCTATAAGCTTGCTTTGTTACTCTCACCATAATTTTCTTTCTATTAAAAAATTTGCTTCGTTTAAGCCATATTTAGATACTCTATTTCATATCGACAACGACTGCATCTGTTGCTTTAACAACGTGTTGGCGATATATTTATATATTTTAAGCTTATTAGTTGGGATTATAAAATATCCATCTACTTATTATATAATAAGTAATGCTAACTTTATTTATAAGTGTACATATTTTGTATATTAAAGATAAGTATACCACTGATTTTTATTAAATATTAATTATATAAAATAAAAATAAACCCAATATCTTGTTATTAGCTACTAGGTTTATTTTTATGTTTTACATTATACTAAAGTATTTGATGTAATCATATATATTTTTTATTGATCACGTCCTATTGTTCCATCTTCAAGACCTTTTTCTACTTGTTCCTCGCTTGGTTTTGGTAAATTATTCTGTTGCTCTGTTTCTTTTGGTGTATTATTTATTTCCTTCTTACCTTCACATCCAATTACGCTAAGAGCTACCATTGATACTATTACTGCTGCTGTAAATTTCTTATTAAATTTCATTTTTTCTCTCCTTTTATTTTATATATTTTTTATTTTATTACCTTTTTCATAAAACTAATATTTATTAGATTTGCTAAATAATAGATTAATTATCTAACAAATTATTTGATGTATAATTTTATTCTGATTTAAGTGCTACTATTGGTTGTAACTTAGATGCTTTATTTGCAGGGGATATTCCAAATACTACTCCCATAAATATGGCAAATCCAACTGCAGCAAATACCACATTCCATGCTATATAAGGCTCAGCCCCCATTGTTCCTAGTATTGGGAATGACCCAAGTATACCTATTGAAGATCCTACTATTCCACCTATTAAGCTTATTGTAAGAGATTCTACTAAGAACTGTACTAGTATAAAGTTTCTAGGAGACCCTAAAGCTTTTCTTATACCTATTTCTTTAGTCCTCTCAGTTACAGATACTAGCATCATGTTCATTATACCTATCCCTGCTACGAATAAAGATACACTTGCTATTGCTCCTACCATTAGGTTCATAGTAGCATCCATTGATTTCATTGAATCTATCATTTCTTTATTACTTGATACATAAGAATCGTTTGGTGCCATACCCTTTCTAGTAAAGTGAACTTTTATTTCATCCATTGTATTTGTAACACTATCATTTGAAGTAGATTGTACATTTAATTTAGATATGTCACTTATTCCTAAAACAATTTGTGCTGTTTTATAAGGCATATATATAGTATCATCTTCTGGGCTATTATAAGTTTCATCAATCTTACTTAATACGCCTATAACTTTGTATGGTATAGACTTAATATTTATTGTTTTTCCAAGTGCATCTCCTTTAGGGAATAATTCACTGGAAACCTTACTACCTAATACTACAACTTTAGTTGATTTATCATTATCAATTGGCATAATAAATCTACCACTCTTAATTTCAGTGTTATTTAGTTTTGAATAGTTTTCATCCGTTCCAACTATACTTTTTTTGCTATCTTTTTTATCGTAACTCACAGTTGCTGAATCACTTATTTCTGGAGATATTTCTTTTACATTCGAACTACTTTTTAATACTTTTATATCAAATTCATTTATTTTTTTATCTCCATATACACTTGCAGTTATTAAATCTAGTGGCTTTGATTCAAAACTTTTATACATACTTTGTTTACTACCTATAGATATTGTAACGAATAAAATTACACTGGCTGTACCAATTGATATACCTAATATAGTAAGAAATGAACGTAGTTTATTAGCTTTGATTTCTCCTAATGCCATCTTAATTATTTGGAAAATATTCATATACGCCACCTCCTATTCAAAAATTTCACCATCTCTAATTCTTATCAATCTTTTAGCATTTCTTGCTATATCCATGTCATGAGTTATCATAATTATAGTTTTACCTTCTTGGTTTAGACCTTCTAATATTTCAAGTATTTCTTTACTTGTTTTACTATCTAGTGCTCCTGTTGGCTCATCGGCTAGAAGTATTTGTGGATTTGTAGCTAGAGCTCTTGCTATTGCTACCCTCTGTTGTTGCCCTCCAGATAATTGATTCGGCCTATTATTTAATTTATCTTGTAGTCCAACCTTTTTCAGACATTCTAGTGCTATTTTTCTTCTTTCTTTAGGAGTTTTACCTTGGTATATAAGAGGAAGTTCTATATTTTCTAAAGCTGATAATTTATTTAATAAGTTAAAACTTTGGAATATAAATCCTATTGTCTTGTTTCTTACAGCACTTAACTCATCTTCACTTAGTGATGTTATACTTTTTCCGTCCAATACATATTCACCATTATCAGCTAAATCTAAACAACCAATAATATTCATAAAAGTTGATTTACCAGAACCTGATGGACCTATTATAGATACAAATTCACCTTTTTTAATATCTAGTGAAACCTTTTTTAATATAGTTATTTTTTCATCGCCTATGCTGTATGATTTCACTAAGCCCTTAGCTTGTATTACATAATCACTCATATATTATCACCTCTCTTATCCTATTGATTTTTCCATCATTGAGCCTGAGTCTGCCTCTGAATTTTCAACAGGACCTTTAAATGACTGTATACTTATACTTTCATTTTCTGAAAGTCCTTTTGTAACTTCTATATATTCTGAATCCGTAATTCCTGTTTCAATGTATTTCTTTTCTTTTGTACTTGCAATAGTAACAAAGTATCCTTTTTCATCTTTTTGAACAGCCATTACAGGAATCTTTATTACATCATTTTTTTCGTTTATTATGATTGTACCTGTTACAGACATACCATCTTTAAGACTTTGTATAGTTAAATTATTTTCTAAAATCCATCCAGTAGTTTTGTCACTAGTTTCAACTTTATACCAATTCTCTTTTTTATCTAGAATTGTTACTTCTTCACCTTCTAATAATTTCTCAAGACTCTTACTATTAGATGCATTATTCTTTCTAAGAATTGTATCATTGCTAGCTATTTTTACTTTTACATCTTTTTTATCTATTCCTTCTAACTTAACTCCATATTTTTGTATCCACCCTTGTGTGTTGTCTTCTAGTTTAATTCTCATCCAACTTCCTTTTCTTTCTAATATGTGGAATTTATCTCCTTTTTCTATTTTAGCTACTTTTCCATATTCTTTAGATGGTCCTTTTCTTACACTTATTTCTTCGTATTTACTTTCTCCAACTTCAAGTATCGGGTTAGAAACTGCCACAGTTACATTGTATGTCGGACTCTCTCCTTCTTCTGCTTTGTTAGATATTTCAGTTATCGTTCCTTTTATAGTTTCATCTGGAAATGCCTTTGCATTTACCTCAACCGTTTGATTTACTTCTAACTGAGATATATCATATTGATTTACTGATACAGTTATTTTAATCGCATTTGGATTGTTTCCATCTGCATTAATTAACGAAACTTTTCCTCCAGCTGATACAACTGATTTTATGTTTCCTTTTTCTACTGATAGAGTGTTCATTGTTGCATTCATTTGCTGTTGTTGTTTTGCCTCTGCATTTTTATTAAGTCCTATGTATGCCCCCGATCCTGCTAGAGTTATTGTAATAGCCGCTATAACTATAAGTTTTTTTGGTTTTTTCATAATATTCCTCCTTAAGTATTATAAAGTACTGTAAATATATAATTGCACTTTAATATTTTCCATAATTTATCTTATATTTGCATTTCTCATCACCAATATAACATCTTAATGTTTACTTTGATAAGTGTTAGGCTTTAGAGCTAATCCTCAACTCTGGTATGAGTGTAACATCTTAATGTTAATCTTATGTTTACATAAACTTAGTTCTTGTATATTTAATTTACCTCAAGCTAATCTCTTTGTTTTATTATGGAAATTCTTCCTTTAGTATCATCCATAACTTAATACGCTACAAACTATACACCATATGTTAATTGTATGTTTACTCTTTAGCTATAGCATTGAGTTTCATTTTAATATATTATAAACTTCTTATTATCAAATAAAACGATTCTATATAGGGAGAAAAAGTATGAAAATAACAAAAAGTCACATAGTAGCACTTTTATTAGTAGCAACAACACATTTAACTATAGGATGTGAATCAACAAATAATAACAATAATGAAAATAAGAGTAATAAAATAGCTCAAGTGCCATCTGATACTCAAAGCGTATCTAATCTTACTTTAGAAAAGATGGAGCTCTAATCGTTGGAGATTTCAGAAATGGTAACATAGGAACAGCTGGTACTACTGCTCAATATGAGTGCATAGAAACCACTCTATTAAATGATTTATTTGTAATTGACATAAAATAACTAACCCCTTAGAAAAGACTATAATAATAAATTTATGGTTGTCCTATTGTCAATTCTTATATGATGGTAATCAAAGAACAGCTAGACTTACCTCAAATCTAATACTTATAATTAATGACATTGGAGTACTATCAATCGCTACTAAATGTAAAATTGAAATATGAACTTTTTAGTTCATGAGGCATTCTTTTTGTATGAAATCAACTATATTTTCATCATTTCAACAATGAAAAAGAGACTTATCTCTATTTTGAGACAGCCCCTTCTTCTGCATGTTCTCTATCTCTAGTATTAAATCTACCATGTACTAGTTTAGACAAATATTCTATGAATTTTAAAAAGATGGTGGAGTTACTGCAAATATAACCTCACAATCACAGTCTCCTATATTTTCCCATTTATGATTTGAGTGTGGAAGTATTTTTACACTATCCCCACAATTTAAATCAATTACATGATTCATTAAATAAATCCTTACATTTCCTTTAATTACATAGGCAACTTCTTCTCCTCTATGGCTAAACTGTTCTTTTGAAGATGATCCTCGAGGTGGTATTTTCATAAGCATTAATTCTATTTCTCCTTTTGAGTTTGGAGTTAGTAATTCATATGCAAAGCTATCATCTTCAGAAAACATAATCTTTTTACGACTTTCTTTTCTAACTACTAAGCTTTCTGTAGCTACATCATTTATAAAAAAATTAAATAATGGTATATCTAAGGCACTAGAAATTTGTTTTAATGTATTAATAGACGGATTAGCACTTCCTTTTTCTATTTGACTAAGCAAAGATGAAGTAACACCTGTTAAATTAGCTAATTCTTTAATAGTCATGTTTTTTCTTTTTCTATATTCAGTAATATTTTTTGATATATCTACCTCATTCATCTATAAGCTACCTCATTATTATATATTTTGATTATTATATAAATTATTATATCAATATATACTATATTACGCAATTTAATTAAATTACATTTAATTTTTTGAAGAATAATTAAATTTCATTGACTGCACAAATAGAAAATGTTAGTATTAATTAAAAAGTATTAATTTTAATCATATATATTTTAATACAATTTAATATATAACATAAATTAGATTAACTAAAGTGAAAGTAGAGGTACATGTTATGATGAATATAAACTCAAGCACATGGGCTGAGGTAAATTTAACTAATATAAAATATAATGTAGATAACGTAAAAAAAGCTTTAACTAAAGATACTATGCTATGCTGTGTTGTAAAAGCAGATGCTTATGGACATGGAGCTGTAGAAGTATCTAAGTTCTTAGATAAAGAAGAAAATGTTGATTTCTTTTCAGTAGCTAGATTAGAAGAAGGTTTAGTAATTGCAAAAGCAGGTATAAAAAAACCTATTTTATGTATGGGTTATACAAACACTAATAAAATACAGCATGCGATAGATAGTAACATAAGAATTACTGTATATTCTTTAGAAATGGCTATAAAAATAAATGAATTAGCTAAATTAAGCAATAAAAAAGCTTATGTACACATAAAAATTGACACTGGTATGAGCAGAATAGGTTTCTTAGTTAATGAACAATCTATATCAAACATAAAGAAAATATTTACTTTAGAAAATTTAGTGATAGAGGGTATTTATACTCACTTTGCAAAATCAGATGAAGAAAATAAAGAAACTACTTACAAGCAAATAAAGAAATACAATAGAGTTATAAGTTCATTAGAAGAAGCTAACTTAAATATACCAATAAAGCATGTATCAAATAGTGCTGCAATTTTAGATTTAAGAGAATGTGATTTTAATATGGTTAGATTAGGAATATCTTTATATGGTTCTTATCCATCATCTGAAGTTAGCAAAGATATAAAACTAAAAACAGCTTTAGAATTAAAAACTATAGTTAATAATATAAAGAATATAGAGAAAGGAACTAGTGTTAGTTATGCTGGTATATATACAGCAGATAAAGATGTTAAAATAGCTACATTATCAGTTGGTTATGCGGACGGATTCCCTAGAACACAAAAAAATCCTCAAGTATTTATAAATGGTAGGTTATTAAATATAGTAGGGAGAATATGTATGGATCAAACTATGGTTGAAATACCAAATGATATTGATATTAAGATGGAAGATGAAGCTATCTTAGTAGGTGATATAGACGGAATAAGAATAGGTGATATATCAAGTAAGGTGGGAACAATAGACCATGAAATACTTTGTTGTATAACTAAAAGGGTAAATAGGATATATATAACAAACTAGAGCAAGTAAATAATTAATTATCTGTTAGATTAATTTTTATAATATGGATTCTATAAGAAGTAAATTTTGTATTGATTGAGTCTAGAAATATTTATGTGTTAGCTTAGAGTTAAATTTCTTTCTTAAAAATAAATACTTAAATGAGCTAAAATTTGAGTCCAATTTCTAATTTTTTTAGTCCATTTTTCAGAAATATCTATAGTTGATAAGTATAATGATTTGTCCAAAGAATCATGTGAAGGAAAAATAGACTTCGATTTAATAACTTTTCTTAATAATCTATTGTAACTTTCCATTGAATTTGTAGTATATATCAATGCTCTTATCTCTTGAGTATATTTAAAATATGTTGCTAGTTCATTCCAATCACTTGGTTCTCTATTCTTGACATATGATTTTCATAGTTTCTAATTATCTTTGGTTCAAAATCTCCATTTCGGTTCCTTAGAGTATTTAAAGTTACTTCTCCAAAATCTGATTTAGCATTCTTATTTCTATATCCATTTCTAGAGTTTTTAGTATTTTTATTCTTATTATCATAACCTAAATGGTCGTCAAGCTCCACTTCTAATATTTGATAAATTGTACTTGCAAATAAATCATTTAACATATCTTGAATGTCTGTAGTTGTTTTAACATCATATTCTTCAATAAGTTTTTTAATATTTCGTTTTTGTTAAACATAAAAAGTGTGTACCTTCCTTTATATAGTGATATTTAATATTTTAATTATCACTACTTTTTAAGAAGAATACACACTTTATTTTAAATACCCTCAATTTATAGTTTATACAACATCTATACTTCATAAAATATATCTAATATTTCTTTTTTTGTATGTGCATTTAAAAGTCTTTCACTTATATCTTTACCACCTAAAATATAAGATATTTTAGACATTAACATTATATCTTCATTTCCTTCAGATTGTGGCATAGCAAACATAATTATTACTTTTACAGGCAAGCCATCTATACTTGGCCAATCTACACCTTCTCTAGATTTACCTATTACTACAGATGCTTTCTTTACATACTTTGTTTTTCCATGTGGCATAGCCATTTGATAACCTATACTAGTAGAACCTATTTTCTCTCTACGCTTTAGTGCCTTTATAAACTTGCTTTTTGAAGTTATACTTCCTGTATCGTATAATTTATCTACTAATTCTTGTATTATGCCTTCTTTTGTAGTTGATTTTAAATCTAAAATAACACTTTCTTCGCTTAATATTTCTCTAATTTCCATTTATTTTCTCCAGTACATTATTGTCAAATAATATTTTAATATCCTCTTTTCTTTTACAATCTATTATATAGTTTATATAGTTCTTTTGACTATACAAATTTGATATTTCCATTAACATATTCTTTAAAAAACTCTGATTACTAGTTTCTAAATAAATATCAATCATTCTATTAACATTATTGATATTCATTATCCCCTTATTTAATTTACTTTGATTATGTATATATATATTTAAATCTTTTCCTAATGAAATAGACTTATATTTACTACCTAAATTCATACCTATTAAACTTTCCATCTGCATTACATCAAAATTAAAATATATATTATCTTTTAAATACATTCCTAACAAGTTTGTATCTAAGGTCATGCTTTTCTTAGGTTTAGTAACCAAAGCATTTTTTATATTATTAATATCACTTTCCATTAATAGTACTGATACAACTATATGTAATTTGTCTTTCAAGTCTAAATTTACAGTAGATATTACAAAGTCTACATCATCTAAATTTCGCTTATTCAACTGATGCATAGGAATTATATCAACTATAGTCCATTCAGGAAATTCTCTTTTTAATCTAGCTGCAAGGAGCTGAGATGTTCCATATCCTGTATGGCAAACTACTATTACTCTTTTACTACTCATATTTCTTTCTATTGCTGCTTGAAAATATGTAGCAAGATACGAAACTTCATCTATACTAATATTCTTTAGATTTTCATACTCTGTCATAATATTCATAGTCATCATGCATAATCCCAATACATCTGAAAATCGCTCTTGTATCTCTCCCAATAATGGGTTTTTTATTTGGATATCATATCTTAATCTGTTTAACATAGGTCTTACATGAGATGCTAGACTTTTTTGTAGTAAGTCATCATTTTTGAGATTTATATTTAAAAATTGTGACATATTCTCTATCATTATAGATGATACCTTTTCACTTTCACTTAATATATCTGATTCATCATTGTAACTACTATTACTTTCACTACTAAATCCAGATGATACTAAAAAAATATATATGTACATAATTTCATCTTTCGTTATTTTTACTTTGTATCTATTTTCTATTTTACTTATAAGTGTAGTGACATTTTGATATACTAACTCGTCCAAATTATCTACAGAAACTTCTCTTTCTTCCTGAGACTCTATTTGATTACCTTCTTCGATTCTCTTTAAACATATAAGTATATGGGTAATTAAATTTATATAGTAGGGCTGACTTATAGTGTATCCTAAATTATGTTCTAACTCTGTAATTATAGTTTCTACAAATATAATAGAATCAATATCAAATAAATTCATCAACGCACTAAACGTAGCATAATCTAATCTTGTTAACTCAGATATATCATGCTGTTCATAATTTTCATCTAATAAATCATCCATCATTTTGGCAATCGATTTCCTTATATCCACTTCTTTACCTATAATCTTAGTTCCTTCTAAAGTCTTATTAAGTTTTAAATTGTATTCTTTTATCCATTCCTCTATATATTTAAAATCATTTACTATAGAAGTTTTACTTACATAATATTTATCCGATAACTGATTTATTGAAGTTATATTACTTGAATTTAGTAATAGATACTTTAAAATTTCCATTCTTCTTTGCTCTACTGATAAAGATTTATTTTCCTTCGATTGTATATTTAAACTGTTGATTAAGTCTATGTTCTTTTTTGCTAAAGCTTCTATTAATATTCCATAGCCTCTTTTTATATCAATTTTTATATTAAAAGTTTCTAAATATCTCTCAATCATCTTCAAATCTTTTTGTAAAGTTTTATCTGATACATTTAATTTATCTTTAAAATATTTTATAGGTCTATATTTATTTTCGTTTAATATCAATTTAAGAAATTCAATTTGCCTCGATATAAGCATACTTATCCCTCCCTACTATGTTTATATGTTTATATTAACTACTATTTTAACATATTTCCTAACTACGTAAAATTACTAAGATACTTCCGTATCATAAAAGAATTTATGATACACCTTACTAAATTGATATAATAGATAATATAATTTCGAAATAAAAAGTAAGGATATTTAGAAGTAGTCAACTGATTCTAAATATCCTTACTTTTACTCTTATTTATAATTTAAGCACCAAGTACTTCAACTTCACTATTTTCACTCTTTATAGTAGGCTTTGTTACCCCTATAATTAATGCTGTTATTACTGTACCAACTAATATACAAGCTATATATGCAACTGGTGCACTACATGCAAATGGTATTACAAATATTCCTCCATGTGGTGCCATTAAAGTTATATCTAGACTCATACATATTGCCCCACCTATACAAGAACCAATTATGTTTGCTGGAATCATTCTTAATGGATCTGCAGCTGCAAATGGTATTGCTCCTTCTGTTATGAAAGATGCCCCCATTATAGCAGTTGGTAGGGATGACTTTCTTTCTTCTTTAGTAAACTTATTTTTAAATATTAACATGGCTAACGATATCGCTAATGGTGGTACCATTCCACCTACCATTAATGCTGCTGATGGTTCAAATATATTACTAGAGAACATAGCCAATCCAAATGCTGAAGCTGTTTTATTAATAGGTCCTCCCATATCTGATGCCATCATTCCCGCTAATATTGCACCTAATAATACTTTATTAGTTCCAGACATACTTTGTAACCATGACTGTAAAGCTTCATTTAACCATGATGCTGGTGTATTAACTACGAAGAACATTATAGCCCCACTTGTGAATGCAATCAACAGTGGACATATCAGTACGGCATTTACCCCCTTTAATACATCTGGTAAGTTTTCTGTTATCTTCATTACTCCTAAAGCTATATATCCAGTTGCAAATCCTGCTACCATACCTCCTAAGAATCCTGAACCTCCAATAACTGCCATGAAACCAGCTATCATAGCAGGAGCAAAACCTTGTCTTCCTGCAATTGATTTAGCTATAAAACCAGCAAGTATTGGTATGAATAACTTAAATGCTGAATCGCCTCCAAGTTGTCCAAAGAATCCAGCTATAGGGTTGTATGTTTCATGAGTTGGGTCTGATGCAAATATACCAAACATAAATGCTATAGCTATACCAATCCCACCTATTACTACAAATGGAATCATTTCAGATACACCATTCATTAAGTGCTTATAAATACCTTTTTTCTCTGACCCTTGAAGTATTTCTTTTGAATCTTCTAAAGTTTTTCCACCTGGCTTAATTTCTTTAGCCATTCCATTTTCAGCATTTATAATTAAATTTTTGGCTAATGAAACATTCTTAGCATCTGCTACTTTCTTTTGTAATACTTTCTTTCCTATAAACCTACTTGTTTGAACTTCTCTATCACAAGCTATTATTACGTATTCAGCTCTTTTTATATCTTCTTTAGTTAACTTATTTTCTACACCTATGGCTCCATGTGTTTCTATTTTAACTTCATACCCAAGTTCTTGCCCTGCTTCTTCTAACGCTTTTTTTGCCATAAAAGTATGAGCTATCCCTGTTGGACATCCTGTTATTCCAACTATAAGACCTTTATTTTGATTATTACTTGAATCTCCTGATTCTACAGCTTTATAATTAAATATATCTAATATTTCATATGGAGTTTCTGCACTTAGTAAGTTCTTAATAAGATTTTCATCCATTAAATATGTAGCTAGTTTAGATATAATCTTAAGGTGTTCGTCTAAACTTGACTCTGGAACTGCTATCATAAAAAATGACCTAAGTTTTTGACCATCATTATCCGTGATGTCCTTATCTGTTCTTAAATACATCATCACAGGTCGCTTTACTGTACTTGACTTAGCATGAGGGATAGCTATTAAATTTCCCATGTTAGTTGGTGATTCTTTTTCACGTTTATTAATATCAATTATAAACTTTTCTTTATCATTTATATAATTTCCATGATACAAATGATTTGCCATATAATCAATTACATCTTTTTTGGTTTGTAATTGTTTATCTAATACAATACAATCACTACGTAATATTTTGTCTACCATAAATTCTGCCCTCCTTTTAATTTGTTATCCAATCACTGATTCTTCTTTTGGTGAAAAGCATTTTAATTTATCTATGTCATTAAATAAATTCATTTTAAACTCTATAACTTCCCTTGCAGCTTCTATACATTGTGGATATATAGCATCTGGTTCATATAAACTTGGATTTTGTTCTAATACTTCTCTGCACTTCTTATAATACGCTGATTTAACATCACTTGAAATATTTACTTTACAAACTCCTAGTTTAACTGCTTGTGCTATTTCTTCATCTGGATTTGACGATCCTCCATGAAGGACTAAAGGTATATCTACTACTTCTTTTATTTCTTTTAATAAATCTAGTTTAAGCTCTGGTTTAAACCCTTTTGGATATATACCATGTGCTGTACCAATTGCAATAGCTAGTGTATCTACTCCTGTTTTTTCAACAAAATCCCTAGCTAATTTTGAATCTGTATATATTATTTCATCACAGCCACCTTCTCCTGATGTCCCTGTTGTTCCTATTGTTCCAAGTTCTCCTTCTACAGATACATTTAATCCTTTTGCTATTTCTACTACTTCCCTAGATATAGCTACATTTTTTTCATATGGTAAGTGTGATCCATCAATCATTACTGATGTAAATCCACATCTTATCGCTCTTAATATTTGCTCTTTATTTGCTCCATGATCTAAGTGTATTACCATAGGTACCTTACTCTTATTTGCTTCTTCTATACAACTAGCTACAAAGCTATCTTCTAAGAAACTTAACTCATTTGGGTGTATTGCAAGTATTACTGGTGCATTTTTTTCATTAGCACTCTGTACTACCGCTTTAAGTATTTGCCCACTCCCTATATTAAATGCTGGTACAGCAAATTGATTTTCTTGTGCGACTTTTAACATTTCCTTCATATTTATTAACATATTGTACCTCCAGATATTTTAAATTTTAGTTTTGATTTGTTTGTTATTTATTTTGTCGTTGTTATATTTAAATAATATCAGGATAATAAATGTTAGAAAATAACAATCGTTTTCCTTTTTAAAAAGGAATTTTTATTATACACTCTAAGTTCCTTTTCACTAAATAATTTTTAGAAGTCTGTATAAGTGGACTCCAATAATTACGATTACTTTGTAAGTATTAATTTAAATTCTATCCTCTAGCTATATCATCTAATTTATAAAAAGATATAAACATATCAAATATACTACTTTCATTTACTAGAAAATTAACGGTTAATAATGGTATATTTGATATACTTGTAGTTATAAATTTAAAGATACTCATCCCACAGTTAATACTATATTGGTATCAAAAAAATTAAAAAGATATTAGCTATTTAGCCAATATCTTGTTGTAGATTTCAATGGTAGAGATGATTTATAGGAATCATACTCACGATTATCTAATTTTTTACTTCCATAAACTTGACATAAAACACCAAAAATGGCACCCATCGAGTTCATATCTAAGGAATAAAGTGACTTGGTTTTCTAAACACCAATTTATAAATTATCCTTTGTTATTTTATGTAAACCTTTTTCTATCTAATTTAAAAATTATTCCTAATGCTATATAGCATATACCAATTACTAATACACCATAAGCCATAGATACTCCTATCTTAAATTCTTGCATATTAGTTACAATAGAAATTGAAATAGGTCTATTGTAAACACCATAAAGTAAGGCTGACATTGTATATTCTCCAATTGTGCGAATGAATACTAATATAGCTCCTGAAATTATTCCTGGCATCATATTAGGGATTATTACATTATAAAAAGTTTTTATCCTTCCAGCACCTAAACTCCTTGATGATTCTTCTAGTCCTAAATTTATTGACTTCATAGCAACCTCATTGGATGAAAATAATAATGGTAAGGCATAAATTGTATATGCTATAGGTAAAATATAAAAACCACCTATTAAGGATTCATTAAAAGCAAATATACTTTTTTGATTAAATGTATTAATTAGGTTAACTGCAATGGCACTTGCAGGCATACTCCAAGGTAACATTATAATAAATTTTGCTAGTCGATTATATGTAGTATCCTTTTTAATTACTAAATACGATACTGGTACAGTGATTATCAATCCTACTACCACTGCCATTAAAGACATTTTCAAACTGTTTAATATAGGCTGTAATACACGTGATTTTTGGAAAATCATCTGATAGTTTTCCAGTGTAAAGTCTCTAGGAAATATAGTTGTCATAATTGAATGTGTACTTACAAAGGATAAATATACAATAGTAATTATAGGAAGCATAATCATAATAATTTGTATTTCAATAATAATCTTGCATACAAATGTAAATATGTCTTTTTTTCTATTATCAACTTTATAACTTTGAGATTTTAAGGATGATACTACTCCATATTTTTTGCCATAATACTGTAATAAAATCATAAATGAAATTCCCATTAGTAATAAAATAATTACTTGAACTGAGGCTATATCCATATGGTTATTAGCCTTAGACCTAACAATCTGAGTACTTAAAACTTTAAAACCACCACCTATAAGATTTGGAGCTGAGAAAGAACTAATTCCTGATGCAAAAGTTATAATAGTAGAGGTTATAACAGCAGGTGTAATAACAGGCCATATTACATCAAAAAATACTCTTAGCCTTGATGCTCCCATTCCTTTTGCAGCTTCAACTGTTGAGTAATCCACATATTTTAAGGCAACATATACATTTAAATAAAAATACACATACTGAGTATAGGCAACCACAAATAAAATTCCTTTTAATCCACTAAAATCATAAGGTTTGTTGATAAAGAAGAGTAAAATTTCTATAGATTTTGTAACTATCCCACTTTCTCCATAAAGCTGAATACATGCAATTACCATAATTACTCCAGGAATCATCATTGGACTTAGTAAAAGAATATGTATGATTTTTTTGTGTTTATCACAAGCAAATGTCATATATAAAGCAAGTGATATTCCCATAATTCCACATACGAGTACAGAACCCAATCCCAAAATTATAGTATTGCTTACTACCCTTAAATTATTAGTATTTGAAAAATATTCTTTGAAAACTTCAAAAGAATATCCACCTTTACCTTGGAATGCTTGTGCAAAAGTGTTACCTATTGGTACGATAATATATCCACTGAACCTCCCATGACTAAAGTCACAGGGTTCCTGCTTCATAGAATTTTGCATACTAAAATATGTCTTACCAATTCTCCACAGGCTATCCCCGTAGTTCCTACGGTTCTTACATAAGTTATCTATCTTAAACTGTTATTAGTCTTAATCCTTCTTTTAGTATATTTATACTTGCATTTATATCTCTATCGTGAGTTACATTACAACAAGGACAAATCCATTCTCTTATATTTAAATTCTTAACTTCCTCGTTTTTGTACCCACATTTATTGCATATTTATGAACTTGCAAAGAATTTACCTACCTTTACAATTTGTCTGCCATACCAATTAGCCTTGTATTCTAATTGACGAACAAATTCTGACCATGATACATCAGAAATAGAACGAGATAGTTTATGATTTCTAGCCATATTCTTTACCTGTAAATCTTCTATGCAAATAATATCATTCTCTTGTATTAATTTAGTAGATAGTTTTTGTAGAAAATCCTTTCGCCTATTAGCTATATGTTCTTGAAGTCTTGAAACTTTTAATCTTGCTTTATTTCTATTTAAACTACCGATTGTTTTTCTCGATAATTCCCTTTGTAATTTAGCAAGTTTGTTTAATGACTTCTGAAGATACTTAGGATTTTCTATAAATTGTCCACAACTTGAGATACAAAATTCTTTAATTCCTAAATCTAAACCTATCTGATTATTAGTATTTTCAAATACTTCAATATCTATATCTCTACAGCATAATGATACATAATATTTACCACTTGGCTCCCTAGATACAGTAGCATTAAGTATTCTCCCTTGAGGTACTTGTTTATCCCTTACTTTAACCATACCAAGTTTAGGTAATTTTATATATTGACCACAATACATAATATTTCCATTTGTAAAGTTCGTTCTATATGAAAATCTATTAGTTTTCTTTGATTTAAATTTAGGAAATCCTACATTTTCTTTAAAGAATTTTTTATATGCGTTTTCTAAATCTTTTAAGGTGTTTTGTAGTGAAAATTTGTCAGGTTCTTTAAGCCACTCTAATTCTTTTTTTAAATTAGTCAAATCAGAACTGCACTGCTTATAGGTAAAAGTTTCTTTATCGTTTTCATAAACTTCTATTCTTTTTGAAAGATATTTATTATATACAAATCTACAACATCCAAAAGTTTTGTTAATTAACTCTTGCTGTTTTTTATTTGGATACATTCTAAACTTATAAGCTTTTTTCACTACTACCACCTCACTTTACTTGTTTTTTCTGATTATCTATATGGTATTGTACTAAATATACATATACTCTACCATGAGTCACTTCAATTTTTCATCACCTATCATAATATTAAAATATGCAATTACTTAAAACAAGTATTTTGAAGATTTTTTATATTTATTTTTAAATAACATATGTAAGAACCGTAAGTCTTAACTTTTATCATTTTTGAGGTTGTCGTTCACATAAGTTTGCTACTACCTATGCAGTTCTCTTATGAACTTCTTACACTTTCATGCAAGCACAGACTATATCTTATCCTTCGGCATTATCCGTTAAGGTCTACCCACTTCCACTACCGATAGCTTGTAGTGTACTTCCCTCAAGAGGAATAGTCGTTGAAGTTTCTCCTATTCGGAGCTTACCTGCTGATTGCCCATTTTAAAGTACTTAGGGTTTAACCTTATACCATCTAACCAATTTTTTCTACTTTCGTAACTTTCACACTTAGGTCTATTTCATCCTTATGTTTTAGTTTGGTTAACTTTAGGGGTTTCCAGCAATTCAAGTAGTATTGGATAGGTTCTATCCTATCTCTACATATAAGTTTCCCTATATACTGACTATTTTAGCTACTAACTCATGACTAAAGTCACGAGTGTGCATAGCTATTTTTTAATCAAAATCCAAAATAATATACTGTATAAAATAATAGAAATAACATTTTTAGTTGTGAATTTACTATGGTTTATTTTTTTAATCATATTATTCACCTTGTAGCACACCTAAATATGCCCTATCCCCTACATTTAATTTATTGCTATTATTCAGTCTATTAAGTTCAGTTACTTGATATTTTTTTCCATTATTTGATACTGTATATTCTAAAATTGGCCCTAAGAAATTCTTAGATTCTACTTTTATTTTTACAAAACCTCTTTGGTTGGTATTTTGCAATAATACCATTTCTTCAGGTCTTTTATAAATATAAGGCTTTGTCTCTTTTTCAATATTAAAATTAACATAATCTTCTTTTTCAATACAATTTGAAGTACCTACAAAGTTTGCTACAAAATCATTCAATGGGCTTTTGTAAACTTCCATTGGTACACCAATTTGAAGAACTTTACCCTTATCCATTACAGCTATTCTATCAGAAATAGCTAAGGCTTCTTGTTGATCATGAGTAATAAATAAAGTAGTAATACCTATCTTTTGCTGTATCTCTCTTATTTCTTCTCTCATCTTGATTCTTAAAGCTATATCTAGATTAGACATTGGCTCATCTAATAAAAGCATAGTAGGCTCAGTCGCTAATGCTCTTGCTACTGCTACCCTTTGTTGCTGTCCACCAGATAGTTCATCAATCTTTCTTTTTCTAAAATCTTTCATTCCTGCCAATTCTAAATAATTATCACATTTTTCCACTATAATTTTTTTAGATAACTTTTTTATTTTCAATCCATAAGATACATTTTCTTCTACTGTCATATTTGGAAACAGTGCATAGTTTTGAAAAACAGTTCCCATATTTCTATTTTCTGGTTCTAGGTTAGTAATATTTTTATCACCAACATAAATACTTCCAGAAGAAGGTTTTATAAATCCACCAATTATTCTTAAAATAGTCGTTTTTCCACATCCAGAAGGACCTAATAAAGTAAAAAACTCTCCTTCCTTAATGGATATATTAACATCATGTAATACTTTTTCTTTTCCATAATAATGATTAATTTCTTTTAATTCTATATTCTTCATATCGTCTCCACAAATTATCTAATATTTATAAATCTCCAAATATACACATGATGAATCATCATAGATTTTAAATCTAGGAAACTCTATTGCTATTTCATCATCCTTTTCTAGTTCCCTAACTTTTCTATATATATAATCTATACCTTTAATCTCTGCTATTTTCATCATTTTATCTTTATCAAAAATCTTATATCTAACTAATTTTCAGTCCCATTTTCATCTCCTTGTCCACATAAATTATACTTTTACTATAATTAAAAGTTTTGCATAGTAAAAAATTCACTTCACTTGAGTAACTACGTCTACGAATCACTTCATATCGTTAACTACTTCGTCAGTTGCTTAAAAGCTATTTTATTTAATATTGGTGTGTTAGTATCATTTAGTTGTATGAGTTATACAAAAACCATGAGATATCATAGTTCCCTTATACGTAAAATAGCGAGGAAAATCCTCACTATTTTTGTATATAATATTAAATTATTTAATTAGACTATTTTATAGTTTTATTGTTATCTATTATATCTGTTTCCCACTTTTCAATCCAGTTAGATTGATTTTTTCCAATTACAGACCAATCTACATCCATAGCTTTATATTCTTTTGACATCCACTTTGGTGAATCTTTAAGTGCAGAATCTAATGTTGGAATACGATTAAAATCATTTGCAACCATAGCTTGAACCTTAGCACTTCCAACAAAATCTATAAACTTAGCTGCTGCATTTGGATGTGGTGCATTTTTTAGAGCCGCTACACAGTCTGTGATTACGACAGAACCACTCTCTGCATCCACAACTTCTAATGGCATATTATTTTTTTCTTTATTATCTATAATATCACTTAATACTGCAATAGATATAGCAGCTTCTCCTTTACCTATTGCGGAATACATAACACTTCCGCTATTGTAGTAGTTCTTTATATTTTTATTTAAACCCTCAAGGTACTTCCAAGCTTCATCTTCACTCTTAGTAGTTGAGTAGTAATTGATTAAGTTACTAACAGTAGAACGCATAGATGATGATAATGAATCTCTAGAAACTATTAAGTCTTTATATTCTTCTTTTGTTAAATCGCTCCAATCTTTTGGTGCTTTATCAGCTGATAATAGTTTTGTGTTATAAAACATCATTACTGGTGTTTTTATAGTTCCATACCAATATCCGTCTGAATCTTTGTAAGACTTGTCTAATTCATTATTCCAGCTTGGTTCAGTCTTTTCATATAATCCTTCTTCTTTTAATTGCATGTATGTAGATGTATCTCCACCAAACATTATATCTGCTTGTGGATTCTCTTTTTCACTTCTAACACGATCTGCTAGTTCACCTTTTAAGTTTATGAATTCAACATTAACGCCTGTTTCCTTTGTAAATTCTTCAGAAATTGCTCCTAGCATATCCTCTCCATGTGTAGTATATACTACTAATGTATCCTCTAATTCATCACTTTTTGATGTGCTATCATTGCTACAAGCTACAAGTGATAATGACATTGCTACAGTTAATAAGACAGCTGCTATTTTTATCTTCATATCAATTCCTCCCCCATATTCTCCATGTTCATTTTAAATGTTATTATTCTTATAGTCAACGATTCAACAATAATCTATATAATTGTATTTTTCTATAATTACTGATTTTATTATTGTTTTTTTCTATGGCTATACTTATTTTTATACATATAATTTTTATATTCACATTAATCCATTTTTCAATCTGGGTATTTTATTTCTTTAAAACATATTTTAAATATTAATATTATCATTATTTATATGCATAAAAAATGACCTATGAATAGGTCACCTAAACAAATACTTATATAGTATATGAGATACTTTCTTAAATCACTTATTATTTTTTTATCTAGACTAGCTTCAGTAAATAATGCATGTATGTGTGGTTTCCATTTTAAGTCTTAATTAAAAGTATGAACTACTGTAAAACTATACCTCATCCTCACATCTAAACTTTAAATTTTTATCTATTATTTATTAATTAACTGTATATTCACTAATTTTTATCATTTACAATACTCTTATTATCTTAAAATAATTATAATCTAACTTTAATCATATATTATATTACATATAAATATTTTTAACAAATTTAATAATTAAATAACTAAATAACTATATTTCATTAACCATCTTATAAATATTTATAGACTATTCACTAGTCTTCTTCAATAAATTCAAACAAATTTTCTACTGTGGTATCGAATACTTTAGCAATATCCATCGCTAACTTTAAAGAAGGATTATATTTTCCATTTTCTAAGTGTACAATAGTCTCACGTCTTACCCCAACTGATTTAGCAAGTTCATTTTGCGTCATAAGGAGTTTTTCTCTATATTCTTTAATTTTTGTTTTCATCAATATTGCCACTTAGTTACATATCCCCCTTTTATCAAAGTATATATACAACACTAATTTAGATAAGGACTGTATAAATAAAACTGCAATGAGGATTATACCAGTATCCAAGTTTGATATATTTATATTCCTTGTATAAGGCGTTGCAAAGAAAATAGCTATTATAACTATAGAATATATCATTATTGTTATTGCAATCTGATTAACCTTTGATAGTATAAATTTAGATGATTCATCAACTAAATCATTATATTTTTTATTATAAATTAAATAACATCCAAAGACTATTAACCAACTCAGTCCTGGAAGAGATGCAGTACTTGGACCTTTAAAAATATACTTAGTCGCTAATACAGCTATAAAAAAATAAGTCATTACAAGTAATTCTAAGATTAGCTTTGATCTTACACCAGTTTCTGATTTATACATATAAAATCACTCCTTAAAAATTATATCTTAATTTTTGTTTCATTGATATTGCCACTTAGTTACATATCCCCCTTTTATCAAAATATATATACAAAATTAATTTAGATAAAGATTGTATAAATAAAACTGCTAAGAGAATTATACCTATATCCAAATTTGATATATCCAAACCTCTTGTATGATTGGCTGAAAAGAAAACAGCTATTACAAATATAGAGTATAACATTATTTTTGATGCAATTTGATTAACCTTTAATAACATAAGTTTTGATGCCTCATCAACTAAATCATTATATTTTTTATTATACATGAAGTCACATGCCCAAAAAGCGAATAAAATTATAAAAGTAATCCAAATATCTTCCCCTTTAAAAATAAACTTTTTTAATAATAAGTCTATAAAAAAATAGGATATCATAAGTAACTCTGAAACAAGATTTGCTTTAACACCAATCTCTGATCTAGACATATAAAATCACTCCTTAAAAGTTATATATTTATAACACTTCATGTTATAAATATATAACTTTTCCAAATAAATTGCAATAGAATATTGTAAATATTTAGTAATATATTTATAAATATAGTTTATAAAAGATTTCATAATAACCATCAAATAGTTACAAATAATATTATAAAACTACTTCTTTATTCACTTTTATAGAACTTTCTCTCTAAAAAAATTCTTATAATATATAAAATATATTTTTTAATAAATATTACAATACAATACTAGATTAGTTTATTATATCTATTCTCTCAATCATATCATTTAATAACTATTATCCTAATGAACATGTAATATTGAAATGTATAATTATACAACCTAAATGCACCCCAATATACCCTCAAAAAAACCTCTTTTTCTGTGGTTGGAGTATGGTTGGTGGATTTCATCACCAAAATAAAAAATACTAGTCAATATTGACTAGTATTTCCAAGTATTTCATTATTCATTTTTATAAATTGGTGGAGACGAATCGCAGGAATAATACCCTTGATTAATTCATTTCATATACAACTCTAAGTTTTTATTAAAAATATACATCACTTTACTATTCTATGATATAACACAACAAAAGAAACTACAATCTATGAGTGATGGTTTCATATAGTCTTAGTTCCTACAGTAAGTAAGTAGGAAGAGGGTGTACTCTATATCGAACTAATTATAAATCTTATTATAGGAACTATCGTTTCTATTTGTATTGGTATAAGTACCAATTACATATATGATAAAATAAAAAACCACTTATCTATTGGTCGTAGTGTGATTTAGAATTTGAATTTAAAATTAAATTCAAATTCACTAAAAAGCAATCTATACTAGAAAGCACTACTCTACCCACTAGATTTCAGTTTCTTTTTATTTTATCTAAAACTACATTGTACTACATTACATTTAAAAATAAACCTTAAATTTCTTTATTACAATTCATTAGTTCGAAAAAATATTTAGAGTCATGAGTTTTATAAAGGTTTAACCAAGAACTTAATGCTTCTTCTTTAAAAACATCTAAAACTTTTAAAACTTGTATCGTAAATTCCAATGGTGCGATTCCCGAAGCAGTAATTAAATTTTCATCATTAACTGCAGATTCCATTTTATAATATTTTTCTCCAGTATAACTTGGTATCACCATTTTTAGAAATTCTAAATCATTACTTGTATGATCTCTAGAATCTAGTAAACCTGTTTTAGCTAGCCCTAAAGTAGCACCACAAATAGCTGCAACTATAGCCCCTTGTCCCAAAGCCTCTTTAGCTTTTTCTAATATTATCTCATGAGCTATAGATATCCAAGTATCTCCCCCTGGCAAAATTAATAAATCATTACTTTCCATATTAAACTCATCAACTGTAATCTCAGGTAAAACTTTTAACCCACCCATTGTTATAATAGGATTTTTATCAACTCCTACTGTAATTACTTTTAGTGGTTTTAATCCTTTTTTAAAATATCTTCCTGTATTTAATTCCGCAGTTAAATATCCAACTTCCCAATCTGACATAGTATCAAACACATACATATATACTTTTCTATTTTTCATCTTTTGCTCCTTATATGATTAATTAATATACCTAATTGTAAAATAACTTAACTGACATACTCTGTCAGTTAAGTTATTAAATTTGATAATGATTAATTAATTTGAGTAAATTTTCAACTATTTTATCCCTAAGACTTAATGGTTCAATTATTTGTATCGATTTTCTATAAGGTATAAGTATATTTGGTATATATGTATATATTACCTCTTCTTGAAGTTTAAATATTGCTTTATTTGAAGTTCTTTCTTTCAAATAATATCCTAGAAGCCAATGCTGACATAAGTTATCTAATGCATTTATACTTCCTTCTATAACTAATGGTATAAGATTATCCTCATCTTTTGTTTCATCCATAATCCCTCTTATAAAAAATTCACTTGCTGAAAATTCCTTTGGTCTATTAAAAGTATTTGATGTTTCTATAACATTACTAATTCTATCTATCCTAAAACTACGAATCTCATTTCTCATTTGACAAAATGCTACTATGTACCAATTATTATTCCAACGAACAATTCCATATGGATTTATAATCCTACATTTTGATTTTTCTTCACGAGCTGTACAGTAGTTAATTTCTACAGATAATTCATTTGCTATACTATTTTTTAACTTTTTAAGTACAGATTCTATGGATATTTTTCCAGTGGGTTTTATTACTTCAAAACCTATTAAATATTTTGTTAAAATTTCTTCTTGTTTTTGATTTGAATACATTTTTAACTTTGATGTTGCCTTATCTAATGTGTCATCTAAGAAACATCCCTCTTCTTTAGCAAATATAGCTGCATGAAGTAGAGCAGTTTGCTCCTCTGTATCGAAAAAAAGAGGTGCTTTAATGAAATTATTCAAAAGTGTATATCCACCATTATGACCTGTATCTGAAATTATAGGTACTCCACTAGCAGATAATGCATCAATGTATCTGTAGACAGTTCTTATATTTATTTCTAGTTTTTCAGATATTTGTTTTGCAGTAACTTTTTTATCTGAGTTTAACATCCATAATATAGACATCATATTGTCAATTTTAGCCATATAGTTTTACTCCTTCATATATGTTTTATAAATTAATTATATAGGTTATTAGATTAATTTTCACAAAAAAAATATTAGCAAATTGCTAATATTTTTCGTGAATTTTAATGGTGGAGACGAGGGGAGTCTATAAGTGGTTATTTGATTGTTTTGTTGGTTTTTGTAAGTGTATGTATATAGCTATTTAGTTATGATGTTAGACTGATTTTTTTGATTATTTTTTATTGTTTATTTTTGCGGTTGGGGTATTATTGGGGTATAATTTTCTATTTTCTAAAAATCTTGTTCCCACTCTAGAATAATTTAAATTTTTAATTAATAACTAACTGTTAGTAAACAAAATAATATAATTTATGTATAACTTTATAATTATTTTCTTATATATCTTCTTTATTTTAAATTAATTTAGTTTAATTTAAATAATCATATAAAGAGCCTTAGTCTGTACCTTTAAATTAGACTAAGGCTTTTAATTCTATTTACTTCATCTAATACTCCCTAGAATATATAGCACTTCTTTTTGATATCACTATCACTGTACCTATTCTTAATTAATTACTTACATACTTACTTGCTAACTTCTTACATATAAATAAGCTGCTAAAAATTGACCTCTATCACTACTTCCTAAGAAATTTTTTAATTTATAAACATTATAAGGATTATTTACTTTATCTTGCTATAAATCCCACTACACAAACACCTTCTGTAACAAGCCTTTTTTATAAGTTAATATTTCTTGCAACTGCATTTCTTCTTCAGATATTTTTTTATCAAGTTCAGTAAATAATGCAATTATTTTCTTTTGTTCATTTTCATTTGTTGGCAATAATATTTTTTTATTCAAAAAAGTTTCATTTGAAATATTAATTGTATTCTTTGCACCTTTACGAATTAAATCAATTAGATAATTATGCGCCTTTACTGATGATGAAAAATAAATGTCTAATATATTACCCAATTCGCTTGTTTTAGGAGTAAAACAGCCATATAATGGCGAAACCACAACATTGCTCTTTACTTTTGACTGTTTTACAATGCCCCATTTAAACTCTCCAGTAGGTGATTTTGTATATACTACATCACCATAATGAACTATATTATATTTATCCAGATTTTCTGCAGCAAATGAACGTCCAAGATGTTCCACTTGATCAACCAATCCCTTTGAAACTGAAACTGAATATACTTTTTCGTTTCCTGTATATTTTTCTCCATGTTCAGTTAATATTTCTGATAATAATTTTTCTTCCCATTCTGGGAATTCATTCCCAAAATCATCTTTAAACCTAATTTTTTGAGAGAATATATCAACTAATAATCCAGCTCTTATTTCTTTAGATAACTCAAGTTTTCTTCTTATTTCAAGTATTTTTTCATCAAGTTTATTGAACAAAGAAACTAAATCTGCTTGCTCGTTTATATCTGTTGGAATTACAATTTTCATATCAAAAAAATCATTTATACCAATATTAAGAAGTCCATGGTTTCTTGCGCCTTCAGCACAAATGAGAGAAGCTTCGCCATACCACCTTAAACTATCAAAATATATTTTTAAGAAATCTGAATTAATTCCTTCTTTTGGAGAAAAACATATATACAATGTTGATAAAGCACCTTCCTCATACGAATCAAGCCTTTTTATAGAACCAAAATCATATCCTTTTGAATAGCTTTTATTATATGCAAATTCACCTTTTTTCAATAAGTAATATCCTGACATATCTTTACTTGCCACAACTTTATTGAAATATGTTCTTTGATCTACAAGGCCATCCAATGAAGAAATAGTTAATGGTAATTCACTTTTTAAGCCTATATTTTTTCTTGTAACTCTATCAACAACCTCTTTAAGTCTAACTATTTGCCAATCACCATTATATTTAGGATTTCTAATTTTTGGTATCATACTAACCCTTCCAATCCAAGCAAACTTAGCATTTTACTTAATTCCTTATCAATGATAGCTTCCTTAGCTCTACTATTGTTAAAATTTGATATTGCTTCATTTATATTGATTGAATCTTCATTAATAAAATTATTAATATATTTAGTTAAGTTTAGATCAAATTCGTTTGCTCTAATTTCTTCTAATTTTGCAACATGACAAACCTTATCGATTTCTTTTCTTTCAGAATAATATCTAACTATATTATCAATATTTGCTGGTGACATGATATTTTGTTTTTTGTCAATCTCATATTCCTTAGATGCATCAATGAATAGTATATTGTTACTATTTCCATTTCTGTTTCTCTTCAACACCATACAAATCACTGGAAGTGTTGCACCATGAAATAAATTTCTAGGAAGGCCTATAATTGCATCTATACAATTTAGATCGTTTATTAAATACCTTCTAATTATGTCTTCATTATCACCTCTAAATAAAACTCCATGTGGTAATAATACTGATATTATTCCATTTTTATCCATATGATAAACCATATGCTCTACAAAAGCTAAATCAGCCCTTGCCTTTGGTGCTAAAACACCAGCTCCAGAATATCTAGGATCTGACTCATAGTTTTTTCCCATAGTATGTTTTGCACTATATGGTGGATTTGAAACTTGCACTTGAAACTTAGTATTACTAAAATTATCTATTTTTAATGTATCTCCATTATAGGTACTAAATTTTTTATATGGGACACCATGCATGAGTAAATTCATACGAAGAAGATTATAAGTTGTTCCATTTTTTTCTTGTGCATAAAAATGTGTTACATCATGTGATGTTATTTGATCTTGAACCTGTAATAATAGTGAACCAGAGCCTGCACATGGATCGTAAACAGACTCAACTTCAGTAAGTCCATATGTTGCTAATTTTGCAACCAATTCGCTTGCGCATGCTGGTGTAAAAAACTCGCCCCCTTTTTTTCCTGCATCACTTGCAAAGAGACCGATTAATATCATATAAGCAGTTCCTAATACATCTACATAAGCACCATCTAAATCAAAATTAATATCATGTATCTTTAACATTACCCTGCTGATAAGCTCGGTTCTATCTGACACCTCTTTGCCAAGGTCTTTGTCTTGAAGATTCATATCATCAAATAATTTATCAAATGCAACCTCTGATTCTTGTCCAAGTGTCGATTCTGTAAGTGATGAAATTCCATTTTCAAGATGGTCAATAGAAAATTTTTTTACATTAATCTCATCAATATAACTATCAAATAAATATTCTGGTTCAATAGTATAGCCAAGGTAGTCAATAGACCACTTTTTTACAGTAGGTGCCATTGAAGGGTCAGCTAATGCTTCCCTATATGTAACACCATCATTTTTTAATAAATCATCCATATAATTTTCAGTTCTTTCTGAAAGATATCTATAAAAGATTATTCCAAGAATATAATCTTTAAACTTTGAAGCATCCATGCTTCCTCGTAAATCATTGGCAATAGCCCATAATTTTGTTGCCAATTCTTGCGATTGTACATTTTGCGTATTTGCTACCATAATTATCAATCTCCTTCTGCAGTAAATTTGTCATACATATCCTGAATGAAAATAAGTATACCATCAATCAATTTGTCCATTTTTAGCAAGCCAAAGCCTAATGTGAAAATTCTTTGTCTTACTTTTTCTCTTGTTACAGACTTCTCATTACAAAAATACTGTGTAAGGATTTCTGCAACAACATATTTATCTATTCCATGTTCATTTGAAAAAACTTCAATTTCAGTATTTAAGATTTCCTTTTCATATTCTTCATAAGCTCTAATAATGTCTTCTTCTGGATCAAGTTCAAAAAACTTATCATTAATAAAAGATGTCATAATTTCTCTCTTATATCGCATCTTTTCATTGTCAGAACGCTCAATTTCACGAAGAATAAGGTCAATAGACTGCTCCATTTTTTCTTTATCAGCCCTGTTAATATCCTTTAAAAGATTTAAAATATATACAACATTAATTCTGTCAGTTCTAACCAATTCAATGTCAAAATCAACATCAACAAGAATTGTATCTTTACCTGTCTTTCTTGTTTTTTCCATATGATCATAAAATTCTAAGTACCACGATTTGTAATCATAATAATCAGCTTCATCAAGAAAAACATCTAAATCTTCCTGATTGAATTTTGAAAATGTCTTTAATGTTGCTAACGAGTTTGCAATAGCCCTAAATGCTAGGACATACTGCTTCTGCATATCTTCATCAATAAGTATTTCTGCATCATCAGGAGTAGCACATATTGCTCTTAATATTCCTACCTTGTCACCATAATCAGCAACATGATATTCATATGATTTAAGTAAGAATTCATTTGGGTCTCCATCACCAGAAAATAATTTTAAGGCATCATCTTGTTGCTTTTTAATGTTTCTGTATGTAACAATCTGTCCAAATTGCTTGGTTGTCTTATCTACACGATTTGTTCTTGAATATGCCTGAAGCAAGTTGTGCCATTCAAGATTTTTATCCAAAATCAAAAGGTTTGTAGGCTTGCTATCAAATCCAGTAAGCATCATATCAACTACAAGTAATAAATCTATCTGTGGCTCATCTTTCTGCTTCATTCTTTTGATGATATCTTTTCTATATGCATCAAATGTAGATAAATTATATGATTTGCCAAATATATAGTTGTAATCTTTGATACATTTTGCAAATTTATCCTTTGATGTTTCATCTACACCAGCTTCCATTTCTTCATTCTCCTGACAATGGAAAATAGCTGCTATTTTATATCCTTTTTCATTATTAGCCTTAAAATAATCATAGTATTTAAGCAATGTATCAACCCTATCAACAGCAAACATTGCTGTATATACATCCTTTCCACCCCCTGGTCTTACATGCTGTTCAAGGTGTTTAAGTATATCTATTGCAATACTTTCAAGACGCTTTTCTTCATGATAAAAATTGTTAATGTCAATCTTATTCTTTTTGCAATATGCAGGATCATCTATTTTAGTAACATCTATTGTTGCAGATGAACTTATTACATTGATATTTCTCATATATTCAACAGAAAACCTAAGAACATTGCCATCAGCTATGGCTTCCTTAATCATGTATCTGTGAATACAAGAATCTAACGTTCCAGCTTTAAACATATCAGCAGTTGTTGCGCCTTCTTTGCTTTTATTTTCAGAAAATATAGGAGTCCCAGTAAATCCGATATAATCAGCATTCTTGAAATATCTTTCTACATCTGCTCGCATAGTTCCAAACTGGCTTCTGTGACATTCGTCAATGATAAAAACACATCTTTTATCTTTTAATGTGTCCATAGACTTTTGATATCGAGGATTTTTAACAGCAATTGCCATTTTCTTAATAGTTGTAATGATCATCTTTTTTGATGAATCTTTAATGGCATCTACAAGTCCTTTTGTATTTTCAGTATTATCTACACAATCTTTTTCAAATGAGTTGTATTCATCTACTGTCTGGTCATCAAGATCTTTTCTATCAACTAAAAAAAATACTCTATCGATTAATAGATCATCACGAAGTAATGTAGCCAATTTAAAGCTTGTCAAAGTCTTTCCTGAACCTGTTGTATGAAAAACATAACCTGATAAATGACAGGTCTTTATTCTTTCAAATGCTTTCCTAACTGCATAGATCTGATATGGCCTCATTACCATAAGTATTGGTTCACATTCCTTAATAACATAGTATTTATTAAGCATATCTGTGATAGCAAATTTTTCTAAAAATGCATTGGCAAATGGAATTAACTTTGTAATACGGTTGTTTTCATCATCAGTCCAGTAAAATACTAATGATTTAAGAATGTTGTTTCTTGTTCCATCTGGTTTAATTTCATTTGCATTGGCAAAATACTTTGTCTGTGTTGAATTAGATACAATAAAAATCTGTATATATCTAAAAAGTCCCTTAAACGAATCTTTTCTATATCTGTTAATTTGATTAATAGCTTCATTGATTTCAATACCAGCTCTTTTTAATTCAATCTGGACTAATGGAAGCCCATTAATAAGAACAGTAACATCATATCTATTTTTATTAAGAACACTACTTTCATGCTCCTTGTCCATTGTAACCTGATGCGTTACTTGATATGTATTTCTGGTTGTATCATTAGTTAAAAATTCAATATAAGCCGTTTCGCCATTATCTAAATCTAAGATCCACTTTTGGCGAAGAATCTTAGCAGATTCATAAATAGTATGGTTATTTAATCTAAGCATTACTTTGTGGAATTCACTATCAGAAAGTTCTGCAATACCTTTCTTTGCAATGAGTTCATCTTTATTAACTTCACAAAGCTTAGTTCTAAAGTTATTAAGAACATCATCATAATTTTTGAGTTCAACATATGAGTAATCCATTTCTTGTAATCTATCTAAGAATAAGGATTCAACTTCATACTCTGATTTCACTTTCATATACATCTATCCCTTCTTTTTTAGTTCTATACATTAATATGATTAATTATATTATTCATAGTATTAATAATTCAACATTATTCAACATAGAAAACATATTCCCTATAAAAGGTCTAATTTAATCTATTATGTACTTATGATTAACTACTAGTATATTATCTTACTAATAATCAATACTAAATACATAACTCTATGTGTTCATCTTTCTTGTAACAGTTAATATAAATAATATTAACCTATTATTTCTTAATTATAAAAAATGTACTCTTACTTCTTCGTTATTTTATTCATTCAATCTACAAATTAGCTCTTCAAATATTACTTTCATTGTATGATTGTTTAACATTGGTAACTTTTCATTTCCCTTATCATCTAATACTGGATATAGAACTAAATTTATAAGTTGGAAACACAAATTTTTCAATCACAGAACCTAAAATAGTTGTTGGTTCTTAGCTCTTTTAAAGTAAATTGATAGCCATTACAAAAGACTTGTCCTGACACAGTATATAAAGCATCATTTTGATTTAGAATACCTTCTTTATCAAAAGTTTTTTTCATTTGAAGTGCAGTTCCCTTAGCACCATCAAGCACAGAATCTAATCTTCTTATCACTAATATTACATCTATATGCTTACCTCTTACATAAACAACTTTTAAATAATCATCCAGTATACTCCATATAAAACTTACTATTTAATTATATGTTATATCATCAATAATCAATTTCCTAATAAGTTTATTTGTCTAGTTTTGTAAAATTCAAAATCTATTTTAACATATATGAGTCTATAAAAAATATTATATTTCCATATTTCCTTATTTGTTAGCATTTAATATTTAACTAGACTAATATTTTTCATATAAGTATAATTTAACATAAAAAACTACTTATTATTTATAGTATTTAAAACGTAAAAGGAACTTCTATATCTTTATATAAACTAATAAAAAAGTATTTCTAACTCTATTTATAAACATTAAACAATATCTTTTAGTTCATATACATGTTAAAAAGTTACTTAATTATAAAAATAAATAACATAAACAAATTGGTTTAGATATATTTTATTCTTCAACCTT
Source organism: Clostridioides sp. ZZV14-6154 (assembly GCF_020657785.1). NCBI lineage: Bacteria > Bacillati > Bacillota > Clostridia > Peptostreptococcales > Peptostreptococcaceae > Clostridioides > Clostridioides sp. ZZV14-6154. The sequence continues at coordinate 24,403 of NZ_JAGWCY010000013.1, read as the reverse complement.
ATTACAATATAAGACTATTTTACATCTTATATCCTTTTTTGAGTATAAAAAATATTATTTTCAAAGATTTTCACGTTTTTATATATTTATATAAAAAATTAAATAGTCTAGTTATTATTAATATACATTTATACATTTTCTTACATATATGAGTTTCAAATATAGCCACAACATGCAAATCTCATTTTTCTAAATTCAATATACCAATAAGCTTCATTTTTTAATATAATACATAAGTCTAATTATAATATATTAAAAGTTAAAGAAGGCATTTTTATGCCCTCTTTAAGTTTTAATGTATTTATTTTAAACAACATAAGGAAAATTTTAGTTAATTCAAAGTATTATAATATAATTTATTAATAAATTTGATCTTTACACTTAACTCCCATAATTTAATTACTTTAATAGATCAATCATAAATTTTGCCCCTGATTTAAATCCAAACTTATAACCAAGTTCTCTTTCAAATTCTATTAATGAATTAAATAAATCATTTAATTCCATTAATGCATGCTTCTTATTTTCTTCTAATAAACTATTATTTAGTAATTTGTTAATCTCTCTAATTTCTTTCCAATGTTCAGTGTAGTACTTCTCTTTCTCCAAAACATCTCTGTATATATGTTCATTTATCCAATAATCAAAATATATTTCTATAATTTCATCATACATGTTAGTACCTCCTTGACTTTCATCTGGTACTTAATATATACTTAACTTGTGTAGATTAGTGTACATTAAGTACCTAATTTATAAAGGTAGTTGTTATATTTATATGGCAACTACCTTTTTCTAGTAAATTTTTCAATCTAAATACTATATATTTTAAATCTTCATTGCTTACGATTGAGGATTATATACTTTTCTTCTAACACTCTTTAAACAATAGTTTATATATCACTTAATAAATTATATTTTTTCATACCTCTTTTATCTTCTTACATTCCTTAAAAGAAAACAAACTTCCTATATACCAATAAGGTCTAAAGCCTGATTCTCCATCTCTATTTTTAGCAACTATAATCTCACTTAGATTAGCTCCAAAACCTTTTTCTCTACGTCTTAATTCTTTTATATCCTCTATTCCCATTGTCTTACAATAATCAAGAGCCTCTTTCTCTGTAGGTCTATGAATATATATAACTGAATTAGAGTCCATATATATTTGTTTTGAACTTCTCATTACTCTATCACCTTTTGGTCTTTCGTCCTTCAATTCATCATTCAATTGAGCCAACTGTATAATTGGAATATTGAAATCTAAAGTAATCTTTTTTATTTGCCTTGATAAATCAGCAAACTTAGCTTCTCCAACTTCTTTACCTTCGTAATCCAAAATCTGAAGATAATCAATTATAACAACATCTGGTTTAATACTTTTTATCTCCCTCTTAATTCCTGATATTGTATTCACTGAATCATTAATATAGAGATTATTCTCCTGATTTAAAGTACTTAAAGCATTTATGTATTTAATTATTTCTTCTTCATTTAGATTTCTATTCTTCATTTTTACAACTGATATTCCCGTTAAAGAAGCTATGTTTCTAAACAAAATTTGTATATCACTCATTTCCCCACTTATAAAAAGTACTTTTTTACCTTGAAATACAACATTTCTCATTATCTGTAAAGCTAGTGCTGTTTTTCCTCTTCCACTTTTGGCCGCTATTGTAATTAATTCACCACTATATAGACCTCCAATAGTTTCATCTAAAAATTTTATTCCTATATTAATACCTTCTTCAATTTCAGCATTTATATATTCAAAGGCTCTTTCTGATATAGCTGTTATACTAGAATCCTTCTTAACCAATTTCTGATTGACTTCATTAATGTATTTTTCTAATTGATATATAAGTGTATTATCATCTATTTCCCCTAATTTGAATTTATTAAATTTATCAATTATATTTCTATTTTTATATTTTTCAATAACTATATCAATATAATGAGATACATTACCTATAGTTGGAACTATTGTTGATAGTTTTGTCAAATAACTTATACCTCCAACATAATCTATAAGCCCCTTTTTCTTTAAATCTTCTGTAAGAGTTATTATGTCTATAGGCTCATCCCTTTTATGTATATCTTTCACTGAATTGAATATATGTTTGTGTTCTTGATGATAAAACATATCTTCACTTATTAATATTTCAATCTCTTCTATTTTCCTCGAATCTAGTAAAATACTACCTAATATAGATTGTTCTGCTTCTGTGTTCTTAACTAAATTACTCATATTATCCATAATATAAACTCCCTACCACTTTAATTGTGAATCATCTGGACTATATGCATCTGCCCCTACTTTGACATTAATTGATTTATCTTGATAATTGCCTTCTAATATCTTAAGAAAATTATTTGGACTCATTATCCAATCAAAACTTGCCTTCCAACCTTTTTCATTGCTTCCATTTAAAAAGCTAGTTTTACTAACTATATGAATAATTTCTAATACAGTCTCTTTATCATATTCTTTTATCCTAGCATTAATTACTTTTTTTCTAGCTTCTGTAAGTTTCTTTACTTTTGATAGTTCTGTACAAGTAATATTGAATTTTTCTATAATTTCACTGTATATTTTACTTTTTTCATTATTTACATTCTTGTTAGTTGTTAGTTGCTTGTTAATTGCATGTTGATTAGTCTGTTGATTTTCTTCATTAGATTGATATAGCTCCCAGTTTTCAATAGTTATAAGCCTATTTTTGTTTGTTGATTCATTTGTTAGAAATCCATATCTTTCAAATTTCTTTAAAGCAGTTCTTACATTCTGGATACTTACATCTTTTGAACACATATTTGCTATACTTTCCAAAGATGTTATTAACTGTCCAGATTTAACTTCATATTCTTTACCTCCATAAACCCATTTATTAGGCTTATGATTAACTGACAGTAATAGGTTTATGAGTATATCTCTTTGTTTGGAATTACAATCTTTATATAGTGGGCTTTCTTTTATCTTTCTATGAAGCTTTATCCAACCTAGATTACTCAAGTACTATCACCCACTTAAACCTATAATTTTATGCCATTTGCATTTTCAATAAACCAATCATCTAGTTTATTTTTTATTATATACACTCTATTATCTATCCATATACAAGGAAATCCTTTATTTTTAGAATGACATAACTGTCTAAATTTTGATTCCCCTATGGGATAAATTTTAGAAGCTTCTTTACATGTGATAAGTTGAGCTTTATCTCTTCTATATGTTTGTATCTCTTTGTACCCTTTTGACCTTTCTTGTGCTTCTTGTTCTTGTTTGACAAGTATATTCAATGTAGCTTGTAGTGTTTTAAGAACTTCTAAATTATTTGTATCTGCCATACATCATTCCTCCTTATCAAAAAATAAATCTTCTACACTTGTATCTAGTTCTTGAGCCAATTTTGACATCAACATATTACTTGGATTCTTTGATTTACCTCTTTCTAAAGAGGATAAATAATATCTTGAGATGCCAACTTTTTCAGCTAATTCATATTGCTTTATACCTTTTTCAATTCTTTTTAATTTGAGTTTCATTGATTTCCTCCTTTCTTTCATACCCATTTTGTGTATTCTCATTTCTATAAAATATTCTAACACCCATTCGGTGTATTGTCAATATATTTAAGTGTATCAATAGACCCATTTAGTGTTATAATGTATTTGAGGTGAAATTATGATAGATAATACAATTGGAAAAAAGATTAAACAATATAGAAAATCTATAAATATGTCAAGGGATGAGTTAGCTAATAAGATTGGTTGCTCAGTTTATGCTGTAGCTAAATATGAGCAAGGCCAAAGAAAGCCTAGTTTAGATATGATAAAAAAAATATCTACTGCATTATCAATTCCTATAAATAGGCTTATTATTGATGAAAGTGATTTAGATACTTCAACAAATAATTATACTAATTTAAAAGAATTGGATTTAGTTGTAAAAACATTTGATAATTACTCAGCAAAACTCATCGGAAATAATATAAGCAAATTTAGAAATATAAATAATATATCTCTCAAAGAACTCTCAGAAAAAATAAATTGTTCTGAGAATGAAATTATAAATTATGAGAATGGAACAAAAATGCCTAGAATTGAAATATTAAAAAAAATAGCACTTGCTACTTATACTAAGATTGAAGACTTATTTGGATTTCCATTAGAAGAGATAAAAATAGATAACCAAACAATCCTCTATAGAAATCCCCAGACTGGATATATTATAGATAACTTTCTTATCGATTTTATAAATAAAGATATTAACATAGATAATACTCCAGTTTCTTATTATATAGATAAGTCAGAATTTGATTTAGTAATTCATATATTAAAAAATTATGGTTATGATGTAAAAACAGATTATAAGACAAAGTTTGAAATTGCAGATAATGCAGATACAATAAAACCAATTAGCTTAAGCTTCTCTGACTTCAAAGACTTCTCCAAAAATCTAAATTGGGTGATAAATGGTCTTGTTGAAAATTTTATACAAGAAAACTCTAATGGTCTTATTGAAGATGAGGATGAAGAATATTAGTATTGCATATTTTCAAAATATAGGTTTACCTATTAACTTTTATACATTCATAGTTAATAAATAAAAATTAGATATGAAAGGAGCTAAAATCATGAATAAATCATATATACCAAAATACACACATAAATTCCCTACTAATCTACCTCATGGAGATAAAAAATATACTTTAACATACATTAGAAGAATGATAAGTGAATTTGTATATGATATGGGTAATCTAGAAAATAACCCCTTTACATTCCCAGAAGTACAAACATTACTTGATGGTATAACAGTAGGTGGGCATAAATTAAGTGACCAAAATCAAATACTAAATATAAAATCATCATGGGATTATGTAATAAAATTAAGTAACAAAGAAAACTTATCTTTAAATAAAGATACAATTTGCTCTATACATAAAATAGTTGCAAAAGATGAAGCTCTAATCGTTGGAGATTTTAGAAATGGTAACATAGGTATAGCTGGTACTACTCAATATGAGTGCATAGAAGCCACTCTATTAAATGATTTATTTGCAAGTGACATAAATATCATAAATAAAATAACTAACCCCTTAGAAAAGGCTATAATAATAAATTTATGGTTGTCCTATTGCCAATTCTTCTATGATGGCAACAAAAGAACTGCTAGACTTACCTCAAACCTAATACTTATAAGTAATGATATAGGAGTTCTATCAATACCAGCTAAACATAAACAAGAATACAACACATTAATGCTAAACTTCTATGAAACACTAGAAGCTGATGAAGTTATAAAATTCTTATTAGAGAAATGTATTACATTTTTTGATGGATATAACTATAAATCATATAAGGAGCTGTTTAAAAATGGCAACTAAAAGAGCTAATGGAGAAGGCTCTATCGGAAAATATAAAGATGGTTGGCGTTCCCGTATAATGATTGGCTATAATGAAGATGGTAAACCAATAAGAAAAGAATTTTATGGTAAGACTCAAAAGGAAGTTAAAGATAAACTTGATGCTTATAAAAAACAATATTATTTAAGCTCTGATATTTCAGATGATAAAATAACTTTAGAGCATTGGTTTTACAATTGGTTATTTGAATATAGAATAAAAGATTTAAAACCTAAGTCATTTGAAAGATATGAAAGCATCTATCGTAATTATATTAAAGATACTGATTTAGGCAATGTTAAATTAAAGGACTTAAGAGTATCTCACATACAAAAATATTACAATAGATTGCTTGATTCCAATAAAAGTATACCTACTATAAGACAAATAAACACTAAACTGAAAACCTGCTTATCAGAAGCTGAAAAACAAGGTCTTATACAACGTAATTATTGTACTATGGTAAATATACCAGTTGAAAAAAAGGAAAATAAGCTTGAAATATTGACTCTTGAACAACAAAAGAGTTTTATAAAAGCTATAGATGGTCATAAATTAGAGATATTATTTTTACTTGCTCTTGGTACTGGACTTAGATTAGGAGAATTATTAGGACTTAAATGGTTTGATATTGATTTTAAAAAGTCTAATTTAACAGTTAAAAGAACTCTTCAAAGAACATATTTTATAGATAAAACTGGAAATAGAGAGCTTAAAGTATTAGAGCAAGAGCCAAAGACATCAAATTCTTACAGAACTGTACCTATTCCAAAAGATGTTTTAAATAAATTGAAAGAGCATAAAGTAAATCAAAATTCGGATATATTAAAGGCTGGAGAATTGTATATAAATAATAATTATGTATTTTGCAATGAATTAGGCACCCCTATAGATGATAAAAGACCATTAAGGAATTTAAAGTCTATATTAAATAGCTTAGATATAGAGCCTATAAAGTTTCATGGTCTTAGGAAAACTTATGCGACTAGACTTTTTGAGAATGATGTCCCTCCTAAAACTGTACAAGTTTTAATGGGTCATTATGATATATCAATAACTTTAAATATATATACTCAAGTTATGGAAGATAAGAAAGTTGAAGCTGTAGAAAAGTTGGATAAAATATTTTCATTTTAGAAGCTAAGAATAATCTTAGCTTCTATTCATAAAAATAATTCACTCTTATTGTAATAATAAAATTATCATAATTACTATTAATAATATATTTTTTATACCCTTGTTTAAAATTAAATTTAATCACTTCTTTATTAATAATATAGCATTTTTATATAAATATCAGAATACACATATCATTAAGTTTTTTATTTAATATATTCTTCTAAATTATTTTTTACAGTAATCATATATTATATACTTAATATAAAAACACTTTTTTAATAATTACATAAATCTATAGACTATTTATTTGTTGATATTTTAATTTACTTTTTGTATTAAAACATATTTTTATATGGATTAGGTACTATTTTTAAATTTTATCATAGAAGAAGTGAATGTTAATTAGTCAAAATTAGAATTTTTAATAGCATCTTTTATTTCTATTTCGTTAATCTCAGAAAAATCGGTTATTAATTTTTCAATTTTACTATCAATTTCTTTTCCCATTCTTTTAAATACCCTTTTATTATCACGACATTCCATTAATGCTATAACTGAAGTTAACAAGCATACATTTATACTTATTGTATCTCTCCCCTCAAATATAAACAATCCTATTAATTGAATTATAGAAACAAAAAATAATATGAAGTAAGTCCAAGATTTTATATAGCAATCATAATATTCAATATAAATCTCCTTTACTTCTAATTCTTCAATCAATATTTTTTTTATATCTTCTACTATTTGGTATCTTGTGGACATAATTTTATTTATATATTTAGTTACATATATACTACAGAACCTACCTTGAATTAAGTTAAAAAACAGTAAGCCTATATATACCATAGTATAAATTTTAGATGAAACTACGTTTTCAACAATATTTTTTAAATATTCCATGCACTTCTCCAATCACATTTTAAATAATTAATAATTAATCTTAATATGCATACTTTTACTTACACATTTTAATTATACTAATCGACAATTTATAAAATTCATTAATTCAGATTAATGAGAATTCCATTCACTTTTTAAAAAATATGTTTTATTAGACCATAATAATAAATATAATTATTCAGGTAAAAACTAATTATATCCTTCTTCTCTTATAACATCATTTTAACTGTTTATCTTGGGTAGCCTTTATGGTATATTAATCCATTTTCTAACATTAATTCTTGAGCCAAGTATATATGACCCTTACAGTGCATATCTGCCACACCTTCACTTATAAGTTTATATGTTTCAGAAGTATATAAATAATCCATACTTTCTTCCAAGCTCTTGCCTGTTTGCTTAGAAAATTCTAATATGATTTTTTTATATAGTATTTGTAATAATGTTTTATTTGCTTCCATAATCACTATACCTCCTCTTCATACCTAAACTTTAAATATTTATCTATTACATTTTGATTGGTTATACATATTTGTTCATTTGGTTTATAGTATTTTAATCTTTTTAAAGCTTCATCTTTTTCAATGAGATTATCTTGATACAGTTCTATTGTATTGTAAATCTTATCATCAGCAATACCACCTATTATAATGTCATATTTCATATATATATCACTCATATTTCTACATTCTATTATAAAATCAAGCCATTCTAAATTATAACTATTGAAGATTTTTACCTTGCAGTTTTCTTTTAATTTATCAATATCTAAAGAATAACTATTTAAATATGCTTTTTTACCTCTTTTTTTAAAACGCTCTGTCCAGTTAATTGCTTGTGTCTTTATACTCGTTACATAGAATCCTTTTCCAAAATCTAAAGAATCTCTTGAAAAGGTAATATTAGGCATTTTTACTACACAATATGAACCATGATATACAATCATTATATCACACCCTTTTCTTTAAGTACTTGCATTAAATCTTCCACTATGTAACCTTTACTTTGAGAATGTAGTGCTTCATAGCAAGGTATTATATAGTTATCTAAAATATCAGTATCATGTTTAAGAAGTTTATAAACTCCTTCTGAATCTATATTCAATTTTTCTGCTAAAGCTTCAATGCAAAAAATAGAAAATTCTAGTTTTCTTTCATCCATTACAAACCTCAACTCCTATCAAGCTTATATAATATATATTTTTACTAATTAACAACTTAAACTATCTTACATTTATAAAAATATTATATCATAAAGTAGATATTAAAATTCTATGTTACCTATTATCATAATAAACAAATAAAATAATAAACAAATAAAAACTTTTTATACAACCTAAATGCACCCCAATATACCCTCAAAAAAACCTCATTTTCTGTGGTTGGGGTACGGTTGGTGGATTTTATCTCCAAAATAAAAAATACTAGTCAATAAAGACTAGTATTTCCAAGTATTTCATCATTCTTTTTTCAAAATTGGTGGAGACGAGGGGAATCGAACCCCTGTCCGCAAATCTTTTCCTCGCTGCATCTACATGTGTAGCCAACTTTACTAGTATCTCGCCTCACATAACGCCAAGTGGCAGGCTCTATGCTTAGCCAGTCCCAATTAATCTACCCTAAGTCGAGACACCCTCAAAGTAGTTCCCTGCATAATGACGTCCAGTCTTAGCCGGCAGGAGGGCTAAGAGGGACGAGCAGCAACTAGGCTGCTATCGCGAAATTATCGTCTGCGTTTATTTTAAAGTTCCCCAGTTTTTACGTGACCCAGAGTAACACGACACGCAGCCTCAAGTTCCAAACCCACGTCGAAACCTTTACGCCCCCTTGAGTAGTTTATAGTCCATTAGACTCTTCGCAAACTTTATCACCATTTTTATTAAATTTTTAATGTATATATAATATAATACTTTTAAGAATAAAAATCAATGTTATGTTCTAGATAATAAAGAATTTTATTCTAAAAAATACAATTTTAACTAGTTTAATATTTCCCTGTCATTTCTCTTTCTATACGTCTTTGGGCATCTTTCTTAGCCATATCTTGACGCTTATCATATAACTTCTTACCTTTCGCTAAAGCAATCTCTACTTTAACTTTACCATTTTTTAAATATAAACTAAGTGGTATAAGTGAATACCCCTTTATAGTAGTTGCTCCAATAAGCTTTCTTATCTCATGCTTGTGAAGCAATAATTTTCTCACTCTTAGAGGGTCAACATTAAATATATTTCCTTGCTCATATGGACTTATATGAACTTGTTTTAAAAATACTTCACTGTTATCTACAGATGCAAATCCATCACTTAGGTTAACTTTACCTTGTCTTATTGATTTTACTTCTGTTCCTTTTAATTCAATTCCACATTCATATGTTTCCTCTATAAAATATTCATGTCTTGCTCTTTTGTTTGTTGCTAATATTTTTTTACCAGCCATATAAATCTCACCTTCTTTGCTAGAAATTTCTTTAATACACACTAAGAATTTGCTAAATATTTCATATATATAAATCTTTTGACTACCCTGTATGATAACATATTAAAGACCTTTAGTCAATATGACAACACATACATTAAACTAATTGAACAAGATATGATAAATAATGTAACAATATATTGTAGGAAATTGCATCAACTATATTTAGTGCAAAGTCAAAATCAATTACTAAAAATAATCTATCAAACTCAAAACAAAAATTTTAATACTCCAATACCTATTTTTCGCTTTTAGCTTTTAACACTCTCATAAAATATAATACCCACAAATTATAAATACTACTCAAAATACATACTCAAATAGTATACTTCAATTATAAATATTCTTAAAATTTCTTAATATCTATGTAAAACTTTGATGATAAAGTAGCCAATTTTCCAAAAAAAATGTAATATATAGTTATATCTTATAATATTTTAGAGATAAATTTTAATATAGTAGGGAGAAATTTGTATGGATTTAAGCAAAAAAGTAAAAATTTTAGAAAATACATCAGATGGTCGAAGTGAATTTGAAATATTAGAATTTGAAAAACTTGAAGGAGCTTCTAGCCCAATGATGGCAATGGGATTATATTTTGCTAGAGAGGCTGGCTTGAAAGCTAGACAAATTAAGATAAAATTAAATAACTCATCAATAAAAACAGAAGCTGGTGCATTGTACTATTATAAAGGAAAGATATCTTCTGAAACTAAAATTGGTGGTGTTGGAGGTCTTTTCAAGAAAGGAATATCAGGAGCACTTACTAATGAGTCAATGATGAAACCTACATATAAAGGTACTGGCGAAGTTTATTTAGAGCCTTCTTTTAGACATTATTTATTTATGAACCTTGATAATGATTCTATAATCGTCGATAAAGGTCTGTTCTATTGTTGCTCTGACACTATAGAAGTAAAGGCATTTACACAAAAAAACTTCTCTTCTGCTTTACTTGGTGGTGAAGGTTTCTTCCAAATAGAGTTAAGTGGTACTGGTGTAGTTGTTCTAGAATGTGTTGTACCTCAAAGTGAAATTATAGAGTATGAATTGAGTAATGGAGAAGAATTAAAAGTAGATGGTAACTTTGCAATAGCAAGAACATCTGGAGTTAATTTTTCTGTTACAAAGTCAGATAAATCTTTAATTGGTTCTGCTTTAAATGGTGAAGGTTTCTTAAATACATTTACTGGAAATGGTACAGTTTGGTTAGCTCCTACTCAAGTAATGTACGAAAAACTAAGCTTTGGAGCCATGCCTACTAATGATAATATGAATAATAAGGTTTCTAAGCAAAAATAGAAATTTTATGAAAATTTTATAAACCCATTCATATAAAGTTAATATAAAATATACTTTTGACATCTTTAGATAAAATTTAGTAAATAGATATATTTTATAATATAAAGATATCAGTGTAAATATAAAAAGGCTGTAGGTAAATTTGTTTCTACACAAATCTACTTACAGCCTCAAATCTACTAATAGCCTCTTTTATAAATATAAATTCATATTTAAAGATATATTTATTTTACCTAATGCACTAATTCAAATCTTATCTGCATTCAATTATCAATAAATCCATATTACATAAAATTATTGATAGCATATATTATAAATCTAATAACTTTTATTATAGTTCTAATTATTAACCTAAAAATGCCTATTATTAATCTATTTAGTTTTACTACAATAAACAATTTTTATATTAGTATACTTAGTTTACCTGCAATAAACAACTTTTATATTACTCTATTTAATTTGCCTACAGTAAACAATTTTAATCTAACTAACCAATCTTTCTTTTTATTGGCTTTATCAAAAGAGACACAATTATCAACACAATACTTCCACATATCAACCAATACTTTTCATCAAAGCTACCTCGACTCATAGACATTATAAAGAAATTTCCGACGTACTTATCTCTAGTCATCATATTTAAAATTAAATATCCTATAGATACCATATATCCTATAATAGTATTATTAAATAAGTTTGAAAATAACATACCTAAACTTCCGATAAACATAGCTGATGCAAAACTCCCCACAATATATTTAAATATAGGGAAATTGCCTCCAAGATGTTTTAAAACCAGAACAAATCCAGTAATTAACACAAGCATACTTATAATTGACATTATTATTCTTATTAATTGTATAACTACTTGAGATACTGATTTTGATGATACTATCTCATCAATTTCCTTTGATTGCTCTAAGTAAAATGTAGGAACTAGCATTATTATTCCCACTATTACAACATAGTTTTCAAGACATATAGCTGCTGAAACACTATCTAAATTTGCTACCCCTTGTATAAATGGAATCAAACATAACATCCCAATTGAACATATTAGATTAATTAGAGTGCTTAATTTGAAGTTTTCTTTTATTAAAACTAAATAATTTTGAAAACTTTGAACCAACATTAAGATTCCCCCTTCTTTTTTGTTCATATAAGAATGTAGTTAAAAAGACAATTATTAAAGCTCCTAATCCCATTAAAAGTCTATTACTCATAATAGAATTAAAGTTTTCTGCTATAATAGTTCCATTTAGTACATTATTATGTCTTATCATTAGTCCCATTGATGGATAATCTCCTTCAAGACCTATAGAGTTTATACTGTAAAACCACCAAATTAATTGAACAATAATTGCTACTGGTGTGTCTGTTAATACAGTCAGACTCACTCCTACAGCTGTAACTATCATAAGGGTTGGTAACAACCACCACAGTGTATATTTTACAAATGCTAAATTATCAATAGAAATACCTTCATCTTTAGCAAATGAAATTAAAGGAAGCAATTCTTTTATTCCTAAAATTAAAACTGGCAACATCATCATAAATACAAGAGCAAAATATCTTGATAAAATTATTTTAGATGTTGATGCTTGTTTTGAGTAGACAATTTCGATCATTCTTGAACGTCTATCTTTCATTGACATAAAGACTGCTACGAATACTGGAAATATACTTAAAATTATACCTATATAGTCACAAAAAATTCTTGCATAGCCGTTAGTTACTTTATCTTTTTGTATTGTATAGTTATAATCTTGCATAGCTTCTTCATAAGTAACTGGAATCATACCAAATCTTTGTAATTTATCAATAGAATACGCAGACCCACCACCTAAAATTTCATCTACACTTTGCATTACTTCTTGAAATCTTTCAAATGATAATTTAGAAGTATTTACTTCTATATTTTCCCCACTTTTCCAAATTGAGTTTACTTTGTCAATACTGTTACCAGTTATCTCCTCAATATACTTCTCTATAGTTTGGGTCTTACTTTCATTTAATTTTATATGCTTAATAATTCCCATTGGATATGTTGTATATGAATTTGCTTGATATTCTCTAATCAAACTTATAGTTGCACTTGGAATCACTTTATCAGACTTCAAAGATTCTTTTTGACCATATGGATACTGGTTGTTCTTTAGGTAGTATTCATCAATATTTTCTACCCTTTGAGGTGCAACCAATGGATTTCCATCATTAGGAATATTTTTGCTTGCGTCTTCTGAAACTGAACTTCCAAGTTGCGAAATATAGAAAACTACCAATACTACAATAAAAACATAATAAACTGTGCTTTTTAATATGTTTTTACACTCTTTTATAAATAGATTCATATCTTATCTCCTCCCATCATAAGCATATAGCCATCTTCAATAGTCGGATTGCATTCTACTGCTGTTTCAAAAGGTTTGTATTTTGATATGATTCTAAGTGTAGCTTTTCCACCTTGAGTCAACATACCTATAACTACAAATCTATTTTTTATATTTTCTATGTCTTTTTTATCTACTTCAACACTATATACTTTTCCATCAGCAAGTTTTGATAATGCCTCAGTTGTTCCATTATATATGACTTTTCCATTATCTAATATAGCTATATTTTCACATGTTGCCTCTATATCCCCTACAATATGTGTTGATAATATAACTATTCTATCATTGGCAATCTCACATAATAAATTTCTAAATCGTATACGTTCTTCTGGGTCAAGTCCTGCTGTTGGTTCATCTACGATTAAAATTTTAGGATTGTGAATCAGCGCTTGTGCAATTCCAAGTCTTCTATTCATACCTCCAGATAAAGATTTTACTTTTACTCTTTGATAATTAGTTAGATTTACTTTGCTTAATAACTTATTGATAATTTTTCTTCTTTTTCCTGATGGTATATTTGATAAAATAGCTAGATAATCCATTGCTCCATACACTGTCATATTAGGATACATTGAAAAATCTTGAGGAAGGTAACCAACCATATTTCTAATTTCTTTCGTTTTTTCTATAGGAATCCCACACATATCTATTGAACCATCTGTCTTTGATAACAAAGTAGCTAGAATTCGCATAAATGTTGTTTTTCCTGCTCCATTTCTTCCCAAAAGTCCAAACATTCCACTATCAATTTCAATGTTTACATTTTCAAGAGCCATTTTTGAACCAAACCTCTTGCTGAGATTAGACACTGATATTTTCATTTCCATATATAAGTACACCCCACAAATCATTTTATAGTATTTTATTTTTATGAATTTTTTATTATATTTCATTATATTTCCATAATAGATTCTAAAACTTAAGATATTATTTAGAAATTTCTAAATTTTTTCTAAAGATTTTAATTTCTCTTAATAAATAAAATAAATGTGCTTATATACTAATGACTTCTGTACTATAGTGATTTAAAAATAATTGAAGTGTCTAAAGATATTATCATCATCTCCACCAAAAGGACAACCAGTCAGAGTAAACTGAATTGCATGCCCATAATTACTTACCTCCTAAGTAGTATTTTTATAATTTCAACTCATAGCAAAGAGTATTGAAAAGAAAAGCTACTTATAAAAATATCATTACTTCTTAAAAATTAAAGTGTGCATAAGGTAATATTTCTGATGTGGAATCAAAGAATTTTATTACGCACACATACACAAAGATTACATCAATTAGTTCTATCTTTTGAGTAAAATACATGTGTTGTAGTGTCAAAATTATATAAATTATATAAAATAAAAAATAAGTGTATCTCAAGTTCTGAATGATACACTTATTTCCTATTAAAAAATCTATTTTTTTAATATATACTTTTCGCTAAATATTGTAAACATCTACTTTTTATCAAAGATTCTACATTTAATCATACTATAAACACTACAAATTCTCATGTCTACTTTTAAATATTCCTGTATTTTCTTATTTTAGGATATTAATTTTTCCCTGTTTACTCTTATTTTCAAATAGTAAACCTTATTCTTTATATTTTATTTATTCTTCAATCTTTTCAACTATCTCAAAGTCAATTTCTTTAAAATCTACATTTACACCTTCAACCTTTATCTTAACAAGGTCACCTATTTTATATGACTTCTTAGTTCTCTCACCTAACACACTATAAGAACTTTCATCATAGATATAATAGTCGTCATTCATATTTGCAAGTCTTATCAATCCTTCTATAGTATTACCTAGCTCAACAAATATTCCAAATGAAGTCACACTAGATACAACACCTTCAAACTCTTGACCAACTTTATCCTTCATGTAAAGAGCCTTATAGAAGTCATGTACATCTCTTTCCGCCAATTCTGCTTTTCTTTCTTTTTCAGATGATTGAACAGATGCATAATCTACTATAGTAGTAAGTTGCTCTTGTCTCTTTCCATTTATCTTATTATTTAAAGATTCTTTTATTATTCTATGAATTTGAAGGTCAGGATATCTTCTTATTGGTGAAGTAAAATGACAATAGAATTTAGCTGCTAACCCAAAGTGACCACTACATTCTGGTGAATACTTAGCCTGTTTTAAAGAACGAAGCATTATGGTACTGATTGCTCCCTCTTCTGTTTTGCCTTTTATCTTCTCTATTATTCCTTGTAATGCCTTTGGATGTACTTCTTCCTTATCACCTTTTATTGTATATCCAAATGTAGATATAAACTTACTCAATTCTTCCATTTTTTCTAAAGATGGTGTTTCATGTATTCTATACACAAATGGTATACCCATCCAGTAAAAATGTTCAGCAATTGTTTCATTACTTATAAGCATAAACTCTTCTATTATTTTATTAGAAATTCTTCTTTCATATGGTTTTATATCTGCAACTTCTCCATTTCCATTTAGAATTATCTTTGCTTCTGGGAAGTTAAAGTCTATAGCCCCTCTTTTTTCTCTTCTTGACATAAGAATTCTAGCCAAAGTTTCAGAGTTCTTAAAATCATCTACAACATGTTCAAAAGTCTTTTTAAGCTTTTCATCATCTTTTTCTAATATATCAGATACTTCTGTATAAGTCATTCTAGCTTTTGAATTTATTATAGATTCACATATTTCATGCTTAACTACATTTCCCTTATGGTCTATTTCCATAAATATAGAAAGAGTTAATTTGTCTTCAAATGGATTTAAACTACACACTCCATTAGAAAGAGTCTTTGGCAACATTGGAATTACTTTATCTACTAAGTACACAGATGTAGCCCTTTTTAAAGCTTCTTTATCTAATTTATTTTTTTCTCTTACATAATGTGTAACATCAGCTATATGAACTCCTAATTTAAAGTTTCCATTAGATAATACCTCTATTGATATAGCATCATCTAAATCTTTTGCGTCATCTCCATCTATAGTAAATATGTTTAAATCTCTTAAATCTCTTCTTCTTTTTACCTCTTCTTCTGGAATTTCAACAGCTACAGCTTCTGCTTCTTGCAATACCTTCTTAGGAAATTCTTCTGGAAGACCATGTTCTCTTATTATAGAGTCTATTTCTACTCCTCTTTCGCCTTTTTGACCCAGTATTTCTATAATCTTTCCTTCTGGTTTTCTATCTTCTTGTGGCCATACTGTAATTTCACAAACTACCTTATCATTATCTACTGCTCCACTAAAATATCTTTTAGGTATATATATATCCTTAGTAAATTTTTTATTGTCTGGTGTTACAAACCCAAAAGTTTTACTTGATTGAAAAGTACCTACTATTTTAGTTATTTCCCTCTTTATAATTTTTACGATTCTTCCTTCTGCTCTTTTTTCTTCAGTTGCAGGTACAACTATCTCTGCCATAACTCTATCATTATGCATAGCTCCATTTATATTGTCACTTGAGATAAATAAATCTTGTGTGTATTCAACATCAGATTCTACAAATCCAAAGCCTTTTTTATGTGCTGTAAATTTACCAACAAAATATCCCATTTGATTTGGTGATATCATTTTACCTTTCTTAGTAAAACATATATAACCATCTTCCTCTAATTCTTCTAAAAAATTATAGAACATCGGCATTTCTGATGAATGTATATCAAAAATTTCTGCTAATTCTTCCTTTTTTAGAGGATTATATGCACTTTCGTTTATTAATCCTAACAAACTCTCTTTAAGTCCTGGTATCATTTTTTCCTCCTATTTTACTCTCTTGTTATATTATTTTTTTAGTTTTCTATTATATTACCCTTTGTATATCTTCTATATTACCTTTCATATATCTTCACACACCGTCTTTTATATTCTTTTATTATTGTTTCAAGTTAAATCAATTATTATATATTTTTATATTAATTGAAATTATCTTAATAAAGCTTTAAAAAAGTTATGATAATTCTATAATAATAGTTTAAGTCATCATAAGCACAATTGTAATTTACTCAAAATATCCTTATTACATCTGCTTTATCACCTAATTATACACCATCATATAGAATTGGTAAAATATTCATTCCATCTAAGTATTACTATATAATAATTTATTATATTAGTATACTCAAATTAAGTTAAATTTATATAACTCAATTAATTTTTTAAATATAGCTTCTTATAATATAAAACTCATAATAAAAGTAAATTTATATGTTAAATTAGGTTGATTTTTTATTGTTTTTTATTTATTCTAATATTAAGGGCTTGCAAACGTTTTTTGACAAGTCTTTATTTTATCTAAATTAAATAAATTTTTTTATTATGAATAATGTATTAAATTTAAACTAATCTACTTATTGGAGGAGATATACTTGGAAGAAGTAATTGCAAAAATTATTACCATAGAAAATGGTTTTAAAGAAATTGAAAACATTGCTAAAAAAATTGTAAAAAATAATGACTCAAAGAAGTGTTATTATCTATCAATTTACTTATATAGATCAGAATACTATCAAGTAAGAGAATTAGCAGTGTTTATATTAGGCTTTATATCAATACATATTTCTGAAGCCTTATTATTTTTAAAAAACAATGTGAGTAAAGATGAAAACTGGAGAGTACAAGAAATATTAGCTAAATCATTTGATTATTATTGTAGTGAAGTTGGATATGATAAATCACTTCCTGTGATAAAAGAATGGTTAAGTTCTGACAATCCAAATATAAAGAGAGCTGTGACAGAGGGTCTTAGAGTTTGGACTATCCGAGACTATTTTAAAACCAACCCCACTGTAGCTATATCATTGCTTTCTAGTTTGAAAGATGATGACAGTGAATACTTAAGAAAATCTGTTGGAAATGCTCTCAGAGACATAAGCAAAAAACATCCAGATTTAGTAAAAAACGAATTAAACTCATGGGATGTTTCAAATAAAAAAGTTGAGCTTGTATATAATATTGCTTCAAAACGTATTTTTGCAAAATAAATTGGAGGTGACTATACTTGAAGCTTCGTGAAAAATATACATGTCCATTAGAACTAACACATGATATGATAAAAGGTAAATGGAAGTCTATTATATTATGGAGATTACGTATAGGTCCAACTTCTCTATCAAAACTAGAAAAAGAGATTAATGGAATCAACCAAAAAATGTTGCTTGAACAACTTAAAGAATTGATTGAATTTGGGCTGGTTGATAAAAAGACATATGAAGGATATCCACTTAAAGTTGAATATTCACTTACACCTATTCGTGGAAAGCAGATGTTAGATGCTTTAGCTATAATGCAAGATATAGGAATTAATTTTATGCTAGAGAATGGTATGGAAGATATTCTTGAGGAAAAAGGGATTTTATAATAAACTAATACACACAAAAAAGTAAGTAATTTACCATTATTTACAACTAGTATATAATAAACTTACAGAAAATTTTTATTAATTTATTATATATTTAGGAGGTAAATTATTGTGAAAGTAACTAGTACAGGTATAGTAAATGGTGTTATAGAAGATAAATATGGGAAAAGAGGAAATCAATTTAATAAAGGTGGTATGCCTACATATTCATTACCTCTAAAATTTGAAGATGCTCCAGAGCATACAGTATCCTTTGCTGTATTTTTAGAGGACAAAGATTCAGTTCCTGTATGTGGATTTGCATGGATACATTGGCTAGCTGCAAATATAACAAAAGATGAACTAAAGGAAAATGAAAGCATAACAGCTACTGATTTTATTCAAGGAACTACTAGTTGGCATAGTAAATTAGGTGATATTGGTAGATTAGAAGCTAGTGTTTATGGTGGTATGGCTCCTCCAGATAGACTACATGTTTATGAAATACATGTGTTTGCACTTGATACTACTCTTAATCTTGAAAAGGGATTTTATATGAATGAGCTTTTTGAAGCCATGGATGGACATATTTTAGATAGATTTACACTTAAAGGAAGTTATTCTAATTAATTAGATTTACTATAGCTAATCATTAATTTGTCTCACTTAATTAATGATTAGCTTAATTGTTATTAAATTATTTTTCTATTTTAATTAATTATTGATTCAATAGATTTAAATTATTTCTTATATTTTGTTTAACTACTAAATCAATGAATTTCAGATTATTTCTTATATTTTGTTTAACTATTAAATCAATGAATTTTAAATTATTTCTTATATTTTACTAAATCTTATTTTACAGCTTATTAAAAGAAAATATCAACATAGTTAATAAATCTATATAAAATTTCGAGGAGTTATTATGATAAAAAAAATAGACCATGTGGTCATTACTACTAATAATATAGAAAACTGTATCAGTTTTTATAAAAAACTTGGTTTTACATTAAAGAAAATAAATGAAAGATATGAACTTTACTCTGGAGATTTCAAAATAAATGTCCATTTAAAAGGTCATGAACTTACACCTCACAGCAAAAACGTACAAACAGGTAGTGCTAATTTGTGTTTTGAAATAAATACTAATATTGACATGACAAAAACAAACTTAGAACAAAATGGGATTCAAATTGAGCAAGGAATTGTAGAACGCACAGGAGTCTTTGGTAAAATGAAGTCTATTTACTTAAGAGACCCTGATGGAAATTTAATCGAATTGTCAAGTTATGGAGAATAAACTTTGGAAAATTTAATTCTATCTATAAATGTCGTTCTTCCTTTGTTTCTCACAATGTCACTTGGGTATGCTCTGAAAAAATTAGGTTTATTTGATGAACATACCTTAAATAAAATGAATAATGTTTGTTTCAAATCTTTCCTGCCATTATTATTATTTTTTAATATATACAATACAGATTTAAATGGTTCTCTCAACCTCAAACTTATGGCTGTAGCTGTTATAAGTATTTTTTCAATCTTTTTACTCTTAGTTTTTATTATACCTAAAATTGAAAAAGATAATAAAACAAGAGGTGCATTAATACAAGGTATCTTTCGCAGTAACTTTGTTATATTTGGTATACCTGTAACAATCTCACTATTTGGTGATAAAAATATTGGCGTTACATCTTTATTAATTGCAGTTATTGTTCCTATGTTCAATGTATTATCAGTTGTAATACTTGAAATTTTTAGAGGAGGTAAAATAAATATAAAGCACATGATTAAAGGTGTTTTAACAAATCCTCTTATAATCGCTTCTGTAATAGGATTGATAATGCTTATTTTAAATATTAAAATCCCTGAATTTTTACATAAAACTATTGGTGATATTTCTAAAATTGCTACTCCTCTATCACTTATAATTCTAGGAGGCTCTTTCAGCTTTTCTGCTCTAAAGGGACATATAAGACCAATTATACTGGGTGTGTGCGGAAAACTTATTCTTATACCTGCTATATTTTTACCAATTAGCATTTTCCTTGGATTTAGAAATGTAGAATTAGCCTCACTTATGATAATGTTATCTGCTCCAACTGCTATTTCTTCATTTACAATGGCTCAACAGATGAATTCTGATAGTGAGTTAGCTGGACAAATTGTAGTATTTACTTCTGCATTTTCCATAATTACGGTATTTATAATAATATTTATCTTAAAACAGAATAATCTTATTTAGTAATATCCTATAGTATAAGTTGGTATAATAAGAAATGTATATTTGTATTGTAATAAACATATATTGATAGCATAGTAAATATATATTGATATTGTGATAAATATATACAGAAAATAAGTACTACTCATAACTCAAAAAAATATAAAAAAGGAGGTGTCTCAAAATTAGCTTTGTATTGCACCCCAATCGTTAGATTTTTGGTCCAACAATTTGGGTGCAGTACAATTTTTATTTTGAAACAGCCCCTTTTCTATTGAAATTCATATTCTCTATTGAAACTTGTATTCTTTACTGAAACTTATAAAACTTCAAGTTTTTTTTAATAGGATATAACTTATTACTTATAAAAACTATATTAATATATCCTCTTTTTTTATATTATTTTTTAGCTTTATCAGTTGATAATTCACCTACAGTTGTATACTTAACATCCCCATCTTTAGGATTTCCCACTTGTACTGGTAGATTAGGTTGTGTTTGCCATTGCCACCATCCACCATCAAATAAAGTGATGTTTTTCCATCCATTTTCATAGCACATTAACCAAGGAATAGTTGCTCTCCATCCAGTTCCACAATAAAATGCTGTATTTGTATCTTTTGTTACATCAATATCTTTAAAATAACCTAATACTTTATCAAAATCTACATAACTTCCATCTTCATTCATATAATCTTGCATACTGCTTGCATCAGTACCTGCACGTCCCCATACAGCACCCTTTGGCTCTCCAGCTTTATCAATATAATTGTATCCACTCGTTTTTCCAGAGAACTCTTCTAAGCTTCTTATACTTACTAATCTAAAGTTAGGGTCATTTTTTAATTTATTTTCTACATCTTTTATGTCCATTACATATTCTGGATGTGCTGGAACTTTTACACCAAACTCTTTTTGAGGTTTTGGCTCTACTTCTCCTTTTTCTACATCATATTTTGCATTTTTCCATGCTTCAATACTTCCATCCATAACTTTAACATTTTTAACACCAGCCCAAAGACAAATGAATGCTATTCTATCTACTCCTGAATCAGAACCATATAGTATAACAGTTGTATCTGATGTAATTCCATTGCTAAGTAATACTTTTTCAACTACATCTGCTGGTTTGATATTGTAGTTATCAAAGTCTTTTACTCCTTCATCATTATCATATTCTAAAGAGTCTGTATCAATATGAATAGCTCCTGGTATATGCTGTTTCAAGTAGCCCTCATTTTGTTCAGTTGCTCCCCATGAGCCTTCTGCTATAACATAATTTTTAGACTCTGGTTGATTTCCATCAATAACACTTTTTACCCACTTAGCAGATACAAATACTTTTGTTGTATCAACTGGGTCAGCTGTAACCTTTTCTGCATTAGCATCTTTATTACTTGCTTCATTTGAATTGTTGTTTGAACACCCAACTAATAATGTCGCAATCATAGCTATACATAATAGTAAACTTAATAACCTTTTTTTCACGTTTTTCCCTCCATCTTATCTAGTTTTCACCTAAAAAGTATATCATATAGCTTTTTTCTATTCAATAATTCTACAGCTTATACATAATATTGGATATACAAATTTTCTATACTTCATCTTATCCTTTATACAAAATTTCTATACAACATTCTATTTATGTCTTACTATTAAATTCTATTGATTTATATTATAATATTTGAGTAGTAAACATTATAATATAAATCAATAGAATATTTTTAGTTTGTCTATAATTTAATATAATAAGGAGTTGTAATTAGAAAATAAAAATATATTTAAATATAATCAAATATAGTATAATATAATCACAGAAAGGTGTGATTATATGAGTAAACATTATAAACCTAAAGAATTTGCAGAATTATTAAATATGTCAGTTATAACTCTGCAAAGATGGGATAATGATGGTAAATTAAAGGCATTTAGAACGCCTACGAATAGAAGGTATTACACTCATGAACAATATCTAGAATATACAGGAATACATAAAGAAACAGATAATAGAAAAGTAGTTATTTATACAAGGGTTTCAACCTCTAATCAAAAAGATGATTTAAAAAATCAAGTTGAATTTCTTAGACAATATGCTAATTCTAAAGGAATAATAGTAGATGAAGTCATTGAGGATTATGGAAGTGGGTTAAATTATAATCGCAAAAAATGGAATAAACTTATTGATAGTTGTATGACTAATGAAGTAAATACAATTATCATAACTCATAAAGATAGATTTATTCGTTTCGGATATGATTGGTTTGAAAGATTTTTAACTAAATTCAATGTAGAGATTATAGTTGTAAATAATGAAAGTCTTTCACCTCAGGAAGAATTAGTTCAAGATATAATATCAATACTTCATATTTTTAGTTGTCGCATATATGGATTAAAAAAATACAAGAAAAAGATTAGAGAGGATGAAGATATTGAAAAGAGCATACAAGATAGAGATTAACCCCTCTGATGAACAAAAATCTAAAATACACAAAACTATTGGTGTATCAAGGTTTATATACAACTTCTATATTGCTCATAGTAAAGAGATTTATGAAAAAGAAGGAAAATTTGTGAGTGATATGGACTTTTCTAAATGGATAAATAACGAGTATGTACCTAATAATCAAGATATGAAATGGATTAAAGAAGTATCTTCTAAAGCTACTAAACAAGCTATTATGAATGGGGATAAAGCCTTTAAAGACTTTTTTAAAGGTGCTAAAGGCTTTCCTAAGTTCAAGAAAAAGAAAAATCAAGATGTAAAAGCATATTTCCCTAAGAATAATAAGACTGATTGGACTATTGAAAGGCATAGAGTTAAAATACCTACTCTTGGGTGGGTAAGATTAAAAGAATTTGGATATATACCAATAAATTCAATAGTTAAAAGTGGTACAGTAAGTCAAAAATCTAATAGATACTATGTATCTATATTAGTTGAGGAAGATGATATTCGAGTATCTAAATGTACTAATGAAGGAATAGGTATTGACTTAGGAATTAAAGATTTTTTAATATGTTCAGATAAAAAGAAGTTTAAAAATATAAATAAAACTTCTACAGTTAAGAAAGTTGAGAAGAAATTAAAAAGAGAACAAAGAAAACTTTCAAGAAAATATGAAAGTTTAAAAATAAGAAATAAAATAGAAGAAGGGAGAGCTACTCGTCAAAATATCCAAAAGCAAGTAGTTAAAGTACAAAAACTTCATCAAAGATTAACTAATATAAGAACTGATTATATTAATAAAA
>NZ_JAGWCY010000012.1:0-87581 GCF_020657785.1 Clostridioides sp. ZZV14-6154 | reverse complement strand
AGGATCAAACTCTCAAATAAAAGTTTATCAGGCTCAGATACTATTGTTATCAAAATATCTGGCTTTATGGTTTGTTTCTTGTTTTATAAATTAACCTACTGTTTAATTTTCAAAGTTCATTTTTCATGTTTGCCCTTTTCTTAAGGACAAGTAATACTATATCACCTTAAAAATAATTCGTCAATACTTTTTTTGTTTTTTATTTTAAAAAAGGTTATAGCTCTTTGTTTTTTTTAATACATTTAACTAAAACTAACAGATATAACCCTTGATATTACAAGTAACACATGCATATACAGTTTTTCCTATTTTGCAATTTTATTTTCATAAGAATATGAGTTAGCTCTGACTCTATCTGCCCAAACATTTATACTCTTAACTTTATTAACCTTAGTTGTACTTTCAAATATATCCATTGCATCCTTACAAAAATATACCATAACATCAAGAACTAAAAATCCAATACAAGCTAAACATAAAAAATCAATTACTTGAAACATCACACATTCCCCCAATAATTTTTTATATATAGTATTCTCAAAACTTATTCCTTTTTCCTTCCCAAAAATTACTTTAAATATTTTCATAATAAATTACTTTCAATCATATTTTCTAAATATAAAGTTCCAATCAACAAAAACTAATATCAGTTTGTAACGTTTGTTGGTAATTTATAAATTAAATACATGAAAATTTTTTTAGAATATATAAAAAGCATTCTACATTGACATTTTAAATAAAATAAAGCTATTTATTGATAATTTAATAGCTCTATTCTATTTAAAACTTAGTAGAATGCTTGTATTTTTTATTTTTCTTCTTCTTCTTTATTTTGATTATTATCAATAGGTTTCATAGTTGGGAATAATAATACGTCTCTTATAGATGGAGAATTAGTTAATAGCATAATAACTCTATCTATACCTATTCCTAGTCCACCTGTAGGAGGTAAACCTACTTCTAATGCTTTTAAGAAATCATCATCCATTTCAAAAGCTTCATCATCTCCTAATTCTCTTTTTCTCAATTGGTCCATAAATCTTCCTTTTTGGTCAATTGGGTCATTAAGCTCAGAAAATGCATTAGCTAATTCCCACTTATTAGCAAAAGCTTCAAATCTATCAGTTCTTCTTGGGTCTTCAGCATTTCTCTTAGATAATGGAGATACTTCAACTGGATGATGTGTTATAAATGTTGGTTGGATTAATTTATCTTCTCCAAACTCTTCAAAGAAAGCATTTATTACTTCCCCTCTTCTCATTCCAGGTTTTATTTCTATGCCTTTTTCTCTAGCAATTTCTAATGCTTCTTCATCTGTATTTATTGTAGAAAAATCTACACCAGAATATTCCTTCACACAATCTTCCATAGTCATTCTCTTCCAAGGAGGTGTAAAGTTTATTTCTGTTCCTTGATAGTTGATTATCATGCTTCCTGTAGCAACTTCAGCCATATGTGCAACAACATTTTCTGTTATCTCCATCATATCAGTGTAGTCTGCATATGCTTGATATAATTCTATAGCCGTATATTCAGGATTATGTTTTAAATCCATACCTTCATTTCTAAACATTCTTCCCATTTCATAAACTTTATCAAATCCACCAACAATAAGTCTCTTTAAGTATAATTCGTTTGCTATTCTTAAATACATTGGTATATGTAAAGTGTTATGGTTAGTTATGAAAGGTCTAGCATTTGCTCCACCCGCTATAGTATTTAATATTGGAGTTTCAACTTCTAAAAATCCTCTGTCATCTAAATATGCTCTTAATGCTTTTAATGCTTTCGTTCTAATTAAAAAAGCATTTTTTACTTCTGGGTTCACTATTAAATCAACATATCTTTGTCTATATCTTAATTCTTGATCTTTTAATCCATGGTATTTTTCTGGTAAAACTTGTAAAGATTTGCATAATAATACTACAGATTTAGCCTTTACAGATATTTCTCCCTTTTTAGTTCTAAATATTTCCCCTTCAATACCAATTATATCTCCAATATCATATGTTGAAAATACACTATATTCTTCTTCCCCTATAGCATCTAATCTTACATAAGATTGAATTCTTCCTTCTTGGTCTTGAATATCTATAAAACCAGCTTTACCTTGTATTCTCTTGCTCATTATACGTCCTGCTACTTTTGTAGTTTGACCTTCAAGAGCTTCAAAGTTATCTTTTATTTCCATAGAATAATGAGTTCTATCATATCTACTTTCTTTAAAAGGGTCTCTACCTGACTCTTGTAATTTTTTTAGTTTATCTCTTCTTACTTGAAGTACTTCACTAAGGTCTTCTTGAATTTGTGCTTCTTCATTGCTTTGTTGATTATTTTTCATTTTTTTCCTCCAGATTATCTTCTTATTTCTAATATTTCAAACTTAGCAACTCCATCAGGAACTTGCACTTCTACAACCTCTTTAGCAGCTCTTCCTAAAAGCGCTTTTCCTACAGGAGATTCGTTTGATATTTTACCGTCATATGGGTCTGCTTCTGTTGAACCAACTATAGTATATTCAACATCTTCATCAAATTCTAAATCTTTAACTTTAACTATTGAACCTATTGTAACAACATTAAGGTCTATTTTGCTTTCATCTATGATAACAGCTTTTCTAACCATATTTTCTAATTTTAAGATTCTTTCTTCAACTTGTGCCTGTTCCTTTTTAGCTTCATCATACTCAGCATTTTCAGATAAATCACCAAAAGATATAGCAACCTTTATTCTCTCTGCAACTTCTTTTCTCTTTACAACCTTTAAATTCTCTAATTCTTCTTCTAATTTATCGTATCCCTCTTGTGTCAATAAAAATTCTTTATTCTCTTCCATTATAAATACAACTCCTTCACAAATTTCTTAGGAATTTTCCTAATTATATTTTAAAATTTTTATAATCTTTTTTTAATTTATGCGCTATATTATAAGTCACTATTATTTTTATGTCAAGGAGTCTTCCATATAGTACTCCAATTTCGACACAACTTCTTGATAGTCTTCTATTTTATTAATTTCATCTCTCAGTCTTGCAGAGTTTCTAAGACCTTTTAAATACCAAGCGATGTGTTTTCTCATTTCCCTTACAGCTACATACTCTCCATGTTCTTCTACTGCAAGCTTTAAATGTTTAATGGCAGTACTTATTTTTTCGTTAAGAGTTGGCTCTGGTAAAATCTCGCCTGTATTCATATAATGGTTTATTCTTTTAAATATCCACGGGTTACCCTGAGCACCCCTACCTATCATTATAGCATCACAACCCGTTTTGTCTAACATATTTATTGAATCTTCTATTGTAAATACATCACCATTTCCTATAACAGGTATATTTAAATTTTTCTTAATATCTGCAATTATATCCCAATCTGCTTTACCTGTATAATATTGCTCTCTCGTTCTTCCATGTATTGCTAAAGCACTTATTCCACAAGCTTCTGCCATCTTTGCTATCTCAACAGCATTTATATTATTATCATCCCATCCTTTTCTTATTTTTAAAGTAACTGGTTTCTTTGAATTCTTCACTACCGCCTTTAATACCTGCTCTGCAAGTTTAGGATTTTTCATAAGTGCTGAACCATCCCCATTTTTAACTACTTTTGGAGCTGGACATCCCATATTTATATCAAGGATTTCATTTGGATATTCATTCATTATTTCTGCTGCTCTTCCCATAAAATCTGGTTCAGAACCAAATATCTGAACAGCTACAGGATGCTCTTCTTTTTCTATCTTAAGCATTTTTTTAGTATTTTCATCATCATAGCAAAGTGCCTTACCATTTATCATTTCTGTATATAAAAGTCCACATTCTTGTTCTTTACAAATTAATCTAAATGGAAGGTCTGTTACCCCTGCCATAGGTGACAGAAAAACTTTATTTTTTAATTCTAAATTTCCTACTTTCATCGTTTTTCTCCTATATTTTCCTTTGTTTTTGTGATTTTATTTCTAAATCTGCATTTCCTCATTATAATATACCACATAACACTAAAAAACTATCATAAAAAGGGAATTGGATATATAATCCAATTCCCTGTATTAATTATTCTTGGTTTTTTTCATATATTATTCTTAATCCTTCTAGCGTTAAAAAACCATCTACATAATCTATACTTTTTGTTTCTGAAGCAATTAGTTTAGCTAGTCCACCTGTAGCTATAACCTTAACATCATCACAATTTAATTCTTTTTTCATCATATTTATTATTTTATCAACTAAACCTACATATCCATAAATTATACCAGATTGCATAGCTGATACAGTACTTTTACAAATAGTCATACCTGGTTTTGCTAATTCTACCCTAGGTAATTTAGATGCACTTTGGAATAATGCCTCACTAGATATTTTTATTCCTGGTGCTATTGTACCCCCTAGATATTCACCTTTTTCAGAAATAGCACAAAATGTAGTTGCTGTTCCAAAATCTACAAGTATACTTGGTGCTCCATATTTTTCTATGCCTGCTACAGCATTAACTATCCTGTCTGCTCCAACTTGTTTTGGATTATCATATTTTATATTTAGACCTGTTTTTATGCCTGGACCTACTATCAATGGATGCTTTTTACAGTATTTTATACAAAAATTTTCAAGAGAATGCATAACGTTTGGAACTACAGATGATATTATTACATCATCAATAGCATTTATATCCACATCATCATACTTAAATAAGCTACTTATTAGAATTCCATATTCATCAGATGTTTTTTCCTTATCTGTTTTAATTCTCCAATAATTAACTAACTTGTCACCTTTATATATACCTAAAACCATATTAGTATTTCCAACATCAAATACTAGAAGCATATGTCATTAACCTTCTTTCTATTTTTTGCTTTTCTTAAGTACAGCAGCAACGGCAGCTACTACTAAAGCTCCTACTATTGCTTCTGGTACTCCATTTGCTGCGGCAAGAGCCATTATAACCTTTCCTGCTGAACCATTTTGACCCATTGCTTGAAGATACTTGTCAGCATATAAAACATATATCATTCCTAAAACACCAGCTGTATTTAACAAAGAACCTACAGCTCCTGTAATTAATCCAGATATGTATACCTTACTTGTAGCATTGATTATTAGTTGATATACATAATAAGCCAATATACCTATCATAACTCTTGGCAATATTGAAACTAATGGATTTATAAAAACAAAAGATGTTACTGTTGGGTTTACTATAGCGTTTAAAAGACTTGATACTCCAAATATAAAGCCTATTGCTGCCCCAACTATTGGTCCTTCCATAATAGCTCCAATAATAACTGGTATATGCATTATAGTTGCTTTTGTAGGTCCAACTGGAATAAATCCCAATGGAGTCATAGATAGCATAATAGAAATAGCTGATAGTACTCCTATTATAGTCATCTTTCTTACATTTACTTTTCTTACTGATGCACTTGTGTTCATCATAAAAAATACACCTCCGTTCCAGCTCACTAACGATGCCGGACTACTTAATTTTTTGATTTTTCTTACTCTTATTTTTTATCATTATGAGTCAGGCTACTACTTTCAGGATGCCTGCTCTAACAAGAATAATTTTATCAAGACGAGTTGCCATTGTCAACAATTTGACAAGAAAAATATGCTAATTTCATCATATTTCTCATTTTTTTACTATGTCTTTATATGCTATTATATTTTCTACACTATCAGCTTTTTTTACTGCATTTATTATACTTTTTTCCACAGCCTCTACAGCTAATGAACCTAATAACGTTATATCTGCTTCTATTTCACCTTTTGACATTGTGAATATTGTATCTCCATCATGAGGTGTATGGATAGGAAAAATAGCTTTTGCATACCCATCATGACCCATTTGAGATATTTTTTTACATTCAGCTTTAGTCAACTTAGCATTCGTTGCTATAATTCCAATAGTAGTATTATCTATACTAAATCCGCCTTTACTTGCACCTTGTTTCATCAATTTGTATGTATCAATTGTTTCTGTTTTTTTATCATTTAAGGCACCTGCTATAACCTTTCCATCCTCATAAACATCTCCAAGAGCGTTTACAGCAATCAATGCAGATACAATCAATCCATTATCAAGTTTTATAGAATAACTTCCTATTCCACCTTTCATAGCATATTCTTGCCCTCTTATCTTTCCAACAGTAGCTCCACATCCTGCTCCATAATTCCCTTGATTTAAAACAGTTGTATTTGCTACTTCACAAGCTTTATAACCCATTTGTATATCTGGTCTACACTTAAAATCTCCTACTCCTAAATCAAATAAAACTGCGCCCACAACTATAGGAACTTTGCCAACTCCAACATCAAAACCAATTCCTCTCTCTTCTAAGTATCTACTTACTCCACAAGTAGATTCAAGACCATATGCAGAACCTCCTGCTAAAACTACAGCATGAACTTTTTGAACCATATTTACAGGGTCTAATAAATCGGTTTCTCTAGTTCCTGGAGCTGACCCTCTTACATCAACACCACAAGTTGCACCTTCTTCACAAATCACTACTGTACATCCAGTCATCCCTCTTCTATCCTCAACTTGCCCAACCTTTAAACCTTCTATATCTAAAATATTATCATACATATCCCTTTTCTCCTCTTATAGAAACTTCACCCGAAACAATTTCTTTTACACTTCCATCACTACTTTGAACCACTAAGTTACCATCTTCATTTATATCTAAGCATTTAACTAATTCTTTATCATTTCCTTTTAGTACATATATATTCTTATCTATAATCGCAGAATAATCTCTACATATTTTTAGAGTTTCTTCTTTTGAGTTATTTGCAATATAATCTAAATATAACTTTTCGAATTCAGCCAATACATTTCTGACAATATCTACTCTAGACAATTTGTATCCTTCTTTATACAATGAGGTAGCTTTCTCAGCTATTTCTGGCTCAAAGTCCATTATTTTAACATTTATTCCAATACCAAGAACAACATAATTTGTTCTTTCAATCTCAGCAGACAATTCTGTTAGTATACCACATATTTTTTTCCCATTTAAAATAACATCATTTGGCCATTTTATTAAAGTCTTTGCCCCTAGATTATTTAAAGCTTGTGTTACACTTGCTCCTGCTATTAAAGTTATAAATGGCGCTTTAAACGGTTCCATATCTGGTTTTAGAATAATACTCATCCAAATCCCTTCATGAGGTTTGGAATCCCAAGTTCTTCCTAATCGTCCTTTTCCCATATCTTGATGTTCACTTAAAATCACAGTTCCATCTATACTATTCACAGCCACTCTTTTTGCGTATTCATTGGTTGAATCTACAGTATCAAGATGCTCAATATTCTTACCAATAAACTCTGTTTTTAATTTATAGTAGATGTTCTGTGGACTTAATAAATCAGTTGGATTTTCTGCTAATCTATAACCTTTTTTATTTACAGATTCTATATTATATCCCTCTTCCTTTAGAGCTTTCATATGTTTCCATATAGCTGCACGTGACACACCTAATTGCTTTGACAACTCTTCACCCGAAATAAACTCAGATTTATTATTTAATATAATTTCTATTATCTTCTCTCGCATACTTCACCTCTAATATGACATGATTTCATGACTTATTTTCTTCTAATAAGTAATTATACATTATTAATATATTTTTAATACTACTAATTTTAAAATTCCTTTTTAATATATTATCATAAGTAAACGTATATACCCATACCATTGATTTCCATAATTTAATATTCTACCTAATCTTTGATAAAATCACAAAAAAACTGAAAGTATTAATTAAATTGATATATGCAAATATACTTTGTTTATCAATTTAACATTATACTTTCAGTCTTAATATTTAATCCTTAATAGATAATACTCTTAAAATAATCAATGTTTTAAAATTATTTATCTTCATCAGATTTATTTTCTTGATTTTTATTTATATCAACAACATTGTTTCTTTCTTCTCTATCTTTTTCTAGATTTATAGTTAATTGCTCTTCAGTTTCTTTAGGAGAATTTTCCTCTGTAATTGCATTTTCAATATCATTTAATGGTAATTCTTTATTAAATGCTTTTATAAATTGATCTGCATCTAAAGTTTCATAGATAAGTAGGGCTTGAGCTACATACTCCAGTCTATCCATGTTTTCTTGTAATATACTTCTTGTCTTATCATATGCACCATCAACTATACGTTTTGTTTCTTGGTCTATTTCAAAAGCAACCTCTTCAGAATAATTTCTCTTACTTGAAAAACTATTACCTAAAAATACTTCATCATCACTGTCAAATGACATTGGACCAAGTTTAGAACTCATTCCATATTTTGTTACCATACTTCTTGCAGTAGCTGTAACTCTTTCTAAGTCATTTGATGCTCCTGTAGACACATCTTTTAGCACTAACTCTTCTGCTACTCTACCTCCAAGTAAAACTACTATGTTTTCTTTCATCTCATTTTTAGTAGCATAGAACTTATCTTCAACAGGAAGCTGCATTGTAAATCCTCCTGCTCTTCCTCTTGGTACTATTGTAACTTGATGAACAGGACTTACTTCCTCAAGTATATGAGCACAAACTGCATGCCCGCCTTCATGATATGCTGTAAGTCTTCTTTCTTTTTCACTTATTACTCTTGATTTCTTAGCTACACCTGCTATAACCTTTGTTATAGCTTCTTCTATAGTTTCCATCTTAATTTTCTTTTCTCTTTTTCTAGCTGTTAGTATTGCAGCTTCATTCATTAAGTTTTCTATATCAGCAGGGGTAAATCCTGGTGTTCTTCTAGCTAATACATCCATTTTAACATCATCATTTAGTGGTTTATTTCTTGAGTGAACTTTAAATATAGCTTCTCTACCTTTTACATCTGGTGTACCAACAACTACTTGTCTGTCAAATCTTCCTGGTCTAAGTAAGGCTGGGTCAAGTATATCTGGTCTATTTGTTGCTGCCATGATTATTATACCTTGGTTTACTCCAAATCCATCCATCTCAACTAGAAGTTGATTAAGAGTTTGTTCTCTTTCATCATGACCTCCACCAAGACCTGCTCCTCTCTTTCTACCAACTGCATCGATTTCATCTATAAATATTATAGCTGGAGCGCTTTTTTTAGCTTGCTCAAATAAATCTCTTACTCTTGAAGCCCCAACCCCAACAAACATCTCAACGAAATCAGAACCACTTATACTGAAAAATGGCACTCCTGCTTCTCCAGCAACTGCTCTTGATAGATATGTTTTACCAGTTCCAGGAGGTCCTACCATAAGCATTCCTTTTGGTATTCTTGCTCCTAATTCAATATATTTCTTAGGATTCTTCAAGAAGTCTACTACTTCTTGTAAATCTTCTTTTTCTTCATCCAATCCAGCTACATCTTTAAACGTAACTCTAGTTTTTTCATCATCCTTATGAACCTTAGCCTTTGACTTACCAAAGCTCATAACCTTTCCGCCTCCACCTTGAGACTGATTCATAAATACAAACCAAAGAATTACCATAAAGAATATTAACAGTAATGTAGGTAGCATCTCAACAAACCAAGGTGTAGATGGTTTAGCTTCACCACCAAATGTTAATTTTCCAGCCTTAGCTTGATCTAACACTTCATCTGCCAGTTTATCTCCCATTATTTCTGTTGGAACATATGATTTAAACTTTGTATTTGTATCTTTTATAGTACCTTCTACAGAAGTTTGATTTACAAAGTACAATCTTGATATATTCTCATCGGTTAATTCCCTATATACTTGGGAAAATTTTAAATCTTTTATTTTTTCTGTAGGCTTACCTGAGAATTGAACTATACCTACTATAATTATAAAAACAAGTAGATAAAAACCTGCCCCTTTTAGCAACTTATTCAATATAGAAGCCCTCCTTTCATACATTGCTTTGCCCTATAATTTGTTAAAATTAATTTTTAATACTTCTTTTGTGCTTTCATCAATTTTATAATTCTCACTGATTTTATAATCTCCAACACATATTATTCCTTCACTATCTGTGATTATAGGAATTTTACATCTTTCTTCTCTTGGGATTTTTAAATCTATGAATAAATCCTTCACTTTTTTACTTCCCATAGCAAGTTTTATCTTATCACCTTGCCTTCTGCTCCTTATTACTATACCCCCTTTTACCTTATTAAAATCAAACCCTTTAGATGAATTGTCTAATTTCATACTCTTATACCTATCTATACTCATTACTTGGGTCTCAATAATTTGTTTTAATTCTTTTATTTTTATAAACCCATTACTAGGTATATTGTAATAAAATTCAATTTCCTCACTAACAATTTCCTCATTGGTTAATATTATACTGTCTTTTTTTCTATAAACAAATATATTTCTCGGAAGAGTTATCATTTTATTTACTTTTGAATCGCTTTCTAAAGACATTATGTCCTCTATATGTTTTTGATCAACAAAATTAGTATCTCCTAGTATATGTTTTATAGAATTTCTAAGAACCCTAACTTTGATAGCATCATGTAAGCAAATAAAAGCTTCTAAATTTATGTCTACAAAGCTCTTTTCTTTTATATTTGAAACTTCTCTAAATTTAGCTTCTGCCTCTTTCTCAATATAATCGTTATCACTTTTTAAGCTATTGCTCATCCTCACTATAGATTCTATTACATTTGAATTAAAATTATCCTTCATATATGGTAAAAGGTCTAACCTTATTTTATTTCTAGTGTATATGTTTTCTAAATTTGTTTTATCTATTCTAGGATTTAAATTATAAGCTTTACAATATTCCTCTATATCTATTCTCTCTACATCCAAGATTGGTCTAATTATACAGTTATCTCTAATATAATCAATTCCTTTTAACCCCTTAAGACCTGTTCCTCTCATAATACGCATCATGACAGTCTCAGCTTGGTCATTGAGATTATGACCTATAGCTATTTTGTTAGCTTTAATCTTATCCTTAATTTCATAAAACATTTCATATCTTAGCTTCCTTGCTCCTTCTTCTAATGATAACCCCTCATTTTCACAATATTTTGGTACATTAATAGACTTTACAAAGAATACAATTCCCATATCCTCACAAAGCTTAGATACATATAATGCATCTTTTTGAGCTTCTATTCCTCTTATTTGATGATTTAAATGTGCTGCATATATTTCTATATTAAAATCTTTTTTTAATCTATTTAGTACATGCAATAAACAAACTGAATCAGGTCCTCCAGAAAGACCTAAAACTATTTTATCGCCTTTTTGTATTAAATTATGTTTATTTATAGTACTTAGTACCTTATCAAATATCATATTTATCCCTCTTACACTTAGTTTTATTCACTTTTAAGTATACTTTCTATAAAAAAACGCTAAACCCTTGTATCAATTTTAAGAAATTAAAGTTTAATATAAATATAATAATACCAAATAAATTAAATAAAAGGTAGTTTTTTCACTACCTTTATAAAATTTCTGGAAAATAGCTATAGTTATTATTTAATATCTATGTATATATCTATTTTGTTTCTACCTAAAAATAAATCTTGTATCTTTATATTATAGTCTATTTTCAATTTTATGTGTTCCCCTTCTTGTATATTTATATCCAATTCTCTTGTGTCAATATCAATTAATAAGGTACCTTGTGGGGTTACATATTTTGTAGTACTACTTTCTCCACACTTAAACATCATGGTTGAATTAATAGAACCAAACTTTTTAATACTAACTTCATTTTTAAGTATTTTTATAGTATTAGTTATTTCTATATTTTCTTCTTTTTCCTTGTAAATAACATATATTCCATCATTTTTATAAAAAATTTTACCAAAAGCAGTCATCTCTATGGTGTCCATATTTCCTTTTTCATCATATTGTCTAGTATTTATACTTATTTTTACACTCAACGATTTTTCCTCCATAGACTTCTTCATATAAACTAATATTTTTGTATCTCCACTTTTTGAATTTTATCAATTTTTTTCTTTAAAAATTCTTTCGCTATATCTGAAAATTTTTCATGTATATCTGATACATAATATTGATAAATTCCATGAGCTTCTGTGCTATTTATAATATTTCGTTCTTCTAAAATCTTTTTTAAATCTTTAGCTGTCTCTTTAGCTGGATTAACCAATTTTATGTGTTCTCCAACCTCTTCACCTATTGTTCTCTTTAAAATAGGATAATGAGTACATCCTAATACTAAAGAGTCTATATTCTTATCTTTTAATTCTTGTAGATATATCTTTGCTGTTAATTTAGCTACTTCTGTATTTGCCCATCCTTCTTCAACAATTGGTACAAATAAAGGGCATGCTTTATTAACAATTTCTATATTTTTATCTATTTTAGATATTTCTAAATTATATGCCTTTGAACTTATAGTTCCTTCTGTTCCAATTATACCTACAATCTTGTTTTTAGTGGAGCTTACAGCTGTCCTAGCGCCTGCTTCTATAACACCTATTATTGGTATATCATATTTTTCTTGAGCCTCTTTTAAACTTCTCGCAGTAGCAGTATTACAAGCTATAACTATAGCTTTTACATCTTTAGTTTTTAAAAAATTTATAGCTTGAAAAGTATATTTAATTATAGTTTCCTTAGATCTCGAACCATATGGTATTCTAGCAGTATCTCCAAAATATATTATATCCTCATTTGGTAATATCTTCATTATTTCTTTCAAAACCGTCAATCCGCCTAATCCCGAATCAAAAACTCCTATTGGTTTATTGCTCATTTTTATACAACACCTACTTTACATTTTTGTGTTTAACAACATCTTATTTATCGCTAAAATTTATTTTTATATTCACAGTTAATATATTATTACCTAAATGATTATTATAGTTTATTTTAAACAAAAAATAAAGGAGCTATCTCAAATTAGAAAATAATTTCTAGAAAAAGACAACTCCTTTCAGTACTCAAAAATTTAAATTTATTTTGCAAACACATGATTCCCTATTCTCATATATGGATTTAGTCTATTTATCCATTTGCAAGTGGCTATTTCTGGATTCCAGAAATATACTGCTTTATTTGTTGGGTCAGTTCCATAAAGAGCTTCTTTAGCTGCTTTACATGCTGAATCTGTTGGTGTCTTGTTTATTGAACCATCAAGCACAACTGAGAAAGCATTTTTCTGATATATAACTTCCTCTATTGAATCTGGAAACCTAGGGTCCAATACTCTGTTTATTACTACAGCTGCTACAGCAACCTGTCCCTCATAGCTTTCTCCTCTAGCTTCACCTGCAACCAATTTAGACAGTAACATTAAATCATTATTAGATAAATTTATTACTTCCTTCTTTGCTACATTTTGTTCTTGTTTATTTACTTTCTTAACTGTCTCTGTTGGCTCATCTGCAAATACCTCTTTAATAGGCATAAATATATAGGTTAAGGCTAGTAATATAGCTATCAGTTTACTCCACCTGTCCATGATTAAAACCACTCCTTATAATTTTATTTTTTTAAAATTTTTCTTCTAAATCCTTTACTACTTCAATTACTTTAAACTTGATTTTTACTTTACTTGTTTTCTTTGGTGTGTCTTGTTTTATTAGCTTATATTCCTTGTCAGTTAAAACTTCTTTTAACTTATCATCTGTAGATTTATCTATAACACCATTAGACTCATCAACAAAGCATAATGGAGGAAACATAACACACCACCAGTTCTTTCCTTCACCTTTTCCAATTATAATTTTTAGTGCTTTATATTCACCTGCTGGAAGAACTATATTAGAATATTGCTTTGTAGGAAAGTTACTATATTGTATACCTACCTTTACACTGTAATTATATCCATTTTCGAGAATAATATTTTTACTTATTTCTTCCAAATTACTATATTCTTTTTTTATAATAGCTTCACTTTCCTCTATACTTTTTGAGTTTTGTAGCTTTGGCTGTAAATATTTTATTACTTCATCCCTAACTTTTAATTTAAGTTCTTGATCTTCATCTGTATTACTATTTGCTATAACATGAAATCTTATTAATTTATCTTTATAGTCTTTTGATATATTATCAACTTTTTTTACTTCACCATTTATTACTATCGTCATTATTGATATGACTGATATAAGACTTAATATTAATATTCCCAATCTAACCTTAATTTTTCTCATTGAAAAGTCCCCCTCAAGATAAATTTATATCATCAATTATGTCCAATTAAATTTAATTTATTCATAATATTTTTCAATATCAATAAAAAAACTACTTTGAAATGATTATAACCATTTCAAAGTAGTTTTTAAATTTTATAAGTCTTTATTCATCATAGCCTTATCTATCATAAATTGCTCTGCTTTTTCTATATGCTCTGTAGCATATTTCTTCGACAATTCACTATCACCTTTGATTATGGCATCAAGTAAAAATCTATGTTCTTCAACAATATTAAGTGATGAGTCGTAATCAGACATATAAGTAACTCTAAACCTATACACTTGTTCCCATAAGGAGTTTATCAATTGGATTAATTTTTTATTGTTTGTTGCTTTAAATATACATTCATGAAATTCTACATCTTGTTTCAATAGTGCATCTAAATCTGATTCTAAAATGCTTTTTTTTAACGCTTCTGATATATCTTTAAGTTTTTTTATATCATCATCACTAATTCTTTCAGCAGCAAGAGACGCTGCTAAACCTTCTAAGCTTGCTCTTACTTCTAATACATCTAGAAGATCCTTTAAAGACATATTTGCTACATATGCACCTTTTCTAGGTAACATAACAACTAAACCTTCTAATTCAAGCTTTCTTATTGCCTCTCTTACTGGAGTTCTACTTACGCCTAATTGTTCTGCTAGTTGTACTTCCATCAGCCTTTGACCAGGCTTTAATTTCCCTTCTAAGATTGCCTCTCTTAAATTTTCGAAGACTACATCTCTTAATGGCTTGTAATTATCCAAGTTTAGTTTAGTTAAATTCTCCACAAATTTCAACCCCTTTTTGACTGCTGTTAACAACATATACCTGTTTATATTTTTTTAATAATTCTTTTTTTCCAATTAGAGCGTCTTCTTTACTTTCAAATAATCCAAAAACTGTAGGACCACTGCCACTCATCATAGAACCTAAAGCATTATTTTTCATCATAACTTGCTTTATATTATTTATTTCTTCATATTTACTTATAGTAACATTTTCAAGAACATTTATCATATTTTCTGATACAGCTCTTATATCTTCTGAATTTAAACACTCCATCAAATATTTATTATTGGGTCTTTTTTTAATATTATTCAAGTCTAATCCTTGATAAACTTCTTTTGTAGAAACAAATAATTCTGGTTTACATATTAAAATACTTATATCACATGGTAAACCTTTAATATCTGTTAGTTTTTCTCCAACACCTTGAGCTAAAGCAGGCCTTCCTGATATACAAAATGGAACATCTGCTCCTAAATTAAATCCTATTTCTTTTAATTCATCTTCAGATAACTCAAGTTTCCATAATTCATTTAATCCTACTAATACTGCGGCGGCATTGGAACTTCCTCCAGCCATCCCTGCTGCTACAGGAATATTTTTTTCTATGAATACTTCTACACCTTTTTTTATATTAAATTTATTCTTAATTATTTTGGCAGCTTTATAAACAATATTATCTTCATCTAAAGGAATATCTAAACTAGTGCTTTTTACCTTTATTTCATCTTTATCTAATCCTTTTATTTTTACTATATCGTATAAATCTATCGTTTGCATTATCATTTCAACAAAATGATAACCGTCTTGCCTTTTTCCTAAGACATCAATGGATAAATTTATTTTTGCTCTGCTCTTTAGTTTTATAAAATCCATTCTATCCTCCTTGTTTAAAGAATAATGCATCACTAACAATAATATTATACTACAAAAAATAAAATAATAGGGTATTATAATACCCTATTATACTTAATTACTTTAAATTTTTTAATATTAATCTACTAATACGACTTTTTTTTCTAAAATAAGACACTTACCAGGCTTAATTGCTTCGTCAAGTTTTATATCATTAAGTTCTGCAATTTCATTTTCTGTTGTATTGTATTTTTTTGCAATATTCCAGAAAGTATCTCCTTCTTTACATATATATACAATTATACTTGGGGCTTTAGATAAATCATACACACCTTGATCTTCACCTTTAACAATAAAGCTTTCTGCCTTTTTATCTAATGCTTCAGTAAATCTTTTGATTTTTATAACTAAATCTATTTGGTCTCTATTTAAATCAACTTCAATTTTATCAATACATGCTGTATTAAAAACAGATGCTGTATCAGTTAAATTATCCATCTCTATATCATGCTCAAATGGAATTTCTTCACTAATTTTATAAACTAACTTTAGCCCTTCAACTGGAATAAATAAAATTTCAACTTTTATAATCCCTTGTATAATACTTTTATTTCCTTCAATGTAGCTATTTTCTATAGACATAGTTGGACAAACGCTTACAATATCTTTTATTTGTATATCATCATTATCATTTCTTATTCCTTCTCTAACCATAAATGTTTCTTCACTATTTCTCAAAGTCTTATTTAGTTGAATAGGTTTATGGTCAAATTTTATTATCTTTTGAGGAGAGTATGCATCTTGTAATACCTCTCTTGTCACTTCATCTGTAACTTTTACCTTGCAACAAGCCATACAATCTATTTCTAATAGACCTGTATTACTTTCACTATTTTGTTTAAAAATATGATTAAAGTCTGACATGGACAATAATACTTCCTCAGTCATGCCATCACTCACTCCAGGAACTTCTACAAACTGAGTAAACTCTATACCCACTCTATCTAACTCTACAAGTTCACCCTCATATGTACAAGCCAATGGATTTATTTCTAACACTCCACCAATAATAACCTTATTATCAGTTACTCTACTTTCTTTTACTTTAACACAAGGATTTAAGCTTATTATAGATTGAATTTCTTCTGTATTTATAGTTATAGTGTCTCTTATAGAACTTTCTGCTTTTTCTATTCCCACTATATCTTGAAAACAAATTTCCTTTCTATGCTTTTGTATGCCTTCTACCTGTGCTACATCCTTTACAATATCTAATCTTTGTTTTTCAAATAAACTTCCTCTTATATTCATAAGAGCTCCTACTTTAATCTTTCTCTCATTCATTATAGTGCAGTCCATATGCTCTACCTCTGAAAATAACATGTATTCCATATCTTGCATAACATTATCTTTTTCTATTACTTCGTTTATATCCACTTTTCCATCTACATTAGAAACAGTATTTTTATCGTCTGCGATGTAAATTACGTTGTAATTAAAACTTCCTCTACAAAGTATCTTTCCGTCTGCTATCTCAATTTTTTTAAGTGATATGTAACCCTCAGTCTTTACAATCTCATATACATCTAGTTTCTTGTCTGGCACTACTGCTTCTGCCTCAATAAATGTTTGAAATTTCCCAAAGTCTATTCTATTGTCAATTTTAATTACATCTTTAATTAATTCCATAGTTTACCCCCTTAAGTATTATAAAAGTATCACACTATATTTATATTTAAGGAGCAAAAAAAAAATTACACCTATTTTTAATAGGTATAATTTTAACTTATTTGTAATTTATCTTGATCTCTAAAAACTTGCAACTTTACATTAGATGTTAATAAATCTGAGTAACTATAAGATACCCTAGGATATCCATTACTTTCATCATCTAATTTTATAACAAACACGCTTGGATAAACTTTTTCTAGTATACCCTCTTTTGTAATAATCTGCTTTCTTCCTTTATTAGCTTTCAACAATATCTTCTTTCCTATATGTCTTTCTAAGCTTACTCTTATCTTATCTAGAGTTTGAACAGTAGCCACAATATCACCTTCTTTAACGTTTATATGTTTACATAATATCACATATAAACATTTTTGTCAAACGTTTAAACTAATTATTTTATATATTTTTTGCAAAAATGTCAATACTATTTTTGAATATATACAGTATAATTATGTTAATTTTTGTTAATGCAATATTGTTTTTGGCATTGCCCATCTAAATTTCCCTCTTGTTTCAGAGCCACCAATACCCTTAACACCTGTGATAGTCTGCTCTATAACCTCATCAATAGGTACTACTACATCAATTCTTGAACATGCAATTTTTTCTACTACAAAAACAGGGTCTAAAGCATGTATCATTATTCTACCAGGGGAACTTGCATAATTCGCTCCTGCATTTATTATTTTTTCATAATTTGACTGACATGCACCTGCAAATATTACAAGATTATCCAAATTTGGTTGCCATTTACGCGCTTCTTTAACTGTTTTCATAAAATTTAAAGAGTTTCTATAGTTATTCATATCTTCTATATCTCCTCTTTTTATTGTCATTGCATCATGTCCTGTAATTACTAGTATATCCGGATTATATTTTTCTAGTAATGCTCTTATTTCTTTATGCTGATTTTGCTCTGAAACTGCTACTCCTACTGCAGGTATTCCAAGTTGAGCATATACATCCAAACAAATTTTTAAATACTCTTTATCTCCATCTATTTGTAGTACTTTTCCAGGCATCCCATATGTGTTAGAATTTAATTGAAGTTTTGGAACTGCCCTTGTCATCTTTTTCTGTCTCTCTTTAGCCTTTCTTACTGACTTATATAATAAATTTTCTACATTTTTATCTATTAATATATCTTTTATATCAGGTGCTTTTACTAATTCAAGGTCATCAATATAAGCATCTGCTATTACTCTAAATGCAATTCCTTTTAGTATAGCTATTTTTTCATTATTTTCATCTACACCAAAAGAGACTATTTTAAATACAATATCTTTGTTATGTGACTTTCTAGCTACAATGTCTCCTACCTTCATAGTTAAACCTCCAATAAATTTTTATCTTAGTTTATACTATGTTCGATATAAAACTTTGTTTCCTAATGTCAAAAAAACATTTCTTATAACACTTCTTTTATTACCCTTAAAGCGTTTTTATAGTATATTTTTTCTATTTCATCTTCACTAAATCCTTCTTTTTTTAGAGGTTCATATAATTTACCCATTTGAGATATATCTTCAATCTCAACCTTTGAATGTATTCCATCGAAATCTGAGCCTAAAGCTACAACATCAATTCCTCCAACATTTACAATATGTTTTATATGTCTAACCATATCTTCAAGCTTACTTTCACTTTTATCACTTAAAAACAAGTGGAAGAAGTTTATTCCTGTAACCCCACCCTTATTAGCCAACAC
Source organism: Clostridioides sp. ZZV14-6154 (assembly GCF_020657785.1). Taxonomy (NCBI): domain Bacteria; kingdom Bacillati; phylum Bacillota; class Clostridia; order Peptostreptococcales; family Peptostreptococcaceae; genus Clostridioides; species Clostridioides sp. ZZV14-6154. Next base: position 68,375 of record NZ_JAGWCY010000012.1, on the reverse strand, counting down.
TTTAATCATATCATCAGTTAGGTTTCTAGTATGATTCATCATTGCTCTTGAATTTGAATGTGTAGCTATTATTGGTTTAGAAGATATTTTTGCAATTTCATAAAATCCACCATCTGAAATATGAGAAATATCAACTAGCATACCTAGTTCATTCATCTTATGTACAACTTCTCTACCAAAATCTGTAAGACCTTTTTCTCTATACTCTATCTTATTATGAGGAAAACTTAACTCATTCACATGATTCCAACTTATTGTCATCATTCTAACACCTAAATCATAAAACTTCTTTAAGTTTTCTATTCTACCTTCAAGTACTGCCCCTTCCTCTATAGATAAAAGTGCTGTAAGTTTATTCTCTGATTGATTTTTCATAATTTCTTCATAGTTAGTAGCTAGAGCTATTACATCACTATTTTTTTTCATTTCTTTATGAAATTTATCTGCCATACTCATACAGTAATCAAAAGGATGTTTTACTTCTTCAGTATCAACAAAAAGAGCAAATGTTTGAGCCAATGAATCCCCTTTTTTCAACCTGTCTATATCAACAGAATATTTGTTAGTTTTAAGTTCACTTGTTTCCACATTTTCCATTAATTTTGCTATAGTATCACAATGTAAATCAATAAATTTCATATTTATACCCCCTGTATATTTTATATTTATATCTAAAAATAGAAATAGTTGTCCTTATAGACAACTATTGACAACTATTTTTTAATATTCTTTTTAGTGTTACTTAATTTTATTCCTCTTTTAGGTTAGGTATTACTTTTTTAACTTCTTCAATTTGATGCCATGTTTTATCTATACTATTTTCACTAATATATTTTTTTAAATCAGTTAAAGATGTAAAATCTTTAACTGATAAATTGTCATCATCATCTGCAAATCTTAAAATAAACATAAGATTACCTTACTTTCCACAACATTTCTTATATTTTTTACCACTTCCACATGGGCATGAATCATTTCTTCCTATTTTTGCTTCTTTAACTACTGTTTTAGATTTTTTGTATGCTTTTATTATTTCTTTTCTTTGGTCTGCTGGTAATATTTCTTCCCAACCTTGTAAATTATATAGCCAATGAGCCTCAACAGTTACCATATTGTTATATAATTTTTCCCAATCTATTTTTATAGAAACTTCTTTATCAGCTTCTACATCTTCTAAAACTATATCTTCTTTTAAACTCTCACTTATTCCATCTATGAATCCCATGAAAAATTCATTAGTAGTTCCAAATTTCTCAGCTAATTCACTTACTTTACCTTCAACAACATCCATTTTATTATTTAATATTTCATTGTATATTCCAGCTTCAACTTTTAAATATTCTTCCCAGAATTTTACCTCTGTTTCTTGATTCTCGTGGTTATCACTTAAATTTCTCCATTCAGTATATAAACTCATACTTTTTTCCTCCTAAGTATATCTATATTTTTTTAGTTTTTTTATAGTATAAAATCTTTTAGTTAGATTGGAAGTTTCTTCTTTTTGATTATACCATATTCTATTTAAAGTTAACTCTTACATTATATCATAATTAAACAATTCTTTTAATACTTTTATAGCATACTCTTGGTTTATAAAGTAAGGACTAGTAGCAATTGTTACAACTTTAGCCTTTTTAATTAGATTTTTTATCTTTTCTAGTTTAAAATCAAATGGTATATAGTCCATATCCTCTGAAAATATATCTAAATCTATATCAAGAACAAACTCTGGCTCTATATCTAAATCAAAGCCATATGAGCTATCTATTATTATTAATTCTGAAAATATACTATGTTTTAATGCTGGTTTTATAAAACTTCCTACATTTAAAACCTCATTTGTATACCTAAATACATCCTCCAGATTATTTATATCTACATTGTAGTTTTTAGGCTCTCTAGTATCCTTATGCTGGTCTACATGTACTAGTTTACATCCTCTTGTGAATTCATTTGCCATCATAGATTTTATCCAAAAATAAAATGCATGGTTATGATTATCAAAAACATATATTCTTTTATTTCCCAGGACATATTCGACCATATTTTCCAATCCTTTTGCTTTTATCTCTTTATTTTCATCAATTTCATTAAATACTACTTTATTTCCCAATTTCACATCATCCAGTGTTCCACTTATTAGTTTTGGAACATATATACTCTTATTTTCTCTTTCTTCATATGAAAATACATTATTTCCTACTGGTTTTTCTATATAAAATCCTGTATATTTATAGTTTGTCATAAGAAAATTTCCTCCATTATTATAATCTATATACATTAAAATCACTTATTATAAATTAGGTTATCTAATATAGAAGCTACTTTGTATATAACTAAATATTATCTCTTCTCTCAATATGTATTATACAATAAGTGTAAAATATATTTATATAAAATATCTTACATTCCTATAACAAAGCCATCTGCTTCAATTGGCAAGTAACTTACTCTTGTATTTAATTCCACTTTTCCAAAGAATACTACCCAGTATGGTCTAAAGATACTTTCAATTTTAACTATCTCAATCTCTGGTATTCCCCCCATAAACCTGTGACTTAATCTTATAGCCATTTTATTTGCCTTTGCTTTTACCCTTCTCTCATCCTTATCACTATATTGTATGATGTCATTATCTACATTTTTTACAATTTCAGATACTGGTAATTCTTGTACTATACTACCAGCACCTGTAGAGCCATTTACTAAAATATTTAATTCATTTATATTGCTAGCTTGTTTTTTTTTCATGAAAGGAGATTTATTTTGATAAATTTTAAGTGTAACGACTTTAAACTCTATATAATGAAGTCTAACTTCATGAACTTCTTTATTTTTTAATATCAACATACTTAATAAGGAATTCTTTCCACTTTTTGCTATATCTATAGCTTCATCTTTTGTAATTTTTATAGGCAATGCTCTTATATCCATAAAATCATTCCCTTTCCTCTTTTTTTCTTGTCATTTTGAATACTCTATATAGATAATCAAAAAATATTATAACTACTGCTATCATAACTCCATATGGGATTATCTTTCCAACTATAATATCATTTTTAGTTACTATACCATAAAATATAAATCCTGTTATTAAGAAGTATAATAGGACTAAAAAACCATCTATACCAATCCATTTTATTTCCAAATCTTTTTTTACTTTAGAGACCAATTTAGACATAATAACTACTCCTTTTTATAGATTATTTTGTGTATTTAAATTTTCGCCTATTCTATTTCCTATTGTCCATGCAATAAATGAAAGAGGGATGGCTATAACAAGAGGCTCTAATTCAAAACTTTGAACTGGAAACATTTTAAAATAACCAAAAGTTACTCCACCTACAATCATTCCCAAAATACCGCCCATAGATGTTCTTCTTCCATTACCAAGAAGTCCTCCTACTATAGGTACAAATGCTGAACCCATCCAAATACTTCCTACAAATATACATGCATCATATACATTTTCAAATCTAAACGCCACACTAAGTCCCATAACTGCCGCTAAACATACACCTACTCTAGTAAGTTTAACTAATTGCTTTTGAGATAATTCTTTTTTAGTAATTCTTCCATATATATCATTTGCTAAAGTGGCTCCTGCTGCTAGATAATAACTATCTAGTGTTGATATTATTGAACCTAAAATTCCTATTATAAATATTACTCTTATACCTTCTGGCAATGTATTTAAAACTAAAGTTATATATCCAGCTGCTGGAGCCATTTCTGGATAAGTGGCTCTAACTATAAGACCTGTCATAGTTAACACCATGTCAAAACATATCCACAGAGAAAAACAAGTCAACAAGGCTCTCCTACCAACTTTTGGAGAATCTGCTGCCGAAAACCTTTGATAGAAAGTTGGGTCTGAATAAGCTCCAAATGAATATACTATTAACATCAATGCTTTCATTGCTGACATACCTTTTGTAGGATGCATTAGCTGAGGTGCATCTTTAAGTGCTTCTGTAAGACCTTGAAAACCACCTATTTGGTCAAATTGACCTGGCATGACCATAGTTAGACCAAATACCATGCAGAAAAACAATACCATATCTGTAATGGCAACTCCCATAAGACCACCAAGAACTGTCAATATAACTACTACCACTACCATTATAAACCCTATTAGTTGTTTATCAATTCCCCAAGCTACATTACCTATAGTTCCCATAGCTGTTATTTCTCCAAGTTGTGCACAATATATAAACATTAAAACTGCTCCAATTATAGCAACTTGCTTTCCATAAAAACTTTCTAATAAATCAGGAACTGTTATATTAGTTCTTATATGAATTCTTGGTCCAACCCACAATGCTAAAGGCATTCTTCCAATGTGTGCAGCTATTGACCATACTGCCCATGCAGATATCCCATATATAGCTGCATACTCTACACTACCAACTGTACCAACTCCACCATACCAAGAGGCAACCAAAGTACCTACTATCAAAGACCATGGTAAACTTCGATTTCCTAGGTAATAACTTTCCATATCTTTTACATTTCTAGAAAAATAATAGCCTATCCCTAACAATAGAAATGCAAATATAATTATAATTCCATTTTCCCATAATGCTAACATATCTACTCTCCATATTCTTATTATTGTCTTAATTTTCTATTTTAATATTTAAATGGTTACTGTCATTTTTTAATTAAACTTACTTTATACCACATGTTATAAAGTTATTTTATAATTATGAAATCTCTAAACTGAAACTATTTCTTATTTTAAACATGAACAACTCTACCCATTTTTAAAAATAGGTAGAGTTATATAAATAATTATAAGTATTTAAGCAATTTTATTATTCAAGTTTTTATTTTCTTTTTTATTTATTTTATTTAAAGCATAAGTGGCAAATATACCTATAACTGCACACACTACAGATAAAATAAATATATACGTATATCCTGTTTGTCCATATTTATCTAACCAGTTACCTGCAACTGTATAGTAAAATGCATCTGGAGAAAATCCTATAAATGAAGCGAATCCAACTACTGCTCCTGTAGTTTCTAAAGATATATTAGACTCTGAAACAGATGCAAAGTATATACCTCTAAATCCAAATAAGATTACACTTAGTATTATCATATTTATTACAGCTATCCATATAAGTCCTGCACTCTTAGGGATTACTAAGTAAGCTGCTGTACTTATTGTCATTAATATAAACCCTACAAACATTACTCTTATAGATGAACCAACTTTATCTGTTATAACACCTGCAATAGGGGATGCTCCCATTTTTATAACATAAGTTCTAATTATTGATAAAGCTGAAACTAAAGTCATTGGCATTACATAAACTTCTGATAAGTATGGGCTTAAATAAGTTAAACTTGAAAATACTAAATAAGTTGAAAATATTATAAGACCAATCAGCCAAGCTTTTGGCATTGTAACTACTTTTAGTAATGATTTAATACTTAATCCTTCATCTGATGCTCCAGTATCTTTCTTTTCTTCTACTAAGAAGAATAAAAGTATACCACATATTATAGATGCTGCAGAATATAACCATACTACATATTTAAATCCAATAGTTATTTCAGCAAATTTTCCAAAGAAGTAAAGACCTATAAAAGAAATTAACGTACCTGATACCCCTGATAACCCTTCATAAAATCCAAATATTCTTCCTTGTTCTGATTCACTACCCTGCATTCTAACAACCTTAACAGAAGCTGAGAAGAATGTTAATATTGTTGTAAATCCCCATAATACAAATATTAAAAGAATCATGTTGTATGATGGAAATGTTGAGAAGTAAAACCCTAATGCTCCTGAAGCAATTAAAGAAAAAGTTATCAGTTTTCTAACTGAAAACCTATCAGCAAACCATCCACCTATAAAATAAGATACCATTCCTACTAATCCATATAAACTCAATAAGTTCCCTATTTGCGTATGACTCAATGCTAATGCTTGTTGCATTGGATCATAAAATGATGACTTCATATATGGTAAACTATACATGGCTGTTGTTCCAAATGCCAATATGAATATTACCAAAAATCTCTTAACATTATTTTTGTTTTCCATGATTTTCTCTCCTTAAGATTTTAATTTTCTAGTTTTATTTCTATAACTTTATTTTAATTTTTCTATAGCTTGTTTAAAGTCATTTATTATATCATTTGCAGACTCTAATCCTACTGCTATTCTTATTAGATTTTCTCCATTCATTTGAACTAATGTATGTTCTTCTCCTAAACTTGTTGCTATTGTTGCAAGTTCTAAAGAATTCATTAATTTTCTACTAGCTTGGTCTCTTGTTAATCCATTTATTCCATCTTTAAGTTTAAATGAAACTACTCCTCCACCTAAACCATTCATTTGAGTTTTGCAAAGTTCATACTGAGGATGAGTTTTTAGTGCTGGATATTTTACCAATTCTACATTTTCTTCTTGCTCTAAAAACTCTGCTACTGCCAATCCATTTTCACAGTGTTTTTTCATTCTCATATCTAACGTTTTCATACCTCTTAAAATCATCCACGCACTCATTGGTGGTAAAGATGCTCCTGTAAAACAACATAAACTTGGCCATCTCACTAAATCTATTAATTCCTTTGAACCTGCTACAGCTCCCCCTAAAGTATCTCCATGTCCATTTATAAATTTAGTAAGACTATGTATTACTAAGTCTGCACCTAAGTCTATTGGTCTTTGTATAATTGGAGTACCAAAAGTGCTGTCAACAATAGCTAAACTCTTATTTTCATGAGCTATTTCTGCTATTGTTTTTATATCTACTAAATCTAATGATGGATTTAATGGACTTTCTATATAAACTATCTTAGTATTTGATTTCATTGCATCTTTTACATTTTGTGGATTTACTGCATCCACAAACGTAACTTCAACGCCAAATTTAGCCAACAACTCAGACATAAATAATTTAGTATGTGAGAATATTCCATCAGAACTAACTATATGGTCTCCACTTTTTACTAATGCTAATATAGTAGATGTTATTGCTCCCATACCTGATGTACTAGATATAGCACTTTCTGCATTTTCAAGCATAGCTAATTTAGCTTCTAACTCTGTAAGTGTAGGATTACACTCTCTTGTATATACATACCCCCATGTCATACATAACTCTTCAAAATGCTCTACTGTCTTTGCAGCAAATGTTGCTGTTTGACATATTGGAGTAGCTAATGCACCTGTTGTTGGATCTGCACTATGTCCCCAATGTATTATTTTTGTCTCCAAATCTTGATTAATATTATTACTCATTTTAATTCCTCCTGTTTTGACCTATTTATACAACGTTTTCCCTGCCAAATTTCACCAATTCAGCTTTAATTAGTACAAACTTTTTAAGTATACTTTTATATTTGTTATAATTTCTAAAAATCTGACACTTATTTTGCTTTTTTACAGTTTTAATTATAAACTCTATAGTAACTATAGAGTCAATATATTTTTGATATTTTTTTTACAATGTTTAAAAAATTTAACATAAAAAGAGATATGTATTAAAATAAGCTTATTTTAATGCATATCTCTTTTTATATTAAATTTGATTCAATACATAAAACATCAATTTTTTGTTCTCTGTGTAAATTCTTTCATTGTCATTTTCTCATCAAAAGTCTATAGTAATTATACACATTACTATGATTTAACATATGTAATAAAATATACTACATCAAGAAAATTATATACTCTATAAAACTTTATATAAAAATCAAAAAAAGTTTTACTATTTATTATATCCATATATCTGTAAATAAAATTAATTAGAGGCATAAATATATTCAAATCATCCAATTTATTTATACCTCTAATTTTTCATAAGTAAAATCTCATTAAATTGATTTCTTCGCACGAATAAGTGTGCTTTTAGAGATACCAGTCATCTTCACAACCTCTCTATAAGGTTTAGAATTTAATAATCCCAATGCGTATTGTATCTGCTGATTACTATATTTCTTTGGTCTACCATCCTTAAAATCTTTTTTCCTTCTAGCAAATTCTTTTCCCAACTGAGTTCGTTCTATTATCATATTTCTTTCAAGTTCTGCAACTGCAAGTAATGTAGTTAAAAAGAACTTCCCCATTGAAGTATTTTCTAGGAGACCTATATTTAAAATATGGACACTAACTTCTTTAGCAAACAAACCCTCTATCAGTTGTATTCCTTCTGATGTACTTCTAGCCAGTCTATCAAGTTTAGTTGCAACAAGTAAATCTCCCTTTTTTAAAGAAGATATAATTTTTTCAAATTTAGGTCTATTTGTAGTAGTACCTGTATAAGTTTCTTTTATTATTTTGGCATTGTTATACTTGCTTAATATCTCTTGCTGTTGTTGATACAAACTGTTGTTATCTGTCTGATTCTTTGTACTGACACGGCAATATCCATATATAATAATAATCACTTCCTAACGTAAATATTTAATGCAGAAATTTGTAGATATCTGTATCTACATGTCTTTATACATTTTACTAAAACGATTTTTTGGTGTCAATACTGTTAACTTTTGACACCATTATAATTCCTTTATAATTTGTTTGACTATGTCAAAAATTAACAATATAATGAAGTTAATGAAATTATACAAATTGGAGGAAATAATATGAATAGTCTGTTAAATGATGCAATAGATGAGTTAAAAAACATCCATTGTGGAGAGGTTTTTTTATTAAAAGAATTGTTCAAAGGCTATGAATGGAACAGGTTGGAGATGAACATCAGGTTAAAATTAGGAAAACTTTTTTTGTATGAGGTAGTAAGTAATCCCAATTTAAAGGTAGAAGTAATCAATAAAAACTCTGCTTATCAACAAATGTATAAAAAAAAATAGCAACTTAAATATATATAATAATATAATCTTCTTGTTGAGTCAAAAGTTAAAACTTTTAATACAAATTGTACTATATAAATGTTTATCAGTAGGTCTAAGTCTATATAACTAACATATACAAATAGTACTGTTTAAATTATGTTTTTAAGATAGATAAATCTTAACCCTACTCCAGCATAAATCTAGATACACTAAAATAGGGCTCAGAATTATCTATATTTTTATACCATAAAATGCTTAGCTCTTCCTCTTGATTGAATGTATATGTCTGGAGAAATGCAATAAAAACGTTGGTTTATAAAATTTCCAAAATCAGAAAATCTTATCTTAAATTTAGGAATTCCAAAACTTTCAGGTGCTATTTCATCTACACCAAAATAGATAACAAGCCCATCATCTGTAATATAAAATGCCTGATCTACAGGTATAACTAATTCTACATTAGAATAATACATTTCTCTATTTTCATTAATTTCAGATTTTATATAATCAGTTATTATGTTTATATAGTCGACCCCATCTCTAAAAATATCACTTAGTAAAAGTTCTTTTCCATTTGTTAAATCTATATTGTAATTATTTAATGTATTGTATTTAGGCCCAGAACTACCAGCAAATCCCATAAGATTTAATATCATACTTAGTACATAGTTTTTACTAAAAGTAACTGCATAATTAGTAGAAACCCAGTAACTTTGTTTTGGAAGTGAATTTTGAGAAGCTGCATTATTATATTCTTGTTCTTCTTCTTGTAATCCAACCTTAAAATTATTTACAGTCATTTTTACAGCAGAATTTATGTTGTTTAAAATAGGCGGATTTACATAGGTAGATTGATTTCTAATATTGTAAAGAATAGGATATTTTACATCATATGAAAAGTACTTACTTCTGCCAAAGTCTTCATTAAACTGCACATATAATATGTTATATGTACAAGTATTTGTAGCTTGATAATTTTCCATTAAAACTCTCCTCCTCTTATTAAAAAAATCAGATACTATATAATATGTTTAAAAGAGTAATAATGTTAACAATAAATGTAAAGAATAGAAAGTATCTAAAACAGCAAAAAATGACTGATTTTGTGGTATAATACATAGGATTGAGAGTTATTTTATAGGAGGAAAGATATGTTATTATTAGCAGATAAATGGAAAGATTATGAACTTATAGATATGGGAAATGGAGAAAAATTAGAGCGTTGGGGTAAGTATGTACTTAGAAGACCAGATCCACAGGTTGTATGGCCAATGGAGTCTGAATGGGCTCTATGGAAAAACCCTCATGGACATTATCATAGAAGTAATAAAGGTGGAGGTCAATGGGAACACAAAAAAAGATATCCAGAACAATGGACTATAAATTACAAAAACTTAAAATTCCACATTAAACCAACTGGATTTAAACATACTGGATTATTCCCAGAACAAGCAGCCAATTGGGACTGGATGATGGACAAAATCAAAAAAGCTGACAGACCTATAAAAGTATTAAATCTTTTTGCATATACAGGAGGAGCTACAGTAGCATGTGCATCCGCTGGTGCAGAAGTATGTCATGTTGATGCTGCAAAAGGTATGGTCAACTGGGCAAAAGAAAATATAGAGTTATCAGGACTTAAAAATCAAACAGTAAGATTTATAGTAGATGATGTTGTAAAGTTTGTTGAAAGAGAAATAAGAAGAGGTAAGAAATATGATGCAATAATAATGGACCCACCTTCTTATGGAAGAGGACCTAAGGGAGAAGTATGGCAGATAGAAGAAAAATTATATAGCTTTGTGGATTTATGTATGGGTGTTTTATCTGATAATCCTTTATTCTTTCTAATTAATTCTTACACAACAGGCTTCTCTCCAATAGTTCTTGAAAATGTACTATCTACAACAATAGGAAAAAAGGCAAATAATGGAGAAATTTATGGCGGTGAACTAGGAATACCAGCTTCTAGGGATGGTAAAATACTTCCTTGTGGTATATTTGGAAGATGGGAGAACAAATAATGATAAAAGTCATATATGAAGATAACCATTTATTAGTTGTAGAGAAACCTGTAAATGTATTATCTCAAGGAGATGATACCAATGATAAGGACATGGTAAATCTTTTAAAAGACTATATCAAAACAAAGTACAATAAACCTGGAAACGTATATATTGGTTTGGTACATAGATTGGATAGACCAGTAGGTGGAGTCATGGTTTTTGCCAAAACATCAAAAGCTGCCTCAAGATTGTCTGAACAAGTAAGAAATAAGACATTCAAAAAAACCTATATGGCAGTTGTTCATGGTAAAATGAAATCCGATTCAGACATATTAAAAGATTTTTTATATAAAAATAAAAAGACAAATATGGTAAGTGTCGTGAAAAAAAAACATAAAGATGCTAAAGAAGCTGAACTTAGTTATAAAGTATTGGGTTTTAAAGAAAATCTAAGCTTAGTTCAAGTAAACTTAAAAACTGGCCGTTCTCATCAGATAAGAGTTCAATTTGCAACTAGAAAACACCCTTTATATGGAGACCAAAGATATGGCCAAGAAGTAAATAAAATTGGACAACAGATTTCTCTTTGGTCTAATAAAATAGAAATTTGCCATCCAACAACAAAGGAAAAAATGGAATTTATATGTACTCCACCTGATGAATATCCATGGAATATATTCTAAATCTCAAATGAGGTGATTATATGAGTAAAAAGTTTTCAATAGGTGAAATGTCAAAGCTTCACAAAATAAGCATACAAACACTAAGATACTATGACCAAATAGATTTATTTAAACCTGTTCATGTTGATCAAGAAAGCAATTACAGATATTACTCAATTGACCAATTTTCACAATTGGATATTATAAAATACTTAAAGTATCTAGGTATGCCATTAAAAGAAATCAAAGAAAAGTTAGATGAAAACAATGAAGAAATTCTAAAATTATTAACTAATAAGATTAATATAGTAGATGAAAAAATTAAAGAATTAGAACTTATAAAAAAAGTATTAAGTACAAAAAAAGAAACAATGGAAAAAGGTATGAAAGTAGATGAAGTAGGTAAAATAGTAAGAAAACATATTCCAAGAAGAAGTATTTTATCCATAGAATATGAAGAAGGTTTAAGTAGTGAAGAAACTATGGAACTTTCCAGAAGACAAATAGCAAATATACTAGAAGATAATATCTCTGTGTTTTATGGTGGAGTAAGTGGTCTTGTATCTATAGATAAATTCTTAAACGAAGATAAAGTCATCTATGAAAATAGCTTTGTAAATGTTGAAAGAGATTTATTTGATGCTAAATCTCAAAAATATATATCTGAAATTTCAGCTGGTGATTTTATTTGTATGACATATAAAGGTTCTTACAGAGAAAATTATACTGCTTTTAAAAAGTTAGTTGACTATGTTGATTATAAAAGGATACCTATTGAAAATTATATATATGAGATACCTATAATAGACCCTCTATCTACAAACAATGAAGAGGAACTTCTAACCGAAATTCAGATACAGGTTAAAAAGAGGGAAATTGATTTAAGATGTCTAGTATAATCAATTATTATAAAAAAGGGCGTTTCCAAATGATTTTTAAATCATAAATGGAATGCCCTTTTTAAATAATAATTAAAATTTTATAGTTTACACTTGGAAAATAATATGAAATGTTTTATTATATATCTATATACCTTATAATACGAGGTATATGATAACATAAAGTAGGTGAATTTATGGACTTAAATAAAGAAGTGCTTAAAGGTCATATTGATACTTTAATATTATCAATACTAAACAAAGGAGATTCATATGGATATGAAATAGCAAAAGTGGTTAGAGATGAAACTACATTTGAGTTAAAAGAAAGTACACTCTATGTGTCTCTTAAAAGATTAGAATCTAAGGGTTTGATAAAATCTTATTGGGGAAATGACCAAGGCGTAGGAAGCAGGAGAAAGTATTACAATATAACAGATGACGGAAAGGATAACTTAGAAATAAAAATTCAGGAGTGGGACTTTATACAGGGTATTATGAACAAATTTCTAAAGAAGGGGGATTAGATTTATGAAAATAATAGAAGAGTATTTAGAAACACTATATAAGAACGAAAATAACAAAGAGATTCAAGATTTAAAAGAAGAGCTAAGAGAACATCTAACAACATCTGCAAATGAATTTATTGAAAATGGATATAACATAGATGAAGCACAAAATAAGGCAATCGAGAGATTCGATGGTGGCGGTGAGATGTCAGTAGAATTACGTTCAATATTTAAACAAAAAATAGAACCTAAAAAAGTTTTATTGCGAAGATTATCAAATTCAAGGCTCTTATTTTTAAATTTATTTGGATGGCTTGTTGCAACTGCTGCATTTACAGCCAATAGAGGTTTTGGACACATAGTTCCACCTTGGTTGATTGTAGCTTTGATAATCGTAGTAGCTATATTAATAATTTTAAGCATTATAATTAATAGATTAAAGAAAGAAATAGAAAATGATTATGTTATGTAGTCACATTAATAAATATATTTTTGTTTTATTTATATGAGTAAGTACTACAATATTAATAAATAATATGAAAGGAGTTTTTGTATATGGAGAAAAAAATATTATTAGAAAAAATTCTTGATACGCCAGGAGTTTCATATATTAATGAGAAAGTAAATTTATTTAAATATACCAAATGGATTTCATTTGGAACTTATATAATGACTGTTGAAAGCTTCTGCTATAAAGAAGATTCAAAACACTATAATCCAGTAATGGGCACATTTGATTATGAGTCAGAAATTTTTATAGTTAATGCCATATATAAAGATGAGGTCTACTCTATTAAAAGTAAAAAACTCTATAGAAATGTATCTAAGGGAGATAAAATAGTTGTTACAATTAAATACTATTATGATAAATATGAAAATCTTATACATGAAGAAATTCATGACTACCACTCTTATCCTCTATCTAATGATTAAAGAAAAAACTGATAGTATCAAGATTAATATTTATTTTAGTTCACATAAAAAAATAATTATAGAGTATTAATTAAAGGCGAAAGCTTCTACGGACTAACGCCTTTAATTAATCTAAATATTAGTTTATTTTTTTATTCCGCTATATTATAAACTTTTAATTTATCTTTGTTTATATGCTTTTTCTTAACCTCTACTAAGGCTTTTAATGTATCTAAAGATGTCATTATTTCAGTAGAGAATTCAATAGCTGTTCTTCTCATTTTAAATCCATCTCTTGTTGAGTCATTACCTTTAGTAGGTGTATTTATTACTATATCAACTTGTTTATTTCTTATAGCATCTAGTATGTTTGGTCTAGGCTCTTCAACTCTGTTTACTATATCAGCCTCTATTCCATTCTCTCTTAGACTCTTAGCTGTACCTTCTGTTGCAACAAAAGTATATCCTAACTCTTTCATATCTTTTGCTATTGCTATAAACTCATCTTTATCGTTATTATTGACAGTAGCAAGCACTACTCCTCTTTCATCAGACATATGTCTACCTGCTGCTAAGAATCCTTTATATAAAGCTTCTTCTAGGTTTTCTCCTACACCTAAAACTTCTCCTGTAGATTTCATTTCAGGTCCAAGACTTACTTCAACTTTAGCTAATTTAGACATTGAGAATACTGGAACTTTTACTGATACTAGTTTAGGCTCTTTATAAACTCCTGTACCATATCCTAAATCCTTTAATTTAGCTCCTAGCATACATTTTGTAGCTAAGTCAACTATTGGTACTCCACTCACTTTACTTATATATGGGACTGTTCTACTGGCTCTAGGGTTAACCTCAATTATATATAATTCATTTTGGAATTCTATAAATTGTATATTAACCATACCAAGTACATTAAGGTCTAAAGCTATTTTTTTAGTATATTCTAGAATTTTATCTTTTATCTTATCAGATATATTTTGGCTTGGATACATTGTCGTACTATCTCCAGAGTGAACTCCAGCTCTTTCTAAATGTTCCATTATTCCAGGTATTAATATATCTTCTTTATCACATATAGCATCTACTTCTATTTCTCTACCAGTTAAATACTTATCTATAAGTACTGGATTTTTATGGTCTCTAGCAAAAGCATCATCTAAATACTGAGTTAATTTTTCCTCGTTGTAAGTTATTTCCATACCTTGGCCACCAAGTACATAAGATGGTCTAACTAATACTGGATAACCTAATTCATTAGCAACTTCAATACCTTCATTAGTTGTCCATACGCCTTTTCCTTTTGGTCTATTTATATCTAATCTCTCTAATAATTCGTCAAATTTTTCTCTGTCTTCTGCTGCATCTATATCATCAAAATCAGTTCCCAATATAGGTATATTTTTCTCATGTAAGAACTTAGCTAGTTTTATAGCTGTTTGTCCTCCAAATTGTAGTATTACACCTTCTGGTTTTTCTTTTTCAATTATATTTAAAACTTCTTCTTCTGTTAATGGTTCAAAATATAGTTTATCTGATGTATCAAAATCTGTACTTACTGTTTCAGGGTTATTGTTTACAATTATAGTTTCTATACCCATTTTTCTTAAAGATTTTACACAGTGAACTGAACAATAGTCAAACTCTATACCTTGACCTATTCTTATTGGTCCAGAACCCAATACTACCACTTTTCTCTTATCACTTACAACTACTTCATCATATTGCTCATAAGTTGAGTAATAATATGGAGATAGAGCTTCAAATTCTCCTCCACATGTATCAACCATTTTATAAACTGGTTGTATATTATATAGACTTCTTAGTTCATATAATTTTTCTGGGCTAATCTTCATTAAGTCAGATATACCCTTATCAGAGAATCCTTTTTTCTTTAATTCATGTAAGTATTCCTTATCTAAATCTTCTATTTTAAGACCTTTTAATTTTTCTTCTTGCTCAACTATCCATTTAAATTTATTTATAAACCACTTATCAACACCAGTGATTTCTTCTATCATTTCTACTTTATAGCCTCTTCTTATCATTTCAGCTAAATCAAATAGTCTTTCATCATCAGGTACTACAACTCTTTTCTTTAACTCTTCTAATGTTCTACCTTCTGATGGAGCATGAACTAATGAATATTTTCCTGTTTCAAGTGATCTTATTCCCTTAAGAATGGCAGCTTCAAAGTTACTTCCTATACTCATTATTTCACCAGTTGCCATCATCTTAGTTCCTAATTTTCTATTTGCCTTTTTAAACTTATCAAATGGCCACTTTGGTATTTTTACTACCACATAATCTAAAGTTGGCTCAAAACAAGCATAAGTTTTTTTAGTTACCGCATTTTCTATTTCATCCAAAGTATATCCTAAAGCTATTTTAGCCGCCACTTTTGCTATTGGATATCCTGTAGCTTTTGATGCTAGTGCTGATGATCTACTAACTCTTGGATTTATTTCTATTATTGCATATTCTAAGCTATGTGGATTTAAAGCTATTTGAACATTACATCCACCTTGAACTTCTATTGCATTTATTATATCTATTGATGCTTTTCTAAGTAGTTGGTATTCTTCATCACTTAAAGTTTGACTTGGAGCAACAACTATACTATCTCCTGTATGAACTCCAACTGGGTCTACATTTTCCATGTTACATACAGTTATACAGTTTCCATTTCCGTCTCTCATTACTTCATATTCTATTTCTTTCCAACCTTTTATACTCTTTTCAAGAAGAACTTGACCTACTGGACTTAATTGCAATCCATGTGAAAGTATCTCTCTTAATTCTTCCTCTGTATCAGCTATACCTCCACCAGTTCCACCTAATGTGTATGCTGGTCTTACAACCACTGGATATCCTATTTTATTTGCAAATTCAAGACCTGCTTCTAAATTTGTAACTATATCACTAACTATTACAGGTTGATTTATTTCTTTCATTACTTCTCTAAATAAATCTCTATCCTCACCCTTTTTTATAGACTCTATAGACGTACCTATAACTTTTACATTATATTTATCTAGTATACCAGCATCATGTAATTCTACAGCCAAGTTTAGTCCTGTTTGACCACCCATACCTGCAAGTAAACTATCTGGTCTTTCTTTTTCAATTATTTTTTCTATAAATTCTATTGTTAATGGTTCTATATATATTTTATCTGCAATTTCTTTATCAGTCATTATTGTAGCTGGATTACTATTTACTAATACAACTTCTATTCCCTCTTCTTTTAGTGCTTGGCAGGCCTGTGTTCCTGAATAGTCAAATTCTGCTGCTTGACCTATTATTATTGGCCCTGACCCTAATACTAAAGTTTTCTTTATACTATCTAATTTAGGCATAACTCTTTCTCCTTATCTAAACAATTTTCACAGTTTTTATCTTCATAATCTATACAATCAATTTTAATTACTTTATTTCATCTTTAAATTTGAGTTTATTTATTATATCTATATTAATTAAACCAATACTTTTTTTGATTTAAGTTAGTCTTATTTTTAGCTATATATTCTGATATTATTTATTTTATAAACTCTAAAAACTTATCGAAAATATAGTCATTGTCTTTTGGCCCTGGACAAGCTTCAGGGTGGTATTGAACACTGTATACATCTAGCTTCTCATGTCTCATTCCTTCAACAGTATTATCGTTTAAATTTATATGTGTCACTTTCATTTGTTCAGGAACTTCTGAAACATAATATCCATGATTTTGAGAAGTTATAAATACTTTTCCCTCTTCTAAATCTTTAACTGGATGATTTCCACCTCTATGTCCAAATTTAAGTTTCTCAGTTTTTCCGCCAAGAGCTAAGGCTAAAAGCTGATGTCCTAAGCATATTCCAACTATAGGCTTTTTACCAATTAGAACTTTTATATTTTCTATAACATCTTCTAAATCCTCTGGGTCTCCAGGCCCATTTGATAAAAATATTAAATCAGGATTTATACTTAATACATCTTCTGGAGATGTTGTAGCTGGGAATATTGTTATATCGCATCCACGAGCTATAAATGATCTTAAGATGTTTCTTTTAACTCCAAAATCCATAACAGCTACTTTTGGACCATTTCCTTCTATATGCTCTACTTCTTTTCTTGTAACCGTTCTAACTGCTTCTGTATTTGAAAACTTATCTAATTTATGTTTAACATCTTCTAATTTACTATCTTCTAACGTAATTATACCTTTCATTGTCCCATTATTTCTAAGTATCTTAGTTAAAGCTCTTGTATCTATTCCTTCTAGTCCTATCACTTTATTTTGCTTTAAATATTGGTCTATATCAATTTCACATCTAAAATTACTTGGAGAATCACTTTTTTCTCTTACTATAAATCCTTTCACTTGCACTTTTTCAGATTCTGCTGATGATAAATTTATACCATAATTTCCTATAAGAGGATAAGTCATAGTAACTATTTGACCATAGTAAGAAGGGTCTGTTAAAACTTCACCATATCCTATCATTGAAGTATTAAATACTACTTCTCCTACACTTTCTTCTAAATATCCAAATGCTTTTCCTATAAAAACTGTCCCATCTTCTAATATTAACCTTGCTTTCATATTACAGTACCTCCTATAATTCTCTTTAGGCAAACTAAAGAACATTAACTAAATATAATCTTTTAAATATCTATATATATTTTTCACTTTTACATTCTAGTTTTATACTCATTTGCATTTATTTTTTATCTTTTTCTATTATACTACAAATTTCTTAAAAAAAAGAAGTTATCTCAAAAGTAAAAACTCCTAGAAAAAATAACTTCTTCTTTTTAATTTAATGATTAAATTCTTAAACTATACAATCAACTTAATTTCTATTCAGCTATATTGTAAACTTTTAACTTATCTTTGTTTAGGTGTTTTTTCTTAACCTCTACTAAGGCTTTTAATGTATCTAAAGATGTCATTATTTCAGTAGAGAATTCAATAGCTGTTCTTCTTATTTTAAATCCATCTCTTGTTGAGTCATTACCTTTAGTAGGTGTATTTATTACTATATCAACTTGTTTATTTCTTATAGCATCTAGTATGTTTGGTCTAGATTCTTCCACTCTGTTTACTATATCAGCTTCTATTCCATTTTCTCTTAGACTCTTAGCTGTACCTTCTGTTGCAACAAAAGTATATCCTAACTCTTTCATATCTTTTGCTATTGCTATAAATTCATCTTTATCGTTATTATTGACAGTAGCAAGCACTACTCCTCTTTCATCGGACATATGTCTACCTGCTGCTAAGAATCCTTTATATAAAGCTTCTTCTAGATTTTCTCCTACACCTAAAACTTCTCCTGTAGATTTCATTTCAGGTCCAAGACTTACTTCAACTTTAGCTAATTTAGACATTGAGAATACTGGCACTTTTACTGATACTAGTTTAGGCTCTTTATAAACCCCTGTACCATATCCTAAATCCTTTAATTTAGCTCCTAGCATACATTTTGTAGCTAAGTCAACTATTGGTACTCCACTCACTTTACTTATATATGGGACTGTTCTACTGGCTCTAGGGTTAACCTCAATTATATATAATTCATTTTGGAATTCTATAAATTGTATATTAACCATACCAAGTACATTAAGGTCTAAAGCTATTTTTTTAGTGTATTCTACTATCTTTTCCTTTATCTTATCAGATATATTTTGGCTTGGATACATTGTTGTACTATCTCCAGAGTGAACCCCAGCTCTTTCTAAGTGTTCCATTATTCCAGGTATTAATATATCTTCTTTATCACATATAGCATCTACTTCTATTTCTCTACCAGTTAGATATTTATCTATAAGTACTGGATTTTTATGGTCTCTATCAAATGCATCCTGTAGGTATTGAGATAATTTTTCTTCATTGTAAGTTATTTCCATACCTTGACCACCAAGTACATAAGATGGTCTAACTAATACTGGATAACCTAATTCATTAGCAACTTCAATACCTTCATTAAGTGACCATACACCTTTTCCTTTTGGTCTATTTATATCTAATCTCTCTAATAATTCGTCAAATTTTTCTCTGTCTTCTGCTGCATCTATATCATCAAAGTCCGTTCCCAATATAGGTATATTTTTCTCATGTAAGAACTTAGCTAGTTTTATAGCTGTTTGTCCTCCAAATTGTAGTATTACACCTTCTGGTTTTTCTTTTTCAATTATACTTAAAACTTCTTCTTCTGTTAATGGTTCAAAATATAGTTTATCTGATGTATCAAAATCTGTACTTACTGTCTCAGGGTTATTGTTTATGATTATAGTTTCTATATCCATCTTTCTTAAAGATTTTACACAGTGAACTGAACAATAATCAAATTCTATACCTTGACCTATTCTTATTGGCCCAGAGCCTAACACTATTACTTTTTTCTTATCGCTAACAACTACTTCATCATATTGCTCATAAGTTGAGTAGTAATATGGAGATATAGCATCTATTTCTCCCGCACATGTATCGACCATTTTGTATGCTGGTTTTATGTTATATAGACTTCTTAATTCATATAATTTTTCTGGGCTAATCTTCATTAAATCAGATATACCTTTATCAGAGAATCCTTTTTTCTTTAACTCAAGAAGATAATCTTTAGTTAAGTCTTCAATCTTCATAACTTTTAATTTTTCTTCTTGTTCAACTATCCATTTAAATTTATTTATAAACCACTTGTCTATTCCTGTGATTTGCTCTATCATTTCTACTTTATAGCCTCGTCTTATCATTTCAGCTAAATCAAATAGTCTTTCATCATCAGGTACTACAACTCTTTTCTTTAACGCTTCAATACTTCTCTCTTCTGATGGTGCATGAACTAATGAATATTTTCCTGTTTCAAGTGATCTTATTCCCTTAAGAATAGCAGCTTCAAAGTTACTTCCTATACTCATTATTTCACCAGTTGCCATCATCTTAGTTCCTAATTTTCTATTTGCCTTTTTAAATTTATCAAATGGCCATTTTGGTATCTTAGCCACTACATAGTCTATAGTTGGCTCAAAACAAGCATAAGTTTTTTTAGTTACTGCATTTTCTATTTCATCCAAAGTATATCCTAAAGCTATTTTTGATGAAACTTTGGCTATTGGATATCCTGTGGCTTTTGATGCTAGTGCTGATGATCTACTAACTCTTGGATTTATCTCTATAACTGCATATTCAAAACTATGTGGGTTTAATGCAAACTGAACATTACATCCACCTTGAACTTCTACTGCATTTAATATATCTAAAGATGCTTTTTTAAGCATCGCACATTCTTTATTGCTTAGAGTTTGTGTTGGAGCAACTACTATACTATCTCCTGTATGAACTCCAACTGGGTCTATATTTTCCATGTTACATACAACTATACAGTTTCCTTTTGAATCTCTTATTACTTCATATTCTATTTCTTTCCAACCTTTTATACTTTTTTCAATTAATACTTGTCCAACTGGGCTTAATTGCAATCCATGCGAAAGTATCTCTCTTAATTCTTCCTCTGTATCAGCTATACCTCCACCGGTTCCACCTAATGTGTATGCTGGTCTTACAACTACTGGATACCCTATTGTAAGTGCATAATCAAGACCTGCTTGTAACTCTGTAACTATATCACTAACTATTACAGGTTGATTTATTTCTTTCATTACATCTCTAAATATATCTCTATCTTCACCTTTTTTGATAGATTCTACTGAAGTACCTATTATTTTTACTCCGTATTTATCTAGTATGCCTTTTTCATAAAGCTCAACTGCTAAGTTTAATCCTGTTTGTCCACCCATACCTGCAAGTAAACTATCTGGTCTTTCTTTCTCTATTATTTTTTCTATAAATTCTATTGTTAATGGTTCTATATATATTTTATCTGCCACTTCTTTATCAGTCATTATTGTAGCTGGATTACTATTTATTAATACAACTTCAATTCCTTCTTCTTTTAAAGATTGACATGCTTGAGTTCCTGAATAGTCAAATTCTGCCGCTTGACCTATTATTATTGGTCCTGACCCTAATACTAAAGTTTTCTTTATACTATCTAATTTAGGCATAAATTTTTCTCCTTATCTAAATGGTTTTTACTATCTGTAAATAATACTAAATCTATATTAATGCTAAGAATTTATTAAATATACAATCTAAATCTTCTTTTGTTGTGTATTCTGGAATGTACTGAACACTATATATTGGTAATTCCTTATGTCTCATTCCTTCTATAGTATTGTCATTTAAATTTACATGAGTTATCTCTGTATTTTCTGGCATTTCTGAAACATTGTATCCATGATTTTGAGAAGTTATAAATACTTTTCCTGTTTCTAAACATTTAACTGGATGATTTCCTCCTCTATGTCCAAATGCAAGTTTTGAAGTTTTTCCACCTAATGCTAATGCCAAAATTTGATGTCCTAAACCGATTCCTGCTAGTGGTTTTTTGCCTACTAATTTCTTTATATTTTCAACTATATCATTTATATCTTCTGGATTACCTGGCCCATTAGATAATAATATCAAGTCAGGGTTTATTCTTAAAATTTCTTCTGAAGTAGTCATTGCTGGTACTACTGTTATGTCGCAGTTACAAGCTTTCAGTGAATCTAATATACTATTTTTAACACCAAAGTCTACAACTACAACTTTAGCACCAGTCCCTTTAATATTTTCAATTTCTTTTCTTGTAACACTTTTAACTGAATCTTTATTGCAACACTCTGTCAATTTAGACTGAACTTCTTGTAATGATACATTTTCTAAAGTTATAATACCTCTTTTTGTTCCATTATTTCTAATAATCTTAGTCAATGCTCTTGTATCTATTCCTTCAAGTCCAATTACTTTATTTTGCTTTAGATATGTGTCTATATCCATTTCACATCTAAAATTATTTGGGTTGTCACTTTTTTCTCTTACTATAAGTCCTTTTACTTGCACTTTATTTGATTCAACATCTTCTAAATTTATTCCATAGTTCCCTATAAGTGGATATGTCATTGTCACTATTTGTCCATAATAAGTTGCATCTGTCAGTAGTTCACCATATCCTGCCATTGAAGTATTAAACACAACTTCACCAACAGCTTCCTTTAAATATCCAAATGCTTTTCCTTCAAATACTGTTCCATCTTCTAAAATTAATTTCCCCTTCATATAAGCTACCTCCCAAATGTTTTATCTAAGCATTTTCTATTTCTTTTACAATATTAATAGCTGATTCTCTTGGACTTTCTGCTTTTGTTATAGGTCTTCCAACAACTAAATAATGAGCTCCTCTTTTTATTGCATCTGATGGAGTAACAACTCTTTTTTGGTCTCCAACTTCTGCTGACTTAGGTCTTATCCCTGGGCAAACTGTTATAAAATCAGTTCCACACGCTTCTACTATCTTATCTACTTCTTGAGCTGAGCAAACAACTCCATCTATTCCTGATTCTTTTGCTAATTTAGCTCTCTTTATAGCCAATTCTTCTGTTGTCATATTACATCCTATATCTTGTAAGTCTTGGTTGCTTAATGAAGTTAAAACTGTTACTCCAACCACCAAAGGTTTTTCTATATTTAATCTCTCTGCTTCTTCTTTAGCAACTAGTGCACATTGTCTCATCCCTTCCATGTCTGATACATGTATTGTCATTAACCAAACATTATCTCTTACTGCAGCTCTTACTGCACTTTTCATAGTATTTGGAATATCATGGAATTTAAGGTCTAGAAATATTTTTTTACCTTTTTCTTTTAAATAGTCTATAGTCTTTCCTTTTGTAGCCACATATTGTTCTAGTCCTACTTTAAATATATCTACACTATCTTCTAATTTGTCTATTAGTTCTTTAGCTTTATCAAATTCGTCAGTATCAATTGCAACTATTAGCTTCTCTTTACCATTTATCATTTTTACATCTCCTTTTTAATAAAGCCTAAATCCTCATAAAAAAATCCTCACACCAAAAGAGGCACAAGGATTTTATCTATACATAACTCTATTTATTAGCTATGAGATATCTTTCCCAGTCTCTCTGGACTAGTTTAAAAGACTTTATTATATTTAAATTTTTATTTTATACTCATCAAAAACCTCTAGAAGATTTACTAGAGGTTATATATTAACACTATCTATAACCCTTTAGTCTCTCTGGACTAATTTAAGGAATTTAGCTGTAATATTTTTCTTTATTTATATAACTTTATGTATCTTAAGGATATTTTAAAGTTTCATCTTTTTTATAATTAAACCACTAATTGCTTTTTATGTCAATAAGTCTTTGAATTATTCTTTATCTTTATCAAACAATTTTTTTTCAAAATAAGACTCTGCATTATATATCGCAGCAGCTGGATTATGCCCAGTTACTCTATCTTTGACAATTAGAGTTGTTATAGGAGCTTCCATATATTTCATAGCTAATGTATCATGTCCAACACATAGTCCAAGAATTATATTAAGGTCAACTTTAGCTTCATTTAAAAACAAAGCCTGCCCTATTGGATTACACATTATTTCATCTGCACACTTTGATATCGTTTGAGATGCTTCTAATCCAACTGTACTTTTAGGCATTGCTCCATTTTTACATATCACAGAAAACACTTCAAATCCATGATGTTCAAATACCTTTTGTACTGTTTGCATTTCTCTTTTTAAACCAATACAAAACGCTATACCAATTTTTTTATAGTCACATTTTTTAGCAAACTCTATAATCTCTTTTAACCTAGTATATTGACAGTATCCCTCTGTTTCAATTAATCCAGCATTATAAGCTATTTTTCTATTTTCTTCATCTTCATAAAGTTTTTTTGCTTTTTCTTGTAACTCAATTTCTCTAGTTGGACATATCTTCATTAGCTTATCCATATCTCCATCTGAACAGCCTCTAAGATTACATTTCCCACACTTATACATACCTACTATCCCCTCTCAAAATTTTATTCATTTTGTGATTCTTCTTTTTCCAAACTTAAATTTTCATCTTGAGTTTCTTCTTCTGGTTTTACATGTTCAACTACAGTTATAAAATATGACTTTCCTATTCTATTCTTTATAGGAAGTTTTTCATATGAAACATCTATTTTATTTTTTATACATGCTATATCAAAATGTCTTAAGCCTACTCCTAAGCTAACCTTATTCATATCTTCACAATGTTTCTTAGGTTTCTTTTCAAATAGATGAAGACCTCGTTCATCTTTATGAAAATACCAAGGTTGAGAGTTTTTCACAGATGGAGCTCTTCTTGTAAATTCTAATATTTCTTTCCATTTCCTATTTCTATTTATTTTATTTATGATATCTTTTACTGGTTTTCTATCAGGCCTAGCGTGTCTTGTCCTAAATAAATCTTCATTTTTTGCCGGATATCCAAAAGCTATTATTATATATGGATTCTCTATTTTGTTTTCATCTTCTTCTTCCGTTTTTATTCCAGCTAAATAATCTAAATCGTCTTCTTCATCTTCTCTTGGGTCTTTGTTGCCAATATCTACAAATTCCAAGATATCTTCTCTTTTTAATGTCGACTCCAACCAACAAGTAGCTACTCCTAACGTTGTAAGACGTAAGACTATACCTTCAGTGGCAAAACCTATATTTTGTAGATAGTCTTTTCCTTTATCTGATGTGACTACTATATAATGAGGTGCTTTTACTTTACACTCTTTTCCCATTAAAAAGTGTATTATATGACCTCTATCAACAACATGTGCTTTAATATTTAAATCTTCATTTAAGTATTCTAAATTTTTACAACTTCTTTTTATTTCTTCCATTAATGGCTTTTTTAGTTTTGTACTGGAAAAATTTCTTACAGATTTTCTATAAAAAATGGCTTCATAAAGCTCCATTTATGCCCTCCTAACTGAAATCTTCTGTTCATAATATATAAACTACTATATTTAAACATATATAAGCTTTGCCAGAAAATTTTTTATTTCATTATAAATATCTATCTCATTATTATATTATAAGTTTTTTTCGGTATTCTTGTATAGCTTTTCACTAAAAAAGTATTTTTATTTCTACTTTAATACTATTATCAACAAAAAATAACGTCTTAGTTGCAATTATATATTTAAACAATCTATTTTAATTAAAATAAGTGTTTTTTATTTCTCAGTCTATTGAGTATAAATATTTTAAATATGACCCAAAATCTAAGTAATGATATTAATATTTTATAAGTTATTTAATGATATAATATTTTATAAGTTATTTAATATTAAAAATACAGGAGGAATAATATGGATTTTAATAAAAATTTAGAAAAATATGCTGAGTTAGCAATTAAGGTCGGAGTTAACATACAACCAGGTCAAACTTTACTTATAAAATCACCAATTGAATGTGCTGATTTTGCAAGAAATGCACTAAAGGAAGCATATAAATGTGGTGCTAAAAATGTATATATAGAATGGTCTGATGAAGAAAGTACTCTTATTAAATATTTATATGCACCAGACGAAGCATTTCATGAGTTTCCAAAATGGACAGCAGATCAATATGTAGACATAGCTAAAGAAGGTGGAGCATTTTTATCAGTATATGCTCAAAACCCAGATTTATTAAAAGATGTTGACCCTGAGAAAGTTGCTAACTTTCAAAAAGCTTCTGGAAAGGCTTTAAAAGAGTGGCGTTCTTATACGCTAACAGATAAATGTAAATGGAGTATAGTTTCTGTACCAACAAAAGATTGGGCAAAAAAAGTATTTCCAAATTTATCAGAAAACGAAGCAGTAGATAAGTTATGGGATACCATATTTAAGTGTTCAAGAGTTGATGGACAAGACCCTATAAAAGCATGGAAAGAACATAATGAAAATCTAAAGTCTAAAATGGATTTTTTAAATGAAAGTAATTTCAAAACTTTAAAGTATAAATCTTCAAAAACTAATTTAACTTTGGATTTACCAAAAGGTCATATTTGGTTGAGCGGAGCATCTAAAGACCCTAATGGAGTAAGCTTTAATCCTAACATTCCAACTGAAGAGATTTTTGGAATGCCACACAAGTTTAAAGTCAATGGAACTGTTTACAGCACTAAACCTCTTGTTTATGGAGGAAATATAATTGATAATTTCTTTTTGACATTCAAAGATGGTAAAATAGTAGATTTCTCTGCTGAAAAGGGATTGGAAACATTAAAGAAACTTATTGAAACAGATGAAGGTTCTCATTATCTAGGAGAGGTTGCTCTTGTTCCATATAACTCTCCAATATCTGATACAAATATTATTTTTTATAATACTTTATATGATGAAAATGCTTCTTGCCACTTTGCAATTGGTTCTGCTTATAAGACTTGCTTAGATGGTGGAAATGATTTGAAAGATGAAGAATTGGATGAACATGGAGTAAATGATAGTCTAACACATGTTGACTTTATGGTTGGCTCTTCAGACATGGATATTGTCGGAGAAACTCATGATGGAAAACATATACAGATTTTCAAAAATGGCAATTGGGCTTTTTAACTTATTTTTATACTAAAAAGGGCTGACGGAAGTTATACCAGACTTCCCAGCCCTTTTTAATGTTGATGATAAATATTTTTTTATATTAATTAATCTCATTATTATAGATTAATTCCTATTATTTTGGATATAAGTTTCTAAAACTTATATCTATATTATATATAAAATATCCTGTTTAGTAAAACCTTTATTTTAATTTCCATGCTAAAAATTTAACTTTGCTATCTCAACAGCAGATTTTGCATCTTTTGAATAATAGTCAGCTCCCATTTCCTCAGCATATTCCTCTGTCAAAACTGCACCACCTACAAATACCTTTGCATTTATTTCATTATCTCTTAATGCTTGAATTGTATCTTTCATACTTTGAACAGTTGTAGTCATAAGTGCACTCAATCCCACTAACTTTATATTTCTTTTTTTAGCAACCTCTACTACTTCTTCAATTGGAACATCTTTTCCTAGGTCTATAACTTCATATCCATAATTCTCTAGCATTATTTTTACTATATTTTTTCCAATATCATGAATATCCCCTTTTACTGTAGCAACTATTATTTTTCCTTTAGATACATTGTCACTACTTCTACTTAGTAAGGTTTCTTTTATTGTATTTAGTGAAGTTTTTACTGTTTCTGCTGATTGAATCAGTTGTGGTAAAAAGATGTCTCCACTATCGTATTTCTTTCCTACTCTATCAAGAGCTGGAATTAAAATTTTATCTAATATATAATTTTCATCCTTCTCTTTTAAAAGATTCAATGTTACATTTTTGGCTTCTTCTTTTAATCCTCTTTCAACTAAAACATCTAGTGACAAATCTTTATTAGCTTTAACAGTGGAATCAGACTGTTTTGAATTATTTATATTGCTATATTGATTTATGTAATTTATACATCCTTTATCTGTATTATTTAAGATTCTAAAAGAATTAACAGCCTCCATCATGCTATATTCGTTTGGATTTATAATTGCTAAGTCAAGCCCAGCTCCTAAAGCTAGTGTTAAAAAAGAGGCATTAAGTGCTTTTCTATTTGGAAGTCCAAATGAAATATTTGAAACCCCTAGTATAGTTTTTACCCCTAATGTCTTAACCATTGTTATGGCCTTTATAGTTTCTATTGCTTCCTCTTGTTGAGCTGAAACAGTTAGTGATAAACAATCTATAAATATATCTTTTGGTTTTATTCCATAAGAAACTGCTCTATCAACTATTTTTTTTGCTATTTCAAATCTTTCCTCAGCTTTTTTTGGTATACCTTTTTCGTCTAATGCAAGACCAACCACACATGCACCATACTTTTTAACTATTGGTAATATACTTTCTAAAGACTCTTCTTTGCCGTTTACAGAGTTTACGATTGTTCTACCATTATAATATCTAAGACCTTGTTCTAAAGCCTCTACATCGGAAGAATCGACTTGTAATGGTGTGTCTACTACTGCTTGAATCTCTTTTATTAACTTTGGCATTAATTTCTTTTCATCTATTTCTGGCAAACCAACATTCACACCTAATATTTGTGCCCCAGCACTTACTTGTTCTAGCCCTAAATTTATTGCATAATCTAAATTTTCATTTTTTAAAGCTTCTTGTAAAGATTTTCTACCTGTTGGATTTAATCTTTCTCCGACAACTGTAGGCGATTCTACTTCCACAAATTTTGATGGCGAACAAACTACACACTTATCAATCTTTTCGGTACTTCCCTTTTTAACAGAACTTATATTTTCAGATATTTCTTTTATAAAGCTTGGATTTGTGCCACAACATCCGCCTATTATAGTTGCTCCAGCTTCAACAAATTTTTTGACTCCCTCAAAAAATTCCTTTGCATCAACATCATATATAGCTTCTCCATCAACTATATTTGGTAAACCTGCATTTGCTTGAACCATTACAGGTATTGAAGCTCTTGACACGATTTTTTTTACTATTGGTAAAAGTTGTTTAGGACCTAATGAACAGTTTACTCCTATTGCGTCAACCCCCAGCCCTTCTATTGTAGCAACCATACTTTCTGGCATACATCCAGTAAAACTTCTCCCACTCTCATCAAATGTCATAGTACAGAAAACAGGTAAATCAGAATTCTCCTTAGCCGCTAAAACAGCAGCTTTAGCTTCATATAAGTCCATCATAGTCTCTATTACTATTACATCAGCTCCAGATTTAACACCCTGTAATACTTGTCTTTTAAATATCTCATATGCTCTGTCAAAGCTTAAAGTTCCCATAGGCTCTAACATTTCTCCTATAGGACCAATATCTAGTGCTACATATCTAGGTTTAGTGTTATCTACATTTTCTATAGCTTTTCTAGCCACTAAAATGGCATTGTCGATAACTTTTTCTACTGTATATTCACTATCTAATTTTAATTCATTACACCCAAAAGTATTTGTAAGAATTACATTTGAGCCTGCCTCTAAATATGATGTATGTATCTCTATAAGTTTTTCTGGATTTTGAAGACCAAATACTTCTGGATTTTCACCTATTTTTAACCCCTTTTGTTGAAGCATTGTTCCCATTGCACCATCAAATATTAATATATTATCCTTTAGATATTGTCTTATTTCCACAAGAATTCGCTCCTTTTCTATATGTACAATTTCTGTAGTTTTTACAATTTTCACACGATTTTTCTTTCTTTGATTTATCTATTTTTAAATTAGAAATGCCTATAATAGCTACTACTGATTTTCTTGGTATCATAATCCCATTTGATGTAATTGTGAGTCCTATTTGTTTTTGAGCATTTAAAACATTTAATATATCTATATTTTTCTCTATTGGTAAGTCCCCATATCCTGGGCTATATCGCATAGTTATAAATTTGTTTTGTTCTAAAAAAACCTTTTCTATGTTGTTTTGAACAATATCACATACTTCTTCTATTGCTGTTGTTCCACATGAATCAATTATTAGTCCTTTTGTTAAATCTGAGTAAGAGTATCTTTTTATTTCCTTTTCTACTTCTATTCCCAAAGTCGCTGCCATAATTACACATTCATCACAGTTTTTTAGAAGTTCATATATATCCTTACTCTTTAAAGTTAAATTTGTTCCCTCTAGTTCTACAATCTTATCTTTATTTATTTTGATAGGATAAATCCTAGATATATATCTAGGATTTATCTTGTTTTTGGCTGTTTCTATACATTCATCAATAGTTTCTTTAAGTTCTTTATCTATTTCTTGTCCTTTATATTGTAAATACCTTAAAACTTCACTTTGATTTATGCTTATACTTTCTCTTTCAATTAAATTATTCTCCATATATATTAAGAGAAAATCCTTTATCTAAAACATCTTTTGCATATTCTTTTGCTCCAAATAAAGATAAGTCTCTATAATTTCCACATTCTAAAGCTGTAGCAGCTGGCATTTTATCAGATTCAATTACTTTCTTTAATGCCTTTTCTAAACCATCTTTAACTGTCTTAGCATCTACATCTCCCCATAATATTAAATAAAATCCTGTTCTGCATCCCATTGGAGATAAGTCTATCACACCATCTAATGTCTCTCTTAAATAAGTTGCTAGTAAATGTTCTAAACCATGCATAGCAGCAGTTCCAAAGCTTTCTACATTTGGTTGTAAAAATCTCAAGTCAAATTTACTTATTTTATCTCCTTTAACTCCATCAAGTACACTGCACTTTCTCACAAAAGGAGCTTTAACTTTTGTATGGTCTAATTTAAAACTTTCTACTTTTTCCATTTTTGAATCCTCCATTATCACTTAAAAATTTGTTACTTTAAATCTATAAAAAAACTCTCCCTATCCACTATTGATAAGAAGAGTATATTATTTCCAATCATCTCATCGTTGTTAGCAGGACCACCTAATAAAAGGTTGGTATAGGTTCACTGAGCTAACTCTCTCCCCTAATTCTTGATAAGTATCTTATTAAACTGACTTAAATTATATATTACTTTTTTATTTTTGTAAACACTTTATGCTATAAATATTTGTGCATCTAAATCATACTTTTATCTTATTGCACAGTTTCTTGTATTATTGGTAGCTGTACCTCAAATACAGTTTGATGTATATTACTTGAAACAGTAATTTCCCCACCATGTAAATTCACAATATTTTTTGTAATTGCAAGACCTAATCCAGAACCTCCATCATTGCTATTTCTTGATTTTTCAACTCTATAGAATCTATCAAATATATTTGGTAAATCCAATACTGGAATGGGTTCTCCATAATTTATAACTTTTGCAATCGCCATATTTCCTTTTTTGGCAGTTACTATATCTACATAAATTCCTTCTTTTCCATATTTCATAGCATTGGTTATAAGATTTTCAAAAGCTCTCACCAATTTATTTGGGTCAGCATTTATAATTAATTTTTCTTCATTGAAGTTAACTCTACTAACCATAAATTCTTTTTTAAAATAAAATCCAAGTTGAGATACTATTTGACTTAATAGTTCTACCAAGTTTATATCTATTTTTTTTAATCTTATTGTATTATTTTGCATTTTTGTAAGTTCAAATAAATCATTTATAAGTATATTTAAACTTTTTGATTTCTCATATGCAATATTAACATAATACATCAACTGAACTTCATCTTTATACTTACCATCTTCTATCAATCCCAGATAACCCATTATTGAGGTTAAAGGAGTTCTTAAGTCATGCGAAACATTTGTTATTAAATCCGTTTTAGTCTGTTGAGCTTGTCTTTCTTCAACAGTTATATTTCTAAGTTGATAAACTATACTATTGATTTTATTTGCAAGTTCATCAATCTCATCAATTTTTTTATCACTTAATCCATTTGACTCATACTCAATATCTATACTTTTTTCTAAATCGCCTTCCTCCATTGAGTTTACAGCATCCATGATAATTTCTAGTTTTTTATTTTTGTTATCAGTATCTTTTAGAAAATTTACAAGTTTTTTATTTCTCTTGTATGACATTAATGAATAAATTGATAATGATGCTGTCAGAAATAAAACAGAATATAATGTACTGTCTCCTATAACAGCTCTAATGCCTCTTAAACTACGCATAAGGTAATTAATCGTAGATAAAGTAGTTCTAATATATAATATCTTTATTATATATACACTTGTTAACATAATCATTAGGGTTATAATACAACTTATTATAAAGTCTACTATAGGGCGAAACATATAATTTAATACACTCTTATTTTTCAATTTTATATCCTACCCCCCATACAGTATGAATTATTTTTTCTCCATCTGTATACTTTTCAATTTTATCTCTTATCCTACTCATATGAACCATTACAGTATTGTTAGATTGGTAGTATTGTTCTTTCCACACTTTTTCAAATATCTCTTCTGTACTATATACTCTACCTCTATTATTTGCTAGTAAATACAAGATATCAAATTCTCTTGATGTCAAAAATATATCCTTGCCAGCTACTGTTACACTATGTTTT
The DNA here is from genome assembly GCF_020657785.1 of Clostridioides sp. ZZV14-6154. Classification (NCBI taxonomy): domain Bacteria; kingdom Bacillati; phylum Bacillota; class Clostridia; order Peptostreptococcales; family Peptostreptococcaceae; genus Clostridioides; species Clostridioides sp. ZZV14-6154. The sequence continues at coordinate 35,682 of NZ_JAGWCY010000012.1, read as the reverse complement.
TCCTTATCTATTAACACCACTCCTACTTCTATGACATCTTTATTTTCTTTGTCAGTACCACTAAAATAATACGCTCTTCTAAGTAATGCTTTTACTCTCACAGTAAGTTCAAGTGGATTAAATGGCTTTGTTAGATAGTCATCTGCACCCGTCATTATTCCTTGTATCTTGTCCATATCCTCTGATTTTGCACTCAGCATAAGTATTGGTATATTTAAACTTTCTCTAACTTTTCTACAAACTGCTATCCCATCCATCTTTGGCATCATTATATCCAATACCATCAGATGAATATTTTCTTTTTTTAAAATATCTAAAGCTTCTTGTCCATCTTTAGCTTTAATTACATTATATCCATCATTTAAAAGATATATCTCTACAAGGTCTCTTATTTCCTTTTCATCATCCACAACAAGAATTGTATCTTTCACTTTTTCACGTCCTAACTTACTTTAATATAGTTCTTACTCATCTAAAATTATACTATACTTAAAGTAGTCTAATCTATCAAATTTATTTATATTACATTTAGTAATATTATACAATTTATGTTATGTTGTTTTATTATTTGCTTTGTAAATATTCTTCCAAAGTTAACCCTTTTGAATAAATTTCCTCAGCGACATCCTTACCCACATATCTAATGTGCCATGGCTCATATGCTGTACCTGTTATATCTTCTTTACCTTTAGGATATCTTATTATAAATCCAAATTTATGAGCATTTTCTGCCAACCATATGGCTTCTTTTGTGCTTCCAACAAACCATCTTTCTGGATTTGTCAAGTCAATACACAGTCCAGATTGATGTTCACTATGTCCAGGTTTTGCTACATATGCATCGGCTTTTTCCTGACCTTGAGAATTTACTCTTCTTGTATAAGTATCTTGTTGAGTATCATAAGACCGATATGCTGAAGACCCTAAAAACTGTATTCCTTCTTCATTAGCTTGTCTAACTAAGTCTTCTACTGCTTTTGCAGGTTCTCCTGCCATTTGTTTTTCCTCTTCAGTAGCTTCTGGAACAAACTCTATATTTACTTTAGTAATATCTTTTGGCATATAATCTTTACTAAGTTCATTTGTCTTGTTTACCAATAATATATTATCTGCTATACTATTTGAGTGATTTTTTTTCTGAGAATTTGCTTCAACATCTTCTGATGAAGCAAATTGAGCAGTTCCAGTCAGTTCTTCATCTTTCAGAATTTTATCTTTAACTATAAACATACTTATAAATACTAATACTATAATGGCTAACATCAATTTTAATTTTTTCATGGTTAAATCGTCTCCTTTGTTATGTTTGTTAATGTTAATTTTAGAGTATAAGTTTTAAGTATTTTATAAGTAAACCTTAAGTTATTCTTAAGTTTATATTTTCAAATAAAGGATGGTGCTAAAAATGTCTATGCAAAAACTTCTTAGTAAAGCCCGTAAGGCTATACAAGACTTTGATATGATACAAGAAAATGATAAAATTGCAGTTGGTCTTTCTGGTGGAAAAGATAGTTTGACATTACTTCATATGCTTAAAAATTATCAACGATTTTCTCCACAAAAGTTTGAATTAATAGCTGTAACACTAAATACTGGCGGAATTGATAACTCCCCATTAAATAAGTTATGCGAGGAAATAAATGTACCTTTTTATGAATTTCAAACTAATATAAAAGAAATCGTATTTGATATAAGAAAAGAAAAAAATCCTTGTGCATTATGTGCTAATTTAAGAAGAGGTGCTTTAAATGACAACTCAAAGAAACTTGGGTGCAACAAAGTAGCTCTAGGACACCATAAGGATGATGCTATTGAGACATTTTTAATGTCTATGTTTTATGAAGGAAGAGTTAATTGTTTTTCACCAAAGACATATTTAGATAGACAAGATTTAACTGTTATAAGACCTATGATTTACATAGAAGAATATATGACTAAGAAGATTTCAAAGGAGTGTAACTATCCTATCATAGCAAATCCATGTCCTGCAAATGGCCATACTAGGAGAGAATACATAAAAAATCTTATTGCTAATTTAAATAAAGAAATGCCAGATTTTAAAAGGAATGTATTTGGAGCTTTAAATAATTCAGAAAAACTTTTTATATGGGATAAAGAAAAGATAAAAAATATTTATTTAAAATAATTTAAATATAACATTAAATCGCTTTCATACATTGTATAAAAATTAATATCTTTATATAAAGAAATGCAAGATTGTATTAATTATAAATACTCTCTATTTATAATTGACACAATCTTGCTATATTATAATCTTTTATATTTTTATTATTTTTTATATCTATATTTTAATAGTTATTAATATTATTATCGATTCTAATAAATGTATTAACTATAACTTAAACTTTTTATATTCTTAACTCAATTTATTCTTAAAATTTCTATCCCTCTATATTTCATAAAAACAATATTCTATACTAGATTAGAATATTAAATTCGACTATCTCTGGTACATTAAAAAATCTAAACGGCAACTTTGTACTTCCAAGACCAGAACTCACATATAGATGATTTCCTTTTATATCATAAAATCCTTTAGTGTATTTCCTTCCATATGGAGGAGTGACTAAAGCTCCCTTGAAAGGCAATCTTATTTGACCGCCATGACTATGTCCAGATAAAACTAAATTCATGGTATCTTTACTGAGCATATCTACCAAATCTGGTTCATGTGCTAGCAATAAATTAAAACTATTATAATCAGTTTTACTTTCCAAATCTTGTATATTTGGGTTACCATTTAATATCTCATCAGCTCCAAGTATATTAATATACTTATTGTCTTCAAGTTTTATTTTCTTATTTTCATTAACTAAAAGATGAAAGTTAGAATTTTTCATAATTTGTCTATAATACCTAGGAAGTTCATACATATAATCATGATTACCAAATACTGAAAATTTTCCTAACCTTGCATTCATACTAGATAAAATCTTTGTAATTTCATCTATATCTGGATTTTTATTAGAATAATCAATTAAATCTCCAGTAAATACTAATATATCTGGATTTAAGGCATTCACCTTATTAGCTACTTTTTTGAGTTTATTAGTTGAATAAAAACTGCCTATTTGAGTATCTGAAATCTGAACTACTTTTATAGTCTCGTTCTCATTTTTTACTATATTTTCTTTAATCATGTTTCCATCTTCATTTATATTATATGTTTTCACAATTAATAGACTCGGTTCTATTGCAACTGAGTATATAAAAATTAAAACAAATATCAATATAAAAAATTTTAAAAAACGTTTTGTCTTTAATTTCAAAGTATCTACCTACTTATTTATTATATTAAACTATTTGAATTACAGACTCAACTTTGTCCATTTTTCTATCGTGTAATTTTGGCTTATTAGCTAAAAACCATTTATATGTTCTTGTAAGACCTTCTTTTAATAAAATATTTGGTATATAAAGACCATGTTCAATAAGCTTATTTATATCTAGATTAAAGTCTATATTCCTAAATGGGAAGTAAGTTCTCTCTCTAAACTCAACTTTTTCCATGTCTACATATTTTATAATAGGTTCCTTCCCAATAACTTCTCCACATGTATATATAAGTTCATCCCAAGATATTAACTGTGGATTTGTTACATTATACGCTTCTCTTACATGAGAATTTTTCATTACACTTTCTAGCACTTTTACTAAATCCCCAATATATATAAATTGATTGCTTACTTGTTTTCCTTTAGGTACTGGTATTTTTTCGTTTTTTTCTATTTTTTCAAAGAAATAATATTCTCTATACAAATTATTATTTTCCCCATATATATAAGTTGGCCTAATAATTATATATGGTATAGAGCTATTTATAACAAAATCTTCTGTTTCTTTTTTGTTAAGTCCATATTTACCCCAATTTTCATTTTCACCTTTTTCATTATCTTCTTTTACATTTCTTCCACTATCTTTGTATACGGCTCCTGCTGACAATACTATGTATTTTTTTAAATTATCTAAGTTTACAAAATCAATAAGATTACCAACATCCTCTTTTGTATATGCTGTCATATCATATATGTAATCATACTGTCTTCCATTGATAATGTTTTCCATATCTTTGCGTACTTTTCTATCGCAAATTAAGTGCTCTCTAAAACCTTTATAATCTATTTCCTTTTTACCATTCGTAAGTATATCTATTTGATACCCACATTTAATTAAACGCTTAGCAAGTGCAGAACCTATAAAGTCGCTTCCACCCATGATTAAAATAGATTTCATTTCAAGTGCATCCTCCTCTTTTTTAAATGGCTTCCTTAATTATAATATCATATTTTTAAATATGCTACACCATTTTGTATTGTTTTTGTCTATAAAAGATATTTATAGCAAAATATCTTTTATAGATTTAACACTTTCGACAATATAAGTAGGATTACTTTTACTAATCTCATCAAAAGAGCCATATCCATACAATACACCTATAGAATCTACACCTATTTTATTAGCTCCAATTATATCGTATTTTCTATCGCCAATCATAATGACCTTATCTTTATCTGTTACATCACACAAATCTAACACATATTCTATAACTTCATTTTTATTTACTCTTGTACCATCAAGATTACTGCCTGCGATATATTTAAAATATCTATCTATACCAAAATATTTAAGTATGGTTTCTGCAAAAACTGTTGGTTTAGAAGTAGCCAATAATAATGTTTTTCCATTTTCATAAAGTATTTTTAAAGTCTCTTTTATATCTTTATAAATTTTATTTTCAAATATTCCTCTGTCAGAAAAGTATTCTCTATACTTTTCAACAGCTTCTGTTGCCTTTTCATCTTCAAATTTATAATAGTCTTTAAAAGTAGCATGTAGGGGTGGCCCTATAAATTGTTCTAAGTTATCCAATTCTTCTTCTATCCCAAAACTACTTAAAGAATATTGAATAGACTTTGTTATTCCTTCTTTAGGGTCTGTAAGTGTTCCATCCAGGTCAAATAACACTATTTCATAATTTTTTTTCATATTTAAATCCTCCACTTTTTATAAAAATAATACTTTATCTTTTGAGTTTATCTATTTTAAAAAGCTATAGTAATAGAATCTTAATCTAATACTATAGCTTAAATAATAATCAAATCTTATATGTTGTCTTTAAACTAAATTTAAACAGTTTTATTTAACTGTTATAGCTGAAACTGGACATCCTTCTTCTGCTTCTTTACATAAATCCTGTAATTCTGCTGGTATTTCTCCTTCAATTGCAACTGAATGACCTTCATCACTCATACTAAAAACGTCTGGACATGTTCCTATACACGCTCCACAAGCTACACATACATCCTTATCAACAAATGCTTTCATACTAAAATACCTCCCCTAAAATTATAATTATTGTTCCTTACATATTTATCCAATATATACTAATTTAAACATATTTTTCCTTTTTTATCAATATGACTTAATTTATTACAGTCCCATCATACCAATGTCTATAAACTTCACTACTTTTCATCCATGATTTTATAGTATATTGTAAGCTCAATTTTTTATTTAGCATTAGTTCATTATTATTATAATCTGTTATAATTTCTTTACTATCATCTATTGTAAATATTGTAAAATCGCCTTCTCCACCAACTTTTATCCTACCTTGACTTCCTTGCAAATTAAAAACTTTTGTTGGATATTCAGTTACTTTTTCTATACATTTTTCTAGAGGTATACCAAGTTCCATAATTTTATTTACAACATTTAAAAGAGAATAATGTATATCTTTCATATTTTTTATATGCATATCTGTACTTATTAAATCTGGCTCTAATCCTTGATTTACTGCTTTTTTAAAGACTTCAAAGTCAAACTGTTCTAACCCATGACATACATCAAATAATACACCTCTATCTTTTGCATTTAATACAGATTCTCTCAAGCCACCAGATTCATTAAATATTCCATTTGTGCTATTTCCATATACAGGTGTAACTATATCTCCCTTTCCTAAAATATTCATTACTTCATCTATATATGATGGATACTCCCCTATATATACCACTAATGGTAAATTTAATTTTTCTGCAATTTGTTTTGACTTTTTAATTATATCTATACCATCTGTACTAGATTGAAATTTACTTGCTTTTACTTTTATACCCTTTATCTTTTCCATATTTTTTTCTACAATGGACTCAATGTTATCAAAATTTATAACATCTAAAGATGTTGATTCATTCAATATATTTAATCCCTCATTAGTTACATTTAAAAATGAATATACTTCAGTCTTACATTCATCCATATATTTTTTCTTAAAATCGTAGTAATTTACAGGACCTGCTGTACCTGCATCAAATATAACTGTTGAACCTTTTTCAATTCCAATTGAATCAGAATCCATACCTGTAGGTAATTTTCTCTTATAACAATGGGTATGAACATCTATAAATCCAGGAGAAATATACATGTTATTAGCATTTATTATCTCAAACTCTTTGTTTATGAGTATTTTTTCTTTTCTTATCATTTCTTTAAGATTTAATCCAATATCATATATCTTTCCATGTAAAACTAAGATATCTCTTTTTTCAAATTTGATACCATCCTTTGGAGATATTATTGTCCCATTCCTTATAAGTAAGTTTTTCATTTATTCCACATCCTAATTACAGTATAATTTCTCTAATAGTTTTTTCTTACATAAAGAAAATAAGTCTAAAAATAAAAATATTCTAGACTTATTCATTATATTATACTATATTAATTATATTAAATTAAATAAAAACTTGGACTTACTTTAAAAAACAATTTAGTATTTGTTGTTCTGCTTCTTCTTCTGTAAGGCCTAATGTCATCATCTTTAAAATTTGGTCTCCTGCAATCTTTCCAATTGCTGCTTCATGTACTAAAAGAGCATCTGGATGATTTGCAGCAATTTCAGGTATCGCACTAATTTGAGAATTGCCCATAATTATTGAGTCACATTGAACATGTGCAGAACAAAGAGAATCCCCAATAACACAAGGATTAAACTTTTGTTTAGAGTTATCTTGACCAACTGTACGAGAAATTACTTGAGCAGAAGAATTTTCACCTTCCAATATAACCTTCATATTAGATTCTGCAACTTGATTTCCATGAGTTAACAACTTTTCAAATACAACTATCTTTGCTCCTTTACCTAAAGTAGCATCCATTTCTCTTTTAGTTGAATCAACACCTTTAATCTGAATTGTTTCCATTTCACAATATGAATCTTCGCCCATATTAACAATCGTAACTGGATTTAAAATTCTTTTTCCTTCTCCATCACCTTCGCCATAATGTTTTTCCACATATTTTAGACGAGCTCCTTTATGTAAGAAGAATCTATGTATTCCATTGTGTTCACTGTCATCATTACCACAATTATGTATACCACAACCAGCAATTATAACAACATCCGCATTTTCTCCAATTTCAAAATCATTATAAACCATGTCTTGTACACCAGCTTCTGTTACTATTACTGGTATATGAACATTTTCTCCTTTAGTATTTGGTTTTACTATAATATCAATTCCAGGTTTATCAGTCTTTGGAGCTATAGTTACATTTTCAGTTGAATGTCTTTCTATACCTTGTCCATTTTTACGTATATTGTATGCTCCTAATGGAGTTCCGCGAAGTTCAGCAACTTTTTCTAAAAGATTTAAGTCTATTTTGTTCATTTAATTTGCCTTCCTTTCTAATTAATTCATATCTTTCATTAATTCACAATTTGAATTAACTTGGCACATGATTTCAGGTAATATAGCATCTTTTGTTCCATGGCTTTTTACTGAACCATCTTGTAAAACAATTATTTCATCAGCTAACTCTAATATTCTTTCTTGGTGAGAAATTATGATTATAGTTTGGTCAGATTCCCCATGAATTTTCTTAAAACTTTCATTAAGCTTTCCAAAACTCCAAAGGTCTATACCTGCTTCAGGTTCGTCAAATATAGAAACCTTTAAATCTCTAGCAAAAAGAGTTGCTATCTCGATTCTTTTCATTTCCCCTCCAGAAAGAGAGTTATCAACTTCACGATTTAAATAATCTTTTGAACACAATCCAACATCTGTAAGATATTGACAACACACATCAGTAGACAATGGTTTTCCATGAGCAAGAGTAAGCAGGTTTTCAACTGTCATCCCTTTTATTCTTGGTGGTTGTTGAAATGCGTATCCTATTCCTTTTTTTGCTCTTTCTGTGATACTAAGATTAGTTATATCTTCTCCATCTAAAAGTATTTGACCACTAGTGGCTTTTTCAATTCCCATAATAAGCTTAGCAATTGTGGATTTTCCTCCACCATTTGGACCTGTGATAACAATAAGTTTGCCTTTTTCAAATGAAAGGCTAACATCATTTATTATTCCTAGCTCCTCATTGTTAGACTCGACATTAAAGGAAAGATTTTTTATTTCAAGCATAATACCCCTCTTTTCTGTAAAATATTACATTTATATCCATTCTTTTATTATATCAGTACTTTTTATATCTCAGCAACTCTAAGGGATAAAATATATATTAAATATAAAACAAATTTATTAAAAAATAAAAAAGATGAGTTTTTCTAACTCATCTTTAAAAATCAGTATTATTTAATTATATATGTATCTAAAAATTAACCTTCTATATACTCTAGTATTATTTTTTGATTATCTTTTAACATAATTTCTTCTTTTTTAGATTCAATCCCATTCTTTTTTATTTTTACTTCAGCTACAAAAGCGTCATTACCCTCAACCATTTCTAATAATTCATACGCTTTTTTACGTCCTATTTTAGTTGCTATATCTTTTAGCACTGCCATTTTCTTAAACATTTCATCACCTCTACTCAAATTTTACAATTGATTTTTAACTATATAATTATAGTTTAATACTAAATTATAATTATTATTGTCTCTAATTATATCAGATATTGAGTAAATTTAACACTTTGCAAAATTATTTATCCTCTCTGACTAAGTAAGAATTTCCATCTTGGTCTTTAAAAGAAAACATTCTTCCATAAGGCATCTCCATTAATTCTCCTACTTCAACTTTATTCTTTGCCATCTGTTCATAAGTTCCATTAATATCTCTTGTACTTAAAATTATTGATGGATGCGATAAACTTACATCTTGATTTTGCTTCATCATCAAATTTTTATCATACAATACAAATGTTGTAAATTCATTTTTACTTGGTGCTACTTCCACCCATTTCATATTTGGACCCATTTCTTTTTCATAAGTTACCACAAAGTTTAATTTTTCTGTCCAAAACAATTTTGCATCCTCTTGATTATTTACATAGAGAGTTATTTTTCCTATTTTATTTATCATAAAAATACCCACCTTTATTATTAAATAAATATCTAATATTTTTTATATTTAATAATATACCCATATATATTATTTTCTATAGATATATACTTATAATATTTATCGCCAAATTATGTAATTCTATACAATATATAATTTATAGTATCCATATAATTATAGCCTTAATTTACATATTTTAATTTTTCTATATATCATACTTATAATTATGATATTCTCTAAATAAAAAATCACTTTTAAATAGAATTTACTATCTAAAAGTGATTTTTTATATTCTATGCAACTTTATGTTTTAGCCACTTCGTTCCTCTTAATCTCAAACAATATAAGGTTCCTCTAACAAGCCAATCTGTATACATACCTATCCAAATTCCTAGCACTCCAAATTCTAATACAACCCCTAATACGTAGCCTGTAAAAATCCTAAAAATCCACATTCCTATTACAGCTGTCATCATTGTATATCTAGTATCTCCAGCTCCTTTTAGACCTGCGGATAGTACAAAGGATATAGGCCATATTACCATAGCTAAACAATCACTTCGAATTAATTGTGTTGATACATCAATTACATTAGAGTTTTGAGTATACATGCTTGAAATCCATGGTGCAATTGGTATAAATATAGCACCTACTGCAAATAAACAAACTGTTGCAAATTTAGTTAGATATAACAAAGTGCTCTTAGCCCCTTTGATGTCTCCCCGTCCTATATATTGCCCCACCAAAGTCGTAGCAGACAGGGCTAATGCATTTCCAATTACATTTATAATAGATGCAATTGACATTCCTATTGCGTTTGATGCAATTGCTGATGTTCCCATAGTAACTATAAATACTTGAACAATCAATTTACCTGCATTAAAAAGTAATTGTTCAACCCCTGCTGGTATACCTATATTAAATATAGATTTTTGAGTTTCAACATCAATCTTAAATGGAAATATTTTACCTATAGATATAAATTCATTTCCTTTAAATAAAGCTCTTATAATAACTATACATCCAATTATTCTAGCTATGGCAATAGACATAGCTGCTCCTGTTATGCCATAAGAAGGTGTCTGTAAATTTATCCCTAAAGTATTTAAATCAACACCATATATAAGTATATATCCTAATGTTACATTTACTATATTCATAAACATAGTCACATACATAGGTTTCTTTACATCTCCACAACCCCTTAGAATACCATTTGCTATCTGCTGTGTTGCAATAAATGGATAGGTGAATAATGTAAACTCTATGTACAGTTTTGCATTTGATTTTACCAATTCTTCTGCTGAACCATAAAACAAATTGATTACACCTGTTCTAAAAATCCACATTAATATTGTTATTGTAAGTGATAATATTACACCAGATATTAATGCTTGCTTGATAGTTTCATTTACTTTTTCAGTATCTCTTTTTCCTATTTGTTGAGCTACAACAACAGTAGCACCAACAGATAGCGCAGCAAATACAGATATAAATATATTATTGATTGAATCAACCATTCCAACTGCAGATACAGCCTCTTCCCCAATATGACCTGCCATCATTGTATTAAATACCCCTAGAAGCATAACAAATGTCTGCTCTATCATTATAGGAATCGCTAATTTTATAACATTCTTCCTTATAAACATCCCTTTTCCTCTTTTCCCTCTTTATATAAATTTAATTTTTAATTATTTTATCGAACTATGAATTGATACCATAAGGTTTAGAATTGTATTTTTAACGTTATAATATACTGTGTTCAAATAATATAAATCTTGTTTAATATCATTTGAACACAGTATATCTTTATAATTATCTTATGTTTATTATTTTTTATGGATACTAGATTTAAAATATTTATGAGTTAAATTAACTGATTAATATAGCTGGATATCAAATGCAATCACTGTATTTCGATAATATTGTACCACTATTATATAACAATAACAATAAACATATTTTTTATTAGCTTCATAAAATTTTTTGTAATGGACATGGTCATTTAAGTCACATCTACTAAAAACAAATTTATAAAATCTTATAATATATCTGTAACAAAATCACATCAATTTAAATATTGTATCTTATAGACTCTTTTTAGGATGTGATAATTTGGTTAATTTGAATGCTAATAATTTAAATGTAAATATGGTTTACCCTATTTCTGCCACAGCACCTATACGTTTCAGAAGATATACTGTTTCATACTTAGAAAACATGGAAAATATTTATTTAACTATAGCAACATACTTTGATACACTTGGTTTAGGTACAGTAAGTATTGACAAAGTTTATGGTCAATGGGCTTGGTTCATTGATAATATATATGACTTAAATCTATTTGTTTTTGTAGGAAACTATCCTTATCAAATTGCTAGAAATAGATATGATACCTTTGTTGATATTTTACCAGTAGCTATTACTTCTATTGTCAATGGAGATAGAATATTTTTAACTTCAAATCCTTGTTTGTTAAATTCAAAGATTACAGTTAGATTTATATCTAGCCATCCTACTCTTAATAGAACAGTTGATTATGGCAATATTAGAGATTTTATTTTTTAACAGTACAACATGATGTGCTCTTTAAAACAATGTAACCCTTTAGATAATAATATTAATTTAACATAACGACCTTAGCTAGTACATCATGTTTAACTGTTACAAATTTATAATAACTTTTCTTATTAAATAGTATTTAAGTTTTTGGGTAGTTAATATATTTTACTTACCTATTTTTTCTGTTCTATATCCTATTTCTTTATTAGCTAATCTATAACCGTTGCATAATACTTATAATTTAATATAAAAACATATTAAAACTCATAAAATTATTTTTCTTCCCTATTCAATGTGTATGCTTTTGACAAATACTCTACTCACAAGTTCTAGTACACTCCAAGGGCGTAAATTCGGGTACAACGTACCCTACATATCAGCATTGTCTTTTAAGTGATTCTATGCTAATTTTTCATAGTTGGCTAAATTTATACTTGCATTTAAATCTCTATCAATTTCAAGTCCACACTCACATTTATAAATTCTATCACTCAATTTTAAGTTCTTTTTGATAGAACCACATTGACTGCATTTTTTACTTGAAGGGTAAAATCTATCTACTTTTACAAACTCAATTCCATTAAATTTACATTTATATTCCATTTGTCTTGTAAATTCAAAGAAACCTTGGTTTGCAACTGCTTTTGATAGGTAGATATTTTTCATCATTCCACCAACATTCAAGTCTTCCATTACTATTTTGCAAGGATATTTTTTAATGATACTGTTTGTGGTCTGATGCAAATGATTATTACGTATATTTGTAAGTTTTCTATGAATAAGTTTTATCTCTTTTTCAAGTTTTAAGATATTTTTGGTTTTCAAATGCTTATTACCTTGCTTATTCATATCATATTTTCTTGAAACCTTACGTTGCAATCTTTTTAACCTCTTTTCAGTTTTTCTGACTTTGTGAGTTTTGTTGATATTTTTAAATACAGAGTTATCTGAACATATTGCAAGATTTTTAAGTCCTAAATCTACCCCAATCACTAAATCTTTATTTAAGCCGACTTGATTTTCGTCTACTTCAATTCCTATAGATATGTACCAATACTTACCATCATAGCTTATTCTAGGATTTGTAAATTTAGTGTTTATTGGAAGTTGCTCACTTGTTTTAACTTTACCTATTTTAGCAAGTTGGATTATATTATTATCTTCTATCTTTAATTTACAAACATCATTGTAAAAAGATAATTTAGACTTTCTTTTACTTTTAAATTTTGGAAATCCTTTGTTTCCTTTTTGAAAAAAATTCTTAAAAGCTAGGTTCATATCTTTAACTGCTTGCTTAGGTATATCATTAGATACTTCACTTAAAAATTTTAATTTAGTTTTCTTTCTTTTAGTTATATGTTTTCTTAATCTCTGTTCTGATATAGTTTTTTTGAACATCTTATAATATCTGATTCTAAGACCTAAAGAATAATTATAACTAAATCTTGCTATGTTAGAACACTTAAAAAACATTTCTTCTTGTTCTTTAGTTGGGAGTAATCTAACTTTCTTCGCTTTTATCATTTTCTGCTAACTCCTTAATAATTCTTCTAGTTTTCTTTGCTCGTTTACCTTGTAACCTACAACTAAATACAGTAATTATCTGCACTAAATCTTCAACTAACTCTTCTTCATCTATTTTATTAGTACTATCTATAATTTCAATCTTAGTATTGTTATAGTTACAAATGTTTTCAAACAATTCAAATCCAAGTCTTAAAAGTCTATCTTTGTAAAGAATCACAACTTTTTCAACTTTATTAGACTGTATCATCTTTAGAAGTTTTTTAAGTCCTTTTTTATCATAATTTATCCCATTCCCAATATCTGTGATTATTTCAAATTGGTATCCTTTTGCTATCATATACATTCTCACATTTTCAATTTGCCTTGTTAAATCATCCTTTTGCTTATGAGAACTTACTCTACAATAACCAATCACTTTTCTATCTGATACTTCTACTGGATTTATTCCTAAATAATCATTAAGTTGTTCTTGAGAATAAAATCTTTTTCCATAATCTGATGTATGATGTGGCTTAAAAGTCCCTTTTTTATCCCAATTTCTAAGTGTTTGTTCAGTAACTCTAATTTTTTTAGCAAATTCACTTATTGAATAATATTTCATACTTCACACCTCCAATATGTTTATTATATCAAGGGTACAAAACATCAACAATATTATATTTATATGTTTTTATATGTTTTTATATGTTTTTATATTTAATATTATAAGTATTATGCTATTTACCATAGAACGCTACTTCTATGACACTATTTCGCTCACACTAATAGTCACTTCCTTTCAGAACGTGCGTAGACTATTTCTTCACCTTCACCATTACGTGTTAAGGGCGACCCGCTTCCAACTCCAATCACTTGAGTTGTACTCTCTTTCGAGATAGTCGTTTGACCTTCCTATTTCTAGGCTTGGCGACCAAACATCCATTGTATTAATACTTAGGCTCTCGCCATATATCATCCTAACTGTTGTTTCAGAATTTCTTCACATTCATAAGAGTTTGATTATCTCTTATTGTAGTCGTTAGGCTTTAGGAGTTACTGGTTTTCAAGTCGTGTCCTACGTATATTTCTACACGTACGAGGCTACAGTTTTACTTATAAAATATTGTAATATTTTATAAGTATTTACAAGTTTTTATAAACTGTTTCGTTACCTTCTTTTATCTTCTCTTCTCTTGTTAATGCATTTCCTAACAAATTATCAATACTAAGTTGTTTTCTATCACTAAAATACTTATCTAACAATGACTCTTCTATATCTTCTTGAGATGCTAAATGTCCTTCATGCATTATATATTTTACATCGAAACCTTCTTTATTTAATATTTTTCCTAATAAAATACTTCTATGACATCTTATAGGCTCTTGCATTGCACCTAATAAAACTATTTTATAACCCATTTGACATCCCTTTTTTAATCTCTCTATTCCTTTTGAAAATATATCTTCCTTTATTACCTCTTCAAAATCTGCATAACCTTCTTGTGTATATACATCTTTATTAGTTCTTTTTGCCCCAAATTCCTTACCCATGTATATATATACAAATCCAGCCTTTCTTAGTGATTCATTGAATGTTTCTCTATTATACTGAATATTATATTTAGAATATGGAGTTTCTCTAATGTCAACTACACAATTTATATTATATTTTTTTATCATATTAATAAGCTTATCAAATGGATAATTTGAATGTCCTATTGCAAATATTTCCATACAATCACCTACTATTCTTAGAATTACTATTTTATACAATTGATACTCTATCTTACATATAAGCCTTCTACACTGCAAATATACTTAACTATATCTATACTTCCATTTAACCCCATATATACATTGCTAAATAATCCATTTATTTCTAATCCTATTTCCAAATCCAACAGATATATATAGAGAGAAACTCTTTCTCTTAGTGCCAACTTCATAAGAGCATCAATTATATAATAATTATACCCTATTTCTTCAAAATCAAATAAGGTATCACTTAATTGTTCTAGATATGTCCTCTCCTTTTTACTTAGTGCTATTTTTATATGTTTTTTATTTTCACTTACAAAATATTCACTTGCAATTATTATTTATTTACTGTAACTCATTATAATTAATAGTGCCCTTAAAAACTTATTTTCTTGTATAAAATACTTATCTTTTACTTTATCTAAATCCCAAAATACATCAAGGATACTATGTGGAGACTCTATATCCATCATTTTAGGAAAACTATCTATTTTAAAATACCTTTCATTTAGTATTATCTTGTCAGTTCTATCTAAATCTATATATGATAAAAATAAGGTCTATCTTTTTATTTAGACAGACCTTACTTAATTACTTATATATTATTTTAATTTATTATAAAATATGTTTCACAGGTATCTGGATTTCTGTTAACCATTCTTCTTCATTTTCTTTATTCCATATACCATCTATATAAGATTCCCTAAAATGCCCTATTACTTCATATTTATTATCTTGTATCCATTTAAATGCATCTGCATAAGTTTTTCCTAATGTTGAATATGGCCCATTATGCAATATACAAACTGCATTTTCAACTTCGTCTATTTCTTTAAATTTTAATAAATCCGTGTCTTCTTTTAGGTCATTTATCGCTTGACACATCTCAACATCCATATCTGTTTCTCTATATTCACCATCATGATATATATTGAAACAATAGTCTGGAACCATACATGTGCATCCTGATTTCATCATTTCTCCAGCCATTACGTTTGGAAACAAATTGAAAAGCTCATCATAATTCTTTAATACTTTTCTCATAGAAGCAATTTTAACTTTTGGTAGGGACTTAATAATTACATTATTCATATCGACTTCTCCTTTTAAGTTTTTAAGGTAATTACGTAGTTTAATAAGCTTATATTCTTCATTCCTCATTACATCTAATATATCTTTTTCTTTGTTTATTAAAATCTTTTCCACCTCTTCAGGCTTTTCTATTATTTCTTTTATTTCAACTAGTGATAGGCCCATTTGTTTTAAGGTGATTATTTGATGCAATTTTGGTAATTGTTCTGTTGTATAGTATCTGTATTTTGTAAATTCGTCTACGTATTCTGGTTCTAACAGCCCTATATCTTCATAATACCTTAGTGTCTTTGTAGTTATTTTATTTATTTTAGAAAACATTCCTATAGAAAACATCTCATCACCTGCGCATTAGATTTGATTAATTTAAGTTTAAACCTTACCCTTAGGTTAAAGTCAATATTAAATAAATTATAATTATATTAATTCTTCAATTCTGTCTCCACTTAATACTAAAGTATCCCCTCTTTTTATAACAGTTGACCCTTTAGGTACTAAAACCTGCTCTTTTCGTTTTATCATAACTATTAATATGTCCTCTGGTATATTAGAATCCATTATACTCTTGTCAGCCCACTTACTATCATCGTCTATATTTACTTCTATAAGTTTAGAACTAATTTCACCATCATAGTCATTAAATGTTTTTAATACAGGTGTATTATCATCAACCAAGTCTAACTTCCTTGCTACAGTTGGTATCAACGTACCTTGTAGTCCTACTGAAAGTAACGCTATGAAAAATATTATATGAAATATATCATTCTCTATGACTACTCCTTGAGTAACTGCATAAATTGCAAAAACTACTGACGCAGCACCTCTAAGACCTACCCATGATATAAACAATTTTTCTTTGTTTGAAAATTTAAATTTTGCTAGAGTTATAAATGTGGCTAATGGTCTTGCAATAATTATCATAAATATAGATATGGCTATTGCTATACCAAATACACTTGGTAGTTTTGAAGGGAAGGATAACAATCCTAACATAAAGAATAACATTATTTGCATAATCCATGAAATTCCATCAAAGAAATGAACTAGACTCCTTTTATGAGGTATCTTACTATTACCTATAATAATACCTGAAATATATACACTTAAATATCCATTTCCTCCAACATACTCACTAAGTGCATAAGAAAGTAACGCAATAGCTGTAATAAATATAGTATAAAATCCTTCTATTTCAAAATTTGAATTTCTCAAAATATAAACAGATAATTTTGCCAATATAAATCCTATTGCCAATCCAAAAGTTATTTGTTTTATTACCATTGGAATAATAAGTTCTACTCCAGAATTATTCATCAATGTCAAAATAATTAATGTTAACATATATGCTATTGGGTCATTACTTCCACTTTCAACTTCTAATAATGAAGCAAGAGAACCTTTTAAGTTTAGTTTTTGAGAACGTAATACAGCAAATACAGATGCAGCATCTGTTGAAGCTGCAATTGCTCCAATTAACAAACCTTCAAATAAACTAGTTCCTATTACCATGTAACAAAAGATACCTGTAACACCTGCTGTAATTATTACGCCTAATGAAGACATCAGTATAGAAGGTACTGCAACTGGTTTAGCCATGTTCCAGTTTGTTCCAAATCCTCCAAAAAACATTATAAATATCAATCCAATAGAACATAATTGCTTTGTTAACTCATAGTTATCAAAATAGATTCCTACCATTCCATCAGACCCAAATAACATGCCCAATAAGATAAAAATCAATAATATTGGTACTCCAAATTTATATAATACCTTGCTTGAGGTTATACAAATCAATAGCACTAATCCACTTATAATCATCAATTCTGTCATAGCATCATCTCCATTTCATATAAATTTTACAGATTAAATTATATCTGTAATTATACTGCTTCTTTAAGTATAAATATGATATAAGTTATATTGTACAAAGTGTAATTAAAATTTAACAATCTATTAAAAATTGAGTATTGTACTCAATTTTATATATTTACTTTAATTATATTCATTTAATCTTTATAGTTTGAATTTTATTTAATTAATATTTCATTTTTCAGTCGATTATTTAGTGTATTTCATATTTTTATAGTAAATTTACAGGTAACTATGAAATACATAATATTTAGATAAGTAATAAGAAACTAGCATGTAGTATTAGATACACTAGATATGAAATCTTCAAAATTTTATCATTGAAATATTTCTTTATATATATTATTGTATATTTCTTACAAATCATTGTCAATTTATTTTTCTCAAAAATAGAATAATTGCATAATCTTTTTTTAGATTATGCAATTTATAGATTTAATCCCAAAACTCCCTTATTACCTCTATAATTTCACTATATGGTAATAATGTAGCCTCCACTATTGACTTGTTTGTTTTTTCTAAATAATACTTAATCATATAGTAACCACAGGCATACCCTGCGCAATAAGGTAGTCCTACTGGAAAATATCCTTGCATTTTAGCTATATCATCACCATAAAGATATGATATTATATTTTGAAATCCAGTTTCCTTTAAGCCACTTTTAATTATTGGCTTTATATAGGTATTCAGTGTTTCAAGGTCAGTCTTACTAACCCAAGGTCCTACCATATCATCTCCAAACATCCATGTTGCAAAGTTTTCTGCAAGACCTTCATTTATCATCATTTCTTCCAAAGTTATGTCATTGCTCCATTTTATAAATTGAAATCGAATATTGTGATTACATTCATGCGCTAGTGCTACTGGTAACCTATTAATAGTGTACTCATTTGGAACTATTGATAAAAATATATATCCTGGAATTCCACCATCACCAAAATATCCATCACTTAATATTGTATAAGGGCTTTCTGGATTTGCTAATAATATTGAAAATTTATACTCCTCAGTATTCAATTTATATCCCTCTTTTATAAAAGACTTTAGGGAATTTTCAATAGTTTCTTTACACCTGTTCCAAAGCTTGTCATTAGATAAAATATTTATGCTATTTATTTGATTTTCATTAATATCTCTTGGAGATAAAACCCCCATCATATCACTTGCCATAATTACATCATATCCACCTTCTTGTTTTGCAGTGATTGGAACGTTTATACACTTCCATTTAAACTCAAAAGGTTTCATCAATTCATATCTGTATATATCCTCTTTCTTATTTATAGGTGCATTAATTATTTTTTTATATATTTTATCTGAGCGTACCTCTATAATATTCATTTTTATCATCTCCTTTAAAATAAAGTATATAGAATTACGTAGCGTCAATGTCAATATATAAACTTATACAAATAAATAAGAGAATCATTTAATTTCATATAATATGACTCTCTTGTTTATTTGTAATGTGATGGATTCGTATAATATTTTTAAACATTTATCTTTTTATTAGAATTAATTATGTTAAAGCAAGGATAATATTATCATCTAACTTAAATTCTATTTTAATGTTGTTAGAATAATATTGTTAGCTATTAGCATTAATTTTTTTGTATTAAATACTATATTCTTTTGGTGGCTCCCCTGAAAAATCTGAGATTACAGCCTTAGCATCCTCAAGATAAAAGATTTCAAAAGTAGGATTCTCTTCATTCTTATAGATTGATTTAACAAGCTCACTAGATTCAATTATTTTTTTCTTTATATCCTTATTATCTGAGAATATGACTTTTCCACATAGTCTTATCCAAGCAAATTCAGGAGTTGATGTAGTTATTTCTACATATGGACTTTTTTTAACTTGTTTAAATACATCTTTTTCATTACTTGTACAAAAATATAATTTCCCACATTCTTCAATCATAAATTGGAATGGGCGAACTTTTGGCTTTCCATCAGTTCCTATTGTTGCAAAATATTGAACTGGATTTTCCTTTAAAAACTTTACTACTTCATTCATTTCATCTACCCCCTAAAATAATTTGTTGTATTTTTTATTTCTTTAATAATATAATAAACTCATTAGTATCTACTGTATAGTAAGCACTTTAAAGTACTATAGTTACCTAATAGAAACTATTGGTATATTTCATTTTTAAATACTTATATATTTAAAATAAATTTTTATGCATATTACCTAAAATGATATAATACTTTAAAGAGGATTATTAAAGAAAGGATGTTATGATTTATGAAAAAAGATTTACCTGAATGTCCTGTAGAGATTACTTTACAACTCATCAGTAATCGATGGAAGGTATTAATTATACGAGAACTATTAGATGGTACTAAAAGGTTTGGTGAAATCAAAAAATCTATTGGAAACATAACTCAAAAAGTTTTAACATCAAACTTAAGGTCTATGGAAGAAAGTGATTTAGTAACTAGAAAAGTTTATCCAGAAGTTCCTCCAAAGGTAGAATATACCCTAACGGAAACTGGTTATAGTCTTGAACCAGTTCTAAATTCAATGCATGAATGGGGAAATGATTACAGACATAAAGTTATTAACAAATAAAAATAACCGTATCGCTTCACTATGATACGGTTATTTAAAATATTGTAAAATAAATATATTATTTTACAATTTGCACATTTTTAGTCTAATATACTTCAATTATATCTTTATAAGAATCTACCTAAATAAATAATTAGCTACTCTATTTATAAATCCATTTTTCTGCCAATAAATTACATCATCTACTAAAAATGGATTATCTGTAATTATACTATCTACATTTAAATTAATCATTTTTTTCATTAATTTACTACTATTAATAGTCCATACAAAAACTTGTTTTCCTTTTTGATGTATGTTATCTACTACTTTTTTGTTTATAAATGTGGACTCTATTCCATATATATCAACATAGTCCCAGTCATAAAAATTCCCATATGCAACTGCTGTTAAATAACAAGTTACCATATTGGGATTTAATTTTTTAACCCTCTTTAATACATTTTTATTCATTGATGCTACAACACATTGACTATCTAGTCTATTTGATTTAATTAGCTCTAATACTCTTTTTTCTACATCAGTTTTTTCATGACCATTAAACTTTATTTCTATTAGCAATTTTATTTTCCCCTTAGAATACTTCATTGCCTCATCAAGAGTTGGTATTTTCTCTCCAGCAAAATCTGACCTAAAATGACTTCCTGCATCATATGTCTTAATTTCATCATAATCTACTTCCCAAACATTTTTATCTACACCAGTGACTCTTTCAAAATTAGAATCATGAAATAAAATCAACTCTTCATCTTTAGTTTCTTGAACATCAATTTCAGCATATTCAGCTTGAGTTATAAAGGTTTCTTTAAATGCTGCTATAGTGTTTTCTGGAGCAACCAACGCTGAAACCCTGTGAGCCGTTGCTGTTGTGTTATAAAAAAATGAAGTATTAAATAAAATATCATTGTTTAAAGAGTACATCATTGACTCAATATGTAGGACAAATAAAATTACTACTATTTTCAAAGTAACTTTTAATACTGCCCCTATTGAGTTTTTTTGTTTTTCTAGATTCTTTTTATAGACACGAATGTCATTATATTCATAATAAAATGCAGAAATAAATCCAGTACTAATTATAAATATAGCTATTGATGAAATAAATGCTGCATAATCATTAAACATAATACATCTACTAATAAATATATCTTTTAAAAAGTTTGCATTGGTGTAATTTTTAGTCCATATTCCTATCAATATAATAATAACATGATAAATTATATACCCTATGACAGTAACTATTAGAGACAATCCTAAAGAATAAAGTATTAATTTTATTGCTTTTCCTTTTGTAAGGCTAGCACTTTTATTTCTTGCTTCTTTAAAACTATTTGTATTTAGAGTTACTTCATGTATACTAAAAATCCACCTAATAACTGATACATATAATATTAAAATTAAAACTATATAAATTATATTTAGAACAATATTAGAACTTATATAATCCAATATATATTCAGGAAGTTTTATTTTCCCTATAAAACCTGAGGTTAAGGCTATATTCGTTAATGGAACTATTAGTAATACAAACACAAATAATAATATATTTTTAGGATTCAATATGTTTATAGATTTTTTTAAGGATAATTTAATAAGTTTAAACAAAGTAATTTTTTCAAAAATTCGTGATTTATCAAAACAAATAATTACTGAAGTAAATTCAAAAAACATATAAAATGCCAATATTATAATTGACAGTATAGCTAATATTATTGATAGAGGATTCGTTAATATTTCTCCTATGTTATCAGTACTTAAATACACTATATTTGCACTTTTCATAGAACTACTTAATACAAATTTAATTGATGGTAATATAATCAACAAAGCTAATCCTTTATGAAATAACTCAAATAGAATTAATGTACTCCAGTTATATTTCACCAATTTTATAAAATTATTTAAAATTCTCTTTTTCATGATATCCCCTTAATCTTTTTATTATATTTTAACCTGTAAATAACTTAAATATATATTATCTTTTAATAATTTATAATTTAATATCTTACAAATTATTCTATTTACGACTATTCACAAATAAAAAAAGCACTTTCTTCTTCTTAAAAAAGTGCT
Source organism: Clostridioides sp. ZZV14-6154 (assembly GCF_020657785.1). Taxonomy (NCBI): domain Bacteria; kingdom Bacillati; phylum Bacillota; class Clostridia; order Peptostreptococcales; family Peptostreptococcaceae; genus Clostridioides; species Clostridioides sp. ZZV14-6154. The sequence continues at coordinate 12,921 of NZ_JAGWCY010000012.1, read as the reverse complement.
TTCTACTATTAACTTGTATTTGCTTATATATTTAATATAGTACTAAATCTATACTAACCTAGTTTCATATGTAATATTGGATATGGATTCCCTTGCCCATCTATTTCAGACCTATCAAACTCTTTAAACCCTAAGTGAGTATAAAATCCCACTGCTTTTTTATTTTGTTCATTTACATCAACATATTTTATATTGTATTTATTTATGGCATATAATATTAGTTTTTTTCCAATACCATTACTCCTATATTCACCTTTTATAAATAACATTTCAATTTTATCTTTATCTATTCCCATAAAGGCTTTAATCATATTATCATCTTTTACACAAACCATAGTTTCTACTTGTGTCAAACCAATTTTAACTAATGGCTTCAAAGATTCAATATCTTTTTCTATTAAAAAATCATGTGTTGCTCTTACTGATGATTCCCAAACTTGTAACATCTCTTGAAATTCTTTTGCACTTCTTTGTTTCATTTCAAAAACTATTTCAGAACTCATAATAATCTCCTCTCCATAATTAATATTCTTTTTTATCAAAGATAGAAATTATAAAGGACTATGAAAGTTAATATCATAGTCCTCATTAAATTTAAATATTATCTCTAATACACTTTTATAATTTACATACTTACATTTAATAAATTTACTACAATAATTTACCTTAGTTTATACTAAAGGTGCTTCTATTTGAGTAGTAAAAAGGAATTTATGGCAGTGGCCATCATTAACAGTAGTATTTCCACATACTAAGTGAACATGCTTATTAGTTCCTGGTATATTAATTGCTGGACCTGTTGTAACACATATCTTGTGGAAATGGTCAAGAAAATCTACATTATCATTTATTTTATGAACATGATTTGTTCCACCATTTATTGGTATAACTTCACCTGTAACTCCTGCAGCACGATGATTATGTCTATCGTCACATTCTTCTGCTAATTTAACACTTTCTGAGTATTCATGAACATGTGTCATTTCTTCATAGTCATTATAACACTTATTACATTTATTACATTTATTATATTTATAATCCTCATACATATAATCTTTTTCACATTTACAATTTTGATAACTCATTTTTATATCTCTCCTATTATATTATATATTAAGAAATTCCTCTAAAGAACCTCTAATATATACTATGAACTGGAGTCAAAAAAGTTCATATTTTGTAAAGTTATGTAATAATTTAATTATTTATCCCAGTATTTAGGACGTACTAGTATCTCTGGTAACTTTGTATTAGAATCTCCCTTTGCAGTATTAATCTGTAATTGTGTAAGGAATACACTATTTTTAAGATTTGCTCCTCTAATATCGCAGTCTCTTAAATCTGCTCCTATCAAATTAGCACCACTTAAATCTGTCTCCCTTAGATTAGCTGCTATAAGAAATTTACCTTTTAAATCTGCTCCTATTAAATTTGTTTTTCTAAGGTCAGCTCCTATTAAATCCATACTTTTACTTAATTTTTTCTTATTTTTAAAATTGGAACTCTTTACAAAAGATTTGACTTTTTCTAATACAGAGTCACTAGCCTGTGACAATAATGAATTAACCTTTGCTCGATGTGATATTATATCTAAATCTATTAGTTGTTCTGGACTCATATTAGTTATCTTATCAGTTTCTTCAATTATTAGATTAAGTTTTTCTTTGGTTGCATCAGATATATCTAATGTAGATGCTTCTTTAAGATACCATAACATTTCATGTAACTGCCTCATAACTAAAAATACTTCAAACATCTGGTTTGCTAACTCTGGCTCTTGTATCCAGTTTTTTCCTTTGTATGTTACTTGAGCTACCTTTTGACCTGAACCAAAGCAATCATATGTAGTACAACCTCTAAATCCTTGCCTTCTAAGATTTTTATGTACAGAACATTTAAAATCTGATTGTAAGTTAGTACATGGTTTACCTGATTCCTTATTAACAGGAAAGTCTTCTGAAGCAGAGAAATAAAGGGCCACACAACAAAGTCCAAAACACTTTTCACAGTCAATTTTTAAACTTTCAAATAGTTGATTATTATATTTATCTTTATGTATAGCTTTCATATCTATTCTCCTTTTGTTTTTGCATTTTATAAATTAATATTTATTAATAAGTCATTTTTAAACTATTTGTACAAAATTACTTCTTCTTAATTATAAGTTAAAGTGTCCTTTATTCCAATAGTATACAGTAATCTATCAACGTTAATATCTGTAACAATACCTTTTTCATGCCAATGATTTTTGCATCCACAATAATCTAATACTACACATTGAGGAACAAATCCAAAATTTTTCACTTTCCATCCTCCAGATATAAGGTTAAGTACGCATGCTACACCAATTATACCTACATCCTCAACATCTACCATTTGTTTTGTAAAAGCAGTCTTTTTTCTTTTGCATTCAAAAATTCTTCTCTATAGCACCTATTAATTATTTCAGCTCCAACCATATTTTTAACCTCTTGACTTCTTGATTAAATTCTCCTGTAGCTGATAACTAATCAATTAGTTTTCTAAAGTTTTTCAGTGTTAAATCTATATTATTTCTATACTCTTTATTCAAAAATATCGTTGCTAAAATTCCTCTACAAAAATCTGCTGTTCTTTTTAGATTGTTTTTTTCCCTTAATTTGGATAGTTTTATAAGCATACTTTTCGGTATTTTCTTTAATGTTATTGATTTATTTATATATATTTTCCATAATAAACCTAAGACTAATAGTTCAAGTACATATTCTATATTACTTCTTACACATTCTATCTCATTTTGATATATAAACGCTCTAAATTCTTCTGTATATATACCAGTAGATTTGGAAACTTTATCTATTACTTGATTGGTAAAAAGTGATACATCTTTATAATATTTATTAGAACTTTCCTCTCTTTCGCATAACGAATAAATTACTATCTCTCTCATATAACCCTACTATATGTTAGATTTGATTATACTTCTAACATACATTTATTTTTTATTTTAGACTTAACCTATATCCTAAAATATCTTTAAATATTTTGATTATTTTTTAGTAAATAACTCCTTAGTCAATATTAGCTATATTTTAAAATTTATTAAAAATATGGTTATAATTTTTTATTTTAATGAATTTAAAATAAAGTAATTTTTTGAAGATACTTAGTTCTAGTATATTAGGATTTTCTTATTTATATTTATCTTATCACATCTTAATAAAAGTAATTGCTCTTTTCCACGCCTGATTATAATTTTGTTTATAATATAATTTTATGTTACATTTTTAAATTGTATTATTTTAAATTTTGCCTTGATTTTTATCTACATATCTTATACATACAATATCTTATAAATCCAGATAAAAGCGATAATAGTATATTAAGGAGGACAGGTAAAATATTTAGAACCCCCATTGAAAAATAATCTATTACACTCACACAAGAAAATATATAAATTATCCTTTAAAAATCTATAAGCTAAATTTGCCACAAAAAAAGAAAGAAATACTAAGATTTCTTTCTTAACCAATAATATATTCTAGTAATGTACCTTTTTCTATATGCTTATCCATTTCTAATCTTTCATTTGGGTCAAATGTTATCCATAACTTTACTTCACCATTTTTATCACATCCAGCTACTGCTTCTCCATCTTCACTATCTTCACAGCATCTGTACACTATAGGTACTACTTTTTTCATTTCTTCCATTACTTTATTTACATAGTAATCTTGTTTTTCACCTTTTAAAAAATAACACATAAGCTACCCTCCTAATGAATTTTCACTACATTAAAATCTTAAATTTATATCTGTACAATAGCTATATAGATTATTTCATAAATACCACAAATTTTTTATACTATGCTTTTTTGACAACAGAAGACTTTAGTTTCATAGCTCCAAAACCATCTATTTTACATTCTATATCATGCCCATCAGATGGGTCATGAATTAAACGTATACTTTTTGCTTTTGTTCCTATCTTTATAGAGGATGAACTTCCTTTTACTTTAAGGTCTTTTATTACTGTTACAGCATCTCCATCATTTAACACATTTCCATTTGCATCTTTAATAATGTCTGTATCTTCTTCTGCATCTAATCCTAATGTCCACTCATGAGAGCATTCTGGACAAACTAGAAGCGTTCCATCTTCATAAGTATATTCTGAATTACATTTCGGGCAATTTGGCAAATTTTCCATATTTATATGTCCTCCATTTATTATTTTTAATTTTATTTTTAAATATATAAAATTTCTTTTGAGCCTATATGATACCACATTATACTTATATTGACAAATACAGCCCTATACTTAGAAAAGTAAATATCTCTTTTTAATACTTACCTATTGTAGTTAAGTTTATAAAAGAAAAAACAGTCAATCTGTCATACTCAACCGCTTTTAAAAATAAAATTTATTTTTTATCAATCAATATTTCAATATCATTACAGGATTGCTCTAATTCATTTACACTTAGATAATATTGTAAATAGAATTGTCTAATTGCTTCTTCTGATGGCTTAGTATAAATTTTTTCACTTCCTAATACAATTTTTTATAAAATACAATCCAACGAAGATATACTTCTTTGTCCAGCTCGAATGCTAAAGGTGTGGCTATTGTTGATTTACCTAATGCTATAACTTCAAAATTTATTGACATTATTACAAAACTTCAATTTGTAAAGTTGATTTCTTTTAATTTAGGCACTAGGTTTGATTTATTGCAAACAAAACTTGATTCATTTTATACATAGGATAGAATTTATTGTTTCTTAACCATAATTTTCTGATATTTATCTAAAATTTGCCTTCTTTTAATGAAATTATATCATAACTTGAACTTTAAATCAGTCCTTTTCTAAATAGAAAAAATAAGATAAAACCATTGAAATTATGTACAAAATAATAGAAAATCATATACATTTAAATATACTATTTACAGTGTTTTGTAGTAACTCTACAAGTCCGATTGACCATTGCTATTTTTATTTTTTTGATTCTATATTTATGTTATATACTATACACATAAATACTGTATCTATTACTTATAATATAGTTCTCTGTTATACTTTTAAAAGTACTTTCTTCACTAAAAAATAACCACATAAGTAATTATCTTATATGGTCTATGTTAATTATTCATTATTATAAAGTTTTATTTTTAAATATCCTACAGTAGATATACTAAAATTGTTTAAATAAATTTAATAAAATACTTTTCTCCCTGGCTCAATTTATAATCATTTAATATAGCATAAGAAAATAATCCTAATCTAATCCTGTTATCTATTAATGCCTTAAAAATTTCTATTGGACTCATTTCATATACCTCATCTTGCAAATCTATAGGTTTAACCTTTTTAAAATTTAACTTATTCTATCTCTTTTTTTATATATTCCAGTATATAGCTAATTCCCATACCTATAAAACTACCAACTACCCCCCACATAAAATTATCTGTAATGAATCCAATTGATATACCAATTATAAAACCACCTATAATTAAATTATCTGATGGGTCATTTTCTTCCTCATTTTTATCATAATCTGTGATATTATCAGTAGGTAATTTACTTGGTACAATCGTATATTCAACTTCAGTTTTATTTTCATTAACTATCAAATCATCTAAAGTTACATTAAATAGATTTCTTAATAATATTAGATTTTCTATATCTGGATATGTTTTATTAGATTCCCATTTTGATATAGCTTGCCTAGATACATTTAGCATTTCAGCAAGTTGTTCTTGTGATAAATTTCTTTCTTTTCTTAGTCTTTTTAAATTTTCCCCCAAGTTCAACATAATCACCTCATCTCAATTTAAATTATATTTATCTATTGGTTTATTCACAAGACTTATATGGTTGCATCTTGTTAACTATTAGTTGCATTGCTGGATTTATCTACATTTCAAATAATAAAATTATAAATAATAAACCGTATCACTTACTTGTAATATGGTTATCTGTTACACCTATTAGGATATTTTATTTTCTATGTATTGTTTTATAAAATCTAGTAGAGCACCTCCTACAGTGAGGAAGAGGAATTTCTCCTTGTATATTAAAAATAAGCTACTCTACATAAAAAAGAAAGCTGTTACACATCAATTTATAATTGTTCATGCAACAGCTCCAACTTTAAGCTTCTCTTGTATTTTTAATTATTTCACGAATCTTTCTAGCATTTTCAGCAATATCTTCAACGCTACCTTTGGTTAATAACCCACCAAACCCACACACATCAACACCATTTTCCAACCATATATGTAAGTTATCAAGAGTAATTCCACCACTTGCCAATATCGGCATATCAGGTATTGGTGTCTTGAATACCTTCACTAGTTTAGGTCCATAGAAATCTGATATTGGAAAAGCTTTGATAAAGGTAGCCCCTAAACTCAATGCATCTACTGCTTCTGTCAATGATGTACACCCTGGTGCGTAAGGAATTTGATATCTATTACAAGTTTTTGCTACACCTTCATTGTAATTCGGTGCAATAATGAACTGAGCTCCATGTAAAATGGCATGACGAGCTGTTTCGCTATCCAAAACTGTTCCTGCTCCTACACAAAGTACTTTACCATACTTCTTGCTAAGCCCTTGAATAATTTCGCCAGCATTATTCAAGGTATAACTCATTTCTATAACTGGTACTCCACCTTTAATACAGCCTTCAGCAATCTCACATGCACGCTCAAGTGTTTCCGCCCTTACAATTGCTAGAGCTCCACATTCTACCATTTTTTTGGTTATATTCATCTTTTTCATATCGTTCACCTCTGTATTCATTAAAGCGTTTTAATCTCTATTTAATTTATTAATATTGCTTATAAGGCATATATTCTCTACACATTAACATGATTGCCTGCTCTATTTATAACACTTTATTAAACGTTGATCTATAATTTTCAACTACTTGCTTAATTTCTTCAAGTACTTCTCCAGTCGGCTCAGTTACAGGAAGTCGTGCAGTTCCAACATTAATTCCATTTAAGACAACAGTTTTCTTTATAACAGATGGGATAGTCCCAAATTTTAGGATACGACGAAGTTCTTCAATACTATTTTGAGCTTTTTGAGCTGCTTTTAAATCACCCTTGATAAAGTTATCATAAATAGCAATATCAATCTCTGTTAGAAAATTTGCTGTGGCTGCTACAGCACCTTGCCCACCAGATTTCAAGGTATCAAGAATAAGGGAATCTGAACCTGAAAATACACTGAAGTCTTCATTCCTAGTTATTTCAATATAAGCTTTTATATTATCAAGCTTACCACTACTATCCTTTATTCCAACAATATTCTTTACCTTAGATAATTCATATACTGACTCAGGTTCAATATTAATTCCTGTCTTACCTGGCATGTTATACATCATAATTGGTAAGTTAACTGCCTTAGCAATAGCTTTATAGTGTAAAATTAATTCCTGTTGTGTTGGTGCCACAAAGTATGGCGTAATAATCGATAATGCACTTGCACCTATGCCTTCCATTCTCTTAGATAAATTTATAACTTCACGAGTTGAATTGCCACCAGTACCAACAAAAACTGGTACACGATTATTAGTATGATTGATAACAATTTTTGCAAATTCAACCTTTTCATCATCTGTAAGTACATGGCATTCACCATTAGTTCCTAAAATAAATAATCCATAGATTCCTCTATCAATTAGATAATCAATCAACTCACATGTTGCATGTGGATTGATATTTTGATTTTCATCAAATGGCGTTATCATTGCACATATAATACCTTTGTATTTCATAAAATTACATTCCCTCTCTAATAGACTTTCCAAGACTTCCTCCTGGATGCCACTTCAAATACTGCTGTGCATCAAGACCTTTAGCGTACTGAAGTGCAACACTTAATGATTGTAATACTATAGTTTCAGCAAGAATTGACGCACGAGGAGCCTTATTAAGGCAATCTCCTTCCTGTTTAACACCTGCAAATAAGAATATATCAGAAGAATTTTTTAAGTATGAATCAACATTGCCACTTACACCAATTATTTTTGCTCCATTTGCTTTTAATGTTTCAACAGTTGCTTTTAATTCTTTAGTTTCACCACTATTAGATATTGCAATAACAACGTCACCCTCAAGTACTTGACCACTTGACCCATGTACTGCTTCTGTACCATGCAATATATATGCTGGTGTCCCAGTTGAAGAAAGTAATGAGGAAATATATCCTGATACATGGCCTGGCTTACCAATACCAGTTACATGCACACGTCCATGATTCCTTTCTGCTTCGAAAATTAAATCACGTGCTTTGTTTATAGATACTTCATCTATTGAAGCAATGAACGTCGCAACTTCATTAGATAGATTCTCTAGAAATACAGGTAATGTATTTTCTACCATAGATTTATCCTCCTTAAAATTATAATGGTAATACCTATTGTCCTTGTATAATATTAATATGTCTTAGATAGGTTTTATAAATTGTAAAATATTATGTAATATTGAACCAACCACGTTATAATCAATGTTAGGGAAGGTTGCACCTTCTATACCAAGTGTCCCATAAACTGGATATAGTATAACTGGTAAGAATGCAAGAAATAATCCTACAACGAATGAGCCGACAATAGCTCCTCTCCATCCACCTGATGCATTACCAAATACCGCAGCTGTACCACCTGAAAAGAAACATATATGAGCGGCTGGAATAATTACTACAGGGAATATATTAGGAAGTGATGCCATAATAACAATTGCTAATAGACCAGCCACATATGCTGAAATAAATCCAATAATAACTGCATTTGGTGCGTATGGAAATACTGTTGGTACATCTAATGCAGGACGTGAACCTGGAATATATTTTTCTGAAATAATTACGAATGCTGCAGTTATTTCAGCCAAGAACATACGAACACCTGACATTAATATTGACATACCAGCTACGAATGTAAATGCTTCTATAAGAGGGAACACCAACCAGTGTGTTGAGCCAGCAAGTTCCTGAGTAAATGCGTGACCAGCTTTTAATGTTGCTACATAGAATAAGATTAGCATAACTATAGACAGACCCATTAAGAAATCTCTGAATATTGATAACCACTTAGGAAATTTAATCGTTTCTGTTGTTTCTTCTTTATGCTTTGAAAATAAACGACCAATATAACCTGATAAACCATAGCCAATCATGTTGAAGTGACCAATAGCTTGTTCATCCCCACCTGTTAGTTCACGCATAAATGGCTGACAGAATTGAGGTAATGCAGCAGACATAAATCCTAAGATAGTACCACCTACTAAAATAGTAATTGTATTATCGAATCCATGTGCTTTCATAATCAAAACTAATACACAAGAAAAGAATAAACTATGACCTGTTGTAAAGAAAATATTTTTGAATCTTGTAATACGTGCAAAAACTAAGTTTAATATGAATCCAAGAATCAATGTACATGAAACCGCAAAACCATATGTACCTTGTGCAAGTGCAGTAGCTGCTTCTGGTGAAGCTATAACACCTGTAATTCCAAAACCTTGTTGGAATAATTTATTGAAGTTCTGTAATGCTCCAGTCATAGCTGAAGCACCAATACCAAATATCAAGAAACCTATAAGTGTTTTTGAAGCTCCAGTAAATACTTCAACAGCTGGTTTCTTTTGAAGAATCAATCCTATAAATGCAACTACACCAAGTAAAACAGCTGGTGTACTCAATAAACTAATAATAAACTCCATAAATAGCCCTCCTTATTCTATTAAATTTTATTTTTCTTTGGATGCAAGAAATTTTTCTAATGCCGTTTTAATTTCATTACGGTCAACAATGTTGTGAATTCCAATTATATCAAATTTCAAATCTTTATTTTTTAACTCTTCAGCAACATCAATTAATGTTTCTACAGCATCTCCATTGAATCCATTTAATGAGTCTAATGAACCATGCTCTACTTCAATTGGAAAATTATTTTCCTTAATAATTTGTTGAGTCTTTATTTTTAACATCAAACTTGAGCCAACTCCTGCTCTACATGCGATTAAAATTTTATACATAATTAAATCCCCCTTTTATAATTCGTGTTTTTTTATAAAATCAATAATTTCATTGGCTTCCTTAGCATTATCTAAAACTCTAAAGAATTCCTCTTCTTCCAATAATTCAACTAACTCAGACATAGCACGTAAATGACTATTATTATCTATTGCACTTAAGCAAAATACATATTTTACAGGGTCATTATCATCATTTCCAAACTCAATAGGATTTTCTAAAGTAGCAATCCCTATTGCAATTTCTTTTGACCCTGCTTCTGGCCTAGCATGTGGAAGCGCCACATGTTTTGTAATTACTATGTATGGTCCAGATGCCTTTGCTGAGTTAACCATAGCATCGACATAGTCTTCAGTTACTTTATTATTTTCAACTAAGACAGAAGCTGACTGTCTAATAGCCTCCTCCCAATCTTTAGCTTTTATCCTTAGTTTTATTAGTGTTTCATTAGTAATGTCACTTAGCATAGGTCCTTCTCCTTCCTTAGACGTAAAATTTTCTATCTGTATAAAATAAGCTAATAACTCACTTGAAAGCATACTCTCAGAAGTTACTTTTGCATATTTTTTTATTATATCCATAACCTCATCTATTTTAGGTTGCCTTAAAAAAATATCACCCAATTGAATGTACACTTCACGTGTAACCTTATATTTTTCTTTTGGGGTCATAACAGGATTAACTTTAATTACTGGAACGTCTGTTTTTAAACCCTCTGCCTTATAATTAGTAGTAAACACAATGTCTACAGATTCACTGATATTTCCCAACTCAGAGGATTCTAATATTGGTAGAAAATGCAAATCAGGGAACAAGCTTGTAAGTTCTGCATGTAAAATAGCTGAACTACCAACACCATTTGAACAAACTATCAATGCTCTCCTTTTTCTAGGTCCATCAAACTCTTTTTTATCTGAGAAAAGGGTTGCAAAATGCATAGTTAAATATGCTAATTCCTCTTCTTGAATGTCTTCTCCAAATAGCCCACAAAACTCTTTCATTGCATTACTCACAATTCTGTAAACTAATCTATATTCTTCTTTTACCTTTTCACAAATTGGATTATAAATAGGCAATTTAAATAAAAGTCTGTAATAGGCTGGTCTAAAATGAGAATATAGTCTCTTAAATATTTTTTCTTGGCTTATATAATAAACTCCACTTAAATATCCAAACTTTGTCATCATTTTATTTACAATTTTTGAAATAACAGCTCTATCTTCTGTATCTTCTTCATCATTTCCTACTGATATACCTAAAATCCAAGCACTAATATACATTATATTATGAGATTTTATCTTCTCTTTACTCTCATATACTTCTAATAGTTCCCTAGCAAATTTGTATTCCTTCATCGAACTCATGACTGCAATATTAGGAATATCTATATTTTCTTGAATAACTATTCTATTTGAATACATTCTTGCTTTTAGAAAGATAAAGATATATATGAACTCTATTAATCTATCTTCAACAAAAGTAATTTCATATTTTTTTACAAGCGTTAATATAATTTTTTTAGCTTCTTCAAAACTATCTAACTTATACTCTTCAATAAAAATATCAAATACTCTTGAACTTTTCTCATTAGATAGCGTTTCTATAATGTTTTTAATAAGTACTCTTCTAATTTCCATCTCATTCCCGACTAAGTAATATCCGTTTATACGATTGTTCTTAACTTTAATGTTCTTTTTCTCAAGCTCTGGTATCAAATCTTTAAAATCAAGATTTACAGTAGACCTACTTACTTTTATAGAATCTATAAAATGATTAATTGAAATATCCTCCATATTAATAAAAAGCATTAAATACATATATAAAAGTCTTTCTGTTTTGCTAAAGTAGTAAGTATTCTTAGAATAGTTTTTTTCTAGGATTTCTTTAATTGCATCTTTTGTATCTTTTTTAACAATAATATCTTTATCAGCTCTTAAATATATAAGTGGTACTTTTTTTACTTTAAGTATGTCATTGATTTTATTTATTCTATAAGTAATTTGCCTTTTTGATGCATTAGATTCTTCTTGTAGTTCATCAGCTGTAATCAATGTGCTATTTAATAAAATCTGAAGAATTGATACAATTTCTTTGTCCACTTCTATTAATCCCTACTTTCTTATTAAGATTAGTCTTTATATTATCGCTGGATTTTCATCACCTCCACAATATTTATTTTATTTGATAATTTTAGCCTTTTCAATTTCATTTAAGTCTAACTTTTGTTTTAGATTAAGACAAAAATTAAACTTATCTAAAATACAAACTATAATACAAGTATATATTCTATACATAAAATACATAAAATACATAAAAAAAGAGTTTCTTAAATAAAGGAACTCAAGAAAAATTAGATTTAAAGAAATAAAAATCACATCAATTTTACATAAATTATTACACCTAAAATGGCACATCAATTCAAATTAATGTGCCTTATTTAGCTAAATTTTCTTTCTTATATAGTAGTCTATACTTATCTATTTCATTCTTTTAAGTGTTTCTTCTAAAGAAATACACTCTGCATATCTTCCATTCCATATAAATTCATTGTAGTATTTATATGATTGTTCTGCTGACATAAATGAATTGCCAACAGTTGTATTTGCATAAGCTGGAACTATTATAGTGAACTACCATCCACTTAACTACCTACAGTAATGTTTGAAGTGGTGGCTTCTTGGTCAAGATAACTATTGTTATCAGTATCTCCAAGCTATTAGGCTAGTTCCTAACCCTTATGATTACCATTTATATGGCTAAGTTTAGTAAATTGATACTTGCATTGATATCTCTATCGTGGAATGCTCCACACTCTGGACATTCCCATTCTCTTAGTCCTAAGTTCTTCACTAATGGATTTTTATATCCACATTTAGAACATAATTGACTAGATGCG
>NZ_JAGWCY010000011.1:0-90277 GCF_020657785.1 Clostridioides sp. ZZV14-6154 | reverse complement strand
CCAGCAATTCAAGTAGTATTGGATAGGTTCTATCCTATCTCTACATATAAGTTTCCCTATATGCTGACTATTTTAGCTACTAACTCATGACTAAAGTCACGAGTGTGCGTAGCTATTTTTTAATCAAGCCTTTATTTTTCATAACATCTAAAATTCTTGTTGTATTAGATTTATCCTTACATGATTTTTCGCACAAATCTATTTGAGAAATCCCATCTTGTTCCCATAGAAATCTTAATAAAGCATAATGATCAGTTGTTATGTCATATCCATTTTGCTTAAACATTTTTTTTAAATCTTCTTTTACTTTCAATGAAGTACTTATTAATTTACTTGTAACTTCATATAATTTCTCAAAATCTCTCATATTACCTCCATCTAAATAATACCTTGCGCCTCCCATCTATCAATTATTCCTTTATATTGCTCAATATTTTTAAATGCCATTGGCTTTAAAATAATATTCATAGCAATAAAGTCGTAGATTTGAGAAAACACAGGTGGATTTTTCTTTTCCTCTATACAATAAACAAATTTTTTAGATACTTTTTGTATCTTTGACTCTACTCTTTCAACTATAGGATTTTGATTAAATCCAATCTTTACAGATAAATGACCACAAACATAACCTCCTGAATCTAAAACCATTGATTTCATAAAAGAAATAGCTTTTGAACCACGAGCATTTTCATATGTTGTAACCGCTATACATGGTTTATGATACAATAGTCGCTCTAACATCATATGAGCTCTATCTGTAAACACCTTAAAAAGACCAGTTACACTACTTCCATAAGTTGGACTACCAAATATAACGCCATCACTCTTAGTAATTATATCATGAATATACTCTACTTTATCATTTTGATTAATACACTTACCTATTTTATAACAATTTAAACAACCAATGCAATATGATGGATTGACTTCACTTAGATTAAAAAAATTGATTTTGACATTTGGTTTAATTCTTTTTATATCTTTGCATAAATGATTCAAAACCTTTGATGTTGCACCGTTTTTTCTAGGGCTTCCGTTTATAACTGTAATTATCATAATTTATACCTCCATTTTAGTTGTTATATCAACAATAAGTATATCAACCGTTTTTTTAACTGTCAATATAATCCTTAATTTTATTTTTTTACCATACCTATATAGCTTAATCACTCATGCCTCTAAAGCTTAATTGATGCTATTTATATTTAAATACATGTACTTTCTAGATGACTGAAAATGAACTATTTAAAAAAATTGACAAACCAAACTAATGATAATATACTTTATGTATTACAAATGTAAGTATAAGGAGGTATCTTATGAAAAAACTACCACAGATTTCAGAAGCAGAATATCAAGTAATGAAAATTATCTGGAAATATGCTCCTATTAGTACGAATGAAGTGATTGAAAAGCTAGTAAAAACAAGTAAATGGAGTCCTAAGACTATTCAGACAATGTTGTTGCGTTTGGTTAAAAAGGGAGCTTTGACATATGAAAAAAATAGCAGAGTTTTTGTTTATACTCCAATTGTTAAAGAAGAAGAGTATGTAGCTACAGAAAGTAGTTCTTTTTTAAATCGTTTTTATAATGGCACTCTTAACTCTATGGTACTAAATTTTTTAGAGAATGATAAATTATCAGAAGATGATATAGAGGAATTAAGACATATTTTAGATAAAAGGAAAACTAAGGAGGATAAGTAAATATGTACGCTCCATTTTTTATGCGATTTTTACTTAGCACACTAACCTTATCTTTTTTAATTATTATAATCCTACTTGCTAAAAAAATATTTAGAAAACATATTTCTGCAATGTATCAATATAATATTGGGTTTATATTACTTATAATGTTAATAATCCCATTTATTCCGCTTAAATACATTAATCATTTAAATATATTTAGCTATATATCTAGTTTTACTCATATTGAAAATAGTACAGCAAATACTTCTATTGTAAAAAATTCTTCAGACAATATAATTAATAATTCAAATGCATTAAAAGATTTTTCAGTATCTTTGAATCAATTTAATTTTGATAATTTAAATATTTTATTGCTAACATTATGGATAATTGGAATTACAATCATGATAATTATTACAGTTCATTGTAATTTTAAAATAAGAAATATAAAAAAATCAGTACAGATTTTAGAAGATGAAGAGATTCTTTCACTTTTTAAGCACTGTAAAAAAATTATAGGTTTAGATAAGGATTTTATATTATGTAAATCGTCTATTATAAATACGCCTATTACATTTGGATACTTTAGACCACATATTATATTACCAAGTGAATCTATATCTAAATTATCTTTAAAAGACATACGATATATTTTACTTCATGAATTACAACACTCTAAAAACAAAGATATTTTAGTAAACTATATAATATGTTTTTTCCAAATATTATATTGGTTTAATCCTCTTGTCTGGTATGCACTTAAAGAAATGAGATTAGACCGTGAGATTGCATGTGATATTTCAGTTTTAAAGAGACTTGATGAAAATAGCTACATAGAATATGGACATACCATAATAAATTTTATAGATAATCTCTCAAAACCATCTAATCTCACACTTACTTCAGATATTGGTGGTTCAAAAAATCAAATAAAAAGACGTATATTAAAGATAAGAGATTTCCAAATTGAGTCAAAAACTTTAAAACTTAAAAGCATTTTAATTTTTACAATAGTAGCTTTAATTGTATTTGGAAATAGCTCTACACTATCCATTATGGCAGATGTCAATGAAAAATATAATCTTATAAGTAATCAAACTTTATATGAAGATTTAAGTCAGTATTTTAAGGGTTTTGATGGAAGTTTTGTAATGTATGATTTAAAGTCTAATCAGTATCATATTTACAATGAAGAAAAAAGTAAAATGAGAATTTCACCAGACTCTACTTATAAAATTTATAGTGCTTTGTTGGGATTAGAAAATGGTGTAATAACAAGAGATAATTCATACATTCATTGGAATGGGAAGTATCACGCTAATGATTCTTGGAATAAAGACCATGACTTATTTTCTGCTATGGAAAACTCTGTTAACTGGTATTTTCAAGATTTAGACAAAAAAAATGGTATAAAAGACATACAAACTTATCTAGAAAAAATTAACTATGGAAATCGTGATATTTCATCTGGGATATCAAACTATTGGCTAGAATCTTCTTTGAAAATCTCACCTATTGAACAGGTAAATTTACTTAAAGATTTTTATACAAATAAATTTGAATTTAGAGATGATAATATAAAAACTGTAAAAGATTCATTATTGATATCTAAAGAAGCTGGAGTATCACTTTATGGGAAAACTGGTACTGCTAATATAAATGGAAAAGATGTAAATGGTTGGTTTATAGGTTATGTAGAAAAAGATGGAAATGCTTATTTATTTGCAACAAACATTCAAAGTAAAGATTATTCTAATGGTAGCACAGCAGCCAAAATAACATTATCTATTTTAAATGATAAAAAAATATATAAGACAAATTAATGCAAATATACTTTTTAATACATTTTCTTTAAGATTTAAAAACTTCACATAATATTCAAATTAACTCTCTATAAAATTCATATACAAGGGTTATTATATAAACATAGAAGATAGTAAAACTAGCTTAAAAACATAATATAATACCCTATATAAATAGTGGCAACTCTCCCTCACATCCTCAATTGTTGCCACTATTTTATTTTTTGAACTAATAAAAGACTTCATCATATAGTGAAGTCTTTTATTAATTTGACTTTTATCTAAAAATAAGATGTCAAAAATATAAATCCCAAATACATCATATTAATCTTCAAATACTGATTTTATAATAGGTATAACATAATGGCTTCCTCCACGATGCTTCACATCTTCAACCATAGCTAATGCTAGATACTGTTTGTCACTATCTTCATCAACTGTAAACGCATTAAACCATCCAAGCTCTGTTCCAGTAGTATCATCTTTTGATGCTTTAATTTCTGCTGTACCAGTTTTTCCAGCAATAGTAATTCCTTCAGTTTTAGCACCATGACCTGTTCCATTAGGATTTTCAATAACTTGAATTAAGTCATCACGTATAATTTTCACAGACTCTTTAGAAAACACATCTTTTTTCCAGAATTCAGCCTGTGGATTTTCTTTAAATTCAAGATAAGGCTTTATCATACTTCCATCATTGACAAAAGTTGAATATATTGATGCCATATGTACTGGATTTACAAGTACTTTACCTTGACCATACCCACTATCTGCTAATTGTATTTCTGTATCAAATTTATTGTCAGTACCAAATTTTGAAGAAGCTAATCCAAATTCAAATGGTATACTTTCTTCAAATCCTAGTTTTAACAGTTCTTTTGATAATACATTTTCACCTATTTTTAATGCTGCTTTGGCAAAATAAATATTATCAGAATAAATCAATGCATTTTTCATATTTACAGTATTTCCATAATCCTTTAATGTAGTTACCTTATAACTTCCCCAACTAGAATCTTTTTGCCAACTAAGACCACTATGACCAAAATTTTCATTAGGATTAATCTTTCCTGTTGTTATTCCAATACCAGCAGTAACTGGTTTAAAAGAAGACCCTGGACATAGTCTGGCTTT
The DNA here is from genome assembly GCF_020657785.1 of Clostridioides sp. ZZV14-6154. NCBI lineage: Bacteria > Bacillati > Bacillota > Clostridia > Peptostreptococcales > Peptostreptococcaceae > Clostridioides > Clostridioides sp. ZZV14-6154. Next base: position 85,653 of record NZ_JAGWCY010000011.1, on the reverse strand, counting down.
AAATCTATTATACATTGGTTTATTTTCATTTTCATTGAGTTCTTTCCATCTATCCTCTGACATACCTAGTATAAATTCATTTGGATTGTATGATGGACTACTTATAAGAGATAAAATCTCTCCTGTTTTAGGATTCATAACCACTGCACAACCCTTATCATTTTTCAACTGGTCATATAATTTACTCTGTAGCTTTGAATCAATAGTCAGTTTGACATCTTCCCCATCTTGCTTTGGAACAATTGCTAAAGTTTCTTTTTTATCTCCATATCTATCAGCTATAATAATCTCACACCCATCAATACCACGTATTCTGTCTTCTAATAGACTTTCTAAACCAATTTTACCGATTATGCTATTAGCATTGTAGTTCTTTCCCTTTTTTTCTTTTAATATTTCTGCATTCACATTTTGAACATACCCAGTTAAATGGCTAGCTTTTTCACCTAGTGGATATGCTCTTACCTCTGTATTAGATATTTTAACTCCTGAAATGCTAAGTAGTGATTCTTGTAATAATTTATCTTTTCCTTTTACAGAGCCATCTGGATTTTCTTCTATTTTTTCAATAGTTTTTATAGGGACCATTGAGTTTTCTTTTACCCAAGATGCATCTAATTTTTTTTGGATTTGCTCAACTGGTATATCTAGTAAATCAGATAGTTTTTTTAGGTCTTCTACATTATTACTCATCTTTCCAGGCACTAATCCTATAACAGATGCAAGACCTTTCCCAGCAAGTACCTCACCATTTCTATCTAAAATATTTCCTCTTTTAGCTTTAAGTGTTGATACTAGAACCTTATTATCATTTTCAAGTTCTGGAAATATAACGTTTGACTGCCATCTTATTTTATAGTTTTTTTGTTTGTCTTTAGTCAATAATACTTCATTTGAAAATGAGATTTTTCCTGCTAAAGTGTCTATTTTAGAATCATAATTTATTTTTGTACCTTCCTTTTCATCTTTTTTAATATCCTTAATATCAATACTTATATTATGTGCACTAATTCCTCCGTATATTTTTTTATTTCTAGAGATAAAATCTTCTTTTTTGTTTTCTAGTTTACTTTTTTCGTCTAATAGATTGTACATTTTTTCATATTGTCTTTCATTTGCGAAAGACATATACTGTTTTAATAGTTCATCTGGTTTGATTTTATTAAATCCATTCAATGCAAATTTAGTTGTAATACCAATAATAACTACAACTAAACAGATTAAAGCACCAAAGATTAATAATTTTTTTGTTTTTATCTTTTTTTTCATACAAACCCCCTTATTCTTCAATATATTACATATGTAAGCTTTAAAATGAAAATACTCCCATAAATACATCAACTATCTATTTTTTATTATTTTATTGTTTTTAAATATCCTAATAAAAAAAATATATATTAAAATAACATAATTGATAGTAATTTATATATTACATACGTAAGTTTTAAAAGTCAATATTATTATTACTATTTTAATAAACTTTCATCTTAATTTAAAAATAAATTAGAGTTATTTTATTTACTAACCATTTTATTTGCTGGCTGTTTTATACTATATAAATTTAAATTGACAAAGCGACACAAATGTCTTATAATTAAAAACGACATACATGTCGCAAAGGAGGAAAATCTATGGCAACAAAAGGAATGCAAACTAAACAATTTATTATTGATACTTCAATAAAGTTATTTTCTGAAAAAGGCTACAGTAATGTAACTATGAAAGATGTTTGTGAGGCATGTAATTTAAGTCGTGGTGGTCTATACAGACATTTTAATTCAACAAAAGAAATTTTTATTGATATGTTAAATTCTCATAAAGATAATGCTAAAAATTTATTAGATGAAAGTATCAAGGAAGATATATCAGCTAGGCAGATGTTAGAGTATTTTCTTAATCAACAAAAGTCAGAAATACAAAGTGAATACTCTGGATTAGATTTTGCAATCCATGAATTTGCTTTTGTAGAAAAAGACCAGCGTGATTATATGAACAAAAGATATAATTCAGCCATTACAATGCTTTCGAAGTTAATTGATTATGGGCAATCTAAAGGTGAATTTAAAAAATGTAATTCTATGACACTTGCAACACACATAATGTTCTTGTTTGATAGTATGAAGACATCAGCACCTGTTTTAGTACTTACAGATGACAATATTGATAAGCAAATAAATCTTATAAAGGATATGGTGATTTTATATGAATAAACAACAATTCCATAAAATTGACTTACAAAACTGGGAACGATATACACATTTTTATTATTTTTCAAAGATGACAAATGTAGGATTTGATTTAACTATAGAAATAGATATTACTCATTTACTTGATGAAACAAAAAAGAGAAATATCAAATTTTATCCAGCATATCTATATATAGTAACAACTTGTTTAAATCGATATAAAGAACTAAAGATTGCATATGATGAAAATGAACTTGGATATTGGGACACTTTAACTCCATTTTATGCAATTTTTCATGATGATAATAAAACTTTTTCATCAATATGGACAGAATACAATAAAGATTTTTCAATATTCTATAAAAGTTATTTAAATGATATTGAACAATATGGAAAAAATTATGGTTTTTTAGCAAAACCTAATCCTCCAAAAAATTGCTATACTGTTTCATGTCTTCCATGGATTAGTTTTAAAAGCTTTACTGTACATAATCATGGTCTTGAAAATTATTTTTTCCCTACAATTGAATCAGGCAAATATTATCAAAAAGATGAAAAAATACTTCTCCCTCTTTCTATAACAGTACATCATGCAGCTACTGATGGATACCATGTAAGTTGTTTTATTGATGATATACAAAAAATGTGCTTTAATACTGATACATGGTTATTCTAAAAAATAATCTGTATTATAGACATATATTATAATATTTATAATCTAAAATAAACAATCACATTACATGAATAAGATAATGTGATTGTTTACTTATACTCATATTTTTACTTATTTTAATTATAATTATTTATTTTTTCTTCAATTTTATTTAGTTCTCAATTTTATTTAAATACTTTACTCTCTTAGTACATCCCACAGTTAACAAAACTAAAACTACTATTATTGATGTTAAAATATAAATATAGTTCATATTAGAAAACCATCCTTTACCATCTTCCATGTAAGTCGAAATACTTATAAACCATCGTATTGGACTTATGATACTCATATTTTGCAACATAGCAGGCATTTTATCAATTGGAATAAATGAACCACCAATAAGTGATAGTATAAGAGATATACCAGTAGCAAATAAATTTGCATACATCTCCTTATTAAACAATGAAGATACAAATGTTCCAAAAGAAGTTGCCAAAGCCGATATCCATACACCCATTAAAAGTAAATTTATATAACTGATACTAATATCAATATTAAGCAATTTAATGATAGTTATTGAAACTAAATATTGAAAATATGTGATTGCAAAGTTATATAGTATATTCCCTAACACATATCCTCTTATATTTTGTGGTGAATATAATATTCTTGTAAATGTACCTGAATTTTTATCTTTAATAATCATTGATGCTGTAACAGTAGAGGTTATCATTAAAAATAATACAATAAAAGCAATTATTCTTTGCAAAACGCCTAAGGTGTTTTCTTGTAGTTTATTTATATTTATAGGTGTTGAATCTTCTTTATATGATTCTATTAAATACTCTAATATATTATTTGTATTTTTATCTTTTATCGAATACAGTTTGAAATTACCCTTATTGAAATATATAACAGCAGAATATTTTCCAGTTATAATATCAGTTTTGACTGTTTTAAAGTCTGCAATTTCAACATCAATTCCTTGAGTGCTTTTTAATGCCTTAACCATATCTGTATAAATCTTCTTTTCAGATTTATTTAAAACTTGTTCATTTTTATACTCACTCAAAATACCAATATTAAAAGATGGTTTACTTATGTAATTTGCTAGTACTCCAAGTATTACTATAATTATTGGAAATAAGAGTATAACTAAAAAACCCGATTTTTTATTTATATTTCTTTTAAAATTATTATTAAAAATACCTATTAAGTTCACTATATAAATGCCTCCCTTTTAAATAATTTGACTGTAAGTACTGTCATTAAAATACTTATCATTACAAATATAGATGATATATTAAAAAGGGGTTGTAAGCTATCATCATAAATACAAGTAACTATACTCCTATTGACCCAAGTTAATGGTGATATATTAATTGCTAATGAAACAACTGGATTTAATGAACTAACTGGAAAAAATACGCCTCCTAAGAAACCAAAAATCACTATTGGTATATTAATGATATTACGTAGTATATCTAAGTTTTTGCATGCAAGACCTAAAAACAAACCTATAGCTGATACTACAGTTGACTCACACACTAAAAGAAAAATAATAGCTAAAAAATTTCCACCAAAACTTATCTGAAAAACGCCTTTTATTATAACTAAAGTTATTAAATTACACAGTGAAAGTATAATTGTGCAAGAGAAAAGTTTTGAAAGTACTAACTCTTTTATGGAAATCGGAGAGATCATATAACGATAGGATGTATTAGAAATTTTCTCATCTTGTGCAGCATATGAAACACTAATGATTCCCATAAGAACACAAAATGGTATTGTGACAATAGTATAATAGTTATATGATGTAAATTCTGTTCCATAAGACTTTGATGTTAAATATCCTAATAACATTATGATTATTAATGGAAAAACAATATTATAAAATAAAATAAAAAAATCTTTACTTCTTCGCTTGATTCCTAATCTAAACAATGGCAAAAAATATCTCATATATTATTCCTCCAAATCTCTCAAATTTGTACCTGTAAGATATAAAAAAATATCCTCCAGTGTCTTGCAACCAAGTTTTAAATACTTATCTTTATATAAGTTCTTATCTAAATCTTCTAAAATTACTCCTTTATCAATTAAAACAATCCTATTACATAAAGCTTCTATTTCCTCCATATAGTGACTAGTATAAATAACTGTTGTACCATTCTTATTAATCGTTTTAATTGCTTCCATAATCTTATTTCTCGATTGAGGGTCAATTCCAACTGTTGGCTCATCCATAATGAGAATTTTAGGGCTATGTGCGATTGCACAAGCTATATTTAACCTACGTTTCATTCCTCCAGAAAATTTTGATGGTAGTTCTTTATGTCTACCCCAAAGTTCAACAAACTCCAAAGCCTCTTTAGTTCGAGATTTAAGTTCATTTCCTCTAAAACCATACAATGAACAAAAGAATTTAACATTATCATATGCACTTAGGTCTTCATATATCGCCAGCTCTTGTGGTACAACACCAAGAGCACTTTTAAAGATATTTTGCTGAGTTCTGATACTTTTACCCCTATAATATATATCTCCACTATCTGGAGATACAATTGTAGTAAACATATTAATAGATGTGCTTTTTCCTGCTCCATTTGGTCCAATAAAACCTAAAATATCTCCTTCTAGTATTTTAAAACTCTCTCCTGATACAACTTCCTTATTGTTATATCTTTTAGATAACTTTTCAATCTCTAATAGTACATTTTCCATTTATAAAACCTCCTAATATTTTAACCAATATTATATATCCAATGTTGTATATATTATTTTTTTAAAACACGAGTCTTTGACTCGTGCTATTATAAATAAACTTATTTTTTATTTTGTAATTTTAGTATTATTTTATCTATATTCTCGATAGCTTTGTCTGGATTATTAATTATTTCATCTCTAAGTTTTTGAACCTCTAATAGTTCACTTGTTGCCTCATTTTCAAATAAAAAATCGTCTTCTATATTTGAAAAATCTATAGATTTAATTACGTTCTGTGTTTCATAACCAACAGATATATACTTATCAATATTATTGAGTATTTCCTCATGCCATAGTATTTGATAATTCAAATTATCTATTGTCATATCAAAGGCAATTCTTTCTGTTGGAAGACTTTTTTTATCAATATTTTTAATTTCTTTCCAGTTTTCCCAATACTTTTTCTGCTCTATCAGATGCTTTATATGCTTTTCAAGATTGATTTGTATAGTATCTCTTGGTAATACATCTAAAATATTATACAATAGGAATTTATTTGAACCTACTGGAACTATAGGCATCTGTAATTCTTTTTGTAGCTCTTCTTTTAACTCCACTTTACCACTTTGTGTAATCTCATAAATCTTACGAATTCTAGCACCAGTTTTTTCTTCTCTCAAAACTCTGACTGCCCCATCTTTTTCTAGCTTTGTCAATGCATAGTAAATCGAACCTGATTGTATTTTTGTCCATCTATCTGCACCAGAAACCTGTAAAAATTTTTGAATCTCATATCCATGTGTTGGCTTAATATTTAAATAATATAAAATTAAAGTACGTATCAGAAAAATTCACCACCTTATACTCTATCTTGGATATTATATTATCACCAACGTTGTATATAGTCAATAGTTGTTATTTAAATAAATATATCATGACTTACTATTTTTATTGTTTAGCACAAGGAATCCCATGAGACATACATATCCAATTGTATTTTAAATTTTCTATCTCACTTACAGATTTCATCATTTTTTCAGAATCCCAGTTCCACAGATTAGGATATGGGATTATATTTCCTTTCTTATTCTTAACTAAATCTCCTGCAAACAATACATCTTCAAAAAGCATACATACATGTCCTGGTGTATGTCCAGGAGTATAAATAATTTTTATATTCCCGACTTGCATATTATTTCTATAAGGCTCTACATCTTTAATAATTCTTTTTGAAATTGTCTTTCCAATAAATTTTTTAAATCCAGGTCTATCCTTCTTCCCTATAATAAAAGGTATATCTTCCATATGAGCCCACACTTTTGCTCCTGTATGTTCTTTCAATAACTTAATATTAGATATATGGTCAACATCATGATGAGTCAGTAAAATATGCTTAATATCAGTTAGTTGAATCCCAAGTGTTTTTAATTCTTTAATTATACTATTCCCCATAAAAGGAAGTCCTGTATCTATCAATGTAATCTCTTCATCAAACACAATAAAACAATTTGCACCACGAGTACTATCTAACAACAATACATTTTCTTTTATTTTCATAAATAAATCCCCCTTATTTTATATTTTACCTATATAATTAATTAGTAAAGTTATAATAAATTATAGTGCTTTACATTAACTTTATTTTTAAAAAGTATACTATCGTTATACAAGTATACCATCAGTATATATTCTTATCAATATAATCAGTAGAAAGGAGTATTTTATATGTCGGAATTATCAAGAAGAGATAAAGAAAAAATCCAAAGAGAAAATGAAATTATTGTTAAAGCAGAAAAATTATTTTGTCTTAATGGATTTGATAACACTTCTATGAATGAACTAGCAAAAGAAGTAGAATATACAAAACGTACTATATATAAGTATTTTTCATGCAAAGAAGATTTATTTTTTGCTGTTGTACTAAGAGGGTATAAAAGACTTTGGGATAGTGTTAAAATAGAAAGTTTAAAAGGTAAAACTGGATTTGAAAAATTAAAATTTTCATATTCTGCATTTCATAAATTTTATTGTAAGGAGCCTTCTTTACTAGCTTTAATGGGAATGATTGGACTTTTACAATCTAAAAATTCAGACTTAGAGATACCTTTTAAAGAAAAGTTTTTTTCTTTCAATAAGTTTATGTTTGAAGAAATACAAGAACTATTTGAAATGGGAAAAGTTGATGGAAGTATTAGGTCAGATATTGAGATACCTACTCTTATGTATTCATCAATATTTACACTTACAGGATTTTTTAATTTATTATCTATAACAGGAAAATCGTATATCAACAATTTTAATATAGAAGAGAAAAAATTTATTGAAACCACACTTGGTCTTTTAATAGATTCACTTAAAGCGTAGTTTTAATTTATAAGTTTTTGACAGGGATTTTATTTTACACTATAAATTTTTTTAAATGAAAGGACTGAAAATAAATGGCAAAAATACTTCTTTTAGAAGATGATGATACAATTGCATTTGGAATAAAAACTTCCCTAGAAAAGAAAAAACATGTAGTTTGTTGTTATAGTACAATTACTGAAGCTAAGAAAAAATTTGACAAAGATATCGATTTAATTCTACTTGATTTAAATTTACCTGATGGGATTGGATATGAATTTTGTAAATATGTTAAAAATATAAGAGATACTCCAGTGATATTTTTGACAGTGCGTGATGATGAAAAAGATATTGTACAAGGTCTGGATATGGGTGCAGACGACTATGTGGTTAAGCCATTCTTGCTTTCAGTACTTCAATCTAGAATTAATGCTGTACTTAGGCGTACTCATTCTAACACTACTAGCACTCTTACATGTGAAAATATAAAATTGAATAAAGATGAAGTTAAAGTATATTTGGATAATATTGAAATCCCTTTGACAGCAGGAGAATACAAACTACTCCTAAGCTTAATGGAAAATAAAAATAAAGCACTTACTCGTGCAAAACTATTAGAAATGCTCTGGGATATAGATGGCAACTTTGTAAATGATAATACTCTTACTGTTACAATAAAGCGACTTAGAGAAAAACTAAAAAATCCATCCTGCATAAAAACCTTGAGAGGTATAGGATATAGAATGGAGGACAGCTAGTGAAAACTCCAAGAAATATCAATAATACTGTTGTTTTTATAGTATTCTGCTTAGCTATCACTATTTTGTTAAGTATAATTCTAACAACTATAACTTCTTCTGAAGAATATAATATGATATCTAAAACCATTGGTACATCATATCAACTTAACCCTAAATCTACAGAACATATTTTAGAATCACTAAAAAATTCAAGTTCTCATGACTTTAATGTAGGAAATGAGATTTTATTAAAACATGGTTATACTAAAAATACATTTTGGTATAAAAACTTTTTTTATTTCATTATAGTATCCTTTGTTATAGTGTCAACAATGGCTATAGTAGTGTTCATAATTCAGTATAGAAAAAAAAGACATAATATGATTAGAATCAATACTCTTACTCACTATTTGGAAGAAGTCAATTTAGGGAAAGAATCCATACTTTTACGATGTGAAGATGAGTTTTCACATCTTGAAGACGAGATATATAAAACTGTGGGAGAACTTCGTTGCTCAAAAGAATTTGCTTTAAAAGAAAGACAAACTCTTTCAGATAATCTTGCAGATATTGCACATCAACTTAAAACTCCAATTACTTCTATGTCGCTTATGGCACAATTACTTGCAGAAAGTTGTCCAGATGAAGAAATAGATTACCTTAATAGACTTACAAACCAAATATTAAGATTAGAAAGATTGGTGTCATCTTTACTTACTTTGTCAAAATTAGATGCAAGTACTTTAATATTTGAAAATAAACTTATAGATGTCCATTCTCTTCTTACTAATGCTGTTGAACCTATAGAAGGAATTTTAAAAGAAAAAAATCAGACATTTATTATTAAAGACTCTTCGTTCGTAGAATTTGAGATTGATATTAACTGGACTTTGGAAGCTCTTTTAAATATTCTTAAAAACTGTAGTGAACATGTAGAAGATGGTGGACAGATTGTTGCTTATTATAGTAAAAACCCTCTATACATTGAAATTATTATAGAGGATAATGGGAAAGGTTTTGCTCAAGAAGACCTACCATATATTTTTAATCGATTTTATCGTGGTAAAAATGCTAGTAAAGACAGCATTGGTATAGGTCTTGCTCTATCAAAGTCTATTATAGAAGGTCAAAATGGTACTATACATGCAGAAAATTGTCATCATGGTGGTGCACGATTCATAATTAAGTTTTATACATAAAAGACTGGATTATAGGAGAACACCTATAATCCAGTTACATTATATCCTATTTATCTATCATTTACACATTATCTATCACTTACACACAATATTCTTTAAAGTTGCTTTTAAAAAATATTCAATAAATCTTGTTTATATTGTCTCATTTTTTATAGATTCTACTATGTTTTCACTCTTTAATTGTTTACATCCCATAGTATACGACGCTATTACTACAATAAGTATCAATATGGTAAAGCTCGTCACTATGGATATTGGTGCAAATAATAAGTACTCCATAAAACTTATTTCATTTATATGGATGAAAGCATACAGTATAGCTATTTGCACAGGAATACTGAGTAATAATGGTGTAAGACCAAAAAATAATCCTTCTAGGATAAGCATCTTTTTCATACCCTTTGGAGACAATCCTGCAGAACGTAACATAGCAAATTCTTGTCGTCTACTTCTAAGATTCCCTGAAACAGTCGCCCATACATTTGATAAACCAATTGCAGCTAATAATGCTGTAATAAATCCTACTATCAAATTCATAGTTATTTGTCCACTCTCACTTAATTCTTCATTTTCTACAACATCATTAATACTATAATCACCTGACCCATAATATTTATTGCAAATAGATTCAAACTCTTTTCTTACTTTAGAAATATTATCATGATTATCTATTTTAAATAACCCTGTTATTCTATTTGATTTTAATCTACGGTTTTCATGATAGTTTTTGGACACATCCTGTACTATAGACATTGGTACTATTTGAATTAAGGTGTATCTACCAAGATTTTCTGCTATTTGTGGAAGTGTATCTGTAATAGTTCCTACTTTCATATTAAAAGTATAATTTCCCTCATCTTCATCATATACCTTTTCATTTAATGTAATGTTATCTCCTACAGAAAGATTTAAATAATCTATATATACTTTATCCCTACGTGTACTACGCTCAACATCTTCCTCACGATTATATACAATCGAAATCGGATTTTTTGTATCATAATATGGTTTTGGGTCTATAGAAAGTTGTTTACAATATTTTGCAAAACTCTCATCATCAAGTCCAATCATAGTTGAAGTAATACGAAACTTACCATCACGTTCTATAGGAGCATATTTTTTAGCTGAGACTATCTTTTTAAATCCTCCACTCTTTGCAAGCTCTTTTGAAGCGTCTTTTTCAGTTAACCAAGTGATTGCAGACATTTTTAGATAATATAATGAACTCTCTACACCTTGTGTACTGTTTAATTGTTCTAAAAACTGTTTTTCTGCAGGTTCACTATTTTCCAGATGCAATGATATATCCCTTTGATTAGCATAAATATCACTACCATAAACACGCTCTGCACCTCTTTGACATGCAATTATATTTAGAAAGCTCGTCAACAATAAAAAAGAAAGTGTTAAAGATATTGTTGCGGTACGATAAGATTTTTTACGGGAACGAAGCGCATTTACTGCAAGCTCTCCTTCTATACCAAATAAGTTTGTTAGTGAATATTTATGTGACTTTTTGATTTTAATACTATCACCTTGTCTAATTGCTTCTATAGGTGATATTTTTGATACTTTACGTGCTGGGATAAGTGCAGAAATCCATACTGTTATTATTGTAAGTAAAACAGCTGGCAAGAAAGCAATAACACCATAAGTAAAGATTACCTGTTGATTATTATTAACAGTATCGACTGAATTAATATAACTTACAAGACCCTTACACAATGCCCATCCTAAAAATAAGCCTATAGGCAAAGGAATAATTGTCAATAAAAACCCTTCAAAAACCACAGACTTTTTAATCTGCTTTGGTGATGCTCCAATACTAGCTAGTATACCCAATTGAGTAAGTCTAGCATTTGCTGATAGTGCAAAAGCATTATAAATCACCAGTACAAATACGGCTACTGTAAAGATTGCTATTGTTAGATACATAATAGGTGTTGAAAATTTTTCTATACTGTTCATAGATGCTTTCTGCTCTGGAGAAAAAACTAACATTTTTAAAAGATAATTACTATTATACTTAAGATTGTATTTTCCATATTCATTCATTTTCCATCCTAATGATTTAGCAAGCTTTGGAAGCTCTTTATATGTATCTCTAATATTTTTAAATCGTAAATATACAGTAATATTATCACTAGGCTTTATACTTGCTCTATCAAGATAACCAAGAGCTGTATATGCAGGTACAACTGATGAAGTAGTAACATCTATTTTCCCTACTATTGTCAACGTAGTCTCTGAAATCTTCTTAAAACTTTCACCTTTAGATTTTGGAGCTACGGGTTCAAGAAGATTTCCATTTAAAACCCTATCTCCTATTGGTATAGTAATCTTATCACCAATTTTTACATTTGGATTACTCTCAAAATATTGTTTTGATAGTGCAATTTCATTAGCATTATTTGGTCGATGACCCTCTAGTATAGTGTCTTTCTCTGGCATAGAATTCCAATATTCTGAGGTAGCATTTCTATAAATTATGTAATCCCTTTTATCATCGTCAATTTTACCTACATACCACTGTCCTTTAATCATCACATCATCAACTGAAGAGAAATTTTCAATTAATGATAAGTCACTTCCATGAGTTTCATCAAATAACTCTCCATGCCAATTACCTTCTTTCTCAATTGAAAGCCTTATAAAATCACTCCACATTGTATATAATAGTCCACACAAAGAAGACATCATAGTTGTAGTAAGTAATATAGCTAACATTATAGCCATACTACTGCGCTTATTACGACGTACAAAATCTAAGGTGTATTCTTGAAGAATATTCATTTCTTCACCACCTTTTCAGAAACTATCATACCATCTTCCATAGTTATAATACGATTTGCTTCTAATGCTATTTTTTCATCATGAGTAATAAGAAGTATTGTTTGATTAAATCGTTTATTTGATAAGTTTAGTAAATCTACAATTTCTTCAGAATTTTTTCTATCAAGATTACCTGTTGGTTCATCTGCTAATAAAATAGCTGGTCTATATATTAAACTTCTAGCTATAGCTACTCTTTGCTGTTGTCCACCTGAAAGTTGACCTGGAAGATGTTTAAGCCTATCAGTTAATCCAAGTGTAGATACAATTTCAGAAAACCTATCTTCATCCACTTTCCTTTTATCAAGTAACATTGGTAATAATATATTTTTTCTAACATCAAGAGTAGGTATAAGATTATAAAATTGATATATAAGCCCTACTTTTCTACGTCGAAAAATTGCCAATGCTTCCTCTTTTAAGCTTGCTATTTCAGTGTCTTCAATATAAATTTTTCCAGATGTAGGTCTATCTACTCCTCCAAGCATATGAAGTAATGTAGATTTTCCAGAACCAGAGGCTCCTACTATAGATACAAAATCACCTTTTTGAACTGATAAATTCAAATTATTAAGAGCTATCACCATGGTTTGATTTGAGCCATATGTCTTTGTTAAATTTTCACATTTTAGTATTTCCATATACAATCATCTCCTTTATAGTTAAAGTTTAGCAATCCAAAATGACATTATAGTGACACACCAAACTAAATGTTGACACTCTTTTAAAATACTCTTTTCAATTAAATATGATACTTTACATAAACACCTTATAATTTTTAACCAATATAAGATTATTTTTTATTAAATTTTGTTCATATCTTTTTACATCTACTTAAGATAATATAAATAAAATAAAAACTATGCAATATATTTATCAATTCATTGCATAGTTCCTTAAATTTACCTATATTTTAGTATAAAGTTATGTCTATTATATAGCACTATAATATTTCTTAATTATATCAATTGCAATCTCTTTTACTTTTGGTCCTCCAATTTCTTTATTAGAATCATCTGATTTAATAGCAAAGTAATATGTATCATCTTCATTTTCTACCATACCAACAAACCATGCATCAACACATTGCTTCTTTTCATCAAATCCTGTTCCAGTTTTACCATATACATTCATTTTCTTATCATTTATATCTATTTTCATAATGTCCTTCAAGAGATTAATATTCTCTTTTTTAAAGCTTGTATCACCCTCAAAAATTTTAGCTAATACTTGTGTTTGCTCTTTAGGAGATATTTTTAATGAAGATTCTAACCAGAACCCATTTAAATCTTTACTTCCATTTTTTAAATTTCCTTCCCACTCACTAATGTCACAATTTCCATATTTTAGATTATCTAGTGTGTTTTGAACAAATTTAGCATCAACTTGATTCATCAGTTTTCTATGATACCAAACACAAGATGCTTTAAATGCTTCTTCTAGATTAAGATTTCTATTCCAATCTTCAATCTCATAAATTGTGCCATTATACCCCATAACTGATTCTTTTGAGTTTACTATTCCCTTTTCTAGACCAATTAATGTTGAAATTATTTTGAAAGTAGAACAAGGTGAAGCCCTTGTTTCAATTAATTCTTTATTGTATATGTTATATTCTTTATTTTTACTACTGTAAAAAATAGCTCCTCCACTAATATCTTTAAAACAATCACTATAATCAACTACATTAACTTTATCTTTTTTCTCCTGTGTACTATCTTTAGCCTCCAATTCATTTGATTTAAAATTTGTATTGTTACTCTTAATATTTTGTTCTTTATTATTTTGATTACTTCCCATTAGATATTTTGCTATAAGCACAATGACTAATAGAATAATTATTAAAATAAAACTTGTTTTTCTTTTCATACCTTACTACTTCCTAATATGTATATCTATAATCCTCCTCTAATATTATAAAAACCACTATTATAACTATCAGTAACATTATTCTCTCCTTTCAATCAGTAAAATTATATCTGAATACACACCTAAAACTTACTATTGTAGTATTTAAAATATTACAATAGTAAGTTTTAAAAGTCAAGTTATTTAAATCTTTTAAACTCGCTCATTTTTACTAAATTTTAAATAAGTTCTATGATAGGATTTTTGTTTTTTATATGTAACATCACTAATTAATACTGTTTACAATGTAAACAAATTTAAAAATAATATCTGTAATATAGCAGAATATATCAGGAAAATAGGTTTTAATCTTATTATAATATAACTACATAATATAATTACGCTACTCAAATATATAAAGAAAGGACTTAGTATTTATGTCATATATCATAATAAAAGGACTTACACATAATAATTTAAAAAACATATCACTTAAACTTCCCAAAAACAAAATCATTGTCTTTACTGGAGTTTCTGGCTCTGGAAAATCAAGTATTGTATTTGACACAATTGCAGCAGAATCACAAAGACAAATGAATGAAACATATTCAGCATTTATTAGAGGTCGACTTCCAAAATACAAAAAACCTCATGTAGAACTGATTGATAATTTAACTGCTTCTGTAATCGTGGACCAGTCTCCTCTTGGTGGCAATGCACGTTCTACAGTAGGAACTATAAGCGATTTGTATTCTTCACTAACAATATGAGCAAACACACCAAAGAAAAGTCGGAAAGACTTATAACTGATGAGGAATGTCCTCAATGTCATGGAAAAAGATTAAATAAAGATGCACTTAACTGCACTATTTTAGGGTATTCTATAGCAGATATGGGTAATATGGAATTTACTGAACTTTATAATTTACTCTCTCAAATAAATGATAAAAAAGTTGAAACAGTTGTCAACGCTCTTACTGATGGCTTAAAAAGAATGATTGATATTGGACTTCCTTATTTACATCTAAATAGGGAATCAACTTCTCTATCTGGAGGAGAAGCCCAGAGATTAAAACTTGTACGCTATATGGGAAGTAGTCTCACAGGTCTAACTTATATTTTTGATGAACCCAGCACTGGAATGCACCCAAGAGATGTATATTGTATGAATCAATTATTAAAAAAACTTAGAGACAGAGGAAATACAGTTTTGGTAGTAGAGCATGATAAAGATGTCATATCTATAGCCGATGAGATTATAGATATTGGCCCAAATGCTGGTAAACATGGGGGAAATATTATATTTCAAGGTACCTATAATGAATTACTTCTAGCAAATACACTTACTTCAAAAGCTATGAATTTATCATTATCTCTAAAATCTAATACTCGTAAAGCAAAAAGCTTTCTTCCCATTAGAGGAGCTTGTTTGCATAATCTAAAAAATGTTGATATAGATATACCAGTTGGAATCATGACAGTTGTTACTGGAGTTGCTGGTTCTGGTAAAAGTACTTTGATTTCTCGTATTTTTGCAAAAAAATATGAAAAAGATGTTATTAAAATTGACCAAAACCCTATCACAACTACAAATCGCTCTATGCCAGCTACATTTCTTGGTTTTTTTGATGAAATAAGAAAACTTTTTGCTAAGGAAAATACTGTTGGCGAAAGTTTATTCAGCTTTAATTCTAAAGGGGCTTGTCCTATTTGTAATGGAAAAGGAGTACTTGTTACAGAACTGGTATTTATGGACCCTGTTGTTAACACATGTGAAGCTTGTAAAGGTACTCGATATAATGAAGAAGTCCTGTCTAAATTGTACAAGGGTAAAAATATAGTTGAAGTTCTTTCTATGACAGTGGATGAATCTCTTGAATTCTTTACAGAAAAGAAACTTTGCAAAATACTACAAACTATGAAAGATGTAGGATTATCTTATATGACTTTAGGGCAGCCACTTAGTACACTGTCTGGTGGAGAATGTCAAAGAATTAAACTAGCAAAAAATCTTAATAAAAAAGGTAATACTATAACATCAGACTTTCTTAGAAAATCAATAAAAAAATAAGAATAATGGTGTAAATAAAACTACAGAATAAATGCTTTTTCATTTTAAAAAATATATATTAAAGTATGAAATAAGAATATGCATAATTATATATTTTATTTATGGCTTGTACAGTTCTAATTACCTCAAATAGTACTGCTGATATTTTGTTAATTCTATAGAAGATACTTTAATCTATAGAATTAACAAAATGATTAACAAAATGATTAACAAAATAATTGGTAAAATAAAAAAATTTCAACAAATACAATTATATACACAAACGTTAAACTTGTATAATTGAATAATTTATAGAGTAATCTTAGGTAAGCTTATATAAACTATATATATCTCAATTAAGTTCTATCAACTGCGTTAAATTTCCAGTGTATGTAAGCTTAAGTCTATGCATAGCCCGTGTACAAGCAATATATAATAAACTACGGTCGTAATCATTGTAATATGTTTTATTATTTACTGAAGGAATAACAACTTCATCAAACTCCAACCCTTTTGACATTTTAATAGAAGTAATTGATACGCCTTTTACAAAACTAGAACTTTCAGGAGATATTAAATTAACATCATATTCTTGCTTAATAACATCATAGATTGCTTTAGCCTCACTGTTGGTTTTTAGTATAATACCAAGGGTAGCATTGTTGCTTTCCTCAAACTGCTCAATCTCCATTTTTATCTTATCTATCTCATCTTGTTCATTGATGCATTTAATTAAAACTGGCTCCTCACCATGTCTTTCAATAACTTCCAGTGAAATTATATTTTGAATTTTCTTGGCAAAATTAATAATCTCAAAAGTAGAACGATAACTCTTATTTAACATTACTAGCTCTCCACCATCATAAATCTGCACCATATCATCTAACGTATGTAGATGATTAGGGTTGATTAGTTGTCCAAAATCTCCAAGGATAGTCTTTTTACATTTGAAAAGCAAGTTTATTACAGCATATTGAATAGGAGTATAATCTTGCATTTCATCAATAACAATGTGTCTTATCACTTTGTCTTCTTGTAATCCTTCATAGGCAGCATGAAGATATATAAATGGATACACATCTGCCCACTCCAGAGTCTTCTTTGATGGCATTACAAACATATCTTGAATATTCATCTGTTTGAAGAAGTCCTTATACAGTGCCAGAGTATTTTTTATTGTTAGCATTCCATTTAGACTTTTCAGTATATTTTTTACTTTTGGTAAGTCTTCTTCCATAATATTATCTGATTCAAATCTATAATGAATATCTTCTGCTACCATCTCCAGTCTTTGCTTAACTGGATATTTGTTATATGCATCAAATCTTCTTCGTATCCAGTCACTTGTAGCTGTAAAACTTCCAAAAGTATAATCTTTAGGAATAAAGACCATATTTGGCATTTGCTTTATGTATTTGTCCATAAGCTTTAAAAAATCAAGTGTAGACTTGAAACGTACTCTTTCATCCCATTGTACATCATTTATTTCCAGAGAATCTTTTTCTCCTTCAAAATCAATAATTCGTTCTAATTGAACTTCGGCTATATCTTCAAAACTTAATTCACATAGGGGTTCTTCTCCTAGCTCAGGAAGTACATTAGAAATATAGTCACCAAAGACTTTATTAGGTGATAGAATAATTACATTATTTGCTGATATCTTATCTTTAAATCGATAAAGAAGAAAAGCAATTCGATGTAATGCTATAGATGTTTTTCCAGAACCAGCTACTCCTTGAATAATGAGAGTGTCAGCCTTGTCATTTCTAATAATTTGATTTTGCTCTTTTTGTATTGTTGAAATGATGGATTTCATCTTTTCATCTGAAGTATTACTAAGTTCCTGTTGAAGAATATCATCTTGTATATTCATAGAACTTTCAAGTACATATTCCAGTGTTCCATTTTTAATTTTAAACTGTCGTTTACGTGTTATTTCTCCATCTATCCATCCTAGTGGTGCATTATACCCTGCTGGCCCTATCTTACAATCATAAAACATACTGGCCATTGGAGAACGCCAATCGAGTATTAGAAGTTCATTTTCATAATCAAATGCAAATCGACCAATATAATACTTTGAATCTTCATCTTCATCTTTTAGTTTAAAATCTATCCTAGCAAAATATGGCGAATCTTTCATTTTAGCAATCTTATCTCGAACTTTTACCATAAAAGCCCCATAACTATCTATTTGCTTTAGTGCCAGTTCATTCTGAAACATTTCATGTGGGTCTATCTCTCCACGATTCTTTACCATATATAATTTAGCATCCATGTAATCTTTATCAAGTTTATCAACTGAATTTTCTGCTTTCTCCAAAGCATTATCCAACTTGTTATTTATATCTATAAGATATGAAATCTCATCTGGAAAAGATGTTTTTAACTCTATCTTTTGTTCAGATATATTATGTTTAGAAACAGATGTGATAGAATTACAACTTTCTAATTGCTGATTTTTAGACATTTGAACCCTCCTTGTCAACTGAGTATTATCTTAAATCATTATACTGAATTGAACTTTAAATTTTTTAATCATTCTTGCTCTTTGGTTCAAATTTAGTTAGCTCATTAGTACTATTCATTGTCTTTATCATTTTCAGAAGACAGAACAAATTTTTGAGTAGGATACCCAAATTCAGTCAGTAATTCAGCTTCTGCAAAACCTAACTTCTTTATCATATTCCGATGTCCTGTATCAGCTTTATCTCCTTCTCTAAAAGTTGTGATTGAGATAGATGTATCTATCAAAAAATTCTCAATAACCTTTTTCAGAAACACCTGTGCAATATCTGAATTACGATATTGAGGGTGTATTCCAAAAAAGTCAATACTTCCAGTTTCTTTATTAAATATCATATTTGCAATAGCAATGTTATTAAATTTTAATATCAAGGCTCTTTCTTCCAAAATATATTGTTTTAATTGAGAGATATACTCTTCCTCCTGTAAATTTGGAAAGCCATCTATAACCAATCTGACTAAATTCATCCATAATGGTATATCAGATATCTTAGCAAGTGTAATATCTTTTTCTAATTCCAATATATTTTTTGAAAATAAATTATCTTTTTTCAAAACAAATCTTAGCTGCAAAGGATAAAATTCTTGTTCTTTTCGATATTTATTTGGAGATTTTTTATACATATCTTTAAATACAGAAGTAAATGCTTGTTGACTTTCATAGCCAGCTATCAATGCAATTTCAATAATCGATTTTTTAGAAAATACTAATAGTTTTGCTGCCTCTGTGAGTTTTCTTCGTTTTATATAATCATGCATTGTCAAACCAACAGAAGTTGTGAAAGTTCTATGTAGATGATATTTTGAATAATGAACAGCATTAGCAACTATATCTAAATCCAGCTTTTCTGATAAATGTTCCTCTATATAATCAATAGCAGTTATAACATTATTTACTTTATAAAACATTGCAGCTCTCCTCCTTTTATCCATGAGACATTATATCAGTTACTTCTTAGTCATATTTAATAAATCTTGCTCTTTTTTATAATGTAAAAATTATTGTTTATACGTCTATCTCATCCTATAACCTATTTTCAAATTTTCTTACATATTCCTAACTTAATAATATCCACTTCTTCATATAATATAATCATAAAAAAGTAAAGTAGAGTATTTCATTTGAGATTCTTAATATTCTCTTGAAATACTCTTCTTTATATAGATACTTCTTTATTTTTAAATATACACTTAATTTATTTAGCTTAAAATAAAATTTCAACTTTTAAATTTACTATCTTTTCTTCTATTCTTTAATTAAAGACTCCAATCCTTTAATTTGCAATAGATTTTCGTTTAATAAAGCTAAAAATTTGTCTATTGTTTCCTGTTTATTAGATTCTTTAACTAAGTAGTAAATAAATCTATCTGGTGGTGCATCCTTTATATAATGTACTTCAATATTAGATATTTCCTTAAGATGATATGCTACTGACACTGGCACAATTGCCCATACATTTTCTTGTCTCATAAAATATTCTAAAAGAGACATCTGGTCTAAAAATACTTTAGGTTGAAGAGTTGAGCGAAACCAAAAATTATGCCACAAATCATATTCAGGATTCCATGGAAGTCTTATTTCATCCGCAACATCTAAAACAGATGGGTGCAATTCCCCATTGTATTTTGAGCCATAACTTGTTACCAGTAACATGGCTTCTTTAAATATTGGTATTGTTTCTATGTTATTAAAAAACATATCATCTGAAATAAGGGCTATATCAACTTCACCCTTGGAAACATAATCGTATGCTTCATAAGAATGATAGTTGTAAAAGTTTACAACTTAGTGCGGAAAGCCCACTCCTTTAGGCGTGGGATGGATAGCATAAATAATGTATAAAAAGCATTAACACATACACATAAAATGTTAATATAAGTATATGGAGAATAAATATAGAAGAACTCAAACAACTGTTAGTTTAATTAATTATCATTTTGTATTCTGTCCTAGATACAGAAGAAAAATATTTAATATAGAAGGCTTAGAGGATAGATTTAAAACATTGGTTAAAAATAAGTGTAAAGAGATTGATATTGAAATTATTGCAATCGAATGTGATAAAGACCATACACACATGTTTTTAAATAGCCTTCCAACTTTAAGTCCTTCTGATATAATGCAAAATATAAAAGGTTATACAAGTAAAATATTAAGAGAAGAATTTATTGAATTATCAAAAATGCCTAGTTTATGGACTAGAAGCTATTTTGTATCTACAGAAGAAAATGTATGTAGTGAAACTATTAAAAAATATGTAGAAAATCAGAAAACAAGATATTAGAAAGTGAGGTGAACACTATGTCAAATTATATATTAACATTGCAATTAAAAACAGAAAAGTTTCAAGAAGATATTATATGTAATATTTTTGATAAGTATAGAAAAGTATATAATTCATGTTTATCAGAGCTATTTAAAAGATATAACCACATGATAGAATCTAAGGAGTATCAAGCAAATTGCAAATATAAGGGCAAAGATAGAAATAGAATATTTAGTGATATTAATAAAAAATATAATTTAACAGAGTATTCACTTCATAATTTTGTTAAACCTATTTGTAAATATTATAAACTACATTCTGCCATATCTCAGAAGATAGCTACAAGATGTTTTAATGCTTTTAGTAAGTACATATATCATCAAGCTAAACGGGTTAATTATATTAGATATAATGAATTAACGTCAATAGAAGGGAAACAAAATTCAACTGGTATTAGCTACAAAGATGGTATTATTAAATTTAATAAAATGACTATTCCAGTAATAATAAAGAACAATGACAACTATGCTCAAAGGGCAATTCAAGATAAAATAAAATATTGTAGAATACTTAAAAAAGAAATTAAAGGTAGGACTAAATGGTATGTACAATTAGCTTTACAAGGAGTTCCACCTAAAAAAACAACCAATCAAGGAAAAATAAAAGGGCAAATTGGTTTAAGTAATGTAGGTATAGATATTGGAACTCAAACTATAGCTATATCTAGTAAATGCGATGTTAAGTTATTGGAGTTAGCCCCTAATGTTAATAATATATATAGGCAATTAAAATTAATTCAACGAAAAATGGATAGAAGTAAACGTGCAACTAATCCTAATAAATTCAATGATAATGGTACTATAAAACAAGGAAATAGAGATAAGTGGATATTTAGTAATCACTATATTAAATTAAAAACACTAAGAAAAGAGTTATATAGAAAGCAGGCTGAAATAAGAAAGCAAGACCATTATGTGTTAATTAACAAATTACTAAATTTAGGTGATAAGTTTTATGTTGAAACGATGAGTTATAAAAGACTTCAAACTAGAGCAAAGGATACTACTATTAATGAAAAGACTGGTAGAATCAATAAGAAGAAACGTTTTGGAAAATCATTAGCAAATAAAGCACCATCAATGTTTTTGAATATGTTAGATAACAAGTTAAAATGGAGTGGAGAAAAATTATATAAGATAGATACTGCTAAATGTAGGGCTAGTCAATATAATCACTTTTCAGATGAGTACAATAAGAAGGAATTAAAAGATAGATGGAATAATGGTATGGATATTCAAAGAGATTGCTATTCTGCATTTTTAATAATGAATGTTAATGAAGATTTAAAATCAATCAACAGAGAATTGTGTATTAACACATATGATAACTTTAAAATACTACATGACAAAGAAATAAATAGATTAAAAAAGATAAAATCAAATGGTTATAAATTAATATCTAGTATGGGGATATAAAAACTATACAGGTTGAGAAATGAGCCTAATGTTAACGTTAATGGTATCAACAGATACTTTGTTAATAAAAGTTTTAGGGAATATGATTAGTGATAATATGTTGTAGGTCATGATTCATTATAACTGAGAGTATTGTAGAAATTCATGTAGTACCTAAGAACCCTACACCTTTAGGTGTAGGAGTTTCAGTAAATCTAATTCATACACCACAAGAAGTTTCAAGTATTGCGATATCATACCTAAATATTATTTTTGGTGGATTTATCGCAACATATTTTTATAATTTATTATCAGCAGCCTTGAGAGCTGTTGGAAATACTAAAGTTGCTCTAATTATCTTAATGTTTTCAATGATAATAAATACTATCTTAGATATAATTTTTGTTGCAGTATGTGATTTTGGAATTCAAGGAGCAGCTTTTGCAACTGTACTTTCACAGACTCTTGTATCCATTCTTTGCTTTACTTATATAAGAAAAAACATTTCATTTCTTTTGTTTGGAAGGGAAGATATGAAGTTTGAATGGAAATTACTAAAATTAACTATATCCTATAGTCTAATTTCAGCTCTTCATCAATCCAGTTTATATATTGGAAAATTACTAGTACAGGGAGCTGTAAATCTAATGGGGACAGACATGATTACAGCATATACTGCTACTACAAGAATTGAAGGCTTTGCTAATTCTTTTGGTGATAGTGGTGCTGAGGCTATTTCTATATTTGTCGCACAAAATACTGGAAATGAAAATAGAAAAAGAGCAAAACAAGGATTTTATACAGGATTGATTATCCTAGTGTGTCTAGGAATTGGATTATCTTTGATAATGTATTTCTTTGCAAAGACTACTATTGAATTTATGATGAATAATGCTAATAATAAAATTATGATAAATGGCATAGAGTACATGAAAACTATCGCTATTTTGTATGTTTTGTGTTTTATAGGGAGTTCATTTGTTGGATGGTATAGAGGAAGTGGAAAAGTAAATATTCCTGTGATTGGAACTATCTTACATATATCAATTCGCGTTATTCTTTCTTATTTGTTTATTCAACAATTTGGTTTAAAGACGATTGCATTTGCTACTGGCATAGGGTGGGTTTCTGTTGTAACATTTCAGTATATTATTTTTTATAGGTCAAAAAAATAGAAAGGTGGACTCTATCAAAAGTTCACCTTTTATGTAAATAACTTTTTATTTTTTTTAAGACATATTAATGGATGTAGAATATAAATGATTAATGATGATGTTCGCAATAACCTAGCTCGAGGACCTTTCAAAAATGTTAAAGCTGTAAATAAGAAATACATACATGGCAATAACATAATATACATACTGTCATGACGTTGTACCCCTAGTTTATGTAAAAGAATTCCTTCACAAAACATAAGTAAGAATGATATAAGAAATCCAATCAAGCTATTTTTAGGTGACATGTAATTATATTTATTAGCTACTATCCCTCCAAGTATGAAAAATACAGGGGCAAAAAACACACCATTTCGTGTATAATCTGATACTTCAAAAACATACTCATATAAATTCTTTAATAATGGTAATTTTTCTGAAAAGCCATAATAACTATCACCAAATATAGCAATTACGTAAAGAATAATAGTAATTACAAATGAGTACTTTAAACCTAATTTTTTTACAAGAAAATATGCAATACTTGCTCCAATAATTGATGCAGGAAGATACCATAAATGATATAAAGTCCCATCAAATACAATATCCTTAATAATATTAGGTAACAAATTATTCATGGAAAAATATCCATTGTAAATATTTAAAGGAATATAAATTACAATAGCTATTCCATAGATAAATAATGCATTTTTTAGAAAAGATTTCAATTTATCATAATTATAGTTTGGTAAAATCAAATGTTAGATAATCACAAATAGCTTGGTAACTAATTTTTATAGAAAATAATACTATATTTAATTATCCATCATTTATAATAATCCCCCTAACAAGTCCTTATTATCGCATAACAGGTAGTAACTTTCAATAAAAACGTCTGTCAGTCACTCATTAAATAACAATTTAATCGGTCATATCATAAACAATCCATATAAAAAACAAGTTAACGACCATTCATAGTAAAATGGTCGTTAACTTGTTTTTTATTACAGTTAAACCTATGCATCCACAGACATTCCTAAAATTTTCATGCTGTTTTATTATTTATATAACAGGTAACATCATTTTAGTGAGATATTCACTTGCAGGACGATTTAAATCATTCAAATATTGATAATAGATATCTCCATGAAGTTCATATCCACTGTCCTTCGCCCACGAAAATAATTCTTCAAGTGTAGGGTCTTGCAGTTCATATGGTCCTAAATCAATTGCAGTTATTATTTTCTGTGCTGGAACAATCCTTTGCAAAATCTCATTTTTTCTGTTCATATTATTAGATACAGAATGATTAGTTACAGGAAAACCTACTTCAACATCTAATTTTTCCAAGTCCATGTTATGAAAACATACAATTGGTGCTCCTGCAGACAATATTCCCTTTTCTTCTAGATAGTTGGAAATTTTTCGAAAACTTTGCTGTGAAAACTCTGAAAATTCTACCATAAAGTCAATAGTTTTTCGTATTGCTAAAATGCAATACTCAGGCTGTTCAGCCATCGTTATATTAGATATTCTAGCCATTTCATATCCTCCATTATTTTATTTTTATTTCTTAGCCTCTGTTTTGTAGTTTTTGTTTTTAGTTGCATTTTTTATATTAATAGTATAACAAAACCAATATTATGATGCTTGTCACACAGTGCTCTTATTTTAAGTAGATATATACAAAATAATGGATAATTCAAATAAAAAATAGTTCTGCTTGTTAAATAGCTAGTATTTATCATTTAAAGTCATAAAGAAAAGTAAAATTGACTTTGTAGTTCTTCTAATATATTAATAACATTAAGATTAAACATATTTGTTAAATTGCTTCTTTTATAGGTACCTTCTGCATAAAATTAAGAGATAGTTTGACAACTATCTCTTAAAATAATTCCATTATTTAAATTTAATTAATTCTTATTTTTATTATCAAGTTACTAATATACTAAAACATTCTAACAGTTTTCATCTAATTCACCTAGAATCTTATGAATATGAATCATTAAATATAATTCCTCCTGCCTAGGCAATTCTCTAGAATATTCCTTGTATATATAAGCTCCTATTTTTTTTACACATTCATATTCTTCTTTACAATTTTTGCGTACTTGATTATATATAAAATCTATCTTTTCTTTTGATGGTTCATTAGACAGAAATCTTTGAGAAAAGGCCTTTAGATGCATTACAAATCTCATATAATAAAAGGATTCTTTATTATATACAATAGAAAAGTGATAATGAACTATTTGTAAAATGGCATTTACAATTTTAGCACTTCTCTTATTTCTATCACTATAAGGATTGTCTTGTTGTGCATTTATAAAATGGCCCGCTATATTACCAATTTCCTCTTCTGGTAGTTCTAAACCAAGAACCTCCTTAAAAACAGTAATCGCATATTTTCCTATATCATATTCTTTTGGATTAAATTCTTTAATTTCAAACAAATAGTAATTCTCAATCATTATACCTTCTTTAAATCGTCTCACTGCAAAGGCGATGTGGTCAGTTAAAGCCAAGTATATATGGTTCATAAGTTTTAAGTTGTACTTTTCTATTCCATATGAGATTATCATTTGAGCTATACCAAAGTATTCTGCATCTATTTCTGATGCAAGTTGTATAATACTCTTTTTTATATTTTCATCATGAAGAACGAAAGTTTTTTCTATATCTTCTTTATTTAACTCAGACCCAATCTTATAATTATGACCAATTCCTTTTCCCATCAATATTATTTCTTCGTCATTATCATCCTTTGCAAGTAGCAACGAATTATTTAATACCTTTGTAATGTACATACTAAAAACCTCAATATATTATATTTATTTTATTATTCCATTACTCTCTATGACTTCTTTATACCAATAAAAACTATCTTTCTTTATTCTTTTTAAATCTAAAGTTTCGTGGTCTGTTCTGTTTATATAAACAAGCCCATAACGTTTATTGAAACCTTGTGAAGAACTTAAAAGGTCTGTAAATGACCATAGACAATATCCCATCATCTCTACACCATCTTCAATAGCTAATTTGCATGCATTTATGTGACTGTTTAAATAATCTATACGATAGTCATCATGAATTTTACCATCTTCAAGGACATCTTTAGCTCCAAGCCCATTCTCCGTTATTATAACAGGTAAGTGATACCTTTGCCAATATTCATTTAATGCAACTCTAAGACCTGATGAATCTATTGATGCACCATACTCTGAAGCCTTTAGATTAGGATTTAGCGACATTTTAAATAATCCATACATACTAAAGTCAACTGTTCCTTCTCTTAACCCAAATGGATGTTGTGAATCCTCAGGTAAAGCCTCTGCACAGTTTGTTCTATAATAATTTACAGCTATAAAATCCATTTTAGCTTTTTTAAGTACTTCTTTATCTTCATCTTCCATATGAGGAACTATATTTCTTTTCTCAAGATAATTCATATAATACCCAGGATATTCTCCATAATAATGCATATCAAGCATGTAGTACACTTTAAAGTTATCATTCATTCTTGCAGCATATACATCTTCTGGTTTAGATGTAAGAGGATATGTTACAGATGATGATACTGCTGCTCCAATCTTGCTTCCTTCTATCATTTCATGGCATGCATTAACAGCCAATGCATGGGCTAAACAAAGATTATAATCCATTTGAGCACGCATTTTATCTATCTTCCATGGGTCTGTTTCATTGTATATATTAATTCTCTCTTCTACTCTAACTATTAAATTCTGTTCATTATGAGGTTGCCAATATTTCACTCTATCTCCAAAGTGCTCAAAGCATACTTTGGCAAATCTTTCAAAAGCATAAACAGTCTCTCTACTTTCCCAACCATTATACTTCTCCACTAGTGTAAATGGCAGGTCAAAGTGATATAAAGTTACGAATGGTTCAATGTCATACTCTATTAATTTATCTATTACTTTATTATAAAAATCTAGCCCTTTTTGGTTTATTTCTCCTTCACCATCTGGAATTATTCTTGCCCATGAAATTGAGAAACGATAAGTTTTCATTCCTAATTCTTTCATCAATTCAATATCTTCTTCATAATTATGATAAAAATCTGATGCTACTTTAGTGTCTGCTTGCAAGTGAGACTTTTTAAAAGAATTGTAATCAGCCACTGTTTTTCCTTTATTGTCTTTATCCCAAGCTCCTTCTACTTGAAATGCTGAAGATGATGCTCCCCATAAAAAATTTTTTGGAAATCCTGTATTCATAAATGTCACTCCCTTTATATTAATTTTTTAATCGTTTTATTTATTAATTTATTACGCTGAGTTAATCTTTATAGTTCTAATCAACTTAATTATTAACTAATGAAATTATTTTATCATTTGTAGATACATGACTAGATTTACAAGAAATCACTTGCGCAAAATCAAACGTATTATTTACTATAACTGGTGTAGTTACATCATATCCAGCTTTTTTTATTTCATCTATATCAAAGGTTATCAGTTTAGCACCTTTTTTAACTAAATCGCCCTGATTAACATGTTTTACAAAGTGTTTTCCATTTAACTCTACTGTATTAATTCCAACATGTATTAACATTTCTGCTCCATTATCTAGCTTTAATCCTATTGCATGTAATGTTGGAAATAAAGAAGCTACTTCACAATCAGTAGGAGCTATTATTACTCCTTTTGTAGGTAATACAGCTATACCTTCTCCCATAGCTTTTGATGCAAATACATCATCTTTCACTTCTGATAATTCTATACAATCTCCTTCCACAGGTGAAGTTATATCAATAACGCCATCTTTTGTTTCTACTTTTATAGTAGAGCTATTTCCTTTAGAAGATTCTTCTAAGTCCTCAAACCCAACCAAATAAGTTAAAATTGCTGAACCAAAAAATGCTATAGCACAGCCTCCTAGATAACTTAAAAAACCTAACGCTCCTGCTTCAGCATATACAGGTATAGTTAAAACACCTTGGTTTGCAAATGCGTTACCATAAGAGCCACCCATTCCCATTATGCCACCTCCGATTGCACCACATATTACAGCACATACCATTGGTTTTTTTAACCTAAGATTAGCACCATATATTGCAGGCTCAGTTATACCAAATAGTGCCGTTATAGTTGCAGACATAGAGATTGTCTTTAATCCTTGATTTTTAGTTTTAAAGAATACCCCTAGAGTAGCTCCTGCTTGCGAGAAGTTTGCAGCTCCTGCAAAAGCCAATAAATTCTGTCTTCCTGTTTGAGCAACATCACTTATACCTATTGGTAGTAGTGCTCTATGTGCACCAAATATAACCAATACACACCATAATCCACCTATGAATGCTCCACACAATGCAGGACTTAGTTCATAAATATACTTGTAAACAAAGTTTATAACATTTCCTACGTATATCCCAATTGGTCCAAATAAGAATAATGTTGCAGGTAACATTATAACTAATGATAAAGTTGGAACCATTATTATTTTAATTACTTCAGGTATATACTTTTCCAGTATTTTCTCAACATATGAAAGAGCCCATATAGCAATAATTATTGGAATAACAGATGATGTATATGTGGCCTTTGTTACTGCCAAGCCTAAAAATCTAACTGTTTCTTCTCCTGCCATCAAAGCTGTAAAAGTTGGATAACAAAGTGTTGCCCCTAATACCATAGATATTATTTTATTTGCATTAAACACTTTAGCCGCAGTATACCCTAGTATGATAGGCATAAAATAGAATATAGAATCAGCCATAGCATTTAGAATAATATAACTTTGAGTCTCTTTTATATCTACACCATTTTTATTCATATAATACATAGCAAGAACTGATAAAATACCTTTAATCATACCAACCCCTGCTATAGCAGGTATTGTAGGTGTAAATATTCCAGCTACAGCAGATAATATAGAGTTCATGATACCTTGTTTTTCTTCATTTCCACTTTTCTTATCTATTTCACTTGATTGAGGTACCATTTTTACAACCTCATCATACACCTTTTTTACTTTATTACCAATTACAACTTGTATCTGACCCATACTCTCTACAACAGTTATTACTCCTTCAGTTCTGGATAACTCATCCTTATTAACCTTAGAAGTACTTTTAACTTTGAATCTAAGTCTTGTCATACAGTGAGTAACTTCATTTATATTCTCTTTTCCACCTACATTTTGTAGAATTTCTTGAGCTACTTTTTTATACTCCATATATAAATCCTCCATCTTCAATTATAGGCTTTTTGTTTTTATGGCCAATTAAACAAAAAAATCGAACCAAATAAATAGATTATACCCATAGTACTATATAGGTAACCTATAAAAATTGATTCGATCTTGCCTGCATCACCAGTAACACGTCTACTGTAATATTCAAATTTGTTAACTTTATAGTAACATAAGCGTTTTCTTAATTCAACTATAAAATATAATTTTTCAACAAATAATTCTTATTGTTATATTGAAATTTATTTTTTAAATTTTAAAATACTTGATTTAATAAACAAAATGGTATATTATTTCCATTATAAATATACCACTTGGAGGATAATATGAAAAAAATATTTAATCAAAAATTACTTTTACTTTCTATTGTTGTATTTTTCTGGTTTTCACAATACGTATACATACCTTTTCAAAATCCATATTTAAGTATATGTAACGTATCTACAAACATGATTGGTATAATAATAGGCTCATATGGAATCTCACAATGCTTACTAAGACTTCCTGTTGGAGTTTTTGCAGATTCCGTAAATAAGCATAAACTATTTATACTATCAGGAATTTTATTCGCTGGTTTAGCATCTCTGATAAGAGTTATTTCTCCTAGAGGAGAAGGATTTCTTATAGCTAATATCTTATCTGGAATAGCATCATCGACTTGGATTTCTTACATGGTTCACTACACTGATTTTTTTTCCATAGAACATCAACAAAAAGCTACAAGTACGATAATATTGGTAAACAACCTAGGAATGTTAATTGGATTTGTCATGAGTACCTTATTTTATGAAAAATTAGGAATGGTAAATTTGTGTATTATGAGCGTAATATCTTCAATCATTGGTACTCTTCTAGCCTTAAATGTAAAAAATCATCACTCAAGAAAAACAACCGAAAAAATACCATTTAAGAATTATTTATCTATATGCAAAGATAAAAGACTTGTATTTTTTTCTTTTATGGCATTGATTCAACAAGGCATCCAAATGTCTACAACAATGTCATTTACTACTCAAATTCTTAAAGAACTAGGCTCTAGCTCCACCATTATAGGCTTATCTTCTATATTTTATATGGTATGTGCTGTTGTATCTTCTGGACTTGCTTCTACTAAATTTTGTACAAAACATGGACCAAAATTTTGGATTCCATCAGTATTTTTTTTGATTTCAGTTTATTGCTTTCTAGTTCCAACAGTAAAAAGTATTAATATAATATTTATGCTACAATCGTTACCAGGAATATCTACGGGCATACTTCTTTCTTACCTTACTAGCGAATCTATGAAAAATGTACCAAAGTATCAAAAATCTACTGCAATGGGGTTTTTTCAAGCAGTTTATGCTATAGGAATGTCTATATTTCCAATGCTAGTAGGTAAAATATCAGATTATATTTCAATACAATATGGTTATTTTACCTTAGCTTTTATTGCTGTAATTGCTTCCATATTGTCTTATACATACTATAAAAAATTAAATTTAACTCTTAACTGTGATATAATACAATCATAAAAAAATTATATGTTTAGGAGTTTTTATGACAAATTTAAATGCCACTGAACAAATTATTGATTATATTAAAGAAAATATTCTAAATGGGACTTTTAAAGTTAATAGTAAATTGCCAAGTGAGAGAAAAATTGCTGAATTATTTAATATAAGTAGAATTCCTGTAAGGAATGCTATAGACAAACTTTGTAAAGAAGGAATACTTAGGTCTATTCCCTATTCAAGTCCCATAGTTGAAGGATTTAAAAAAGTTGACCTTTTTTCTGATAACGAAGTTTATAAAAATCATAATATACAAGAATTTTATGTTGAATCTTTAAGAGCAAGACAACTTATAGAAAGTGAAGCCACTAAGTTAGCCATTTTAAATGCTACCTCTGAAGAACTTCAAAGAATAAGATATGCTTACTTGAAATCTGTAGAAGAACTAAACAAAGTTTCTCAAGGCTTAATAGAAGAATGTTATGATGCTGACCTGCAATTTCACAAAGAAATAATTTTAGCTTCTCACAATCCAATTTTTATAAAGTATTATGAACTAATACCTAAAACTGTGTCTTCTAACCAATACTTTGGTTTTAAATATAGAAACTCACTTCAAGATATGATTAGTCATCATCATGAGATAATGATGGCTTTTGATAGTAAAGATGCTAATTTAGGTTATACATCAATGTATAACCATTTAGAGGGAGTTATTCAGTTATTTCAGCGTGATTAAACTTCTATTTATAGGTCTGATAGTTCATACTTATGAGAACTAAATATTTTAATATGTACCACAAAGAGCTTGTTTTAACATACTACTAAACATAGTGTCCAAATAAGCTCTGTTTTACTATTCACAGATTATTTTATTAAGTATTATAATTAATATTAGATTATATATAATCGTTACTTAAAAATAAAATTGACTATAATATAAACAATTATAAAGCATTCTTTTGTAGATTTCTTTTTTCCTAGTTTAGTGTATTTTTAATGATTATCATATCATTTCTTTAATTATGCATATAAAAAACAGCAAATCATGAGAATTTACTGTTTTATATTTTGATATTCAGACTTACTTAATTTGATATTCAGATTTACTTAATCAGCCATAATTTAGCCTTGTAAAATTTGATTAACATCATCAATAGTTATATCCATTCTTGTAGCTATTTCAGTAAGATTCATACCTTGTTCTTGGAATCTATTAACTACTGATTTCATGGACTCACCTATTTCAATTAAATGGTTATCCAAGTCATAAATTCGAACTACCTTTTGCCCCCATGGTGCTTCTTCTACACCATGAAGTAAAGTAACATCATTTCTTTTATTTAGTTTTAATATAAACTCTTCAAAATGTTCTGCTTCAAAAAATATTTCACAGTTATTCTCTTTGCTCTTCATATCTTCTTTTGAAATTCCTGTCAACCAATCAAAGTCTTCTTGTAATGCTAACCCACCCTCAAATACAATGTTTTTTCCATAGTCAACAATAACTTTTAAATCAAATAATTCTTCATAGAATTTACGGGCAATTTTAATATCTTTTACTGCAAATAAACAACCTGCATATTTCATAAGTTACCTCCATTAAAATTAGTACATAGATTATAACATTGTACCAGAAAAAAATATTGTAAAAAACGGACATGCTTTTTGTATTTTTTAAGTCAACAAATGTGAGTGCTCTAAATAAATGTAAGTTCTCTAAATAATAGTAATATACAAAATAAACACTACTTTATAAGCGAATGGATACAAAAGTGCCATCCTGAGTTTCCACATGAACAATCTCAAGTCCCTTGTACTGTTTAAGAACAGACTGACACTCTCGAACGAGTTCCTGTAGAAATTTTTTGGTAATGACTTCCTGATATGGCTCTGGAAGTGATTTTTTAATCTCTGCAATAACCGATTCTGGCAACAAAAGAACTGCAGTATTTGCTAAGAACAGTGGTATGGGTAACCACAAATTTGTTTCTTTTGAGCGGACAATAATGCGCATAAATCTATTCTCCTAGTATTATTTTATAAAAACTTTAACTGTAGTACCATCAGCCGAATCAACCTCTACGATATTTCCAAGTGTTTCATTATCCAGACATTCAAGAATAGAGGTAGTAAGAGCATCTAGGTCTATACCTTGCAAATCTTCATTCTTAATTGGCAACTTACCTGTCATTTTCAATATTTGACGTATAATCTTTACAGGAAGTTGCACATTTACTTTATCACCCTCTGGAGTATCCACAATAATCTTCAACATCTTATTTTCATATGAAGTACTGCTTTGTTTGGTAAAAGCTTGACTATCAAAGTCTTCTGAATAATTCGTAAACTCCTCTTGAGGTGTAGTTTCTTCTAATGCATCAATCAAATCAATTGCCTCTTTGGCAGAGAGCTTTCCCTCCTCTACCATTGTTAAAATTCTCATTTTTTCATCCATATTATTTTCCTCATTTCTGCTCTTCTGCATCCATTCCAACAGAAATAGCCTCGTATTTTGGTGACTACTTCTGGCTATTATCAGGGATAGAGATAGAGCTTCATTTATTTTCTTTCATTTGCTCTAATGCCTCTGCTGGAGAGATTTCTCCTTTTTCCAGTGCATCTAAAATCTCTTTTTTATGTGAATCAGAAGAAGATGTCACATTAGGTTTTCCGTCTAGTTTTTGTATAATATCATCTAACCTAGAACGAACAGTTGGATAAGAAATCTTTAATTCTTTTTCCACTTCTTTTATATTGCCACGACATTTTAAAAATGTTTCTGCAAAGAATAAATCATCTACAGATAGATAGTCAAATGCACTGAGGCAGAAATCATTTTCAATCACTGTATCACAGTTTTCACATTGTAGCTTGACAACTTTAAGTTTTCTTCCACAGACAGGACAGCGGCTGATAACTTGATACATCATATCACCTTCTTTCCATCTAATATCTATAATATAAATCAAAAAATTAATAAAGTCAATATGTATATTAAAATAATTAATATTAATATTAAAATAATTAATATGCCACTAAAATATTAATCAATTTATACTTATAAATTGATTATCGAAATACTAGTTTCTATATCCTTATTTCAAATTCCTTTTTGTTTATAAAAGAATATAATCAAAATACATAAATACCATCATATCCTAAAAATGGGCGACTTTATTACACCCTCCGCAATTCTTCTTTAGAAAATGGCGGCTTTGATTTTACTTCAAAACCGCCATTTTACTAACACCTATGTTTAAGAGCAAGCATTTCTATTACCAAACAACGGTTTTTAACCTTTGAACAGTTGTTCATAAAGTGTTGATTTATATAACCTGATGTTTGTTATAAGCGTGTATAGCAAGAAAAAGAAATATAGGAATTTCAATTATTGCTGCCACTATTATGACATACGGTACCCAAATGCTTGCCTGCCCAATATGCAGATAATTAAAGCTAATTAATTGGTACAATAAACTATTTTGCATACCTACTCCTGCTGATGGTAAGATAAAAGTAAGCCAATTGGCTCCAGCCGAATACGTAAATATTGGAAGTAAGCATGTTACAATAGCAATTTGGATAACAGAAAGTGAATCCTTGCATTTAGCTGATAAAAACAGTGTGAAACTGACAGTTGCCAACAGAGAAATAAGTCCTCCTATTGCCAAGGTAATCTGAAGCTGCCCTAAATTGAGTGCAGGCAAGCTGATAACCGAAAATAGCATCTGCATAGATGTTTTCATACACTCGGTTCCAAATGCTAGATTTGAAATTATCAAATGAATTGAAATACATATGGCGAATGTTGCAGTAAAAATAGTAAGTGCAGCCATAATCTTTGCAATTGCCAATCGAGAATGTCCATGTTTTGTGCAGCGCAAAATGCTATCTGAACCCGTTTGGTATTCATTAGAAAACGTAGGGGTCACAGCCGCCGTACAAAGAATGACTAGAAGAAAAATAAATAGAATAATATAATCAAATGCGTCTCTTGAATATCCAGCGTAAAGCTTAAAAGGCGTATTTACTTCTACATATTTTTGTATAGCATGTTCCTGTGCGGTTGGATATTTCTTTTGCTCCATCTGCATGACATCTTTCAGATGTTGCGTCGTCTGATCATAAAAGCCATCTAATTTATCAGGAGAAATATCCATTAAGCTTATTCCCTCACCAGTTTTTGAATTAGAATAGGCTTCTGGCAGTCTTCCCAATAGAGATTGAATAGGGAATACCTTTTTTATATAAACATCTGTAGGGAATTCACCACTATCAAGGCTGTCTTCTCCATACACCGAAACTGCACTTTGATAGCTATTCAAAGCCTCTTTAAGTTTTTCTGGATTAACTTCTCCATTATTTTCAGAGCGAAGTGATTTTTTATAAGCAATTGCTTCCAGCCCATTTAGCTCTGCTACCTTGTTGCCGTTTTTATCATATTGATTGATATCCTCATACAAGACTGGAAGCCAAGCCATCACCACAGACATGAATAATGCGATAAGTAATAAAATGATAGAACGACGTGATTTCAACACACGTTTTATTTCAAGACGATAAATACGCATCATTTACTTTCCCTCCTCACTGATTTCCTCTTGTGGAAATAACCATAAATATAAATCCTCCAAACGGGGTGGAGCCATTACTGAATCACTTGTTTTGGCTTCATCTGCCAAATAACGAACTGATACCTGATTATTACCTTCACTGCGTTGGTTAATAATACGAAGCTGCATTTCATACATAGGCATCTTTTCAGCAGGTATGATACAATTCCAAACTTTACCTGTAACTTGCTTGACCAATTTATCGGTTGTCCCTACATCAAGAATTCTTCCTGATTTCATAATGGCGTTTTGAGTGGCAATATACTCAATATCAGATACGATATGAGTTGAAATAAGGACAATCCTGTCATGAGAGAACTCTGAAATAAAGTTGCGAAAACGAACCCTCTCTCCAGGGTCAAGCCCAGCCGTTGGTTCATCCATTATTAGAAGTTTAGGGTCGTTCAACATTGCTTGTGCAATTCCCACTCGACGTTTCATTCCACCAGATAACTTGATAATTTTTTTATTTTTAACATCAGTCAAGGTAAGTGTATGTAGCAGGCTATCAATCTTTTTTCTTGTTTCTCTAGCAGGAACATCCTTTAATGCAGACACATACTCCAAATAGTCCTTTACTGTAAAATCTTGAAAGAAGCCAAAATCCTGCGGTAAGAAACCGAATAGATTTCTGTATTCTTCTCCCATCGAATGAATATCCTTACCATCAAAAATAATTTTCCCACTAGTTGGTTTTAGAATATCCGCAATCATTTTCATAAGCGTAGTCTTACCAGCACCATTAGCTCCAAGAAGTCCCCACACGCCAGGTGTAAGATTTAAACAAACATCATCAACTGCGGTTTTATCCTTAAAGTTTTTTTTAAGATTTGTAATTGTCAATTCCATGCCTTTTCTCCTTTTTTATAATACAAAGACAAACGTCCTTGTTCAGTTTTATTTTACTGAACAAGGACGTTTTAAACTTTAATATTAACAGGATAAATTCCTAAGAAAATCCTAATATCCAATTAATGTTTTCCTAAGACTGAGTTGGAAGTAATACAGTAAAACTAATCCTATCATTTTCACTTTGAGCCAAAATTTCTCCGCCATGCAAAAGAATAATTTCATTGGCAATAGAAAGCCCAAGACCTGCACCACCACTATCCGATTTACGAGCCTCATCTAAACGGTTAAATTTTTCAAAAATTGTAGATAATTGTTCTGTTGGAATAGTCTGCCCTTGGTTTTCAAATTTAATTTTAATCTTATCCTGTTCCCTTCGAGCGTAAATCAGAATTTCTGTATTAGGATAGCTGTATGTAACAGCATTTTTGAGCATGTTGTTAAACACTCTAGCTAGTTTTTCAGAATCAGCATAAACCGTCAGATTCTCATTTGCGTTAAGTACAGCAGAATTTCCTTTAGCAGATAATACAGGATAAAATTCATCAATGAGTTGTACAAGCATATAGTATAAATCTACATTTGTTTTTGTTAGTTGAATTTGCTGTGTATTGTACCTCGTGATTTCAAAGAATTCATTAATGAGCTTTTCCAGACGTATAGATTTCTTCAAAGCAATTCCAATATATTTTGCTTTCTGTTCTATTGGTATGTCAGGTGCTTCATCCAGTAGACTTAAATAACCTATTACAGAGGTAAGAGGTGTGCGAATATCATGAGCTAAATACATAACTAATTCATTTTTTTTGTTTTCAGCTTCTTTTACAGCTTGCTGGCTAATCAGAACAGCCATTTTTATTTGGTTCATCTGCTTCTCCATATCTTTGAGTGGTTCAGATAATTCAATGGTGCTGTCATTTGGTTGATATATTGTTTTAGTGGCATTCATGACTTCCTGCAAATATTCCCACGGTTTTTTCCAGTAATGATAAAAAATACAGAAAAAACCTATAATCAAATATAGAAAATAAATGACTTCAACTCTAAGATGTAGCCACGTAAAAAATGTATTTGAAAATCTACTGAATCCATAGTCAAATAATATTGTCAAAACATACCCAACTAAGGTATAAATAATTAAGGTTATACAGAGTTTCATACGTAATTTCTTTTCTATACCATTATTCGTCATTGCTATCACCTCCATATCTATACATTCATTAATTGGATAACAGAAGAACTGTCATCAGCACTAAAAAAAGAACTGCAACGATTCCAGCTAGGGTTGAAATTACTGTATCTGTTTTTTGCTTATCTTTTAGTATTTTCAGCAGTAATGCATATAGACTAATACCAATTATTCCACCGAACATATTGGTGATTAGGTCTGTAATATCTGTACTTCCAATAGCAAGAATATACTGAATCATTTCAAAGATAAAACTGGTTCCAAAAATAATAAGAACTTTATTTTGCAGTTTCATTCTTGATGACAACATAGAAAGTAAAACTCCGAAAGGAATAAAAATTAAAATATTATCTATTACTTCCTTAAAGTGAAACTGTTCTCCAACAGAAGTAGAGTAATGAAAGGGAATCAAGTTGATACTCCTTGTGTAACCTATATCGTTTATTCTGAATTGTAGTTTAAACAATATAATCCATACTAATAAGACTAAATAAAGCATGAATAATACACAACTAATTATTTTTAAATGTTTATTTTTTTTCTTCATAGCGTAACTTTTCCTCTCATCATGTTGAGTTTTAGTTAAATTTTATAACCCACTCCCCATATAGTTTTGATATATTTAGGTTTTTCAATAGTGTCACCCATTTTTTCACGTAAATGTCGTATATGAACGGTGATTGTATTGTTACTTTTGCTATAATACTCATCTTGCCATATTTTATGGAACAATTCCTCAGAACTAACAACATTTCCTTTGTTCTGTAGCAAAATACAAAGTATAGAATACTCTGTTGGTGTAAGTGAAATAGGATTTCCGTCAAGTAGACATTCATATGTCTTAATATTAATTTCTAAACCTGAATAACACAAAACAGAACTTGTATCAGATTCTTCTTGTATATGATTGTACTTTTTGTATCTGCGCAGCTGAGCCTTTACTCTAGCAATTAATTCAAGGGGACGAAAAGGCTTTGTGACATAATCGTCAGCTCCTAAAGTTAATCCTGTAATTTTGTCAGTTTCTTCATCTTTTGCAGTTAACATAATAACTGGAAAAGTGTCCTTCTCACGTATTTTTCGACAAATATCAAATCCATTTACATCAGGCATCATAATATCTAAAATAGCAAGGTCAAGCTCTGTATTTTCTATACAAGCAAGGGCTTCCTTAGCTGAATAATACTTAAATACAATATAATCTTCATTTTGCAGATAGACCTCTATTAAGTCTGCTATATCATGTTCATCATCTACTACAAGAATTTTATCATTCATAACTGTTTTCCTCCTTTCGGGCATATCTAAGATATTTTATTATTATATCAAAAGAATCTTTACTATTTATGATTTTCTGCATAAGAAATTATTAAGAATTTCTTAACCTTATAACTTTTTGTGGCTATCTTTCGGTTTTTCTGCTTCTTTTGGTAGCAACCACATACGACTAGAATGTATAGTGTCTGGTATTCAATTTTCAAACAATCTTGCTGAATAATAATTGATGAAGTAAAGAATGTTGTTTGGATAAATGAAAAAAACACTCCCCCTCAAGAGAATGCTTAGTTATGACTATATAAGATAATGATAGAGAAAGTATAATGATGTTCAAAGATGAATATAAAACACGACTAATGAAAACAACTCATTTTCATTTACTCTAAAATTAAAATCTTCAATTCTTATTATATAAAATTTATGTAATGCTTGTAATTGCTTGTTTTTTAAATTTATAAAATAAAAGTAATGATATAACAGAGATAATAAAAGCTGGAGAAATAACACGTAATGCAGTAATTCCTATAGATTTCATTTCAGCATCAGCATTAAATAAAGTAAGTATTTGTGCTGGAATAAGTTCAAATAAAATCATTCCAAATAGCATTATACAACTTATAATTACAATAGAAATTTTTATTGCTTTTTCAGCTCTAAACCATTTTTTTGCGCCATAGTTATAACCAACAACTGGTCTCAATGCTTGCATAAGCCCGTATGATGGCATATATACGAATGTTTGAAGTTTAAAAAAAATCCCGAATGTTGCAACAGCTGTCTGTGAAATTGTAGCAAGAATACCATTTAATATTGATACCATAATGGAAGGTACCGCCAACATTAATGTTGATGGTATAGAAACGCTATAAATGGCTTTTAAAACGGAACTACTTATACGAAAACCTCGAAAATTTATACGTACTTCTTTTATCTTATATTTTAATATAAAAACTGCCAAAAGCATACCTGCAATCTGTCCTATAACTGTTGCGATAGCTGCTCCACGTACTTCCATAGCAGGAAAACCACATAAGCCAAAAATTAATATAGGGTCTAATATAATATTGGTAATTGCGCCTAGTCCTTGTGTCAACATTGGTAAAGCAGTTTTTCCAGTTGCTACAAAGATATTTTCAATAGCTACCTCAAATAGTAAAGAAAAAGAAAATAAAATAATAATAAAAGCATAATCGTATCCCCATTGGGTTATAGTTGAATCTGATATGAACTGGCTTAAAAAAGGATTTATTAGAAATAATCCTAACAGAATAGAAATGATATAGTGAATCCCTACAAAAACGATACCATGTGTTGCTATTTTATTAGCTACTAATGTTTGTTTTGCTCCTAAGTAACGTGATATACAAGAAGCAAGACTTATTCCGAATCCTAATGCTATTGATAAGATAAGGTTTTGAATTGGATATACTAACGACACTGCTGTAACTGCATCTTGCCCAATTTTAGCAACGAAAATACTGTCTACAATATTATACATAGACATAATTAGATTAGAAATCATTGGAGGAATTGCCATTCTCATCAATAATGGTAATACTGGTTTTTCCTCTAACATATTCAATTGTTCCATAATAAATAACTCTCCTTTAAACTTGATTAATTTATAAATTAGTTTGCAGAGTTATCCATCGATATCTTCCTTGCCATGGACATAGTCTGAATCTCTTTTTTGACGGAAGAATTATATTTTTTTTGTAGTTTACATTACTTGTCAAAAACATAGACTCTCTCTCCTTATAATGGTTACAATGTGTCTTTAAAACTATATCTCAGTGCAATATACTTAAGTTATCGTTTGCCTATTTCTTTTATAGAATTCTCCATTATTGCTTTTACATTTGCACCCTTAATATCCAAATTTTCAGCTTTATAGCATATAACTTCTGGTATTCCATAGAAAATATGGCATAGAGCTTTAATGTAATCATATCCTAAATTATATTCTGAAATTAATCCTCCAGCAGTAGTTACATATATGATTCTTTTAGCTTTACAAAGACCTTGTGCTGTTCCATCTGAGGCATATTTAAAACTTAAGCCACAAACTGTTACAGCTTCAAAATAAATTCGGATAGATGCTGGAAATGTCAAATCCCAATAAGGAGCAGCAATTACTATTTCATCTGCATCCACAAATTGATGAGCATATCTAAACATTGGTGCAGAAAAGTCATGATTTTGAGAATATATATCTCTTTTTTGTAAGGTTTCCCAATTCAAAGGCATAATCTGCTCTCTTTCTAATTTCACTTCCTCAATAATACCATCCATTTTATCTAACACATGTTGAGCTAAAATATATGTACGTGACTCTGGACGCACACAAGCATTTAAAAATAAAATTTTACTCATTTTTTCACCTACAATCTTTGATAAGCACTATTTCCAATAAAGACACAATTGTAGTATATCATATCAATTCTTCTTTTTCTATGATTTCTTTCAGTGCTAGACCTTACTAATTGAAATTTTACATAATAAATCAGCAAACATACTTGCAATACTAATACCTTAGTATCTTACATGTTAGTCTATTGGTACTTATATACAAAATCATATCATAGTGCTACTAATCTTATGTTTAACAAAAAGGAATTACTATCATTGAATAAAAAAAGGTAACAACTATCTCTCTAGTTGCTACCTTCCTAATCATCAATTCTTGAGTTTTGATATACTAAAATTTTTAACTTGAGATTTGAATAACTTTTCAACTTCATCAACTATACTTTGTATATTATTTTCATATTCTAAGTCATAATATACATTTATCTCACCTATACTATTTATACTCATAGAATATTCTTTTCTTTCTATTATACATATACTGCCACAATCTGATAAATCATTCTTATATATTGATTTTAATTGTCTTTTTATCTTAGGAAAATCTATCGCTGGATAAACATTGTTTGGATAAAAACTCTTATCATATATTAACATCTTATCCACCCCTTATCATTCTATTTATAAAAATTTATACCTTATTAAAATCATATTAAACATATTTTTCCATATTTTTATAATTATTATAAAGTCTTCACTCCATCTATTGATATAATCTACTAGAATTATTAGTTGAGGATGTTAGATGTATCTCATATGAATTGGTTATGAATTACATCATAATAAAAACTGAATCTAGACGTGATATCAACGCTGGAATTTTCCAATTTATTTGCTTTATAGCATATATTATATCATTGGCTAAAAATGAAATTGAAATATACAGCACTATACCTGAAATAAGAATTTCTTTTATATCCATCTTACTTTATTTTGAACATAACTAAATATTAGAGTTGCTTTTTTGATTTATTTAATAAAGAAAAAAAGAGCGGAATGAATTTCCACTCTTTTACTATATATAAAAAACTAAATTATTCTTTTACAACATCTTTAGTTGTTTCTTTTTTATAAACACCATCATCCAAAATTGTATTTCCTTTTTCTAGAGTGTCTTTAGTTGTTTCTTTTTTATAAACATCTCCAGATACAGGAGTATCTGCAAATGATTTATTTGCAAGTAATCCAAATCCGCTTAAACCAATTAATCCTGATAATCCTAGAACCATAAATTGTTTTTTTATAATTATTATCTCCTTTTCTTTATCTTATTTTCTAAATAATACCATAATAATGTTTACCAAATGTTTACCATATTTAAAAACTATAAATTCATCTAATTCTTTTATTATCTTTTCTCTTAAACCATTAATCTTATCATTCTCCTTTTTAATTTATTGTATAAAAAAAGACCATCTACAAAGATGACCTTTTGGGTTAATCTATTTTTTTATCTTCTTTATTCTTTTTACCTGCCAATCCTTATCAGTATCTTCCATTATGTATGTTCTAACTATTTCACCACACTCTAAACATAAATCAGAATATACTGTTGCCGCCCCTAGTAAATTGTATCTTAATCCAACATTGCCAGTATCACTTTTTCCTCCCCATTTAATATTTTTTTGAATTTTCTCACTACCGCAGTTAGGACATTTCATGTTTATACCTCCTAGTAATTATTTTCTTTATAAAAAAGTTAGAAATTAACCTAAACCTCTTACTATCTATGCAGCATATTCGTATTTCTTTTTATATTCTCTAACAGCATCATTCCAAGCTGCATCTACAGTTATACCCTTTTTATTAGCAATCTTTTGTGCTATTTCTATTATCTTCATAGCTCTTCTTGATATGTTCATACTTATTCCTCCTAAAGTTCTCATATATTTTATATACAAATATGTATATTTA
This sequence comes from Clostridioides sp. ZZV14-6154, assembly GCF_020657785.1. Lineage (NCBI taxonomy): Bacteria > Bacillati > Bacillota > Clostridia > Peptostreptococcales > Peptostreptococcaceae > Clostridioides > Clostridioides sp. ZZV14-6154. The sequence continues at coordinate 41,774 of NZ_JAGWCY010000011.1, read as the reverse complement.
AATTCATTTAGTATTTATATAACCTTTAGCTTACTTATATATTATCAAAAGTTTGTGTACTGAATGTGAACTGTATTAGAAGAACTTTAGAATTTTAAAAAATAAGAAAATAATATTAAAGCAAATTCATGTCATTATTTTCCATATGCCTATTTTTAATAAATATTGGCAATGTGTTAACAAAATTTTTAAAGGAACATAAGAAGTTGCAAAAATAAATAAAATTAAAATTCTGTGAACAATATATAAACTCCAACTTTGTATGTAAAAAAGAAATGGGTGAACGTGTAACAATAAATAGTTTAAAATATTTAAGTAGAGTTGCTAATTATGAACTTGGTATAGATTTTAATTTTCATAGTTTAAGACATACACTTTGCCACCGAAAAACAATTACGGTGGCAAACTGGTGGCAAATCCAAACTTATAACATGATACAAACAGTCGAAACCCTGTTATTCTCTAATAAGTTTAACTACAGTCTCACAATGTGGTGTATTGGGGAACATATCCATACACTTGACCAATTTAATCTCATAACCATAACTCTTAAAATCAACCAAATCAACAACCAAAGACTTAGGATTACAAGAAATATAAACAATCTCCTCTGCACCAAATCCACAAATATCTCTAATAGCATCCTTATGAATACCTGGTCTAGGAGGGTCAACAATGATTAAATCGGGCTTATCTTTCAAATCTTTAACAACCTTAGCCACATCTCCAGCAATAAACTCACAATTAGTAAGTCCATTTAACTTTGCATTCTCATTAGCTGCAACAACAGCTTCCTCAACTATTTCAATACCATACACCTTCTTAGCTGCACCAGCCATAACCTGTCCAATAGACCCAGTCCCACTATATAAATCAAATACAACCTTATCATTGTAATTTCCAATAAAATCCCTAGCAATACTATAAAGAACCTCAGCTCCTTTAGTATTAGTTTGGAAAAATGAGAATGGAGAAATCTTAAATTTAAGCCCTAAAATCTCCTCTTGTATGTAATCTCTTCCATATAAAACTCTCAACTCATCACATTGAACAGCATCTGCCAGACCATCATTAATAGTGTGAAGTACACCTACCAACTCAGCTTTTAAATTAAGTCCTAAAAGCATGTCTTTAAATTCATTCATATTAAAATCTTCCTGAGAAGAAGTAACTATATTAACCATAATCTCATTAGTATGAATCCCTTTTCTAACTACAAGATGTCTTAAATATCCCTTGTGATTCATTGTTCTATAATAAGGAAGATTTTTTTCATTGAAAAATTCCACACTAGATACTAATACTTTTGAGAAGTCTTCATCAACCAACATACATTCTTCAACAGTTTGTATATCTATATGCTTTCCTTTTTTATGAAGTCCTAATGTTAAAGGTCCATTTTTTACTTCATCCCCAAAAGTATACTCCATTTTATTTCTATAGTACTTGTTTTCAGGACTTCCTTCTATTCCTAAAAATTGAAATCCAAATAAGTCTTGCTTTAAAAATAAATCCATAACTTGTTTTTCTTTTATTTCTAATTGCTTTTCATATGGCACTGATAGTAATGTACATCCTCCACATTCTCTAAAGTGCTTACAAGGTATTTCAGTTTCAAGTGGGGAATGTTCAAGCAACTCCATCATCTTAACTTCTGCTTTTTTGCTTCTAACTTTTTTAACAGCAGCTTTTACCTTTTGACCACTTATCCCGCCCTTCATATGAATAACTCTATCTCCAACTTGGCTTAAAGATGTACCTCCAAACTCCATTTTATCTACTTCAAATTCTATAATATCCTTTTTCTTCACAAATTCTCCTCCAATTTACTATAGTGTCTTTATTATCTTTCTTCAATCAATTTTACTTCTTCATCTGTCAACTCTCTATATTCGCCTAACTCTAAACTCTCATCCAACTTTAAATTACCCATAGACAATCTTTTTAAGTATACTACTTTTTTATCTACGCTTTCAAACATTCTTTTAACTTGGTGAAATTTACCTTCATGTATTGTAAGTTCTATCTCTGATTCCTCATCACTCTTTAATATTTTTAACTGAGATGCCATAGTTTTGTACCCATCATCAAGTACTACTCCTTCTGCAAAAGCTTCTACATCTTTTTCAGTCACTATCCCATCAATTTTTGCATAATAAGTCTTAGGCACATGCTTCTTAGGCGATAAAACTCTGTGAGAAAGCTTCCCATCATTAGTTAAAACTAATAATCCTTCTGTGTCTTTGTCTAATCTTCCAACAGGAAATGGTTCAAATGCTAAGTATGATACATCAATCAAATCTAAAACTGTTGGGTCGTATTTATCTGTAGTCGCTGATATATATCCATCTGGTTTATTCATCATTAAATATATATATTCTCTATAGACAACTTCTTCTCCATTGAATAATATTTCATCATTTTCAGTATCTACTTGAGTCCCTGGGTTTGAAACTTCACTTCCATTTACTACTACAGACCCTTGCTTACAATATTTCTTTATCTCACTTCTGCTTCCATAACCTAAGTTTGAAAGAATTTTATCTATACGTTGCTTCTTAGCCATTAAAAATGTTCTCCATTCTCATAATATTTTTCTTTTTCAAATAATGTAAATGCTAAATCCATACTTTCAACATCTAAATTATTTCTTATGCTATCAGTTATTATTCTTGCTACTATGTCTTGTACTTCTTGTCCTCTATCAAACCATGCTATCTCAACAAAAGGATATACTTCTACTATTTTACCATCTCTTATTGCAACTGATTTTATACATTCTATCTCAAAGTAATCTCTTGGACATTTTACAGCTTCAACTAAATCATCTATCATTTTTTCACTTATTTTACATATATCATTTTCATGAATTCCTCTTATCTTTATCTGTGGCATATTGACTCTCCTTTATTTTAAACCCTTCTTTATTTTAATTCTTCCTAAATCGTTTCTATTCTTTATTATTCTACCTAATCCTATTATCTTCTATTTAACATTATACTTGTAATTTATAGTTATTACAATTTACTATATACTTTTTTTGATTTAACGTTATAATATAAGTGATGGGTAAATTTTAAAAGTTAATAGGAGGAGTTTAAAATGGCATTAATTACTACAAAAGAAATGTTTAAAAAAGCTTACGAAGGTGGATTTGCTGTAGGTGCATTTAACATAAGTGACTTAGAACAATTACAAGGTGTTTTAAAGGCTGCTAAAGCTAAAAATTCTTATGTTATGATACAAGCTTCTATGTCAGCTGTTAAATATGCTGGACCTCATACTTTAGTTGAGATGGTTAAAGCTGCTTCTGATGAAATAGGTGTAGATGTAGCTCTTCACTTAGATCATGGTCCAAATATGGATGCTATTAAAACTTGTATTGATGCTGGTTTCTCTTCAGTTATGATAGATGGATCTCATTTTGACTTTGAAGAAAATGTTAAAATAACTAAAGAAGCTGTTGAATATGCACACTCTAAAGGTGTTGTTGTTGAAGCAGAACTTGGTGTTTTAGCTGGAACAGAAGATGATGTTACTTCTGATGTTCATAAATATACTCAACCTGCTGAAGCAGTTGAATTTGTTGAAAGAACAGGAGTTGATTCATTAGCAATAGCTATAGGAACTTCTCATGGTGCTTTCAAATTCAAAGGAGAAGCTAAATTAAGATTCGACATACTAGAAGAAATCCAAAGTAAATTACCAGGTTTCCCAATAGTTCTTCATGGTGCATCTGCTGTTGACCAAAACGCTGTTGCTACATGTAATGAATTTGGTGGAAATATAGCTGGAGCTAAAGGTGTACCTGTAGACATGTTAAGAAAAGCATCTTCTATGGCTGTTTGTAAAATAAACATGGATACTGACTTAAGACTAGCTATGACTGCTGCTGTTAGAAAATTCTTAGCTGAAAATCCAAAAGAATTTGACCCAAGAAAATACATTGGTGCTGGTAGAGATGCTATACAAGCTGTAGTTGAAAGTAAAATAGATGATGTTTTAGGTTCTACTAACTCTATAAACTAATATAACTTTTAAATATTTATAAAAGAAAAGAGATGACTTAGAATAATTAAAATTATTTTTAAGCCATCTCTTTTAAGTTGTATATAGGTTATGTATTTAAAATTATATTATATTTATTCAAATTACTCTATTAACTTATTTATTAAACTCGAATATATCCACTTTTTATCTTTCTATGTATTGTAGAAGGATATATTCCTATCACTTCGGCTGCCTTTGTTATTGACCCATATTTATTTATAGCTTTACTTATCATTATTTGGTCTACCATTTTATATGCATCATTCAGATTCATAATTCCATTTACCACTATTGGTGATAAATCATCTGATTCGTTATCAATCATATCCAGATTTATAAGCATATTAAATTCATCTTCTCCAATTACGTTTTTGGCTGATAATACTACAAATCTTTCAATAATATTTTTTAACTCTCTTATATTTCCTGGCCAAGAGTATTCTTCCAATAACTCAATAACCTTAGGTGAAACTTCTACTTCTCTATTGTACTTATCATTATAAAGTTTTAAGAAATACTCAACCAATGGAACTATATCTTCTTTTCTTTCTCTAAGTGGTGGTATCTTTACTGGAATAACACTCAATCTATAGTACAAATCTTGTCTAAATTTGAGGTTGTTTCTAAGGTCCTCATGAGAAATATTAGTGGCACTTATATATCTAACATCTATCTTTATAGGTTTACTTCCACCAATTCTAGTAATTGTATTTTCTTGTATGACTCTAAGTAATTTTTTTTGCATTTGCATTGGCAGTTCGCCTATTTCATCCAAGAATATAGTTCCACCATTTGCTTCTTCAAAAAGTCCTTTTTTACCTTTTTTCTTAGCTCCAGTAAAAGAACCTTCTTCATATCCAAAAAACTCTGATTCTAATAATTCATTTGGTATAGCCCCACAGTTTATAGCTATAAAAGGCTTTTCCCTTCTTGAACTATACTTATATATTGTCCTAGCTATAATTTCTTTTCCTACACCTGATTCTCCATTTATAAATATAGAAGAATCTGATGCTGCAGCTCTCTTGACAACTTTTTTTATATTGTCCATAGTCTTACTTTTGCTTATATACTCTGTATCTTCTGATACATCACTATATCTTATCTGAGATTCAAGTTTAATAACCCTTGATATATCTCTTCCTGTAAGTACTCCTCCTGTAAGTTTTCCTTTTGAGTCCCATCTTGGAACAGCTGTATAAGCGATAAGTTTTCCATCAGGATAAACAATATTTCTATAAATCTTTTTCTTTACCTTAAGCATATTTAATATTATTGGTTCTTCAACTAATCCCTGTCTGACAAGATCTGTTATATTTCTACCAAGTACTTCAGTTCTTTTAAAAGGTAAAATCTCATCACTGACAGTATTCATCTTTTCAATTACTCCATCTTTGTTAAATACAACGACAACTTCATCTATATGTTCTATTATATCCTCAACTACTTTGTCAGATATTACAGACTTCTCAAATAAATAAACTATGTTATTTTCATTATCATTATCTTTCATATTATAAATATGTGCAGTCATTCTTAATTCTCTAAAAGCTATTTTCTTTTTATTATTCACCAGTATATCTTTTTTGTCAAAATTTGAATCTAATTCATTTATATTTTTAGGTCTTTTTATATCGAGAAAACTAAAAATATTATCTATTAGATGATTACAGTATATTATTTCGCCTGACTCTTTACATAAAATAGCTGGATTTTCTACATATTCTATAAGCCCTATCAAATTATTATCCATTAATATTCGCACCTTTCATTAAGTAATTTATTGAACTACATACAAAATTTATTGTTTGCTTACAATAAATACTATTAGCACATACAACCAACTCCTTATTCGTCTTTTTTTTAATATCTTCCTTCATTAAAATACAACTTACAGATAATTTTAATGGTCATAGTTTGTTAAAAATTTCATTTTGCTTTTAATTGTATTTTATCACATATTCAGTAATTATTTGTCTATTTAATACAATTTAATTAAAATTAGTGCTTATTTTTGAAAATAAAGATAATCCTTATAGAATACGACTCACATTTTGTAAGTAATATACATATAAGGATTATCTAGATATCTTGTATTATAAAATTTTATTCAAACAGACTTTTTAATAACTGACAAATACGATTTAGCAATAACCATATTATGTAATAATATTTATGTTACTAACTAATAAGGCTTATTTCATCAGTAGTATTTAGGTACTTGTTACCTATTAAGCTTTTATAGCTTCTAATAAATCATCAACGCTATCTAATTTATCTATAAGCATTGGAACTATTTCATGTAAGTCTCCAACTACTCCATAATCAGCAATTTCTAATATTGGAGCTGCTGGGTTTTTGTTTATAGCAATTATGAAATCTGATGATTGCATACCTGCTAAATGTTGTATTGCTCCTGATATACCACAAGCTATGTATAGGTTTGGTTTAACAGTAGTTCCTGTTTGACCTACTTGGTGAGAATGGTCTATCCATCCAGCATCTACAGCAGCACGAGAAGAACCAACTACTCCACCTAATTTGTCAGCTAATTGTTTAAGCATTTCAAATCCTTCAGGTCCACCTAATCCTAGACCACCTGATACTATAACATTTGCATCTGTAAGAGATACTAAATCTTTTTTACTCTTAACTGTTTCTAAAACAGTAGTTCTTATATCATCTTGAGTTATTTTGTAATCTAATGCTATAACTTTACCAGTTCTTGTTTCGTCTTTTTCAGCTTTATCCATAACACCAGGTCTAACTGTAGACATTTGAGGTCTATGGTTTGGACAAATGATTGTAGCCATTATGTTTCCACCAAATGCTGGACGAGTTTGTTTTATTTTCTTATCTTCTGGGTCTATTTCTAATTTAGTACAGTCTGCTGTTAATCCAGTTCCTACTCTTGAAGCTATTCTAGGTGCTAAGTCTCTACCTATATGAGTTGCTCCGAAAAGCATTATTTCTGGTTTTATTTCATCTATTGCATCTTTTATTACTTTTGTATATGCATCAGTTGTATATTTTTCTAAAAGAGCATCATCTGCAACATAAACTTTATCAGCTCCATAAGAAATCAATTCTTTAGCTAATCCATCAACATCTTTTCCTAATAATACTGCACAAAGTTCTGCATCTACTTCTTTAGCTAATTTTCTTCCTTCTCCTAATAATTCGATAACTACTGGAGTTATTTTTCCATCTCTTTGCTCTGCAAATATCCATACGTTTTTATAAGAACTTAAATCTTTTATATCATTCATAGTTTGTACTCCTCCAACTTATATAATGTGCTTTTGTTTTAGACCTATTATTATTTTGTTAGCTATTTCGTCAGCTTTACCTTCTAAGATTTCTCCTTTTCCTCTTGGTTCAGGAGTAAATGATCTAAATACTTTAGTTGGTGATGCTTTTAAGCCAACTTCTTCTTTATTTACGTCTAAATCATCAATTGTCCAAACTTTTACATCATGTTTATATGCTTTAACTATTTTATCAACAGACATATATCTAGGTGCATTTAATTCTTTTACTGCTGTTAAAAGTACAGGTGTACTTACTTTAATTAATTCATATCCATCTTCTAATTGTCTTTGAACTATTATGTCTTTTCCTTCTATTTTGAAGTCTTGTACATATGTAACTTGAGGAATGTCTAGTTTTTCTGCAATTTGTGGTCCAACTTGTGCAGTATCTCCATCTATTGCTTGTCTTCCTGCAAATATTATATCATAATCGCCTATTTTAGATATTCCTGCTGCGATAGTATTTGATGTAGCCCAAGTATCAGCTCCTCCAAATGCTCTATCACTTAATAATATTGCATCATCAGCCCCCATAGCTAAACACTCTCTTAGCATAAAATCTGCTTGAGGAGGTCCCATTGTTATAACTGTTATAGTTACATCATCATGCTCATCTTTAATTTTTAATGCTTCTTCTAATGCATTTGCATCATCTGGGTTTAATATACTAGGAACCCCATCTCTTATAAGAGTACCTGTTTCTTTATTTATTCTTACTTCGTTAGTATCTGGAACTTGTTTTACGCAAACTAATATTTTCAAAGTCTATACCTCCAATTTCATTAGATTATTTATTATTTTAATACGTTTGATGAAATTACCATTTTTTGAACTTCTGATGTTCCTTCGTATATTGATACGATTCTAGCATCTCTGTAAATTCTTTCTATTTCATAATCTTTTATGAATCCATATCCACCGTGAAGTTGTAATGCTTTATAAGCAACTTCATTTGCAACTTCTGCTGCATAGTATTTAGCCATCGCAGATTCTTGAGCAACTCTCATTCCTGCATCTCTCTTTTGTGCTGCGTCATAAACTAATCCTCTAGCTGCACAAACTTTTGTTTCCATATCAGCTATAGTAAATTGAGTATTTTGGAATTTAGCTATAGGCTTACCAAATTGAACTCTTTGTTTTGTATATTTAACAGCTTCATCTAAAGCACCTTGAGCAATTCCTAAAGCTAAGGCAGCAACACCTATTCTACCTACTTCTAAAGTACCCATTGCTATTTTAAATCCATTACCTTCTTTTCCTATAAGGTTTTCTTTTGGAACTTTAACGTTTTCAAATATTAAGTCAGAAGTTTCAGTTCCTCTTATACCCATCTTATCTTCATGAGCTCCTGTTGAGAAACCATCCCATTTGCTTTCTACTATAAATGCTGATGTCCCTCTAAGACCTTTAGATCTATCTGTAACTGCTATTACTATAGCTATATCGCAGAATGGTCCATTAGTTATGAAAGTTTTTCTACCATTTAATATGTAGTGGTCTCCTACTAATTCTGCTGTTGTTTGTTGTCCACCAGCATCAGAACCAGCTCCTGGCTCAGTTAAACCAAATGCTCCTATTAACTCACCTGTTGCTAAACCTCTTAAGTATTTTTGTTTTTGCTCTTCAGTACCATTGTAAAGTATTGGTAATGTAGCAAGAGAAGAACCAGCTGTTACAAAAGTAGCTGTTGAAGCACATCTTCTAGCTATTTCTTCCATTATGATAGCGTAAGAAACATAACCTGCTCCCCCTCCACCATATTCTTCTGGGATATTACTGCTTATAAATTTTGTCTCAGCTAATTTTTTGATTAATTCCTTAGGCATTACACCTGTTTTATCCATTTCTGCTGGTAAAGTATCTAATTCTTTACTAACAAAATCTCTTACTGCTTTTCTTAAAAGTTCTTGCTCTTTGTTATATAACATAGCTTCCTCCAATTTTCATATTTTATAGTAAATTTATTTTAATGAACTTAAGCTAAACTCATCATCTCAGCAAATGTTTGAATACGAGTTCTTGCTTGTTCATTATTCTGAGTTTGTTGGTCAATTTCAACATATAAAGTAGGTATTCCACTATCTTCTATATCTTTCTTAACTAAAGGATAATCGTATTCTTCTGGGTCACAGAATTTCATCATACAGAAGATAACACCATCTACATCTTTCTTTTTAACTTCATCTACTATAAGTGACCCACGTTTTTTCTTAGGGTCATAAGCTAATGAACAACCTTCTATGTTTGACCATTGTCTTGCTAATCTTTCTAATGCATCATCACCTGCAGGTACATCTGTTCTGAATTGTCTTGTTTCTTGAGCTAAATCATCTGCTACTACTGCTATATTATTGTCTTCTAAAATATCTAATATATCTTTAGAATCTGCTAATATACCTGTCAATAAAACTTTCTTTCCAGAACAGACTTCTTCTGGCATTGCGTTTAATTTTGCTATTAAATCTTTTACTAATTTAGTGTGTTCTTCTTTTCTCATAAAGAATCCACTTTTAATTACTAAGCTTCTTATTGATGGTTTTATAGTATTAGAATGTTTATAAGCTACTTCAACAAAGTCTCTCATAGTTTTTCTATGTTCATTGTAAATTTCTATACTGTCATGAATTTTTGCTTCTTCTATTTCATAACCACATATTTCTTCAAGTTCTCTTTTTACACCTTTGTACTCACTGATTAGGTATTTTACACCAGCTTCAAGTTTTCTGTTTTGTGGGTGTACTAATGATATATATTTTATGTGAGGTACTGCTGATTTCCAGTTTTGTCCTAAACAAATTAATGTGTCACACATACCTGGTATGATAACTCCAGATAATTCATCATATGCACCTTTTAATCCATATTCTAGACATGATTGCATTATTGAACATGCAAATGCAGGGAAATATTGTTTAGCTAAATCTAATTCTGTTTGTCCACCCCATATACCAACTGGAAGCATTCCAGCTGCATGTATAATTTCTTCTGGGCAATAAACTGGGAAACAACCTATAGCTTTTTTACCAGTTGCATTTTTATATTCTTTTACAGCCTTATTTGGATTTTCAACTACTTCTTTCATTTTAGATAAAATAGCTTCCATTATATCTCACCTCTATTAAGTTTTTTTCTTTCTTCCATTACTTCAACTAAACCTTGAATTCTTGTTTCAAATTGAGCATTAGTAAAGGCTCTAGGGTCTGCTTGGTCACCATCAAATCCAGCATATGGTAATCCAGTTTCTTCAGCTGCTCTTCTTTGCATTTCATATTGTATTAAACTCATAAGTTTACAGCTTCTGTTCATATGATAGAATGCTCCATCACATTTACCCTCTACTAAAGAATCAACTCTATATTTTGTCATACGGTCTAAGTTTACATTGTTAAACATAGTACTGTATGCTACTGCCATTCCATCTAAATCATTAACTTCATATTGTAATGCCCAAGCATGTGGGTAAACACTACCTGTCATATTAACTCCAAATTTAGCTAATGTTTTCATTTTATATCCAATATATGGCCAGCAAGGTATACCTTCCATCATTATTCTGTATTTTTCTTCTCCTCTGAAAGAAGATTTTCCAGTTTTCATGTTGTCTTCTAACTCTTCTATAAGTAATTTAAATGCTTCTGTAGTTTCTTTTTTACCTCTAGCACAAACTATTACAGCCATGTAAGTAAATAAATCAAATCCATTCATTGGTGAAGGAGAAGAATCTGCTGGTAAACTCATAGAATATTTCCATAGTCTTCCGTTTTCAGCTGATATTTTCATTACTTCTTCAAATTTCTTAGGGTCAAATTTCTTTCCTGATATAACTTCTAATTGTTTTATAGCTTCTTCAAATTGAGCTTTTATATAGTCTATTCTTGATTGAGTTACTTCATCTTCATTATTGAAAGTTGTATCAATCATTATTAAAGGTATATCCAATTCTCTTGAAATATTTTCATACCATTTTATAACTTGATTACATATATTATTACAGCAAAGTAGGAAATCTGGAGCTGGCATATCTAAAGCTTCGCATCCACCATTTTCTAAAAGACCAAAGTTTGTTCTTGCATATGCACATAGGTCGATAGAATATCCTTTAGATTCAGCCATTTCACATAATTCTAAAGAACCTTTTTTAGCCGCTACCCCAGCTGCTTGATTTTCTGGATATAATACATTTAAGTCAAATACTTCTGCTAACTCTTGAGGAAATACTGATGTTGACCAACCTACAGGTCTTCCTTCTTCTTTAGCTTTAAATGCATTTGCATATTGTTCAGCTAATAAATCGTTTATTACTAATCTAGCTTCTTTTTTTTCAGACATTGTCATCCCTCTTTTTATATATTTTTCACTTCTTTTTGTGATTCTTTTGCTTCATCAAAAGCATATAATGCTGCTCCTAAAGCACCAGTTAATTGAGGTATATCAGGTACAATAATTTCTGTATTGATTTCTCTTGCCATAGCTCTTACAATTCCACTATTTCTGGCAACTCCACCAACCATTACTACGTTTCTTTGTACTCCTATTCTTTTTGCTAGGCTAGAAACTCTCTTTGCTACTGAAGTGTGAATACCTGCTACTATATCTTCAATTTTTGCATTTTCTGATAAGTGTGATATAACTTCAGATTCTGCAAACACTGTGCATGTACTACTTATTGATACTTCATTTTGAGAATTCATAGATATACTTCCGAGTTCAGATACATCAACCTCTATTATTTTTGCCATTACATCTAAAAATCTTCCTGTACCTGCAGCGCATTTGTCATTCATAAGAAAGTTTAGTAATCTTCCATTCTTATCTAGCTTTAGTACTTTAGCATCTTGACCACCTATATCAATAATGGTTCTTGTCTCTGGAATTATGAAGTTTACTCCTCTAGCATGACAACTTAACTCACTTATCTGTTTGTCAGCATCAGAATATTTCATTCTCCCATACCCTGTAACTACTATTTTCTCAATGTCTTCTCTTGCAAGACCTGACTCACTATATAATTTTTCCAAAACTCTTGATGGTCCAGTAGTCCCAGTACCAGAAGATATAGTAGCTGAAGCCACAATATCCTCTCCATCTTTTAAAATTACTCCCTTTGATGCAGTTGAACCTATATCTAATCCCATTGTATACATCTTTAGTATTCTCCTTTCCCAAAATCTAGAAATACTAATTAGTATCTTACAACTTTATCTTCTTTTAAGTTATTTATTTTTGATTCGTCATAGCCTAAAGTTTTTAATACTTCTATAGTATGTTCCCCTACTTTTGGTGCTGGTGTATAATCTTTTATTCCTTCATTTCTAAACATAACTGGAGTATTAACTAAGACACCTGTATTTCCACTATCATATGTCTTCTTAAATAAGAAGTCATTTGCCCAAGCTTGTTCATCATCTAGTAAATCTTCACAGCTTTGGATTTTTTCAAATGGTAAGTCTGCTTCTTCTAATAGAACTGACCACTCATCTAATGTTTTTTCTAACATAGCTTCTCCAACTATCTTAACTAAACCTTCAATGTGATTAACCATTGAATCTATGTTGTTGTATCTGTCATCTTCTAATATATACTCTCTATTTATAACCTTACAGAATTTGCCTAACCACTTGTTGTATTGTATTAAAGCTAATTGAATCCATCTTCCATCTTTACATTTATATGTAGTCATTAATGGGCTGTTTGGATTTTCTCTTGATAAAGGCATTTCATTTCCGTATTGTGCTGTTGTTATCATTGTTCCCATTCCATATATAGCTGTATGGAAAAGACTTACTGTTACTCTTTCACCTATACCAGTTTGACCTTTTTTATGTAATGCTGCTAAACTACCTGCTGCTAATGCTAGACCTGCATAGTGGTCACCAAATCCTGCTGCTGTATTTGCTGGAGATGTTCCTTTTTCCATTACAGATTGGCTAACTCCTCCTCTTGCAAAGTATGCAGTATAGTCAAATCCTGGTTTATCTTTTAAAGGTCCTTTTTCACCATATCCTAATATTTGAGCAAATATTAATCCTGGATACTTATCTTTTATTTGATCATAAGCTATACCCATTTTTTCTAATGCTTGAACTCTAACATTAGTTACAAATATGTCTGCTTCTGATATTAATTTATGTAATATTTCTATTCCTTCTTTTGATTTTATATTAATACTTACACCCTTCTTATTTCCATTTTCTAATTCAAACATAGGGTTTTCATCATCTGATGCTGGAGATTTAAATGTTCCACCCATAACTCTTATTCCATCACCTTCTATAGGCTCAACTTTAATAACATCTGCACCCCAGTCACCTAACATTTTTGCACAACATGGTGCTGCGATGAAACTTGAAAGTTCTACTACCTTAACTCCTTCTAAAAGCATAACGTTTTCCTCCTTAATAGTATCAATTATAAAAATTCAATTAAATCACACATAAAGTACTTTTTTCTGATATTAACTATTTGGTGTCAAAGTTCCTAATCTTATTAAGATAACTTATAAAATTATTAAAAGTTATAAATGATTATTTTTTATATTTTTTATTGTCTTACACCTATATTGTTAAGCATTTATCGTGCCAACTTTATATTTAATCAAAATATCGCTTGATTTGAATGTTTTTTAACAATATACAATTGCATTATTAATTCCATTTCATGGCATTATGCAACTCTCCATTGCATCTTGCTATTTTTTCCATGCATTTAAAAGTTTTTTTTATATATTTTTTTATGAAAAAGCTTGACATTTCAAAAAAAGTTTTCATTGCTAAACTCAAAAACACATGTTATCATTGTAATTAATCAGCAAGTTAGTTAACTAATTTCAGACTTAGATAATTTTTTAATAATATTTAATCTAAAAAATAACAATTTCTTTGATAAATTTTTAAAGCAATTATTCTATTAAATAAAAAATGACTAGATATAAAAATGACACAGGGAAAACAATTTCAAAACTAAATTTTTAACCTTAAAAATTTTGTACAAAAATATAACCTTATATGCTACATATTATTTCTAAATGAAAGATTACCATATAATTTAATAATTACAGGAGGGTATTGATATGAAAATACTAGTATTTGGAGCACGCGATTATGAAGAACCAGTAATAAAACAATGGTCTGAAGAGCATAAGGATGTTCAAGTGGATATTTATCCTGAAAACATGACTGAAGAAAATATCACTAAAGCTAAAGGATATGATGGTATATCTATACAACAAACTAACTATATAGATAATCCTTATATCTATGAAACTTTAAAAGATGCTGGAGTTAAAGTTATAGCTTCAAGAACTGCAGGGGTTGACATGATAGATTTTGATTTAGTTAATAAAAATGAACTTATTGTTACAAATGTTCCTTCTTATTCACCTAATGCAATAGCTGAATTAGCTGTTACTCAAGCTATGAACCTTTTAAGAAAGACTCCTTTAGTAAAGAAAAAAGTCTGTGAAGGTGACTATCGTTGGATAGCTGAACTTCTTGGAACAGAAGTTAGATCTATTACAGTTGGTGTTATAGGTACAGGAAAAATAGGTGCTACTTCTGCAAAATTATTCAAAGGCTTAGGAGCTAATGTAATTGCATTTGACCAATATCCAAATAAAGATTTAAATGATATATTAACTTATAAAGATTCTTTAGAAGACCTTCTTAAAGAAGCTGACCTTATAACATTACATACTCCTTTACTTGAAGGAACAAAACATATGATAAATAAAGATACTTTAGCTATAATGAAGGATGGAGCTTACATAGTAAACACTGGTCGTGGTGGTTTGATTAAGACAGGGGACTTAATAGAAGCACTAGAAGCTGGAAAAATAAGAGCTGCTGCCCTTGATACATTTGAAACTGAAGGATTATTCTTAAATAAAAAAATGAACCCAGGTGAATTAACTGACCCAGAAATAAACAAACTTCTTTCTATGGAACAAGTTATATTTACTCATCACCTTGGATTCTTCACTAGTACAGCGATAGAAAATATAGTTTATTCTAGTTTAAGTAGTGCTGTAGATGTTATAAGCACAGGAACTGCTGCTAACAGAGTAAATTAGTATTTTATAAATATATTTTTTCATTAATTAGCTATTATCTAACAAAATAGCCTTTAATTTCCCAAATATAAGAGAGTCTATTCAATATACATTGAGTATGACTCTCTTATATTGCTTTTCTTCTTTTATATTATTTGCATACACCTACTATTTATTATATTTTATATCGAATTTACAACCATCTTTATAATCATCCTATTAAATTACCCTAATTACAATCTACTTTTCCATCAAAAGACTTTGAATGGGTACAATTCACTTTTTACCAGAAAAATACCAAACAAACTATGAAAATTGTATGATTAATATTAATATATTTATAAGAAAACATTACAAGAATGCTAGTTTGGGATTTTTGAGGAGGGATTATATTGGAAAAAATGAACAAAGCTACTTCTAAAAAGACGACCTGTATCGTCACTTCAGCGTTATTTGCATCTATAATATGTTTGACAATAGCTTATATATTACATATTCCAGTTGGTGGAAACAACGGATATGTTCATATAGGAGATGCCTTTATTTATCTAGCTGCAACTATTTTACCAACAAACTATGCTATAGTGGCCTCTGCAATAGGTGCTGGTCTAGCTGATTTATCTACAGGAGCTGCAATATGGGTAATACCAACTATAATTATAAAGCCAATACTTGTATTATTTTTCACTTCTAAAAGTGACAAGATAATAAACAAAAGAAATATAATTGCTTCATTTGTAGCAGGCATAGTAGGTCTAGTTTTATATATGTTTGCTGAGGGAATAATTATTGGAAGCTTTACGAGTGCTTTCGTAATGAGTTTACTTGGTTTGTTACAACCAATAGGAAGCTTTATTGTGTTTGTACTTCTAGGGATGGCACTTGATAAACTTGATTTTAAAAGACGTTATTTTAACTAAAGACTTAAATTTATGGAGGGAAAATTATGAATATCTTATATACAATTGAAAACAGTATCTATGTAAATATAACTAATACATGTCCATGTAAATGTGTGTTTTGCATAAGAAATGAAAAAGACGAAGTAGCAAATAGTGGTAGCTTATGGTTAGAACACGAACCAAGTATTGATGAAGTAAAAGAAGCCTTTGACAAATATAATTTAGATGAATATGATGAAATTGTATTTTGTGGATATGGTGAACCACTAATGAGAATAAATGAATTAATAGAAGTTGCTAAATTTATAAAGGAAAAAAGTAATATCAAAACAAGAATAAATACAAACGGTCTAAGCGATTTAATACACAATAAAAAAACTGCTATCATGTTAAAAGATGTAATAGATGCAGTATCAATAAGTCTTAATGCTCCAAATAAAGAAGCTTATAATAGAGTTACTCAACCAAAATTTGGAGAAAAATCATTTAACTATATGCTAGATTTCGCAAAGGATTGTAAAAAATATATAAAAGAAGTTGCTTTTTCAGTAGTAGATGAAATATCTCCAGAAGAAATAGAAGAATCTAAACAATTAGCAAAAGAACTTGATATACCATTAAGAGTTAGACATAAGAATTAACAATTATAAATTAGTATTTAAAATTTTAATACAAGATTGACAACATAAAAATAGTGACTATAGGGTTTTTAAAATAAAAGGGAGGCTGTAAGTAGATTTGTGTAAAAACAAATTTACCTATAGCCTTTTATACACTTTCATTATCTCTCTGATTTATCAATTAAAGCAATAATAACCATCCACCAATTAATATCAGAATTGAACCTGGTATTTTCTCCTTAATATTTTCTTTAAATATAAAGTGAGCAAGTATTAAAGTTATTATCATAGATACTTGAGAAAATGGTTCTGCTATACTGAGTTCTAAATTATTTAAAGCAATTAATAATGCTAGATAAGAATACCCATTAATAGCACCACTTAAAATCGAAAGTCCTTTCTTATTACTAAAAATTTCATAGATTACTTTTTGTTTCTTTTTAAATGCTAAAAAAACAAATAGATTTAATCCGACAAAAAAGTAAAGTATCGTTGAATACAGTATAGGAGATACTTGAACATAAAATGCCTTATCTAATACCCTTCCTACGGATTGAAAAAATATGTACAAAAACATCAATCTACATGGTAGATTATTTAAAATGGCAGATGCATTTTTTAATAAAGAGCTTACATTTTTTAATATAAATACTCCACCAATCATAATTATAATTCCTGCAACTTTTGCTAAACTAAAACTCTCACCTAAAAATACAACTGATAAAAGCAATAGAAATAGTGAGTTTAAACTGTTTATTGGAGTTACAAGTGAAACTTCACCAGTTGCTAGAGATGTTACATATGCTACTGACCCAATTGAATAAACTAAGCTACTTATATAGCATGGTAGTAAAAAAGACCAATCTCCAACTTTACTCGTTATACTAAATGGTAGTAAACATACTCCACCTATAAAGAAAAATAAAAATGATGAAGCTATATTTTTATAAATATCACCTTCTTCATCACCTAATAATCTTACAACTACTCTTTCAAAGGCTAATAGCACTACTCTAATTAATAGTGCAAAATAAGATATTATCATTTTTGACCTCACTTAAAAATTAATCTGACTTACTGAATATACTTACTAAATCTCATTATTATAAATCAAATCTACCATATGGGCAAATCTTTTGGGGTTTTCAATGTCTTATGTTTAAATACAGGCACCTTAAGCTTTTCTCCTAATTTACGACATTGTTCTTTATAAGCCCCCTTTAACTTATCATGAAAAACTATACCATCAATTCCACCATCAATACTGTCTACACACTTTTCTAATTTTTCAAATCCATCTTCATTATCATACATTCCACTTACAATCCATTGATTTGGTAATACATGTCCAATTGATATATTGTATTCTCTATTTTTTATAATATCTGCAAAAGAATTTTCAAAGTGAACTCCTCCTACACACAGTAAAGTTTTTATAGACTCATCATTATCAAATACTCTAATTAGAGATTTCGATAATACTTGTATTGCCGTCTTATTATTAAAACTATTACTATTACTTCCTATCTCAATATCTAACATAGGTACAGAATATTCTGTAATTAATTTAGATACTTCCCCATATGTAGTTCCAGACCAGTGAGTTGCTTCTGTTAATGTAGTGAATTCATCAAGAGAGTTTTCATTTTTTATATCTTCAATTGCATTAATTAAGTTTCTAAAATATTTTGGATTTGAATTTCCAAACTCGCCTGTTGGTACATCTCCAATAGTATGAGCTGTTAGAATATTTGCTGGAGCATTCTCTCCTTCATGCCAATTCACAACTCCTGCAAAATCAAAATTTTTGAAATACTTATTTAAAATTGGCAGATAATATTTATAATCATGACTTATTACATTTTCCGTTTTTACAAACTGGAATAAGTTATTATTTTTATCTATAAATTCTAATACAAAATTATCATCAACAATAATATCAGTCTGCTTTAAATCCATTACTTCCTCACAACAATTAATTACATTCTTAGCCACTGGGTCTTTATCTAAATTATTACAAAAGAAGAAAACTGCTTTTTTGTTATTCATCTATAAATCACACTCCTATTATTCAAATACTAAATACTCTCATACTTAAAATCATCTAAATATCACTATATACTCCATTCAATTATTATACATAATATACTACCATACTTATTTTAGCTACACCTCTACCTGAGTTTCTATATATATGTGATACATCAGCTTTAAATCTTATAGAATTTCCACTAGATACAATATAATCCTCTCCATTTATTTTAATAGTTATTTCACCACTAAAAACTGTAATAAACTCTTGAGTTCCTGGAAGTTCAGCATTTGAATACAATGTTCCACCCTCTTCTATCTCAATCATAAATATTTCAAATCTTCTTTTAGAATCAAATGGAAATATCGGATAACTTACATATTTTCCATCATCCTCAATAAAATGGTCTACATCCTTTTTATCAACCAATTCTATATCACTTTCTTGTCTTTCCATCAATGATGTAAATGATATTTTTAATCCATTCGTTATTTTCTTGATAGTAGATATAGTTGGATTCACTTCGCATTTTTCAATTTGAGACAACATACTCTTACTTACCCCACTAAGTTGAGAAATTTTATCTAAGCTAAGATGTTTTTCTTTCCTTATCTTTTTTAAATTCTCAGCAATTATTTCATTTAAATTCTGCATAAATTCACCTCTAATATACTTATATAATCCTAAGTATATTTAATTATTTTATCTAAAGACAGTAACTTACTTTAAAATATTTTATTCGATATACTGTACATTATGTTTAATATATAATATTCTTTTAGAAATGTAAATACTATTTTGAAATTTCCTTTAAAAATGAGCAAATAAAAAAGCCAGTAGCCCATATTTTTTTAAGCTACTAGCTTTTATTATCATAAAATTATATTTTTATATTTTAACTATAAAACTTAGATGCTCCTATCAGTTGTCTTTTGGAAACAATCTTAGCTAGATTAGCTAATGAAGATATTTTTATATCCTTAAAAGAAACTAAAAATACAAACTTAAAATCAGTGAATTCTTGATTTATATTATATATATCAAAATAGCATCTCAAATTATCAAATAGGTAATTTTCTTGCAAATCTGCCTCTATTTCATCAGTAGCATCTTTTAAATATGCTCTTACATCCTCAAATAAGACATTGAAATAAGACTCATCTATTTCCTCACCTAATTCTTCTAATATTTCTTCTATATCTAAATCATCCATATCAAAAGAATTTCCTGTTAATTGACAATCAAACACCAATATATTCTCCTGATTTATAGTATTTGATATATCTTGTACATATTCAAAATCTGGACGTAATTCTAAAATATCTTTTATCTCACTACTCTTTACATGAATTTTTCCTTTTCTGTTTTCTAGTTTTAAATCTATCATATGCTCCCCCTTTCAATTTATAAGTCTTTTAATTACTTTGTTCTATAATCTTTTTAATATCTATCCAGTTATTAACTCTAATTATGTTTTGATGTTCAATATTTTTATTATAGTTAGTATCTAAAAGTATTACTTTAACACCTGCATCAGCTAATTGGACTGAGTTTAAAGGGTTATCTTCTATAAATATATCACAACTCAGTTCTCTTGCCTTTTCAACTTTATAATCACTTCCTAATAAGTAAACATCTATATCTAAAATTCCTTGTCTAATTAACCAGTTTTTAGTTACATCAGTTAAACATTCATGTCTAGCAGTTACAAAATATAAATTATGCCCCTTAGATAATTCATCTATTACTTCAATAGCTCCTTCTACAATTTCTGCTTCATCATATGAATGTACATACTTATCATTAAATTCTGTATATACATCGCTTATTCCTGAACCATATAATTCTTCCCAATTGTGAGTTATACACTCTGACTCTGTAATGTTTTTATTGAAGATATCATTTAGGTATGGAAGAAAATGATAAGGACTAGTTATTGTTCCATCTATATCAATACATATATTTAATTTGTTCATTTTTACCTCCATGTAACATTTATTGATTTTATTAATCAAACATTATAGCACAGCTTTAATTATAAATCAAAATCACATATATGACTATACCTATATAATACCAAAAAGCTTGCATATTTAAGCAAGCTTTTTATAAATTTTACATTTTCAACTAATATATAAGTTTTTCTAAAGTTGGTTCTACTCCAAATTGTGTTTTTAGTTCTCTATATTCATTTAATGCTTTTTCATTATTTATTTTAGTTTTTATTGCTCTTATCATTAAATTTTTTGGTGTATCTAATGGGGATATGTATTCTACCACAGAAGTATCGTATCCATTTCCTTCTAACAATAAAGTTCTTAAACCATCAGTTATTAAGTCTGCAAATCTAGCTTTAAATACTCCATGTTTTAATATTGGTTCCATAGCTTCATATTTATATTGTCCTAATAACTCCTTATGACAGCATGGTACTACTACTATAGCTTCTGACTTTGCTCTAATCCCTAGTCCTATAGCCATATCTGTTGCTGTATCACAAGCATGTAAGCTTATTACAAGGTCAACATCTCTATTAGGTGTATAATTAGTTAAATCCTCTTTTATAAATAACATATTTTTATAGCCTAAATTTTTAGCCATCTTCTTTGAAGCTTCTATAACTACATCTGAATAATCTATTCCTATAAAATAACAGTTTTTCTTTAATACTTCTTTTATATAGAAGTTTAGTACAAAACTTAGATATGATTTACCACAAGCACAATCTAATATTGTTATACAGTCTTTGTCTTTTATTTCTTTTAAAATATTGTCTATAAGCTCCACAAAGTGGTCTATTTGATTATACTTTCTTATTTTATCGTTTTTTATTTTACCATCTTTTGTAAGTACTCCAATTTCTTTTAAAAGTGCATTTGCTTGTCCTACTTTTACATAGTACTCTCTGTTTTTTATTTGAGATGCTGTAAATTCATCTATTTTTGGTACTTCTTCTTTATTATCTAGATACTTTACATTTACTTTTTTATTGTCTCCTTCTATTACGACAATAGTACCTCTTTCAATATATCTAAATACTAGTGCATCATAATTTTCAGCTTCTTTAGATATAATTTTTAACAATTTACTAAATGTATATAACTCTGATTTGCCTTTAAAATTAAATTTGTACTTACCTTCTTCTTCTGTTGCAATTCCTTTAAATTCTTTTCTTCCTGATTTAAAAACTACTTCTAATTCAATAAAAAAATCTTCATTTTCAAGGTTTCTCTGAGTAATCCCCATAAAAAACATATTTAGTTTTCCTATACTCTGCTTATTCATCCTAATCTCCCTTTTAACTTATCTCTTTAACTCTTATTAATCAATAGTATTTGACCCATCTATTTCTTCATTTAAATCATTCAATCTATTTTTAAAACTTTCTATCTGCTTATCTGATAAATCAAGATACTCAGTTATCTTGCCTATATATTTAGGACTTTTAGTATTTATTAATTTTAAGGCACTATCCATGGACTTTTGTCTAAGTTCATACGCCTTTTTTACATCATCTCTAGCACTGCTTAATACCTTTGTATATTCATCCTTAGAAAGTTCTGGGATTTGCATATTCTCATATTCTTCTATAACTTCTTTACATTTATTTCTAGCATTTGTAACATCTTTTTTTATACTAGACAATTTAGTTATGTTTTTTGCAATATCCTTAGTATAAGGTATACATTCTCTCATTGGTACTAAAGCTACTCTTTCTATATTATAAATTTCTTTCTTGAAAATTCCTATACTTTCTAGGTCTATTTTTTTAATATCTTCACTATCATTTTCTTTACTTGTATAATTATCATTGTTTTCTTCAGTATTTCCTTGTTTTTCTGATTCACTATTTGTTGAAGTATTTCTTTCTAAATCATTATTCTTTGTTACATCTTGTTTATTTTCTTCTTTATTATTTTCTGTACTTTGTGTATTTTTATCTTGTTTTAAATCACTATCTTCTTTTTCATTAAAATTTGATACATATTTTTCATCATACGTCTCATCAGAAATATAATTATGATAATACATAGATTCTTTTATCTTATTAAGTCCACTCATATATATGTTGCTTATCATTATTGTTGTAGCTAACACTACATAAATACTACTGTAGATACAAGACCTCTTAAAATTCTTGTAATTTCTGAATATCACTATCAAAGGAATAAGATATAAAAATATAAAAACTAATATCCACCTCATAAATCGTGTCTCCTTTCTCAAAACCGAAATCCCTCAAATATTTATTTTTAATCGTGTATCTTATAGTATTTACCAATTTATGTTTTTTAATCGTGAACTTTTATTAAATTAAATTCTGTATAATCACAAGATGCTAATATATATTCAACTCCATTTCGAATCCCTTTTAGACCCATTTTAAAAGACTCTTTACCATGCAAGTGACCATAAATCACCTTTTCAACATTATATTCTTCATATAATTTTGTAAACAAAGACTCCTCTAATCTATCATTTGTAGGAGGATAATGAGTGATTACTATTATTTTAGAATAACCTTTTTTATGTGCAGACTCTAATGACAGCCTTAATCTATTTTCTTCTCTTTTATAAACTTTTTCATCCGTCTCATCAAATTTAACATCATTAGGACATATCCAACCTCTGCCTCCACAAATTGCATAATCTCTATATTCATAGAAATTTGTTTGAATAAAACGCATATTTTCATATAGCTTATTCAAACTTGTAACTGTTGTCCACCAATAGTCGTGATTTCCCTTTATAAGTATTTTTTTACCTGGAAGTTCATTTATTATGTCTAAGTCTTTTTTAGCTTCTGATAAATTAATTCCCCAAGACGTATCTCCTAATACTAATACTACATCTTCCTCTGTAACAACCTCTTTCCAATTATCTATAATTTTTTTTTCATGACCATCCCAATTACTGCCAAAGATATTCATTGGCTTATTTACCGATGTTGAAAAATGTAAATCACCTATTGCATATAAACTCATAACATCATTCCTTCCTTGATTAAACTAAATAGGCTGTCTCTTCTTAGAAATTATTTTCCATTAAGAGGCAGCCCCATTAATATTTAGTAAATTTTCTATAAGTAGCTTTATTGAACCACTCTATCATCTACCTTAGTATCCTTATATTGCTCTAATAACATATCTATTTCTTGTTTTAATTCTAAAATTTCGGTTATGTTTTTGTCTGTTTCAGTTCTATCCAACTTTCTTTGATACTGCATAGCTTTATGTGTATCACCTAAGTCATATAACTCTTGTATTCTATTTAGAGTGTCTCTAATTGCTATAGACTTCATTTGATACATAGCCTGAGCTTTCATTATATCCTCTCTTATTTCACTCATTTCTTGGTCTAAGAGAAACGCAGCATCAGAAGCTCTTCTAAGTCTTTCTGCTAGAGTCTCAGGTATGTAATGGTCATATTTATATTTTAATGAATGTTCTATTGTAGCCCAGAAATTCATTGCAAGAGTTCTTATTTGTATTTCACATATAATTTCTTTTGAGCCCGCAATTGAGTTTATAGGATATTTTATTATAACATGATAGCTTCTATAACCACTATCTTTGTAGTTTGTAATATAATCTTTTTCTCCTATTATAGTCATATCGTTTCTTACTTTTATCAAATCAACTATAGAATATATATCTTCAACAAACTGGCACATTATTCTTATACCAGCGATATCATCAATTTCAGTTTCTAAATCTTTTGCATTTAGCCTTTTTAACTTAGATATTATGGAAGATATTTTTTTTGTCCTTCCTGTGACAAATTCTATGGGAGAATATTCGCCTTTTGCTAAATATTCTTTTCTTATATTTTTAAATTTTATTTTCAATTCTTCTACTGCATGTTCATAAGGCGCTAGTATTTCATTCCATTTTTCGTATTCCATATTGCTCACCCTTTATTTGTTTTTTATGACCTTCTTTATTTTATCATA
The DNA here is from genome assembly GCF_020657785.1 of Clostridioides sp. ZZV14-6154. Lineage (NCBI taxonomy): Bacteria > Bacillati > Bacillota > Clostridia > Peptostreptococcales > Peptostreptococcaceae > Clostridioides > Clostridioides sp. ZZV14-6154. The sequence goes on along the minus strand of NZ_JAGWCY010000011.1, from coordinate 16,859 downwards.
ATTTATTTTGTTTTTGTATAGTAAAGCAATTCTCCATCCTCTAAGATATACCCTATTTCGTCTAAATCAATTAGGTAACTTATAACAGATACCAATGAAGATTTAAAAAAATGATACTCTTTATAATTATTGCTTAAATTATTGTTATTTATAATATTTTTTAGTAAAATTTCTAAAGATTTTGGTTTTTCAAGTAACTGTCTTATTTGGTATAAATATTTATCTAAAGCATTCAAATGCTTTTCTATTAATTTATAAGCATCTTCTTTTGATATCACTTGTTTTCCATGACCCAAAACTAAATACTCAAAATCTATACCTTTTAACTTTTCTAATGAGTTCATTTGTTCTTGTATATCATATAAAAATAAGAAATCATATTTTGATAGAATTTCATCTCCTATCAAAAGGTCTCCCACAAAAATCACCTTATCTTTAGTTAAAACAGCTATACTTCCAGGTGTATGTCCCTGAAATTCAATTATATCAAACATTTCATTATTTAATTCCAGCCTACCTCCATCTATAGTTTTATCTATTTCTATATCATCTAACATTTTACTTTTTAAAATATTATCCATAAATATATTGCTTTTCCCCCCAACAATATACTTTGAAAATAATTCTGGGTTTTCTATATATAACTTATCGTATTTTGATGACATTACACACACATCTTTATAATGTTCTTTAAATTGATTACATGCCCCATAGTGGTCATCATGGCCATGAGTATTTATAATATATCTAACTTGTATTTTATTTTCATCCAATACTTTGGTTACTCTTCTGGGCCTCGAACCACATAATCCTGGGTCTATCATAAGTGCTGTATTATCCTCAAACACATATATTCCTGTATTTGTACCACCTTTTATAAAGAAAGTATTCCCTTTTACTTTTGTTAGATTCACCATCTTCACCTCATTTTGACAATATTTATACTACAAGTTATTATTTATTTAATATAAGACTCTAGTAGAATAAGCCTTTTTATTCTATTAATAGTTCTTTTTTTTATTTTAGGTTCTTTAGATATCCTTATTTTTACATTATATGCTAAATCTCTGTAAAATAGCGATTCTATAAAATATTCAACTATACCTCTATCCTTAAAATCTATATCTATAATGCCATTAGAATAAAGTTTTGAATCTAGTATCATAAGTTTATCAAAAAAGCTTAATCTCTCAGATTTGCTCAAATAACCTTTGCCTGGAATAAAGCTTTCACAATAATCTATTCTATAATTTACCACTTCATCATTTATTTCAAATCCAAATTGTCTCTTCATCAACTCTTTATAGTCATTATTTTTCTTAGTGACATTATCTAGATTTTTGTTATAGTCTGCTTTTTTCCAATGTCCAAATAATCTGCAATTTAGTGGTCTAACTTCATATATTAAACACCTATTATCATCGTCTTTGAATGGACATGAATTTTTTTTGGAATACTCTTCAAAATAATAGTCTACTATTTTACTTATACATCTTCTTCTTAAATCCGCTCTATCTTCAAGATAACAAAATATATTCAAAAACTCAATTAAATTTATACCTACTGATTCCATACAACAATTACCACAACCAGAACAATTTCCAGTTGGTAAGGATTCATATACATCATTTAGTTCATTAAAGAGCTTATTTTTAGTGGAATAATCTATACAATTTAAAATATCTTTATTTTTTATACTAGTCATTATTATTACTCCTTGTTATAATTATTAAGTTAATACAAACAATTATTATAACATATTTTTTAAATTTAATCGCATGAGGAGGCATTTTATGAATAGATATACAAAAATCATTAATATGATGGGAAGTTACTATACAAAAGACTTTGAAAAAGAAAAAAAGAATGTAGTAAAAGTTAGAGAAGTTAAAGAAGACACGGTTAAAAAATTTTTCTTACAGGGTGACTGTGAAGTTCTAGTAGTATTTGAAGATACTGGCAAAGAAATACTTATTGACGATTTTTCTCCTGAAGAGGATATCAAAAAATACTTAGGAATAAAATTTATAAATAAAAAAAGATAGTTATTAAAACCAATCATCTAAAATATATAATAATAACTACATGTAGTTATTATTATATATTTTCACAATCAAAAGTTATCTTTTATCTCTTTTTTAGACTTTAAGATAGCTTTTTTTCTATTTTTTGTAAAATAATTCCATAACCCACACTAATATTTCACAAAATGATATAATATAACAAATAGATAAATTTTTTAAGTTTCTTAATACTTAATATTTTGCGAGGTGATTTTATGCAAATTTATTTTAGAGTTAAAGCTGTTGGCAAACGTAGACCTATGCTAGAACTTACCCCCTTTGATTTATCTGACAACATCAATTGCCTAAAAGAGGCTATCTCTGAAATTGTATCTAAAAATGTTCTTGAATATAATGAAAAGACCCCAGAAAAATCAATAATAAGCTTTTTAACTAGTGAAGAGATTGAGTCTCAAGCTACCATTGGAAAAGTTGGATTCGGCTCTATCTACAATGAGAACAAACAATCTGTAGAAAAATCCATAGAAGTTGCACTACAAGCATTTGAAGATGGAATCTATAAAGTTCTTATAAACGAAGATGTTATTGAAGAACTCAATTCTCCTATAAATTTAAAAGATGGTGATATATTCACTTTTATAAGACTCACTCTACTTGCTGGAAGAATGTTTTAAAATAAATAAATTGGAGGTACATAAATGTCAGAACGTACTAGAGTAGAAAAAAATACTAAAATAATTGAAGATTTTAAAAACAATTTTACTAAATCTTCTTCAAAACCATATTACGACTTAGCTAAATCTCTTTGGGATTGTGTAAAAGATGAATCATACTATTATGATGTAAAAGATGAAAATAAATTCTTAGATATGATAAAAAAATACTATAATTGTTATTACTACGAAATTGAAAGTGTAGACACTTTACTTTCTGGTCCTTTAAAAAATGCCTTAGAATTAATGTTTTCTCCTGAACAAGTGGAAGAACTTTGCCAATTAATTAAAAGAAAATTGAATTATCCATATTCAGGAGGATACTATCGTAAAGGATATCGCTCAAATAGACTTAAAGATTATTTTAGAAGTATAATTAGGCTTATTTCACATTATGTTAGTTTGATATATTATGATTTTTCTGTCTTAGATTATCTTACACTTCCAGATAAAGTTCTTCAATATGACTATATAATGAGTGATAAAATCGCACTAGAAATAGATAAAGGAAATAATGATGTAATCAACGCTTTAGAAGAAGTAATTTTTGGAGAAAATCAAACCGCCCTACTTACTAGACAAATGATAATTGGTATTATGAAAAGTCATAGTGAAAAGTGCTATGAAATGCTTTCTAAACTTCTTTTGGCTGCTAAACAACAAGAAGGCCTTAGACAACAAATTGTAGAAAGTCTAGATGAAGGTACAATTCCTGCATCTGTCTATATGTTAAAAACTATCTTAGATAACAATTTAGAAAGATTTAGTTCTGTTATAAGAGCTTTGGATACATGGACAGGACTTGGTTTTTCAGACCAAAAACCTGGAATAATTCGTAAGTGTTTAGAACTTTCATATAAATCATTGACTGATGAAGAGTTTCGTATAGAGTCAATTAATAGTAATGATAACCTTGAAATTTATTTTGCTTTATGGGCAACTGCAACTTACAATATCTACGATTCCTACTCTCTTATTGAAAAATTACTTTCACATGATGAAAAGTACAAAAAGCTTGTGGCACTTTACTTCTTATCAAACACAGAAAGTACATATTTTAAACACTCTGTTGCATCTAAAAATATTAAAGGTGACGATTTAGAGATACTTGCATGGGTAGTTAGAAACTTCTATGTAGAAAGTTCTGTTGGCTACTATTATAATTGGCAAAACAGAAAAGTTGATTTTGACTTATCAGATTCTCCTATTGATAAAAACTTTGAAGCTAGAAAGGAACAATTTGAAAATCTAAAACATACCTTAGAACTTTTAAATTCAAAAACTAAGGAATTTTCTGGCAGTGTATTTCCATGGTCTTGGGTTGAAATTTCTTCTCACAATATACTTAGATGCATGATGACATTAACAGCATATGATATGAATACTCAATTTATGGATGTTCTAATGGACAACTGTCATCTTATGAGTTCAGATTTAAGAGCTTCACTTATAGCTAATTTTATAAATGAGCCAAAAACAGATAAACAACGTAGTTTCTTATTAGAATGTTTGAGCGATAAGAGTGTTTCCAATAGAGAAATTGTATTAACTTTACTTAAAGAACTTGACTTATCAGATGTAGAGTTAGACAGAATAAACAACTTGCTTACTTTAAAAACAAGTTCCATCAGACAAACAGTAATAAAGATTTTACTTGAACAAGATGATTTAAAGCTAGAAAATATTGCTTCTTCTCTAATAAAATCTTCAAATTCGCAAAAATGTCTTGGAGGACTTGAAATTGTAAACTTATTAAAAGACAATACTGATAGACAAGAGCTATATAATAAACTTATTTTATTAGTGGAAAGTGTTGATAAGTCTAAAAAGAATACATCTCAAGTTCAGATATTAATTGATAATTTATTAGGTAAAGCAAAAAATGATTATTGTAAAGAAAATGGATTTGGCATATACAATCCTGAAAATAAGGTTCAAATTCCTGAACAATTTGATTTTAAATGCGATTCCTCTAGTCCATCAAAACTTAATAAGATTATTTCTAATTTAAGCTTATCTTCTAATGAGGATTCTGTTTCTATATCAACTAAAAAAGAAGCTAAGAAGATTCTCGATGTAGATATAAATAAAATATTAAAAGTATATGAAAAATTTGATGAACTTATCATTGAAAATGCAGATTATGAGTATGAAGTTGAGAGATGGTCAGGTAATATGGATAAAATACTTTTAGGTTACTCTACATATAATCTAACTCCTATTAAACGTATAACTGGAAATAATAAGGATACTATTGATAATTATCCATTAGCTGAGCTTTGGAGAGAAACTAGCAAGAAACTTAATTTAGATTATAAAACAATCCTTGAGATTTTATTTTATAGTATACGCCCATGTGCTTATCATGAGATAGAGAAAAGTTGGTTTTCATCTATATATTCAAATGTCCTTGATGAAAAAAAACAAAAGAAATTATATTCAAAATTAGAGAAATTAAAATTTGATGTTCTTACAAGAAGAATACTTTCAGTATTACTAAATGAATTTGACCAGAAAGAAATGTTTGAATACTGTTTGGATACATATTACAAACTAAGAAACCTATTAACTACTGAACAGTGTAAAAAGCAAAGAGTTGAGTTTACTAAAAACTACTATAGACAAAATGAATACTGCCCTGCTTTAGATGCCCCAATTTTGAACTATTGGCTTGGAAAGGCACATTCATTTATTCATGATGATATTTCATTTACTAAGTTCTTCTACACTACATTTGCAAATTATCAACTTCTAGAATATAAATTCCCATTTTATACTAATATAGATATATTTGCTCGTGCATATGAATTGGGATTAATGACTGAGGAACAAATCAATCGAGAAATTGTAACTGGATACAATGCAACAAATATAGTACGAATTTTAACAAATCCTAGATGGAGTGGTGATACATTAGAAAAACATCCATGGCTTGAAAACAATATAAAAACTGTTACAAATAGGATTATAGAAATTGAATCACGTAGAGGTGATATGCCAACAGAAGTTTCTCATCTAGCTGATAATATACAACATTTTGAAGGTATGAATTATTTTGTAAATATCTTAGTTGCTCTTGGTAAAGAAACTTTCCAGAGAGGATATTCATATGGCAGTAATTATTCAAAAAAAGATGTTTTGAGTTCTCTACTTAAAAATTGTTATCCTACTAAAGAAGATAATTCTAAGGAATTAAAAAATTTACTTAAAACTACTGATATTACTGAATTAAGATTAATAGAAGCTGCTATGTATGCTCCTCAATGGGTAAACATAATTGAAAAATATTTAAACTGGAAAGGTTTAAAGAGTACAATTTGGTATTTCCATGCACATATAAATGAAGGATTCTCTGCTCAAAAAGAATCAGAGGTTGCTCTATTCTCTCCTATATCACCACAGAGTTTCATGGATGGAGCATTTGATGTAGATTGGTTTTTGGATTCATATAAAACTATTGGAGAAGAAAGATTCAATATCCTTTACAAATCAGCTAAATACATAACTAGTGGCGGAAACTCTCACAGACGTGCACAGCTTTATGCTGATGCTACACTTGGAAAGCTTGATAAAGACATGCTGATGAAAGAAATTGAAACAAATAGAAATCAAGATAAATTGAGAAGTTTCTCTTTACTTCCTATGAAAAAAGGTGACCTTAAAGAAGCAACTTTCCGTTATGAATTTATTCAAAAGTTTGCTAAAGAAAGCAAACAATTTGGTGCACAACGTCGTGAAAGTGAATCAAAAGCTTGTGCAATAGCAATGGAAAACTTAGCTAGAAGTGCTGGTTTTGAAGATATCAATCGTATGATGTGGGCTCTTGAAACGGAAAAGCTAAATGAAGTTGCTCATCTGTTTAAACCAAAAGATATTGATGGAACTTCACTTTGGATAGATGTTGATGAAAAAGGAAAAACATCTATAAAAGTCCAAAAAGGCGATAAGGCTTTAAAAAGTGTGCCAAAAGCACTTGCAAAACATCCATATGTACTTGAACTTAAATCAGTACAAAAAGATTTAAAAAGTCAGTATTCTCGCGCAAAACAAAGTTTAGAGCAAGCTATGAAAAATGAAACAGTATTTACAGTTAAGGAAATCTCCAATATTTATAAAAACCCAGTTATTTGTCCTTTAGTTAAAAATCTAGTTTGGGTATGTGATGATACTATTGGATATATATATAATGATAAGTCTAAGTTCTTTATTTGTGATACAACTGGTGAATCTTATAGATTAACTGCAAAAAATAAATTAAAACTTGCACATCCAGTTCATCTATTTGAATCTGGTAAGTGGAGTGAATTCCAACATGACTTATTTGATAAGCAAATTGTTCAACCATTTAAGCAAGTGTTCCGTGAATATTATAGAATAAATGCTGACGAATTGTCTGAAAAAACTATATCTCGTAGATATGCTGGTCATCAAATCCAGCCAAAGAAAACGGTAGCACTTCTTAGAAATCAACTTTGGACTGTTGACTATGAGGAAGGTTTACAAAAAGTATTCTACAAAGAAAATATAGTAGCAAAGATGTTTGCACTTGCAGATTGGTTTTCACCAGCAGACATTGAACCTCCAACTATTGAAACAGTAGAATTCTTTAATAGAAAGACTTATAAAAGCTTAGAACTAGCTTCTATACCTCCAATTCTTTTCTCTGAAGTTATGCGTGATATAGACCTTGTTGTAAGTGTTGCTCATGCTGGTGGTGTTGACCCTGAGACAAGCCACTCTACTGTAGAGATGCGTATAGCTATTGCTAAAGAGCTACTATTATTATTAAAGATTAAAAATGTCAATTTTGAAGGCTCTCATGCTCTTATAACAGGTAATTTAGGCGATTATTCTGTACACATGGGTTCTGGTATTGTACATAAAAAAGGAATGGGTGCTTTAAATATACTTCCTGTACATTCTCAAAGTAGAGGTAAGATATTCCTTCCATTTGCTGACGAAGACCCTAAGACTGCTGAGATTATGTCTAAGATATTATTGCTTGCTGAAGATAATAAAATTAAAGACCCTAGTATCTTAAGTAATTTATAAATATAAAACTGTCTCTAAAATATATTGGACTTTCTAATTTTTTAAAGAAAGTCCAATATATTTTACACTATAACTTATATAAATTAGTTCATAATTATAAATAATTTATATAAATCTTTCTTATATATCACCTTCATAGTACTTGCTGTATCACACTAAAAGAAATTTTCCTTCTTCCTTTACTAAAATCTTTTAACCCTATAAAATCTATATAGAAAATCTTTTTCTAGAGATTTGTTTAATATGGCACTTTCTTGAAAATTTATAAACCTTATCTCTAATGAAGATTTATTTATAGGTATAACCTTATGTATAAACCTTAAATTTACTATGTATTGTCTATGAGTCATAAAGAAATTAGGAGGTAGGCGTTTTTTTAAGTCATCAAAGTTCTCATAAAACTTTATTATATCTTCATCTTTAGTATATAGATTAATAGCTCTAGAATTTTTCTCAAACATAACTATATCATCAAAATTAATCATATGTACCTGTTTCCTTATTTTATATACAAAAAGAGTGTCTTCTATAAAATTATTCTTAGCAATTTTATGAGAGTTGATATGGTCTATTGCTATATTAATAGAATCAAGTATTTTTTCTTTTTTAAATGGCTTAACTATAAAATCTATAGGATGCACTTTAAAGCTTTCTAGACTATAATCAGCAAAACCTGTTACAAATACTATATGTATATCCTTATCTATAGAAAGAATTTCTTTAGCAGAATCAATCCCATTTTTATATGGCATATCAATGTCAATAATCAATAAGTCTATTTTCTCATTTTTTATAAATTCAATTGCCTCTATACCATCCTTAACTTTTTTAACATAATCTACATATCCAGACTCTTTAACTATATTTGCTATATCATCTCTTACAATTTTATCATCGTCGCAAATCAAAACTTTTATCACAGACTTTTCTCCTCCTAACTAATAATATTTTGGGATTAAGATTACAAATTCAGTAAAAAAATCATCACTATTTACAAGTATACTATAATCATACTTGTCTAATATGTTTTTAACTAGATGTAACCCATAACCCCTATCTTGCCCTTCTTTAGTACTAAAACCATCCCAAAATATACTTTCAACATTATGTATTTTAGGACCATTATTTTTTATAGCTATAATATACTGAAATTCATCTTCATATGCATGTAATCTTATATATTTCTTTTCCTTTTTTATACCAGACAAAGACTCTATTGCATTGTCTATTATATTTAATAGTACTGAACTCATATCATTAGGTTCAATCTCTAAATTATCCATAAAATCTTGAATGTAGACATCAAAAGATATATCCTTTTCAAGACATTCCTCATATTTTAATGAAGCTATAGCATCTAAATAAGATACTTTTCCATACCTTGAATTTTTTGATTTAAAACTATTTGATATATTCATTATATATTCTTTGGCATCTTCATCTAACCCAGTATTTAATAGAGAATACACTACTTGCAAATGTTTCAAATAGTCATGTTTTTGACTTCTTAATTTGACGATTATATTATCCTTATGATTTATTTTACTATCTAGTTTTTGTAGTTTAGATTCTTGTTCATTGTTATTATTTATCAATCTTATAAATTTAAAGCCTATATAACAACTTAAAATAATTAAAATTAAAAAAAGTATAATATTTAATACTCCTTCAAGTAAAGAATTATATCCTAAACTTAATTGTATATGTTGAATACCCCCCATGAATAAAATCCATACAAAACACGATATAAAAAATGTTAATAGTCCTCTTTTTAATATGTCTAATTCTTTGTAAAACCTGTACTTATTCATTATAAGGTTACTAAATATAAACAAAGCTAATATTACTACAGGAAATATAAAATTGTTCTCCATAATTCCCCTCCCCTCTGCAATTTATATGAGAATTATATCATTTTAAAAAAAATATGTAAAAAGTCAAAATTTACATATAGCTTAATTAAACTTGTAAAAATACATATAAATTTATACAATTAACTACTTAAAACTTGAAAATACTTACTTTGCTATATATTTTAAATAAATATATAATTGATTTAGTTAAGAAAGGAAGTGGTAAATATGAAAGATAATCTGAAAATAGTAGTAAGATACATAAAAAGTTATAAAGCTAGATCTTTAGCAATTGCTCTGAGTATAATTCTTGCTACATCACTTATTGTTGGTATTGGTACCCTCTCAAGAAGTGCTCAGCAAGCAGATGTAGATAGAATGAAAAGAGAAACTGGAGCTGACCATGTATACTTTAAAAATGTAAAGAGAAATCAATTAAAATCCATAAAATCTAGCAAAGATATTAAAAATCTGGGTATAACATCTTACTATGCGTCTACAGATGTTAATGAAAAATTACCTATAAACATACTACATGCAAATAAAAATTACTTGACTAGTCATTCTAAACTTATAAAAGGTCGATTTCCAAAAGCTAGCAATGAGGTGGTAGTCGAGAAATGGATTTTAAATAGTATGGGTTTAAAACCAGAGACAAATCAAGACCTTACTTTTAAATTATATCAAAAAGAAAATCCAGAAACTTTTAAAGTTGTTGGAATACTTGAAGATAGATTTATAGAGAAACAAAAGGGGATGTGTGAAATTTTTTTGAATCTCAATGAATCAAAATTGGATAATTTTACAACTTATATTGAATTTAATGAAGACAGTAATATAAATACAAACATAGACAATATAGCAAAAAATGCTATATTGGATAAGGAAAGTGTGAGAAGAAACTCAATGCTTATAGAGTCTACCATGAAAAATGGTACTTTAGATGACTCAAGTAAATATACTGCAATTGCTATGAGCCTATTTTCTGGTATTGTAATATATAGTATCTATGTTATATCAATATACCAAAGAATACAGGAATATGGTGTCTTAAGAGCTATTGGATCCACTAATTTTAGGATTTTTAAACTTATGTTTTATGAACTTTTCATACTTGCTTTGATAGCAATGCCTATAGGTATATGTACAGGTATGGGGGGTGCACAAATATTTAATAGGTCTGCAGGAAATATTCAATTTGAAGGAAATATAAAGGTTACACCTTTTGTTATTCCAGATAAAATAATCCTCTTATCAATTGCATCTACAATACTAATAATACTAATTATAAGTTTCTTTACATACTTAAAAATAAGAAGAATTTCTCCTATTGATGCTATCAGAAAAACTTTTGGAACTAATAAAAATGTAACCAAAGTTAATTCTTTAATATCAAAATTAACTTTAAATATATCAGTAACAAAATCTATATCTGCAAAAAATATCTTTAGAAATAAAAAGGGCTTCATTATAATTATATTATCTATGAGTATAGGAGGTATAATCGTCATAAAAGACAATTATAAATCTTCTTTTTTAGATGTCCAAAACAAAAGCTCTCAAGAACAAACATATATGAATGCAGATTTTATTCTATCAAATACTTTTTCTAATGAAACTGGTAACAATACTTCTTTCAAGGATATAAAGGGTTTTAATGATAATCAGATAGATAAAATAAAAAATATAGATGGAATTGACAAAGTCAAAACTGCTAGTATCTTAAACACGAGAATAGAGGTAGATAAAATAAATAGATTAGATTACTACGAAGCTATAAATTCAACTCCTTATTATAAGGAATATCCTCTATTTACAAAAAATAATACTACTGGAAAATATACACTAAAGCAAAAGCTAAGAGGTTATAATGATGAGATGATAAAGTCATTAGAAAAATACTTAGTAAGTGGAAATATAAACTTGAAAAAAATGAAAAAAGAAAACTTAGCTATAGTATACGTACCAGAAATTTCTAAAACGAAAAAATACCAGAAGACTTTTACCCATGGTAAAGGAACACCAGTTGTAGATATAAAAGTAGGCGATACTATAAAAGTCAAATATCCAAATGGTAGAATAGATATGGACCTTTATGAAAGTCAAAAAGATAATTATGAATACCTAGAATATGAATTTAAAGTTGGAGCTATTGTAAATTATCCTTTTGCAGATAGTAGTACGTACTCTGGAGATGATGGTGTAGATGTAATAACGAGTAGCGAATATCTAAAAAAATTAACTGGTGTAGATAAGTACAACTTAGTTTATGCAGACCTTAATGAAAATGCAAACAGTAAAAAAATAAATAAACTTTTAGGTAAAATTGGAAGTGAAGTCTCTGGAACTACAACAATAGATATGATGGTAGAAAAAGAAAACTCTGATAAGATGACATCTAGATCCATGATTTATAATTATGGCATAGTAGCAATAATGTTCATAATTAGTGTGCTTAACATAATAAATAACATAAGTTATAACTTAACTTCAAGAACTAGCGAATTTGGAATGTTAAGGGCTATTGGTATCTCTGAGAGAGAATTTAAAAATATGATACTCTATGAGGGAATATTATATGGAGTACTCTCAAGTATAATTACCATCGTGTCAGGACTTATAATACAATTTAAAATGTATTATCTACAGGACTTTGCATCATATGGATTAGATTTTACAATAGATTACAAAATATATATACTAGTTGTTTTAGCAAATATAATTGTAGGTATTCTAGCTACATGTATTCCATCAAGGAAGATAAATAAAATTAGTATAGTTGAAGCTATAAACATCACAGAATAGGAGGGGTAATTATGCCTATATTGGAAACTATTAACTTAGGTAAGATTTATGGAAAAAAGGAAACATCTGTACATGCACTAAAGGATGCAAATTTAAAAATAAATAAGGGTGAATTTGTTGCGATAATTGGTCCAAGTGGAAGTGGGAAAAGTACATTTCTACATTTAGTAGGAGGTCTTGAGAGACCAAGTAATGGTACTATAAAAGTCGATGGTAAAGATATATGTTGTCTTTCAAATAAAAAACTAGCAAAATACAGAAGACAAAAAGTCGGATTTGTATTTCAACAGTATAACTTAATTCCTGTATTAAATGTAAAGGAAAATATAGAATTGCCATTAAAGTTAGACAATAAAAAAGTCGATGAAGAATACATCGAAGACCTTATAACTTTATTGGGACTTAATAAAAGGAAAAATCATCTTCCTAATCAATTATCTGGTGGACAACAACAAAGAGTTGCTATTGCACGTGCTTTATCTGCAAAACCAAGTATAATCCTAGCAGATGAACCAACAGGAAATTTGGATAGTAAAACTACAGAAGAAGTTATGGATTTACTAAAAAGTTCTATAAAAAAATATAACCAAACTCTTATCATAATAACACATAATGAAAATATTGCTAGAAAAGCAGACCGAATTATATCTATAATAGATGGAGAGCTTAGTTAAACTAACACTCTAAAACTACTTATAGAAAAGAGGATTTAAATGTTATTAGTTTTAGGTAATTTAAATTTAGACTTGGATTTTGACTACAGAATAATAAGAGAAGATAATAATGATGTAGATATATTTATAGATATTAATTATCGTAGCTTAGATATAGATACTGATGGCTCTAACTTATTTAATTCTAGAATCCAATTCCCATTTGTAAGAGCATTAATTCTAAGGTTGAATAAAAACAATCATTGCATGACAATTCATTTGTTAAGAGATATAGATTTATTTTCTGCCTTTGCTAACTTCGAGGTAGATTACAGCGACTCTGTAATAAATATAAAAAATCAAAATGAGAAAGTAGTTTTAAATAAATCTATCAAAAAGTAGTAAGGGGGCCTTAATAGGCCCCAGTTTTTTTGTTTTCTATACCTATTATATCATGATAAATAGATTAGTCAATAGAATTTTCTGAATATTTTTATAATTTTTTCATAAAGTTTTTTATATATTTTGCTTTAAAATTATATGTAATAAAAAAATTTTGTGACTAATTTTAAAGTTAATTGATTAAATATACATATTCAAAATCAATATGAATTTTCTTACCTTTTATCATTTTTATTTAGGTTTTAAGTTATAATCTATTATTAACAAATTATTTATATAGTTCTAGTAAAATTCTATTTATATGCAAATCGAATAATTTATATACAAATCTAATAGAATCGATATTCTAAAATGAATATTATTTACCATAATAAACTTTCAAATATATCTCTTTTAATTCACTCATCAATGGATATCTAGGATTAGCACCTGTACATTGGTCATCAAATGCTTGTTCAACCATAGCATCCAATCCCTCTAAGAATTTAGCTTCATCTACTCCTGCTTCTTTTATAGTCTTAGGAAGACCCACTCTTGCCTTTAATTCATCTATTGCTTTTATAAGATTATCCACTTTTTCTTGGTCTGTATTCCCCTTAATTCCTGCAAAAGAAGCAAATTCAGCATATCTTTGTATACAATCAGGGTGTCTGTATTGTGAAAATGCACCCATTTTATTTGGAGCCTCTGCACAATTGAACTTGATTACTTCATTTATTAATAATGCATTTGCAACACCATGTTGAACATGGTGGAATGCACCAAGTTTATGTGCCATAGAGTGGCAAATTCCTAAGAAAGCATTCGCAAAAGCCATACCAGCCATAGTAGATGCCATTGCCATTTTTTCTCTTGCTACTTTATCAGTCTTTCCATTTTTATATGCACGAGGTAAATACTCAAATATTATTTTACCTGCTTGAAGTGCTAGTCCATCAGCTGGTTCAGTTCTTAACATAGATACATATGCTTCTAGTGCATGTGTTAAGGCATCAACACCTGACGCTGCTGTTAATCTTGGTGGCATTTCCATCATCATATCTGCATCAATTATAGCCATATTTGGCATTAATTCATAATCTGCTAATGGATATTTTACACCTGAATCTTGGTCAGTTATAACTGCAAATGGAGTTACTTCTGAACCAGTTCCTGCTGAAGTCGGAATAGCTGCAAAGTATGCTTTTTCACCCATCTTAGGGAATGCATATACTCTTTTTCTTATATCCATAAATCTCATTGCTAAATCTTGGAAATCTATTTCTGGATGTTCATACATTACCCACATTATCTTGCCGGCATCCATTGCACTACCTCCACCTACAGATATTATTAAGTCTGGTTGGAAATCAGCCATAGCCTTAGCCCCTTCTCTTGCACAAGCTAGTGTTGGGTCTGGAGCAACATCAAAGAATGTAGTATGCTTAATTCCCATTTCATCTAATAAATCAGTTAGTTTCTTAGTATATCCATTATTGTAAAGGAAAGAGTCTGTTACTATAAAAGCTTTCTTTTTGTTCATAACATCTTTAAATTCTCTTGCTGCTACACCTAAACATCCTTTTTTAAAATAAACTTTTTGTGGGGCTCTAAACCAAAGCATATTCTCTCTCCTTTCAGCTACTGTCTTGATATTAAGTAAATGCTTAACTCCTACGTTTTCTGATACAGAGTTTCCACCCCAAGAACCGCAACCAAGAGTAAGAGATGGAGCCAATTTAAAGTTATATAAATCACCTATACCACCTTGTGATGATGGAGTATTAACTAATACTCTACAAGTCTTCATAGCATTTACAAACTTCTCTACTCTCTCTGGTTGATTTATAGAGTCTACATACAATGATGAAGTATGACCATACCCACCATCAGCAACTAATTTTTCAGCCTTAGCAACTGCATCTTCAAAACTCTTAGACTTGTACATTGCAAGGACAGGAGAAAGTTTTTCATGTGCAAAAGGTTCCTCTACTTCAACAGATTCAACTTCGCCAATTATTATCCTAGCTGTTTTTGGTACTTCTACATCTGCCATTTTAGCTATTACATGAGCTGGTTGCCCAACTATTTTGGCATTTAAAGTTCCATCAATTATTACTACTTTACCTACCTTTTCTGTTTCTTCTTTATTTAAGAAATGTGCGCCACGATATTTAAATTCTTTTTTAACTTCTTCATATATTTTTTCTGGTACTATTACTGCTTGCTCAGAAGCACATATCATACCATTATCAAATGATTTTGATACTAATATTGAACTTACAGCCATTTTTATATCTGCACTCTCATCTATTATTGCAGGTACATTTCCAGGTCCAACTCCAACAGCTGGCTTACCTGAAGAGTATGCAGATTTAACCATTCCAGGTCCACCAGTAGCTAATATAAGGTCTGCTTCTGCCATAACAACATTAGTCAATTCAATTGAAGGCACATCTACCCAACCTATAAGACCTTTTGGTGCTCCTGCCTTAACTGCCGCATCATGTACAACTCTAGCCGCTTCTATAGTACAGTTTTTAGCTCTTGGATGAGGTGAAAAAATTATACCATTTCTAGTCTTTAGGGCTATTAGTGATTTGAATATAGCAGTTGATGTAGGGTTAGTTGTTGGTATAACTGCTGATAATACACCTACTGGTTCAGCAATTTTCGTAAATCCAAATGCCTCATCTTTTTCTATGACACCACAAGTTTTAGTATTTTTATAAGCATTGTATATATATTCTGAAGCAAAATGATTTTTTATAACTTTATCTTCAACAATACCCATACCAGTCTCTTCAACTGCCATTTTTGCTAGAGGAATTCTCTGTTGATTTGCTGCTGTTGAGGCTGCTAAGAAAATTTTATCTACTTGTTCTTGTGTAAATGTTGCAAATTCTTTTTGTGCTAATCTTATTTCTTCTAGCCTTATTTTTAATGTTTCAACACTGTTGACAATCTCAGGACTACATACTTCAACATTTGACTTCTCTACAATCTTTTCTTTTTTATCCATACCAAAAACCTCCCTAAAATAATTATGCATCCTCATATTTTTTATAAATCTTAAATGCATTATCTATATCTTTTAACCTATACTTAAAATAATTTTATAGATTTAATCTCTACACTTTAGATTTTATTTCCTTTATTGTTCTAGGTCAAGAAGTTTTTTTCTGAATATTTCGTGAATTTATTTTTTAACAAATACATTATTTTTTTTACTATTATTAAATTTTTTTACTTAAATGAGATGTATTTCATTTAAATAATTTAATTTAACTAAATAAAACACTAAAATGATAATTTATATCTTTCATTTTTTTAACTTATTAAATTTTATATGTTATTTGTACAAGTAATATATAATAT
>NZ_JAGWCY010000010.1:0-94994 GCF_020657785.1 Clostridioides sp. ZZV14-6154 | reverse complement strand
AACTTGCATGTGTTAGGCACGCCGCCAGCGTTCATCCTGAGCCAGGATCAAACTCTCAAATAAAAGTTTATCAGGCTCAGATACTATTGTTATCAAAATATCTGGCTTTATGGTTTGTTTCTTGTTTATAAATTAACCTACTGTTTAATTTTCAAAGTTCTTTTGTCTTATTTTTGTGCTCCTTTTGGGCACTCATATATAATATCATCTATGTTATTCTAAGTCAACGCTTTTTTAACTTTTATTTTAATTATTTTTTTGTCAAAACAAAAATAGCTCATATTAATGCATTTTTAAACACCTCAATACAAGCTATTTACATATTTAGACTTATTTTTATAATTATTTCAACTTAGATATTTTTGTATACCTATGTATATCGCCCACGCTATCTTTTCTTGATATGTTTCATCTGTCAAAAGTTTACATTCTTTTTCATTTGATAGAAAACCACACTCTATTAACACTGATGGAATATTATTTTCTTTCAAAAGGTATATGTCATCTCTAGGCTTAACTTCTCTGTTATTTGTTTTATCTACTACTCTTTTAAGTTCTTCTTGAATACACTTCGATAATTCCTTGCTATCTTGTTTATCTTTAGGATAAAAGGTCTGAGCTCCATAGTATTTAGACTGTTCAAATGCATTTAGATGTATGGATACGAACATATTAGCATTGGAATTAGAAATTATTTCTTTCCTATTTTTTAAGTTCTCATTATATTTTTGTCTTGTAGATTTATTATTTTCTTCTTTATAGAGGCTACTGTCATCTTCTCTGGTTAATATTACAAGACCTCCACTTGATTCTATAAGCTCTCTAAGCTTAAGTGTTATTGCTAAGTTGATATCTTTTTCAGATGTGCTCTTATCCTTGTTTAATGCTCCTGGATCAATACCTCCATGACCAGCATCTAAAATTATTGTTTTATTTGTTATTGGCATATATTTGATAACATCTTCAGAAATATTTTTCACTTCAAATATTGATACTATTACTAGACACACCATAACAAAACTAAAAATTATATGTTTTATGTACTTTCTCACAACATCACCCTGTATATGTATACTTATAAAAACACTATAATATTCCAAATATTAGTACAAACATTTAAATTTCACTTTAGTATTTATCAATCTCTATTTTTTAATATTAATATATGATTACATAAATATGCTATATTCACGTCTACTCTAAATTCCTATTTTTAATTATTATCGAATAACAGGTATAATAAATTATGACAATTTATATTATGAATTATATTATTGAATAACCTAAATTCTATTGCTTATAAAATGTAAAATTTTTAATTATATTTACTGTAACTTTCTTTATTAATTTCTCAATAGAACTATTATTCCAATAACTTTAACATGTAATTTTTTATTAGACAATTAAAACAATAAAAAGGATGTTTTTCTATTGAAAAACATCCTAATAAGATATCTTATTATTTTATTGTATATCAATAATTAACTTAAACCCAACATTTTAACATGCTCCCATATTTTCTGAATGGCAGAAAATAAAGGATTTTGCTTTTCCAAAAAAATAAATAATTATCTTTTTGAGAATTGTGGAGCTCTTCTTGCTGCTTTTAATCCGTATTTCTTTCTTTCCTTCATTCTTGCATCTCTAGTTAAGAAACCTTCTTTCTTTAAAGCAGGTCTTAAATCTAAATCAGCTTTTAATAAAGCTCTAGATATACCATGTCTTATAGCTCCAGCTTGTCCAGTGAATCCTCCACCTTCAACTTTTACTATAACATCATATTTATTTTCATTACCAGTTAAAACTAATGGTTGTTTAACATCTCTTATTAATGTTTCATAGTTAAAATAATTTTCTAATGCTCTTCCATTTACTAATATATTTCCTTCACCTGCAACTAGTCTTACTCTAGCAACAGAACTTTTTCTTCTTCCAGTTCCATAATATTGAACGTTAGCCATTATAAACTCCTCCTTTCACCTATTAATCTTATTTAAAGTTTAAAACTTCTGGATTTTGAGCTGCATGAGTGTGTTCAGCACCTGCAAATACTCTTAATCTAGTCATCATTCTACTTCTTAATTTGTTTTTAGGTAACATGCCATTTACAGCATGTGCTATAACTTCTTCTGGTTTTTTATCCATCATATCTCTATAAGATATTTCTTTTAATCCACCTACATAACCAGTGTGGTATCTGTAATATTTTTGATCTAATTTTTTTCCACTTAAAACTACTTTTTCTGCATTAACTACAACAACAAAATCTCCACCATCAACGTGAGGAGTAAATGTTGGTTTATGTTTACCTCTCAATACTGTCGCAATTTCTGTTGCTATACGACCTAATGTTTTTCCTTCAGCATCAACTAAGTACCATTTTCTTTGTACATCAGCTGGCTTAGCTATATAACTTTTCATAACTGTCCCTCCTTAACTACTTTTCATAAAAATTTTTTACCGTTTATGTCAAGTCCGGGGCAAGTGGACTTATTAACACATTCTCATATATTTTAATACATGTAGCCTGGTGTGTCAAGTTAATAATGAACTTTTTTAAGAAATAATCCTTGTGCTGGAGCTGTATGTCCACATCTTGATCTGTTTTTGGATTCCATTATATCTAAAAATGATTCATTAATTCTACCACGTCCTATATCAACAAGTGTTCCAACAATAATTCTCACCATATTATATAAGAACCCATCTCCACTAATTTCTAAAGTAATCAAATCATCTGTTTTTTTTATATTTATATCATATATTGTTCGTATTGTATCTTTTACAGATGAACCAGAACTCATAAAACCTTTAAAATCATGTGTACCCAATAGGCTTTTTGATTCTATACACATTTTATCAAAATCAAGTTCGTACTTTACTTGATATGATATGTTGTTAAGTATTGGATGTCTAAACTTACTGTTATATATTAAATATTTATATGTTTTTCCTTTTGCACTGTATCTTGAATGAAAATCATCATTAACTTCATATGCTTCTATAACTGATATATCTTTTGGTAATTTAGCATTTAGTGCCATTGGTATACTTTCTATACTTATACTTGAACTAATTTTAAAATTTGCAGTTTGTGCAAGAGCATGAACTCCTGAATCAGTTCTACCTGACCCTATAAGTTTAACTTCTTCATTCGTTATCTCATATATAGCCTTTTCAATTGTACCTTGTATCCCTAGGGAATCTGGTTGCTTCTGCCATCCACAATAATTTCTACCATCATATTGGATTGTAATCTTTATATTTCTCATATTTTACCTCATCTATATATGCTTCTATTAAATCGCTATAAATCTAGTAGCTATGATTAATCCTAAATAAATAACTTGAAACACACATGCTATATAATCTGCTTTTACTATAACAGACTCCCTCATTTTTGTTCTATTGTGCCCACCTCTATAACATCTAGCTTCCATAGCCATAGCCAATTCATCTGCTCTTCTAAATGCACTAACAAATAGTGGAACTAAAAGAGGTACTAGATTTTTAGCTCTATTTATAAGATTTTTACTTTCAAAGTCTGCACCTCTAGACATCTGAGCTTTCATTATTTTATCTGTTTCGTCCAATAATGTCGGAATAAAGCGCAAAGCAATTGTCATCATCATTGCAAGCTCATGAACTGGTAAACCAATTTTCTTAAAGGGATTCAATAATCTCTCTATACCATCTGTCAATTCTATTGGTGAAGTTGTTAAAGTAAGTAATGATGTCCCAATTACTAAAAATATAAGTCTTATTGCCATAAAAATTGCTTGTCTCAAACCTTGACTTGTTATCGTTAAAAATCCAAATGACCATATCTCATCACCTGGTAAGAAAAAAATATTTATAATAAATGTAAATAAAATAATCCACTTAAGAGGCTTTACACCCTTAACAATATACTTAACTGGTATATTAGCTAACTTTATCATACCTAATAAACATAATAAAACTATCATATAAGGCCAAAATTTATTTACTACAAATATAGATACCATAAATACAATTGTTGCTACAAGTTTTATCCTTGGATCTAATTTATGAATAGCAGAACTTGTTGGGTAGTATTGCCCTATAGTTATATCTTTTAACATAATCCTCGCCCTCTCACAACTCTTAATATTTCCTGTTTTGCTTCTTCTAAAGTCAATATGTCTTCACTAATGTCAAAACCTTGTTCTCTTAATTTCAATGCAAGTTCTAAAACCTGTGGAATATCTAAACCAATTTCTTTTAATTTAATAGCATTTGATTTAAATACATCTCTAGGAGTACCCATAAATTCTATTTTCCCATGATTCATAACAATTAAAGTTTGTGCCAACTTTGCCATATCATCCATACTATGTGATGACAATATTATAGTCATATTGTTTTTTTCATGTAAATTTTTTATTAAATTGAAAATTTCATCTCTTCCACCAGGGTCAAGACCTGCAGTTGGCTCATCTAATATAAGTACTTCTGGATTCATTGCTATAACTCCAGCTATTGCAACTCTACGTTTTTGTCCTCCTGATAATTCAAATGGAGATTTATCTTTAAATTCCTCATAGTCAAGTCCTACAGCTTCCATCGATGCTTTTACCCTATTATGTATTTCAGCCTCTTCTAGACCTAAATTAGCGGGTCCAAAAGCTATATCTTTATCAATTGTTTCTTCAAATAATTGATATTCTGGATATTGAAATACAACACCTACTCTTTTCCTTATCTCAGTTAAATTTAAATTCTTATCTGTTATATTAAAATCATTTATAAAAATCTCTCCTGAGGAAGGCTTTAATAGTCCATTTAAATGTTGTATCAATGTAGACTTTCCTGAACCTGTATGACCTATAAGTCCAACAAAATCTCTATCTTTAATTTCAAAAGATACATCATCAAGTGCCTTACTTGCAAAAGGCATCCCTTCATTATATATATGTGTTAAGTTCTTTACTATAATTGACATAATTCCATCACCATCTCATCCACAGTTAATATATCACTACTAATATTTATACCTTCTTCTATTAATAAACTAGACAACTCTGTCATACAAGGCACATCTAAACCGATTTCCTTTAACATATCTATTTTACTAAATACTTCTTTAGGAGTCCCTTCTAAAAGTTTCTTACCTTTCTCCATAACGACAACTCTATCAGCTTCTACAGCTTCTTCCATAAAGTGAGTTATATGTAAAACAGTTATATTTTCTTCTTTATTAAGTCTTTTTATTGTTTTCATAACTTCTTTTCTTCCAGATGGGTCTAACATCGCTGTTGCTTCATCAAATATTATACACTTAGGCCTCATTGCAATTATACCTGCTATTGCAACCCTCTGTTTTTGACCACCTGATAACAAATGTGGTTGTCTACCTCTTAAATCATACATACCTACACTTTTTAAAGACTCTTCTACAATACGTCTTATCTCTTTTGGCTCTATGCCTAAGTTTTCAGGACCAAAAGCCACATCTTCCTCTACTATTGTGGCAACAATTTGATTATCTGGGTTTTGAAATACCATGCCTGCTGTTTGTCTTATATCCCATAATCTTTCTTCTTCTTTGGTATCCATTCCATCAATGAGAATATTTCCTTCTGTAGGCATAAGAATAGCATTTAAGTTTTTAGATAAAGTAGACTTACCAGAACCATTATGTCCTATTATCGCAACAAATTCTCCCTTTTTAACATCCAAGCTTAAATTATCTATTGCTTTAAGTTTTGCTTCATCTGTAATATACTCAAATGAAATATTGTTTACTTTTATTATATTATCCATTAATTCATACTCCTTTTAGTAAGCAATAACTTATAAAAATCATTTTACACATTATTATATCACACCTTAGTCAGAAAAATAAAAAAAAGATTAAGCCATCAAGCCTAATCCTTTCCTTACTATACTAATTCTATAAAAGCCATTTCAGCAGCATCGCCTTTTCTTGGCCCTATTTTTATTATTCTAGTGTATCCACCATTTCTCTCAACATATTTTGGAGCTAAATCTGTGAATAAGTTATTAACTACTGTTTCATCCATAACATAAGCTAAAACTTGTCTTCTAGCATGAAGATCTCCTCTTTTAGCAAGAGTTATCATCTTTTCAGCCATTCTACGAGTTTCTTTAGCTCTAGTTACTGTAGTTTCTATTCTTCCACTTCTTAGTAAACAAGTTACTAAGTTTCTTAACATAAGGTTTCTGTGAGCTGTTTCACGTCCTAATTTACGGTACTTAGCCATTCTTATCCCTCCTTTGCTCGCTATTCTTCACTTGGTTTTAAACCTAGCCCAAGTTCCTCTAGTTTTTGTATTACCTCTTCTAATGACTTTTTACCTAGGTTTCTAACCTTCATCATATCGTCTTCAGACTTATTAGCTAATTCTTCAACTGTGTTAATTCCCGCTCTCTTTAAACAGTTGTATGATCTAACTGATAAATCTAATTCTTCTATAGTCATTTCAAGAACTTTTTCTTTTTGATCTTCTTCTTTTTCTACCATGATTTCAACACTACTTACATGTTCAGTTAAGTCTATAAATAGATTTAAATGCTCAACTAATACTTTTGCAGCTAATGATATACCTTCTTGAGGGTTTATACTACCATTAGTCCAAACTTCTAGTACTAATTTATCATAATCTGTTTTTTGACCAACTCTTGTGTTTTCTACATGATAACTAACTTTCTCAACAGGAGTATATATTGAATCCACAGGTAAAACACCTATTGGAACATTCTCTGTTTTATTTTCTTCAGCAGAAACATAACCTCTACCTTTATCTACAAATATTTCCATATTAAACTTGGCATTATCATCTAATGTAGCTATTGCTAAGTCTTTGCTTAATATTTCAACATCTGGAGGACAGATTATATCTGAACCTGTGATAGAGCATGGTCCTTGAGCCTCTATTTTAAGTGTTCTACTTCCTTCACCATCTATAGTTGCTGAAAGCTCTTTTAAAGTTAATATTATCTCTGTAACATCTTCTTTAACACCAGGTATTGTAGAGAATTCATGAAGAACTCCATCTATTTTTATAGCATTTACAGCTACACCTGGTAAAGATGATAATAATATTCTTCTTAGTGTGTTACCTATAGTTATTCCATATCCTCTTTCTAGAGGTTCTATAACAAACTTACCATATCTATAGTCTTCGCTAAGCTCAACTATATCTACTTTTGGCTTTTCTATTTCTATCATGGACAAAACCCTCCTTAAAATTCAGTAATCCACTGAGGGTAAACAAAATTTTAAAATAATTTTTAAAAGTGTGCTTATTATTTAGAGTAAAGTTCTATGATTAAGTGCTCTGCTATTTCAAGATCTATATCTTCTCTTGTTGGAACACCAACTACTTTTGCTGTCATTCCTTCTACATTAGCTTCTAACCATTTAGGAGCTATTCTTGAGTTAACTTCTACTAAATTTTTGAATTTTGCAGAAGATCTTGATTTTTCTTTAACTTCTATCACATCTCCAACTTTAACTGTTAATGAAGCTATATCTACTTTATTTCCATTTAAAGTGAAATGACCATGAGTTACTAATTGTCTAGCTTCTTTTCTAGAAGATGCTAGTCCCATTCTGTAAACTACATTGTCTAATCTTCTCTCTAATAAACTTAATAAGTTCTCACCTGATTTTCCAGGCATGTTCTCAGCACGTTCGTATAAATTTCTAAATTGAGTTTCTAAAACTCCATATATTCTTTTAACTTTTTGTTTTTCTCTTAATTGTAATCCATAGTTAGAAACTTTCTTTCTCCCTTGGCCATGTTGACCTGGAGCATAGTTTCTTTTAACTATAGCACATTTATCTGTATAACATCTATCACCTTTAAGGAATAATTTCATTCCCTCTCTACGGCATTGTCTACATGATGCACCTGTATATCTTGCCATTTATCTACACCTCCTATTTGTACTCTTATTAATTACACTCTTCTTCTCTTTGGTGGTCTACATCCGTTATGTGGGATTGGAGTAACGTCTTTTATCATAGTTACTTCTAGTCCAGTTGCTTGTAAAGCTCTTATAGCAGCTTCTCTTCCTGAACCTGGCCCCTTTACGAATACCTCAACACTTTTTAATCCGTGTTCCATCGCAGCTTTTGCAGCTGTTTCAGCAGCCATTTGAGATGCAAATGGAGTTGATTTTCTTGATCCTTTGAATCCTAATTGTCCTGAACTTGCCCAAGATATAGCATTTCCATGAACGTCAGTTAAAGTTATTATTGTATTGTTGAAAGTTGACTGTATATGAGCATGACCACGTTCTATATTTTTACGTTCTCTTCTTCTAACACGTGTAACTTTCTTTTTTGGTTTAGCCATTTTCCTTTTCCCTCCTTCATCTAATTATTATTTAATTATTTTTTCTTTTTACGAGATACTGTTTTTCTAGGACCTTTTCTAGTTCTAGCATTAGTTTTAGTTCTTTGTCCTCTTAATGGAAGACCTTTACCATGTCTAATTCCTCTATAACATTTTATATCTCTTAATCTCTTTATGTTTAAAGCAATTTCTCTTCTTAAGTCACCTTCAACTAAGAAATCGTCATCTATAACTTTTCTTAACTCATTAACTTGATCTTCTGATAAATCTTTTATTCTTGTATCTGGATTTATCTCAGCTTTAGCTAATATTTCGTTAGCAGTTGCTTTACCTATACCATATATATAAGTTAAGCCTATCTCCGCTCTTTTTTCTCTAGGTAAATCTACCCCAGCTATTCTTGCCATGATCGCACCTCCTACACATAGTTTTTAGTGTTTAAAACTTCATATCATATATCAATCCTACGTCAGATTGTTCAACGATTTTAACGTTCTTTTGTTAACATCACAATATAGTATTATACTATAAAATTTAACAAAATACTAGTAATAATTTCTTATCCTTGTTTTTGCTTATGCTTTGGATTTTCACAGATAACCATTACTTTTCCTTTTCTTTTTATTACTTTGCATTTTTCACATATTGGTTTTACTGATGGTCTAACTTTCATTATTAATCCCTCCTTAGACTAAATATCAAGATAGTCTACTTCTTACGCCAAGTGATTCTCCCTCTTGTAAGGTCATATGGAGAAAGTTCAACATTCACCTTATCACCTTCAAGAATTCTTATGAAGTTCATTCTTAGCTTTCCAGAAATGTGGCATAATATCTCATGTCCATTTTCTAATTTAACTTTAAACATAGCATTAGGTAAAGCTTCTGAAACTGTACCTTCTAATTCTATAACATCTTTTTTGGCCATTAACTAACCAGCCCTCCATTTCAATAAGTTAAATTATCTAATTTAACTTAGTAAGTTCAGCTCTTAAAAAAGAATCTGTAATCTCTTGTCCAGATACTACTCTTTTTCTAACTTCATCATTAATAAAATTATATTTTTTTAAGTGCTTAACTTTCTTTAACTTAGGTTTGTCAAGTTTTCTTTTCTTTCCATCAGCTATTAATACATATTCATTATTAATTATCTTGACTACGAAAAATAAATTTCCTTCATCTCGACCTAATGAAACCTTAACAACTTGACCTATACTTAAATTATCTGATAGCACTTTTTTCACCTACTTCTTAATTTACAACTTTGTCAATATCAAAGGTTCATGTTCAGTAATTGCTATCGTATGCTCATAATGAGCTGATTTTTTTCCATCTATTGTAACAGTCGTCCACCCATCTGATAGAGTCTTTACATGATAACGACCTGCATTAACCATTGGCTCTATAGCAATAACCATTCCTTCTCTAAGTCTTGGTCCTTTTCCTGGGAGTCCATAATTAGGTACCTGTGGATCTTCATGAAGATTTGCTCCAACTCCATGTCCTACCAAATCCCTAACTACTGAGAAACCATGTTTCTCAACGTGTGTTTGTACTGCGTGTGAGATATCTGAAAGTCTATATCCTAATTTAGCAAATTTTATTCCTTCATAGAAGCTTTCTCTAGTTACTTCTATTAATTTCCTATCTTCTTCAGATATCATGCCTACTCCATGAGTTTTCGCAGAATCACCATGATATCCTTTATAATAGGCTCCTATATCTAAGCTTACAATGTCTCCTTCTTTTAATAGAGTCTCACCTGGAATTCCATGTACAACTTCTCTATTGATAGAAGCACATATACTTCCTGGAAAACCTCCATATCCTTTAAAAGATGGTTCAGCATTGTATTTTCTTATATTCTCTTCAGCTATTTTATCTAATTCTAAAGTAGATATTCCCGGAGAAATAGCATTTCTTAAAACTTCATGAGTATCAGCAACAATTTTGCCTGCTTCTCTTAAAAGTTCTATTTCTTTCTTTGATTTCAAGATAATCATTTATTTTCCACTTCCTAAAGCAGCAACAATATCTTCAAATACTTTATCTATTGCTTGGTCACCTTTTATATCAGCTATTATACCTTGTTTGCTATAATAATCTACTAAAGGCTTAGTTTCATCTAGATAAACTTGTATTCTCTTAGATACAGTTTCTTCATTATCATCAGCTCTTTGATATAATTCTCCTTGGCATACATCACATACACCTTTTACTTTAGGAGGATTAAACTCAACATGATAAGTAGCTCCACAAGACTTGCATATTCTTCTACCAACTGCTCTAGATACTAATATACTCTTATCAACTTCAATATTGACAACTTTATCTAGTACTATACCAGCATTTTTTAAGAATACATCTAAATGCTCACCTTGTGCTACATTTCTTGGAAATCCATCTAACATAAATCCATTTTTACAGTCTTCTTGAGATATTCTATCAGTAACTAAACCTACAGTTAACTCATCTGGTACTAATAAACCTTGGTCCATGTATTCTTTAGCTTTTTTTCCAAGTTCTGTTCCCTCTTTTATATTCTTTCTGAATATATCTCCTGTTGATATATGAGGTATATTGTATTTTTCTACTATTCCTGCCGCCTGAGTACCTTTACCAGCACCTGGAGGTCCAAGTAATATTATTCTCATATTATCCATCTCCATTTTATTTTAAGAAACCTTGATAGCTTCTCATAACTAAGTTTGACTCTAATTGTCTCTTAAGCTCCAAAGCAACCCCAACAACGATTAGCAATGAAGTCCCAGCTAGACTCATATTTACATTCATATAATGTGTTGTAAGAGCTGGTACCATAGCAATTATTGCTAAGAAAGTAGCTCCAGCTAAAGTTAATCTTGTTAAGATTCTATTTAAATAATCCATAGTAGGTTCACCTGGTCTGATACCTGGTATAAATCCACCATTATTTTTCATATTTTTAGATATATCTTCTGTATTGAATGATACAGTTGTATAAAAATATGAGAAGAAAATTATAAGTAGAATTTCAATTGATCTGTATGTCCAAAATCCTTGTTCTGTTGCCATACTTAAGTATTTTTGAACAAAAGCTTGAGCATCTGCCCCCATAAACATAGCTATTGTTTGTGGAAAAGCTAAAAGTGAACTAGCAAAAATTATAGGCATAACTCCTGATTGGTTAACTTTCATTGGTATATGAGAACTTTGTCCTCCATACATTTTTCTTCCAACAACTCTTTTAGCATATTGTACAGGTATCTTTCTAGTAGCTTCTTGTATAAATGTAACTCCTGTAACTGTAAGTAATATAACTACAATTAGAAGTATTATTACCCAAGGTGCAACTTGACCAGATTTAACTTGTTGTGCGATTTTAATAACATCTGTTGGTATTCTTGATATAATACCTGCAAATATTATTACTGAACTACCATTACCAATTCCTTTTTCGGTAATTTTGTCCCCAATCCACATTACTAACATACTTGCTGAAACTAATGTTATTACAACAGTTGTGATAAAAAACACACTATTTGATATTAAAGCACTTCTTACAATTCCTAATGTAATTCCCAAAGCTTGTACAACTGCTAGAGCTAGTGCTGTATATTTAGTGTACTTATTGATTTTTTTCTTTCCTTCTTCACCAGATTTTTGAAGTTCTGCTAAACTTTCAAAACCTACTGTTAGAAGCTGTATTATGATTGATGCAGTAATATATGGACTTATACCCAAAGCAAATAATGAAAAGTTACTAAATGCTCCACCCGTAAACATATTATACAGAGAAAGTAGACTATTGCCGCCTACCATCTTTTGTATAATACTAGTGTCTATACCTGGAACTGGTATTGTAGTACCTATTCTGAATATCACGATCATCATAAGTGTATACATTACTTTTTTTCTTACTGCTTTAATCTTCCAAGCTTGTTTTAATTTTGACAGCACGCTAATTCACCCCGCCTGTACTGGCTAGGAGATTAGCAGGTTATTATACTAACTCTGCTTTTCCACCAGCTTTTTCTATTTTTTCTTGAGCTGAAGCTGTAAATTTAGCAGCTTTAACAGTTAAAGCTTTTTCTAAATTACCTTCACCTAAGATTTTAATTCCATCTTTACCTATTTTGCTTATAGTTTTAGTAGATTTTAATAATTCTGCAGTTATTTCTGTTCCATTTTCAAATCTATTTAAAACTTCAACATTAACTTCTGTGTAAACTTTCTTAAATATGTTATTGAAACCTCTCTTAGGAAGTCTTCTAGCTAGTGGCATTTGTCCACCTTCGAACCCTATTCTTACTCCACCACCAGAACGAGACCATTGACCTTTTTGTCCACGTCCTGCAGTTTTACCTTGTCCAGTTGCAGTACCTCTACCTAATCTTCTTTTAGCTCTTACTGCACCTTCAGCAGGTTTTAACTCATGTAACTTCATGGATTGCACCTCCTTGCACTACTTTTTAAAAATTATTCAGCTATTTCAGTTACTTCTAATAAATGACTTACTTTTTTTATCATACCTCTTATTTGAGCATTGTCTTCTTTTACAACAACTTGTTCTCTTTTTCTTAATCCTAACGCTTCAACATTCTTTTTTTGGTTAGGAGTAGTTCCTATAACACTTCTAACTAATTTTATTTGTAATTTAGCCATTTTACACTACCTCCTTACCCTAGAAGTTCTTCAACTTTTTTACCTCTAAGTTTAGCTATATCTTCAACTGTTTTTAGAGAATTAAGTCCTTCTATTGTAGCATTTACCATATTTCTTGGATTGTTAGATCCTAAAGATTTAGCTCTAACGTCTTTTAGTCCAGCTAACTCAAGTACGGCTCTAGCAGGTCCCCCAGCTATTACTCCTGTACCTTCTACAGCAGGCATTATTAATATATTTCCAGCACCAAAGTGTCCGCGTACTTCGTGAGGAATTGTAGTCCCAACCATTGGCACTACTATTAGATTTTTCTTAGCATCTTCAACTGCTTTTTTTATAGCGTCTGGTACTTCCATTGCTTTCCCAGCACCTATACCAACGTGTCCGTTTTCATCTCCAACAACTACTAACGCTGCAAATCTGAAGTTTCTACCACCTTTTACAACCTTAGTAACACGTCTTACTTCAACAACTTTTTCTTGTAAGTCAAGTTGTCCTGCATCTATCGGCTTACGACGTAGCATGTATTTTTCCCTCCTTCGTATTAGAACTTAAGACCAGCTTCTCTAGCACTTTCAGCTAATTCTTGAATTCTTCCATGATATAAGTATCCACCTCTGTCAAATACAACTTCAGTGATTCCTTTTTCAACAGCTTTTTTAGCAACTAATTCTCCAACTTTCTTAGCTGCTTCCTTATTTCCTGTATGATTAACAGCACTCTTAACTTCTGCTTCTAAAGAAGATGCAGCAACTAGAGTTACTCTGTTTGTGTCATCTATTATTTGAGCATATATATTGTTAGCACTTCTAAATACACATAATCTTGGTCTTTGAGCAGTACCGCTTATTTTTCTACGAACTCTCTTATGTCTTTGAAGTCTATTAGCATTTTTATCAGCCTTTTTTAACACCTAGCTCACTCCTTTCTAGCGTTTAAGTTTTGGTATTATTTTTTACCAGTTTTTCCTTCTTTACGTCTGATTACTTCATCAACGTATTTTATACCTTTACCTTTGTATGGCTCTGGCTTTCTCCAAGCTCTTATTTTAGCAGCATAGTTTCCTACTAATTGCTTGTCTATACCTTTTACTATTAACTCAGTTTGGTTTGGAGCTTCAACAGTTATTCCTTCTGGATCTTCCATTTCAACTGGATGAGAGAAACCTAAGTTCATAACTAATTTTTTCCCTTGTTTTTGAGCTCTGTATCCAACACCTTTTAGTTCTAATTTCTTTTCGAAACCAGTATTTACACCTACAACCATATTATCTAATAAAGTTCTAGTTAATCCGTGTAAAGATCTGTGTTTTTTATTATCAGTTGGTCTTTCAACCATTATTGTATTTTCTTCTTTTTTTATATTTAACTCAGCACTTAATTGTTTAGTTAAAGTTCCCTTTGGACCTTTTACTGTAACTAAATTTCCTTCAGCTATAGTAACTTCAACACCTGCTGGTATTATTATTGGTTTAACACCTATTCTTGACATGGTCGCACCTCCTTACATTGTTCATATTAATTACCAAACGTAGCAGATTACTTCTCCACCAACATTTTCTTTTCTAGCTTGCTTGTCAGTTAATATTCCTTTTGAAGTAGATATTACTGATATTCCTAATCCATTTAATACTTTTGGTATTTCATGGTTAGCAGCGTAAACTCTCATACCAGGCTTAGATATTTTCTTAAGACCTGTGATAACTCTTTCGCCTTCTTGTCCGTACTTTAATTGTATTCTTATGATACCTTGTTTTCCATCTTCTATAACATCATAACCTCTTATGAAACCTTCTTCTAATAAGATTCTAGCTAACTCTTTCTTCATATTAGAAGCTGGAACATCTACAGTTTCATGCTTAACAACATTAGCATTTCTTATACGAGTAAGCATATCTGCAATTGGATCTGTCATTGTCATTTTGTAGCCCTCCTTCCATTCTAATCAAGCTTCTACCAGCTTGCTTTTCTAACACCAGGTATTTGACCTTTATAAGCTAATTCTCTAAAGCATATACGGCATATACCAAATTTTTTCAAAACTGAATGCGGTCTTCCGCATATAGTACATCTAGTGTATTCTCTAGTAGCGTACTTTTGCTTTCTTTGTTGTTTAACAACCATCGCTTTTCTAGCCACGGGAATCCCTCCTTTGCTTACTTAGAAAATGGCATTCCTAATAATTTTAATAATTCACGAGCTTCTTCGTCAGTTTTTGCTGTAGTAACGAATATTATATCCATTCCTCTTACTTTATCAATTTTATCATATTCTATTTCAGGGAATATTAATTGTTCTTTAACTCCTAAAGCATAGTTTCCTCTACCATCAAAAGCATTAGGGTTAACACCTCTAAAGTCTCTAACTCTTGGTAAAGAAACTGATACTAATTTGTCCATAAAGTAGAACATTTTGTCAGCTCTTAATGTAACTTTTGTTCCTATTGGCATTCCTTCTCTTAGTTTGAAGTTAGCAACAGATTTTCTAGCTTTAGTTATAACAGGCTTTTGTCCTGATATTATTTCTAATTCTTCAACGCCTTTTTCTAATCCTTTTGGATTTTCTCTAGCATCACCTATACCCATGTTAATAACTATTTTATTTAACTTAGGTATCTCCATTACGTTTTTATATCCAAATTTCTCCATTAAAGCAGGAGCAACTTCTTTCATGTATTTTTCTTGTAATCTAGAAGCCATTTAAGGTCCCTCCTTTCAAGCAATATTTATTATAATTCTTTTCCGCTCTTTGCTGATACTCTTACTTTTGTCCCATCTTTTACTTCATATCTTACTCTAACGCCTTTTCCTGTTTCAGGATCAAATGGCATTACATTAGATATGTGTATTGGGGCTTCTTTATTTATTATTCCACCTTGTTGGTTCATAGCACTTGGTTTTTGATGTTTAGTTATTACGTTTACACCTTCAACTAATACTTTATCAGCTTTAGGGTATACCTTTAAAACTGAACCTTTTTTACCTTTATCTTTACCTGCTATAACTACAACAGTGTCACCTTTTTTAACACGCATCATGTCCTATTGCACCTCCTTAATTATAGTACTTCTGGAGCAAGAGAAACTATTTTCATGAATTCATTGTCTCTTAACTCTCTAGCAACAGGCCCGAATATACGAGTTCCTACTGGAGTTTTATCGTCCTTTATTATAACAGCAGCATTTTCATCAAAAGATATATAGCTTCCGTCATTACGTCTTACGCCTTGTTTGCTTCTTACTATAACAGCTTTAACAACCTTACCTTTTTTTACAACTCCACCAGGTGTTGCACTTTTAACAGTAGCAACTATAACGTCGCCTATGTTACCATATCTTCTTTTACTTCCGCCTAGAACACGTATACATAAAAGTTCTTTAGCTCCTGAGTTATCAGCAACTCTTAGACGTGATTCTTGTTGTATCATATCGTAATCCCTCCTTCTTCAAAAACTACTTAACTTTCTCAACAACTTCAACTAGTCTGAATCTCTTATCTTTAGATAAAGGTCTAGTTTCCATTATTTTAACTCTATCTCCGATGTTACATATATTCTTTTCATCATGAGCCTTAAATTTCTTAGTTCTCTTAACACGTTTGTTATATAGTGGATGACGTACGAATTCTTCAACAGCTACTACTATTGTTTTATCCATCTTATCACTAACAACACGGCCTATTCTAACTTTTCTTCTTCCTCTTTCCATGTTTAAAAAGCCTCCTTTCCAAATTAAGCTCTAGTTTCGTATAACTTTCTTTCAGCAAGAACAGTTTTAACTTTTGCTATATCCTTCTTAACAAACTTTATTCTAGCTGTATTTTCTAATTGACCAGTAGCTAATTGGAATCTTAAGCTAAATAATTCACTTTTGAAGTCGTTTAATTTGTTCATTAGCTCTTCGCTTGTTAAATCTCTTAATTCTTTAGCTTTCATCCTATTCACCACCCTTTACTTCTAAATCTTCTTTTTTAACAAATTTACATTTGATTGGTAATTTATGTGCAGCAAGTCTCATAGCTTCTCTTGCTTTATCTTCAGAAACACCTGCTAATTCAAACATAACTCTTCCTGGCTTAACTACAGCTACCCAATATTCTGGAGAACCTTTCCCTGCACCCATACGAGTTTCTGCTGGTTTTCTTGTTACTGGTTTATGAGGGAATATTTTTATCCAAACCTTTCCCCCTCTTTTTATATATCTAGTCATCGCGATTCTGGCAGCTTCTATTTGATTAGAAGTTATCCAAGAAGCTTCTAAAGCTACTAATCCAAACTCACCATAAGTAACTTTGTTACCTTTATGAGCTTGCCCAGCCATACTTCCTCTATGAACTCTACGACGCTTTACTCTTTTTGGCATTAACATGAGTATTTTTCCTCCTTCCTTGAACCTAACTATTATTAATTTCCTTTGTTTTCAGTTCTTTGAGGTCTTGATCCACCTTGAGGTCTTTGTCCACCTTGAGGTTTTTGTCCTCTATAGTTTCCTCTGTTATCGTTTCCTCTTCTATCATTTCCTCTTCTATCGTTTCTTCTGTTATCTCTCTTGTTGTCTCTTCTGTCGCTCTTTCTGCTTTCTTCTCTTGGATTTACACCATCTCTAGTTGGTAAAACTTCACCATTACATACCCAAACTTTTATACCTATTTTTCCATAAGTAGTATCAGCTTCAGCGAAACCATAATCTATATCTGCTCTTAAAGTTTGTAGTGGCACATTTCCTTCACTATAACCTTCAGTTCTAGCCATTTCAGCTCCACCTAATCTTCCTGAAGCAGAAACTTTTATCCCTTTAGCACCAGATTTCATTGCTCTTTGTATAGCTTGTTTCATTGCTCTTCTGAAAGCAACCCTTCTTTCTATAGCTAAAGCTATATTTTCAGCTACTAATTGAGCATTTTTATCTGTACTTCTTACTTCTACTATGTTAACTATTATACTTTTCTTTGTCATTTTTTCTAATTCAACTTTTAATGCTTCGATTCCAGCACCAGCTCTTCCTATAACTACTCCTGGCTTAGCAACATGTAAGTCCATTTTTATTTTGTTAGCTGATCTTTCTATTTCTATTCTAGCAACTCCAGCTGAGTATAATCTTTTCTTTAAGAATTTACGTATATTATGGTCTTCTAATAATAAGTTTCCGAACTCTTTTTTATCAGTAGCGAACCATCTTGAGTCCCAATCTTTTATAACACCGACTCTTAAGCCGTGTGGATTAACCTTTTGACCCATTATTTTCCCTCCTATCTATTAATTATTTTTTTTCTTTCACAACAACCTCTATATGAGAAGTTCTTTTTCTTATTGTAGTTGCACGACCCATAGCTCTAGGCATGAATCTCTTCATTGTTGGCCCTTGATTAGCAACTATTGATGCTATATATAATTTTTCAGTATCCATTTCGTGATTGTTTTCTGCGTTAGCTTTAGCTGACTTTACAACTTTAGCTATTATTGAAGCTGCTCCTCTTGGAGTGAACTTTAATATCGCTAATGCTTCATCAACATTCTTTCCTCTAACAAGGTCACAGATTTGGCCTGCTTTTCTTGGTGATACACGTACATATTTAGCAGTAGCTTTTGCTTCCATTGTTATTCCTCCTTTCTTAGTCATAATTTAATTATTTTCTCTTATTAGATTTTTCGTCATCCTTATGTCCTTTGAAAGTTCTAGTAGGAACGAACTCACCTAATTTGTGTCCAACCATATCTTCTGTTATATATACTGGAACATGTTTTCTTCCATCATGAACAGCTATAGTGTTTTCTACCATTTGTGGAAATACAGTTGAAGATCTTGACCAAGTTTTTATAACTTCTTTACTTCCACTAGCATTCATAGCTTCTATTTTCTTTAAAAGTCTTGCATGGACAAAAGGCCCTTTTTTAGTTGATCTTGACATTTATATTCCTCCTTTCCGAGCAAAAATAAATTTACTACTTAGTTCTTCTTGATACTATTAATTTATTTGAAGCTTTGTTTTTCTTTCTAGTTTTGTATCCAAGAGCTGGTTTACCCCATGGAGTAACAGGAGATGGTCTACCTATTGGAGATCTACCTTCCCCTCCACCGTGTGGATGGTCATTAGGGTTCATTACAGAACCTCTTACAGTAGGTCTTATTCCCATATGTCTTTTTCTACCTGCTTTACCAATAACTACGTTACCGTGCTCTATATTTCCAACTTGTCCTATAGTAGCTTTACAGTTTATGCTTACTAATCTCATTTCACCTGATGGTAATCTTAATAAAGCATTTTTTCCTTCTTTAGCCATTAATTGTGCAGAAACTCCAGCAGATCTAACTAATTGAGCTCCTTTTCCTGGCTTTAATTCTATATTATGAATGATAGTACCAACTGGCATATCTTTTAATGCTAAACAGTTTCCTGGTTTTATATCAGCACCTAATCCTGATAAGATAGTATCTCCAACGTTGATTCCAACTGGAGCTAATATATATCTTTTTTCTCCATCAGCATAGTTTAATAATGCAATATTTGCAGTTCTGTTTGGATCATATTCTATAGTAGCAACCTTAGCAGGTATACCATCTTTATCTCTTTTAAAATCTATTATTCTATATTTTCTTTTTTGTCCTCCACCTCTATGACGAACAGTTATTCTACCATGTACGTTTCTACCAGCATTTTTCTTTAAGTTAACTAAAAGAGATCTTTCTGGTTGGTTACATGTTATTTCCTCAGAAACTAAAACTGTCATTTGTCTTAAGGCAGGAGAAGTTGGTCTAAACTTTTTTATAGCCATCTGTTTTCCCTCCTTCGTTTGTTATAATATTACATTCCTTGGAAGAATTCTATTTCTTTACTATCAGCAGTTAATTTAACTACTGCTTTCTTAAAGCTTGCTGTTCTTCCTTGAGTTCTACCCATTCTTTTAACTTTTCCATCATAGTTTAAAGTATTTACTTTATCAACACTAACTCCGAATACTTTTTCTACTGCTTTTTTTATTTCAGTTTTGTTCGCATCTTTAGCCACAACAAAAGTGTATTTTTTTTCACCCATTTCAGCCATACTGTGCTCAGTTACAACTGGTCTTATTATTACATCATGTGGATTAGTCATTATGCGTACACCTCCTCCACTTTTTTAACAGCATCTGTAGTTATTATAAATGAATCATATTTTAATATATCATATACATTCATAGTATTAACTAATGCAGTTTGAACACCTTCTATATTTCTAGCTGATTTTATTACATTATCATTTTTATCAGCTATAACTACTAAAGCTTTTTTAGCAGCATTTATATTATTTAATATTTGAGCGAATTCTTTAGTTTTAGGAGCATCTATGTTTAATGCATCTAATACTATAACTTCACTATTTTGTATTTTTGAAGATAAAGCACTCTTCATAGCTAATCTTCTTACCTTCTTAGGTAATGTATATTTGTAACTTCTTGGTTTAGGTGCAAAAGCAACTCCTCCACCTACCCATTGTACAGATCTTGTAGAACCTTGTCTTGCTCTACCTGTTCCTTTTTGTTTCCAAGGTTTTCTTCCGCCACCTCTAACTTCTGCTCTAGTTTTAGCAGATTGAGTTCCTTGTCTCTTATTTGCTAATTGATTTTTTACAACTTCATATAAAACATGTCCATTAACTTCTACGCCAAATATAGAATCTGATAATTCTATTTCTCCAACGTTTTGTCCACTAATATTTAGTACATTTAATTTTGGCATTGTTATTCCTCCTTTCTCTAGGTTAGTCATTATTTAGAAACCTTTACAGCTTCTTTTATAGTTACTACTGAACCTTTAGCTCCTGGTATAGCTCCCTTAACTAATATAAGGTTCTTATCAGCATCTACTTTAACAACCTCTAAGTTTTGAACTGTTACCTTTACGCTTCCCATATGTCCAGCTAATTTTTTGTTTTTAAATACTCTACCTGGGTAAGAACAAGCTCCCATTGAACCTGGTCTTCTGTGGTATCTAGAACCGTGAGATTCAGGACCTCTACTTTGTCCATGTCTTTTTATTGGACCTTGGAATCCCTTACCTTTACTTATTCCAGTAACATCTATTTTTGCACCTGCTTCAAATACATCAGCTTTTATTTCTTGTCCAACTGTGTATCCTTCTACAGAATCTACTCTAAACTCTTTTAAATGTTTCTTTAAAACATTAGCAGCAGCTAAGTGTCCTTTTTTAGGCTTGTTTAAAGATTTTTCTTTAGCATCTTCAAAACCTATTTGTATAGCATTGTATCCATCTTTATCAACTGTTTTTATTTGAGTAACGACCATAGGTCCTGCTTCAACAGCTGTTACAGGTATAACTACACCTTTATCAGTGAATATTTGAGTCATACCAACTTTTTTTCCTAATATTCCATTCATATTAGCACCTCCTATAATTCTTACAGCGGATTACATCATTTTAGAAGTAATCATTCTAAGATAGTTACCTATAGGATAATATCTTAGGGGTTCTTATAATTTTATTTCTATATCTACACCTGCTGGTAAGTCTAATCTCATTAATGAGTCAACTGTTTTAGGTGTTGGATTAGCTATGTCGATTAGTCTTTTATGAGTTCTTATTTCAAATTGTTCTCTAGAGTCTTTGTACTTATGTACGGCTCTTAATATAGTTACAATTTGTTTTTCTGTTGGTAGAGGCACAGGTCCTGAAACTTGTGATCCAGCCTTTTTAGCAGTTTCAACTATTTTACCTGCTGAAAAATCTAATAATTTGTGATCATATGATTTTAATCTTATTCTTATTTTTTCATTCTTAGCCATTTTGTTTTCCCTCCTTTATCACGTGTTTAATTTTCAAGTTGCGTACAACCAATACCGATACACTGCTCCGGGTGTGTTGTAACTTTCAAATCGATATCAGTTCGTATTTCACTAGGATTTAATTCTTATTTTCTTAATCTCTCAAGCACACTATTATATTTTATATCATCTGTTACATTTTTTCAAGTTTTTTTTATGTTTTTTTCAATTTTATTTTCTCTTACAACATTATAACCTTAAACTTGATTATTAATCTATCTCAAGGCACTAGTTTAGTATATATGCTTTATTGCTACTTGTCAACAAAAAACAAAAAAGAGAGGTTGAACCCCCTCTTTTTTTATATGAAATCAATTAGCTTAGTAAAAGATTATTCGATTATTGTAGCAACAACTCCTGAAGCTACTGTTCTTCCACCTTCTCTTATTGAGAATCTTAATCCTTCTTCTACAACTATTGAGTTTATTAAGTCTACTTCCATTGTTACGTTATCTCCAGGCATTACCATTTCTATTCCATCTGGTAACTTACAAGCTCCTGTTACATCTGTTGTTCTGAAATAGAATTGTGGTCTATATCCATCAAAGAATGGTGTATGTCTTCCACCTTCTTCTTTTTTAAGTACATATACTTCTGCAGTAAATTTTGTGTGTGCTTTTACTGATCCAGTTTTTGCTAGTACTTGTCCTCTTTCTATTTCGTTTCTTTGTACTCCTCTTAATAATGCTCCTATATTATCCCCTGCTTGTGCTTGGTCTAATAATTTTCTGAACATTTCTACTCCTGTTACTACTACTTTTCTTGGTGCTTCTGTTAATCCTACTAATTCTACTTCGTCTTGTACTTTTAATACTCCTCTTTCCACTCTTCCTGTTGCAACTGTTCCTCTTCCTGTGATTGAGAATACGTCTTCTACTGGCATTAAGAATGGTTTGTCAGTATCTCTTTCTGGTGCTGGTATATATTCATCTATTTGCTCAAATAATTCTACTATTTTATTTCCCCATTCGCTCTTTGGATCTTCTAATGCCATTAATGCTGATCCTCTTATTATTGGAGTATCATCTCCTGGGAAATCATATTCTGTTAATAAATCTCTTACTTCCATTTCTACTAGTTCTAATAACTCTTCGTCATCTACCATGTCACATTTGTTTAAGAATACTACTATATATGGTACACCAACTTGTCTTGATAATAGTATATGCTCTCTTGTTTGTGGCATTGGTCCATCTGTTGCTGAACAAACTAATATTGCTCCATCCATTTGAGCTGCTCCTGTTATCATGTTCTTAACGTAGTCAGCATGTCCTGGGCAGTCAACGTGTGCGTAGTGTCTGTTTGGAGTTTCATACTCAACGTGTGCTGTTGATATTGTGATTCCTCTTTCTCTTTCTTCTGGAGCTTTATCTATGTTTGCGAAATCTACTGCTTCTCCTAATTGGTATCTGTCATATAATGTTTTTGTTATTGCTGCTGTTAATGTAGTTTTACCGTGGTCAACGTGTCCTATTGTCCCTATATTAACATGAGGTTTTGTTCTTTCGTATTTAGCTTTAGCCATTTTGAATTTCCTCCCTTTATCTTGTGCAAGACGAGACAAGTCTCGTCTTGCTGATTATTTTTTATATTTATATTATTAATTAATTTTTAAATTATTTTCCTTCAGCTATCTTTTTAGCAACTGAAGCTGGAACTTGTTCATAGTGATCGAATATCATTGTATAAGTTGCACGACCTTGAGTTGAAGATCTTAGGTCTGTAGAGTATCCAAACATTTCTGAAAGTGGAACAAATGCATTTATAACTTGTGCACCACTTCTTGCTTCCATTCCTTGGATTAATCCTCTTCTTGAGTTTAAGTCACCCATAACATCTCCCATGTAATCTTCTGGAGTAACAACTTCTACTTTGAAGTAAGGCTCTAAAAGAACTGCATTACCTTTCTTCATAGCATCTTTAAATGCCATTGAACCAGCCATCTTGAACGCCATCTCAGAAGAGTCAACTTCATGGTAAGAACCATCATATAACTCAACAGCAACGTCTACAACTGGATATCCAGCAACTATACCAGATTGCATAGCTCCTTGTATACCCATGTCAACTGGACCAACATATTCTTTTGGTACAGATCCACCAACAGTTTTGTTTGTGAATTTGTATCCTTCACCTGGCTCTTGAGGAGCAACTCTAATCTTAACGTGACCATATTGTCCTCTACCACCTGATTGCTTAGAGTACTTGTATTCAACATCAACTGGTTGAGTTATAGTTTCTCTGTATGCAACTTGTGGAGCACCAACTTTAGCTTCTACTTTAAATTCTCTTAATAATCTATCTACTATTATCTCTAAGTGTAATTCACCCATACCAGATATTATAGTTTGTCCTGTTTCTTGGTCAGTTTTAACTGTGAAAGTTGGGTCTTCTTCAGCTAATTTTTGAAGAGCTATACCCATTTTTTCTTGAGCTGCTTTAGAACTTGGTTCTATAGCAACAGATATAACTGGCTCAGGGAATTCCATAGATTCAAGTATTATTGGATTAGCAGGATCACATAATGTGTCTCCAGTAGTAGTATCTTTTAATCCTACTGCTGCTGCTATATCTCCAGCATAAACTTTAGTTATTTCTTCTCTTGTATTGGCATGCATTTGTAGTATACGACCAATTCTTTCTCTCTTATTCTTAGTTGCATTTAAAACATAAGAACCAGATTCTAATGTTCCAGAGTAAACTCTGAAGAACGCTAGTTTTCCAACAAATGGGTCAGTCATTATTTTGAATGCTAATGCAGAGAATGGCTCTTCATCAGAAGAATGTCTTTCAGCTTCCTCTCCATCTTCCAATATACCTTTTATAGCTGCTATATCAGTTGGTGCTGGTAAGTAATCTAAAACTGCATCTATTACTAACTGAACACCTTTGTTTCTATAAGCTGTACCACAGAAAACTGGGTTCATTTCACAAGCTATAGTAGCTTTTCTTATAGCAACTTTTAATTCATCTATAGTAGGTTCTTCACCTTCAAGATATTTCATCATTAACTCTTCATCAGTTTCAGCTACTGCTTCAACTAATTTTTCTCTCCACTCTGTAGCTAATTCTTTCATATCTTCTGGTATGTCTGTTTCTTCCATTTCAACACCTAAGTCGTCTTTGTATATAACCGCATCCATTTTTAATAAGTCTATTATACCTATAAATGAATCTTCTTTACCTATTGGTAATTGCATAGGAACTGCATTAGAATTTAATCTAGATTTCATCATGCTTACAACATTGTAGAAATCTGCACCTAATATATCCATTTTATTTACAAAAGCTATTCTAGGTACTCCATAAGTTTCAGCTTGTCTCCATACATTCTCAGATTGAGGTTCAACTCCACCTTTTGCACAGAATACAGCAACTGAACCGTCAAGAACTCTTAGAGATCTTTCAACTTCAACTGTGAAGTCCACGTGTCCAGGAGTATCTATTATATTTATTCTATGGTCTTTCCATGAAGCAGTAGTAGCGGCAGAAGTTATTGTTATACCTCTTTCCTTTTCTTGCTCCATCCAGTCCATTTGAGAAGCCCCTTCATGAGTTTCTCCTATCTTATGAGTTTGCCCAGTATAAAACAGGATTCTTTCTGTAGTAGTAGTTTTCCCTGCATCTATATGAGCCATGATTCCTATATTCCTAGTTCTTTCCAAAGGAAACTTTCTAGCCATGGTTATCCTCCTTATGATATCCTCAATTTTATAAGATATCTATATATCCTACCATCTATAATGAGCAAATGCTTTATTAGCTTCTGCCATTTTATGAGTATCTTCTTTTTTCTTAACTGAAGCTCCTGTGTTGTTAGCTGCGTCCATTATTTCTTTAGCTAATTTATCAACCATTCCTTTTTCTCCACGAGCTCTAGTATATTTTACTAACCATCTTAAACCTAATGTTTGTCTTCTTTCAGGTCTAACTTCGATTGGTACTTGGTAGTTTGCCCCACCAACTCTTCTTGCTTTTACTTCTAAAACAGGCATTATATTATCCATTGCCTTATTAAATACTTCTAAAGCATCTTCTCCTGTTTTTTCAGCAATAATTGTGAAAGCATCATAAACTATTGTTTGAGACTTTCCTTTTTTTCCGTCTACCATTAAATTATTTATCAATTTAGTAACTACCTTACTCCCATACATAGGATCTGGTAAAACTTCTCTCTTTGGAACATTACCTTTTCTTGGCATTTCGCTTCCCTCCTTAATTATTTAACTTAAATCATAGGTACTCGACATAAATCATTTAATGCCGTGATGCCATAAATATCTATATATTTAAAGCACCGAACTATAATCAATCATTAATTGTTTTTATTTTTTAGCGTCCTTAGGTTTCTTAGCACCATACTTAGATCTTGATTGTCTTCTCTTATCAACACCTGCTGTATCTAAAGTACCTCTTAGTATATGGTATCTAACCCCTGGAAGGTCTTTTACTCTTCCGCCTCTTATAAGAACAACACTATGCTCTTGTAAGTTATGTCCTTCTCCTGGTATATAAGCAGAAACTTCTATACCATTAGTTAATCTAACTCTGGCAACTTTTCTTAAAGCTGAGTTAGGTTTCTTAGGAGTAACTGTTTTTACTGAAGTACAAACCCCTCTTTTTTGTGGAGCACTAGCGTCAGTTACTTTCTTGTTTAAAGAGTTGTAACCTTTTTGTAATGCTGGAGCAGTAGATTTCTTTTCAACTGCTTTTCTACTTTTACGAACTAATTGGTTAATTGTTGGCATCATCTGCACCTCCTTCCAAATTTTCGATCTTATCAGTGACCGCCAACTACATCAATATGAATACTCATACTGACTGATTGTAACATTTGTTACTTACAATTTAATGTCTATAACACATGAATATGTGATATTAGCATTTTTCTAGCTTGATGCTTTTAGTTTTTGTTTATTGCCATTTAAAAGTCACTAAGAGCTCATATAAGCCCTTAGTGTACTTTTAAACAACACACTTTACTATTTTAACACCACAAATAATGGTTGTCAAGATTTCTTTACTCTATCTGCCATTAATCTTCAATTTTTTCAACAGCTATATTTCTATATTTCTTCATTCCTGTTCCTGCTGGTATTAGTTTACCTAATATAACATTCTCTTTAAGCCCTATTAGGTGATCTTCTTTACCTTTTATTGCAGCTTCTGTTAATACTCTTGTTGTTTCCTGGAATGAAGCTGCTGATAAGAATGAATCAGTTGCAAGAGATGCTTTAGTTATACCAAGTAATACTCTTTTAGCAACTGCTGGTCTTAAGTCTTTAGCTATAGCTTCTTCGTTACATCTATTAAATGTTAATACATCTTCATATCCACCTGGTAATAAATCTGTATCTCCTGGGTCTTCAACTTTAACTTTAGATAGCATTTGTCTTACTATAACTTCTATATGCTTATCGTTAACATCAACCCCTTGAAGTCTATAAACCCTTTGAACTTCTTTAACTATATATTCTTGAACACCTTTAACACCTTTTACTCTTACTATATCATGAGGATTTATAAATCCTTGTGTTAAAGGATCTCCAGCTTCTAATATCTGTCCTTGCTTAACTTTTAATCTAGAACCATATGGTATCACATATGTTTGAGTTTCGCCTTCTTCTGGTATTACATTTACTTCTTTTCTCTTTCCAGTTTCATCTATTTCAACTCTACCAGATACTTCAGTTATTACAGCTAAACCTTTTGGTTTTCTAGCTTCAAATAATTCTTCAACCCTTGGAAGACCTTGAGTTATATCGGCTCCTGCAACCCCTCCAGTATGGAATGTACGCATTGTAAGCTGAGTACCCGGCTCACCTATAGATTGAGCTGCTATTATACCAACTGCTTCACCTATATTAACTTCTTTTCCTGTAGCTAAGTTTCTACCATAGCACTTAGAACAAACTCCATGATTAGTTCTACAGTTAAGAACTGTTCTTATCCTAATTTTTTCAATTCCTAAAGCTACTATAGTTTCTGCTTCATCTTCTTGTATCATAGCATCAGCTTCAACTATAACTTCACCAGTTTCAGGATTTAATATAGGGTCTATAGTATATCTTCCTACAATTCTATCATATATCTCTTCTATAACTTCATTTCCTTCTTTTATAGCATAAATTTCTGTAGTATCTTCTGTTCCACAATCTACTTCTCTTACAATAACATCTTGACTTACATCAACAAGTCTTCTTGTTAAGTATCCAGATTCAGCTGTACGTATAGCTGTATCGGCAAGACCTTTTCTGGCACCATGTGAAGATGTAAAGTA
Organism: Clostridioides sp. ZZV14-6154; assembly: GCF_020657785.1. Classification (NCBI taxonomy): domain Bacteria; kingdom Bacillati; phylum Bacillota; class Clostridia; order Peptostreptococcales; family Peptostreptococcaceae; genus Clostridioides; species Clostridioides sp. ZZV14-6154. The sequence continues at coordinate 66,910 of NZ_JAGWCY010000010.1, read as the reverse complement.
TTCAAGTACTGATAAACCTTCACGGAAATTAGATTTAACTGGTATCTCAACTGTTTTACCAGATGCATTGGCCATAAGACCACGCATACCTGCTAACTGTCTAATTTGATTTTTAGAACCTCTGGCTCCTGAATGTGCCATTATATATATATTGTTTAATCTATCTAGTCCACCCATAAGAGCATCAGTAACCTTATCAGTTGTTTCTGTCCATGTCTCTATAACTTTTTCATATCTTTCTTCATTAGATATTAAACCTCTTCTGTATGCTTTTTCATATTTATCAACTTTTGCTTCTGCCTCAGCTATAAATACTTTCTTTTCTTCTGGAACACTCATATCAGCAACAGCAACTGTTATACCACCTAATGTAGAGTATTTAAATCCTAGAGATTTTATATAATCTAGTAATTCAGCTGTTTCTGTATTTCCATGTTTTCTAAAGCACTTATCTATTATTTTACCTAGAGATTTTTTATCTGCTAAGAAGTCAACTTCAAGAGCAAATGGGTTTTCATTTCTATCTACAAATCCTAAATCTTGAGGTATACTTTCATTAAATATAAATCTACCAACTGTACTTTCAACTAATGAGCTTCTTCCATCTTCAAGAGTTACTTTTAGTTTTACTAAGGCATGTAGATGAACTGATTTATTGTAATAAGCAAGTAATAGTTCATTAAAATCTTTAAATACCATTCCTGTTCCTTTAGCATCATCTTGTGCTTCTATTGTTAGATAATAACAACCTAAAACCATATCCTGAGATGGAGTAGTTATCGGAGAACCATCTTTAGGAGCAAGAATGTTGTTTACAGAAAGCATTAAAAATCTTGCTTCTGCTTGTGCTTCTACTGATAAAGGTACATGAACCGCCATTTGGTCACCATCGAAGTCTGCATTGTAAGCTGTACATACAAGAGGATGTAGCTTTATAGCTTTACCTTCAACCAAAATTGGTTCAAATGCTTGTATACCTAATCTATGTAGAGTCGGCGCACGGTTAAGAAGAACTGGATGGCTTTTTATAACATCTTCTAAAACATCCCAAACTTCTGGCTTAACTTTTTCTACTATAGATTTTGCACTTTTTATATTATGTGCATATCCTTCTTTAACTAGTTTATCCATAACAAATGGCTTGAATAGTTCTAGTGCCATTTTCTTTGGAAGACCACATTGATAGAATTTAAGTTCTGGTCCAACAACTATAACAGAACGTCCTGAGTAGTCAACACGCTTACCAAGTAAGTTTTGACGGAAACGACCTTGTTTACCCTTTAACATATCTGATAAAGACTTAAGTGGTCTATTTCCAGGCCCTGTTACAGGTCTACCTCTTCTACCATTATCTATTAATGCGTCAACTGCTTCTTGAAGCATTCTTTTTTCATTTCTTACAATTATATCTGGAGCTCCAAGCTCTAGTAATCTCTTAAGTCTATTATTTCTGTTTATAACTCTTCTATATAAATCATTTAAGTCTGAAGTTGCAAATCTTCCACCATCAAGTTGTACCATTGGTCTTAAATCTGGTGGTATTACTGGTATTGCATCTAAAATCATCCATTCTGGTTTATTCCCAGATTTTTTAAATGCTTCTACAACTTCTAATCTTCTTATTGTTCTAACTTTCTTTTGTCCTGTACTGTCTTTTAATTCCGATCTTAGGTCTTTGCTTTGTTGCTCTAAATCTATGTTTTGTAACAATATCTTTACAGCTTCAGCACCCATACCTACAGTAAAAGTATATCCGTATTTTTCAAGAGCAGTTCTATACTCTTTTTCTGTCAATAACTGCTTCTCATTCAATCCAGTTTCTCCTGGATCAACTACTACATATGAAGCAAAGTATAGTATTTTTTCTAATGATCTTGGTGACATATCAAGTAAAAGTCCCATTCTACTTGGTATACCTTTAAAGTACCAGATGTGAGACATAGGAGCTGCTAGCTCTATATGTCCCATTCTTTCTCTTCTTACTTTTGATTTAGTTACTTCTACTCCACATCTATCACAAACTACACCTTTGTATCTAACTCTTCTATATTTACCACAATGACACTCCCAGTCTTTTTGTGGTCCAAATATTCTTTCACAGAAAAGACCATCTTTTTCTGGTTTTAAAGTACGGTAATTTATAGTTTCTGGCTTTTTAACTTCTCCTCTAGACCATTGTCTTATTTTTTCTGGAGAAGCCAATGCTATTTTTATCGACTCGAAATTGTTTAATTCAAACAAGGAGTTCTCTCCCTTCTATTTGAGATTTACATTAATTAAATTTACACATCAAAGTCATCACCAACAAAGTCTATTTCTTCTTCAAATAAATCTTCTTCAGCAAATTCTTCTAAATTCTCTATATCCTCATCTTCTACGGTTTCCGTAAAATCATCTTCAATTTCTTCTATTATATTACTTTCTTCAACTTCTCCCATGTTATTTACAACATCTAGTTCAAATTCACCTATTGTGTCATCTTCATCTACAGATTCTCTTACTTCTATTTCTTGATCTTCATCTGTTAATACTTTTACATCTAAGCATAAACTTTGAAGTTCTTTTATAAGAACCTTAAATGATTCTGGGATTCCTGGCTCAGGTATGTTTTCACCTTTAACTATGGCTTCGTAAGTTCTAACACGACCTACAACATCATCAGACTTGACAGTAAGTATTTCTTGAAGTATATGAGCAGCTCCATATGCTTCTAGAGCCCAAACCTCCATCTCTCCAAATCTTTGTCCACCAAATTGTGCTTTACCACCTAGTGGCTGTTGAGTAACTAATGAGTATGGTCCAGTACTTCTTGCATGTAGTTTTTCATCAACTAAATGATGTAGTTTTAAGTAGTACATATATCCAACAGTTATTCTATTATCAAAAGTTTCACCTGTTCTACCATCATATAAAGTTAATTTACCATCTCTAGGATATCCAGCTTCTTCAAGAGCATCCATTATATCATACTCATTGGCACCATCAAATACTGATGTTGCAACATACCATCCTAAAGTCTTAGCAGCAAGTCCTAAATGAACCTCTAAAACCTGACCGATGTTCATACGTGATGGTATACCTTGTGGGTTAAGTATTATATCTAGTGGAGTTCCATTTTCCATGAATGGCATATCTTCTTCTGGTAATATTCTTGAGATAACCCCTTTATTACCATGACGACCAGCCATTTTATCTCCAACTTTTATTTTTCTCTTTTTAGCTATATAACATCTTACTAATTCATTTACTCCTGGAGATAAATCATCTCCATTTTCTCTAGTAAATACTTTTACATCAACTATTATACCAGATTCACCATGAGGTACTTTAAGTGAAGTATCTCTGACTTCTCTAGCCTTTTCACCAAATATTGCACGAAGTAATCTTTCCTCAGCAGTAAGTTCAGTTTCTCCTTTTGGAGTTACTTTACCAACTAATATATCTCCTGAATCTACTTCTGCACCTATTCTTATTATACCTCTGTCATCTAAGTTCTTAATTGCACTATCTCCAACATTAGGTATATCTCTAGTTATTTCCTCTGGCCCTAGTTTTGTATCTCTAGCTTCACATTCATATTCTTCTATATGAATTGTTGATAATCTATCTTCTTTAACTAATCTTTCATTTATTAATATGGCATCTTCGTAGTTATAACCTTCCCACGTCATGAATGCTATAAGACAGTTTCTTCCAAGTGCTACTTCTCCTAAATCAGTTGCTGGACCGTCTGCTATAACATCTCCTTGCATTATTTGCTCACCTTTAGTTATTATAGGTGTTTGATTTATACAAGTACCTGAGTTTGAACGTTTAAATTTAAGTAGATTATATCTATCTCTGTTTCCATCTTCTCTTTTTATAATTATCTCATCTGCTGTTACTCTTTCTGCTATACCAGAATTTCTAGCAACAACAACTGCTCCAGAGTCTTTTGCAGCTCTATATTCTATACCAGTTCCTATAATTGGTGCTTCTCTTCTAACTAGAGGCACTGCCTGACGTTGCATGTTCGCTCCCATAAGGGCACGGTTGGCGTCATCATTTTCTAAGAAAGGTATCATAGCAGTGGCAACAGATACAACCTGCTTAGGAGATATATCCATATAGTCTACTCTGCTTTCAGGAACCATTTCAACAGCACCATTTACAGTTCTACAAACAACTCTATGGTTTACGAATTTACCATCGTCTGTTAATGGCTCATTTGCCTGAGCTCTTACGAATAAATCTTCTTCATCAGCAGTTAAATAATGTATCTCATCAGTAACTGTTGATGTTACTTTATCAAATTTTCTATATGGTGATTCTATAAATCCAAACTCATTTATTTTTGCATAAGTTCCAAGAGAGTTTATAAGACCGATATTTGGCCCTTCTGGAGTCTCTATCGGACACATTCTACCGTAGTGTGAATGGTGAACGTCACGCACTTCGAATCCAGCTCTTTCTCTTGAAAGACCTCCAGGTCCAAGAGCTGATAGTCTTCTCTTATGTGTTAACTCAGATAAAGGATTTGTTTGGTCCATGAACTGAGATAACTGAGAACTACCGAAGAATTCTTTTATTGCAGCTGAAACTGGTCTTATGTTAACTAACGCTTGAGGCGTTATAGCTTCCATATCTTGAACTGTCATTCTTTCTTTTATGACTCTTTCCATTCTTGAAAGACCAATTCTAACTTGGTTTTGTAATAATTCTCCTACAGATCTTATTCTTCTATTTCCTAAATGGTCTATATCATCAATATTTCCTATATTATAGAAGATATTGAATTCATAACTTATTGAAGCTATTATATCGTCTAATAATATATGTTTTGGTATAAGTTCTTTAATTCTTGATTTTATAGCTTCTTTTATTTCTTCTTCGTCACTATATCCATCTAAAATTTCTTTTAATGTTGGATAATGCACTTTTTCTTTTATGTTTAAATCATCTATGTCAAAATCAATATGAGACTTAATGTCTACAAAATTATTTCCTATAACTCTAACTTTCTTATCATCATCCATTAATAGATTTACTACATTTATACCTGCATTTTGTATATCTTTAGCTAACTCATAGCTTATTTTTTCTCCAGCTTTTACAAATACTTCTCCTGTTTCAGGATTTATTATGTCTTCTGCTGAAATTCTATTCATAATTCTATAGCATAAAGCAAGTTTTTTATTAAATTTGTATCTACCAACTTTTGCTAAATCATATCTCTTTGGATCAAAGAATAAAGCATTTAGTAAAGATGATGCACTTTCTACAGTAGGTGGTTCACCTGGTCTTAATTTTTTATATATCTCAACAAGACCTTCCTCTACTGTCTTAGTATTATCTTTTTCTAATGTAGCAGATAATCTTTCGTCTTCTCCTAAAAGGTCAATTATTTCTGCATCTGTCCCTATTCCTAAAGCTCTAAGTAAAACTGTAACTGGTTGTTTTCTTGTTCTATCAACTCTTACAGATATTACATCGTTAGAATCTGTTTCATATTCTAACCATGCTCCTCTATTAGGAATTACAGTAGATGAAATTAATCTCTTACCTGTTTTATCTCTCTCTTCCGCATAGTAAACACCAGGAGATCTAACTAATTGACTTACGATAACTCTTTCTGCCCCATTTATAACGAAAGTTCCTCTTTCTGTCATTAAAGGGAAGTCACCCATAAATACTTCTTGTTCTTTTATTTCGCCTGTTTCTTTATTTATAAGTCTTACCTTAACTTTTAGAGGTGCACAATATGTAGCATCTCTCTCTTTACACTCTTCTATATCGTACTTTGGTTTATCGTCTAAAGAGTAGTCAACAAATTCCAATATAAGATTACCAGTATAATCTTCTATTGGTGAAATATCATCAAACACTTCTTTTAAACCTTCTTTTAAAAACCACTCATAGGAATCTACTTGAATTTCTATAAGATTTGGCACATCAGCTATTTCCTTAATTTTAGAAAAGCTCATTCTAGTTCTTTTACCTATCGTGACAGGATGTGGCATTCACTTTTCACCTCTCAATAATTAAAAATAAAACAATAGTTCATTCTAACGCATCTAATAATTTTAGCATAATGTCAAGTATTTTTCAATATATTTTTTATCTTATATGTAAACTATGCATTATTTTTGATTTTTTGTAAATTATTTTAAGCATATATTATGTATTATGTACAATTCTTCAATATAAAATCCAATTTTTTCATTTATCGGTGTAATTTTCTATAAAAAGTTACATTCCATTACTATACCCATATTTAATTATAATTTCATAAATAAGTACTAGTAAATAATTGTATTTATATAAAATCTGTTAAATATACAAAATAAAGACCATAAATGAATTTAATCTGGAGTTTTAAATCTTAAACTATTTCCATCATAAATTATATCTACAGTCTTTATAAAAATAGAATTTCTACTATAATTAAGTTTTTTATTTTTACTATATATTAGTAATATAATTATCCTAATATATTATCTGCAAACTGTGGTGTAGGTAAACCAAAACCTCCAGCTACTTCAAGTAAGTCTCCTGTTATAAAGGATGAATCATCACTAGCATAGAATAAAACAGCCTTTGCTATGTCTTCTGGCTTCCCTATACGATTTAAAGGAACATGCTTTAGAAACTCCTTTATAAATTCTGGAGACATATTATCTAAGGCAGCTTTGGTTGCAATAAGACCTGGAAGTACAGCATTACATCTAACATTATCTTTTGCATATTGTGTTGCTATATTTTGAGTTAATGAGTTGATTGATGCTTTTGATACACAGTAAGCTATTCTAGATAGGTCAGGTAATACTGAACCTATACTAGATATATTTATTATACTTCCCTTACCATTCTTTATCATATGAGGAATAGCAGCTTTACATGGTAAATATACACTTTTTAAATTAGTATTTACTGTATCAAAGAAATTATCTGTATCTCCAGTTAAAAGGTCTTTATCAAGTGAAGGATTTGTCGAACCAAAATTATTTACAAGTATATCTATCTTGCCTTCTTTTTTAACTACATCTTCTATCATTGAAGTAAATGTTTCTTCTTCACGGGCATTAAAATAAACAAACCTAGCACAACCACCTTCTGCACTTATTCTATCTATAACTTCATTAGCCAATTCTTCTGAACGAGCTGCTAAATATACAACTGCTCCATTTTGTGCCAATATTTCAGCTGATGCTAATCCAATACCTTTAGTTGCTGCAGTAACCACTGCAACTTTCCCTTGTAATTTTTCCATTATTAACTCCTCCTTAAATGCCTTTCTTGAAATCTACATATTTCGATTTTTAGAAGTATTTAACTCATTTTAAATTTATATTTGTTAATTAATTATTTATTACATTTTATTTTTAAAGTACTTTTGTAAATTTTTAAAATAATATGTAGTTTTATATATTTTTCCTTTTATTATATCACCTTATATGTGCATATTACAATAATTGTTTATATTTTAATTTAACGTCTGTGTTTGACATAGTAAAAAACATATTCTTTAATAGTATTAAATTAAAATATCATTACACACTATATGATACCCTTAATTTAATACTATTATATAAATTTTTTTTATTTTATAGAAATATTTTATTTACAATTTTTTATAAATAAAAAAAGATACCCAAATGGGTACCTTTTTAAAGAAACTACTTAACTTCTACTTTAGCTCCAGCAGCTTCTAATTTTTCTTTTATTTGATCAGCTTCTTCTTTAGAAGCTCCTTCTTTAACTGTCTTAGGAGCATTGTCAACTACTTCTTTAGCTTCTTTTAATCCTAATCCTGTTATTTCTCTAACTGCTTTTATAACTCCAACTTTTGAAGAACCAACCTCAGCTAATACTACATCAAACTCAGTTTTTTCTTCAGCAGCTGGTCCACCAGCAGCTGCACCAGCTACCATTACTGGAGCTGAAGCTGAAACGCCGAATTTTTCTTCAGCAGCTTTAACTAATTCATTTAATTCTAAAACTTTCATATTTTCTATAGCTTCTAATATTTGTTCTATTGTCATTTTTAGCACCTCCGAATTTTCTTTTCAAATTAATATTTATAATTTTTTAGTTAAGCAATTAAGCTTCTTCTTGACCTTCTGCCTTTTTCGCTATTGCATCTATTAAGTATGCAAAGTTTGATATTGGAGCTTTTAAGCTACCAAGTAATTTAGCGATAAGAACTTCTCTTGATGGTATGTTAGCCATTTCAACAATCTTAGCTTCGTCATAGAATACACCTTCTACAACACCCATCTTTAATTTCATCTTTGGATGAGAATCCATGAATCCTTTTAATATTCTAGCTGGAGCAACTGGATCATCATACCCAAATGCTATAGCATTAGTACCAATTAATAATTCTTCATTGAATTGCTCTATACCAACTTCTTTAGCTGCTCTTCTAACTAAAGTATTTTTATATACTTTGTAATCTACACCAGCTTCTCTCATTTGTTTTCTTAACTCAGTTACTTCTTCAACTGTTAATCCTTTGTAATCTACAACAACCGCAGCAGAAGATTTTTGTAACTTTTCAACTATTTCAGAAACAACTTCTGATTTAATTTCTATAGCTTTTCTCATCTAGATGTGCACCTCCTTCACCAAATAGGCTTAGTATTTACCGCAACATTATAAAAAGCTTTTGTTGCCAAAAGTAGACATCAAAAGCTTTAGTAATCTCAATTTATCTAAAACCTCGGTGGGATATTAAGCTTTTGCACCCACTATCTACGGCAAATCTATTCTTTTTTACATTGACAAATGATATAATAACACTTTTGTCAACCTGTGTCAACAGTTTTATTATTCAGCTGTTCTTGCTGGGTTTATTTTAACTCCAGGTCCCATTGAAGAAGCTACAGTTATACTTCTTAAATATTGCCCTTTAGCAGCAGCTGGTTTAGCTTTTATTATAGCATCCATTAATGCAGCAAAGTTTTCAGATAATTTTTCTCCACCAAATGATACTTTTCCTACTGGAACGTGTATTATGTTAGTTTTGTCTAATCTGTATTCAACTTTACCAGCTTTTATTTCATCTATAGCTTTAGCTACATCAAATGTAACTGTTCCTGATTTAGGGTTTGGCATTAAACCTTTAGGTCCTAATACTCTACCTAATCTACCTACTACACCCATCATATCTGGAGTAGCAACTACTATATCAAAATCAAACCAGTTTTCACCTTGTATTTTTTGAACTAATTCTTCAGCTCCTACAAAATCAGCACCAGCTTGTTCAGCTTCTTTAGCTTTTTCACCTTTAGCAAAAACTAAAACTCTCTTAGTTTTACCAGTTCCGTGAGGTAATACAACTGCACCTCTTACTTGTTGATCAGCATGTCTTGAGTCAACACCTAATTTAATGTGTGCTTCTACTGTCTCGTCAAATTTAGCTCCAGCTATATCTGAAACTAATGTTAATGCTTCTGATGCATCATAGAATTTAGTTCTATCTACTTTTTGTAATGCACCTGCATATCTTTTACCTTTTTTAGCCATTTTATTTTCCTCCTTGTGGTTAATCTCGGCTTTTCGCCTCCCACTTTATAAAAAAAAGTGTATCTTTTAATTAATCTTCTACTACAACACCCATGCTTCTAGCAGTACCAGCTATCATACTCATAGCAGCTTCTACTGATGCAGCATTTAAGTCAGGCATTTTTAACTCAGCTATTTCTCTTACTTGAGCTGAAGTTATTTTAGCAACTTTCTTTTTGTTTGGTTCTCCAGAACCTGATTTTAAGTTTAATGCTTTTTTAATTAAAACTGCAGCTGGTGGAGTTTTTGTTATAAAACTGAATGATCTATCTTGATATACAGTTATAACAACTGGTATTATCATTCCAGCTTGATCTGCAGTTTTAGCATTAAATTCTTTTGTGAATCCCATTATATTAACACCATGTTGTCCTAATGCTGGTCCAACTGGTGGCGCTGGAGTAGCCTTTCCTGCAGGTATTTGTAATTTTATTTGACCTATAACTTTTTTAGCCATTTTGAGCGCACCTCCTCAGATTTTTCTATAATAATAGTATTAGATTTTTTCTATACCTTCAAGCTCTATTACAAATAGAGTCCTTTTACCAAATGCATTTATGCACACTTTAACTTCTCTGTTTTCTACGTCAATTTCTTCTATGTTTCCTACTTGTCCACTAAATGGTCCTTGAGATACCTTTACTGTATCCCCTATTTCAAAGTCAATATCACTATTTACTACTTTAGGGTCAGTTGTATCTATGCCCATAGCTTTAACTTCATCTTCACTTAATGGTACTGGTTTTGAACCAGGTCCAACGAAACCTGTAACTCCCTTAGTATTTCTTACTACATACCAAGATTCATCAGTTATTATCATTTTAACCAAAACATAACTTGGATAAACTTTACGTTGTCTAGTTTTCTCTTTTCCAGTTTTAGTAGTTTCCACTACTTCTTCTGTTGGAACAACTACTTGTCTTATGCAGTCTTCCATACTTCTTGTTTTAACTGCTTTTTCTATTGTAGCTTTAACTTTATTTTCATGTCCCGAATAAGTATGAACTACATACCAACTTGCTTCTTGTAATTCTGACATTTAACTTACCTCTTTTCGTCTATTTTAGTAATAACGCTAGTGCACCAGATAATATAGTGTCTATACCCCATACTAATATAGTGCATGAAATAACTACAGTTAAAACTATACCTGTGTTTTTAAACAATTCTTTTTTTGTCGGCCATGTAACTCTTTTCAATTCTTGTTTAGTTTCTTTTAAATAACCAAATAAACTGAATCTCTTTTTAGTTTTTGCACCGTCATTTGTTTGGGCAGCCATTCCATACTCACATCCTTATAAAACTATTTTGTTTCTTTATGAGTTGTATGCTTTTTACAGAATCTACAATATTTTTGTAATTCTATTCTGTCTGGATTGTTTTTCTTATTCTTAGTAGTGTTGTAGTTTCTTTGCTTACACTCTGTACATGCTAAAGTTACTTTAACTCTCATCTGATACACCTCCAACTTTGTAATACAATAATATATATTGTTAATATATGTGAATATAATATCTTTAAAATATGTATTTATTAAAAATCTACAGTATTCAAGATATTATTAACTTCCTATAATCATTACCTTGTATAAGTTATCACAAAATCCTATGCTGTGTCAATGTTTTTGTATTTCTATGTTAAAAAAAGAGGAGCATAACCCCTCTTTTTATTATTCTTTAATCCATCAGTTTAGTAAAAAGAATTACTCGATTATTGTAGCAACAACTCCTGAAGCTACTGTTCTTCCACCTTCTCTTATTGAGAATCTTAATCCTTCTTCTACAACTATTGAGTTTATTAAGTCTACTTCCATTGTTACGTTATCTCCAGGCATTACCATTTCTATTCCATCTGGTAACTTACAAGCTCCTGTTACATCTGTTGTTCTGAAATAGAATTGTGGTCTATATCCATCAAAGAATGGTGTATGTCTTCCACCTTCTTCTTTTTTAAGTACATATACTTCTGCAGTAAATTTTGTGTGTGCTTTTACTGATCCAGTTTTTGCTAGTACTTGTCCTCTTTCTATTTCGTTTCTTTGTACTCCTCTTAATAATGCTCCTATATTATCCCCTGCTTGTGCTTGGTCTAATAATTTTCTGAACATTTCTACTCCTGTTACTACTACTTTTCTTGGTGCTTCTGTTAATCCTACTAATTCTACTTCGTCTTGTACTTTTAATACTCCTCTTTCCACTCTTCCTGTTGCAACTGTTCCTCTTCCTGTGATTGAGAATACGTCTTCTACTGGCATTAAGAATGGTTTGTCAGTATCTCTTTCTGGTGCTGGTATATATTCATCTATTTGCTCAAATAATTCTACTATTTTATTTCCCCATTCGCTCTTTGGATCTTCTAATGCCATTAATGCTGATCCTCTTATTATTGGAGTATCATCTCCTGGGAAATCATATTCTGTTAATAAATCTCTTACTTCCATTTCTACTAGTTCTAATAACTCTTCGTCATCTACCATGTCACATTTGTTTAAGAATACTACTATATATGGTACACCAACTTGTCTTGATAATAGTATATGCTCTCTTGTTTGTGGCATTGGTCCATCTGTTGCTGAACAAACTAATATTGCTCCATCCATTTGAGCTGCTCCTGTTATCATGTTCTTAACGTAGTCAGCATGTCCTGGGCAGTCAACGTGTGCGTAGTGTCTGTTTGGAGTTTCATACTCAACGTGTGCTGTTGATATTGTGATTCCTCTTTCTCTTTCTTCTGGAGCTTTATCTATGTTTGCGAAATCTACTGCTTCTCCTAATTGGTATCTGTCATATAATGTTTTTGTTATTGCTGCTGTTAATGTAGTTTTACCGTGGTCAACGTGTCCTATTGTCCCTATATTAACATGAGGTTTTGTTCTTTCGTATTTAGCTTTAGCCATTTTGAATTTCCTCCCTTATCTTTCGATATAAATTAATTTTGCTCACAATAAGCTTATGGTAAGTATTTTACTATTAATCATTTCTGTTTTCAAGATGTTTTTCTAATTTTCTCTTAACCCTTTGTAAAGCGTTATCTATTGACTTTACATCTCTTTTAAGTTTGTCCGCTATGAACTGGTATGACTTTCCATTCAAATACAATTCTAGGACTTCTAATTCCAAGTCGCTTAATAATTCGTTCATCTTTGATTCTATATTTTTTAATTCTTCTTTACTAATTATAAGTTCTTCTGGATCTGTTACTATACTTGTAGCTATTATATCTAAAAGTGTTCTGTCTGACTCTTCATCATATATTGGTTTATTCAAAGAAACATATGAATTTAAAGGTATATGTTTTTGTCTTGTTGCAGTTTTTATAGCAGTTATTATTTGTCTTGTTATACATATCTCTGCAAAACATTTAAATGAATTTGTCTTACTTCCATCAAAATCTCTAACTGCCTTATAAAGGCCTATCATTCCTTCTTGTATTATATCTTCTTTATCTGCTCCAATTAAAAAATATGACTTTGCTTTTGCCTTTACAAAATTTCTGTATTTGGTAATAATATACTCTAGTGCTATCTTATCCCCTTCACTTGCTTTTAATACAATGTTATACTCATCTTGCTGACAATTGTCTATTAACTCATAACTTTTTTCTTTTGCTACCAACATGTAAATCTCCCCCATATATAAAACAAATTTATAGGTATATTATAGTCTAAAGAACCTAGTAATTTCAACGCTTTCTACGAATGTTCTCAAGTTTCGACAATGTTTCTTCATCTAACCTCTCCTCCAACCAATTTCGCTGAATTTTTTTCCTTAAACCGCTATTTTTTTCCTTCATTTTATTCTTGGAACGATCTAATTCTAACTTTAATTCTCTAGCAGACATTCTCATAGCACCTTTTCCTAAAATCATTTGTTGCTCTGCATAGTCATTAGTAGCTACTTTTACATCATCATATTTTGATAGAGAAGTTATAAATTTTTCTATATAACTATCTGCTGTTTGGTGCTCTCTTGTATAAACTATTGTTATGTGTTTTCTTTTTTCAACTTTTTCTCGGGAATTCTTAACATTATAAGCATCAAAAACTATTATAGTCTTATATCCCATAAACTCAGAGAATTCTATAATATCATCAATAAGTTTTTCTCGAGAATCTTCTAAATCCTCTTTAGCCAGTTCTTTTAAATTATCCCACGCATTTATAATATTATAGCCATCTATTATTAAGTAGTGATTTATGTTTCTTCTCATACTTATTTACTTTTTATCCAGTCTTTGTCTGAATATTTCATATAAAAGTATACCACCTGCTACAGATGCATTTAAAGATGTAACATTACCTATCATGGGCATTTTTACTATAAAGTCACAGTTTTGTTTAACCAATCTAGATATTCCAAAACCTTCACTTCCAATTACTACACCTAGAGGTCCTGTAAGATTTTGTTTATAAAAAGTTTCTCCATCCATATCAGCAGCTGCAATCCACAGCCCCTCATCCTTCAGTCTTTTTATTGTATTGACTATATTGGTTACCTTACAAACTGGCATATACTCTACAGCTCCAGCAGAAGCTTTTGTAACTACAGGAGTTATGTGCACAGACCTTCTTTTTGGGATAATAACTCCATGTGCTCCTACTGCATCTGCTGTCCTTATTATTGAACCTAGATTATGTGGGTCTGTTATTTCATCTAGTATAATAAAAAATGGGTCTTCATTTTTACTTTTTACTGAGTCTATTAACTCATCTAATTCATAATACTTATATTCACTTGCATAAGCTATTACACCTTGATGAGAATGACTTGTGCTTACTTCATCTAACTTATGTTTATCAACATATTGTATAATTATATTCTTTTCTTTTGCCATTCCTATTATTTTCTTAATTGAACCTTCTTTAGCTGAGTTTGCAATTAATATTTTATCTATCTCTCTATCACTCTTTATAGCTTCTATTACAGGATTTCTTCCTTCAATACTTGCCAAACTATTCACCACCTACAAGGATTTAAATTTTTCTCTAACTTGAACTATGTCACCACAAGTCATAGTTCCTTCTGGACAACTTCCATTTACACAGCTTGGACCAGTCTTTTTAAATAATATAGGAGCAACTTTTTTAACTTCTCTTAACATTTCTACAGCTAAGTTTCTTATTTCCCATTGTGCTCTTTCACAACATCTATGTTCAAAGAAATTAAATAAACTTCTAGCGTTTATAGTAAATACCATTTTTGTTTCACATGCATTTGGAAATACATATCTAGCATCCTCTATTGCTTTTTTCTCAGCTTGTCTCTTTGCTGTTTTCTCATTTTTTCCTTCTTTTATTAAGTCATTATAATGCTTATCAAATAATATCTCCACTAATTTGTCATAATCCTCTTGGTCCTTTTTCATTGAGTTGACAAATAACTCTTTTGCTTTTTCTATTTTTTCTATTTCAGGAGGAATTATGTACTCAAATTGGTCTAGTTTAACATATCTTTGACTTTGTTGTGAAAAACTAGCTATACGATGTCTAACAATTTGATGCGAACAAGCTCTTGAAATACCTTCTATTGAAAACGTAAAAGATGCATGCTCTAATATTGAACCATGCCCTATATTTAATAACATATTTAAAAATTTTTCTATACTTTCTTCTGTTAAGTCTTTTTCTATTTCGTCTGTCCCAACTGGTGAATAGCATAATTTAGCTGCCATAGCTATTACTTTTTCGGGTTCAGGTGTATGTGATATTAATTTTACTTTCATAAATTTTCGTCCTTTCTTATTACTAATTTCTATATATTTATTATACATTAGTTATAAAAAAAGTGTTGCCTTATTAATTATTATTAAGACAACACTCTTTAATATTTACATATCTCTTTCAATAATTTTGATTCCTTTATTGATAATATATTGAAGTCTCTCTATTTCATTATTCAAATACAAATATCCAACTAATGCTTCAAATCCAGTTGCATGTTTATAGTCTATAATATCTGCATTTTTAGGAGAAGTGTTTGATTTTTGATTTCTTCCCCTTTTATAAATTTTACTCTCTTCCTCTGTTAATTCACTTTCGATTTCATGAATTATTGACGCTTGAGCTTTAGCTTTTACATACTTTATGGCTAACTTATGCAAATCATTAACTTTTCGCTGTGTATTTTGTCTAATCAAGTGTTCTCTTATATATGTCTCATACACTGTATCACCTAAATATGCTAAAACTAGTGGTGACATAGTAACTAATTCAGTTTTTTCCATTTTTATACCCTTTTCCACTTAACACCTTGTCTTGTGTCTTCTAGTACTATTCCCATATCTAATAATTGTTGTCTTATATCATCTGCTAATTGGAATTCTTTATTTTTCTTTGCGTCAGTTCTCTTTTGTATTAATTCTTCAATGTCTTTATCTAACACAGTATCCTTTTTCTTATTTACAATATTTAATACTCCTGTAAGCTCATTAAATTCATCTAAACATTTCTTAGCTAACTCTAAAGAAGAGTTTTCGTCTACATTAGAATTTATCAACTTAGCCAACTCAAATATAATACTTACTGCATCTGCTGTATTAACATCATCATCCATAGCATCTATAAATCTTTGTCTAAAATTATCTAATTCTTTAACAAGTTCTACTTCTTTTTCTGTTAGAGATGATTCTTTTAAATTACTTAATGTAAACTCTAATTTTTCTTTAGTATTATATAATCTTTCAAGACCAGCTTTAGCTTGGTTTAACATTTCATCACTAAAGTTTACTGGATTTCTATAATGTGCCGATAACATGAAAAATCTCACTATTTCTAAATCATATAGCTTTGATATATCTCTTACTGTAAAGAAATTACCTTTTGATTTACTCATTTTTTCATCATTTATATTTATATATCCATTATGCATCCAATATTTCGAGAATGTTTTTCCACTTCTAGCTTCACTTTGTGCTATTTCGTTTTCATGGTGTGGGAATGTTAAATCTTGACCACCTGCATGTATATCAATTGTCTCACCTAAGTATCTCTTAGACATAACAGAACATTCTATATGCCATCCTGGTCTACCTTCTCCCCAAGGACTCTCCCATCCTGGCTCTCCTTCTTTTTTTGCTTTCCAAAGAACAAAGTCCATAGGATGTCTTTTTTGGTCATTAACTTCAATTCTAGCTCCAGCCTCTAAATCTTCTTGTTTTTGGCCTGAAAGTTTTCCATATCCTTCAAATTTATTTGTATCAAAATAGACATCCCCATTTACTGCATATGCATATCCTTTATCTTCTAATTCTTTTATAAAATCTATAATTTGTTGTATATTATCTGTAACTTGAGGATGAACAGTAGCTCTCTTAATTCCTAATCCATCACAATCTACAAAATACTCTTTTATGTATTTAGTAGCAACTTCTTCTGGAGATATTCCTTCTTCGTGGCTTCTATTTATAATCTTATCATCAACATCTGTAAAGTTTTGTACATAAGTTACGTCATATCCTCTATACTCTAAATACCTTCTTAGAGTATCAAATATTATAAATGGTCTTGCATTACCTATGTGGATATAGTTATAAACTGTTGGACCACACACATACATTTTTACCTTTCCTTCTTCTAATGGAACAAATTCTTCTTTTGCTCTAGTTAATGTATTATAAACTTTCACACTCATCACCTCACTGTATTTTTATAAATTATTTTCTTAACATCATATATTATATTATAGTTGAAAATTGCAATAAATAATAGTACTACTATCATTTTTCATACTATCCTTCAAATTACATAATAATATTATCACTATTTTCTATTGTTCCTCTAAAAATATCTTTTTTTGAGAAGAGCACTTTTCAAAAGTCTCTTCTGTAATCATTTTTTCGTCTTTTAACTTTTCTAAAATTGTAACATATTCTAAGCATAGCTCCTTTAATTCCTTTTTAACATCATCAATATTACTATACATAGTAATTACCCCCTTAATAATTAAATCAAACTAAAATAATAGATTACCTTCTTCTATGCTTAATATTTTTATTAGTTTATTATTTATATTTTTGCTTTGCTTTTTATATATTAAATTTATTGACCTAAATACCTTCATTTTGTTAGCCATATATTTTCACCAAATACTAACACAAAAAAAGTCCGCATCTAAATTAGCGGACTTTTATGACTATAATATATGATTTTTTACATAAGCTATTCTATTTAAGCAAGTTTCTTTTCCTAAAACTTCCATTACTTTTGGTAAATCTGGGCCATGCATTTGTCCTGTCAAAATTATTCTTGAGCCCATAAATAAATTTTTTCCTTTTATTTTATACTCTTTTTGTATCTCTTTAAGCATTGCTTGACCAAACTCAGCATTTAATATTTCTGCTTTTTCTATTTTTTCTTGTAAGGCATCTATTAAAGTAGGTATGTGTTCTAATTTTAAGAAGTCACTTCCTTCTTCAGTTTCTACCTCTACCTTATCTCCAAAGAATATACTCGCATGCTCAGTAACTTCTTTTACATATTGTAATTTTTCTTTAAGCACTGATATCATACTCTTTAAAAATTCATACTTACTAGTAGCTTCTGCTTCTGTTATAAATCCATCTTCTATTAAGAACGGTATAGCTAAATCCGTTAAGTAAGCATCATCACCATCTTTTATATAATGTTGATTAACCCAGTTTAACTTTTCAGTATCGAATACTCCTCCACTTTTAGATACTCTTTCCACAGAGAAAGCTTTTTCTAATTCTTCCATTGTAAATAACTCTTGATTATCTTCTGGAGACCAACCAACTAGTGCTACATAGTTTACTAATCCTTCTGGTAAATATCCTTTTTTCTTAAAATCTTCAACTGCTACATCACCTTGTCTCTTACTCAATTTTTTCTTTTCTTTATTAAGTATATTTGGTAAATGTACGAATACTGGTGCTTCCCATCCAAATGCTTCATATAAATAAACATGCTTTGGAGTAGATGATACCCACTCTTCGCCTCTTATAACATGTGTAATTTTCATTAAATAATCATCTACCACTACTGCAAAATGATAAGTTGGGAATCCATCTGTTTTCATTAAAACTTGGTCATCTAAATCATTAGTATTGAATTCCATGTCTCCTCTAACTAAATCTGTAAACTTAATTATATGATTTTCTGGTAATTTTAATCTTATAACATATGGTACTCCTGCTTTTATATTAGCTTCTATCTCTTCTTTAGAAAGTTTTTTGCAGTGACCATCATATTTAGCAGTTTCTCCTGCTGCCTTTTGAGCATCTCTTACTTCATCTAATCTTTCCTTTGTGCAGAAACAGTAGTAAGCCTTTCCACTATCTAAAAGTTGTTTTATATATTCTTGATATATATCTAATCTTTGAGATTGAATATATGGTCCATATTCTCCTTTTTGTATTACTTTTCCATTATCATCTAATATAACACCCTCATCATGATTAACACCAGCCCATTTCATAGCATTAAGCATATTCTCTATAGCACCTTCTACTAATCTACTTTGGTCTGTATCTTCTACTCTTAATATATATTCTCCGCCCATTTTTTTTGCAAATAAATAGTTATATAAAGCAGTTCTTAAACTACCTATATGTACAAATCCTGTTGGACTTGGTGCAAATCTTACTCTTACATTCATTTTTACTTCCTCCTGATATTTTATTCAATATAACTATAATATTAAACTAGTACATTGTTTTGCAAGTTTATTTTTAATCAAACTTAATAATAATATCCTTTTTATTTAAAAATACACATGTTTATTATATCAGAAAATACTAGGTTTAATTTCATAAATCTTTCTTTTAATCATTTTCTAAAAATTAAAGGTATCATTTATAACTATTCATAAATGTTTATTCTGAACCTCCCATAACTAAAGTCACAGGGTTCCTGCTTCATAGAATTTTGCATACTAAAATATGTCTTACCAATTCTCCACAGGCTATCCCCGTAGTTCCTACGGTTCTTACATAAGTTATCTATTTTAAACTGTTATTAGTCTTAATCCTTCTTTTAGTATATTTATACTTGCATTTATATCTCTATCGTGAGTTACATTACAACAAGGACAAATCCATTCTCTTATATTTAAATTCTTAATTTCCTCATTTTTGTACCCACATTTATTGCATATTTGTGAACTTGCAAAGAATTTACCTACCTTTACAATTTGTCTGCCATACCAATTAGCCTTGTATTCTAATTGACGAACAAATTCTGACCATGACACATCAGAAATTAAACGAGATAGTTTACGATTTCTAGTCATATTCTTTACTTGTAAATCTTCTATTTCTTTAAAGAATTTTTTATATGCGTTTTCTAACTCTTTTAAGGTGTTTTATAGTGAAAATTTGTCAGGTTCTTTAAGCCACTCTAATTCTTTTTTTAAATTAGTCAAATCAGAACTGCACTGTTTATAAGTAAAAGTTTCTTTATAGTTTTCATAAACTTCTATTCTTTTAGCAAGATATTTATTATATACAAATCTACAACATCCAAAAGTTTTGTTAATTAACTCTTGCTGTTTTTTATTTGGATACATTCTAAACTTATAAGCTTTTTCCACTATTACCACCTCACTTTACTTGTTTTTTCTGATTATATTAATTAAATCTTCTTCAATTTCATTTGTTAATACTGGATGTCTATATTTTACACACCATACTATATGGTACTAAATATACATATCCTCGAGTCACTTCCATTTTTCATCACTCATCATAATATTAACATGTGTAATTATTTAAAATAAGTTTTTTAAAGGTTTTTATATTTGTTTTTAAATAACATATATAAGAACCGCAAATCTTAACTTTTATCATTTTTGAGGTTGTCGTTCACATAAGTTCACTACTACCTATGCAGTTCTCTTATGAATTTTTTCTACTTTCATAACTTTCACACTTAGGTTTTATTTCATCCTTATGTTTTAGTTTGGTTAGCTTTAGGGGTTTCCAGCAATTCAAGTAGTATTGGATAGGTTCTATCCTATCTCTACATATAAGTTTCCCTATATACTGACTATTTTAGCTACTAACTCATGGCTAAAGTCACGAATGTGCGTAGCTATTTTTTAATCAAAAGTAATTCACTTCTATCCTCTTTTTTTACATGAAGATAGTTATCATCTATACATGTTTTTACAGATTGACACACTCCCCATAGCTAAAGCAAGGGGATTCTTGGTGGCTAACGACTTAATACTATCTAAACGATAGAATCATAGGTGGTTACAAAGCCAAGCTACTTGGACGGTGTCTTCGCCACTACTACCTTATATGGTAGATACTTTTAAATTAATAGGTTGCTTATGGTTTATACTAAAATTAACTAAATTATATTTATGTTTTTTATTTAAAATATTCCATGCACCAACTATATCTCTATGAGTTTTATAACCACAAGTACAACTATAAGTTCTACCAGTTGGTTTGTGTTTTTTAGAACACTTTGGGCAAGTTTGAGATGTGTAGTTTTCTTTAACTAGCTTAACTTCAATACCTTGCTCTTTAGCCTTATATTTAATATAGTCTTTAATGCGACCATACTCCATTTGAGATATTTTTTGTCTATTAATTCTATTTAATCTTTTCTTCTTTTTTGTATTTTTCTCAATCCCTTTTATATCTCCTAAAACTATTTCACATACTTGTTGCTCTACACAAAAGTTTATAAACTTTCTAGTTGTTTGGTGGTATAAATTTATTAATTGGTTATCTGTTTTAGTTCTAATAGTGTTTTTTAATTTCCATAATCTCTTATATTGTCTACTACCTTTTTTACATCTACTTAATCTTTTAGAGATATAAGCATATATCTTATTTCTAAATTGCTTAATACTTCTACCTTCTCTATTGGATATTATAAGTCCGATACCTTCATTAGTTATACTAGCTATCGAATGTATTTCTCCTAAGTCTACACCTACGGTGTTGTTACCTTTCGGTGTTGGATTAATGATTCCATCATCAAATGTATAATACAAATAATATCCGTTTCGCCATACTATTTCAGCAGTCTTTATATTTTCAATATTAAAATCTAACTCTAAATAGATACCTTTTGACATTGATAACTTTAAGTTACCTTTAGCATTGATATTTATTGCACTAGCTTTGAATGGTATTATATAAAATTTCTTGGTTTTATATGGATACTTTGCCTTGGTATTACCTTTCTTTCTTAACTCTGAAATAGTTTTTCTATTAGCATCAAATTTATCTGATATTGCTTGTATAGTTTGACTATGTATATTGTATTTACCTTTGATTATCTTTTGTATATCATTCTTTTTTATCCATTGTTTATGTTCAAAATAGTATTCTTTGGATAAGCTAACTATATGATTCCAACAATTAGCACTCTCTATTTGTTTTTCCCTTACTAATTCAAATTGTGTTCTAGTTAGGTTTAATTTTACTCTATGAGTTTTTATCATTTTTTCTTACTCCTAACTTGTTGATTCTCTACGTATTGTTTAACTACTTCTAAACTTACAGAGCCAACAGTTCCTACGAAATAACTATTAGTCCACATACTAGGCATACTAGACTTTAAATGTTGGAAATTTTCTCTTAATACTCTTGAACTAAAACCTTTTAAACCTTTTACTACTTTATGGATTCCAAATTGTGGGTCACATGATATTAATAAATGCACATGGTCTTTGTTTATTTCCATTTCTATTATTTCTGCTCCAAGTTCATCTGCTTTATATGGTATTATCTCTTTTAACATTTTTTCTACTTCGCCAACTAAAACAGGTTTACGATACTTAGGACAAAATATTATATGATATTTACAATCATATGTTATATTTCCGTTAGATTTATACATAAAAACTAACACCTCCTACACATAATCTATCATTCGTAGTGTTAGGTTGCAAGTATTATTCTGACTTTTATTTATATTAAGACCTTGCCTTTCATCCCCACATCTAAAGAAGGGGGCTTTTCGGCAATTTTATTGTAATTTCTAAATCCTTCTTCTACATGTTCCTTGCTATTAGAATCTTCTTTAACATTATTTAAATTTAAAATTTTACTTTTTCAAATCTTTAATCTACTCAGTTATATTATTATCACCCATTGAAAGTATTATTAATCTTAGTAGAATATTAAACAATAAAAAACTGGGATAAAGTATTTAATACTTTACATCCCAGCTAAATTATTTTTACATTTAAATATTTGATTCTAGTAAGCTTTTGCCATTACTACCATATGGTCTGCTTCTTTTCCACAATATATACACTTGTGACCTAAGTTTTCTTGTTCAAAAGGTAGGCATCTTATAGTCGCCCCTGTCTCTTCCTTAATCTTAGCCTCACATTCAGCATCTCCACACCACATAGTTTTTATGAATCCTGGTTTTTCTTCCAAGGCCTTTCTAAATTCATCCATATTTTCAACTACAGATGTATTATCTTCTCTATGTTTTCTTGCTTTTTCAAACATATCATTGTGTATAACATCAAATAAATTATATACAGCATCAGCTAATCCTTCTAGAGGCATAGAACTCTTTTCTAGAGTATCTCTTCTAAATATCATAGCTTGATTATTTTCTATATCTTTTGGTCCAATTTCAATTCTTACTGGTACACCTTTCATTTCCCACTCATTAAATTTCCATCCAGTTGTATAGTTATCTCTATCATCAACTTCTACAGTTACTCCTTTAGCTTTTAAATCTGCATATATTTTATCAACAGTTTCCATTACATTGCCTTTTTTAGCAGCTATAGGAACTATAACAACTTGTATTGGGGCTACTCTTGGTGGTAATACTAAACCTCTATTATCACTATGAGTCATTATAAGCCCACCTATAAGTCTTGTAGATGCTCCCCAAGATGTATGATATGGATTAGCTAAGTTACCTTCTCTATCTGCAAAAGTAATATCAAACGCTTTTGTAAAGTGTTGTCCTAAGAAGTGACTTGTACCTGATTGTAATGCTTTCCCATCATGCATCATAGCTTCTATAGTATATGTTCTTTCACCACCTGCAAATCTTTCACTTTCACTTTTTTGACCAGATACAACTGGCATTGCAAGCAATTCTTCACATAAAGCTTTATATATTTCTAATTGTTGTATTGTTTCTTGTTGTGCTTCTTCTGCTGTTTCATGTAATGTATGACCTTCTTGCCATAAGAATTCAGATGTTCTTAAGAAAGGTCTAGTTGATTTTTCCCATCTAACAACTGAACACCATTGATTATAAAGATATGGTAACTCTCTATATGATTTTAGCCATTTAGCATACATTGTACATATTATAGTTTCTGAAGTAGGTCTTACACATAATCTTTCTTCTAGTTTTTTATTTCCTCCATGTGTTACCCATGCAACTTCTGGAGCAAACCCCTCAACATGCTCTGCTTCTTTGTTTAATAAACTTTCTGGTATCAATAATGGAAAATAACAGTTTTTATGTCCAGTTTCTTTGAATTTTTTATCCATAAATTCTTGCATTTTTTCCCATAAAGCATATCCGTATGGTTTTATGACCATAAATCCTTTTACTGGTGCATAATCAACTAAATCAGTCTTAGTTATAACATCTGTATACCACTGTGGAAAATCATCTTCCATCTTTGTTATTTCTTCAACAAATTGTTTTTCATTTTTTGCCATCTTAATTACCTCCTCATTTATTATGTTTTTATACAAAAACACCCTTTTATCTTTTTTATATAGATAAAAGGGCATTTATAAAGTACAACTCTGATTATCTATACAGTAGCTTTCTTTAAATTATTATCCTAACTTAACATTGTTTTTGATAAATTCTGCTTTTACTTTTTCACTTATTTCTTCTATTTTAATTAACTCTTTATCTTCTTCGTATCTAAGTTTAAATTCTACTTTACCTTCATCAATATTTTTACCTACTGTAATTCTCATAGGTATTCCTATTAATTCTGAATCGTTGAATTTAACACCAATTCTTTCATCTCTATCGTCTAATAAGACTTCAACACCCATATCTTGTAAATCATTATATATCTTTTCAGCTAATGACATTTGTTCCTCATTTTTCATATTTGCTGGAACTATCACAACATGATATGGAGCTACTGATAAAGGCCAAATTATACCTTTTTCATCATTATGTTGCTCAATTATAGCTGCTGCTGTTCTTTCTACACCTATACCATAGCATCCCATTATTATAGGTTTTGATTTACCATCTCTATCAATAAAGTTTGCATTCATAGATTCTGAGTATTTAGTTCCTAACTTAAATATGTGTCCTACTTCAACACCTCTAGCTATTTCAAGAGGTTTGCCACATACTATACACTTGTCACCTTCTTGAACATTTCTAAAGTCTCCAACTATACCTTTAAAATCTCTTCCATAGTTAGCATTTCTTATGTGATACTCAGTTTTATTAGCTCCAACAACTATATTTCTTTGCTCAACAATTTCTTTATCTATAAAGACATAATCAGCATTTACTCCTATTGGTCCAGCAAATCCAACCTCTGCATTAGTTACTTTTCTTACAACATCGTCTGTAGCAAGTGCAAATTCTATAACAGAACCTATTGCATTAGATACTTTGACTTCATTAACTTCTCTATCTCCTCTTACAACAACTACAACTGTTTTCCCATCTGCTTCATATACTAAAGTCTTAGCAAATTTATCTGGAGAAGCATTTAAAAACTCTTCTAATTCTTTTATTGTAGATGCTCCTGGTGTATGAACTTCTTCTAATTCCTTCATTTCTTCTTTTTCTGATACTGCATTACAAGACTCTGCTCTTTCTACATTGGCTGCATAGTCACATCCACTACAGAATACAACTTCATCTTCTCCAACTTCTGATTTAACCATAAACTCAGCTGATGTAGAACCTCCTATAGCTCCTGAGTCTGCCTGTACTGGGCTATTGTCTAATCCACATCTATCAAATATACTTACATATGCATCAAACATATCTTGATATGATTTATCTAACCCTGCTTCATCTACATCAAAACTGTATGCATCCTTCATTGTAAAAGTCTTAGTTCTCATAACACCAAATCTTGGTCTTCTCTCATCTCTATACTTTACTTGTATTTGATACAAGTTCAGTGGTAATTGTTTATATGAAGTAATCTCCTGTCTTATTATGTCAGTAAAAGCTTCTTCATGCGTTGGCCCAAGGCAGTACTCTCTTTCTGTTCTATCTTTTAACCTAAACATTTCTGCACCCATAGCAGTCCATCTTCCAGATTCTTTCCACAATTCTGATGGAAGTAAAGCCGCACATAATATTTCTTGACAATCTTTTTTATTTAATTCTTCTCTAATTATTTGCTCAATTTTTTTGAATACCCTTAACCCCATTGGCAATTGATTATAAACTCCTGAAGTCATTTTTTTTATCATTCCTGACCTCACCATTAATTGATGGCTTGTGATTTCAGCATCTGCTGGAATCTCCTTCAATGTTGGCATAAACATTTTAGACATTTTCATTAATAAATTCCTCCTGAATATTGTTTTCCTGAAAATATAAAAAACCCCTCGTCTCTATACAAGTATAGAGACGAAAGGTTTGATTTCCGCGGTACCACTCTAGTTAGCTATATAAATAGCTCTCTTTAGGGAATGTAACGGTTCCTACCGTAAAGATTTTTATACCTTTAAGCTAAAAGACAGGTTCAAAGACTTCCTCTTGAAAACTCTCACCTCTGTTTTCTCTCTGTGAAGATTTCATCATTTTACTATTTCTTTATCATAGCTAATTTTATATTTATATTAATTTTACTTAAATTCACATATTATAGATATTCTATATAGGCCTATTATTTGATATCCATTAAACTTATTACTAATAATATATTAATTATTCTGACTTGTCAATAATAATAAACAAATACTTTGTGAAGCTATTCCTTGTTTTGCTCCTGTAAAACCAAGACCTTCTTCTGTAGTTGCTTTTATATTTATGTTTTCAATATCTGTACTTAAAGCTTTTGCTATGTTTTTTCTCATACTCTCAATGTGAGGAGCCATTTTAGGACTTTGAGCAATTATAGTACTATCTATATTACCAATTTTATATCCTTTACTTGTTATTAGATTATATACATGTTCTAATAATTTCATACTATCTATTCCCTTATATTTTTCATCTGTATCTGGGAAATGCTTCCCTATATCGCCTAAAGCTAATGCCCCTAAAATAGAATCCATTATTGCATGTATCAATACATCAGCATCAGAATGACCTAGTAAACCTTTATCATGTGGTATCTCTACTCCACCAATTATAAGTTTTCTTTCTTCTGTCAATTTGTGTACATCATATCCCAATCCTATTCTCATACAATTCTCCTTCTACTATTCACTTCATCTCTTTTTTCCATATTTAATATTTGTTCTGCTATATTTAAATCTTCTGGACTAGTTATTTTTATATTTTCATAAGAACCCATTACCATCGTAACACTTTGCCCTATATTTTCTACTAACATTGAGTCATCTGTTCCATAATAGTTAGTTTTATACGCTTGTTCATAAGCATTTATTATAAGATTATATTCAAAAGTTTGAGGGGTCTGTGCTGCCCACAATAGACTTCTTTCTGGAGTTTCTTGTACTGTACCATCAGATACTATTTTTATAGTATCACTTACTGGTACACCTACAACCACGGCCTTTTTTTCTTTAGCCATTTTTATAGATTCATTTATTATTCTATGGTCTACAAAAGGTCTCGCTCCATCATGAATAAGTACTATATCACAATTTTTATCTAATTTTTTTAATCCATTATATATTGAGTCTTGTCTTTCTTTTCCACCATATGCTATTTTTATATTTTTAAAGTTATATTTATTTATTATATTTTCCTTAAAAAAATCTTCCTCTTCTTTTTTTATACATACCACAATTTCATCTATATTTATATTTTCGTAAAAAACTTGAATTGTATGCGCTATGATTTCTTTTTCTCTTAATTTTATGAACTGCTTATTTACGTCTAAGTTCATTCTCCTTCCGCTTCCTGCCGCAACAATTATAACACTATACATGGTATCACCTCGTATTTTATTTTTACCTATCATTTATTAAAACTTTTAATGTTTTTATATTTTAACCATCTGATTAATTATATATTAAATTTTCAGTTGTATAAATAGGTAATATCCATTTTCTAGCCTAAAATATGTGTGTCTGTTGCAAATTATATTGATTTTTCAATAGCTTCATCTTTTTATTTTACAACTTTGTAACAGTTTGTATATCTATAAAAAATATTTAAACCTCTAGATTGATATAAAACAAGTTTATCAATCTAGAGGTTTTGTATTAAAATATTAAATCAATTAAATCCATGTAATCTGGATAATTTTCTAAAATATTGTTTTTTATTTCTTGTTTGTTAAAACCTACTTCTATCAATTTATCCATATTGACTATACCATCTTTACAAGAAATAAAACATTTTGATATTTTCCATTTATTAACATGTACATTGATTTTCCTTTTATTATCAATTGGTAAAACTATTTGAAACTTAGGCGTTTTATTATATATCCATTCTGTTTTTTTATATTTATCTTCTACCAGATTGTATACACTTTTGATATCATCATCGTCTAATTCAATTTCTTTTATATTTTTTATATTATTTTTCATATAATTAACACAATAATCTAAAAAATAATTTATATCTTTTTTAAGTAGAAAATTAATATTTGTAACTTTGCTTGAAACAGACTTAGTTGCCTTTGATTCTGTTGATTTATCTGAATTTAAATACTTAGTTAATTTATTTAAATCTGAATCATAAAGAAGAGTTCCATGATAAAGAGAATTTTGCCTTTTTATAGATTGTGCAGAACCAGAAATTTTTTTACCATTCAAGAATAAATCTTTTCTTTCTGTTATAGATACATCTAATCCAAATGATAAAAGCATACTTTGCATAAATTTAGTATGTTCTAAAAAATCTATTTCATGAAGATTCCTATTTTTTTGTATAAATGATATATTGATGTTTCCTAAGTCATGATACACAGTACCTCCACCAGATATTCTTCTTAAAATGGGAATTTCGCCATTTTCAATAACATCATGATGTATCTCCTGATATGGATTTTGATTTTTTCCTATAAAAATAGATTCTTCATTTCTCCATATGATTATGATATCATCATTATATTTCTCATTTAAAAATAGATACTCTTCTAGAGCTAAATTAAAGTAAGGATTGGTGTTTTTGTTTAATAAGTAATACATAAAAATATAGACTCCTTTTATATTTTATCTTCCTATTTATTTTAAATTTAAATAAGTTTACATAGTATTTAACTTTAAATTATTCTTTCTAAATCATTAAACTTATTATAACATAATACAACACCTTACTATTACTGAACATCTGTGTTTTTATATTACTCTGAGAGTTTTATTAGGTTTACTTGTCCTGACCATACACATTAAGAAATACATTTCTAGCTCTTTGAATTTCTTCATCTGGCAATAATACTGGTGTACCAATTGACTTTGCCAAATAATATACTTTTGCTGCGTCTTCTAACATTACTGCTGCTGTAAATGCATGGTTTACAGATGGTCCAACTGCAATTACTCCATGATTTGCTAAAAGACAAGCTCTCTTATCACCTATTGCATCAATAACAGATTTTCCCATCTGATTAGATGTTGGTGGTGAAAATTTTGCAACTGGAACTGAACCTCCTACTTCATTTGCAAGAGTTGTACTTGCACACTCTATAGACTCATTTAAAATTGCAAAGCAACTTGAATATGTAGAGTGTGTATGTATTATACTATTTATATCATTTCTATGTTTATATATATATAAGTGGTCTGGTGAATCCACTGATGCTTTCCATTTACCATCTACAGTATTTCCATCTATATCTATTACAACAATATCACTTGGTGTAAGATTTCTATAATCCATTCCACTTGGTGTGATTGCTATATATCCAGTTTCTTCATCTCTTCCACTGACATTTCCTCCTGTCAATGTAACTAAATTATAGTTTAGAAGGTCTAAAGACGCTTGTAATACCTCTTTTCTCAAATTTTCTAATAACATTAGCTAAATCCTCCCATTTATTAGAAACATAGTTTTATATGTTCCTGTTATATATCTTACACAATAAGATATTACTCTTGACATTTTAATTGAAAATTCTAAAAACTCTTTATAAAATTTAAACTTCTATACTTATACTAAACACAAGTCGATTTTAATTTGAAATTTTCATTTTTTATAGTTCATTACTCTTTAAGCTTTTACTTCTAAATTTCAATGATTCTGGGTGCAAACATTCTTCTAATTCAATAAAATAATTATATAATTCTATATTGCCATTAAACATGTTTGTTTTTATCCAATATCTCCCCTTAAGAAAACTACCATCATTAATTTTTAGATACATTTTTTTGCCATGAAATTCTCTTATTCTTATTTTTTTTATATCTTTAATTTCATACTTATGTGTAATATTAAATGAACTAAAACATATGTATTTATTGTCCATAGTAATCATTTTAGGATTACTTGAAGATACAAACGTATTAAATACTCCATAAGTACAAATAACTATCATCAAGCTATATATATTAATACTAAGATTTATATAATTATTAAATAGTGCATAAATCAATATTAAAATCATAAAAATTCCTGGTATTGTTACACTAACTATATATCTTTTAGAATCATATATATATTTTTTCATAATTTATACACTCCTTAATAAAATTACATTTAAGCTTCATCTTGTGTAGATAATGCTTTATTTTCCTTTATTATTCTACTTCTATTATAGATAGCCATCCCTAAAGCTATAACAGCCAAAATTATTCCTCCAATTACTTTGTAATTCATAATTTTTACAAATACCCAGCTTAATGGATTTGCACCATCACAAATACTTGAAATCATAGTTGCTCCTTCAGGCATTTTAAAGCTTGCATTTAAAGCCATTTGGGTAAATAGAGGTGCTAAATTAGTTGCAATTAGTAGCCCAGAAGTAATA
This sequence comes from Clostridioides sp. ZZV14-6154, assembly GCF_020657785.1. Classification (NCBI taxonomy): domain Bacteria; kingdom Bacillati; phylum Bacillota; class Clostridia; order Peptostreptococcales; family Peptostreptococcaceae; genus Clostridioides; species Clostridioides sp. ZZV14-6154. Next base: position 36,353 of record NZ_JAGWCY010000010.1, on the reverse strand, counting down.
ATAACTATTCCTATTATTAGAGTTCTAAATACATTCCCTTTTGTAATTGGGACGATTAAAACAAGTGCAAATGGTATTACAGCTAAATCTGCAAAAGGTAAAACTTTATTACCTGGTAAGATAGCTGCTATAACTATAGTTAGAGGTACTAGTACTAATGCAACTGATAATGTAACAGGATGTCCTATTCCTACTGCTGAATCTAAACCGATGTATATTTTACCTCTATTTTTAAATCTCTTTTCAATAAATTCTTGTGCTGCCTCTGAAACTGGCAACAAACCTTCCATTAACAAAGCTGCCATCTTTGGAATTAGTATTAAAACAGCTCCCATAGTTATTCCTAACTGCAATATACCTTTTATGTCATACTTCGCTGCAATACCAATTATTATCCCTATTAAAGACCCCATTATTAAAGGTTCTCCAAATAGACCAAATTTTTTCTGTAATGTATCAGCATTTATTTCAATTTTATTTATCCCTGGAATCAAATCTAGTACTTTATTTACAACTATAGCAATTGGAACAAATGCTTGTGTAAATCCATGAGGAAGAGATATACCTGGCATTCCTAAGTATTCTTCTATACCTGGAGCTGTTAAATCTGCCATTACTAAAACAATTACCATATTTGCTACTGCTGCAAATACACCCCACATAACACTTTGTGTAGCCCCTGCCACCAAAGCTCCTGTAAATGCAAAATGCCAGTAATCCCATATATCTACATCAACAGTTTGAGTTGTATTAGTAATTAACATAACTATATTTACTACAAGACCTATTGGAATAATTAAAGCACCCACTGTTGATGCAAAAGCTATAGCTGATGCTGCTGGCCATCCAACATCTATTATTGATAAGCTTAGCCCTAAATTTTTGACCATTTGTTGTGTAGCTGGACCTAAGTTATCTGTTAACAAAGCTATAATAGTATTAAGACCTATAAATCCAACACCTACTGTTAAACCAGCTCTTAAAGATTTCCCCAGCTTTGTACCTAATATCAAGCCAAAAATACATATTATTATTGGCATCATTACTTGTGCACCCAAACCAACAATGAAATTTAATATCGCCATCTAAATTTCCTCCTCTATTTAATTTTCAGTCTCTAAAACCGAAAAATTTTAGAGACTATTTCATTTAAAAATTCAAATTATAACTCTAATTTTTCAAGCACTTCTTTGATTAATTTATCCATTCCTACTCCAGTTAAAAAAGGTAGCCCATTTATTACAGGTGTTTTTATACTACTAGATATTTGTGTAGTACAGATTATTAAATCATAATCTGGTGCTTTTGAAGCCACTTCTACTACTTTACATTGCGTAATACTAACCCTATCTAATTTACCAGCTTCTTCTAATGCCTTCTTTAATTTGTTTATAGCAATTGTTGAAGTACATACTCCTGTTCCACATGCAACTAATATTTTTTTAGCCACATTATTCACCCCCATTAAAATTATTTTATTTTTAAAGATATCTGTAATTAGAAATCTTTGATAACTTTTTATATTTTTAATACTATTTGTGTATGTTTAATTATTCAGTTTAGAATTTAATAAATCACTTACACTTTCTTCACTTAAATCAATAATATTATTTAAAATATTTTCATCTTGAAATATTGTCATAAGTCTTTCTAATAGTTGTAATTGCTCTTGTGGCTCTTTAACTGCCAACATAAATATAACCTTTACATCAATTTCAGTATCATCTGTACCCATCATTATGAATTTTACAGGTTCATTTAATATACCAATAGCTATCCCTGGTTCATTTACATGGACTATATCTGTATGTGGTATTGCTACTCCATAAATTCCTGTTGGCAGTCCTGTTGCATATTTTTTCTCTCTTGCTATGACTGCTTCTATATAACTTTTTTTTACATATTGTTCCTCAAATAAACGTTGTCCCAAAAACTTCAAAGCATCTTCATTACTTGATACTTCAATATCTTTAAAAATTAAATTGCTACTGATTATTTGCATTGACTCCATCTAATATCATCTCCCTAATAAAATCTCTATCTTTAATGTTTTTTATTTTTTTAAATTCATCTGTTTCTATAAATGTAAGTAGAGTATTCAATGGATTAAAACATTTCTGGTCTACAGCTAGTAGAAGTATTATTTTTACTTTGTTTTTACTCCATACAATAGGATTTTTTAAGATTACTATGCTTATTGCTGGTCTGATTACATCAATTCCATCTGTATGAGGTATTGCTATTCCATCTGACAACTCAGTTGGAAATAAGTTATCTCTTTCCACTACTTTTTTATAGAAATTTTTTGTTACATAGCCTTTTTCTCTAAGTTTTTTGCTCATATATTTGAGAACTTCTTCTTTTGATTTAATTTCTAAATCTACAAATATGTCTTCTTTTTGAATTAAATCAGATAATTCATATTTTTTATTTGTTTTGGCAATTTGATTTGTATCAATTAAGTTATTTATTTGATTTAATTTTGTTTTATCATTAATGTCTACTAGGCTAAAAAATGGGATGTTTGGTATCTGAGGATCAATTGTTCCAACTATTGCGATTACATTTTTTTCATTACTGATTTGTTTTATCTCTAAATCAAGACTTGGATATTCAATCATACCAATAGTCTCTATATCAACCTTTTCATTTATCCCTTTAATACTTTCCTCTAAACTTTGCTTTATCTTACAAGCTCCTCCCAATCCAGTAATACATAATGTTACAATTATAGGCTTTCTATTATCTACTTTTGAATTGTCCTCTTTACTAACTTTATCTTTTACTAATGGCTCTATATTTTTAACTTCATCAACTATCTCATCTATTGTTAAATCTGGTAGAACTGCTCTTCGTATGACTTCTATACAGAGTAATGTATCAAATCTAGATATTGTTCTTATATCAATCCCTGTTTTTCCAGAGATAATATCTCCAAAGTATGAAAGTGAACCCATATCAACTAATATAATTACTCCTCTTCCTTCATCAATATCTTTTATTACAGTAGTAGCTTCTTCAATCATGTCTTCCGGCTTTTTCTCAAATGGCATATCCAAATACCTTGCGTGATTAATACCTAATAACTTATTAGTAACCTCACACACAGATGATGCAACTCTTCCATGAGCCATGAGAAGTACACCTATCTTTTTTTGTTCAGAAATTTCTCCTCTACTACTCATTTTAAAATATATTGCTATTATACCTATTTCTTCTTTTGGCAAATTTATATTGTATCTTTCCTTTAAATGTTGTGCTACCTTTTCTGCTACAGAATACTCTAATGGATAATTTCCTATTATCTCTTTCAAATGAGCATTTGATATTACCTTTCCTTCTTTTAATCTTTCAAAAGCTGCTTTTAAATGAACTGCTAAACATAAATGTAGATTTGGTTCTAATGAATTAAGATACTGTGATGCTATTTTGATTACTTCATAAGTTAACTCTACAATGTATTTTCCAACAATAGGACTTATATCAGGTAAAGTCTCAGTTATAGAAACTTTTTTAACTTGTTTTATGTACTTCTGAATACAGCTTTCTAATTCTCCTCCGACAATCCTATTGATAACATCAAAGTCTAAACCTTGTTCTAATAAATCAATGTGTCTTCTTTCAGTAAGTTTGTAGATTTCATCTGGGAAAGTATATATATCTTCATTTTTCTTTTCTATCTCAATTTGAAAGTCTGAATCTATAATTAAATCTCCATCTACATAATTTTCTATCTTTCCTCTACAATTTCTTATCCTTATAAGACCTTGTTTCACATACCCAGGTACATCTGATATATTTATAGTTACTTCTTTTTGTTTATTTGTAAGTTGATTTAATAGTCCTCTAGCACAAGCTACCTGAATATCACTTCTAAGCTGACCTACATTTCCTATACAATCATAAAGCATAAGGGCTTTTAAGACATCTGATTTTATGTGTATGTTTGCTCCCATTCTTTGGGCTTCTATCAAGAAAAAATTGTTTATAATGTCAAATCTTTCGTTTAATGGTCTTGCAACTAATTCTGGTATTTCAATTGTCACAGGTATACGTCTTTTAAAGGTATTAAGTAAATGAGAATCTATTGGTTCAGAAGTTGCAGAAATAATCATTACATTTATTTTATTTGTAAGCTTTGTTTCTCCTAATTTTCTAACCATTCCCTTATCAATCAATTGAAAGAGTATTTCTTGACCCTCATACGGCAATCTATGTATTTCATCTATAAACAAGATTCCCCCATCTGCTTTTGTTACCAGACCTTCTTTAGTTTCATCAGCTCCTGTAAAAGCACCCTTAACATGACCAAATAATTGAGATAACAAAAGTTGTGGATTTTCTGAGTAGTCAGCTGCATTAAAGACTATAAATGGTGCATTTTTAGGAAATCTAGATGATTCTACTGCAAAGTTATACATGCACTCTGCTAACTCACTTTTTCCAACACCAGTTGGACCCATAATAATAGTATGCAATCCATGAGGTGGATAAAGTATAGCTGCCTTAGCTAATTTGATGATTGTACTTAAACTTCCACTACTTCCTATTAATTTATCAAAGGCTACATCTATTTTTTCTTCTTTATCATTTAGTTCCTCTTTTTTATCATCATGCTCTTTATCATGTTTTAAATCACCAGAATCTTGGATTTCTTTTAAATACTGTATAACTGTAAATCTCGATACAGTAAATCCAATACTATTTAATCTTCTTGTTATATCATTTTTATTTATATTTTTTTCTTCTTTTACAATATCTTTTATAGCTTTAATCAAAACAACTTTTCTTCTTTGTCTAGAATCTTCTATTTTTAATTCATTTCTTAAAAAGGTAACATCTTCTCTTCGAATATTTAACATACTTGAAATTGCTTCATCTGTTAAAGGATTTTTTTTATCTTCATTTTCAATTAAGTTTTTTATTCTTTGCCTCATTTGTAATTGTCCCTCCTTACTATTTATATAAGCAACTTACATGCCACATAGTGTTTTTTTTGTGCCATTTTTTACTTCATAAACTTATAACGTTTAAATCAAGCTATTCTTTTATTTAAATATTAAGAAAATTTTTTTTATTTTTTACAAATAATACTATCTTAAAAAACAAAAAAGTCTTTTCTCCTAAATCTTTCTGTAATAAATATAAAATGACACTATTATTCTATATTACTATCTTTTTTGTACAACAAAAACTACAAATAACTCTATGTTATATTTTTCCAAAAAAATACCCCTTTTTGTATAAATACATACATTTATACAAAAAGGGTATGGCTAATTGAGTGTTTCAAGATTTTATATATTATATAAACTTAGGTTAATAGCTTATTTTTTTGGTAAATGTAAACACTCACCATTTACATCTGCTAAAGCTTCCATTAGAGCTTCTGAAGTGCATGGATGACCAAAAATCAAATCACTAGCTTCATCGGCAGGTATTTCTAATGCCTTAAATGATGCTGCATGATTTATAAGTTCTGCTACACCACATCCAAACATATGCACACCTAAAATTTCTCCATATTTAGCATCTGATATTACTTTTACATATCCTTGCTCTTGCCCAGAAGCTAAAGCTCTTCCATTTCCAGCAAAGTTAAATTTACCGATTTTTATATTATATTTTTGTTTAGCTTCTTCTTCTGCAACTCCAACTGATGCAACCTCTGGAACTGTATAAACACAACTAGGTAATGCACTTAAATCTACTTCTTCATTCATACCTAAAGCATTTGAAGCTGCTACCTCTCCCATTTTAAAAGCTGCATGAGCTAGCATTATACCTCCAGTAACATCACCTACTGCATATATACTTGGTATACTTGTTTCCATTTTGCTATTTACAACTATTGAACCTCTATCTATTTTAACATCTAAGTCTTCTATACCAGATAGATTAGCTTGTCTTCCTATAGCATATAGACCTAAATCTGCCTTTATTGGTTCTTCTCCTTCAATACATACTACTATTTTATTTCCTTCTTCTTTAAATTCAGAAACTTTCTTTTCAGTTAATATAGTTATTCCCTTTTTCTTAAGTGAATCTCTTAAAGACTGACTCAATTCTTTGTCCATTCTTGGAATTATTCTGTCTTCCATTTCTATTATAGTTACTTTAGAGCCTCTTGAGTTGAATATCTCTGCAAATTCACAACCTATTACTCCACCACCAATTATTACTAACTCTTCTGGTACTATGTCTAAATCTAAAGCTTCCGTACTAGTTATTATTAATTTTGATTCTATCCCTTTTATTGGTAAGATTCTCACCTTAGAACCAGTGGCAATTATTGTATTTTCTGTATCTAAAACTTTTCCATCTGATAATATTACTTTATGTGCTTCTTTGACAGTAGCTTTAAGATTAAAAACATCTACTCCTCTGCTTTTTAACAATCCACCAACACCAGCTGTAAGCTTTTTAACTACTCTATTTTTATATTTTATAGCCTTTTTTATATCTTGTTCCTTATCAACAGATACTTTTACCCCTCTCTTTGATAATTGTTCAATTTCTTCTAATATTTCTACTGTTTTTACATAAGTTTTTGTAGGAATACAACCTCTATTTAGGCAAGTTCCTCCTAATGTGTCCTCTTCTACTAATGCAACTTTTCCTCCTAATGTAGCTGCTTTTAGTGCTGATAAATACCCTCCAGGGCCTCCACCTACTACTACCACATCATAATCATGATTACCCTCTTTTTTGATTGTCTTTTCTTCTTCTATTTCTATTTTTTCTGTTTCAACAATTAAATCCTCTTTTGATATATTTCCAGATAAATATTTAGCCTTTATTTCTTCTTGCTTTTCTCCCTTTTCTGCTATTACACCTATTACTGTAAATACTGGTAATACCTCTCCTTCTTCTTTGTGTATAATTGCAGCAAGTATACCTTCTCCTTCTGATTCTATTTCCATGTTGACTTTATCTGTTGTTATCTCTAATATAGGTTCTCCAATTTTTACTTCTTCGCCTTCTTGTTTTAGCCAAGATACTATAGTACCTTCTTCCATAGCTACTCCAGCTTTTGGCATTATGACTTCTACTGACATAGGCTATCCTCCTATTTATTTTTTATATATTTTAGTTAATCCTCTTATATTCATACAGATATTTTTTACAAATAACATTGCACATAATAATTTTAAATTTATTAAAATTACACACATCCTTTTATGTATTCTATTAAATCTATTTACATAAAGAGTAAGATATCAAAACCTATACAAGCATTGATAATGGATTTTCTAATAATTCTTTTAAATCCTTTAAGAATTTAGCTGCTACTGTACCATCTATTATTCTGTGGTCTGATGTTAATGATAAATTCATTATAGGTTTTATTTTAGCCTCCCCATTTACTGGAACAAACTTATCTTGAGTTGCTCCCACACCAAGTATCGCACTTGAAGGCATATTTATTATAGGGGTAAATGTCGTTATTCCATACATTCCAACATTGCTTATAGTAAATGTGTTACCTTCTTGGTCTGCTGGTAAAAGCTTTCCTGTTTTTACTTTTTCAGCAAGTTCTTTGCTTTCTTTGGCTATTTCTTTTAACGATTTTTCATTTACATTTTTTACTACTGGGACATATAAACCTTCATCCAGCCCAACAGCAATAGCTATATTTATATCTTTATATCTAAATATTCCATTATCCGTCCATGCTGAATTTAATGCTTGATGCTTTGGAAGTACTCTAGACACAGCCATTACTATTAAATCTGTCATTGTTAATTTTACTCCAGTTGACTCTTTTACTGTATCTATTAATTTTGCTCTAAGTGCTTTAAGTTCTGTAGCATCTACCTCTATATTGAATGTAAATACAGGAGCACTGAAGTAGCTTTCTGACATTCGTTTTGCTACAGTTGCTCTCATTGGATTTGGCTTTTCAAACTCTCCTTCTACAGTATTAAATGTACTTAAATTTTCATGTTTTGATTTTGTTTCTTTTGTATCATTAGATTTAGATACATCAGTTGATACGAGAGTCTCTTTTGTATGTATCTTTTCTATATCTGATTTTTTTATTTTTCTATTATATCCAGTACCTACAACATTTTCTAAATCTATATTTAAATCCTCCGCTATTCTTTTTGCTAAAGGAGTTGCTTTTACTTTATTATTTTCTATATAATTTAACACATCTACTAGATGTATTCTTCCATTTTCTCCACTTCCAATCAGCCTATCTAACTCTATGTTGCCTTTTCTTGCTTGATTTCTGGCTGCTGGTGTGGCTTTTACTTTATTTGCCACCATTTCTATCCCCCCTTATCTAACAATTAAAGATCTTATTGCATCTTCTATTTCATCAATTCTTGGGACTACTGCTTTTTCTAGTTCTGGATTATATGGTATTGGCACATCTTTTCCACATATTCTTTTTACTGGTGCATCTAAATAATCAAATGATTCACTTTCTGTTATTAATGCTGATATTTCTCCACCTAGACCACCAGTCTTAGCTGCTTCATGACAAATTAAAACTCTACCAGTTTTGCATACACTTTTTACGATTGTCTCTTTATCTAGTGGATATAAAGTTCTTAAATCTATAATTTCTACATCTATATTTTCTTTTGATAGAGTTTCTACAGCTTCTTCAACACTTTGCAACATCCTTCCGTAAGTGATTACTGTAACATCAGAACCTTCTTTTTTAACATCTGCCTTTCCAATATCAATTACATAATCTCCCTCTGGGACAATTCCTTTTTTTCTATATAACAATTTGTTTTCAACAAATATTACTGGATTATTGTCTCTTATAGCTGCTTTTAATAATCCCTTAGCATCTGCTGGTGTTGAAGGTGCAACCACTTTTACTCCTGGTACATGACAAAACCATGCTTCCAAACTTTGTGAATGTTGTTCTGCTGAACCAGTTCCAGAACCTCCAGGACATCTAACAACCATTGGAACTTGGGCTTTCCCACCAAACATATATCTCATTTTTGCTGCTTGATTTACAATCGCATCCATAGATATTGTAACAAAATCCATAAACATTACTTCCATAATAGGTCTTAACCCAGTTGCCGCTGCACCTGCTGCTGCACCTGCTATAGCTGCCTCTGATATAGGTGTATCTCTTACTCTTTCTGGACCAAATTCATCTATCATTCCCACTGATACGCCAAATGCTCCTCCGTATATTCCTATATCTTCTCCCATAAATACTACATTTTCATCTCTTCTCATTTCTTCTGACATTGCTTCTTTTATTGCTTGTGCATATGTTAATTCTCTTGTACTCATTTTTATTTTCCTCCTTTACTATTTTTAGTCTGCATATACATCCTCTAATAAAGATTCTATTTTTGGATTTGGGCTATTTTGAGCAAATTCTACTGCATCTTCTATTGATTGTTTCGCAAAATCTTCAATTGTATCTAATTCATTTTCATTTGCCATATTATTTTCTATAAGATAATTTCTTAAAAATTTTATAGGGTCTTTTGACTTCCATGATTCTATCTCTTCTTTTGTTCTATATACATTTGCATCTGATTTCGAATGACCTAACCATCTATAAGTTCTACTTTCAATTAGTACAGGCCCTTCTCCTCTTCTACATTTTTCAGCAGCTTTTTGTACTGTTTCATATACTTCTATTGGATTATATCCGTCTATAGATATCCCTTCTATACCATAAGATGCTGCTCTTGTAGCAACACTATCTATATTCATATGACGTTTTATACTTGTTGACATACCATATAGGTTGTTTTCACAATAAAATATTATTGGTAATTTCCATATTGATGACAAGTTTATTCCTTCATGAAATGTACCTTCATTTGATGCACCATCACCAAAACTACATAAAACTATTTTTCCTGTCTTTTTATATTGTTGTGTAAGTGCAGCTCCAGGAGCTATAGTAAGACCTCCACCTACGACTCCATTTGCTCCTAAGTTGCCTGACTCAATATCTGCTATGTGCATTGAGCCTCCTTTTCCTTTACAAAACCCAGTCTCTTTCCCCATAAGTTCAGCCATCATTTTATTTAAATCTATTCCCATTCCTATAAATTGGCTATGACCTCTATGAGTTAATGAAACCAAATCGCCTTTTTCTAATGCCATTACTGCGGCTACACTTGAAGCTTCTTGACCTACTGATAAATGAGTTGTTCCATGTACCATACCTCTTGCAAAAAACCAACTAACTTTCTCTTCAAACTTTCTAGCTTGATTCATTCTCTTATACATTTCAAGCAATGTTTCTTTTGATACTGTCATATAAATTCCCTCCTATTAATTTTTATCTATCTTTTTATTAGTCACAATCTTCTAATAGTTCAAGTGCTAAACTGTGATTAATTGCTAAGCTATTTATAAATTTGGCTTTTAATGATGCTTTTATTGCTTCTATTTTTTCATCTCCTGAAGCAACACCTATTGTTCTTTTTATCTTTTTCAAATCATTTAGTTTTACTCCTAATACTCTTTGATTAAATTCAAGTATTGAAGTTTTTCCTTCCTTATCAAAAGCTTGCAAACAAATTGCACCTATTGAGTTATACTTTTTTAAATCGTCTATATCTTCTTCATGCATATATCCTGAAGCCATTATCGTTGAGTTTAAACTCATAGGATTTCCTATACCTACAATTGCAATAGTTGTTTTATCTATTAAATCTAGTACCTCTTTAATTTTTTCATCTTTACAAAGTTTTTCTTTTGTAGATAAATCAGACATCACAGCAGGAGCATGTAATAACTTAAAATCTCCTCCAAAAGCTCTTGCTAAGCTTACAGCTATTTGATTTGCATGTATATCTATTTCATTATCTCCAATTCCACCTAGTAAAGGTATAAATGTAACATTTTTGCAGTTATTTTTTTCTACATATCTAGGAATTTCTTTTAGAGTTGTTCCTATGGAAACCCCAATTATATCATTTTCTTTTACTACTCTGGTAAGATATTCAGACACAGCTCTTGCCAGTTCTTGCTTTTGTGTTAATGAATCTTGTTTATCATCTACTACTATTACTTCTTTCAATTTATATTTTCTTTCTAAACTTCTCTCTATTTTTTGATAGTCATTTTTTAAAACATCAACTATTTGTATTTTTACTATTCCTTGCTCAAAAGCTTCTTTTAGTATTCTTGATATTGTTGGTCTTGATATTCCCAATTGATTTGCTATTTCTTGTTGATTCAAATTATCTTCATAATAAAGTGAACAACATTTCATCATTAATCTTAAATCTCCAATTTTTTTCATTTCCCTTCCTCCAAAATCAAGATTTTTTAATTATTTTTACATTTGTTCAATGATTTTACTTAATTTCAATAACATTATAGAAGTGGTATATATAAAAAGTCAACTGTTTTTTTGTATAACAAAAAATATACTGTTTTAAAATAAAATAGAGATTCTCCTATATAAAAAGGTAAATCCTGATATACAAGATTCACCTTTGTGTAAGAATATTTTATTAGTAACATGGATATGTCCTATTTTGTAAGTTATATTGACTTTATTTGAAGAATTAGTTTTTAATATAAATCTATATCATAACTCATTTTTTATAAACATTAATAAAATTATTTTTTATTTCTTGTTTATATTAAATCTTGAAGTATCAAAATTAATCTTATATACTAAATTTATGGAGGTGAAACAAATGAAAATAGGTGATTTTTCAAAATTAACAAAAGTTTCAGTACGAATGTTGAGGTATTATGATAAGAAAGGAATTTTAAAACCCGAATACATTGACTCCTCTACAGGTCACCGATTATATTCAACTAATCAAGTCCCTTTGCTTCAAAAAATTATAATGTTAAGAGACTTAAATTTTAGTATCGTAGAAATAAAAGATATAGTTGACCATTGGAATCAGCAGTATCTTTTAGATAAAATGTCAAAGAAATTAAATGCAACCTATGAATACATAGAAGAAGAAAAACTTCGTGCCAACAAACTAAAAGAAGCAATTGAGCATATTCAAAAAAATGAAATTGAAAAACATTACAATATATCTTTAAAAAGAGTAGAAGCAATTCCTATCATTTCATTAAGAAGAAAGATGAACAGCCCTTTCGAAGAAGAACTCCTTTGGAAAGAGCTAACTGAATTTGTCATACAGAATAATATTACTATTGACCAAACTAGATACAACAATATAGCTATTTATCATGATATTGAACACGCAGATGATAGAGTTGACATTGAAGTTGCTTTCATTGTAAAGAAACTTGGAACTTCTTCTGGTAGTATTTGTTTTAGAATGTTGGAATCTGTTGACGTTATGGCTTCAATGATGGTTTATGGACCTTATTCTAATCTTGAGGTTGCTTATTCATCACTTGTGCAATGGTTAATTGAACATAATGAATATTCAATCGGTGATTACTCACGCCAAATTACCATTGTTGATTATAGACATACAGATAATCCACAAGAATACTTAACCGAAATTCAAATTCCTCTAGTTTTAATCGATTCTATCTGATTTGTTGGATAGAATTGTTTCCTTTTTTATTAGTATGCTTCCACCTAAAAATGCCAGAAATAATCCAGGTATGATAAAGGCACTGCTCAAATTTATAGAACTTAATGGTCCAAATATAAACATCCCACATGGTGTAGCCAAAGTTCCCAATAAGTCTACATAGGAGAAAACACGTCCCATATATTCTAATTGTGTTTCTTTCTGGATAATTGTAATGAGTGGCGTATAATAGAGAGGGCTTCCTATACCCATAACAAACATACTCACCAGAAATAGGTGCACTTGTTTACTAATTACTACTAAAATCATCATCAAGCCAAATAGAAAGGCAGAACAACCAATTAGCTTAAAATGGGAAATTTTAATCTTTTTATAACCCATTACTAGACTTGATACCAGTGCCCCTACTGAAAAAGCAATTTCGATTACACTTAATATCCACACTTTTTCTCCCAAATTATTTGAAGCTAGAAGAGGAGTTAGTTGAGAAGCAGGAACTACTAGAAATTGAAAAACTGTGTATAGTATTAATATACTTTTCAATGTTTTTGAGCGAGACAGATATTGAAATCCTTTTTTCATTTCTCTGATACTATTTTCTGCTACCTTTTGCTCTGTTTCCTGTATTGAAATGGTTGACAATAAGCTAACACCAATAAGTGCAGTCACAACATCAATAAGAAAAACTTCTCCCAATGGCAACATGGTTAGTGCCAATCCTCCTAAACCAGGGGAGATAAGTTGTATTACACTCCAAATAGTTGTTGAATAGCTATTTGCTCGCAATAATTCATCTTCTGGAATAAATAGAGGAAGGATACTTTTTGAGGCAGGTAATTGAATTCCAGTCCCCAAAGATCTGAAAGTATTAAAAATGTAAATCCATAAAATAGACTGATAACCTAAAAAGTATAAAATTGCTAAGCAGAGTGTAGCTCCTGCAATAAAAATATCAGACAAAATGATAATCTTTTTCATGGAAAAGCGGTCTGCAATTACTCCTCCCGCTAACATAATGAGTGCTTGTGGGAGAAATGTAGTTATTGTAATTCCTGCAATACTAATTCCTGAGTTTGTTTGAAGAGTGACATGCCATATCATTGCTAAAGATACAATAGACGAGCCTAACATTGAGATTGTTTGACTAAGCATGTAAGCAGTCAATTTCATTTGCCAACTTTTTTCTTTTCTCATGTATTTCTCCTCCTATAAGAATCTTCCAGTTATGCTATCATGGTTATTTTTTATATCATTAGGTGTTCCAAAAGCAATGATTTCTCCCCCTTGAGCACCACTATTAGGACCTACATCAATTATCCAATCAGATGCATTCATAATTTCAGTATTATGTTCAATAACTAACAAAGAGTGTTGTTCTTCTACTAATTTTTTAAATGTAATTAGTAAATTTTCAATATCTTGAAAATGAAGACCTGTAGTAGGTTCATCTAGGATATATAGCATTCGCTTTTTCGTTTTTGCTCCCAATTCTTTCGCTAACTTCATTCTTTGAGATTCTCCACCACTCAAACCTAAAGTACTTTGTCCTAGTTTTAAATAACCTAGCCCAACCTCTTCTAATATAGATAATTTTCTAAATAATTCAGAATTGTCATTAAAAAACTCTTTTGCTTCTCGTACTTCCATGGAAAGAATATCTACAATAGATTTTTCTTTGTATAAAATTGATAAAATTTCCTTTTTATATCGTTTCCCGCCACATTCAGAACAAGTTGCCCAACTATCAGCCATATATTGTAGAGTAATTTTTGTTTTTCCTAATCCTTGACAATTAGGACATTGACCGTTTTTGCTATTAAAGCTAAAACAACTATCATCAAATAATCTCATCTTGGCCTCTGGTGTTTGAGCAAATATATAGCGAATATCATCAAAAATATTGATATAAGTAGCTGGAGTAGATCGATTTGATTTTCCTATAGGTGTTTGGTCCATCGTTATGAAACCATCAATATGCTCTGTTCCAGTTAGTTCATCATATTTTTTGTTACGATTAATTTTCTGATTTATTTGTTCTTCTAAAGCTGGTATTAAGCTATGAAAAATAAGCGAACTTTTTCCAGAACCACTCACACCTGTAATACAACACATACAGTTCAATGGAATTTCTACATCAATATTTTTTAAATTATGGGCATTACATCCTTTTAAGCTTAACCATTTTTTAGGTACTTGTTTAGTTAGTGTTCCTTTTTTCTCTGTTATTTGAAGATACTTCCCAGTAATAGAGTTTGGATTTTCTATAATTTGTTGAACGGTTCCTTTCGCAATTATTTTTCCCCCATTTATACCTGCACCAGGCCCTACATCAATAATATAATCTGCCTGTAGCATGGTATCCTTGTCATGTTCTACGACAATAACAGTGTTACCCTTATCTCTGAGTTCTTTCATCATCTTAATCATTAAATGGTGATCTCTAGGATGTAATCCAATAGAAGGTTCATCTAAAATATAAGTTAATCCAATTAATTCACTACCTAATTGGCTAGATAAACGGACACGTTGTAATTCTCCGCCTGATAATGTTGGTGCCGTTCTGTCAGTAGTCAAATAGTGTAGCCCAACTTTTAGTAAATAATTAACTCGAATTTCTAGTTCCATTAGTATATCTTGTACAACCTTTATTTCATTTTGTTGAAGGTAGTTTGGTAATTCAGATAACCAATCCCATAATTGTTCTATTGTCAGTTTAGTTAATTCAGGAAACCTATAACCTTGAATGGTAGTAAACCTTGCTTCTGTGCTAAGTAGTTCACCATTACACGTATGACATGGTACTTCCTCCATGTATTGTTGTGAAGCATTATTATTTGCACTAGATTCTCTAAAAAGTCGCTGAATATGATTAATTGCTCCAGAAGCAGGTCTTTTGATTTTTGCTAATCTACCTTTTGATTCATAGCTAAATTCATATATTTTATTTCCAGTACCATATAAAATAGCATCAATAAATTCCTTAGGAAGTAAGTTCCAAGGTGTAGATAAGTCAATATTTTGATGTTCTGCAATTGCAAATAATTCGCCTACCATCCAGTTTCCTGTTAGCTTTTTACCTCTTAATTTTCCCCAATAATAAGTAGCTCCATCTAATATGGAAATATTAGGATTTTTTACGATTAATTGAGGGTTAACTTCATAAATAATACCTAAACCGTTACACGTATGGCATGCTCCTGTATGGGAATTAGCATTGAATGTTGAAGTATTTATTTTCGAAAAAAGAGTTTCACAATGTGGACAATAATTTTTTGTTTTATTCTTTTTCTTTAAGGGTACTTTACAGTATGGGCAATAGCTTCTCCCAATTGAAACAAATAGCATTCGTAAATAATCCCAAATACCAGTAAGAGTTCCTACTGTAGAACGTGGATTTTTACTTCCTTTTTTCTGTTCAATAGAAATTGTAGGTGTTAACCCTTGAAGCAAATCAAACTCAGGCTTTTGAATTTGTTCTTGTAACTTTGCAGCATTGCTTAGATTCTCAAAATAACGTCTTTTTCCTTCTTCATAAATTGTATCAAAAGCTAAGGATGATTTTCCACTGCCACTTACTCCCGTAATTACTGTAAACTTATTTTTGGGAATACTCACTTCTATATCCTTTAAATTATTTTGTCTCCCTCCTTTTAAATAAATTGTATCTTTGTTAGAAGAAGGTATGTATTTACTAGGTATTTTCGAAGTCTTAATAAGTTCAAATTTTTTCTCCAATTCTTTAGGATTGCTAAATTGTTTTGATTCTAAAATACCTAATAGTTTAAGTTGAGAAAAAATAGATGTAATGTATTCTTCTGGTAATTTAGAAATCAGCTTATTTATGTTATTTATCTTCATATCTTTATCAGATATTATTTCGGCGATTTCATCTAATAAATTTTTTTCTTCTATAGTTAGTTGACTATATTTTTTTGTACTCAATTCTGTCCATAAATCCCAAGGAAGTAACTCTAATCCAATGAGATTATTAAAATCATGTAAAAGATTTCCTTTTACTGAGTGCCATCCTTTCCAGTTTTTGTTGTATCCAAAATCATACTGATGAGCAGTACCTTGTCGGCAATTTATCCAAGCTTCTGCTCCTGTTAAAAATCCATTTTCTTTACCAATATCATGAGTATCAAAATCAAGTTGAAAATGTTTCTTTTGAATCTCATCAATCTGAGCATCAATTTTTATCCATCTGTTTTGGATTTTATTATAATATTCAACAACCCAATGATCCTCATAAGGAATCTCACTTTGAAAGTAGCTGGCAAACCCAGCTCTCATTCTGGCTTCGTAACCCTGATACCTAAGAAAAGAAACAAAGAGTAAAGAATAATCTCTACACATACCTACTAATCGTTGCTTTGGTTCTCTAGGTATAGTTATCGATTGAGAATTTATCTTCATAATCTTCCCTAGCATTTGTGAAACTGTACGTAGTAATTCTTCTTCTGATTGTTGCTTACTAAACGATACACCATATAGATTTCCATGTTCTCCATGAATAATTAAATTCTGAACAATCTCTAATAGTTCAGTAGGAGTAGTAGGAAGGTTCTTATACTCTTTTTCAAATTTTGTAGGATTAGTAATTATACTTTGATTTGTATAGTTTAATATTTTCATCATCATTCACCTCTCTAAATAGAGGTTACAACATGACACTGTGTCAATAGCAAGGGGTATTTTTTTCTTTATTTTTTATTAACAAATATATAATATATTGTATTTACATAAAAAAGAGTGTCTCATCTATAATCTTAAAAAATTATTTTGAGACACTCTCTTTAATTGTATTATATAAAAATCAATTTAAATTAATATTTTAACCTTTATATAGCGATATCTATAATTTATTCCTTTAATGCTGTCATATTTATACTTAATATAATCATAGGTACAATTACATATATAAAAGCTGTAGCTGATGAAACTATACCAGAATCATTTACTAAAAGAGTGACAAAACATCCTACTACGGATGCTATAAACCCTTTAAATACAATTGGATATTCATTAATTAATTGTTTGAAATATCTAATTTGAGTAAGCATAAGTACTAAAATTACTCCTATTCCAGCTAATAATATATTTACCCATGCACTGGTTTGAGCTAATTTTAAATTCATTTCTATCTTTCTACTAAATGTTTGTATTATTTCTCCTGGACCATTAAAGTAAATGTCTTTTACAAACATACCTAAATGTGAGTTGCTTCCTGAAACTATATCTATTGTTACAAAAACTCCTAAAACAAGTAGTACTGCTATGCCTAACAATATAACTTTTTTAAAATCTATCTTTACATCATATATCAATAATATAAATAGTAAAAATGCTACACATTCAGAAATAGCACTTCCTACATTTGCTCCCATAATTGGAGATGCACTAGTAATTAAAATGGCTAAAGAAAAGACTATTACAGACCATTTTGGTATCTTTTTATATGTCAATAAAATTGCAAATGTAAAAATTGCACTCCCTATTGCCACACCTTGATATTCATTTCCTACACCATAATATCTAGCTCCAATTATACAATCATAGCTCATTACATTACCTTTCATTAGATATGCACCAAGTGCAGAATCTATAACCATAATCAATATAGTTAATCCTGTAAAGAATAGAATATTTTTTAGGTCATTTTTTATTAAAACTTTACTTATTAAATATATAGTAAGTGTTATTATAATTATGCCTAAGGAAATTGCTACTGGTGTTTTAAAGTTCATTATTGGGGTTATCATAAATGACAGAGGCATTACTATTCCTATTTTTAAAAGTTCTTTTAGTATAAAGTATGTTGTTTCTTTGTGTTTTTTTGATATATGTTTTCTAAATAAAATTGCAATCATCGCAACTATCCACGACAAAAAAACTACATTTACAAAACCATTTAATATCACAGACCTTATACTTGAAATAGATACTATCTTTTGATATTCATCCATTAAATATTCTTTATTATCATCTCTATTGATAAGTTCATACTTTCTTCCAACCATATTTGGATTTTTTAAATCAAAACTATCTAGTATGTCTACTCCTACATCTAAATTAGTTACAATACCTTCTCTTCTAGTAGTTGAAGATGACAACAATCCTTTTCCATTCCCACTTAACTTTATTATTGGAGAAAGTCTTCTTTTATTTTTATAATCTAAATCACTTGGAAATGCACTGGCTATGTAAACAGTATCATTTTCTCCAACCATAGAAAATATATTTTTTAAATATTCATCTATATTTTTTTCTATCTTGTCTTTCATGTTTTTATATGTATTTTCATTCAAGTTTGGTTTATATAAATCTAATCTATATGTATCTCCAAGTTCTACAAAAACTACATCACTGTTTTTATAAGCTTCTTTAGTTTCAGCAACAAGCTTAGTATAATCAGTTGATATTCCATAAGGCATAGATAAATCTTTTTTATTGATATTATCTACATTTCCATAAGGAATTCTACCATACTCATCCATAGCTGTTAGGCATAAATTTCTATTTTTTACAAGTTGACCACCTTCAACTATATCTGCATTTCCTAATATGGACGTTTTCAGTTCATTTTCAGATAAACTTTGACCTAATGAACCCAATGTAGAGCCATATTCTCCAAAGTTTAGATTCTCATTTATTGACATATTTATAGTCAAATCATTTATACCTTTTGCTTTCTTACCTGTAACTGATTCAAAAACTATATTTCTATCTTTGCTTGAGCTTTCAAAATTAATATCTTCTTCATTAGCTACATTGGCTCTTCCACCAGCACCCATACTGGCATATGACCTTCTATCATCACTACCTTTATCGCCTCTTATGTTCATCAAGCCAATATACCCTCTATTTTCTAGCTCTTCTCTCAATGATTTTATTCTTAACATATTGTTCATACTAGTTCTATTCATATCTATAAATATTACTTTTCCATGCGTTGGTATATCATCTGCAAAGCTATACTGACTCATCGATATTAATATTATGATAAATGTTGCTAAGAAAGATATAATCTTTTTTCTCATAAATTCTCCCTGCTTTCTGATTTAAATCCTCACACTTAAGAATACATTAAACATTATCGTTATAAATAAATAAATTTGGACCATCTATTTACAATAAACAGCCCAAATTTTAGGTTTATTTGAATATATCAATTTTTAGGTTTTGCAAATATCATTCTACCAGCAGGAGTTTGAAGAACAGAAGTTACTAAAACTTTTATAGTCTCATTCATATGTTTTCTTCCTCCATCAACAACTATCATAGTTCCATCATCTAGATATGCAACACCCTGTTGAGCTTCTTTTCCTTCTTTAACCACTTGAACAACCATATCTTCACCTGGTATTGCAACTGGTTTTATAGCATTAGCCAACTCATTTATATTTAATACTTCAACACCTTGAAATTGAGCAACTTTATTTAAGTTATAATCATTAGTAACAACTTTTCCATTTAATACTTGGGCAAGCTTTAATAATTTACTATCAACTTCTGCTATATCATCAAAGTCCCTTTCACTTATTTCAACCTCTATATTTAATTCTTTCTGAATTATATTTAATATATCCAGACCTCTTCTACCTCTTACTCTTTTTAAATCATCTGAAGAATCTGCAATATGTCTTAGTTCTTCCAAAACAAAAGCAGGGATAATAAGTTTTCCTTCTACAAATCCTGTTTTGCAAATATCAGCTATCCTTCCATCAATTATTACACTTGTATCTAATACTTTTGGAGGTATCGCCTTTACTTCTTTTTTATTATCTTTGTCTTTATCCTTATCTTTAATAGGATTTGCTAATCTTCCTAATTTTCCAATATTAAATAAATCATTTTTACTTTTAAGCGCAACTTTCATTCCAAGATATCCTAGGAATAAATATAATAGTAAAGATAGTATTCCACCTACTATTGGTATTCTGTTTACTAATCCACTCAATAAATATGCAATTACGAATCCTACTATAAGACCCATAGACCCTAATAATATATCCGTTTGAGGATATTTTGATAACTCTTTATCCACAACTTTAGCAATTTCTTTTGTTCTATTTACAACCCACGGCTCTATAAGATATCCTAAAATAGCTATTACTATACCTGCTACTACAGCTGCTATATAACCATACGTTTCTTTTCCAAATGTTAATATTTCAAAATCTCTCATCAATGTTAAATAGGTCGTTATACCTATCGTAAATCCAAGTAAAATAAACAATATCCTTGTTACTTTCCTTATCAATGCTTCACCCCCTAGTTATACTTATCTATTATAGACCAAAGTGTATATTATATTCAAGAAAAAAGTAGTAAAATTCACTTAAAATTCATTATATGTGTCTATCTAATAATACTAATTGTTTCATTTTTATAAGTCCATTTTTTATATATGTTGCTCTTATTTCGCCTATTCCTTCAACTTCATCTAACTCTTCAATAGATGCATCTAATATTTCTTGGAAGTTTTCAAAATAATTTACTAAGTTTTCTATTATTGCTGTTGGTAGTCTATGTATTTTGCTAAGAATTCTATATCCTCTTGTTTTTATAGGCATATCCATACTTTCTGAAAATCCACTATACCCTAATAGTTTTGCCATATTAAATAATTCTATTAGTTCTTCTGAATTTAAATTTTTAACTTTTTTCATAAGTTCTTTTATTTCAGTATTTTCTTTGTTATAATCTTTGAATATTAATTTCTGATCTATTCTAGTTGTACCCATTAATTCCTCTAATTGCATGCTTACTAAAGTTCCTTCATCCCCCAATTCTATCACATATTTTTCAATTATACTTGTAACTCTCATTACCATTTCCATTTTCTGCATGACTAGCGCTACATCATAAATAGTTACCAAATCATTAAACTCTAGAGCATTTAAATTAGTTATAGCTTGGTCTAATACTGTTTTATATTTTTCTAAAGTTTGTATTGCTTGATTTGCCTTAGTAAATATCTTAGATATATCTTCGACCACATACTTCTCATTTCCTCTATAAACTGTTATAACATTTCTTCTTTGTGAAATTCCTATGACTATAGCACCAGTTTGTTTTGCTACTCTTTCTGCCGTCCTATGTCTAGTTCCAGTCTCTGACGTTTCTATAAAGTAATCTGGTATAAGTTGTGCATTAGCAAATAATATTTTCTTTACATCACCACTTAAAACTATCGCTCCATCCATTTTTGCTAATTCATATAGATATGATGGTGAATACTCTGCATTTATAGCAAATCCTCCATCTACTATTTTCATTACATCTTCATTTGTCGCAATTACAATTAAACCACCAGTCTTAGCTCTTAGTACATTGTTTAGACCTAATCTAAGAGGGGTTCCAGGAGATATCATTTTTAATGCATACAGCATATTTTTATTATCCAAAAAATTCTCCATATTTATTGATTCCTCCCAAGTACTATATTTATAGCTTGTCTTAAGTTATCTACTGGCCATATTTCTATACCCTTAGTATCTTTTACAACCTCATAATTACTTCTAGGAACTACTATCTTTTTAAATCCAAGTTTTTTGCACTCAGCAATTCTTTTTTCTATAAAACTTACTGATCTAACTTCTCCTGTAAGCCCTACCTCTCCTGTAACAGCTATATCTTCATCTATAGGTATATTTCTAAAACTAGATGCTACAGAAATAGCTATTCCTAAGTCAATCGAAGGTTCATTTATCTTTATACCTCCAACTATATTTATATATACATCTTGATTTTGTATTTGCAGACCAACACGTTTTTCTAAGACTGCTAATAACATACCAACTCTATTATAATCTACTCCTGTAGATGTTCTTCTTGCTATACCAAAACTTGTCGGCGAAACTAATGCTTGTAATTCAAGTAACATTGGTCTTGTACCTTCTACAGTAGATATTATAACTGAGCCTGCTACATCTTTTGGTTTTTCAGATATCAAAATCTTAGACGGGTTATCAAGCTCTACTAATCCCAAGTCCCTCATTTCAAATACCCCAAGTTCATTTGTTGAACCAAATCTATTTTTAACAGCCCTTACTAATCTATATGTATTATATCTTTCACCTTCAAAATATAAAACAGTATCAACCATATGCTCTAATAATTTTGGCCCTGCTAGTGAACCTTCTTTGGTTACATGACCAACTATGAATGTTGAAATTCCCATTTTTTTAGAAATCTTCATGAATTTTGAAGTACCTTCTTTAATTTGACTGACAGTTCCTGGTGCTGAAGATATTTCTGGACTAAAGACAGTTTGAATTGAGTCTAGAATTATTAATTCTGGATTTACACTTTCTAAATAAGATTCAATTATACTTAAATTATTTTCGGCAAATATATATAAATTTTCTGAATTAATACCTAATCTTTTTGCTCTCATTTTTATCTGTGATTCTGATTCTTCTCCAGTTATATATAAAACAGTCTTTCCTAACTTAGCTACATTACTAGAAACTTGAATTAAAAGTGTGGATTTACCTATACCAGGGTCTCCACCAACAAGTACTAGAGAACCTTTAACTATACCTCCCCCAAGTACTCTATCTAATTCTTTTATATCTGTTGTAAACCTTTCTTCTTCTTTGCTCTCTATTGAAGTTATACTAACTGGTTTAGATGAAGATTTATCTATTATAAAGACCTCTTTTTTTGTGCTTTTTTGATCTACTTCTTCTACAAATGTATTCCATTTTGTACACTCTGGACATTTTCCAAGCCACTTAGCTGTTTCATATCCACAGGATTGACATACATATTTAGTTTTTATTTTTGCCATATTTTAATCATCCTTAATTTATTATTCTATACTATAATTTTAGCATATGTGAAAGAGAATAGGTAAAGATTAAATAAAATAATTAAGGACAATGAATTATTATAGATTCATTGCCCTTAAAATTTTCTTTAAACTATAAAACTTATATCTATAAGATTTTAAAATGCAACTCTATTGAATTATTTAGTTTCAAAAACTATTTTTTCATCTTTAACTTTTGCTATTATATTACTTCCTTTTTTTACATCACCTTTTAAAATCGCTTCAGATAACTCATCTTCTAGTTCTTTTTGTAAGGCTCTTTTAAGAGGTCTTGCTCCATATTCCAAATCAAACCCAGATTTAGAAATTAAATTTATAGCTTCATCACTCATTTCTAGTTTTATATCCATATCTTTTAGTCTTTCTTGTAATTTGTCTACCATTAAAATTACTATTTTAGATATGTGTTCTGCATTTAATGAATGGAAAACTATTATATCATCTATTCTATTTAAAAACTCTGGTCTAAATCTTTGCTTTAATTCACCCATTATGTTTTCTTTCATTTTTTCATATTGAGACTTTTCTTCTTCGTCTCCTTTAGCTATACTAAACCCTAAAGTTTTTTGTCTACCAATTGTAGATGCACCAACATTTGATGTCATTATAACAATAGTATTCTTAAAGTCAACAGTTCTTCCTTTTGAATCTGTTAATCTACCATCATCTAGAATTTGTAATAGAATATTAAACACATCTGGATGAGCTTTTTCTATCTCATCAAATAAAATAACTGAATATGGGTTTCTTCTTACTTTTTCAGTTAATTGACCTCCTTCATCATGACCTATATAACCAGGAGGTGAACCTATCATTCTTGATACAGCATGTTTTTCCATATATTCAGACATATCAATTCTTATTATTTGATTTTCATCTCCAAATTGCACTTCTGCTAATGCCTTAGATAATTCTGTTTTTCCTACTCCTGTAGGCCCTAAAAATAAAAATGAACCAATTGGTCTATTAGGATCCTTAAGACCCGCTCTTGACCTTCTTATTGCCTTGGAAATAGATTTTACTGCTTGTTCTTGACCTATAACTCTATTGTGTAAGATTTCTTCAAGTTTTAAAAGTCTATCAGCTTCTTCCTCAAGAATTTTATTAACAGGTATTCCTGTCCATAAACCTACTACTTCAGCAATGACTTCTCCATCAACTAAATCAGAATGTTTAGATGATTTATTCCATCTTTCTCTAACATCTTCTAATTGTTTTTTAAGTATACCTTGCTCATCTCTTATTTTTGCTGCTTTCTCGAAATCTTGGCATCTTACTGCCTCTTCTTTTTCTTTATCTATATTTTCTATTTCTAATTCTAATTTTTTTATTTCGGCTGGAGGAGTATTTTCCTTTAGCCTAACTTTTGATGCTGCTTCATCAATCAAATCTATCGCTTTATCTGGTAGATATCTATCTGATATATATCTAGTTGATAATTCTACAGCTGTTTTTATAGCATCATCAGTTATTTTGACTTTGTGATGAGCTTCATATTTATCTCTCAATCCTTCTAATATTTTTATTGAATCTTCTTTACTTGGTTCATCCACCATAACTGGTTGGAATCTTCTTTCTAGTGCAGAGTCTTTTTCAACATGCTTTCTATACTCATCTATTGTTGTTGCACCTATAACTTGTATTTCGCCTCTAGCTAACGCAGGTTTTAATATATTTGACGCATCTATAGAGCCTTCTCCTGTAGACCCAGCTCCTATTATGGTATGCATCTCGTCTATAAATAAAATTATATTTCCGTTTTTAACAACTTCATCTACAACTTCTTTAATTCTTTCTTCAAATTCTCCTCTGTACTTAGCACCAGCTAATAAAGAACCCATCTCTAAAGAATACAGCGTTTTACTTTTTAGTGTTTCTGGAACATTACCTAATGCTATGTTTGTTGCTAGACCTTCAGCTATAGCTGTTTTACCTACTCCTGGGTCTCCTATTAGCACAGGATTGTTTTTAGTTCTTCTACTTAATATTTGTATAACTCTTTGTATTTCTTTTTCTCTTCCTATAACAGGGTCTATTTTATTTTGTTTTGCATATAGTGTAAGATTTCTTCCATATTTATCGAGAATCTTAGACTCTGTTTGATTTTGGTTGCCCGTGTAACTATTTTCTGATTTATATTGATTATTATCACTTATACCCATCATATCAATTGTTAATTGGGCTAGAGTTCTGTCATTTACACCTGCATAGTTCAAAACTTTATTGGCTATTCCTTCACCTTCTTGAATAATAGCTAATAATATATGCTCAGTTCCTATATAATTTGTTTTTAATTTATTTGCAAACATTCCTGATAGTTCCAATATTTGTTTACTTCTTGGGCTTAATACTATATCCTCTGGGATTCCTTCACCCTTACCTTCCATATCAATTATTTTGCCTTCTAAATAAGCCTCTGTAAATCCAACCTTACTTAGAACTTTGGCAGCTATTCCTTCTTCTTCTTTTAAAAGACCTAAAAGTATATGCTCGCTTCCAACAATATTATGTCCTAAGTTTTTAGCAGACTCAAACGCTAAATCAATTGCTTTTTTAGCTCTTTGTGTAAATCTATTGAAGTTCATAATTTATCCCTCCTCTTAATTTTTCCAAAGTTTCTCTAATGTATGTTGCTCTATTTATATCTCTATTCTCAACATCATCACTCTTATACATTATTGACTGATGTGCTGGTTGTATACCTATCATAAGTTGTTCTATAGCTTTTAAATCTAATTTTTTTATATAGTTCATTTCTATTCCCATTTTTATATTTGATAGATGGCTCATTGCCTCTGAACTACTCATTACCCTTGAATTTTCAAGTGTTCCTATTGACCTAAATATTTTATCTTCTAATTTTATACCCAATTTTTTTTGTAATATTTCTCTGGCTTTCACTTCTTTTGAAATTGCATCCTTTGTAAGGCCACTTACATTCTCTATAATATTAGACTCTGTTCTTCCAAGTGTAAGCTGATTAGATATTTGGTATATATTTCCCAATGCTTCTGTTCGCTCTCCATATATACCTCTTATTGCTATACCTATTTGTGATGAAATCTTATAAAGTTCATCCATATAACCTAATTGACTTAATGCAGGCAAGTGCATCATCACAGAAGCTCTCATTCCAGTTCCTGTGTTAGTTGGGCAAGATGTTAGATAACCCAACTTTGTACTAAATGCATATTCTAAATTTGATTCTAATAAATCATCTATCTCATTTGCTATGTTATAAGCATTTTCTAAATTTAAATCATCACATATAGTTTGTATTCTTATATGGTCTTCTTCATTTATCATTATACTTACAGTTTTATCTTTTTTTACTATAACAGCGCTTTTATCATTTTCTGCTAAGTCTGGACTTATCATATGCTCTTCAACCATAAGCATCTTTTTAGATTGGTCTAAATCTTCAATCTTATAGAAATCAAACTCTTCTTTATGTTCTAAACTAGAATTCATAAATGCATTTTTTACCTTTTCTATTATTTCCATAGCACACTCTTTATCTAATCTATTTGGAAAAGGATAATTGTTCAAGTTCCTAGCTAGCCTAACTCTTGATTTCATGACTATATTCTCTTTCATAATATCACTCCAATCTTAGTCAATAGAGCCTTTTAAATACTTAATCTTATCTCTAAATTGAGCAGCTAATTCATACTCTTCATTTTTTATAGCTCTATCTAAATCTTCTTTTAATTCTCTAATCTCATTTTCTACACTTATTTTATAAAATGATTTTTTAGGAGCCTTACCTATATGTTCTATATGGCCATGTATATTTTGAAGCATTGGATTTACTTGACTGCTAAATGCATTGTAACATTCACTGCATCCAAATCTTCCATTATTCTTAAATTCACTATATGTCATATTACATTTTTGGCAAACTAACTTTTCTTCAAGCTCTTTTTTAGGTTGAAATCCTAAGTTAGAAAATATATCCATCATTGAAAAAGGCATATCTAAATTAAAATTCATCTCTGTATTCTCTTTAGCACATTCACTACACAGATACATTTCAGTCTTTTCTCCATTGACTATTTTATTGTAATATACAGATGCTTTATTCTTATTACATTTTTGACATAGCATAAATTATCACTCCTCTATACTAAATACTCCTATTATTATATTCTTTAAAACATTAGACCTTACCTTCTCTTTTAATTCATATACTGGCATACATAATGACTTATCATCTATTGCATATAATATTAGTTTTAATTCTCTTTCGCTAATCAAGTCTGATTCTCTCAAACTTTCTACCAACTCTTTTGCCTTCTTATAGGATATTTGGCTTCCTATTCTTTCATTCAATATTTCTCTAATATGTCCATCTTTACTTCTTCGTATTTTTTCTATCTGAACATATCCTCCGCCACCTTTTTTGCTTTCTATATAATAACCTTTATCTATGGTAAACCTTGTCGTTAAAACATAATTTATTTGTGATGGTGCACAACTAAACAAGTTTGCTAGTTCATTTCTTTGAATTTGTATACTACTATCTTCTTCCATCAAATCTTTAATAAATTTTTCAATTATATCTGTCATAGTTGCCATTTATATCACCACACACCTTTTTATTTTTGACTTTCTTTGACTACTATTTTACACCTATTATTTAAATTTTTAAAGCCCTAAATTGTGTAAATTTATTTTTTTCATAATAATTTAAATGTAAGTGTCCATCTTTTTTTAAATATAAGCTTCTACTTCTTACATTTACAATAATTAAGTTTTAAAATTCTTGGTTATTAATTTATTTTTAATGTATCTATACCTTGTATTTGTAAATATACCTTCATATCATTATTATTAAACATTTCTAAAAATAATAATATAAAAAGATACTTTCTTTTATTAAAACAGTTTAAGAAAGTATCTTTTATTCTTCACATTTTTTATTACTTTAATTTGATTTTTTCTTGTTTTTTATAAAAACACATAAAAACTAGATATATACTTATTTAAAATAAGCATATACCTAGCTTTAATTACAAAATTATTTTTATATAATATTATATAATAGATGGATATTAATTATATAATATTATATCTTCTTTATTACTTTGCAGTAACTAATCCAATTATTTTTTCTGCAAATTGTGATGGAACTTCTCCATATCTTTCTAATTCCATTTCAAAGTATCCTCTACCTTGTGTCATTGCTCTTAAATCTATTGCATATTTAAATGTCTCTGCTTGTGGAGCCTCTGCAAATATTATTTGTTTTCCTTTATTATCTGGCTCCATACCAAATATTTTACCTCTTCTCTTGTTTATATCTCCCATAACATCTCCCATATATTCTTCTGGAACAGTTATCTTAAGTTTCATAATAGGCTCTAATAATATTGGATGAGCTTCCTCCATACCTTTTTTAAAGGCTGCACTTGCTGCCATCTTAAAAGCCATTTCAGAAGAATCTACATCATGATATGAACCATCATAAAGTGTAGCCTTTATATTTGTAACAGGGAAACCAGCCAATACCCCTTTTTGCATAGAATCTTTTAAACCTTTTTCTACTGCTGGTATATATTGTTTTGGTACAGAACCACCAAATATTTCTTCTGCAAATTCAAAATCAGATTCACATCTTTCAAATCTTATCTTTACATCTCCATATTGACCATGGCCACCTGATTGTTTCTTATGTTTCCCTTGTACATCAGCTGTTTCCTTTATAGTTTCTCTATAAGGAACTTTAAGGTCATTTAATTCAACATCTACCCCAAACTTATCTTTCATTTTATTTTTAATTGTTTTTATGTGAAGTTCCCCTTGTCCTCCTAAAAGAGCTTGCTTTGTCTCTGTATTTCTATACCAATGTAATGTAGGGTCTTCCTCTACAAGTTTGTTTAATACAGCAGCTACCTTTTCTTCATCACCCTTATTTTTAGGATTGACAGCATAATATATTTGTGGTTTTGGGAAATCTATCTTATCTAAAGCTTCTGCATCTTTATCTACAGATATAGTATCTCCTGTTTTTAGAGAATTAACTTTAGTTACAACTACTACATCACCAGCCTTAGCTTTTTCTATTTCAACTAACTCACTATTTCTCAATGTATATATGTTAGCTATTTTTTCTTTTATGTTTTTGTTTATATTAAAAATTTCTTTATCTTTAGAAATTGTACCTTGAGTAATTTTTATATATGACATTTTTCCTACAAATGGGTCGACCATAGTTTTAAATACTAATCCTTTAAATGGCTTACTCTCTTCTGTAAATATAGGTTCTATATAATTTGATATTGTATCTAATATTTCTTTTGTCCCTATGTTATTTATAGTTGAACCACATATTACAGGTATAATATCTCCTCTTTGTATACCTATAACAATACCTTTTTGGATTTCTTCTGTAGTTAACTCTTCTCCATTAAAATACTTATCTAATATTTGGTCATCTGTTTCTGCTATAAGTTCCATTAAAGCTTCTTTTACACTCATAGCTTGTTCTTTAAATTCACCTTCTAAATCATCTATATTTTCAAATACATTATGTAACTTGACAAAGTTTTTATCTTTGTATATAGGACTTATCATTGGAACTATCTTATTATTGTATTTTTCTCTTAACATTGCTATTGCATCTTTATATCTTGCTTTTTCATTATCTATTTTATTTATAAACATTATCTTAGGAATACTCTCAGTTAGTTCTAATGATTTCTCTGTACCAACTTGAATAGGTGCTGTTGCATCTATTACTATTATTGCTGCATCACTTGCTCTAAGAGATGATACAACGTCTCCGCTAAAGTCAAAATATCCTGGTGTATCCAATAAGTTAAACTTATAGTCATTATATTCTATAGGTATTAATCCCATACTATAAGTCATATTTACCTTGTCAGTTAATTTAGGTATCTTATTAGTGTTTGCTGTGTAAGCTATAGTTTCGATTAGATTTGTTTTACCACATCCGCTATGTCCTAATACCGCTACATTTCTCAACATATTACTATCATAAACTTTCATATAAGCACCCACCTTTTAAATTTATGTATTTTCTCTTAGCTGTTATTTCCTAAGAAATAGTCTAGAAAATGTTTATTATTTTTAGAATTTTTAGATAACATTTTCCTTACTAGCTTTATTTCTACATAGGGATATAATTTTCCTCTTTTTTTTAACAAATATTTAATTTAAATAAATAAAAACACTCTAAATATTTAATAAAAATATTTTAGAGTGTTTTATAAGTTGTTTTAATTCAATTATTTCATTATCATTAATAATTGTTTATCTTCAACCATATCATCTTCTTTTACTTTAATTGATTTAATTACTCCATCAGTCTTAGCAACTATTATAGTTTCCATTTTCATTGCTTCTATAACTATTAATGGTTGATTTGCTTTTACTTCATCTTCTTCTTTAACCATTATCTTTATAACTTTTCCTGGTATACTTGCTCCGATTTGAAGTGGATCATTCATATCAGCTTTCTCAACATTAGTAACTTTTCCAGAGAAGTTTCTATCTTTTATTTCCACTTCTCTAACCATTCCATTTAATTCAAAACCTATAGTTCTAAATCCATCTTCTTTAACTTCGCCAACTTCAACTAATCTTATTGTTAATACTTTACCTTCTTCTATTTCTACTTCACATTCTTCATTTTTATTTAATCCATAGAAGAATACATCACTTTCAAGTTTAGATATATCATTATAATGTTGTAAATGTTTAATATAGTCTTCATAAACTTTTGGATATAAAGCATAACTTATAACATTTCTTATATTTGCATTTATATCATATTTTTCATTTAGATATTTTGCTATCTCATCAAAATCTTCTGCTGGTAATAGTGAACCTGGTCTTACTGTAATAGCTTCTTCACCTTTTAAAACTACTTCTTGTAAATCTTTTGGTACTCCACCTTCTGGTTGACCAATCATACCTTTACAGTAGTCTACAACAGAATCTGGGAATGATAAGTTCTTACCTTCTTCTATTATATTATCTTTATCTAATTTATTTTTAGTCATAAAGATAGCTAAATCTCCTACAACTTTTGAAGATGGTGTTACTTTTATTATATCTCCTACAACTTCATTAGCTTCTTTATATTTTTCTTTAACTTCATCAAATCTATTAACTAATCCTAAACTATCAGCTTGAGGTTTTAAGTTTGTATATTGACCTCCTGGTATTTCAAAATTATATATTTCTGCACAAGAGTTAGTTAAGTCACTTTCAAATTTGTTATAAACTTTTCTTAAATCCTTATAGTATTTTCCTAACTCATCATATCCAAATAAATCTATACCTGTATCTCTTTCTGTATTTTTAAGAGCTTCTACTATTGCATTAAGCGATGGTTGACTTGTAAGCCCTGCCATAGATTCTAATGCAGCATCAATTATATCTACACCAGCTTCTGATGCCATCAAACAAGTTGCCACACCATTTCCACTTGTATCATGAGTGTGTAAATGTATTGGTGCTTTTACATTTTTCTTTAGTTCTTTGACTAATGTATAAGCAGAGTATGGTTTAAGAAGTCCTGACATATCTTTTATTGCTATTATATCTGCTCCTAAACTTTCTAACTCTTTTGCCATCTTAATATAATATTCTAAGTCATATTTAGTTTTAGTCTTATCTAATATATCACCTGTATAACACATAGTTGCTTCAACTATTTTTCCAGTTTCTAGAGCTGTATTAATAGATGGTTTCATATTTTCAACCCAGTTTAATGAGTCGAATATTCTAAATACATCTATTCCTTGTTTAGCAGACTCTTTTGTGAATTCTTCTATTACATTATCTGGATAGTTTTTATATCCAACTCCATTTGATGCTCTAAGCAACATTTGGAACATTATACTTGGTATTTCTTCTCTTAGTTTTTGTAATCTACGCCAAGGTGACTCTTTTAAGAATCTATATGCAACATCATAAGTAGCTCCACCCCACATTTCAAGTGAGAATAAATCTTTTTGATATTTTTCTGTTGGTTTAGCAGCTTTTAGTAAGTCATATGTTCTTAATCTTGTTGCCAATAATGATTGATGTGCATCTCTCATTGTTGTGTCTGTTAATAATAGTTTTTTATCATTTTTTATTTTTTCTATATATGCAGATTTACCTAACTTATCAAAAAGTATCTTACTTCCTTCTGCCTTTGAACCATCTTTATTCATTCTTGGTTCATGTAACGCATCAAATAATGGTTTTTCTTGACAAGCGTTATCATTTACAATTACATCACCTATAAATTGAAGTAATTTTGTTCCTCTATCTTTACTTTCTGTTATTTCAAATAAATCTGGATTTTCATCTATAAATTTAGTACTACATTTACCATTTGAGAATATAGGATTATTTAAGACATTAACTAAAAATCCTACGTTAGTCTTAACACCTCTAACTCTAAGTTCTTTTATAGATCTTATAGTTTTATTTATTGCTCCTTGGAATGTTCTATCCCAAGATATTGTCTTAACCAATAAACTATCATAGTGAGGACTTATGTTTGCTCCTGTAAATCCATTTCCACCATCTAGTCTTATACCAAATCCTGAACCAGTTCTATAAACTTGAATTTTACCTGTGTCTGGCATAAATCTATTTTTAGGGTCTTCTGTAGTTATTCTACATTGGATAGAATATCCTCTTATTTCAACATCATCTTGTGATTTTATATTTATTTCTTCACTATCTAAACTGTATCCTTGAGCTATTAATATTTGACTTTGAACTATATCTATTCCTGTAACCATTTCTGTTACAGTATGCTCAACTTGTACTCTTGTATTCATTTCTATAAAATAATGACCACCATTTGCATCTACTAAGAATTCTAGTGTCCCTGCATTAGAATATCCTACATATCTTGATAACTTGACTGCATCATCACATATTTCTTTTCTTACTTTTTCATCTAATGAAAATGCTGGTGCATATTCTATTATCTTTTGATGTCTTCTTTGAACAGAACAATCTCTTTCGTATAAATGAACTATATTTCCATAGTTATCCCCTAATATTTGAACTTCTATATGCTTTGGATCAGCTATATATTTTTCTATGAATATAATATCTTCACCAAAAGCTTTTCTTGATTCACTACAAGCAGTTTCATATTCAAGTTCTAAATCTTTTTCATGATGTACGATTCTCATACCTCTACCGCCACCACCATTAGATGCTTTTATCATAACAGGATAACCTATTTTATTTGCAACTTCTTTTGCTTCTTCAGTACTTCTTATTGCTTTTTCCACTCCTGGTATAGTTTGAACATTAACTTCTTTTGCAATTTTTTTAGAGTTTATCTTATCCCCCATCATATTCATTACTTTAGATGATGGGCCTATAAAAGTAATTCCATTTTCTTCACATTTACGAGCAAATTCTGCATTTTCTGCTAGAAAACCATATCCTGGATGTATAGCGTCAACTTTTTTTCTCTTTGCTAAGTCTATTATTCCATCCATATCTAGGTATGCATCTATTGGACCTTTGCCTTCCCCTATTAAATACGATTCATCTGCTTTTGTTCTAAATAATCCATATTTATCTTCTTTACTATATATACCAACACTTTTTATCCCCAATTCTGAACAGGCTCTAAATATTCTTATAGCTATTTCGCCTCTATTAGCTACTAGTATTTTATTAAACTTTTTAAGCATACTCTATTCTTCTCCTTTATTGTTTGTGTAATATTAAAGATTATAGACTAAAATACTTTATTTTTGAAGATGTTTAAGCAAGTTCCTTAATTAATAAGATAAATTTATAAATATATATAACTTTTAGACTGTCTAAACTCAATTTACCTCACTAAAATTAAGGGATTTTTTATGGAATTTCAGACAAATTTGTGTGAAAATTTCTACAATTGATTTTATTTTATACTATTTTTTTCTCTGTTTACATAATTATTTTCATCTTTACGTAATATTTCACATACTTTTCTCAATATAGTTCATATCTTAATCTATCTGTCTTAACAAACGTTTTATTACATCAGAAAGTTTTAGATGACCTAAATCTGCATATGCTATAACTAGTATTATTTTTACTACTCCTTCTACCTCATCTAATTTATATGCTCTAGCATTTATTATTGTGTACTTTGGCATAAGTTCTTCTAAATCTAGTGCAAGTTCATCAGATAAAGTCATATACTCATCAAACTTTTCCTCATCAGATAAAGTCATATACTCATCTTGTTCACTTATAATAGTATCTAAGTAATCCAAATTTATACTTAATTGATAAGCTATTACATCCTCTCTTTTTGTACTTTTACTTAAATCCTTCTCAACTTTGAATTTACTATTTTTATCTATGATTATTTTAAGTTCTTCACTATCAACTATTTCATTTCCTATAATTATATACAAATTTTTTACCTCCTAAATATAAATCTTTTTTAATCAAAAATAAAACCTCTAGTAAAATTACTAGAGGTTTGCACTGGTGGGATTAACAGGGCTCGAACCTGTGACCCCCTGCTTGTAAGGCAGGTGCTCTCCCAGCTGAGCTATAATCCCTCGATGTTTATATGGTGCGCCCAAAGGGACTCGAACCCCTAACCTTCTGATTCGTAGTCAGACACTCTATCCAGTTGAGCTATGAGCGCATTTTATTGGAGGCGACACCCAGATTCGAACTGGGGATCAAGGAGTTGCAGTCCACTGCCTTACCACTTGGCTATGTCGCCACCTTTTTGGTGATCTATCCGCGACTCGAACGCGGGACACCCTGATTAAAAGTCAGGTGCTCTACCGACTGAGCTAATAGACCATATTAGTTGGGGTGGATAATGAGAGTCGAACTCACGACCTCCAGAGCCACAATCTGGCGCTCTAACCAACTGAGCTATACCCACCATAGATCTTTAATTTAATGTGGTGGGCCATCAGGGACTCGAACCCCAGACCTACCGGTTATGAGCCGGGCGCTCTAACCAACTGAGCTAATGGCCCACATTAAATTTTAGTAGCGGTAATAGGAGTCGAACCTATGACCTTTCGGGTATGAACCGAACGCTCTAGCCAACTAAGCTATACCGCCATATTCTGGTGCCCAGAGGCGGAATCGAACCACCGACACGGGGATTTTCAGTCCCCTGCTCTACCGACTGAGCTATCTGGGCATTTGGCGGAGAGGGTGGGATTCGAACCCACGGCCCCTTTCGAAGTCACTGGTTTTCAAGACCAGCTCCTTAAACCACTCGGACACCTCTCCATTGGTGATCTATCCGCGACTCGAACGCGGGACACCCTGATTAAAAGTCAGGTGCTCTACCGACTGAGCTAATAGACCATGTTTTTATTTGGCTGGGGATGCAGGACTCGAACCTACGCATACATGAGTCAAAGTCATGTGCCTTACCGACTTGGCTAATCCCCAATATATATGTGGTGAGCGCACAGGGATTCGAACCCCGGACACACGCCTTAGAAGGGCGTTGCTCTATCCAGCTGAGCTATGCACCCACATTGCACTATAAACATAAATTTGGAGCGGGAAACGAGATTCGAACTCGCGACTTCAACCTTGGCAAGGTTGCGCTCTACCACTGAACTATTCCCGCTCGTTTATTAAATTAAATAAAAATGGTGCGGATGAAGGGAGTCGAACCCCCACGCCAATGGCGCTAGATCCTAAGTCTAGTGCGTCTGCCAATTCCGCCACATCCGCGCATT
Source organism: Clostridioides sp. ZZV14-6154 (assembly GCF_020657785.1). Taxonomy (NCBI): domain Bacteria; kingdom Bacillati; phylum Bacillota; class Clostridia; order Peptostreptococcales; family Peptostreptococcaceae; genus Clostridioides; species Clostridioides sp. ZZV14-6154. The sequence goes on along the minus strand of NZ_JAGWCY010000010.1, from coordinate 321 downwards.
TTTTTGGTGGAGGATGGTGGATTCGAACCACCGAAGTCGATGACAACAGATTTACAGTCTGCCCCCTTTGGCCGCTCGGGAAATCCTCCGTGTTAATTTTACATGGAGCTGGTGATAGGAATCGAACCTACAACCTGCTGATTACAAGTCAGCTGCTCTACCGTTGAGCCACACCAGCATTTCTTATATTTTATTTTGGCGACCTGGAAGGGGTTCGAACCCTCGACCTCCAGCGTGACAGGCTGGCATTCTAACCAACTGAACTACCAGGCCGCAAATGGTGGGACCAGCAGGGCTCGAACCTGCGACCCCCTGCTTGTA
>NZ_JAGWCY010000009.1:0-117871 GCF_020657785.1 Clostridioides sp. ZZV14-6154 | reverse complement strand
AAGATTATGTGGTTACAATAGCAGAGAGGATACACCTGTTCCCATTCCGAACACAGAAGTTAAGCTCTCTAGCGCTGATGGTACTTGGTGGGAAACTGCCTGGGAGAGTAGGACGTAGCCACGTAATTTTTTTTATTTTTTGTTAAAAAAAACAAAAAAATTATGTATTTCTTTTTTCATTTTGGGAAAACTAAACACAGGAATTATGGATTAACATAAAAATTTAATTCTTAAGGAGTGATATAAATGAAAAAAGTTGCTTTAGTTTTAGCTATAATCGGTGCACTTAACTGGGGAGCAATTGGTATCCTAGGAACAGATTTAATAGGTAGCATTTTCGGTGGAACATATGAAATGATAAGTAGAATAATATACTTTGTTGTGGGTCTAGCTGGATTGTATTTAATACCAAGTTTAATGTCTGATGACAGGGAATAATTTAATTTTTACTTTTTTATATTAGACACCTCATTCTAAATATTTAGAATGAGGTGTTTTATTTTATAAAAAGATTAATTTGTATCTTTTTTAATGGTAAAATAGATAGGAATCAAAGTTTTCAAATAAGTAGTAATAATAGGGAAAAAGGAGTAATCTATGTTTATAATTAATGAACTAAGTGAGATTGTAAATAAAGAAGTAATATCTTTTCATATGCCTGGACATAAAAAAGGAAAAATATATGAGAAATTAGGATATGTAAATGTATTAGAAAATTTGTATAAAATGGATACGACTGAAATAATAGGGACAGATAATCTACATTCCCCAGAAGGAATTATAAAAGCCTCTCAAGAAAATACTGCAAAGGTATTTAAAAGTGATTATACATATTATTTAGTAAATGGAAGCAGTTGTGGAATACAATCTGCAATAATGTCAGTATGTAATCCTAAGAGTAAAATAATTGTAAATAGAGACTGTCACCAATCTGTTATAAATGGATGTATTTTGGGTGATGTAGATATAAAATATATTCCTTGCGAAATAAGCAAAGATACTAGTATTTTAAAAGGTGTGAATGTAATAAATGTAATTGATATAATAGATAAAAACTTAGATGCAAAAGCAATATTGCTTACATATCCTACATACTATGGAATGACATATGATTTAGAATATATCTGTAATTATGCACATAGCAAAAATATGGTAGTAATAGTAGATGAAGCACATGGTGCACATTTAGGACTTAGTGAGAAACTTCCTAAAACAGCTCTTGAGCAAGGTGCAGATGTAGTTATACAAAGTACTCATAAAACACTTCCATCTTTTACTCAATCATCAATGATACATGTAAAGGAAGATAGAGTTGACTTAAATAAAATTTCAAACATGTTAAGAATTACTGAGTCTTCAAGTCCTTCCTATTTATTATTATCTTCACTGGAATTAGCAGTAGATATATATGAAAATAAAGGGAAAAAATTAATGGAAGAGCTTTTAAATAATATCTACATTTTCAAAAATAATGTTAATGAAAATTTTGAAATATATAGTACAAATGATAAAACAAAAATATTTATATCTGCTAAAAATATAGGATTAACAGGATATGAATTAGAAAATATCTTAAGAAAAAAATATAATATACAGGTAGAGTTATCTAATTATTATGGTGTTCTATTAATCTGTACAATAGGAAATAGTACTCAAGATTTCATTAGTTTAGAAACGGCATTAAATGATATTGTAGTAAAAGAATTTAAATCTACAAAACTAGATAATATAAAATATCCTGTTGATATTCCACAGAAAATATTAACACCTAGAGAAGCATTTTATAAAACTAAAAAAAGTGTTAAAATATATGACAGCATAGGTAAAATATGTGGTGAATCTATAGTACCATATCCACCAGGGATAAATATAATATCTCCTGGCGAAATAATAAGTAAAGAAATAATAGATTATTTAAAGTTTTGTAGTTCTAAAGGTATGGTTATAAGTGGACTTAAAGATATAACTTTAAATTTTATAGAAATAATAGATTTAGAACATATATAAAAAGTAGGATTACTATAAAGAATCTATAGAATATTTATATATAAATTCATTTAAGTAATATACTAAAATAGGTAAAATGTTTAGATGGAGGATATTAAAATGAGAGGTAAGTTAATAATTATAGAGAGTGGTTCAGATGCGAGTGGAAAGGCAACTCAAACAAAAAAATTATATGAAAGACTAAAAAAAGAAGGCTATATGATTAAGAAGGTAGAATATCCAAATTATGAGTCTCAATCATCTGCTTTGGTAAAAATGTATTTGAGAGGGGATTTCGGTAAAAATGCTTCAGATGTAGACCCATATATAGCATCAACTTTTTTTACAGCAGATAGATATGCATCATTTAAAACCGATTGGGAGGAATTTTATAATAAAGGTGGAATAATTATCGCTGATAGATATACAACCTCTAATATGGTGCACCAAGCTTCTAAAATGGACATTGGTGATAGAGAGAAATATCTTAACTGGTTGGCTGATTATGAATTTAATTTATTTAAAATACCTCAACCTGATTGTGTTGTATTTTTAGATGTTCCTATTGAGTTTAGTGAAAAACTTATGGAGAATAGAAAAAACAAAATTACAGGAGAAAAAGAGAAAGATATTCATGAAAGTGATATAGAGTATTTAGAGAAATCTTATAATAATGCTCTATATATAGCTGATAAGTATGATTGGAAGAAAATAAATTGTGTTTCAGATAATAAATTAAGAAGTATTGAAAGTATACATAATGAAGTTTATGAAATAGTTCTTGATTCAATAAAATCTATGGAGAGATAAATATGTATTTTGAAAATATTATAGGACAAGATTTTGCAAAAAAGTATTTAATAAATTCTATAAATAAAAATAAACTTAATAATGCGTATATGTTTGAAGGAATAGATGGAATAGGAAAAAAGAAATTTGCTGATGAGCTATCAAAATTGTTACTTGACTATGTAAATCTAGAAAATAGTCCAGACTATGTACTTATAAATCCAGATGGAAATAGTATAAAAATAGCTCAAATTAGAAACTTACAATCAGATATAGTAGTACGACCTCATAAGGACTATAAAATATATATAATAAATAATGCTGAAAAGATGACTGTAGAAGCTCAAAATGCCCTTTTAAAGACATTAGAGGAGCCTCCAAGTTATGCTATAATAATTTTAGTCACAAATAATAAAGAATCACTATTAGAAACGATAAAATCTAGATGTGACATAATAAAGTTTTCGCCTATACCAATAGCAGATTTAAAAACCTATTTAATAAATAAAGGCATAGAAGAAGAAAGGGCTCAAATATTGGCTACTTTTTCAAGAGGGAGTATTGAAAATGCTTTAGATTTATCTCAGTCGGCTGAGTTTTCAGTAATGAGGGACGATATACAACAATATATCCAAATAATGCTAGATAAAAATATAGTAGAGATTCTAAATATACCAAATAACATGGAGAAATATAGAAATCAGATTATAAGTTTATTGGATATTATGATAAACTATTTTAGAGACATTATCTTATTAAAAGAGAATGTAAATAGAGATATGTTAATAAATATAGATAAACTAGTTTTTATCCAAAATATGAGTGGAAAAATTAGTTATTCTCAATTATCCAAAATTATTGATATAATAGAAGGTACAAAGACTAAAATTAAAAGTAATTGTAATTTCAATATAAGCATACAAGTTATGTCTTTAAATATATACGAGGTGATTAAATGATAAAAATAGTAGGAATTAGGTTTAAAAGTGCGGGGAAAATATATTATTTTGACCCTGTTGATTTTAATATAGAGCAAGATATGGATGTAGTTGTAGAAACTGCAAGAGGTTTAGAGTATGGTAAAGTAGTGGTTGGGCCAAAAGAAATGGACGAGAGCGAATTAGTTTCTCCTTTAAAGCCAATTATAAGAATAGCTACAGAAGAAGATAAGAAAATATATTTAGAAAATAAGGAAAAAGCAAAAGAGACTTTTGAATTATGCCAACAAAAGATAAAAGAACATGAGTTAACAATGTTTTTAATAGATTGCGAATATACATTTGATAGAAATAAATTGATTTTTTACTTTACAGCAGAAGGTAGAATAGATTTTAGAGAATTAGTAAAAGATTTAGCGGCTATATTTAAGACTAGAATAGAACTTAGACAAATCGGTGTTAGAGATGAGGCAAAGTCTATAGGAGGTCTAGGACCTTGTGGTAGAAAGCTTTGCTGTTCTTCTTGGTTAGGTGATTTTCAACCAGTTTCAATAAAAATGGCAAAAGACCAAAGCTTATCTTTAAATCCAACAAAGATATCTGGTATATGTGGAAGACTATTCTGTTGCTTAAAATATGAACATGATGTATATAGTGAAGCAATAGAAAAAATGCCTGTTGTAGGTGCATTAGTGCAATCAGATGATGGAAAAGGAAAAGTTGTAGAGGTGAATCCTCTGTTAGAACAAATCAAAGTGGAGTTCCAAGATAAAACAGTAAAAATATATACGAGAGAAGATATAAAAATACTTAAAGAGCCTAAAAAATGTGAGGGCTGTGGAGGTAAATGCAAGGGTAATGATGGATTAGATGAAGCTACACTAAAGGAGTTAAAGAAATTAGAAGATTAAATTTAAGGTAGGACTTCTCCTACCTTTTTTAAAGCAATTAATGCTTAGAGCTACTAATATTTGAGGAGAGTTATATATGGATATACAATTAAAAGATTCAGAGAGAATCGACGATTTACAATTAAAAGGTCTTAAAATTATACAAGATACTAATGGGTTTTGTTTTGGTATAGACGCTGTTTTATTAGCTAATTTTGCAAAAGTAAAAAAAGATGCTAAAGTTGTTGATTTAGGCACTGGTACAGGAATTATACCAGTTCTAATTGCAGGCAAAAGTGAAGCTAAAAAAATTATTGGTGTAGAAATACAAGATGATGTATATGAAATGGCAACTCGTTCTATAAAATTAAACAATTTGGAAGAAAGAGTTGAGATTATAAATGGAGATATAAAGTCAATAGACAAGGTTTTGGAAGTTAATGGCTATCATGTAGTTACATCAAATCCTCCATATATGCATATTGATGGTATAAAAAATCCAAATGATAAAAAAGCAATATCAAGACATGAAGTAAAGTGTAATCTAGAGGATGTAATAAAGACTGCATCCAGATTAGTTATGCCTAGAGGTAAATTTTTCATGATACATAGACCAACAAGATTGGTTGATATAATAACTTTAGGGAGAAAATACAGATTAGAACCAAAAGTTATTCAGTTTGTTCATCCAAGACCTAAAAAAGCGCCTAATTTAGTTTTGGTTCAATTTGTAAAAGATGGCAGACCAGAGCTTAAGATATTAGACCCACTATATGTCTATGGAGAAGATGGTAATTATACAGAAGAATTAAAATCAATATATAATAATGAAGATATAGGAGAGTTATAGATGAGTGGAAAATTGTACATATGTCCAACACCAATAGGAAATCTAGAGGATATAACGTATAGGACTTTAAGAATATTAAAAGAAGTAGATTTAATTGCAGCAGAAGATACAAGACACAGTATAAAGCTTTTAAATCATTTTGAAATCTCAAAACCTTTGACTAGTTATCATGAGCACAATAAAGATTCAAAAGGCGATTATTTAATCAATAAATTAATTGATGGAGAAAACATAGCTTTGATAAGTGATGCAGGTATGCCTGGTATATCTGACCCAGGAGAAGAAATAATAAGACAGGCTATACAAAATAATATAGGAATAGAAGTGTTACCAGGAGCAACAGCATTTGTAACAGCTTTGGTTGGTTCTGGTATGGATACACATAAATTTGTTTTTGAAGGTTTTTTGGATAGGGATAAAAAAGTTAGAAGAGAGCAACTAGAAGAAATAAAAGAGGAGAGCAGAACTATAATTTTTTATGAATCACCACATAGATTGAAGGATACACTAAAAGATATGCTTAAAGTTCTTGGAAATAGAAAAATTTCTGTAAATAGAGAGCTCACAAAAAAATATCAAGAGATAATAAGAGAAGATATAGAAACTGTCATAAAAATATTTGAGGAAAAGGAAGTAAGAGGAGAGTTTGTATTAATAGTAGAAGGTTTTTATGGTGAAAAATCAGAAAAAAGAGATTATGATGGTCTTACAGATAGAGAATATGTTTTAAAGTTAATTGAAAGTGGTATGAACAAAAAAGATGCAATAAAAATAGTTTGTAAAGATAGAAAATTAAAAAAGGATGTTGTTTATAAACAAGTTCTGGATTTATAAAACCTGAATCTGAGGTGATTTTATGGAAATAGGAAAAATTATAATAGAGAGTTTAAAAAGGAAAGATACACATAAAACGTTTATAGAGTTGGATAAAAAGAATGAACTAGAAAAAGTAATCCCTAAAGTAAAAGCAATGAAATCTGTAGGAGAATGTAAATATCATGTTGTTAACTGCTTTGAACATTCTATAAATGCATTAAAAGAATTAGAAGTAGTGCTAAATGACAAAGAATTTTTTCCAAATCATTTGAGAGAGCATGTGTCAAATTATTTGAATTTATATATTGAGGATGAAATAAATAAGTCACAAGCACTAAAGTTAGGAATATTTTTACATGATATAGGAAAGCCAGATAGTTTAACTTTAGATGAAACAGGTAGAGTTCATTTTACAAATCATGAAAAAATAGGTGCACAAATAGTAAATAATATGGGTACAAATTTAGAATTATCAACACAGACATATAAACTTATAAGTAAATATGTAAGATATCATATGATACTTTTATCTTTATATAAGAAAAATGATTTGAGTAAAAAAGAGTTAGCTAATGTATTTAATTTAGTAGACGAAGACACTATAGGTATAATATTACTTGGATATGCAGATATAGTATCTACTATAAAACTATTAGACAAGAACGAAGAAGTAGGAGTATTAAAGACCTATATGGAATATATTCTAACAAATTACTTATATAAGAGTAATTATACAAATGCATAAAGTTATTTAATATAATTTAAGGTTTAGACAGTTAATTTAAATTTAAAATATACAAACTTCAAAAACCTAAAAGAAGTTGTCTTTAATAAAAGACAACTTTTTTTACATCAAAACTTAAAATTTTATTAGAAATATCTAGTGGTGTATTAGCGAATAAGCCATTGATGTTCAATTTATCTTACAATATTGATTTTGCTTGTATCGGTGTTGATAATATAACAGAGGTCTTGGTAGAACCTATTTTCTTTATAGTATCAATCACGTTTTCTAATTCATACATATCTTTTACAATAACTTTTAAAAGTAAGCAATCATCACCTGTTATGTGGTGACATTCTACAATTCTAGGGTCATTTCCAGCAGACTCAATGAATTCTGTATATCCATTACTTGGAAGAGATATGTGAATAAACGCTTTTATAACTCTACCTAATGAATCTGGATTAACAATTGCTTTATATCCTTCTATAACACCAGATTCTTCTAATCTCTTGACTCTTTCTGAAACTGCAGGAGAAGTTAAACCAACTATTTTTCCTAAGTCCTTCATAGAAATTCTCCCATCATCCTGTAAAATTTCTATGATTCTGTAATCTGTAACATCCATAAATAAACAGTCCCCCTTAAATAAAAATAATTAATGCCTATAAAACTTTTTTAGAATCTATCATTTTTGTTTTTAAATACCAAAGATCTCTAGATAAATCAACCTTGTAAATGTGTGGATTCGAAAGTCTTTTGTATTGTTCCCAGATAGTACTTAATTCATATTGTACATGATTTCTTATTTCAAGAACAGCTTTTTTATTATATTTACATACACCTTTCATGTACAATGGCTTAAGAAGTTCTTTAACTTTGTAATTTGTAAAGACCTTTGTTTTCCAAGTATAAGTAGGATGGAAGATTTCTAAAGGTTTAGATTCATCTATAATTTCATCATGTAACATAATTAAATCTGCTTCTGCTTTATTGTCTTCGTTATATATTCTTATAACTTTCTTGTAACCAGGATTATTTATTTTTTCTGGATTCTCAGAAATTTTTATCTTAGGTTCAAGAGTACCTTCTTTACAAGATGCAGCTAATTTGTAAACGCCTCCAAGAGAAGGTGAATCGAAAGAAGTAATAAGCTTTGTACCTACTCCCCATGAATTTATAGTAGCTCCTTCTGCCTTAAGTGATGCTATAGTATATTCATCAAGGTCATTAGATGCAGTTATACTAATATCTGAAAAACCAGCACTATCTAGTTGTTTCTTTGCTTCTTTAGATAGATAAGCTAAGTCTCCAGAATCTAGTCTTATACCCATAGGTTTGTATCCTTTTTCAGAAATATTTTTGAAGACTTTTATTGCATTAGGTACACCACTATTTAATACATCATAAGTATCCACAAGTAGTAGGCATTTATCTGGATAAACATCAGCATATGCTTGGAATGCTTCAAGCTCAGTATCAAATTTTTGTACCCAACTATGAGCGTGAGTACCAATTATAGGAACATCAAACATCTTTCCAGCTAATACGTTTGCAGTTCCAGAACAGCCACCAATTACAGCAGCTCTAGCACCGTATATGCCCGCATCTGGACCTTGTGCACGACGTAATCCAAATTCAAGTACAGTGTCTCCTTGAGCTGCAAAGCAAACTCTAGATGCTTTCGTAGCAATAAGAGATTGAAAATTAACTATTGTCAACAATGCTGTTTCAATAAGTTGAGCTTGATACAGGGGTGCTTTAACAGTAATCAATGGCTCATTAGGAAACATTATAGTCCCTTCTTCAACAGCATAAATATCTCCTGTAAACTTAAACTCTTTCAAAAACTTTAAAAACTTATCAGAAAATAAATTTAAGCTTTTTAAGTACTCCAAATCTTCATCTGAAAAATGAAGGTTATCTATGTATTCAACAACCTGATCAATACCACAAACTATAGTATACCCTCCATCACAAGCGTTTTTTCTAAAAAACATATCGAATACAACAATGTCTTCGTGAATATTTTTTTCAAAATAGCCATTTAACATAGTAAGCTGATATAAATCAGTAAGAAGTGTTAGATTTCTCATTATTTCTCTCCTTAATTATTATTAAATATTAAAAATTATAAAAACTCCCACACTTATACTAAAACATAATATAGTACAACTTTCAAGTATAAAGTATTACCTAACTATCATAAAATTATTTAAAGAGGAGGTTGATTATAATAGGAAAAATATGGTTTTACATGGTATCAATAGGAATAATAGGAAGTTTGATTTCTAAAAATATGGGAGAATTAAATAAAGTTATATTGAGTGAAACATCAAAAGGTATAGAATTTGCAATAAGTCTAGCTGGCATTATGGCACTCTGGATGGGTATAATGAATATTGCAAAAGAGTCGGGCTTGATTGAAAAAATAGGTCAGAAATTAAATCCTATAATGAGAAGATTGTTTCCTTCTATTCCAAAAGGTCACAAAGCAATGTCTTATATAGTTATGAATATTGCCTTGAACATGTTGGGTGCTGGGAATGGTGCAACAGCATTTGGTTTAAAAGCAATGAGTGAGCTTCAGACCCTAAACAACAAAAAAGATACAGCTACTAATGATATGATTATGTTTATGGTAATAAACATATCATCTATACAGATAATTCCATTTACTATAATTAAATTAAGAATGGATATGGGAGCTCAAAACCCAAGTGAAATAATTTTTACAACTTTATTTGCAACCATAATATCTACAGCAATAGCAATAATAACATGTAAACTTTTTCAAAGAAGATATAGATAAAGGGGATGTAGATGTATGGAAGTATTTTCAAACTTACTTATACCAGTAATAATTTTGTACATAGTAGTTTATGGTAAATATAAAAAAATAGATGTATATGATAGTTTTGTAAAAGGAGCAATTGATGGTTTAAAGGCTGCATGGGATATTTTACCTTATATAATAGGTATATTTTTAGCAATAGGAATATTTAAAACTGGCAAAGGTCTTGATATGTTAGAATGGCTATTTACACCAATAGCAAATATGATGAGTATACCAAAAGAATTAATAGGTTTAATAAGTGTAAAACCTTTATCTGGAAGTGGTGCTTTGGGAATGTATAGCGAACTTGCAAATAGAGTTGGAATAGGCAGTTTAGTAGAAAAAATGGGAGCTACAATTGTAGGTTCTTCTGAGACTATTTTTTATACAATGGCAATCTATTATGGGAGTTTAAAGATAAAAAATACTAGACATACATTATCATGCGCTATGATTAGTCATGTTGCAGGAGTTATAGCAGCAGTTTTTATTTGCTATGTAATATTTGTATAATTTGTTGACAATGTGGGAAAAATTTTATAATATAGTGATTATATAGAAATAAATTGTAATATGAATTATAAGCTATGAAAAGAAGAGTAGATAAGGATTTTTTCTATCAGAGAGCTAGGTTAGGTGAAAGCTAGTGTAAAAAGATTTATTGAAGATGGTCTTGGAGCTTTTTATCTGAGCATATATGCTAGGGTAAAACGGTTGGGCACGTTATAGTCTGTTAAGATATCTATAAAGTTAATTTCTACATTTCATGTGAAACATAATCGTTATAGATGAATTAGGGTGGTACCGTGAATAATCTCGCCCCTATGATAAATCATAGGAGGCGATTTTTTATTATTTTAAATGAAATATTTATATGACTACGAACGATAAAAAATTAGGAGGTAAATAATATGAGCAAACCGAGTTTTTATGTAACAACACCAATATACTATCCAAGTGGAGGATTACACATAGGTCATACTTACTCAACAGTAGCTGCAGATACAATAGCTAGATTTAAACGTTTCTGTGGATATGATGTAAAGTTTTTGACAGGAACAGATGAACATGGTGAAAAGATACAAAAGAAAGCGATAGAACAAGGAATGTCAGAAATAGAATACCTTGACGGAATGATAAAAGATATAAAGGCATTATGGAATACTATGGATATATCTTATGACGATTTTATAAGAACAACAGAAAAAAGACATACAGATATAATACAAAAAATATTTACTAAATTATATGAACAAGGTGATATATACAAAGGGGAATATGAAGGTAGATACTGTACTCCTTGTGAGAGTTTTTGGACAGAATCACAGTTATTAGAAGGAAACAAATGTCCTGATTGTGGAAGAGAAACATACTTAGTAAAAGAAGAATCTTATTTCTTTAGACTATCTAAATATGAAGATAGATTAAAAGAGTTATTTAAAGACGATAGTTTCTGTTTCCCAGCTGCTAGAAAAAATGAAATGGTGGCAAATTTCTTAGATAAAGGGCTAGAAGATTTAAGTGTAACAAGAACAACTTTTGACTGGGGAATAAAAGTTCCTTTTGATGAAAAGCATGTAATTTATGTATGGGTGGATGCTCTATGTAACTATATAACAGCATTAGGATATATGACAGATAATGATGAAGAATTTAAAAAATATTGGCCTGCAAATGTTCAAATAGTAGGTAAAGAAATAGTGAGATTCCATACAATAATATGGCCAGCACTTTTAATGGCTTTAGGTTTAGAAGTTCCAAAACAAGTATTTGGTCATGGATGGATATTGTTTGCTGATGATAAAATGAGTAAATCAAAAGGTAATGTTGTTTATCCAGAGCCTATAATAGAAAGATATGGAATAGATACTCTTAAATACTTCTTATTAAGAGAGTTTGCATTTGGTCAAGATGGAAGTTATACTCATAGAAATTTTGTAACAAGAATAAATTATGACTTAGCAAATGATTTAGGAAACTTAGTAAGTAGAACTGTAGCAATGGTTGAAAAATACAACGGTGGTATAATACCAACAGTAAAAACTTCAACTGATTTTGATGCTGATTTAAAAGAGCAAGCTGTATCAACTAGAGAAAATTTTGAGGCTGAAATGGATAAAATGCAATTCCATGAAGCATTAGAGAGTGTATGGAAACTAGTTAGAAGAACTAATAAATATATAGATGAGACTATGCCTTGGGTTCTTGCTAAAGATGAAACTAAAAAAGATGAATTAGATACAGTTTTATATAATTTATGTGAATCTATAAGAATAATTGCAACACTAATAAATCCTATAATGAATGAAACTGCTAATAAAATATATGCACATATAGGAATAAAAGGTCAAGATGATATAACTACATGGGAAAGCACAAAGACATTTGGTCTTATTGGAGAAAATGTAAAAGTGTTTAAAGGTGAATCTTTATTCCCAAGATTAGATGTAGAAAAAGAAATAGAAGAATTAACTAAAATGTTTTCTGGGAAACCTCCAGTAGAAGAAAAAACTTTAGAGCATAAAGAAGAAATTACTATTGATGATTTGGATAAAATAGAGCTTAGAGTAGGAAAAATAATAAGCTGTGAAAAGCATCCAAAAGCAAATAAATTATTAGTATCACAAGTTAAAATTGGACCAGAAACAAGACAAATAGTATCTGGAATAGCTGAATACTATAAACCAGAAGATTTAGTTGGTAAAGAGGTTACAGTGGTATGTAACTTAAAACCAGTTAAGTTAAGAGGTGTAGAATCTCAAGGTATGATATTAGCAGCAGGAGATGATGGTGACCCTTATGTTCTACCATTTACACAAGGTGCTAAGGATGGATGCGAGGTTCGCTAATAGGCAATTAAATAGTAAGGAGATAAAAAATGTTATTTGACTCACATGCACATTTAAATGATGAAAGTTTTGATGAAGATAGAGATGAACTTATTAGTTCATTAAAAGAAAAAGGTGTAGAGTTGGTTGTAAATCCAGGAGCAGATATAGAAACGTCTATAACAGCAATTGAACTATCAAAAAAATATGACTTTATATATTCAGCAGTTGGAGTACATCCACATGATGTATCAAAACTAGATGATACAGCAATAGACACTCTAAGAAGACTTGCAACTGAAAATGAAAAGGTTGTGGCTATAGGAGAGATTGGGTTAGATTATTATTATGATTATTCTCCAAGAGAAGAGCAAAAAGAGTGGTTTAAGAAACAAATTGAGCTAGCTAATGAGTTAAAGCTTCCAATAATAATACATGATAGAGATGCACATGGGGATACTTTTGAGATAATAAAAAACACTAAGAGTCCTGAAATAGGTTGTGTGCTTCATTGTTATAGTGGTAATGTGGAATTAGCTAGAGAGTATGTTAAAATGGGATGTTATATATCAATTCCAGGAACAGTTACTTTTAAAAACAATAAAAAAACTAGAGAAGTTGTAAGAGAGATACCTCTAGAAAGACTGTTTATAGAAACGGATTCACCATATATGTCACCAGAACCACATAGAGGAAAGAGAAATAATCCTTCTCAAGTAGCTTTTGTTGCAGATAAGATATCTCAAGAAAAAGGAATATCTTATGAGGAAGTGTGTAAAGTTACTAAAGAGAATGCGAAGAAGTTTTTTAATATAAAATAGGTAAATTAAAAATAAAATTTACAATTATTACAATTATATAAAAATAATAGTTATAAATATAGAGAAAGTATACTATTCAATTTGAGTGGTATGCTTTTTTTATTTGTAATATTATAATTTTTTAGTAGTCTTACAATATATTTCTTAACATTGTTAAAAAAGAATTTACAAGATATTCATTAGAATTAACTCAAACGTAATATCTATTTAACTTAGATTGTATATTATATTCTTAGAAATAAGTAAATAGAGGAAAGATTAAGGAGGCAAAATCTTGCATACAGTTGATAGTACTAAGATATTGATAAATATGAACTATGAGAAATTGGAGCAAATATATTTAATGATAAAAAATACATCAAGCATTTCTATAATTAAAGGCCCTAGCTTAGCTACAGTGATGGTAAGAGCTAACGAAAGTGTAAAAAATACTACATTTAATTTAGGAGAAATATTAGTTACAGAGTGTAGTGTTAAGGTAGATGAAAGCTTAGGTTATGGTATAGTTGCAGAAAATAATGAAAAAAAAGCTATTTGTCTGGCAACTATAGATGCAGTTTTACATAGCAATAATAATAAATTTGATGAATTAAAGAATTACATAAATAAAAGTATCTATGAAGAAAGCTTAAGATATGAGCAAGAACTTATTAATGAATTTAGTTTAATTAATAAAACAAAAGTCCAATTCAATACTATGGATTAAGTAGGAGGAGAATCATGGTAAGTTACATGCAAGAAATATATAGAAAGTTGCTAGATAGTGCTTCATTTCCTGGGAAATTAAATAACATCAATAATATAACTATAGAAAATAATACAAAATTATCAAATGGAGCAATTGGTATAGCAATTACTTTATTAGACCAAGAAGTTACCTTCTATATAGAAAACTGTACTAAAGAAGATATAAAAAATATAAGAGCACTGACAATGTCAAGCCAAGTAAATTACAATAAATCAGACTACCTGTTTTTAGATATTAATTCAGAATTAGATATACTACAAATTAAAATAGGTTCTTTTGAATATCCTGATGAAAGTACAACTATAATACATCAAGTAAACGAACTATCAACAGATTATAAAGATAAATTCATAAGACTTTATTTAAGTGGTTCTGGTATAAAATCTAAAAAGAATTTATATATAGATGGAATTAAACAAGAATTCTTAGAAAAATTACTTATGATAAATAAAGACTATCCTACAGGGGCAGATTTGATTTTAATAGATACCAAAGGAGAAGTTGCATTTATACCAAGGTCATCAAAATTAAGTTGGGAGGTATTATAATAATGGCTTATGTGGCAGTTAAAGGTGGAGAAGAAGCTATATTACAGGCTAGAAATATACTTGAATTTTATAGAATAAAAGGAGAAAGCCTACCAATAGATGTAAAACAAATTAAAGAGCAAATGTCTTATGCTGTGGATAAAGTGATTTCTGAGGGAAGTCTATACAACAAGGAATTATCTGCATTAGCTATAAAACAGGCTCAAGGTGATATATTAGAAGCATCCTTCTATATAAGAGCATTAAGGTCAACAATGCCTAGAGTAACTTATTCAGAACCTATAAATACAGAACAAATGAGAATAGGTAGAAGAATCTCAGCTACATTTAAAGATATACCAGGAGGGCAGTATCTTGGAGCAACTAGAGATTATGAAAATAGAATACTAAATATAGAGTTGATTAAAGAAGATGAAGAAAAAAATAGAGATTTTAAAGCTAACTATATAAATGACTTAGAACGAGTGAATGAAATACCTAAATTCACAAAGGTATCTAATATATTTAGAAACGAGAATTTGTTGGAAGAGGATACTTATGAAGATAAATTAGAAGAAGAAGTAATAGATGATATTACAAGAAATAGTCTAAGATTTCCAGTTTCTAGGTCAGCAAAATTGCAGGCACTTACTAGAGGTGAAAGTGGAGCAGTATCAGGGTTTGCTTATTCTATTGTAAGAGGTTTTGGTGATGAGCATCCATATATAAGTGAGCTTAGAACAGGAGATGTATATATAAAAATAAAACATCCTATTTATGAAGATGAGCAAATAACAATAGGAGAAATGTTGGTTACTGAGTGTGAAATAGTATCAAAAGCATCACAAAATAAGTCTGAAAATTCTAAAAATAAATCGGGAGATATAAATAAAATGTCTTTAGGATATGGTCTTTGTATGGGAAATAATGAAAATAAGGCTATATCTATGGCTATACTAGATAAATCTTTGGAACCAAATAGTGAAAAATTAGCCCAAGATGAAGAATTTGTATTACTTCATATAGATGGTATAGATTCATTAGGGTTTATATCTCACTTTAAGCTTCCTCACTATGTAGATTTTAAAGCAGATGTAGAAAGAATAAAATAGGATATGGAGGGAAATTAAGTGATATATAACTATGGTTTTTTAGATGAAAATACAAAAAAAGAAATCCGAAGAAAAATACTAAAAGCAGTATCAATACCTGGTTATCAAGTACCTTTTGGTTCAAGAGAATTACCTATTGCCAAAGGATGGGGGACTGGAGGACTACAATTAACACTATCATTGCTTGGTGAAAGTGATGTAGTAAAAGTGATTGACCAGGGTAGTGACGATTCTACAAATGCTTGTAATATAAGAAATTTTATTTCAAGTGTAAGTAATGTAGAAACTACAAAAGATACATTAAAAGCTACATTGATTCAAACAAGACATAGAATACCAGAAGAAAAATTAAAGTCTAATCAAATAATGATATTCCAAGTGCCAATACCAGAGACACTTAGAATAGTAGAACCTAGTGAAGTAGAGACAAGGAGGATGCATTCAGAAGAAGATTATAGCAGGATGTGGGTATATCTGTATGAAGATATAGTTAAATTTGATGATATATCAATAGCAGCAGAGTATCCATGTAAAGTAAATGATAGATATTTAATGAATCCATCACCAATACCAAGATTTGATATAAAGAAATTAAATATGTCAGATAACTTATTTTTATTTGGTGCAGGTAGAGAAAAGAGAATATACGCCATACCTCCATACACAAAGGTAGAACCCTTAGAATTTGATGACTATAAATTTGAAGAGGAAAAATTTGAAGGAAAACATTGTAGTTTATGTAAAAGTTCAAACACATTTTTAGATGAAGTATATGACAGTGATACTAATGAAAAGTACTATAGTTGTTCTGATACAAGTTATTGTGAAAAAGTTAGGTTAAGAAATGATGGCGTAGATGTGGCAATTGGAGGTGCTTGGAATGAGTAGTGCAAAACTAGGAGAAGACAAAAAAATAGAAAATATAGATAAACGAGTATTAATAGGAAAACATATCAATCTTATTTATGGAGAGGGATGTGAAAAGTGTTTTGAGAGTACAGGATATGAAAGTAATAATATATGTAAATATTGTGGTTCTATAGTTGCATGTAATAATGTAAATCTTGAACTTTATGAAGGAGAAGTTCTTGGTATTGTTGGAGAATCTGGCTCAGGAAAAAGTACATTGTTAAAGATTTTGTTTTTTCAAGAAAATGCAAATAGTGGAGAAGTGTACATATCAAATTATAACGAGTTCGAAAATATATTAGAACTCTCAGACCAAAAAAAGAGGTACATAAAGAATCATTTTATGGGTATTGTATATCAAAATCCCCATCTTGGTTTAAATTTGAATTTTAGTAGTGGTGGAAATATAGCAGAGAAATTATTAATGGCAAATATATATAATGTTGAGAAAATAAGAGATAGAGCTAAAGAACTTCTAGTAAAGACTAATATACCTGTAGAGAGAATAGACCATAAACCAAAATATTTTAGTGGAGGAATGCAACAAAGAGTTCAGATAGCAAAAGCACTTTCTAATAATCCTCCAATACTTTTATTAGATGAAGTTACAACAGGACTGGATGTTTCTGTACAAGCTGAGGTATTAGATTTAATAAGGGAAATACAAAGAGAACTTAAAATTTCTATGATAGTAGTATCTCATGACTTTGATGTTATAAAAATGCTTGCTGATAGGACAATTGTGATGAAAAATGGAAGTGTAATTGAATCTGGTTTAACAGACCAGATAATGGAAGACCCACAGCATCCATATACTCAGCAACTTATAAATTCACTACTATAAATAATATTTGTAATAAGTAAAATGGGGGTTTTAAATAAAATGGAAGAAATTATACTTGAAGTAAATAATTTTAGCAAAGATTTTGAATTACATGCATTAAACAAAACTATAAAAGCGTGTAGTGAAATAAATTTTACAATTTCTAAAGGTGAATTTTTAGGAATAATAGGAAAATCTGGAGCGGGAAAGTCTACTATATTAAAAAGTATTTATAAAACCTATATCCCAGCGACTGGAGAAATAATATTCAACTCAGAAATATATGGAAAGATAGATTTATCTACAATTGGCGATAGAGAAATGATAAATCTTAGAAAAAAGGAAATAGGATATGTATCACAGTTTTTAAAAACACTTCCACGAATAACTGCTATTGAGCTAGTAGTACATTCTCTAATTGAGAGTGGATTTGAAAAAGATTGTGCATATGATATGGCGAAAGATATACTGACTCAGTTTGAAATAAAGGAAAACTTGTGGGATTCCTATCCGAATAATTTTTCTGGTGGAGAAAAGTTAAGGTTAAATCTAGCACAAGCTATGGTAAAAAAACCTAGACTTTTATTGCTTGATGAACCAACTGCATCACTTGATAATCAATCTAAAATATACGTAAAAGAAAAAATGTTGGAACTTAAAAATCAAGGAACTACAATGATAGGGATATTTCATGATATAGAATTTATGGAGACAGTTATAGATAAAACCTTTACTATGACAAAAGGCACTATAAGTGAAAGCGGGGTAGCTTAGATGGTAAAATTAATTCATAATGCAAATATTGTATTGGAAGATAAAATATTAGAAAATGGCCATTTAATTATAGAAGGAGATACAATAAAGAAAGTCTCAAATGATAAGATTGACTACTTACTAGATTTCAACGAGATAGATGAAATAATAGATGCAAAAAATTTATATGTTATACCTGGTATCATAGAT
Organism: Clostridioides sp. ZZV14-6154; assembly: GCF_020657785.1. Taxonomy (NCBI): domain Bacteria; kingdom Bacillati; phylum Bacillota; class Clostridia; order Peptostreptococcales; family Peptostreptococcaceae; genus Clostridioides; species Clostridioides sp. ZZV14-6154. The sequence goes on along the minus strand of NZ_JAGWCY010000009.1, from coordinate 99,311 downwards.
ATTCATAGTGATGCTATTGAAAAGGAAATAGAGCCAAGACCAAGTACATTATTACCATTTAATATGGCATTTTATGAGCTAGATAAAAAACTACCTGCAAATGGAATAACAACAGTTTATCATTCTATATCTCTAGGTGATGGAGTAGGAGTTAGAAGTATTGATAATTCTTTAAAAATGATTGAAAATATCGATTCGTACAAAAATATAAATAGTAAGAGTATAAATCATAAAGTTCATCTAAGGTATGAAGTGTTGTACCATGAAGGCTTAGATAAGGTATCAGAGTTATTAGACAAAGATAAAATAGACTATTTATCTATAATGGACCATTCTCCAGGACAAGGTCAATATACAAATCCGAAGTTCTATAGAGAATATGCTACTAAAGTATGGGGAGTAACAGAAAATTATGTAGATACATGGTTAGATGAATTAGTAGATTTACATGATAATTTAGATTGGAATAAAATAGCTAGTGTCATAGGAAGGGCAAAAACTAAAAATATAAATGTTGCATCACATGATGATGATACATTAGAAAAAATGGATTTTATAAAAAATATAGGAGTTAATGTATCTGAATTTCCTATAACTCTTGAAGTTGCAAAATATTCAAAGAAACTGGGTGTTTTAACTTGTCTAGGTGCCCCAAATATTGTAAGAGGGAAATCTCATAATAACAACTTAAAGGCAATGGATGCTATATTGGAAGATTGTTGTGATATTGTTTGTTCAGACTATCTTCCATCAGCAATGATAAAGTCCATGTGCATAGTTGCACAAGGAACTAACAGTCTAAATAAAGCAGTTAACCTATTTACTTCAAATCCAGCTAAAGCAGTTGGTATATATGATGAAAGAGGTAGCATAAAAGAAAATAAAAAAGCAGATTTAGTTTTATTGGATATTGATAGTGAGTATCCAAGAGTTGTAAATACTATTGTAAATGGAAAAACAGTTTATAAAAGGGAGGTATAAAGATTGTTAACAGATTTACATTGTCATACAAGCATATCAGATAACAACTTCACTACAGAAGAAATAATTAAGATAGCATTAGAAAAGAATATAAGTGTTTTAGCAATAACAAATCATGATACATTGTCTGGGCTAGATGAAGCTATCGTATTGGGAGAAAATTATGGAATAACTATAATACCAGGTATAGAAATATCAGCATACGATTATAAAAACAGAAAAAGAGTTCATATCTTGGGCTATAATATAGATTTAAATAGTCAAGAAATAAAAAATTTATGTAATCCAATGGTTTGCGATAGGCATAAAGCATCTGTTAAGATGGTAAATAAAATTATAGATTTAGGATATAAAATATCTCTAGAAGATGTAAAGAAATATTCATCAAAGACTGGAATATTTAAACAACATATAATGAAAGCACTTATAGATAAAGGGTACACAGATAAAATATATTCAAGTTTATATAAAGAGTTGTTTCATAGAGGAAATGGTAAGGTGTATGTATCTTTAAAATATGTAGATTATAAAGATGCAATAAGAGCTATAAAAAGCTCTGGTGGAATTTGTGTACTAGCTCATCCTGGCCAAATGGACAATTTTAATGCTATTGAAAATATGGTGAATGTTGGATTAGATGGGATAGAAGTGTATCATCCATCTCACAATAAAGATTTAGAAAAAGAGTCACTTTCTTATGCTAAGAAATATAACTTAGTTGTTACAGGAGGCTCAGATTATCATGGGCTTTACTCTCAGCATGAGTGTGACCTAGGAAGTAAAAGCTTAAATAGAGAAGATTTATTTAAGTTTAGGTTAGCCTTAGGAGGGGTTTTATAAATGTCTTTTTTACAAGTTAAAGATGTAAGTAAAAGTTATGGACAAGCTAAAGTGCTAAAAGATATATCTATTGATATTAAAAAAGGAGAGTTTATTTGTTTATTGGGACCAAGTGGTTGTGGGAAAAGTACATTGCTTAGAATAATTGCAGGTCTTGAAGACAAACATGATGGAAAAATAATAATGAATGATAAGGATATGACGAACTTACCACCTGAAAGTAGAAATTTTGGTATAGTTTTTCAGTCATATGCACTATTTCCAAACATGACTGTTTACAAAAACATAGCTTTTGGCTTAGAAAATAAAAATATAAATAAATCTAATATTGATAAGAAAATTAAAGAAGTTTTAGAAGTTGTCGAACTAAATGGATATGAGAAAAAGTATCCATCGCAATTATCAGGAGGACAGCAACAGAGAGTCGCGCTAGCTCGTGCAATTGCTTTAGAGCCAGATTTTTTACTTCTTGATGAACCATTATCTGCATTGGATGCAAAAGTAAGGTTGAAACTTAGGGAACAGATTAGAAGTTTACATAGAAAGCTTGGAATTACCACTATAATGGTAACTCATGACCAAGAAGAGGCACTTTGCCTAGCAGATAAAATGGTTGTTATGAATAGTGGAGAAATAATACAGGTTGGGACTCCAAAAGAAGTATATAAAAATCCAGAGACACCTTTTGTAGCTGACTTTATAGGAACAATAAACTTTATAGATGATGGTATTAATAAGATAGCTATCAGACCAGAAGATATAAAGGTAGAATTTAATAGAGATTCTAAAGACAATGACATTAAAGTTGGAGAGATTTTAGATATTGAATTTAGAGGATTTAACTATAGAATTACAGTTGAATATTGTTCTAAGAAAATAAAATTAGACATAGTTTCAAAAGTTGCAGAACAAATGAAACTGTGTATAGGGTCTAAAATAAATTTCAAAATTCCCAAAGAGGGAATTGTAGAATATAAATCAGAGGGATGTGCTTAAATAGCTAGGGGTGAATAAATGATAACAACAAAAAACAAAAGAAGGATAAGTGATAGCACAATACAAAAATGTTTTCTGATTTTTTCGCTAATTGTACTAATAGTATTTATTTTGTTTCCTTTAGTATCATTATTAAAAAATGCATTTTTAGATACAAGTGGAAACTTCATAGGTATTTCAAATTTTAGTAAATATGCTGAAAATCCAAGTCTTATAGCATCATTTAAAAATTCAATTTTTGTATCCACAGTTTCATCTTTAATGTCGCTGTGTTTAGCATTTATCTATTCATATGCAATAACGAGAACAAATATAAAATTTAAGAATTTTTTCAAAACTATGGGAATGTTTCCTCTTTTTGCACCAACTATGTTATATGGTATTTCACTTATATACCTTTTTGGAAATAAAGGAATATTTACAACAATGGGATTTGAGATACCGTTATATGGACCATTAGGAATAATTGTCTCTCAAATACTGTTTACATTCCCACAAGCTTTTTTAATACTATCTGTTGCGCTTTCTATGGCAGATTATAGACTTTATGAAGCAGCAGATAGCTTAGGGGCTAGTGATTTTAAAAAGTTTTTTAAAATTACAATTCCAGGCATAAAGTACTCACTAGTAAGTTCTTTCTTTGTATCCTTTATACTTGCATTTACAGACTTTGGAGCAGCAAAGGTAGTTGGAGGAAACTATAATGTATTAGCTACGGATATATATAAGCAAGTAGTAGGGCAGTTTAATATACCAATGGGGGCAACTGTTTCTATGGTAATGTTAATTCCTGTACTAATAGCTTTTACATTAGACAAGGTGGCAAGTAAAAAACAAGGAATGACTATAACAGCAAAATCTATGCCTTATAAAATTAAAGAAAATAAATTTAGAGATAGAGTATTTTTAATAGCGTGTAGTTTTATAACTTTACTAATCTTCATTTTGATATTCGTTTCAGTTATAGGTTCAGTTATAAAATTATGGCCATATAACCTAAGTTTTACGATGGAACATTATACATTTAAAGGTATTTTAGGAAGCGGATTAAAAACTTATTTAAGCAGTTTAAAAATATCAACACTAACAGCTATATTTGGAACTATATTTGTGTTTTTTAGTGCATACATGATAGAAAAAGTGGATAAATTTCCACGATTAAGACAAACAGCTTACTTCTTATCTATGATACCAATGGCATTACCAGGTATAGTACTAGGAATATCATATATAACTTTTTTTAACTCAGCAAGTAATCCACTAAATTTCCTATATGGTGGTACAGTCATACTTGTCATAGTAAACATAGTACATTTTTATTCTGTTTGTTTTATAACTTCAAACTCATCACTAAAAATGTTGGATAGAGAGTATGAATTAGTCGCAAAATCTATAAATATTCCATTTTATAAAGTGTTTTTTAACATCACAGTACCAATGTCTATAACATCAATACTTGAGATAGTGGTATATTATTTTGTAAATTCAATGGTTACTGTTTCAGCATTAATATTTTTGTATACCCCTCAGACTCAGACTGCATCAATTTCCATATTGAAGTTAGATGAGATAGGATATATAGGGCCATCAGCAGCTATGGCAGTATTAGTGCTTTTAACAAATATAATAGTAAGACTTTGCTATGAATTCGTAACAAAAAAATTAAAAAACAATACACAAAAATGGCAACAAAAAGATGTTGCATAGGGGAGGTAAAGATGAAATTTAAGAAGCTAGTTTCTTTAGGAGTATTATCAACACTTTTATTGAGTGTAATAACAGGATGTAGCACTGCCTCATCAGGTGGAGATTCAAAGTCTGATAGTAAAACAAAAGGAGAATTAACAGTTTATACAGCAATCGAAGAAGACAGTATAGACCCATATTTAGCTACATTTAAAGAAAAATATCCAGATATTAAATTAAATGTTGTTAGAGCATCGACAGGAGATATAACAGCGAGATTATTAGCAGAAAAAGATAATCCACAAGCAGATGTTGTATGGGGGATTGCTGCCACAAGTTTGTTAGTTGCAGATGACCAAGGAATGCTAGAACCATACGCTCCAGAAGGGTCTGATAAGATAGACACTGCATTTAAAGATGATAAAGAAGTGCCTTCATGGGTTGGTATAGATGCTTGGATGACAGGTATAACTGTAAATACTAAAGAATTAAAAGATAAAAATATACCAGTTCCTAGTTCTTATGAAGATTTGATAAAGCCAGAATATAAGGGGCTTATATCTATGCCAAATCCATCTTCTTCTGGAACAGGATATTTAACAGTGTCAGCGCTTATACAAATTATGGGAGAAGAAAAGGCATGGCAATATATGGATAAGTTACATGAAAATATTGGTGTATATACTCAATCTGGTTCAGCTCCAGCTACATCATCAGCTTCAGGAGAATACCCTATAGGGATATCTTTTGGATACAGAGGCATAAAATTAAAAGAAGAAGGTTATCCAGTAGAAGTAGTGTTTCCAAAAGAAGGTTCTGGATGGGATATAGAAGCAAATGCTCTTGTAAAAAAAGAGAATATAAAAGAAGCTTCTAAGGTATTTTTAGATTGGGCGATAAGTAAAGATGCAATGAATGAGTATTCTAAGAACTATGCAGTTACTACAGTTGATACAGGAAATCCAATTCCAGAAGGATTCCCTAAAAAGCCATTAGAGCAAATGATAGATAATGATTTAAAATCAGCAGCAAAAAATAGAGAAACTATATTAAATAAATGGATATCAAAATATGATGGAAAGACAGAAAAGGAAAGTTAAATTCATTAATAAAATCCAACAAAAGAGAACCTAGAATATAAATTTTATATCTAGGTTTTTTTAATATATATTTTATATTTGTCATGAGACCCACATATTTTTTCTATAAATCATTGATATTAAAAAAGAAAATTGTATGGATGATATAATATTAATATAGGTAATGCTACAAGGGACTTATTGTTGCTTATAAGTGATTCAATAGAATATAATAGTGAATATATTTATCTAGTAGAAATAAATTTTTTTTAAACTATAGATTTCTAAATAAAAATAAATAGGTTAGTGCCTTGATTAAATCAAATAAAAACCTTAAAATAAAGAGATGTAAACAAAAACTAAAAACAAATAAAAGGTGAATTTATATGATAAAAGAGATAATAGTAGTAGAGGGAAGAGACGATGTTACAGCAGTTAAGAGAGCGATAGATGCAGAACTTATAACCACAGGTGGATTTGGATTTCCAAAAGGAGTAATGGAGCGTATAAAATCAGCTAATGAAAGACGTGGAGTTATAATATTTACAGACCCAGATTTTGCAGGTGAAAAAATAAGAAAAAAAATAGCATCAGAAGTCCCAGGATGTAAACATGCGTTTTTACCAAGAGAAGAAGCTAAAAAGGATGGAGATATAGGAATAGAAAATGCTACTCCAAAAAGTATAATAGCAGCTTTAAATAAAGTTAGAACTGAAAGTACAGAAAAAAGAGATGAATTTAAACAAGTTGATTTGATTAGAAATGGTCTTATAGGAAATGAAGATGCATCATCTAGGAGAGATGCACTTGGTAAAATACTTGGAATTGGCTATGGAAATGCAAAGCAATTTTTAAATAGATTAAATAATTATGGTGTTGAAAGAGAAGAATTTGTAAGTGCATTAAAACAAATTTAAATGTAAGCATGTATGATATGAAAAAAATATAAAAAATAAATATAAAATTACAGAGTAATTTAAAATAAATTGTCTTTAATAACTATTTTGCTTTGAATACATGTAAATAAGTATAATTAATAGGATAAAATCTTAAAATAAGTTAAAAAGGAGTAAACGATGGATAGACTATCTTCACATAGCGCAACAAAAGAAGTAGTACAAAAACATAATTTTAAATTTTCAAAGTCTTTAGGTCAGAATTTTTTAATAGATAGTAATATAATAGATAAAATATTGGATGGAGCTAGAGTGGCAGACGGAGATAATATAATAGAAGTAGGACCTGGTATAGGTACACTAACTCGTGAAATGGGTAAGGTAGCAGAAAAAGTAGTAGCTATAGAAATTGATAAAAACTTAATTCCTATATTGAAAGATACCTTATCAGATTTAGAGAACATAGAAGTTATAAATCAAGACATATTAAAAGTAGATATACAAGAGCTAATAAAAGATAAATTAAATGGTGGACCAGTTAAGCTTGTAGCAAATCTTCCATATTATATAACTACACCAATAGTTATGAAGTTTTTAGAAGAGGATATACCTGTAACAGATATAGTGGTTATGGTTCAAAAAGAAGTTGCAGATAGAATGAATGCTGTTCCAAGTACGAAGGATTATGGAGCATTGTCTATAGCTGTTCAGTACTATTGTGAAACAGAAATTGTAGCAAAGGCTCCAAGACATATGTTTATACCACAGCCTAATGTAGATTCAACAGTTATAGGTTTACATGTTAGAGCTGAAAAGAAATATGATGTTCATAATGAAGAAATATTTTTCAAGACAATAAAAGCATCTTTTGGACAAAGAAGGAAGACTCTACTTAATTCATTGGGAGGCCTTGGTTTTCTTAATAAGGACGAAATAAGAGAAATATTAAAAGAAGCTAATATAGATGAAAAAAGACGCGGTGAAACTCTTAGTATAGAAGAGTTTGCAGTTCTTTCAAATATAGTAAATACAAAAGTATCTTCTAAATAGGAGGTACTTTTTTTTATTTTATTAACATATATTGTTTAGAGAAACTGTGTTAAGGGGGGATTGCAGTGGGTTCTAAAAGAAAGTTTAAAAGAGACTATATAATACTAGAAGCTAAAGACATAAACTTTAGATACAAAGAACGAGTACTGCCAAAAGCTTTTGCAAAAGTCGAAGTAAATGATGAAAAATCAATCATTGCATTATATGTAGAAAATCTAAAATATGTTAAAGATGGGTATAAAGCAGTAGCAATAAAAGGTGACCATGGATTAATAGACTTAGGAAATATAATTTTAAATGAACAAGGAAGAGGTGAATTTGTTTTAGATTTAGAGGATTATGATGAAGAGATAAAAGGAATTGCCTTATTGTATGAAAGAAATATTCCTTTAGTTGGCTTTAAGGGAAATAAGATTGAAAATTATGAGGACATATTATTCCAAGATGTAGAAGATGAAGAATTAGCTGAAAGTGAAGAAGAGTATTTAGAAGACGATATAGATGATGCAAGTGAAGAATATAGAGAAGATGATGATGACAATGAAGAAAATAGTGATAGTGACGAAGAATATATCATAGAAGAATATGATGAAGATGAAGATGAATATGACGATTATTGGGAAGATGATGAAAGTGAAGAGGTAGAATTAAAGGCAAGAGCAGATATAGAAGATTCTAGTGATGGTGAAATTGAAGAATTTAATAACTATAAAGAAATAGAAAATTATAACAAGGCTAAAGAAAATGAATGCTATGACGATATAGAAGATGATGAGGAATATGATGAGGATGAAGAAGACTTTGAAATAAGACATGAAGAAAAGATAGTTGCTTCTCCAAAAACTACTAAGTCAAAGAAAGCTCAAAAAGAACAAAATAATATTGAAAAAGTAAAAAGAGCTAATGGGATAAGTCAAGTAGATAGTGGAAATAAGCAAGCTGGAACATTACTTATGCCTAGACAAATAAAAAAAGGGCTAAAACTATTCAGAGAAGTTAAGCCTTTTGTAGCAGATTATATAGACAATACAAGATGGTGGAAAATAGAGGTAAATCCTACAACATTGTGTGGATATTCAATGCCTTATTTAGGATATTTAAATGTATTGAATTATACAATGTATAGTGATGCAGTTTTACATTCATATAAATATAGACATTACTTATTTGGAGTACAATATGATGAATATAATAAGAGAAAGCATTATATTTATGCTATTCCAGGGAATAGAAATGAACAACCAGATAATGGAAGCACAGGATTTTTAAAATATCAAGTTTGTGACCATAGAACCAATAGTTTAGGCTACTGGTTATGCTTTATAGATTCTAGACAGAGAAATATAGTTAGATAAAACAATAAGAATGAAAGAATTTAACTTTAACTTTCATTTTAGTAAAGAAAATTAATGAAAATGATATAAAAGTTTAAAAACTATTGATAATATTTAAATATTACACTACAATATATGTTGAAATACCTATTATATTATGGAGGAAGATTATGATAAACGAGCAAAGAATTTTAAATGAGTTCCTTGAATTAATACAGATAGACAGTTTATCTTTAAAAGAGGGGAATGTAGCTAAAGTATTAGTTGAAAAGTTAGAAGAAATAGGTTGTTCAGTTGTAGTAGATAATGCTGGTGAAAAAGCAAATGGAGAAACAGGCAATATAATAGCTACTTTAAAAGGAAATAAAGAAGGAAAGAAAATATTATTTAGTTCACATATGGATACAGTAACTCCAGGAATAGGGGTAAAACCTATAGTGGATGAAGTAAATGGAATAATAAAAAGTGATGGTACTACAATATTAGGCTCTGATGATAAAGCAGGTATAGCAGCTATATTAGAGGGATTAAGACAGGTAAAAGAAAACAATATAGAACATACTGATATTCAAGTTGTATTCTCTATATGTGAAGAATGTGGATTAGTTGGAGCTAAAAATTTAGACTATGCAAAAATAGATTCTAAATATGCCTTTGTATTAGATAGTGGTGGTTCTCCTGGAGAGATAATAGTAAAAGCTCCTGCACAAGATGTAATAAATGTTAAGATATTAGGAAAGACAGCTCATGCAGGTCTTGAGCCTGAAGCTGGTATAAGTGCTATAATGGTAGCTGCTAGAGCAATAGATAATATGAATTTACTTAGAATAGATGAAGAAACAACTGCTAACATAGGAATTATAAATGGTGGAACAGCTACAAATATAGTAACAGGAGAAGTTAACATAGTTGCAGAAGCTAGAAGCCTAAAAGAAGATAAATTAGATGTTCAAACTAAACATATGGTAGAAACTTTTGAAAAAGCCGCTAAGGATTTTGGAGCTAAAATTGAAATAGATGTAAATAGAGCATATACTCCAATAGATGTTAATGAAGATTCAGAAATAATACAACTTGCAAAAAAAGCATTTTCAAATTTAGGAATAGAAGGTCATACTGAATCTACAGGAGGAGGTAGCGATACTAATATATTAAGTAAAAATGGTATTGAAGCTATAACTCTAGGAATAGGTATGAAAAATGCTCATACATTAGATGAACATATAGCTATAAAGGATTTATATGATTCTGCCAAAATGGTAATAGAGATAATAAAAGAAGCATAAATTTAAATAATAGTGTATAATATATATATCGCCTAGCTCAAGCTAGGTGATTTTTCATTTTATAGAAGATTGATAATCTCTATTGAAAGTAAAAGATATACATTTGAATATAATAATAACTTTAATTTATGTTTAAATATATGTTTTTAATAATATTTAGATTTGGTTTATGAGGAGGAATAACAATGGAAACAAGGTACGAGGAAGCAAATAAAATAACAATACAATCAATAATTTGGAATATAGTCTTAACAATAATTAAGGTGATAGCTGGTATTATTGGTAATTCTAGTGCTATGATTGCAGATGGATTACATTCCGCTTCAGATATTATAAGTTCTGTAGGTGTGCTGATAGGTAATTATGTATCTTCTAGACCAGGAGATAAGGAACATAATTATGGTCACGAAAAGGCAGAGACATTGGTATCATTCGTATTATCAATATTACTTATATTTGTTTCTATCACAATAGGTATAGGGGCTATTAAATCCTTATTTAACTTAGATGCATTGAGTGTTCCATCAATACTTCCATTAATAGTGTCAGTCATTTCAATTTTGATAAAAGAGTATCAATATAGAATAACAATAAAAGTTGCTAAAAAGATAAATTCACCCGCTTTAAAAGCAGATGCTTGGCATCATAGGTCAGATGCTCTATCTTCAGTGGCTGCATTTATAGGTATAGGAGGTTCTATTTTAGGATTTAAACCATTAGACCCAATTGCATCAGTTGTAGTAGCAGTATTTGTAGCTAAGGTAGGAATTGATATACTTATAAGTTCTGTAAATGAATTGATGGATGTTTCAGTTGAAGAAGAAGAAAGACAAGAATTAAAGTTTATTGTAGCAGATACAGAGGGCGTTAAAAATCTAGGAGATATAAAGACTAGAAAACATGGAGCTATGGCATATGTGGACTTGACTATATGTGTTGATGAAAATCTAACAGTAAAACAGGGGCATGATATTGCTACTAAGTTGGAAAAACATATAATAAAACATATGGAATTTGTAAAAGGGATAACAGTTCATGTTGAACCATGTACTAATTGCCAAGGAAATAAGTGTATAAAATAATTATGGCTTAAAAAAAAGTGTAAAAAGTTATATAATTGTTTTATGACTATAAACTCTAGGGGTGGTTAAATGAGTAAGAAAAGAAAACTAAAGAAAAAAGCTGCAATATTAATAGGAGTAGTTGTTTTCTTTATAATATACTTTATATCTTTTAAAATAGGTCTAAACATGGAAAAGGATAAGAGTGAGGTTCCAAAGAAAGTAGAAACAGAGACAGAAGATAATAGGTCTTTAATGACTCAAATAAAAGAGAAGAAGAAAATTTATGTATCAGATAAAAATGTAGAAAACATAAAAATCGAAGAAGATATGTGGAACGAGATAAAGTTCTTTTTCTCAGAATTTAAGAAAGTGAGAAATACTACTTCTTATGAAGCAATTTATGAAGGGTATTCTGATGATGGAATTAAATTTTCTACAGACCTTAATTTTTTTAGAGTCTATACTGTAAATAAAGAGGAATATTATAAAGTTCCAATTGATTCCAAGAATTCTTTTAAGAAGCTTTTAGATGAGAGCATATATACTTCATTTGACCTTTTGAGTCACTATAAAGACTGGAAAGAGGTCACTATAACTTATGGAAAAGAAACTAAGAAGATTCATAAATGGAAGTTTGATGATTTAGCACATAAGATGATTTCAAAAAGAGTTGTAGGAAAGGTTCAGCCAGAAAAAAGTAAGGAAAGAAGTGATTATAATTTCAGTATAAATATAAAAGGTGAAAATTTTGCGGTGAAAGTGGATACAATGGGCAAGGATTATGTAAAAGTTACTTCTAAGAAAACTGTCTCTTACTACGAGGTTCATACAAGTTTATTTGATTATCTTAAAAATGAAATATTTGAGATTGGAAAGAAATAAAATATTAAGAAGGCTATCAAGTGATTATATCATTTGATAGCCTAAATTAATTTTTATATGTTATTTTTAGTTACATACTATTTTTCAACTAGTAAGTCTGCAACCTTATATATTGGACCAGCACCAGCAGTTATTACTAAATCATTATCATTAACATTTTCACGTAAATATTTTACTATATCTTCAAATTCTTTTATGTAGATAGCATCTACATTGTTTTGATATAATTTTTCAACTAAGTCTTTAGAGTGTATATCTCCTGGGTCATCTTCTCTTGCAGCATATATATCTGTTATTATAACTTTATCAGCTGCATAGAAAGCTTCTGAAAATTCACCTAAAAGAGATTTTGTTCTAGTGTAAGTATGCGGTTGGAAGATGCACCATAAAGTTGATTTTTTTAACTTTTTAGCAGCAGCTAAAGTAGCCTTTAGCTCAGTTGGATGATGTGCATAATCATCTATTACTAAGGCATTTTTGTAATATCCCTTAGATTCAAATCTTCTTCCTACGCCTTTATATATTTTTATATTTTTTCTTATAGTCTCTAAATCAATACCAGAAACAAGAGCTGCCATTATAGCAGAAGAAGCATTGTATATGTTATGAAGGCCATATACAGAAAGTTCAAATTCTCCTAAATCTTTTCCTTGGTACTCTATTTTAAATATTCCGTGACCACCATTGTCAAAATGTATATCTTTTATAACAGCATCATTGTCAGAATCTCTACCATATTTTATAATAGTAGCTTTAACATCGTACAATATGTCATCAACATTTTCATCATCACCATTTATTATGAAATATCCATCTGGAGGTAAAAGTTTACCAAATTTGTTAAACGAAGCTTTGATTTCATCTATACCAGAGAAATAATCAAGATGGTCTTCCTCAACATTTAAAACTATAGATATCTTAGGATTAAAATTAAGGAAACTATCTACATATTCACATGCTTCAGTTATAAAGTGGTTAGAATTACCTATCTTAACATTACCGCCTATCATACTTAAGTTACCACCAACCAATATAGTAGGGTCTAAGTCTGCATATTCAAAAATTGTAGACAGCATAGATGTTGTAGAAGTTTTTCCATGTGTCCCAGAAACTGCTATAGAGTTTTTATACTCCCTCATAATCTGACCTAAAAAAGTAGCTCTGTTCATTATTAATTTATTTTTTTCTCGAGCAGCTATAAGTTCTTCATTGTCTGGGTGAACTGCTGCAGTATAAACAACCATATTTACATCATCTGATATATTTTCTTTTTTTTGACCGATATAGATAGTTGCCCCTTGATCCCTAAGTTTGTCTAATAGGTATGATTCGTTTGAATCCGAACCTGAAACCTGATAACCCTTATTGATACATATTTCGGCTAATGCACTCATGCTGATACCGCCAATTCCTATAAAGTGTATATTCATAATAAAACCACCTTTCTTTTTAATTAAGTCCTACAATATGAACTATTTTTGTGGTATAATAATATAATGTTCAATATTTTATAATTAATATGCATATAATATTATATGTATTTTATTTTTGAATATAATAAAACATAAGTAATATTATACCACAATACGAATTGTTATGCATTAGTTAGTTTAACGTTATATAAAGGTACTGGCAGGAGGAAATAGTAATGAAATTTAAAAGAACAGAGAGAATTGGGGCAATAGTTAAAATACTATCTGATAACCCAAATAAAATATATACATTAAGTTATTTTACAAATCAATTTAATGCAGCAAAATCAACAATAAGTGAAGATTTATTAGTTGTAAAAAATGTATTTGAAAAACTACACTTAGGTAAAGTTATAACTATCTCAGGAGCAGCAGGAGGAGTAAAATATATACCTAAAACTTCTATAGCAGAAAATGCAGAGTTTTTAATGGAATTGTGCGAGAAAATATGTGACACATCTAGAATACTATCTGGCGGTTTTTTATACTTAATTGATTTAATTTATGACCCTACAATAGCTGCTAAGATAGGAAAAATATTTGCTTCAAACATTGAATATGTAGACGCAGATTATGTTGTAACAATGGAAACAAAAGGTATACCTATGGCACTTATGACTGCAAAGGCTATGAATTTACCTCTAGTTATAATAAGAAAAGATATAAAAGTATCAGAAGGTCCTACCCTTAGTATGACATATGTAAGTGGAAATAATTCGAAGGTTGAGAGTATGAGTTTACCAAGAAAGGCTCTTAAACCAGATAGTAAAGTTATAATTATAGATGATTTCATGAGGGGTGGAGGTACTATAAAAGGAATGGTAGACCTTATGAATGAATTTGGAGCAGAGGTTATAGGTACTGGAGTATTCATATCTACAACAAATCCTTCAGAAAAAATGGTAAAAGATTATATATCACTAATTCAGTTAGATGTTACTGGAGATAAAATAGTAGTTGAACCAAACTTAAAAACTTTTAAATATGAATATAGAAATGAAGACTTAGATGGGGAAAATGATTCAGAATTTGAATTTGAGATAGATGAAGATTAATAAAAAAATATTTAGAAAAATATGTAAAAATAAAAAGAGGATATCCCTAGTTGTCCATAGAATTACTTAAAAAACAGTTTATATTAATTTATTCCAACAATAATAATTTTAATATAAATTAATTTCTGTCAAAATCAAAGGGGGATATATTGGTATGAAGATAACTGACGTAAGAGTAAGAAAATTAACAGAAGAAGGTAAAATGAAATGTATAGTGTCAATAACTTTTGATAATTTGTTTGTAGTACATGATATAAAAGTTATAGAAGGCCACAATGGGTTATTTATAGCAATGCCTAGCAGAAAAGTAGGCGAAGGAAATTTCAGAGACATAGCTCATCCAATAAATGCAGAAATGAGACAAGTTTTAGAAGATGCAGTTTTACAAGCGTATCATGAAGCATTAGTTCAATGGGAAGTAGCTGCTGAATAACAATAAATATAAAAATGGAGAGAGCCCGAACATTTAGGCTCTTTTTAAATGTAGAATTTGCATTAAAATATGTACTTTTTAGTAAAAAAGTGCTATATTATTAGTGATAATGTATATGTTGTATACAAATTGTTAAATAAATGTATTATAATGTATATTGATTGAGATAATAATACGAATAAAATTAAATTAGATTGAATGGAGTGTATCAATGAACTTTAAAGCTATAATCCTTGCCGCTGGCAAAGGAACAAGAATGAAGTCTAAATACCCAAAAGTTATACATAAAGTATGCGGAAAAGAAATGGTCAACCATATTATAGATGTTTCAAAAAAATCAGGCGTAAAGGATACTGTTGTAATTTTGGGGCATGAAGCGGATGTAGTAAAAGAAAAACTTGCAGAAGAAACTATGATAGCTATGCAAACAGAACAGCTTGGAACAGGACATGCTGTAAAAATGGCTAAAGAATATATAAATGATGAAGATGTAATAGTTGTACTTTGTGGAGACACTCCACTTATAAAGGAAGAAACATTAAAGAAATTATTTGATTTCCATATAGAAAATAAATATCATGCCACAGTTCTTACAACAAAAGTTGGAAATCCAACAGGTTATGGTAGAATAATAAGAGATAAGAAGGGGGACCTTCTTAAAATAGTGGAGCAAAAAGATGCAAATTCAGAAGAAAAAATGATAAGTGAAATAAATTCTGGGATATACTGTTTTAATGGAAAGAGTCTTAGAGAAGCATTAGATTTGTTAAATAATAACAATGCACAAGGTGAATATTATTTAACTGATACTGCTAAAATAATGAGAGACAAAGGCTTAAAAGTTGGTGCATTTGCAGGTTCAACTATTGAAGAACTTATGGGTGTTAACTCAAGAGTGGAATTATCAAAGGCAGAAGAAATTATGAGAAAAAGAATAAATGAATCTCATATGGTAAATGGAGTGACTATAATAGACACTAACTCTACCTATATAGAATCTGATGTTGAGATAGGTAATGATACTATAATATATCCAGGTGTTATGTTACAAGGTAAAACAAAGATAGGTTCAGATTGTATAATTGGAATGAACTCATCTATAACAAACTCAGAAATAGGAACTGGAACAGAAATAAAAAATTCAACTATACTTGATAGTAAAGTTGGAGATAATACTACTGTTGGACCATATGCATATCTAAGACCAAAAACTAACTTAGGAAACAATGTAAAAATAGGTGATTTTGTAGAGGTAAAAAATGCTGTTATAGAAGATGGTTCAAAAGCATCTCATCTTTCTTATATAGGAGATGCACATGTTGGTAAAAATGTAAATATTGGATGTGGAGTAGTATTTGTAAACTATGATGGTAAAAATAAATTTAAGTCAATAGTAAAAGACGATGCGTTTATAGGTTCAAATTCTAATTTAGTTGCACCAGTAGTTGTAGAGGAAAAAGGATATATAGCTACAGGTTCAACAATAACACATGATGTCCCAGATGGAGCTTTAGCAATAGCAAGACAAAGACAAGTTGTTAAAGAAGGATGGGTAGAAAAGAAGAATCAAAAAGATAACCAAAGTAAATAGTTATTTAGTTTATTATTTTGGCTAATAAAATTAGCTCGAAATTATTATAAATTATATTCATTAGGATTTTAAAATTTTCAGGAGGGTTACATAAATGAATACTAGCGGAAGCGAGATTAAAATTATTGCAGGTAATTCATCGAAAGAGTTAGCACAAAAAATAGCTGACTATATAGGTGTATCAGTGCTAGACTGTGAAGTAGGTACGTTTAGTGATGGTGAAATATGTGTAAACATGAATGAGACAGTAAGAGGTTGTGATGTGTTTGTAGTACAATCTACTAATAGTCCAGTAAATGATAACTTAATGGAGTTATTAATCTTAATTGATGCATTAAAGAGAGCATCAGCAGGAAGAATAACAGCAGTTATTCCTTACTATGGATATGCAAGACAAGACAGAAAGGCTAAGGCAAGAGATCCAATCACTGCTAAATTAGTTGCAAACTTAATAACTGCTGCTGGAGCAGATAGAGTATTAACAATGGATTTACATGCTGCTCAAATACAAGGATACTTTGATATACCATTAGACCACTTACTAGGTGGAACAATATTAGCAAATTACTTCAATGAAAAGAAAATAGAAGATTTAGTAGTAGTATCTCCAGACTTAGGAAGTGTTACTAGATCAAGAAAATTTGCTAATACTTTAAATGGAGAAGTTCCAATAGCTATAATAGATAAGAGAAGACCAAAAGCTAATGTATGTGAAGTTATGAACTTAATAGGTGATGTTAAAGGTAAAAATGTTATACTATTAGATGACATGATAGATACAGCAGGAACAATAGTTAATGCTGCAAATGCACTTAAAGAGTTTGGGGCAAAAGATGTTTATGCTTGTTGTACTCATGGTGTATTATCAGGACCAGCTATTGAAAGAATTTCTAATTCAGAAATAAGTGAGTTAATAGTTCTTGATACTATACAACTTCCTAAAGAAAAAAGAATAGATAAGATAAAAATAAAAACAGTAGCTCCTTTATTTGGAGATGCTATAAGAATGATATTCTCTAATGAATCAGTAAGTAAATTATTTTAATTAATTAGATTTATAAGAGTTGCTTAAAAAAGATATAAGTTTTTTAAGCAACTCTTTTTTGATATCTAATTTATGTATTATTATAATTTATTGGATCTGTATGTGTGTATGTAAAAGTAAATGTTTCTTGTAAAACATGTAGATAAGTAATTAAAAACTAAATTTAATAAAAAATACAAAA
The DNA here is from genome assembly GCF_020657785.1 of Clostridioides sp. ZZV14-6154. Taxonomy (NCBI): domain Bacteria; kingdom Bacillati; phylum Bacillota; class Clostridia; order Peptostreptococcales; family Peptostreptococcaceae; genus Clostridioides; species Clostridioides sp. ZZV14-6154. The sequence goes on along the minus strand of NZ_JAGWCY010000009.1, from coordinate 81,440 downwards.
TTATGAATTTTATGAATATAAAAAATATTTAGAAAAAGTATTGAAAAAAATTGAATTATGTAGTATTATGTAAATATAAATTAAAGAAAGAGGTGTTTCCAATGGGAAGGAATGAAGATGAACCCCTAATAATTAAGTGATTTAGTCACAATCTAAAGTAAATATAAAAATCTATTGAAAGTTTATTTATAAGAATTGAAAATAGTATCTATTCTATATCTTTAGTGTTTGTGATAGGGTTCTGGATTATATAAAGTTACTGTAAAGAAAGTAATTTTGCACAATAAGCATACCTGTAAATGAAGAGTTTCATTTATATAGTGATTGTGACTGAATCATAACTGCAAGAATATAGAATGTTTATATATAGATGTTTTTAATAAAATACTATATTGTAATAGCTTTTAGCTTTCAAATAAATATTAGCAAAGGATGGAAATGACAATGATAAAACTAAATGATAATTTATAAATATCTCCTTACGATATATGATAATTGTAGGGAGATGTTTCTTTTTTTGTATAGTATAGTTACTTTAAGAAATTATGTTTGAACATGTGAAAATTTGGTATATATAAATAATATAAACTGTATTGCTAAAATGTGGTAACTATTATATAATATAAGTGGATATGTATCTCTATTATTAGTTATATATCATTCTAAATTTAATAAAATAGAAACGTTGACGTATGTTCTGTAATGTGGGCACCTTGGAACATATTGAGTTAGTGGTGCAACCGGCTATGAAATTGTATTTATGATACTTTTATTTTCATAGCTTTTTTTGTTCAAAAAAATGGTTATATGCTAGAAATAAATCTGGTTAGTACGTGTAAATAATTTTACTTAGATTTTTAACCAGATATATTATAAGTAAGTATTAATTTAAAAATTGAGGGGGAATAAAAATGAAGTTAAGAAAGAATAAAAGAGGTTTCACTTTAGTGGAATTATTGGTAGTAATTGCAATTATAGGAATATTAGCAGTGGTAGCAGTTCCAGCTTTATTTAGTAATATAAACAAGGCTAAGGTAGCAAGTGTTGAGTCTGATTATAGTTCAGTTAAGAGTGCAGCATTATCTTATTATTCAGATACTAATAAGATACCAGTTACAACAGGAGATAAAACTGGTTTAACTAGCTTAAACGATTATATGGAATCTCTTCCTGATAAAGCAGATATAGGTGGAAAATATGAATTGATTAAAGTTGGTAATAAATTAGTATTACAGATAGGTAAAGATGGTGATGGAGTTACATTAACAGAAGCACAATCAGCAAAATTATTGAGTGATATAGGCGAAAAGAAAATATATACAGGTGTTTCAACTGATAATCTTGGAAGTCCATTAACAAGTGCTACAAAAGTAAATAATGAAGCTCTATATATAGTTCTTATAGATAATACTGTGATGGATTCAAAAAAATAATTAAGTATACATTTTTATAAAAAATATTATAGATTCAATAAAAAGTATCATAAAAAGGCAGGAAGAAAATCTTCCTGTCTTTTTATACTATTTTATTTAATACCCAATCATAAATGGTGGTATAATTAAAATAGTAAAGGAGTGAAATCTGTGGCTAAAAAAGTTAGAATAGGAGACAAACTGGTTGAAAAAGGATACATAACAGAAGACCAGCTTAAATGGGCATTATCAGAGCAAAAAAATAGTGGAAAAAGACTAGGAGAATTTCTAGTACAAGAAGGACTTATAGATAGTAACTTATTAATAAGTGTATTAAAAGAACTTTTAGATATAGAAAGTGTATTTTTAGAAGGAACAGAAATAGATACATTAGCTACAAAGATGGTTCCAGAAAATATATGCAAAAGATATACTGTATTTCCATTCAAAATCGATGGAAATAAAATATGTTTAGCCATGTCAGACCCACAAGATAGAGAAGCAGTTCAAGATGTAAGACGTATGTCAGGTAAAGATGTCGAAATATTTATATCAAGTGCAGAAGATATAAACAAAGCAATAGGTCATGCCTATGCACATTCAGAAATAAATAAAGCAATGACTGAATACAACAAAAACAAGACTGGTGGAATTAGAGAAACAGTAATCCTTGAAGAGGATGTAAATGCTGCTCCAATAGTAAGGCTAGTAAATAATATACTAGAAAATGCTGTTAGGATGGAAGCAAGTGATATACATATAGAACAAAGTGAAAATTACATGCGTGTTAGATTTAGGATAGATGGAATGTTAAGAGAATATATGAGGATGAACTCTGCGCCATACAAGGCAGTAATAAGTCGTATAAAAATAATGTCAGATATAAATATATCTGAAAAGAGGATTCCACAAGATGGTAGAATATATTTAAAAGTAGATAATAAACCGATAGATTTTAGGGTTTCTACAATGCCAACCAATAGGGATGAAAAGATAGCCATGAGGGTACTTGATAAGAGTAATTTTATGGTAAGTAAAGAAGTACTAGGAATAGATGAACATGGCTCTAAGATATATGACGAGTTAATAAATACCCCTTATGGGCTTATATTAGTTGTTGGACCTACTGGAAGTGGAAAAACTACTACATTATATTCAATGCTAAATCAATTGAATACAGAAAATAGAAATTTATTGACAATAGAAGACCCTATAGAGTATGAATTACCTGGTGTAAATCAATCTCAAATAAATGAAAAGGCAGGACTTACTTTTGCTAGTGGGCTTAGAGCTTTTATGCGTCAAGACCCAGATATAATAATGGTTGGAGAGATAAGAGATACAGAAACTGCCGAAATAGCAATTAGAGCCTCTCTTACAGGACATTTAGTTTTAAGCACATTACATGCAAATACAGCAGTTGGAGCAATTTCACGTCTTTTGGATATGGATGTGGAAAGTTTTTTGATAACTTCATCTCTTTTAGGGGTAATATCTCAAAGACTGACACGAAAAATATGTGAGCATTGTAGAGTTTCATATGAGGCAGATACTGGAGAAAAAAAGGCTCTTGGTATTGATATAAACGAATCAGTAACTATCTATAAAGGGCAGGGCTGTGAAAGATGTAATAATACTGGATATAAGGGACGTCTAGGTATATTTGAAATGCTTGAAATTACACCAGAAATAAAAGAGCTAATAGATTCCTCTGCAAATCAAAGAGAAATTTTAAAGTTAGCTAAAAAACAAGGTATGGTTAGTCTAAAAGAGGATATAGTTAAAAAGGTTTTAGGTGGAAAGACAACAGTAGAAGAAATGATTAGAATAATTTTGATGACTGATTAAAGGATGATATTATGAAAAGTTTTAAGTATACAATAATAAAAGAGGATGGGAAAAAGCAAACTGATGTGATTGAAGCTAATGATTTTAATGAAGCTAAAAGTCTTCTTAGAAAAAGAAATCTTAGAGTTCTTGAAATCAAAGAAAGTAAAAGTAAAAATATAAATATATCTTCTAGAAAGAGAAGAAAAGACTTAGGGGCTGACCAGATAAGCCACTTTTGCAGACAGTTTGCTATTATAGTGTCTTCTGGTATAAATAGTATTTCTGGATTAGAAACATTAGCAGGAAGGTCAACTAATGTTACATTAAGAGAAGAAATAAATCGTATAGTAGCAGAGATAAAAGTAGGTTCTACTATTGCTGATTCAATGCTTGCACCAAAGTCGAAGTTTCCAAAGTTACTTGGTGCCATGGTAGCTACAGGTGAAGCTACAGGTAAACTAGATGAAGTATTAAAAAGTATGGCTTCATTTTATTCCAGTGAGCATAGAGTTAAGCAAAAACTTAGAAATGCGGCTACATATCCATTAATAGTTTTGATTTCTTCATTTATAATGATTTTTATATTTACAGCATTTATGGTACCTAAGATGATTAATTCAATTACAACAGTAGGTGCTACTCTTCCACTTATAACAAGGATTGTTATGGGATTTGGTACGTTTATGAAGACATTTTGGCCAATAGTACTTTTAGCTATTATATTGTCTATTTACCAATTTAAGAAGTATCTAAAAACACCAGTTGGTAGAGCTCAAAAGGATAGAGTTATAAATAAAATTCCTGTTTTGGGAAAAGGGATAAACTGCATGGTGGCTACACGATTTTCAAGAGCATTGTATCTATTTGTATCAACAGGATATCCATTAGTACAAGGGCTTGATTATATCATAGATAGTGTAAATAATACTATGGCAGAAAAGATTTTAACATCAGCAAAAGATGGAATAACAAGAGGTGAAGGTCTAGCAGAAAACTTACAAAGATATACGTATTTTGATTCAGTTTTAGTGCAGATGATAGCAATAGGGGAGCAGACAGGGGAATTAGAGAACATAAGTAGACAGATGGCTGAATTCTATGAATATGAATCCGAAATTTATCTAAATAGAATGGCATCAATGATAGAACCTGTTTTAATAATAGCAGTTGGTATTATAGTTGCGGTACTGGTTGTATCAATATTCATGCCAATGCTTAGTATATATGATGCTATGTAGGAGGGAAAACAACAAATGAATAAGGTTTATGTATCATATTATGGTGATTCTATATCCATAGTTGAAGGCAGATACAAACATGATAAAGATACGTTTTATATAAAAAACTTTAATGTATTTTCAATAGAGGATATTGCTCAAGATTTTTCTAAAGAAAAGTATGCTCTATTGAGATATGCATTAGAAAATGTAAAGTTAAAATCAAAACACATAGTGTTTTGTTTGAATACGAGAGATGTAATTCTAAAACCTCAAAAGTTGCCTAAGATGGATAAAAAAGATTTAGATGGATTTATGAAGTTAGAAATGGATGAAATGATGGCTTTAGAATCGGATGAGTATGTATTTTCATATGAAGTATCTAGTGAGATATCTGATAGGTCAGAAGGTGAAGAGGCTAGTTTAAATCTGATTATTGGAGCTATAAAAAAAGAAGAAATAAATGCAATTGTAGATATAATACATGAATTTGATTTGGTATTGGATAGAATAGATACATTATCAACTGCCTATTTAAGAATTCTCAAGAACTTAGATTACAATGATATAATGGTGACAAATATAAGCGATAATAGCACAATTATAAACATATATAAAAAAGATACTTTATTCATTAGTGATAATATACCGATAAGAATAACTGCTAAAGATATGGAAATACAATTATTAAATGTGGTCGAAGAGTCAAAAGGACTTATGAATTACTATTCGTCAAGAAACTTTGGTAAGGTAACAGATACTATATTGATATTGGGGAAAAGGTACTCTAATAAATTAATTTATGAGGCTTTTAGTTCTGCATTTTCAAACTATGTTTCTCAAGGTCTTACAGAGATAATGGATATAGCTGATATGGTATCTGGTGATATAGATGAAGATGATATAAATTCAATTGTAGAACTTTTAGGTTGTATGATAGAGCCTAAAGGAAAAAAAGATTTTGAAAATATAAATTTTCTACCAATGGATATACTCAGAAAACAAATGAAAGCTAAACAAATAAAAAGTGTAATGAAGATAGCACCCGTATTTATTTTAGTGGTTTCTATTCCATATTTATGTTTAATTTTTTCAAACAGTTTAGCTAATAAAGAACTTGAAAATGTAAATGATGAAATAAGGAATATTGAATCTGCTTACTATCAAATTGGAAATATAGAAAAAATGATACAAAGTAAAACAGAAGAAATAAAGGTATATGATATGTTAATTGGGAAAAAGGTTAAATGGGAAAATCTATTGGATGATATAGATAAAAATACTCCAAGTAGGGTTGAACTGACAAGCTTATCAACAACATATCAAGGAGTAGGAACAACTAATAAAACTGAAAGCTCAGACAACAGTAAAACTAATACAAATAAATCAAATAATGATGAAGCTAAAACAAGTACAAATACAAAAAGTAATAATAATGAAAGTAAAAATAGTAATGACTTAAATGAAGATAAAACTGTAAATGTGGCAGAGGCGTTAAATGGTAATGAGGAGTCTGATAGTAATACAGAAGCAGATGATAAGACTCCATTATATGATAAGATACCAAATGTTTTGAATATAGAGGGAAATGCTAAGGATTCTTCTTATGTAGGGCAATTTTTATATAAATTAAAGGGATTGTATTATTTTGAGGATGTTAAACTGCATAGTATAAAAAGCAATGGAGAGGATTCTAACTATACATTTAATATGACATTATACCTGGAAGAAGGTGTATTAACTAATGAATAAGGACATATTTAAAAAAGATATAAAAGATATATTTAAAATGGAAGTTAGTCTAAAGGGAATTCTTATAAAAGTTGTAATTTTACTTGCTATTTTATCCTATGGATATTTTGGACTTTATCCACAATATGAGAAATATGTTTCTACAAAAAATTCTGTAAAACAAGCTACACAAAAATTAAATACATATAAAGAGAAAACAGCTCTTATGCCAAAATATGAAAAACAACTTAAAAATATTGAGAATGAATTAAATGAAAAAAGTAAAAATCTATTATATGATATGCAAGATGGTCTGTTTCTAATTGGTTTAGACAAGAAAATGAAAACATATAATATTGACTTAACTAGCTATGATGTTGGAAACATTAGAGAATATGAACATTTTTGTGGAATATCAACAACAATAAGTGTTAGAGGGGACTATAGAAATGTTAAAAAATTGATGGCTTATTTAGAAGAACAAAAAAATGTTACTCAGATATTAGACTATACTATGACTTCATATATAGAACCAGAAAAAGAAGAGCAAGAGACAACAAGTAATAAAGATCTAATAAAAAATGTGAACATAAATAAAGATACAAAAATATATTGGGTAGAAGGCGAAGATAAATGGCATTTATATAATGACTGTCCATTGATAAAAGAGGGAGAAATTCTTAAGAATGACAAACTTTTAGATAGGTCAACAAGTTATCTATGTAATACATGTGTACTTAGAGCTGCAACAGAAAAAGAAACAAAAAAAGAAGTAGCGACTCCAGAAGCAGAAGGTGTAGTAGAGGCTACGTTTAAATTTATAATGTATACGAAAGAAAATACTACAATGGTACTTGATACAGATAATCCATCTTCATGGAGACCAGGAAAATATAATCCATTTAAATCTAGTGCAAAATAAAACCAAAGAGGTTTTAAAGATAGGTGATGAACTTGTACAAAAACAATGAAAAAGGTCTTACTTTATTAGAAATAATAGTGGCTGTATTTATATTGACTATAGTTTTAAGCATTTCTTATAAAGTATTTAATGGTATAACATCAGCAGTAAAAAAACAACAAATCATTACAGATGCTCAGGTAAATATTAATTTAATTAATAAATATTTAAATAGAGACTTAGAAAACTGTAAGGATGTAATAAAGAACAGTTCAGGTAGTGGCTATGAATATAATATAGAAACTCCAGAGAATATAGTGAAGTATGAAGTATCTATAGAGACCAAAAACAATACAGGAGTATACTCTGTAACAAGAATTCAAGAAAATACTACTAATACTGAAGATGGGCTTAGAGAAGCAATAATCTCTAAGCAACCATTAGTTCAAAACAATAAAGAAATGAAGGAAACACCATTTAAAATAGAAAAACAAGCTGATAAATCTATTTATACGGTAAGTGTATATTATAATGAATCAGCTCAAGAAGGCCAGAAAAGCAGTAACTTAAATAATAAGACTTATACATTTGATGTTATGTCAAGAATTGGGTAAATGGGAATTTATTTAAAAAATAAGTAGGTTGATAAAATATGGATAAAAAGAGTAATGAAAAAGGATTTTCTTTAATTGAAGTATTAGTAGCTATGGCAATTATGGGAATTATATTATTTGCATTTTTTAATATTATCAATACTAATGAAAAGGCCAACACTAAAAATGAAGCAGATATAAGTTCCTTAAATTATGTTCAAAGTGAAATAGAGAATTTAAGAGAGAAAATAAAAAGTGGAACATTTGATTTTGACAGTCTAGATAAGCGAGAAGATGGAACGGTGGAATATGAAAAATTAATAGATAAATCAAATAAAGTTGTATATGATAAAGTACTTAAGAAGGATGATGTGAGCTTGTATGATACTCCATATAAAGAGATTACAACAATAGAAGATAAAGATGGCAATATAATTGACAAGGAAAGTATTACAAACAAAGTAAAGGTTATTGTAGAGGATAAAAGTGGTCAAATATACAAAATAACTGCAACAGGGAAAAGCATGAATGACTATTCAAGTAAAAAAGAAGTTAAAATTGTAACTGAAATATTTAAAGATAAATAATTTTACTTGGGGGTGAGATTTTGAGGAAGTGGAATAAGATAAAAAACGAAAGAGGAGCGGCGTTAGTTTTAGTTTTGGTTGTAGTAGCATTGCTTTCTATTGTTGGGGTGACATTTTCAAATCAAATAGCTAATAGAATAAAGTCTACAAAGACTACTAATGAGGTGATACAGGCCAAGTATTTAGCAGAGACCTGTGTGGAAAATAGTGTTGATAAAGCATATGAAAAATTGTATGATGAGCTTGAAAAAATAGACAATGAGTTTAAAAAAGATAACAATAAGGAAAATAAGGTAACTTCAAGAACAGTAGCAAATGAGGATAAAGAGGAAAATCTTGAAGAAATACAACTTAATTATATGAATAATATAAAATATTATCTAGCTACAGCTTGTAAAGAGTTAGAGAAAGCAAGAGATGAACTAATAGAAGTAGAAAAATTAGGTATTATGCAAGATGGTGATGCGAATATGGTTTACTCTTCTATTGATTCAAATAAAAAATTTATATTAGCGTTGGGTGAGAAATACAATACTGGTGATATTTCTAATATAACACGACAAAAATTAGAATCAGATATTGATAATATGGTTAATTATGAATCAAAGCTTTTAGGAAATGATATGATGTTTAAATTCTTTTTAGAAGATGGTAATGTTGAAAAAGATGAACATATTGATAATGCGTTTATACACACATATAAAGCTTTGGATAAAATTTCTTTAGCTATACAAAATATGAATGAATATAGGCATACGATATTTCATCGTAATTCGTCAAAAGTAGAAGTTTTAGATGAAATTCCAAATCAAACACAATATTTAGAATTGATACAAAGGGATTTGATTGATAGAAATTGGAGTAAATGTTGGGATGAATTGAATAAATATATAGAAGAAATTCCAAATAGAAGCAAAGAATTAAATGATTTGAGAACTAAATTATTTGATAATGTACAAAAGTTTGAAGTTCTAAGTTTAAATATATCTAAAGGAGAAAAAAATACATCAGAAAATTATGTACAATACAAGAATCTATTATATGAAATTATAGAGCAGTTTAATAAAATCAAAATTGAAATGTACAGAGAGCTACCTTCAAATTTTGATGCATTTGGATTAAGTGAAACTTTGAAACAACTTCAAAGAGAAACACTGACAGAGATAAAATGTAGAATAAAAGAACTAAAACCTCAAGAGGTGGCTAAAACAGAAGATATATCTTTAAAAATACCTTTTTATAAAGCTGAATATGATGCGACAAAAGAAGATTGGTTAAATCTAATTGAGAATGGATATAGCACAGAGATGAAATTTACAGTTACTGGAGATAAAAATGGAATAACTGAGATAGAACCAGAGAAAATCGAAAAAATTATTCCTGGATTAGGTGAGGAAGTAAATTCAAATTCAAAATATAAAGTTCAGGCAACTGTAAACTTTAAAATCAAGAAAAATGAGTCAGATAACGATAATATAAAAGATATAATTTCAATTAGTCATGACATAAGTTCATATAAAAAAATAAACTAGATACAAATAAAAGATAATTTAGTGTAAATTAAGTAATAAAATAACCTTATGTATTTATTACTAAAAAAGTAAGTAAACTAATAGAAGATATGGAGAATAAATATTATGTATATTTATGATTTATTAGAACAAGGTATAAGATTGAACGCATCAGATATACACATAACAGTTGGTACAAATCCTGTAGCTAGAGTCAAAGGAGGATTTGTAAAGCTAAGTGAACAAATCTTGACACCAGAGATAACAATGCAAATGGCCAAAGACATAGCTGGGGAATCTATGTTTAAAGTAATAGAAGAACATGGAGAAGCTGACTTTTCAGCTTCTCTAAAAACTGGAGAAAGATTTAGGGTAAATTCCTATAGACAAAAAGGAAATTATGCAATAGCAATAAGAACTATAACAGCAGAAATACCAACTTTTGAGAAACTAGGACTTCCAGAAAACATAAAATCCTTTACTGAAAGACATAAAGGATTAGTTTTAGTTACAGGGCCTACAGGAAGTGGTAAAAGTACAACACTTGCAAGTATGATAAATATAATAAATGAAACACAACAAAAACATATAATTACACTAGAAGACCCAATAGAGTATGTCCATCACCATAAACAAAGTTTAGTAAACCAAAGAGAAGTAGGAACTGATACAGAAAGTTTTCACTCAGCTCTTAGAGCTATTTTACGTCAAGACCCAGATGTAATTCTAATAGGGGAAATGAGAGACCCGGAGACTGTGTCAATAGCATTAACAGCCGCAGAAACAGGACATCTAGTATTTTCAACACTACATACAGTTGGTGCTGCTAAGACAATAGACAGAATAGTGGACATGTTCCAGCCAGCTCAACAACAACAAATAAAAACTCAATTGTCTACAGTTTGTGAAGGAGTAGTATCACAACAATTACTTCCTACATCAGATGGGAAAGGTAGGATAGCTGCAATTGAATTGATGTTTGCAACACCAGCAATAAAAAACCTAATAAGAGAAGGAAAAACATATCAAATTCCAAATATGATACAAACTGGAGTTAAAGCAGGTATGAAAACTATGGATCAAGATTTGATGGAACTTTATAAAAATGGAAAGATTACAAAAGATATGGCACTTAGTAGATGTACCGACCAAGAATTTATGACTAGAATGATAGGTGGCGTAAATTATAATGGAAATTATAGTCGTTAATTTATATGTATTTGTAATTGGTATAGTATTTGGAAGTTTTTTTAATGTTTGTATTTTTAGGATTCCAGAATGTATATCTATCTCTAGCCCCCCATCTCATTGTATGAGTTGCAATACTAGACTAAAACCTATGGACTTAATACCAGTTTTTAGCTATTTAATGAGTGGTAGAAAATGTAGGTATTGTGGTGAGAAAATTTCTAGCAGATATGCTATAGTAGAGTTAATTACAGGAATTTTATTTTTAACAGTGTTTATGGTTTATGGAATATCTATATCGACTATTTATTATTTGGTTCTTGTATCTTTATTAATTGTAATAACATTTATAGATATTGACCACTTTATAATACCAGATAGGATACTAGTTTTTGGAGCTATATTTGCTATAATTTTTAATCTCCTACTAAAAGAAGTTTCAATTAAAGATTCTATTATAGGTGCTTTTGTATGTGGAGGAAGTGTTTGGCTTATAGTAGCTCTAATTGAATTTATAATAAAAAAAGAATGCATGGGTGGAGGAGATATTAAACTATTCGCAATGTTAGGATTATATATGGGCACTAAAAATGGTCTTTTAACAGCTTTAGTGAGTGTTTATGTAGGAGCAGTATATGGAGTTTGTGTGATAGTTTTCAGTAAGATAAAGGGAAAGAAATACAACTCTGTTATACCTTATGGGCCATTTATATCAATTGGAGCATTGATAACAATTTTATTTGGAAGACAATTACTTGAATTTTACTTTTCTATACTTATGTAGATGATAGTTAAATTTAATGTAATTTTAATTTTTATAAAAGTGAATTAAAGTAATCAATAAGGACAATATTATTATTAACCCTACTACAGAGTACTGTAGACTATGGAGTATATAATAATAATTTCCTTATTTTTTGCATATTTGATAAATAAATCCTTATATATTTTTTGTGATGGAGTAAAGAAAAATTCGTATAATATGCTTTTTATTTACATAATAACTGTAGTTTTATCTGTATTAATATATCTAAAATTTGGGATTAGTGCAGAATGTGTACAATATATAGTATTAATTCCATTTTTAATAATTATATCTATTATAGACTACTACACAATATATGTATATGATATAACAATAGTTAGTGGTATAATAGTTCAAGGTGTAATTTTTTTAATCTTTTGCAATATAGTGCAAATTGACTATATAAGTCATATATTTGGACTGGCAATAGGTTTTATTATACCTTATATTATTGCTAAATTTACAAAAGGATTAGGCTATGGAGATGTAGGTCTCTATAGCTTATGTTGCTTTGCATTGGGAAATAATTATGGATTTTATGTGATAGTTTTATCATTTATTTTAGCATTTTTATTTTTTGTTATTTTATATGGAATTAAAATTTTTAAAAATATAAATATCAAAAAACAAATTCCTTTTACACCATTTATTTCTCTAGCGACAATTATAATAATATTTACAGAGTATAATATATTTGATTTTTATTATAGTTTGTTATATAAATTTCTATAACAGGAGGTAAAAAATGTACGTAGTAGTAGGGTTAGGAAATCCAGGAAAAAAATACGAAAAGACTAGACATAACGTTGGATTTGATGTCATAGATATTCTTGCAAAAGAATACAACATTAGTGTTACTAAAATAAAACACAAAGCTTTAATTGGCGAAGGCAGAGTAGGTACTGAAAAAGTATTACTAGTAAAACCACAAACTTATATGAATTTAAGTGGAGAAACATTAATAGATATATATAAATATTATAAGGTAGATTTAAATAATATAGTAGTAGTGTATGATGATATAGATTTAGATGTTGGAAAGATACGTATAAGAAAAAAAGGAAGTGGTGGTACTCATAATGGAATGAAATCTATAACGAAGTGTTTAGGTTCAAATGATTTCCCAAGAGTAAGAGTAGGTGTATCTAAGCCAGAAGTTGGCCAAGACTTAGCAGATTTTGTACTTTCTAGATTTAGAAAAGAAGAATCTGATAATATAAATGAAGCACTAGAAAAAGCGGCGTGTGCTGTTGACTCAATAATAAGAGAAAATATAGACATGTCTATGAACAAATACAATGGATAGTGAGAGGGAGATTTAAATGAATGATGTTTTTTTATATCCTTTGCAGAACTCAAAAGAGTATAAAGATATAATAAACTGCATAAAAAATACAAAAGGCTCATTATTGGTTAATGGACTTTTACCAGTACAAAAACCTCATATATCATATTCTATGTTTAATGATTTGTCACGACAAATGATTTTTATCACAAGTAGTGATTTAGAAGCAAAAAAAGTATATGAAGATTTAAATTTTTATGTTGGGGATAAAGTCGAATATTTAGGATTTCAAGATATTTACTTTTATCATTTAGATGCAAAGGACAGAAACGAAGAAGCAAAAAAATTAAAGGTATTGTTAAAACTAGCAAAGAAAGAAAAAATAATTTTAGTAACTTCTATTGAAGCAGTTTTAAGAAAATATATACCAAAACAAGTTTTACTTGATAGTGTATCTCATTACAAAGTGGGGGATAGTTTAGATTTAGAAAAATTAACTGAGAAGTTAGTTTCCTTAGGATATGAAAGAGTTTCAAAAATAGAGGGGTTTGGTCAATTTAGTATAAGAGGTGGAATTATTGACGTATTCTCACTTGAGTATACAAATCCGATTCGTATGGAATTATTTGATGATGAGATAGATTCCATACGAACTTTTGACGTATTTTCTCAAAAATCAATTGATAAGTTACAACAGTTCTCTATAACTCCTTCAAGAGAATTTATTTATCCAGAAAAAACTACAGATGCATTAGTTAGGTTAAAAAAAGAAACAACTAAAAATACTGATGAAGGAACCTTTCAAAATATAGAATATATATCAAGTAAGACTTATTTTGAAGGTGTAGAAAACTATATAGATTATATCTATCCAGAAGAAAACAAAAGTATATTTACTTATCTAGCAGATGATGCAATAGTATTTATCAATGATATAACAAGACTTAAGGAAAGATGTGAAAATTACTTAAATGAGTTTAGAGAAAATTACAAACTAAACCTTGAAAGAGGTTTGGCTGTTAAAAATCAAGGAAAACTATTATACCATTATACAGATTTGGAGTACCTAGTAAAAGACAAGTCTGTAGTCTTAAATTCACTATTACCAAAGTCTATAAATAACTTTTCTGTAAAATCCATAATAAATTTTGAAAGTAGAGAAGTACCTACATTTAATGGAAAAGTAGACTTACTTGTAGAAGAATTAAATCGGCTGAAATACAATGGTTATAAAATAATTTTGGCTACAAATACATTGGAAAGAGCAAATAAATTAGGAAAAGATTTATTGGATAAAGGCTTAGAAACGACTGTTTCTAAAGATAGAGATATTGAAATTAAATCTTCTCAAATTGTAATTGTACCTGCACATATAAATAGTGGTTTTCAGTATAAATCTATAAAATTTGTTGTTATAACAGATAATGAAATGATAGGTGTTTATAAAAGAGCCTCTAAGACTAGTAATAAAAAAGCAAAAAAAGGAAAGAAGATAGAGTCATTTTTAGATTTAAGCGTTGGAGATTATGTAGTACATGAAAATAGTGGTGTAGGTAGATACACAGGAATTGAACAGATTACAGTTAATGCAATCAAAAAAGATTACATGAAAATAGTTTACCAAGGTGGAGATAATTTATATGTACCAATAGACCAGATGGATAAAGTACAAAAATATATTGGTGCAGAGGTAGAAAAAGTTAAGTTAAATAAGCTTGGAACCAATGAGTGGACAAAGGCAAAGGCAAAAGTCAAAAAAGAAATTGAAGATATGACAAAAGACTTAATTGAACTCTATGCAAAACGTGAAAAGATACAAGGGTATAAGTTTTCAAAAGATACACCATGGCAGGCAGAGTTTGAATCCTTGTTTCCATATCAAGAAACAGAAGACCAATTAAAAGCAATAGAGGAAACTAAAAAGGATATGGAATCAAGTAAAGTAATGGATAGACTTGTCTGTGGAGATGTTGGCTATGGAAAAACAGAAGTAGCAATTAGAAGTATTTTTAAGGCATGTATGGACCAAAAACAGGTTGCAGTATTAGTTCCAACAACAATACTGGCTCAACAGCATTACAATACATTTAAAGAAAGGTTTGAAAATTATCCTTTGAGAGTGGAAGTTTTAAGTAGATTCAAGACTCCAAAACAACAAAAGCAGATTATTGAAGATGCTAAAAAAGGGTTAGTAGATATTCTAATTGGTACTCATAGAATAATATCTAAAGATATAAATTTACCAAACTTGGGTCTTGTAGTTATTGATGAGGAGCAAAGATTTGGTGTAAAACACAAAGAAGCTTTAAAGAAAATTAAATCTACAGTAGATGTGCTTACACTTTCAGCAACTCCTATACCAAGAACTCTACATATGTCTTTAAGTGGGATAAGAGATATGAGTGTTATAGAAGAACCCCCACAAGAAAGACATCCTGTAATAACATATGTTACTGAGAGTAAGGAAAGCGTAATTCAAGATGAAATAGAAAGAGAATTAAGTAGAGGTGGACAGGTATTCTTTGTATACAATCGAGTTGAGCATATTGAAGAAATGGCAAGTATGATTCAAAAGCTTGTCCCAGATGCTAGAGTAGCTGTTGCACATGGAAGAATGACTTCTAAGTCACTAGAAAATATAATCTTAGGATTTTTAAATAAAGACTATGATGTGCTAGTGTGTACTACAATAATAGAAACAGGTATGGATATATCCAATGCAAACACCATGATTATATACGATGCAGATAAAATGGGATTAGCTCAGTTATATCAGTTAAGAGGTAGAGTTGGAAGAAGTTCCAGACAAGGATATGCCTATCTCATGTATGAAAAAGATAAAACTTTAAGTGAAATAGCAGAAAAAAGATTAAAGGCTATTAGGGAATTTACAGAATTTGGCTCAGGTTTTAAAATAGCGATGAGAGACCTTGAAATCAGAGGGGCTGGAAATATTTTAGGTTCTCAACAACATGGTCATATGGCAGTTATAGGTTATGATTTATATGTCAAAATGCTTAATGATGCAATTAAAAAGGTTAAAGGTGAGCCTATTGTTGAAGAAATTGATGTTGAAATAGATTTAAGTGTAAATGCATATATTCCAGACAATTATATTAAGGATGAATTGATTAAGATTGAAATGTATAAGAAAATTGCTTCTATTGAAAATAGGGAAGATATGTTGGATATACAAGAAGAACTTGAAGATAGATTCTCTGATATACCTAAACCAGTACAAACACTACTTACAATAGCTTATATAAAATCGTTGTGTAAGATATTAAAAATAGAAAAAATTAGACAAGTAAAAGATGAAATATTATTAGTTCCAATAACAAAGTATAGAACTAAACAAAAAATAGGTTATAATATAGTTACAGAATTAGAAGAACTGTTAGAAAAAATGTGCAAGGTCAAATAACTTGTAAATTTAAGAAGGGATGTTTTAAATTTGAAAAAAGTAATAACGTTAGTAATAGCTATGATAGTTGTAGTATCAATAACAGCTTGTAGCGCAAGCACAGATGGAACTGTAGCAACAGTAAATGGTACAAAAATATCATCAGATGAATTTAAAAAAACTATAGCTCTTTACAAAGATTCTATGGAACAAACTTATGGAAAAGACATCTGGGACAAAGAAGTTGAAAAAGGAGTAAAGTATAAGGACAAGTTTAAAGACTTAATTCTTGAACAACTTATAACTACAGAAGTTATATATTCACAAGCTAAAAAAGATAACTTACTTCCTAAAAAAGAAGATGTTGAAAAAAGTTTTAAAGATTTAAAAGATGCTATGAGTAAAGATGAAAATTATAAAAAACAACTTGAAAAATTAGGTATAGATGATACATTTTTAAAAGACCAACAAGAAAAAGATTTAGCTATGCAAAACTATCAAGCTAATTTTACTAAAGAAACTAAAATATCAGATGAAGAAATGAAAAAATACTATGATGCACATAAAGATGAATTCAAAAAAGATGAGGTAGAAGCTTCTCATATTTTATTAAAAACAGTAGATGACAACAATAAACCACTTTCAGAAGAGAAAAAGGCAGAAGCTAAGAAAAAAGCTGAAGAAGCCCTTAAAGAAGTTAAATCAGGTGAAGATTTTGCAAAGGTTGCAAAGAAATATTCACAAGATGCTTCAGCAAGTGATGGTGGTAAATTAGGATTCTTCTCAAGAGGTCAAATGGTCGCTGAATTTGAAGAAGCAGCATTTTCTATGAAAAAAGGTGAAATATCTAACTTAGTTGAAACTCAATATGGATACCATATAATCAAAGTAACAGACAAAGTAAATGAACAAACCCCATTTGAAGATTCTAAAGAAACTATAAAAGATCAATTATTAAAAAACAAATATCAAGAGAAAATAGAAAAATTAACTAAAGAAGCTAAAGTAGAAAAAGATGAAAAAGTAATAAATACAATCACAATCTAAAAACTAAAAAAATAGTAATATGCTTAAAAAAGCTATATCTGGAGAAGATATAGCTTTTTTTGTATATTTTTCTTAACAATGGTAAAAATAAACTTAAAGTAATTTATGGAGGGATTAAAAAATATGAAAGCAACAGGTATAGTTAGAAGAATAGATGATCTTGGAAGGGTAGTTATCCCAAAGGAGATAAGAAAGACATTAAGAATTAGAGAAGGAGATCCTTTAGAGATATTCACAGCAAAAGATGGAGAAGTCATACTTAAAAAATACTCTCCAATAGGAGAATTAAATGAATTCTCCCAAGAATATGCTGAAACATTAGCAGAAGTATTAGGATATGGTGTATTAATAACCGATTTAGATTCTATAATAGCTGTATCTAAACTTCCTAAAAAAGATTATAAAGAAAAAAGTATAAGTGATGAGTTAGAAGCAATAATAAGTGAAAGAACAGTAAAATACTCAAAAGATAAAAATATTTTACCTTTATTTAAAGAAGACCAAAAGGAATATATTAGTCAAGTTATTATGCCTATAATTAGTGCATCTGGTGACTGTATAGGTTCGATTGTAGTTGTTTCAAAAGATAAAGATACAATTGCAGAAAGTGAAGAAAAATCTTTAAAAATAGCTGCTAACTTTTTAGGAAAACAAGTTCAATAATTTTATCATAAAGACCTTTTACGTGAAGGTCTTTTGAAGTTTTTGTTTAAAATATTGAATATAGCATTAAAAATATGGTATATTAAAGTTTGTTATATAAACAGTATGGAGGTTATGTTATGAACAATAACAAAAACAAAGACTCCTTTTTAAAAGGAGCCCTTATACTTGGGCTAGCAGGTGTAATCGTAAAAATAATGGGTGGATTTTTTAGAATTCCCCTTGGGAACATGATTGGTTCAGAAGGAATGGGATACTATCAGGCTGCTTATCCTGTGTACACTCTATTTTTAACATTAGCTACTGCTGGATTCCCAACAGCTGTGGCAAAATTGGTTTCGGAAAAAGTTGCTATTGGAAATTATAAAGGTGCAAATAAGATATTTAAAGTATCGCATACAGTTTTATTTATAACTGGTATAATATCATTTTGTATATTGTTTTTTGGGGCCGACTACATAGTAACAAACATAATGAAAAATCCTGGTGCATTGTACTCTATGAAAGCTATTGCTCCAGCTTTATTATTTGTTCCAGCGATGTCAGCATATAGAGGATATTTTCAAGGTAGACAAGACATGACTAAGATTGCTGTGTCTCAAGTTGCAGAGCAATTTTTTAGAGTTGTATTAGGTCTTACTTTGGCCTACCTACTTATGAAAAGTTTTGGGCAAACTTTAGGAGCAGCAGGTGCTATATCAGGAGCTACAATAGGTTCAGTAGCATCTATGGTTTATCTGATGTTTGCTTATATGTTAGGAAGAAGAGAACGTAGAGCTGAGATAGATGCGAGTCAAAGGTTCAAGGATGAACAAGTTTCTTATATCTTTAAAAAGCTTTTAACAGTTGCTATTCCGATAACAATAGGTGCATCAGTAATGCCACTTGTAAATATGATAGATAATGTTATTGTAATAAGAAGACTTATGGAAGCAGGCTTTACATATAAAGTAGCAAATTCAATGTTTGGTCAATTGACAGGTATGGCAATGGCAACAATAAATTTACCAGCCGTTATAACAACTGCAATGAGTATGAGCTTAGTTCCAGCTATTTCTAAAGCATATGCATTAGGTAATAAATCAAAGGCTAGAAAAGATACTAAAAATGCTGTTAAGGTGACTTTGCTTATAGTATTACCTTGTGCGTTTGGTATGGCATCATTAGCGATACCAATAATGGGTCTTTTATTTCCACATGAGCCATCATCTGTAGGAACTATCTTGTTTACTCTTACTCCATGTGTACTGTTCCTAGGATTAATACAAACATTAACAGGTATAATTCAAGGAATGGGAAAACCAATAGTTCCCGTAATTGCTCTATGTGTGGGTATGTTATGTAAGATTGTTATAAGTTACACATTGACAGGTATACCAGATATCAATGTATTAGGTTCAGCTTTTGGAACAGTTACAGCATACTTTGTGGCAGCTATGATTAACTTATTATATGTTAAAAAATATATGAATGTAAAATTTCCTAAGAAGGAATTTATAATAAAACCATTTATAACAGTTATGACAATGTTTATAATGGTTAAGTTGAGTTATGGTGCTTTAGTTGGATTATTGGGCAATAGTCTGTCTACAATAATCGCAATAGGTGTTGGTGGGATTGTATATGTAGTAGTTATTCTTGGAATAGGCGGAATTAAAAAAGAAGAGATATTAACTATGCCAAAAGGTGATAAATTATATAAATTGTTAAAAAAAGTTAAACTTATAAGATAATATAGGAATATATATGCAAATAAAGGAAATACTATACAAATAGTAAAGCTCCTTATTTGTATAATAATACAAAAATAAAGTGAAATTTGCTAATGGGAGTGATGTTATGGGTAAGATAAGTATTGTAGGGCTTGGACCAGGAGACTATTCTCTTATAAGCCAAGGTGTACTGGAATCTTTAAAAAATAGCCCTAGAGTCTTTTTTAGAACAGAGAAACATCCAATAATTGATAAACTTAAAGAAACTATACAATACACTTCTTTAGATTACTTTTATGAAAATGAGGAAAACTTTGAGAGTGTTTACTTAAAAATATCTGAATTTATTATAGAAGAATCTACAAAAGGTGATTTAGTATATGCGGTTCCTGGTCATCCAAGGGTCGCAGAAAAGACTGTAAGTATAATAGAGAGACTTGCCGATGAAAAGCACATAAAAGTGGAGATAGTACCTTCTATGAGCTTTGTAGACGCTATGTTTAACTATTTAGCTATAGACCCATCTGATGGATTTAAATTGATAGATGCTTTTGAGATAGAAAACTCATACATAGATTTAGATACAAGTATGATAATAACTCAAGTGTATGATAAATTTATAGCATCAAATGTAAAGTTAAAACTTATGGAATATTATGACTATAATCAAGAAATATGTATAGTAAATGGAGCAGGTGTCAAAGATTTAGAAAGTAAAAAGTTTATAAAATTATGTGAATTAGACAGAAATGAAAACTTTTTTGACTATTTAACTAGCTTATATATACCCAAAAGTTCTAAAAAGATGTATAATACAGTACATGACTTAGAAATAATAGTTAATACATTAAGAAGTCCATCTGGATGTGAATGGGATAAAAAACAAACACATCAATCATTAAAAAATTCTGTTATAGAGGAAGCATATGAACTTTGTAATGCAATTGATAATAATGATATAGATGAAATGGTAGAAGAATTAGGAGATGTTCTTTTACAAGTTATATTCCATTGTCAGATAGGTAATGAGGAAGGCTACTTTGATTTAAAAGAAGTGGTAAATGGTATATGCAAAAAATTAATTCATAGACATCCTCATATATTTAATGGTGTAAAACTAGATATGTCTAAGTTTGAAAAAACTTGGGAAGAGTTAAAGCAAGAAGAAAAAGGCGAAAGCACTGTAACAGATGGCCTTAGAAGAATACCAAAACATTTACCAGCTCTTATGAAGGCTAGTAAAGTTCAACATAAAGCAGCTCTTGTTGGCTTTGATTGGGACAATGTAGAAGATGTATTTAAAAAAATTGAAGAAGAATATCAGGAATTACTTGACGAACACAGGGTCGGGAATATAAAATACATAAAGGAAGAACTAGGCGATTTATTATTTTCGATAGTAAATCTAGCTAGATTTTTAGACATAGACTCAGGAGAAGCCTTGAACTGTACTACAGATAAATTCATAAATAGATTTGAGTTTGTAGAAAAAAGTGCAATGAATTTAAATAGAAAATTAGAAGACATGACACTTGAAGAGATGGATGAATTTTGGAATCAGGCTAAAAAACAATAAAATTGTGGAAGGAAATTTGTCAAAAATCTAGAACTTTTATCAGAAAGATAGGAGTCTATATTATAAACATTTTTAGGAGGTAAATATCGTGAATAAAGCTGAATTAGTATCAAAGATGGCAGAAAAAAGTGGATTAACAAAGAAGGAAGCAGAGGCTGCGTTAAACGCATTTATGAGTTCTGTTCAAGATGCACTAGTAAATAATGAAAAAGTTCAATTAGTTGGATTTGGAACATTTGAGACAAGAGAAAGAGCTGCTAGACAAGGAAGAAATCCAAGAGATCCAGAGCAAATTATAGATATACCAGCTTCTAAAGCACCAGTTTTCAAAGCTGGAAAAGGATTAAAGGATACAATAAATGGATAATTAGAAATCTTGTGAAAAAGTGTGGATAAATTTACCACACTTTTTCTATAGAGCTAAGGAAGGTGATAATTATGAGATTAGATAAGTTTTTAAAAGTATCTAGGATTATAAAGAGAAGAACTGTTGCTAAAGATGCATGTGATAAAGGAATTGTCACTATAAATGGAAAAGTCGCTAAATCTTCTTCAGAAGTGAATATTGGAGATACACTAGAAATACAATTTGGAGAGAAGAAGATGAAGTTTAAGATAAATGAAGTAAGAGAGCATGTATTAAAAAATGATGCAAAAGAAATGTACGAAATTTTAGAATAAAATTAATAGTCCTCTAGTATATTAATAGTAGTATTAGTGAAATATTTACTGGGGGGATATTATGGAACAGAACATAACTTTGAAAGATAGATCAAAGCTGGTTATTTCAGGAGTCGAGCACATATATTCTTTTAATGATAAAAGAGTAGAGCTTAAAACTTCTGTAGGCGAGATGGTAATTGAAGGCGAAAACCTAGATATGAGCAAGCTAAGTATAGACGAAAATATAATTAGCATAGATGGAACTATAAATTCTATGGTATATGCAAAGCCTAAAAAGCCACAAGAAAGTTTTTTGAAAAAGGTATTTAGATAGATGATACCTTTTACTCAAGATGTAAGTATTTTCTACGCTACTATTTATGGTGGAATACTCATAGGAGTGTTGTTTGATTTTTATAGAGGCCTGAGAGGGAGTTTTAAATTCATCAATTATTTTGCAATAATTTTTGATGTATTGTTTTGGTTTCTGGCAA
Organism: Clostridioides sp. ZZV14-6154; assembly: GCF_020657785.1. Taxonomy (NCBI): domain Bacteria; kingdom Bacillati; phylum Bacillota; class Clostridia; order Peptostreptococcales; family Peptostreptococcaceae; genus Clostridioides; species Clostridioides sp. ZZV14-6154. The sequence continues at coordinate 58,822 of NZ_JAGWCY010000009.1, read as the reverse complement.
CCATTATAATATTTATAACAATAAACCTTACAGAGTTTTTTAATTTAAGATATTACCATTTTGTGGCTTTGTTTATTGGTTTTATTTTATACTATAACACCATAAGTAAAATTGTTTTATCAATTATCAATAAAATAATTCGTTTTGTGAGGAATTCTTTTAAAAAAGTTACACACTACATAGTCAGTTTTTTAAACAATTTGTATTACGTTATAATCTATTCACTACACCTACTATTTGATATTATATTTTATATACCAAACATATTTATGGCAACAAAAAAAAGTATAAAGAGAAAATCAAATAAAAAATCAAAAAACAAGAAAAAATCAAAATCTAAGAAAAAAACTAAAACTAAAAAAAGGGTGTAGGAAAAATGAACTTAAGAAAAAAATTTTCAGGACAAATTATTGTTATCAGTTTATTTTTAGGAATATCAATTTTTAGTATAATGACAGGATTTGTATTTGAGTACGAAAAAGCTAAAGAATATAAAACAGAAATAGCAAGTCTAAATAAACAATTAAAAAAGACTGAAATACAAATAAACAGCTTAAAGAAAGATGAAAAATCATATGAAGGAGACTTAGAAGAAATAGCTAGAAAAAGATTAAACATGGTAAAGCCTAATGAAACCGTTTATGTAGATATAAATCGTTGATTAAAACTGGCTAATAAGTCTACAAGAATATTGATTTTAAAATTTAAGATTAAATAAAAAAGTCATTCAGTTTAAGGATGACTTTTTATTTTGATTAAGGAGGAATTTTATAATGAAAATAGGAGCTATTGATATTGGGACGAACTCAATGAGATTGTTGATAGTAGATTATGTGGATGGAAAGCTTATAAATAGAAAAAAATTTGTTAATACAACTAGAATTGGGCAAGGCGTAGATAGCAAAGGATATATAAAGGAAGATGCGATTCAAAGAAATATAAAAGCATTAAAAGAATTCTCTGACAAGTGTAATGATGAAAAATGTGAAAATATTTATTGTATGGGGACATCTGCCCTTAGAGATAGTAAAAATGGAGATTACTTTGTTAAACTAGCAAAAGAAGAAGCTGGTATAGATGTTGATATAGTTACGGGTATAGAAGAATCAAATTTGGGCTTTAAAGGTGTTTTAGAAGGTATACAAGAGGATAATGATATTATTGTTATAGATATTGGAGGAGGTTCAACAGAGTTTATTATAGGTGATTCAGATGGAATTAAATTTAATAAAAGTGAAAATGTAGGAGCTCTTAGAATGACAGAGAAATTTTTGAAACACGATATTATTGAAAATGAAGAGTTTGAAGCTATGAGTTCATTTATATATAATGAAATTAGTGAGACTTTAAATTACATAAAAGAAAAGGGATTAAAAACTCTTATAGGTATAGGAGGTACAATCACATCATTGTCAGCAATGAATCAAGAATTAGAAATTTACTCTATGGAAAAAATACATAACAGTAAAATATGCAAAAAAGAAATAGAAGAAATTCTACAAAAATTAATAAAGATGACATTAAGTGATAAAAAGAACTTAAAAGGGCTACAAGAAAAACGTGCGGATATTATAACTGCTGGTGTAAAAATATTGAATATAATAATGGAAAAATTAGAAATAGAAGAAATAACCGTAAGTGAATACGATAATTTGGAAGGCCTAATATGTCAAAAGTCAAAAAAAATGTATTAATATTTTTTGATATTTGGAACCGATTATGACAAAAAAAATTACTCCTCTTTGTTACAATTCTTAATATAAACAAAAGAGGAGGTTTTTTTATGCAAAGAAGTGTAGCAGTTGTAAAGAACAAAACTGTAAAACCAAATGTCATAAAATTAATAAGCGGATATATTGATTTTACTACGGTGGCATTCGCCGTAATGGGATTTTTACTTAGTAGGTCTATTATAGTAGACTCTGTAGCTCCTTTAGGAATTGCCTTTTTTATATGTGCATCAAAGATTGATAAGTATAAGATACCTGTATTTATATCAACATTAATAGGAATATTGTTATCATTCAATGATTTTGGAAATGTAGCAAAATATGCTGTGTGCCTTACAATATTTATGGCATTAAATAAGAAACTAAAACTATTAGATTCAATTGCCAAAATGGCGTTTATAGGTGCAGTAGTATTACTTCCAATTTCCATGGGACAAGCTTTCTTTTCAGATAGGTGTGTATATAATTTGCTTGTTGCAGGTGTAGAAGCAATAATAATGTTTATATCTATATATGTATTTTCTTATGGTATAGGTTTAATGGCCAATGTCAACAATAGGATGTCTGTACGGACAGAAGAAGCCATATCAATAAGTTTACTGCTAACCTTTAGTATAATGGGGATAGGAGATATATCTTTGTTTGGAATATCGATAAGGACCATTTTGTCAACTGTATTGATATTACTGACCTCAATAGTAGGTGGAGCTACTATGGGAGCATCTAGTGGTGTAATTATTGGTGTGGCATCTATTTTAAATAATATGACATCAGCTATTTATATGGGTATATATTCTTTTTCAGGATTAATAAGTGGTGCATTTAATAAGATAAACAAATATTTCTGTATATTAGGATATATTCTAAGTTGGACAATAATATACCTATATACTTCTGGTATTACTTCAAACATGATGCAACTAAGAGATATATTGTTAGGGTGTTTGATAGTGCTTGTGTTGCCAGAAAGATTATTCAATAAGATTGAAAAATTAATAAAAAGTAATGTAGCTTCAAATGAAATTGTATACGATTATATTATGAGAAGCAAAAACTTAACGAATAGTCGATTAAATAGTATATATAAAACTTATGATGACCTTGCAGATACATTTGATAAGATAAGAGAAAAGGATAAAGTGTTAGACCAAAGAGACATAGCGAATGTAATAGATATGATTCATAATGATGAATGTAAAAGTTGTAGTATGAGAAGAATGTGTTGGGAATCAAGATTTAATCATACATACACTATGATATATAATATTCTTGAAAAAATTGAAGAGAAAGGAGAATTAAGTGTAAACGATATACCTAAAAATTTTAGAAAGGAATGTATGAAGCCAGAATCAATAGTGAAAATATCAAATCACTATTATAAAATGTTTGTATTAGATTATGATTGGAGTGTGAAGTTTTCAGAAAGTAGAAAATTAATAGCAAACCAGATAAGAAGTATTTCAAAATCAATTAAATCGCTGTCTCAGGACTTAGAGGGCGATATAATGTTGGATATAGAGAAAGAAAAAAATATATATGAACAATTAGAGAGATATGATATAACTGTTGATAAAGTAAGTTACTTAACAAAGAGTAACAGCGAATTTGAAATATCAATAGAAAAGAAGACTTGTAACGATGGTTGCATGTGTGAAAATAAAATTGTAGATATAATTTCAGACCTAGTAGGAGAGAATATGTCTGTTAGAAAAATAGGATGTCACTGTTTAGGAGGTAAATGTAAAGCAACATTTGTTAAGTCTCAAAAATATAAGGCTGTTACAGAAGTTTCAGCAATGTCTAGGGATGGACATATCCTTTGTGGAGATAATTACACATATATGGAGATAAATGATGGTAAATATATGATGGCTATAAGCGACGGTATGGGAAAGGGTAAAAAAGCTTATGAAGAGTCTTCTGCTACTATTGATATACTAGAAAAAATGATAGATGCAAAGATTAAAGATGAAATAGTCATAGATACTATAAATAATATGTTGTTATTAAAGTCTTCAGAAGAAATGTTTTCAACTCTCGATTTAGGTATTTTAGATTTAAAACGAGGTTGTTTAGAAACTATAAAGATGGGAGCATGTTCTACCTATATAAAAAGAGAGGATGGAGAAGTTGATTTAATATCATCATCATCTTTACCTGTTGGTATATTATCAGATGTAAAGATTGATAGAAAAAATGTAAAAGTTAAGGAAGGTGACTATGTTATAATGGTTTCTGATGGAATTGTAGATGCAGGAAGAAATAACAATTTAGGCGATAATTGGTTAATATATTTCTTAAAAAACATAGAAACTACTAATCCAAAGGAAATTTCAAATTTAATATTAGATAGAGCATTGGAGTTACAAGCGTTACAAATCGAAGATGACATGACTGTTCTAGTTACAAAAATATGTACAAAATAAAATTTATAAATTTCTGTGTATAATATGTGGATAACTTGTGTATAATATGTTAATAGACTTTTGAAAAAAGTAAAGTTATTAACAAAAAAAACGTATAAATCAACAAAATTTGTTGATAAGTATGGCATAAATGTTAATAAAATGTAAAAAAAGAAAAAATAAAAGCTATTATCAAAAGAGATTCATGTTGAAATAACTAAATTTCTAAGCAAGTAAAGCCTGTGAATATGTTGATTATTATGTGGATAACTATTAATTCGATATTTATTTATATAGTATGAATAATTGAATAATATATCTAAAAAAAGCCATCCTATTATTAAGTAAACTTATTGAAAGGATGGCTTTTTATGAATAGGAAATTGTGCAAAGCAATAATACCTTTATTTATCTCTATTTTTTGCATGTTAATAATAAGTATAAAAGCTGACCAAGGATATCAAAAAAATAATGATAGAGCAATTACTGTCATGAATAATGATACTGAAGATGATGCTGAAAAAAAACAAGAAATAGATTATGAAAAAACATGTTGGAATTTACAGTCTCTATTTAAAAGTGATGACCAATGGAAAAAAGAACTTAAGAGTTTTAATAAAGATACAAAAGAACTTAAAAATTACATAGGTAAAGTTACAAAGTCACCAACGCATTTGTCTTTTGCGTTAGATATCAAAGAGAAACTTGATATAAGATTAAATAAACTTTCTGCCTATGTAAAATTAAAACAAGATACTAATAAAAATTCATATAAATATTTAGATATGAGTGATAGTATGGGTAAATCTTATGGAGACTATATGGGGATTTGCTCAGATTTAGAGTTAGAGATATTAAAATTATCAAATAGAGATTATAAGAAGATTATTTCAAATAAAAATATAAATAGAAAATATGGTGTATATTTAAGAGATATAAGAAGAAATAAAGTACATTATTTGGATGATAAATCAGAAGATATTCTAAGTAAAGTGTCTTCAATAAGTAGTCTTCCAAGTCAAGTATATGAATTATTTAGAAATATGGATAGAAAAACTAATCTGACACCAGCTCAATATGCAAGTGAATTGGAATCTCCAGATAGAGAAAATAGAAAAAAAGCTTATCAAGATGAACTCATTACTTATAATGATAATATAAATACAATTGCGGGCTTGATTACTGGCCAAGTTAAAAAGAATATATTTTATTCTCAGGAAAGAGGTTATGAGTCGTCTTTAGAAATGTATTTAGAATCTGATAATGTAGATGAAAAAGTATACAATAATTTAATAAGAACTGTAAACAGTAATATGGATAGTTTACACAAATATATAGACTTAAGAAAAAAAGTCTTAAAGTTGGATAAGGTTTACTCATATGATATGTCTGTACCTATAGTTAAAGCTGTTGATAGTAATATCAACTATGAAAAGGCACAAAGTATAGTATATTCAGCATTATCACCTTTGGGAAAAGAATACAATGATGTGGTATACAAAGCATTTAATGAAAAATGGATAGATGTTTATTCACATGAAAATAAAGTAAGTGGTGGATATTGCTTATCTGTCTATGAAAATCATCCATATATACTTTTAAATTATAATAATTCATTAGGCTCAGTTTCAACTTTATCACATGAATTAGGTCATGCTGTATATGAATATTTAAGTTCTAAGAATCAAAATTATTTTAATTCAAATCCATCTATATTTACTCATGAAGTTGCGTCTACTACTAATGAGGCATTGCTTTATGAGATGCTTATAAGAGAATCTAAAAGTAATGGAGAGAAAGCCTATTATATAACACAATATCTAGACTTAATAAAGGATACTCTTTATACACAAACTATGTATGCTGAATTTGAAAAAACTATACATGAATTAGTAGAAAAAGGAAAAAGTGTAAATGCATTAGTGTTAAACGATGCTTGGGGACAACTTCTTAAGAAGTATTATGGGCAAAACTATGAATTAGACCAATTATCTAAGGTCGGATGGGCAAGAATCCCACATTTTTACAATAGTTTTTATGTCTATAAATATGCTACAGGTTGTAGTGCAGGAGTGAGTTTCGCCCAAGATATACTAAAAAATGGCTCAGATAATTATATAAATTTTCTTAAAAAAGGAAGCTCAGATTATCCAATAGACTTATTAAAAGGAAGTGGGATAAATTTAACTAATACAAAACCTATAGAAAATACAATCAAAAAATTTGACAGCTTGGTAGCAGAACTTGAAAAGCTATTATAAAAGATTTATTATAATCCACATGGAAAATATATTGAATTAATGTTAAAATATACTAAAAGTTTAAAGTCCTATTTTATAATAGGACTTTTTATCTATTAATTAGTGGGAGATGATTCTATGCAAGTTAAAGTTAAAAAAGCTGTAATACCAGCAGCAGGTTTAGGTACTAGATTTTTGCCAGCGACAAAGGCACAACCAAAAGAAATGTTACCAATAGTTGATAAACCAACTCTACAATACATAATAGAAGAGGCTGTAGCTTCAGGAATAGAGGAAATACTAATAATAACAGGCAGAAATAAAAAATCTATTGAAGACCACTTTGATAAATCTGTAGAATTAGAACTTGATTTAGAAAAAAAAGGTAAAAAAGAGTTGTTAGAAATAGTACAAAACATATCTAACATGATTAATATACATTATATAAGACAGAAAGAGCCAAAAGGACTGGGAGATGCGATTTATTGTGCTAGACACTTTATAGGTGATGAACCTTTTGCTGTAATGCTAGGAGATGACATTGTAGACAATGATGTGCCTTGTTTAAAACAATTAACAGACGCATATGAAGAGTATAGAACTACAATATTAGGTGTGCAAAAAGTGAATCCAGAAGATACTAATAAATATGGCATAATAGAAGCTAAAAATATAGAGGGCAGGGTTTATAAAGTAAAAGATATGGTAGAAAAACCAGAATCAGGAAAGGCACCTTCAAATATAGCTATTTTGGGTAGGTATATAATAACTCCTGAGATATTTGATATACTTAAGGATTTACCACCAGGTAAAGGTGGAGAAGTACAACTTACAGATGCTTTAAAAGTATTATCTAAAAAAGAAGCCATGTATGCATATAACTTTGAGGGTAAGAGATATGATGTTGGTGATAAATTAGGATTTTTAGAAGCGACTGTCGATTTTGCTCTAAAGAAAGAAGACCTTAAGGAAGATTTTATTAAGTATCTAAGACATGTTTGTAATGAATTTGATAAAGATGTCAATGTGTTATACAATAATACAAATGAAGAAATAGATTCAGATAAGATTTGCGAAATTAAGGAGCTCGAAATTCAAAAATAATTAGGAAAGGTGATGTAGTGTGGCAAAATCAGGTCAAAAAAAGATTAATAGAATAATAGCTGTTGGGATTGTGGGTGTTCTTGTATTAACAAGTATAACAGCTGTTTTAAGTATGATTGCAGCTATGTTATAGAAATAAATAACTACTGTGGTATACATAAATATAAAAACCATATATAACTTGATGTAGTCAAAAATTTACAGAATTCTAGTTATATATGGTTTTTAGAATTTATAAAGATAAAAAATAATTTTTATAACAGTTGCATATTTTAAGGGAAAATATTATTATAAGATATAAATATAGTGATAAATTTATAGAAGCGTGCTAAGATTGGACTTGAGATATAATAAATATAATGGATAATAATGTTTTAAATTTTATTTATTGACCATAATGTATAAATAGTGATATTATTAGACTTAACTGTTTGAATAAAACTTTTCTTTTTCATGCCTTCAATTTCCAAAAAAAGTATATATATAAATGAATATATAGATGAGGAGGATTTTTTTGATTTTAGATGATAAAGTATTAGAAGGATTGGGTAGTAAAACATTAGTTGAACTACGAGAAATAGCAAAAGAATTAAAAATAAAATCAATTACTACATATAAGAAAAATGAGCTAATTGAGATTATAAATTCTAAGAGCAAGAATGAAGTAAAAACAAATGAGATAAAAGCAAATGAAGAAATTAAAGATAAAGATAAAAATGAAAATATAAAAGAAGACATGAAAAATAGAAAAGAAAATATAGAGAACGAAAGCATAGAAAAAGAAGTTGAATATAAGAGCCCTGCCAAATCATATAACAAAAAAGAAATAGATAATCAGAATATTTCCCAAAGCCAAGATAACAGAAACCAAAAAAATGATTATAATAAGACATCAAGTACAAATGATTACAATAAGGCATCAAATACATGTAATAGAATGGTCAGAAATAATAATAAAAACTATTATATGCCTAAACAAGTAGATGAATCTAAGATAGTAGATGAATTTAACACATCAAAGGAAGATGAAGTAGTCGGTGTACTTGAGATTTTACCAGATGGATTTGGTTTTTTAAGAGGCTCAAATTATTTATCTACTGAAGGAGATGTATATGTTTCACCATCTCAAATAAGAAGATTTAATATGAAAACAGGAGATAAGATTAAGGGTATAACTAGACATCCAAAAAGTGGAGAAAAGTTTAGAGCACTTTTATATGTTCAAAAGATAAATGATGAGAACCCTGATACAGCTATACAAAGAAATGCATTTGAGACATTGACACCAATCTTTCCAGAAGAACGACTTACACTGGAGACAAATAGAAATGAGATAGCCACAAGAATTATAGATTTAATTTCTCCTATAGGTAAAGGACAAAGAGGATTGATAGTTGCACCTCCAAAAGCTGGGAAAACAATTCTTTTAAAAAGTGTCGCAAACAGTATAGCTAAAAACCATCCAAATGTTGAACTTATAGTCCTTCTTATAGATGAAAGACCAGAGGAAGTTACTGATATGAAGGAGTCTATTGAAGGAGATGTTATATATTCTACTTTTGACCAAGTATCAAGTCATCATGTTAAGGTTGCAGAAATGGTATTAAATAGAGCTCAAAGACTAGTTGAACACGGTAAAGATGTAGTAATCTTACTAGACAGTATAACTAGACTTGCAAGAGCATATAACCTTACAATATCTCCTACAGGTAGAACTTTATCTGGAGGTATTGACCCTGGTGCACTTCATGGACCTAAAAAATTCTTTGGAGCTGCCAGAAATATAAGACAAGGTGGTTCTTTGACAATACTAGGAACAGCACTAGTTGAAACTGGCTCTAGAATGGATGATGTAATTTTCGAGGAATTTAAAGGTACAGGAAATATGGAATTACATTTAGATAGAAAATTAGCTGAAAAAAGGATATTCCCTGCAATTGATATTTATAAGTCTGGGACAAGAAGAGATGACTTATTGCTTGATGATGAAGAAAAAACAGCTCTTTGGAGATTAAGAAGAGAAATGAGTAATAATTCAGTGATGGAAATTACAGATAAAGTCATTGAACTTATAAAAAGAACTAAAGACAATAAAGAATTTGTAAAATCGATAAAGAGTTTGTAAAATCAAGGAATAATTGTAAAAATAGATTATATAAAGTAATAGAAAAATCACTTGAATGGCATAATAAGTTGTGCTATAATAATGTAGTTGATAATGTAAAAAGAAAGTTAATATAATTAATTTTTTTAAATAAAGAGAAGAGGTGACTATAATGCAAAAGGAAATACAACCAAAATACAATCCAGTTGAAGTGCGTTGTGCTTGTGGGAACACATTTGTTGCTGGTTCAACTAAGGACGAAATAAAAGTTGAAATATGTTCAGAGTGCCATCCATTCTATACAGGAAAACAAAAGAACATAGAAAAAGGTGGAAGAATCGACAAATTCAAAAAAAGATTCAAAATGGACTAATTTTTATAAAAATGGAGTTGGAGGAAGCCAACTCCTATTTTATTACAAAAAAAGATTCATATTCTACTTTAAATTGTCTTTTTGTATTATAATAATAAATATGTTAAATCAAGTATTTAAAATGCAATTGAATGAGGTGAGTGGATGGGAAAACAATCTGTAGGTGGTCAAGCTGTTATTGAAGGCGTAATGATGCAATCAAAAGATAAAAGAGCTGTAGCTGTTAGAAAAAGTGACGGAGAAATAGCCTTAAAAGAAGATAGAATAAAAAGTTGGGTAAGAGATAAGAATATAGATAAGATACCTTTTATTAGAGGTTCTTTTGTTATGATAGATACAATGATTCAAGGAATAAAGAGTTTGAACTTTTCTTCAGAGTTCTTTATGGAAGAAGCTGAAGAGGACAAATTTGATTTATTTATGAAGAAGATTTTTAAAGACAAGGCAAATGATATACTTATAGTCTTTTCCTTGGTTATAGCGATGATACTTTCTGCTGGTTTATTTATTTTTATACCTACACTAGTAGGAGGGGCTTTTTCTAAGGTAATACCTAGTGATTTTATGCTCAATTTAATAGAAGGTATTATAAGGATAGTTATATTATTTGCATATATAGTATTAATTTCTAGAAGTAAGGATATAGAAAGAGTATTTCAATATCATGGTGCAGAGCATAAATCTATATATTGTTATGAAAATAATTTGGAACTTACAGTAGAAAATGCTAGAAAATTTAAAAGGCTTCATCCTAGATGTGGTACAAATTTTTTATTTATAGTTATGGCTGTATCAATAATATTGTTTGCATTTTTTGGTTGGCCAAATCCAATACTTAGGATATTTATGAGAATCATATGTGTTCCTATAGTAGCAGGATTATCTTATGAAGTAATTAGAATTCTTGGAAGATATGACAATGGATTCACTAAGATTATTGCATATCCAGGTATGATGTTGCAATACTTTACAACTAAAGAGCCTGATGATGAGCAGTTAGAAGTAGCTTTAGAAGCATTAAAGGCAGTAGTAGATTAAAGAAAAGGGTATTTATTATGACGATAAAAGATATAATTATTAAATATTCAGAGGAATTTAAAGATATAAGTGATACTCCAAGACTAGATACAGAATTGTTATTACAAAAAGCATTAGGTGATGTTGATAGATTGTATATTCACTTAAATCTAAATAAGGAATTAGCTGAAGAACAGAAAACAAAATTTATAGGTTTTGCAGAAGAAAGAATAAATGGAAGACCAATAGCATATATAGTTGAAAAGAGAGAGTTTATGGGGCTAGATTTCTTTGTTAAGGAAGGAGTATTAATCCCAAGACCAGATACAGAAACTTTAGTAGAAGAAATAATTGAAATATGTAAAGATGGAAAAAATGTAAGCATACTAGATATAGGTACTGGTTCAGGTGCTATTACAGTCAGTTTAGCAAAATACATTGAAAATTCCAATGTGACATCTTTTGATATATCAGAAATAGCTCTAGAAATAGGAAAGAAAAATGCTATTATAAATGAAGTTGATGAAAAAATAGAGTACATTAAATCAGATTTATTTACAGCATTAAATGATAGTAATATAAAATTTGATATTATAGTTTCAAATCCACCATATATAAAAAAGCAAGATATAGAAACATTACACACACAAGTTAAGGATTATGAGCCATATAATGCGCTTGAGGGTGGAGAAGATGGATTGGATTTTTATAGAAAAATAACAGAACAAGGAAAGAAATATTTAAATGAATGTGGAATATTAGCATATGAAGTTGGTCATAATCAAGCTGAAGATGTAATTAATATTATGAAAAGTAATGGATATAAACAAATATATACAAAGAAGGATATACAAGGCATTGATAGAGTTGTTATAGGCTACAATATATGATATAATCAACAATTGATATGTTACATTTAATCGAGGTGAAAGTATGTTAAAAAAATTAGAGGTATTGGAAGATACATATAAAGACTTAAGTGAAAAAATAGGTGATCCTGATGTAATAAATGATCAAAAAGTTTGGCAAAAGTATATAAAAGAACATGCTGACTTAGAGCCTATTGTCATGAAATACAGAGAGTATAAAAGTGTTTTAGATAGTATAAAGGAATCAAAAGAAATTTTACAAGAAGAGTCAGACGAAGAGTTAAGAGAATTAGCAAAAATGGAGTTATCTGAAATGGAAGAAAAAGTAACTCCAATAGAAGAAGAAATAAAAATACTACTATTACCTAAAGACCCTAACGATGATAAGAACGTTATAGTTGAAATTAGAGGTGGAGCTGGAGGAGATGAAGCAGCTCTATTTGCAGGTGATTTATTTAGAATGTATTCGAGATATGCTGAGAGAAGAAGATGGAAAATAGAATTATTAAGTGCTAGTGATACTGGAGTGGGTGGATATAAAGAAGTATCTTTTATGATAAAAGGTAAAGGAGCTTACTCAAGATTAAAGTATGAATCTGGAGTTCATAGAGTTCAAAGGATACCATCAACTGAATCTGGTGGAAGAATACACACATCAACTTCTACTGTTGCAGTATTACCAGAAGTTGAAGATGTAGAAGTTGACATAAATCCAAATGACTTAAGAATAGACGTTTTCCGTTCTTCAGGTAATGGAGGGCAAAGTGTCAATACTACTGACTCTGCTGTTAGGGTAACACACATACCTACAGGTGAAGTAGTATCTTGCCAAGATGGAAAATCACAATTAAAAAATAAAGAGCAAGCTTTAAAAATATTAAAAGCTAGACTTTACGATAAAGCATTGGCAGAACAACACAAAGATATAGCAGCAGAAAGAAAAAGCCAAGTCGGAACTGGTGACAGATCAGAAAGAATAAGAACATATAATTTCCCTCAAGGTAGAATAAGTGACCATAGAATAAATTTAACTTTATATAAGCTAGATGCATTCTTAGATGGGGATATAGATGAAATGATAGACGCTTTAATTACTGTTGACCAAACAGAAAAAATGACTGCAATATAAGGAATGTTTTAAAAGAGCTGTTTCTTTCTAGAAATTATTTTCTATTTTGAAACAGCTATTTTGCATTTTAGGTCATGTTATCATATTCTACTGTATATAATTGTTATATACAAGTACAGGAGGGTTATATGATACTAAAAGTAACGATGATTGGACTTTTGGCAGGTGTTATAGGGACAGGATTAGGGGGAGTCATATCAGCTATCTTCAAAAGAGAAGTTGATAAATACCTAAATTTCTTTATGGGATTATCTGGCGGAATAATGTTGGCTGTAGTAGTATTTGATTTGATGAAAGAATCTATGGATAAAATGGGAGTAATCAATACAGTTATATTTACATTTGTTGGAGCTCTCATAACTATGTACATAAAAACAAGATTGGATGTATCTGGAAGCATGGCATCTGGATATCTTATATTCATAAGTATATTACTACATAATTTACCAGAAGGATTAGCTATTGGTTCTTCTTTTATGTCAACTGAAAGTTTAGGTATCACTCTTGCTATAGTAATAGGTCTACATAATATACCAGAAGGGTTAGCTATGGCATTGGGTCTGGTATGTAATAAAATGAGGATGAGTAAAGTTATTTTATTTACAATAATAGCTGGATTACCTATGGGTCTAGGAAGTTTTTTAGGTGTTTATTTTGGAGGAGTGTTTACTTCTCTTATAGGTGTATTTCTTGCTACAGCAGGAGGTACAATGATGTATGTTGTATTGGAAGAAATTTTTCCACATTCAAAAAGTGTGTATTGTATAGTTGGTTTTTTGTTAGGTACAATAATTGTAAACTATATCTAAAATTAAAATGAAAGCAGGCATACGAAAGATGAAGACTATTATAAGTAATATTGATATAAATAATATTGATTATGAGGAAATAAAAATACAAGCAAAACTTCTTAGAGAAGGTAAAACGGTTATTTTTCCAACTGAGACAGTGTATGGATTAGGTGCAAATGCATTAGATGAAAGTGCAGTAAAGAAGATTTATGAAGCTAAAGGAAGACCTAGTGATAATCCGCTTATAGTCCATATTTATGAAAAAGAAGAAGTTTGTGATTTAGCTAAAGATATAAGTAATAAAGCTAAGCTTGTTATGGAAAAGCTTTGGCCAGGGCCTATAACCATAATACTAAATAAAAAAGATATAATTCCATATAGAACTAGTGGAGGGCTTGATACAGTTGCAATAAGAATGCCTTCTCATATTATTGCCAGGGCAATAATAAAAGAAGCAGGTGTACCTATTGCAGCTCCTTCTGCAAATATATCAGGGAGACCATCTCCAACAAAAGCGAAACATGTATATGAAGAAATGAATGGAAGAGTTGATGGAATAGTTTTAGGAGGAGATAGTAACTTTGGATTGGAATCGACTGTATTAGACCTTACAGGTGAGATTCCTATGATATTAAGACCTGGAAGTATAACTAAAGAAGTTTTAGAAGAACTTCTTGGCGAAGTAAGGCTTGACCCATCATTAAGTAAAAAAGAAGATAATCAAAAAGCCAAGGCTCCAGGAATGAAATACAAGCATTATTCACCAAATGCAGATGTATATATTATATCTGGAAAAAGAGAAAATGTAGCAACAAAGATTAATGATATGATAAAATCTAATAAAGAAAAAGGTCTAAAAACAGGTGTAATGTGTATTAGTAGAAATAAAGAGTTTTATAATGGAGAAGTAATAGATTTGGGAAGTACTCTTGAGGAAGTAGCAAGTAATTTGTTTGATGCTCTAATAGAAATGGATAAAAAAGGTATAGATGTCATATATTCAGAGGAATTTCCTAAGAGTGGTGTTGGACAAGCAATTATGAATAGATTACTTAAGTCAGCAGGATATAAAGTAATAAAAGCTTAAAAGGGAGTTGTGAAATATGAATATACTTATTGTATGCACAGGAAATACTTGTAGAAGTCCCATGGCTGAAGTTATATTAAAGAAAGTTATTGAAGAGTCTGGAAAAAATATTGAAGAATATTGTATATCTTCAGCAGGTATATCTACAGTGAATGGTATGGATGCTTCTAAAAACTCTATAGAAGCTTTAAAAGAACTTGGAATAGATTTATCAAAGCATAAAAGTAGAGTAATCACTAAAGATTTAATAGATAAATCAGATATTATACTAACAATGACTAAATCTCATAAAGAAATTTTAGTCCAAGCAGTTCCAAAATGCAAAGAAAAAGTGTATACTTTTAAAGGGTTCGCAAATCAGGAAGAGTCAGATATATCTGACCCATTTGGTGGAAGTTTGGATACTTATAGAGATACTATGAAAGAAATAATATATTCTGTCAACAAAATAGTAAAAAATATATAAAATGGAGGATAAAGAAATGAAAATAGGATTAGGCTGTGACCATGGAGGATATAATTTAAAAAAAGAGATAATAAACTATTTAGAAAGAAAAGGTATTGAATGTGTAGATTATGGAACTAATAATGCTACAGATTCTGTTGATTATCCTGCTTATGGAGAAATAGTTGCAAATGCAGTTATAGATAAAGAGGTAGATTATGGAATATTATGCTGTGGTACAGGGATAGGTATATCTCTAGCTGCCAATAAAGTTCCTGGAATAAGATGTGCAGTTGTGTCAGATGTATTTTCTGCAAAAATGTCAAAAGCACATAATGATGCAAATATGTTGTCATTAGGTGAAAGAGTTTTAGGTAAAGGTTTAGCACTTGAAATAGTTGAGGCTTGGATTAGCACAGATTTTGAAGGTGATAGACATGCTAGAAGAGTAAATATGATTAAAGCAATAGAAGAAAAACACAATAAATAATAAAAATTACAGTTTTATCAGGAGGAATTATCAAAATGAGTAAAGTGGTAGAGACAAACCATCCATTAATACAACATAAATTAACTTTAATGAGAGATAAAAATACTGGTTCTAAGGATTTCAGAGAACTTTTAACTGAAATTGCAATGTTAATGGGATACGAAATAACAAAAGATATACCATTAAAAGATATAGAAATAGAGACGCCTATTCAAAAAACATCATCTAAAGTTGTTGCAGGTAAAAAATTAGCTATAATTCCAATTTTAAGAGCAGGGCTTGGAATGGTAGATGGATTAGTAAGTTTAATGCCAGCAGCAAAAGTTGGTCATGTAGGATTATATAGAGACCCAGAAACATTAAAACCAGTTGAATATTATTGTAAACTTCCTCAAGACATAGGAGAAAGAGATATAATAGTAGTTGACCCTATGCTTGCTACAGGAGGTTCTGCTGTTGCAGCAATAGATTTACTTAAATCTAAAGGAGCTAAAAGTATAAAATTAGCTAATTTAGTAGCTGCTCCAGAAGGAATACAAGAAGTACAAAAATATCATGATGATGTTGATATATATGTTGCATCAATTGATGAAAAATTAAATGAACATGGATATATAATTCCTGGTCTTGGTGATGCTGGAGACAGATTATTTGGAACTAAATAAAAATTAATAACTATAAATATTTATTGGGAACTTTCTTATATAGTAAAAATTATTTAATATAAGGAAGTTCCTTTTTATATGTATTTTCTCAGAATAAGAATTCTTGAATTGATAAATTTCTCGAATTGAGAATAAAAAGCTTTTACCAATTAAAAAAGAATGGCTATTTTACACGAGTTTATAACTTATTAATAACTTAAAATATGGCATGTTAGTTGCTTACGATTAAATTGATATGTATTAATTGAGTTTAAATTAAAATATTAATGATATTATTGGGAGTGATAATACATGACAAATTGTATAGTAGTAAGAGGAGCTGGAGATTTAGCAACAGCAGTTATATATAAATTACACAATAGTGGTTTTAAAGTGGTTGCATTAGAAATAGAAGAGCCTTTAGCTATACGAAGACAGGTTTCTTTTTGTGAGGCTGTCTATGAAAAAGAAGTTACTATTGAAGGTGTAGAGTGTAAACTTTGTAAAAACGAAGACGAAATCGAAAAAACGTTATCTCAAGATAAAGTAGCACTTATTGTAGACCCAAAAGGGGAAAAATTATCTAAGATAAATCCAGTTGTTTTGATTGACGGAATATTAGCCAAAAAAAATTTGGGTACAACTAAAGATATGGCTCCACTTACAATAGCTTTAGGGCCTGGATTTTGTGCAGGAGAAGATGTTGATGTGGTCATAGAGACAATGAGAGGTCATAATCTAGGAAGAATAATAACTAGTGGTAGAGCTGAAAAAAATACAGGAATACCAGGTGCAATAAAAGGGATTTCCAAAGAAAGAGTAATGCACTCAGAACATAGTGGAATAATAGAAAATGTATGTAAGATAGGCGATATAGTTGAAAAGGGTGATTTACTTTGTTATATTAATGATTATGGAAAAAAATATGAAATTAGAGCAACAATATCTGGAGTTCTTAGAGGATTACTAAAAGATGGAGCGAAAGTAAATAAAAATTTAAAAATATTAGACATAGACCCTAGAAAAGAGGAAGTCAAGAATGCTTTTACGATATCAGATAAAGCTAGATGTATAGCTGGAGGAGTTTTAGAAGCCATATTAAAAAATGGAATCTATCCAATAAATTAATTTATAATAAATAAGACTATTAATATTTCATTAAGGTGATATAATAAATTTAATAGATTAAGGAGAGCATATAACGGGTATTTAAAATTTAAATGGTAAAAATGCTCTTTTTTTATTGGACATTCAATTGACATGTGTATATAATATAAAAATAAGTATTTATTTAGGAAGAAATCTAATAAATATATATGAGACCAGTACATAAACAAAGAGGAGAAAAGTAAATTATGAGACCATCATGGGATGAATACTTTATGGAAATTGCAGAAGTGGTAAAAAAGCGTTCAACTTGTATTAGGAGACAAGTCGGAGCTGTTATTGTAAGAGATAAACAAATTCTAACAACTGGATATAATGGTTCTCCAAGAAATCTTGAACATTGTGAAAATATTGGGTGTAAAAGACAGGAACTAAATATTCCTTCAGGAGAAAGACATGAACTGTGTAGGGCATTGCATGCTGAGCAAAATGCTATAATACAAGCTGCTCATAATGGTATTAGTGTGGCTGGAGCAACTTTATATGTTACTACAAGACCTTGTGTTTTGTGTGCAAAAATGTGCATAAATGCAGGGATATTGAAAATTGTTTATGAAGGTGATTATCCAGATGATATGTCTACAGAATTGTTAAAAGAAGCAGGAATAGAACTTATAAAATTCTAGTAGATAAATTTTTTAGTGAATAATTTTAGGGTGACAATAAATGATAAAATTTGACACTGAAATACATGCTCATGAAATGATTAAAAGAAAGTGTTTGAAAAATAATCAGATTAGTAGTAAGATATATTTTATAATTAAATAAATTTATTATATAGATTAATTACATGTTATTTATTTTGTAATAATGAGGGATACTATTTATGAGTAAAAAAAATACACATATGGAAATTGCAAAGCTGTTTAGTTTAATAAGTCAAATAGGATTGATGATTGTAATATCAATATTAGGATGTACTTTCTTAGGAAAATTTTTAGATAGTAAATTAAATACAAGTCCAGTTCTAACAATAATATTTTTACTGTTAGGGGTTGGAGGTGCTTTTAGTGGTGTTTATAAAACTCTAATAGTATATACACGAAGGAAGTGATATATTGGATATAAAATTACTTAACCAAGTAAGGTCAGTAACAAAGGGTATAGTAATATTTGATGTAATTTTAATTGTGCTAATGTTGATAACATCAACATTAAGTAAGCCAGTATTTTTAGGACTTATATTTGGCTCTATAATAGCTATGTTAAATTTTAGATTATTAGCAATATCACTAGAAAAAACAGTGTCATTGCCAGCTGGAAAAGCACAAGCTTATGCATCAGCACAATATACCATTAGGCTATTTATAATGGCAGTTGTTCTATTTGCTTCAGCTAAGGTTCCACATTTAAATATAATCGGAACAGCACTAGGATTATTGAGTACAAAGTTTGTCATATTATCAAAAAACTTTATAAATAAATTAAAGAGGAAGGAGGCGTAAGTATGAGTCAAGCGCATTATTATCTCATAGGAAACTTTAAAATTAGTGAAACAATACTAGTGAGTTGGGGAATAATGGCCTTTTTAGCGATAGCATCTTATTTTTTAACTAGAAATTTGAAAAAAGTTCCAACTAGTAAAGTTCAAATATTTTTGGAATTTGCAATAGGTGGTCTTGCTAAAATGGTTACAAATGTTATGGGTAAAAACACAGTAAAAAGAATGCCATATATGATACCATACATAGGAAGTTTGTTTTTATTTTTCGCGTGCTCAAATTTAAGCCCATTACTTGGATTAAGATCACCAACAACCGACCTAGATACAACTGCTGCATGGGCAATGATTACATTTTTTATGATTTATTTTGCAGGAGTTAAATTTAAAGGAGTATCATACTTTAAAGAATTGGCTCAACCACTTGCCATAATGTTACCAATTAATATTATAGGTGAGTTAGCTAGACCAATATCATTAAGTTTCCGTCCATTTGGAAATATTTTAGGTGGAACAATTATAATGGGTCTATTTTATCAACTTTTAGGTTTTATATCTAGTCTAATACCAGGATTATCAATACCGATTGGACAGATATTAATACCAGTTCCATTACACTTGTACTTCGATTTATTTGCAGGATTGTTACAAGCATATATATTCATAATGCTAACAATGGTGTTTATATCAAGTGCAGGGGAATTAGATTAAGAAATCAACTTATATTAAGATAAAAAATAAAAAACAATTTAAATTTTTAAATTTTAAGGAGGAAATAATTATGGAAACAGCAATAGTAGCGGCAGCATCAGCAATAGGAGCAGGAATAGCAGTTGCAACAGGTATAGGTGCAGGAATTGGTCAAGGTGTAGCAGCAGGTAAGGCAGCAGAAGCAGTAGGAAATCAACCAGAAGCTAAAGGTGATATAACTTCAACTTTATTACTAGGTGTTGCTATAGCAGAGTCTTCAGCAATATATGGCTTGGTTGTATCAATAATACTTCTATTCGTAAATCCATTCTTCAAATACTTAGGAATGTAGATTTAGTCCTTAAATATTTTGAGGTAGGTTTTATAGATAAATCATCTCAAACTTATAATCATGAGATGAATTTTATCATCTCGTGATTATAAGTAGTTATGATTTATGGAAAGGAGGATAATTATGGAAAAAGCACTAGTAGGTATAACATGGGAATTTGTATTCCAAATTGTTAATACTTTTATAATATTTTTACTTCTAAGAAAGCTTTTATTTAAGCCAGTTTTAAATATAATCCAATCAAGAGAAAATGATATTAAAAATGACTTAGCAGAAGGCGAAAAAGCAAAAACTGAAGGATTGGCGCTAAAAAAAGAATATGAGTCAAAAATCAATTTTGCTAAAGATGAAGGTCAAGAAATCATAAAACAAGCAACTATAAGAGCAGAGAAAAAATCAGATGACATAATAAGTACTGCAAAACAAGATGCTCTTGATATAAAAGATAAAGCAAGCAAAGATATAGAACAAGAAAAACAAAAGGTTATGAATGAAATTAAAAGTGATATATCAAATATAGCACTACTTGCGGCATCTAAAGTTATTGAAAAAGATTTAGATAAATCTAAACATGAAGAATTGATAGAAAACTTTATAAAAGAGGTAGGGGAGGCTAAATGATAAACGTAGTAGCAAATAGATATGCCGAAGCCCTATTTCAATTAGGAGAAGAAGAAAATTCAACTGATATATTATTTAAAGAATTAGAAAAAGTAGTAGATATGATGACTAAAGTTAGCAAAGATTTCTACAAAGTTTTAAAATCACCATTAGTTTCAAAATCAGAAAAGAAAAACTTGGTAGAAATCATTTTTGATAAGGAAGTAAGTTCTAACATAAAAAACTTCTTAAAAGTTTTAGTAGATAAAGACAGAATAGCGTTTTTGGAAGACATAGAGTTAGCTTATAAAGACTTATTAAATAAGAAAAATAATATAACTGATGGTGTTGCAATAAGTGCGATTCCAATGAGTGAAACAGATATTAAAGAACTTGAAGTTAAACTTTCAAACAAATACAACAAAAATGTTACTATAGAAAATGTAGTTGACAAGACTATACTAGGGGGAGTTCTAGTTAGAATTGGAAATGAGCAAATAGATGGCACTGTAAAAACTCGTCTAGATAAGATGAAAGAAAAGCTATCTGAAGTAATATCTTAAGAATGGCGGTGAACCCATGAACTTAAAACCTGAAGAAATAAGTTCTATAATTAAACAGCAAATAAAGAATTATGAGAATAAAGTTGAATTGACAGATACAGGTAGTGTTTTAACAGTTGGGGATGGTATAGCTAGTGTATATGGATTAGAGAAAGCTATGTCTGGTGAGTTACTAGAGTTCCCAGGTGAAGTATATGGTATGGCACTTAACTTAGAAGAAGAAGTAGTTGGAGCTGTTATACTTGGAGATGACAGTGGAATAAAAGAAGGCGATATAGTTAAGAGAACTGGAAGAATAGTTGAAGTTCCAGTTGGAGAAGCTTTAATAGGTAGAGTTGTAAACTCTCTAGGTCAGCCAATAGATGGAAAAGGACCTATAGCTTGTACAAAAACTAGACCAGTTGAATCTGAAGCACCTGGTATAATAGATAGAAGATCTGTTTATGAGCCATTACAAACAGGTATAAAATCAATAGATTCAATGATACCAATTGGTAGAGGTCAGAGAGAGTTAATAATAGGTGACAGACAAACTGGTAAAACATCTATAGTTGTTGACACTATATTAAATCAAAAAGGAAAAGATGTTATCTGTATATATGTAGCAATTGGGCAAAAACGTTCTACTATAGCTCAATTAGTTAGTTCATTAGAAAAAGGTGGAGCTTTAGACTATACAATAATAGTTTCAGCAACAGCATCTGAATCAGCACCACTTCAATATATAGCACCATACGCTGGAGCAGCTATGGGTGAAGAATTTATGTACAATGGAAAACATGTGCTTATAGTATATGATGATTTAAGTAAACAAGCCGTTGCATATAGAGAAATGTCATTATTACTTAGAAGACCACCAGGACGTGAGGCATATCCTGGAGATGTATTCTACTTACATTCAAGATTACTTGAAAGAGCAGCTAAGTTATCTGATGAATTAGGAGGAGGCTCAATGACTGCCTTACCTATAATAGAAACTCAAGCTGGAGACGTTTCTGCATATATACCAACAAATGTTATATCTATAACAGATGGTCAAATATACTTACAACCAGAATTATTCTATTCAGGTGTAAGACCAGCAGTTGACCCTGGTATATCAGTATCAAGGGTTGGTGGTTCTGCGCAAATTAAGGCAATGAAAAAAGTTGCAGGTACATTAAAACTTGCATATTCACAATATAGAGAGCTTGCAGCATTCTCACAATTTGGTTCTGACTTAGATGAAGATACTAAAAAGAGACTTGCTCAAGGTGAAAGAATCGTTGAGATATTAAAACAAGGTGAGCATCAACCAATAAAAGTTGAAAATCAAGTTATGATAATATATGCTGTTATAAATAATCATTTGGAAGATATTCCAATAGATAATATAGCTAGATTTGAATCAGAATTGTATGCATTTGTAGATAATAATTATCCAGAAATATCAAGAAAAATATTAGATGGAGAAGACTTCACTCATGATTTAACAGATGCAATAAATGAATTTAAAGAAAAGTTTGTTGTTGAAGTATAATCCTTTTTAAAAAAGGAGGTAAATTAATTGGCAGGAGCTGGAATTAAAGCGATTAAAACACGTATGGGGAGTGTTGAAAGTACAAAACAAATAACTAAAGCAATGGAACTTGTTGCATCTTCTAAGCTTAGAAAAGCAAAAGAAAAAGCTGAAGATTCAAGGGAATACTTTAATACTTTGTACGATACAGTAAAGGATATTGCCCAAACAACACGTGGAGTTAGAAATGAATTTTTAAAAGTAAGAGAAGTAAAAAATAAATGCTATATAGTAGTGGCTGGAGATAGAGGTCTTGCAGGTGGATACAATTCCAATGTATTAAAGGAATCTGTATCTCACATGGAAGGAAAAAAAGAAACAGTTATCACAGTAGGAAAGAAGGCTCACGAGTTTTTTTCTAAGAGAAATTACAATATAGCAAAAGATATAAATAGTGTTGAAGCTTGTGGATATGAAGAAGCGATAGAAATTTCACAAACTGTTATTGACCTGTATAAAAAAGGTGAAGTAGATGAAGTTTATATAGCTTATACAAAATTTAAATCAGCTTTATTACAAGAAGTTGAAGTTTTAAAATTGCTTCCATTGGTGTTTGAAAAAGATATAGATGACCAAGCCATTGTAATAAAAGAAGAAAAACAAAATAAATCGAAAGTACAATATATACCATCAGCAGAAGCAGTCTTAAGTTATATTGTGCCTCAGTTTGTATCAGGTACAATATATGGTGGGATTTTAGAATCTTTTGCATCAGAGCAAGGAGCTAGAAGAACTGCGATGGAATCAGCCACAGATAATGCGAATGAAATGCTATCTAATTTAGAGTTAAGTTATAACAGAGCAAGACAGTCAGCTGTAACTCAAGAAATAACAGAGATAGTTGGTGGAGTTGAAGCTCTAAAATAGGGAGGTTAGGAAATGGCAAATGTAGGTGAAATAGTACAGATTGTAGGAGCTGTACTAGATGTTAAGTTTGATAATGAACAAAGCCTACCTAACTTATTAAATGCGTTAGTAATAAAGTTAGGAGATAAAGAAATAGTTGCAGAAGTTGCTCAACATATAGGTGATGATACAGTAAGATGTATCTCTATGAGTGCAACAGATGGACTTGTAAGAGGTATGGAAGTTGTAGATACAGGAGGACCAATAAGTGTTCCTGTTGGAGATGAAACTCTAGGTAGAATATTCAATGTTCTTGGAAAACCAGTTGATGGAAAGCCAGCTCCAAAGTCTGCGCCTAAGTTACCTATACATAGACCAGCACCAGCATATGACGAACTAGAAACTACAGCTGAAATACTAGAAACAGGTATTAAGGTAGTTGACTTGCTAGCACCATATCTAAAAGGTGGAAAAATAGGTCTATTTGGAGGAGCAGGAGTAGGAAAAACAGTTTTAATACAAGAACTTATAAACAATATTGCCAAGCAACATGGTGGTATTTCTGTATTCTCAGGTGTAGGAGAAAGAACAAGAGAAGGTAATGACCTTTATGGAGAAATGAGTGAGTCTGGAGTTATAAACAAGACAGCTCTAGTATTTGGTCAGATGAACGAGCCACCTGGAGCAAGAATGAGAGTTGCTTTAACTGGACTTACAATGGCAGAACATTTTAGAGATGAGCAAGGACAAGACGTCTTACTTTTCGTTGATAATATATTCCGTTTCACACAAGCTGGTTCAGAAGTTTCAGCACTTCTAGGACGTATGCCATCAGCCGTTGGTTACCAACCAACATTAGCTACTGAAATGGGTGCACTTCAAGAGAGAATAACATCAACTAAGAAAGGTTCAATAACATCTGTTCAAGCAGTATATGTACCAGCAGATGACTTAACTGACCCAGCACCAGCTACAACATTCTCTCACTTAGATGCAAAAACAGTTTTATCTAGACAAATATCATCACTTGGTATATACCCAGCGGTTGACCCTCTTGAATCTACATCAAGAATTCTTGACCCTAGTATAGTAGGAAAAGAACATTATGAAATAGCCAGAGGAGTTCAATCAATACTTCAAAGATATAAAGAACTACAAGATATAATTGCCATACTTGGTATGGATGAATTATCTGATGAAGATAAGTTAATAGTTGCACGTGCTAGAAAAATACAAAGATTCTTATCTCAATCATTTACAGTTGCAGAGCAATTTACAGGAAACCCAGGTCAATATGTTCCTGTTAAAGAAACTGTAAGAGGATTCAAAGAGATACTTGAAGGTAAACATGATGACTTACCAGAGTCAGCATTCCTGTTTGTAGGTACAATAGAAGATGCTGTTAAAAAAGCGAAGGGAAGTATGTAGTCATGGCTAGTGAATTTTCATTGAAAGTTGTAACTCCAAATGATACGTTTTATGATGGAGAAGTTGAAATGATAGTAGTTAGAACTACAAAGGGAGACAAAGGGGTATTGAAAGGTCATATACCGTTTGTTTCAGGCATACCTGTAGGAACTTTGAAGATAAAAAAAGATGGAAATTTTAAAGAAGCAAAAATATCAGAAGGATTTGTTAATGTAGACCAAAATAAAACTGTCATATTGACAGAATCTGCTGAATGGATTTAATAATTTAATATAAAACATGAAAAGTCATTTTTACTAAAATTATTTTTGGTCAAAATGACTTTTTTTATAATTTTGGTGTTAATAAAATAACAAAAAATAAAGTATAAAATATAGTGGAAGTGTAGTGATAGTAAATTCACAAAGTGTTTAAATTTACTGCAAAATTATGTTGCAATTAATAAGATAAAGAAGGTTTAGATAGATTATATAGAAGTGAAAAAATATTCATATAAGAAATCTATATAAAATTTTTATAAAATTTAAAAAATTTGCTTAGTTGTGTAGTATAATAAATAATATAATAGATTTACATAGATTATTTATTATAAATAATTTTAAAAGTTACAATTCTATTATAATGATTATTAAATTGGGATAAGTAACATAAACTAAACAATAATAGGTATTATCAATAGTAAATTTATAAATTCATTATTAAATGAAAAGAGCTATTATAAATTTTCTGGAGGAAAAATGGATATATTTGATATTGGAGTAGACATAGTTGAAATTGACAGAATAAAAAAAGCTGTAGAAAAAAATAATCGGTTTTTAAAGAAAATATTTACAGATAAAGAAATTGAATATTTTAATTCTAAAAATTTTAAGGCAGAAAGTATAGCTGGTAATTTTGCGGCTAAGGAAGCTATAAGTAAATCTATGGGTACAGGAATCAGAATGTTTAACTTTAAAGATATAGAGGTTCTCAGAAATGAAATGGGAAAACCAATAGTAAAAACTTATAATAATCTGGCAAAAATGTGCATAGATTATAATGTTTTAGAAATAAAAGTTTCAATATCACATTCAAAAGATTATGCTATAGCAAATGCGATAACTATAATTAAGGACTAAGGAGTGATTACATTATGATGGATAAAACAGCAAAAGAAATAATGACAACAGATGTAATAGTAGCAAAACAAGATGATAGTATAGCAGATGTAGCTAATATGCTAATTGCGGAGAAAATAGGAGGATTGCCAGTTGTAGATTCAGAAAATAAAGTTGTTGGAATAATTTCTGAAACAGACATTCTTAAAAAAGAAAAGTATATAGAAGCACCTCTATATATAAATTTATTACAAGGGCTGATTTTTTTAGATGATTTAAAAAAGGTAGAAAAAGACATAAAGCAAGTAGCAGCTTATAAAGTCGGAGAACTGATGTCTAAGGACATAATAAAAGTTCATGAAGATGATAAGTTTGACGATGTGGCTAATATAATGATCAAAAAATCAATAAACAGAGTTCCTGTAGTAGATGATGACAATAAACTTAAAGGTATAATTTGTAGATATGATATAATAAAAGCTTTATATAATGAATAGACTAAAGTAGGAGGTGTGATGTGAGAAAAAAGTGGACTATAGTATGTATTATGTTCTTGGCACTGGTTATAATTGTAATAGGATGCCAAAAACGACAGTCCACAAAAGAAGAAGTATACAAAGATTTTCAAAAGCAGATTTCTGATATGAATTCTTACAGTTGTAAAGCTGAAGTAGAAGTAGTTGGAAATAAGAGCCCACACAATTATGTTTTAATTCATACTTATAAAAAAACTGATAACTATAAATTAGAAGTAATTTCCCCAAAACACTTAAAGGGGAAAAGTATAGAGTATCAAGGTGATAAAATATTAGTTAAAAATCCAAATATCAGTGATATAGTGGAATTGCCTAATACAGGAAAAAATAATCAATATCTTTTTATAGGAGACTTTATAAAAAATTATCTTCAAAACGAAGAGATGAAAATAAAGTTATCCAAAGGAAACTTGGTTTTAGAGACTTTTATTCCTGGGGATAATAAATATTTTAATAAGCAAGTATTATATGTAAATACTGACACAAAGAACCCTGAAAAGATGGAAGTATTAGATAATGAAGGAGTGCCAAGATTTACAGTAAAATACAGAGATTTTGAATACAGAAACTAAGGGGGACTAAAGAAATGCAAAAAATAACAGTGCCTACATGGGCAGAGATAAATCTAGATAACTTAAGATTTAACTTAAAAAATATTAAAAATTTATTAGAAGAAGATATTAAAGTTTGTGGAGTAATAAAAGCTGATGCATATGGACATGGTGCAGTAGAAGTTGCAAAATTATTACAAAAGGAAAAAGTAGATTATTTAGCAGTAGCAAGAACTGCTGAAGGAATTGAGCTTAGACAAAATGGTATAACACTTCCTATTTTGAACTTAGGATATACTCCAGATGAAGCTTTTGAAGATTCTATAAAAAATAAAATAACTATGACAGTTTATTCTTTAGAAACAGCACAAAAGATAAACGAAATTGCAAAATCTTTAGGAGAAAAAGCCTGTGTTCACATTAAAATAGACTCAGGAATGACTAGAATAGGTTTCCAACCTAATGAAGAGTCAGTACAGGATATAGTAAAATTAAATAAATTAGAATATATAAATTTAGAAGGTATGTTTACTCATTTTGCTACAGCTGATGAAGTAAGTAAAGAGTACACTTATAAACAAGCTAATAATTATAAATTTATGTCTGATAAGTTAGATGAAGCTGGTGTAGAAATAGCTATAAAGCATGTATCAAATAGTGCAGCTATTATGGATTGCCCTGATTTAAGATTAAATATGGTAAGAGCAGGAATAATATTATATGGTCATTATCCATCTGATGATGTATTTAAAGAAAGACTAGAACTAAAACCAGCCATGAAATTAAAATCAAAAATCGGACATATAAAACAAGTTGAACCAGGTGTAGGAATAAGTTATGGACTAAAATATACAACTACTAGTATGGAAACAATAGCTACAATTCCAATAGGATATGCGGATGGATTCACTAGAATTCAAAAGAATCCAAAAGTTCTTATTAAAGGAGAAGTATTTGATGTAGTTGGTAGAATTTGTATGGATCAAATAATGGTTAGAATTGACAAAGATATAGACATAAAAGTTGGAGATGAGGTTATACTATTTGGAGAAGGTGAAGTTACAGCTGAACGTATAGCCAAAGACTTAGGAACTATAAACTATGAAGTGTTATGCATGATATCAAGAAGAGTTGACCATGTTTATATGGAAAATAATGAGCTTGTACAAATAAACAGTTATTTGCTAAAATAAAACCATGATATTATAATCTGGGAGGCGATTTTGTGTACGATAAGAGTAAAGAAAAAATAGAAGTTACTTTACCAGACTCTCTGATTTCTGAAGTTGATAGTATTGTTCAGATGGAGAACAGTAACAGAGAAGATTTTGCAAAAGCTGCTTTTCAGTTCTATATAACTCAGAAAAAGAGAATTCATATTAAAGAATCTATGAAAACGGGTTATAGAGAAATGGGTCAAATTAATCTGTCATTAGCTGAACTAGGCATGACAGTTGACGAAGTATCTTCTGATGATAAAAATGAAGGGAAGATTGCCCAAGGTGAGTACTAATTGTGAAATAAAGCGTGGTGATTTATATTACGCTGATTTAAGTCCAGTTGTTGGTTCAGAACAGGGAGGAGTTAGGCCTGTTCTGATAATACAAAATGATGTAGGTAATAAATATAGTCCTACAGTTATAGTATCAGCTATAACATCTCAGATTAATAAAGCCAAATTACCTACTCATGTAGAGATAAGTTCCAATGAATATGGGCTTAATAAAGACTCAGTGATTCTTTTAGAACAAATCAGAACTATTGATAAAAAGAGACTGAGGGAAAAAATTGGTTGTCTAGATGAAAATATGATGATAAAAGTAGATGATGGGCTTCAAATAAGTTTAGGATTGTTTACTTTTTAAAGAGGGGTTTGTCTTTTGTTAGACAATCCCTTTTTTCTTTAAAAATATTTCATAGAGTTTAATTTTAGTGGCCTAAGCTAATAAAATCAAAAATAACGCAAAAAAATAGCATAAAAGTGATATAATAAGATGGAATTGATATAAAATTACAAACTCAAGGGAGGTAATTACATGAGAGACCATAAAGGATTAAATGAGATTGCGCGTATCATAAGAAGAGATATAGTCTCTATGATACATAGAGCCAAATCTGGACATCCAGGAGGGTCATTATCAGTAGTTGAAATACTTACTGCGTTATACTTTGATGAAATGAATGTGGATTCTTCAAAACCTAAAATGGAGGATAGAGATAGATTTGTATTATCAAAAGGACATGCTGCACCAGCATTATATGCAATATTGGCTGAAAAAGGTTATTTTGATAAGGAAGAATTAAATGGACTGAGGAAAATAGGAAGAATGTTACAAGGACATCCAGATATGAAAGGAACACCTGGCGTGGATATATCCACAGGTTCTTTAGGGCAAGGTTTTTCGGCTGCATGTGGGATGGCTATGGCATCAAAATTAGATAATGCACCATGGAATGTATACACTTTACTTGGTGATGGAGAAGTTCAAGAAGGTATAGTTTGGGAAGCTGCTATGAGTGCTGCACATTATAAGCTTGATAATTTAATTGCTTTTTTAGACAATAATGGACTTCAGATAGATGGAAACATAGAAAGTGTAATGAACCTAGGTTCAATCGTTGATAAATTTAAGGCTTTTGGATGGAATGTAATTGAAATAGATGGTCATGATTTTGACCAAATATTTGCTGCTCTTGATATAGCTAAATCAACAGTTAAAAAGCCTACAATGATAATTGCAAAGACTATAAAAGGTAAAGGAATATCTTTTATGGAAAATCAAGCAGGATGGCATGGGACAGCTCCAAATGATGCAGAACTAGAACAAGCCTTACTTGAATTAGGAGGTGCTGACAATGAATAAAATGGCAACAAGAGAAGCATATGGTAAAGCTTTAGTAAAATTAGGTCAAATAAATGACAATGTTGTAGTGTTAGATGCAGATTTATCAAAGTCTACAAAGACACATGATTTTTATGAAGCATTTCCAGATAGATTTTTTAATATGGGTATAGCCGAACAAAATCTAATAGGTGCTGCTTGCGGATTATCAACTGCTGGAAAAATACCTTTTGCTAGTACTTTTGCTATGTTCGCTACAGGGAGAGCCTTTGAGATTATAAGAAATTCAGTTTGTTATCCAAAGTTAAATGTAAAAATTTGTGCTACTCATGCAGGACTTACTGTTGGAGAAGATGGAGCATCTCATGAAAGTGTAGAGGATATTGCAATAATGAGAGCTATACCAAATATGACAGTTCTTGTTCCAGCTGATGGAGTAGAGACAGAAAAGATGATTTTTGAAATAGCTAAATACAATGGACCTGTTTATGTTAGATTAGGAAGAAGTTCAGTTCCAGTTTTATTTGATGAGGATTATCATTTTGAAATAGGAAAAGGTATAGTACTAAGAGATGGCAATGATGTCACAATTATAGCTTGTGGGATTATGGTGAATGATGCTATACTGGCACAAGAAAAATTGCAAGAAGAAGGCATTAGTGCCAGAGTCATAAATATGTCCACAATAAAACCTATAGATAAGGATTTAATATTAAAAGCAGCAAAAGAAACTAATGCTATTGTAACTGTAGAAGAACATAGTATAATTGGAGGTTTAGGTTCTGCTGTGAGTGAGACAGTTGGAGAATCTTATCCAACTATTGTAAAAAAAGTTGGGATTAAAGATTCATTTGGAGAATCTGGTGCTCCAAATGAATTGTTAAAAAAATATGAATTAACTTGTGATGATATAGTAAAAGCTGTAAAAGAAGCTATTCTTGCAAAAAGAATGTAAGAAATATAAATTATGCATGTTTGTTAATAATATAATATGTGTATAAGAGAGATATAAAGCATTATATGAATTTATATCTCTCTTTTTTATACACTATATCAATTTATCAAAAACCTAACCAAATATTCAAATTTTTACAAAAATAGAGAAAATATTCAAATATATATTGACTATTCAGAAAAATATGACTAATATATAGTTTATAGGGAAATTAATTTTATACATATAATAACTACTTAAACAAAAATAATTTAAAGAATTGTATGAAGGGAGGTATACTGTATAAAAAGTATATTATAAGTTTTAAGTTATTATACAAAAAGTTTTAAAACAGTTATCATGGATTTTATGTTAAAGGAAATTGTAAGTAGTTTATAGAAGTAATTAAGCAGATGAAAAAATTTCACGTGGGGAGGTAACTGAGATATGTCAGAAAAAGTAAATGTTAAAACAGTCATCAGTTTCGCAGGAGCTTATGTAGCAACAGTAATCGGTTCTGGATTTGCAACAGGACAAGAAATAATGCAATTCTTCACTTTTTATGGGTTTGCAGGTATTATTGGTGGGATAATTTCAATGGTATTATTCTCATGGATGGGTGCTTCAGTAATGTCAAAAGGTAAAGAACTTCAACTTAAAGAACCTATCAAAATTTATCGTGTTTATTGTGGTAAGTATTTAGGAATATTCTTTGAGTGGTTTGGACCTTTATTCTTATTTGGTGTTTTCGTAGTAATGATTTCAGGAGCGGGAGCAACTTTAACTGAATACTATGGATTAAATCCATTTGTAGGTAGAATAGGTATGGCAGTAGTAGCATTATTAACTGTTTCATTAGGTCTTGATAAATTATCAAAGATACTAGGTGGAATAGGACCTGTAATAATAATATTTACACTTTTAGTTGGAGCTATAAGTTTAAGCAGTAATATAGGTAATTTATCTCAAGCAGGAGAGATTCTTAAAACTGTAGAGGTATCTAGACCAGTTCCAAACGCATATCTATCTGGTGTAATATACACTACTTATAATACAATCGTTGTCATGGCGTTCTTAACAGGATTAGGAGCAAGTGCTGCTAATAAAAAAGAAGCTGTTTGCGGTGGTATACTAGGTGGGGTAGCACTTATGGCAGCAGCTATAATGATGAACTTAGCAATGCTTTCTGATGTAGGAAACTTATATTCAAAAGCAATACCTTCATTATTCTTAGCTGATAAGATTTCACCAGTAGTTGGAGTTTTATTCTCAGTAGTTCTTATATTAGGAATATATACAACAGCTGTACCTTTATTATGGTCAGTAACTAATAGATTTGTAGATGATAATCATCCTAAATTTAAATTAATAACAGTAATAACAGCTATATTAGGTCTTATAGGTGGATTCTTACCATTTGATAAGCTGGTTGGTATCTTATATCCATATACCGGATATATGGGCGTCATAATACTGGTTTGTGTTCTTTATAGACAGATTACAAAAACATCTGGCTATCAAGAAGGAGTTAATGGTAAATAAATAATTTAGAACTGTAAAATAGAGAGTTATATAAAAACAATTAAATTGTTTTTATATAACTCTTTTTTATTTTATAATTTATTTGTCATAAAATCCTTTTTTTATTATTTCATATTTAAGGGTAACTATAATAAACACTTTATTATTGATAATTTAAAGTCTAAGACAAAATTATAAATCATATATTTAAATAGATGGAAGGAGTGATAAAATTGGATGTAAAGTTTAATATTAAAGGTATAATTTATGGAGTTATAGCTCTTATATTTGTGATAGGAGGGTTTATATTCATACCAAGTATGTTTATAGAAAAAACTAAGCCAATAGATTATACAGTATTGCAAAGGAATTCAATACCAGAAAAGATACTAGATGTTATGGACAAATACACAAATGAAGAAAGGGCATTAGCAGCTAAAATTGATAATAAAATATACATCATAGTAACTAGGGGAAATAATAAATATGGTATTGAGATGGATAACATAGAAAGTGTAAGTGAAGAAGGAAAAGAAGTTTTGAGAGTTAAGATAAAGTATAAGGATAAGGAGGATTCTCTTCCATACATAGTGGTTGAAACAAATATAAGTGAACTTCCAGATAGAATAGAGTTAAATTCTACTAAATAAAAGCATATTTTGTGATTAAATAACTATTTATTTGTATAGTAAAATAAAGTCATGGTTTTTATTAATGTAAATAAATCATGTCGAGGCTTTATTGATGTAAAAGCCATGACTTAAAATATTCATTGAATAATATAAAAATTAAATATTAAACAGAGTGTTATATTAATAGTATTGAGAGTGTTAATTATTTGGTGTAAGAATTCTGGTTTCAGTAACTATATAGTTTAATTGTGCATCATGAGTTTCTTTTGGAATAGAATCAAATACCTGAAAGTCAAATGCTATTCCTATAGTTATTGCGTCTTTTCTTAAGTTCTCTAAAAATCTATCATAAAATCCTCCACCATATCCTAATCTATAGCAATGTATGTCATATGCAACAGCTGGAACAATTACAACATCTAAAGATTTAATATCAATTGTAGGTGATTTTTCGTTAGGTTCCCTTATTCCATATGCACCAATTTTTAGTCCATTATCTAAATCTGTTATTTGAGTAGGAATTAATGTATGATTTTCTTTTATTGTAATAGGGCTTGAGACTATTTTCTTTAGAGATAAAAGCTTTTTGATTAAATTATCTGTGTTAACTTCATTATTAAAATCTAGATAAAGCATTATATTAGTTGCGTTTTTTATATCCTCCATTTGAAGTAATTTTTCTGTTATCAAATTTGAATTATTTAGTACAAACTCAGCACTTTTATTTTTTCTATGTTCAATAACTTTTTTTCTAAATTCTTTTTTCATAAAATATTCCTCCTTTAATATGTTATAATGTGAACAGAATTTGTATTCTAATATAAATTTTAGTATAGTTTATTGTAATAAGGCAATATATTTGGGTAAATGTAATAAAAATAACAGCTAGTCATATAATATATAATAGTTTATGTAAAAGGAGATGTATCTTGTGATTTCAAAAAAGAAAGCTATTTTTTTAGGGGTGATTTTAGTAATTATAACAGCTATGGCCACATCAGCGTTTCAACTTACATTAGGGAACAAAGTTGTAGTATCAAAAGAACTCTATGAAGGCTATAAAAAATATGATAAGTTGTTAGGATTAGAATCTATTATAAAACAAGATTTTTATAAAAAAGTCTCTGATAAAGATTTAGTGGATGGAGCATCAAAGGGGTTATTTCTAGGAACAAATGACAAATATTCTGGTTATTACACTAAAGATGAAATGGAAAAGCTAATAGAAGATAGTGAGGGCTCTTATGTTGGTGTAGGAATGTATATAGGAGCATCAAAAGATGGAGGACTAGTAGTAGTTCCTATGAAAGATTCTCCAGCAGAAAAAGCAGGAGTAAAAGCAGGAGATAAATTAATAAAAGTCAACGGAAAATCTGTATCATATAAAAATTCGGATGAAGCTGTGAGTATGATGAAAGGTAAAAAAGGTAAAAAAGTAGAGCTAGTAGTATTGAGAGAAGATAAACAACTAAGCTTTGAGTTGAAAACAGAACAGATAGTTGAGAAAAGTATAGAAAGTAAAGTAATTGATAATGATTTAGGATATATAGAAATTACCCAATTTATATCAAGTACATATACTGATTTTGACAAAGCTTTAAAAGGATTGAAAGAAAAAAATATTAAGGGATTAGTAATAGACCTTAGAAACAATCCTGGAGGTATGTTGGATATATGTAAAGAAGTTGCTGATGAATTAATTGGTGAAGGAACTATAGTATATACTAAAGACAATAAAGGAAATACAGAATACTTAAAATCTGATAAAGAAAAATTGGGACTTCCAATAGTAGTTTTAACCAATGGAGAAAGTGCCTCTGCTGCTGAGATATTAACAGCTGCAATTGTTGATAATAAAGAAGGTATTTCTGTAGGGACTACGACTTATGGTAAAGGGCTGGTACAGTCAGTTGTAAGGTTGAAAGATGGAACAGGATATAAATTAACTACTGCTCAATACTTTACACCTAATGGAGATTATATCAATGAAAAAGGGATAAAACCTACAATTGAAGAAAAAGATGAGAAAAAACAATTGGATGTAGCAACTGAATGGCTTAGAGAGCAGATTAATAAATAGAATTTAAAGTTTGTAGATGTAATAGAAAATAAAAAAATTGTTATAAGTAAAAATATAGAGTGGATAAAACTAACTTTTGGTATTGTTTCAACATTTTACTATATAGTTTTATTGTTAAAAGTTTTAACTTAGCTTTTAAAATATGGGTAATTAAACATTTTAAAATACATGTAAAAATATTACTGGAAATTTAGCAGTCCAGTAATATTTTTTTGATTTAAGGAATATTAATATTAATAATTCTATTTTCTAATACTATACCTACTCTTATTTAAAAGTACTATCATTTCAGCACTATAGAAACTTATTTGTTTTATACTGATTATATGAATATTTAGGGTATTTTCTATTTTGAGCTACATTAATATTTTGTAAAAACACAAACATGTAAATTAAATTTTTTATCTAATGTATGTCTATACTATAAGAAGCTGTAAAAACTTTTCCTTTACCTAATTTGTTTATAAATTTCTTATCTGTGTAAATTTTATTAGAATGTATACTATCAGCAAGACCGTACCATGGTTCTATACATAAAAATGGAGCAGTAGAATTAGTTTCGCTATAATAAGGAGTCCAAATGCCAACTAGAGGAAAATTCTTCATAGATATAGTTAGGCATTCACTATCTTTATCATTATATATAGATACTTCGTCTATGTTAGTGTATATTAAAGCATCATTTTTAAATAATTCTGGATTTAATTGTAACCTTTTTAAGTCTCCAATAAATTTTGTATCATCAGTAAAGGACCCATTTAAATTAATTTTTTCCACATTATTTCTTCCTTTAAACTCAAGATAGTACTTAGAAAAGTCATCTTGTTCATAAAAAGGAAGATTAAATGCAGGATGTCCTCCTATAGAAAAGAATATATCTTTAGAGTCAGTATTTTTTACAATCCATTCTATATTTATGCTATCATCATTTAATGTATAATTTATAAGTAGCTCAAAATAGTAGGGATATTTTTTTAGAGTAGATTCATTGGATGTTAAACTATAAGATATGAATGCATCTCCTTTATTTGCAATTTCAAAATCCATATCTCTAGCAAATCCATGTTGAGTCATATTATATAAATTTTCTTCTATTATGGTTTCATTATCAAGAAGTTTACCAACTATAGGGAATAATATAGGTGATTGTCTACCCCAATGTTTTTTATTACCATCCCAAAGAATATTTCTGTTATGTTTTTTAGAAAATATCCTAGTAAGTTCAGCACCAGAGCTACTTGATTCAATAATTAAGTTTTCATTTTGTAATATATTCATTTAAAATCTCCTTTATTATACTTTATTAGTATATTATACTATAAAGTATAACAAGTATTAAATCGTATTTGATATTATATTTGAAAGGTAGATTTTAGTATATTTTGAAAATTTTGTTTTGAAAATTTGGGATTATTTAAGAAATTTTGTATTATAAATAGAAGGAAATAGATAAATTGTATAGAATTAAATATATTAAGATAAGTTAATAATGTTAAATGGGAAGTGAGTTTATGGAAAAACCAAATACAAAAGTTGTTAACTTTCAAGAGTATAAAGACAGAAAAAAACAAAGAGAAGTAAACCGAGACGAACTTTTAAAGCTTATTAAAAAAATTGTGACTTCAAAATAGGGAGTTGTTAAACTCCCTATTTTAATGGGTTCCCAAAGAATTAAGACATTCTAAGTCCATCTATATAATCTTTAAATTGTGAAAAATCTGATTCACTACTTAACTCTACAGTTTCTGTACCTTCCGTATAAAAATTCTTAAGATAGATAGTATAATTATTATCAACACAATTATGATAAATACATCTATATCCATCTTCATATAAATTTTTTAATTTAGAAAAATCATCCACAATATCAACTCCTTAAAGTTCTTTTAATTATATTTTTACAAAAAGTATGTGATTGTATGCAAATTAGAAATGTAAAATAAAGGAAATTAAGATAAAATGTAGAATAATCTTTATATGTATGTAAAAATAAAAAGAAAAAGTTGAAATTTTTAGAAAATAAGAGTATTTTTTATCTAAAAAGATAATTAAAAAAAATAATATTGGGAGGATAGAAAATGAGTTTATTAGAAAGTATATCAAGGAATATATATTCTCTAGATAAGTCTTCTATTGAAAAAGCAAAACAGAGGTTGGACAGGCTTATACATCCAACTGGAAGCTTAGGAAAGATAGAAGATATTTGCATGCAATTAGCAGGGATATTTGGTAATGAAAATTTTGATACAACTAAAAAAGTTATAATTGCTTTTGCTGGAGATCATGGAGTATATGAAGAAGGAGTTGCGCCTGACCCTCAGGACATAACAAAGTTACAATTTCCAAATTTCTCAAAAGGGCTATGTGGCGTTGGAGTAATAAGTAAATTTGTAGGAGCAGATGTTGTAGCTGTAGATGTAGGAATAAATTGTGATGAAAAACTAGATGGAGTATTAGATTATAAGATAAGAAAAGGTACTTCAAATATGGCAAAGGGACCAGCCATGAGCAAACAAGAGGCTATAAGATGCTTAGAAATAGGAATTGAAATAGCAGAGCAATGTATAGAAAGAGATTATAAAGTAATTGGTATTGGAGAGATGGGGATAGCAAATACTACTCCAAGTACTGCAATAATATCTGTAATTTCAGGATGTGACCCATCAGAAGTGACAGGTATAGGTGCAGGTCTTAAAAAAGAAAGATTAAAACATAAAGCTGATGTAATTAGAAAAGCTATTGAAATTAACAATCCAAATCCAACTGATGGTGTAGATATTTTATCTAAAGTAGGTGGATTTGAAATAGGTTCAATGGCAGGTGTTATATTAGGATGTAGTGCTAATAGAATTCCAGTTGTTATAGATGGATTTATTTCTTATGCTGCTGCTTTAATTGCTTATAAAATAAATCCAAAAACTAGAGAATATATGATAGCATCACATTTATCAGCAGAATCAGGAACTAAAAGAGCATTAGATATATTGAAATTAGACCCTATACTAAATATGGATATGAGATTAGGTGAAGGAAGTGGAGCTGCTTTGGCATTTAATATAGTGGAAGCTTCAAATTATACTTACAAAAATATGGCGACTTTTGATGAGATAGATATGGGTCGATAAAAAATTTAATATATTTAGGAGTGTTTTGATGAGTCAAATTATTCTGGTAACAGGAGGAGCTAGGTCAGGAAAGAGTAATTTTGCAGAAAAATTATGTTTAGATAGGAATAATAACACAGCTTACATAGCGACATCTATTCCATTTGATGATGAGATGAAAGATAGAGTAAGGAAGCATCAAGAGAGTAGACCTAAAAGTTGGAAGACATATGAAATATATGAAGACATATATTCTATAATTAAAAATATATATGAAGAACATGAAACTGTTATACTAGACTGTGTAACACTATTAGTAAATAATTTAATGTTTTCACATAATTTAAACATAGAAGAATCTACTCAAGAAGAAATAAATAAATTGGAAGAATACATAAAAGAACAAATTAGTAAACTTATTAAAGAAATAGAAAAAACAAATCTATATTTTGTATTTGTGACAAATGAATTAGGTATGGGAATTGTTCCTGGAAATAAACTTAGTAGAATATATACTGATATTGTAGGTCGTATAAATCAATATATAGCATCAAAAAGCAATGAAGTTTATTTTGTAGTTAGTGGCATACCTATGAAAATAAAGGAGTAGTATGTGACTATGAAAAGATTTATTTTGATACTACAGTTTTTGACAAGAATACCTATAAAATTAGATGTAGGGTTTGATGATGAATTTTACAAATCTATAGTATATTTTCCGCTTGTAGGTCTTGTTATTGGTATATTAACTTACTTAATAGGATGGGTTTCTATACTTTTGTTTCAGCCATTTATATGTGCAATTATAATAACACTTGCTGGTGTTTTGATTACTGGAGGGCTTCATATAGATGGATTAGGGGATACATTTGATGCAATATACAGTTATAGAGATAAAGAGAAAATGCTTGAAATAATGAAAGATTCTCGATTAGGTACAAATTCGCTTTTAGCAATTATGTTTGTACTTTTATTAAAGATTGGATTTGTATATAGTATTATAAGTAATAATTCACTATGGGTTATAATATTCATGCCAATGATTGCAAGGTTAGGAGTAATGTTATTGACATATAAAACAGTAACACCAAGAGCAAAAGGAATGGGGAATTTATTTATAGGAAAATTGACTACAAGTATGTTAATAACAGCTATAATATACACATTATTGATAGTTAGTATTATTGCTAAATTAATATTTTTAGTGCCTAATATAGTATTGATTAAAGTATTATGTTCAGCTATAGTAGTTTTTATATTTATAATATTGTTTAAAAATCATATTTACAAAAAAATTGATGGAGTAACAGGAGATATATTGGGTTGTGGAATAGAACTTTCAGAACTTGTATATTTGATTTATATATATTTGTTAATTTTTATGTTTATTTAAAACTAAAAAGTGGTGATAATGTGATAAGATTAATATTAATAAGACATGCTTTGACAACTGATAATGAAAAAGGAAGATTATCAGGTCATATAAATAGTTATATTAGTGAAGAAGGTAAATTACAAATAAATAAAATTACAAAATATATGAGTAGTGAAAGTATAGATAAGATTTACACAACTCCATCTTCACGTACTAAAGATACAATAGAGAAAATATCAAAGCTGAAATCAATAGAAATAGAAGAAAGAGAAAATCTAAGAGAAATTAGCTTTGGAGACTTTGAAGGAATAACTTTTGAAGAGATAAAAGTTAAATATCCAAAAGAATTTGAAAAAATGATAGAAGAAGGTAGCAATTATAGATACCCAAATGGGGAAAGCTTGATAGATTCATATGAAAGAATAGCAAAAGAGATTGACAATATAATTTTAGAAAATGATGATTATTTAAATAGAAAAACAATACTTATATGTTCTCATGCAGGTACAATAAGAAATATAATAACATATTTGATTTCTGGTAGTTATAAATATCATTGGAACTTTAAAATTGATAATGCATCTATTACAATTTTGGAAGTTGATAATGGATTTACTGTAATAAATAAAATGAATTTTACTGAATTTATATAATTCAATATAAATTAAATATTAAATATTAAACGATATGTGCTTATAAAATTACTAACAAAAATAGAATACTAGATTAAAATTAGGTTCTCAATGAGATGTAAAAAGGGAAAAAGGTTAGATGCCTTTGCAGCCCCCGCTACTGTGAAACCAACGAAACTATAAATACCACTGTCAATTTGATGGGAAGGTTATGGAAGTAGGATGAAGTTAAGCCAGGATACCTGCCTAATTTAATTTAAAACATGAGGTCTTCGGGGTGAAAGATTTTTAATTAATATATATAAAAGTCCTAGCTTTAGAAGCACTAGGACTTTTTTTAGTTTATTTATAGGTAAAATTTAACTTTAAGGAGGGGAGAAAGTGGGTAAAAAAGTAATGCTACAGGGAACTGCATCAAATGTAGGTAAGAGTATTTTATCAGCAGGATTGTGTAGAATATTTAAACAAGATGGTTATACTGTTGCTCCTTTTAAGTCGCAAAATATGGCTTTAAATTCTTTTATAACTAAAGAAGGATTAGAAATGGGAAGAGCACAAGTATTTCAAGCAGAAGCTGCAAAAATAGAGCCGATAGCAGATATGAATCCAGTTTTATTAAAACCTTCTGGAAATCATAAAAGTCAAGTGATTGTAAGAGGAAAAGTTGTAGGAGAGATGCCTTCATCTGAATATCATGATTATAAGCTAGAATTGGTAGATGTATTAAAAGAAACCTTTAATAATTTAAGTTCAATGTATGACATTGTGGTTATGGAAGGTGCAGGGAGTACTGCGGAGATAAATTTAAAAGATAGAGATATATCCAATATGGGTATGGCAAAAATAGCAGATGCACCAGTAATAATAGTTGGGGATATTGATAGAGGTGGAGTATTTGCATCATTAGCAGGTACAATGCTTTTATTAGATGATGATGAGAGAAAAAGAGTCAAAGGAGTAATAATCAATAAATTTAGAGGAAAAAAGGAACTCCTACAAGATGGTTTAAAGATGCTTGAAGATATTATAAAAGTACCTGTTTTAGGTGTGGTTCCTTATATGGATATAAAAATAGAAGATGAAGATAGTGTAACAACTAGATTTAAGAAAAAAATGGATAAAAATGATATACATATAGAAATAATTAGAACTCCACATATGTCAAATTTTACAGATTTTAATATATTTGAAACACAAGAAGATGTAAGCCTTAGATATGTAGACTATGGAGAAGCTATAGGAAATCCAGATATATTGATAATACCTGGAACTAAAAGTACTATAGATGATTTAAAGTACATAAGAGAAAGTGGTCTTGAGTCACAAATTAAAAACTTACATAGTCAGGGTAAATTGATATTTGGAATATGTGGTGGGTATCAAATGTTAGGTAAAAAATTAAAAGACCCTTATCATGTTGAAAGTGAAATTGAAGAATTAGATGGAATTGGTCTTTTAGATACAGAAACAATATTTGAAGAGGAAAAGACTACAACTCAAGTAGAAGCTACCATTATTGAATGTGCTGGTGAATATATGAACGACCTTAAAGGTAAGAAAGTAAAAGGTTATGAAATACATATGGGAATTACAAATCGTAGTAATAAAGTAAGTAGCTTAGACTTGATAACAAAAAAACTAGATAAAGAAATCAATTATACTGAAGGAAGTGTAAATAAAGAAGGTAATGTAATTGGTACTTATCTTCATGGAATATTTGATGAAATAGATTTTACAAGAGCAATTTTAAATAATATAAGGAAGAAAAAGGGATTAAAAGTATTAGAAAGTACTGTAAGTTCTTTTGATGAGTTTAAAGATAAAGAGTATGATAAATTGGCAGATTTCTTAAGAGAACATTTAGACATAGAGAAGATATATGAAATTATGAAATAAGAATGACTTTATATTTATACTTTAGGTAGGAGGTGTATTATGAAAAAGATTTTGATTGCAGGTACTAGCAGTGGAGTTGGGAAAACTACAATATCATTAGGAATAATGCAGGCTTTAGTTAAGAGAAATATGAAAGTACAGCCGTATAAAGTAGGGCCAGACTATATAGACCCTTCATATCACACATTTATAACTGGAAGACATTCTAGAAATCTGGATTCTTATATGTTAGATGATGAAAAGATAAAGTATATAGTAAATAAATCTTCAAAGGATGCAGATATTTCAGTAGTAGAAGGAGTTATGGGATTATATGATGGTTTTGGGATAGATTTAGATAACTGCACAAGTTCACATACTTCTAAGGTATTAAAAGCTCCAGTTATACTAGTTATAAATGGAAAATCTATGGCAGCATCTAGTGCAGCTATGGTACTAGGATATAGGGAACTAGATAAAGATGTGGATATAAAAGGTGTTATAGTAAATAATGTAAAAACTAAGAGCCATTATCAAATAATTAAGAGCTCTATAGAGAAATATTGTAATATCGAAGTGTTGGGATATTTTCCTCCAAATAATAAATTTTCATTGGAATCTAGACATCTAGGTCTAATTCCTAGTGTGGAGATGAAATCTTTAAGAGAAAAGTTTTATACTTTAGCTGATGAGATTGAAAACTACATAGATATTGATAGAATAATCGAAATCTCAGAAAGTGATGAATTTGAGAGTAGTTTTGATTTTCAAAATTTAATAGAAAATAATAAGATAAAAGAACAGATTAAGGATAAATCAATAGCCATAGCATATGATAAGGCATTCAATTTTTATTATAGGGAAAACATAGAACTTTTAGAGGAACTTGGATTAGAAGTAAACTATTTTAGTCCTCTTGAAGATACATCAGTACCAAATTCAGATTATATTTATATTGGAGGAGGTTTTCCAGAGATATTTGGGAAAGAACTAGAAGCAAATGAATCAATGAGAGCCTCTATATTAGAAGCACATAATAATAATATTCCTATTTATGCAGAATGTGGTGGATTAATGTACTTAGGTGAGAAGTTACTTAATCAAGAAGAACAAGAATTTAATATGGTTGGTATATTTAATGGAACTAGTAAGATGACAGCTTCTCTAAAGAGGTTTGGATATTGCCTTGGTGTAGCTAAAGAAAATACAATTTTATCTAAAGCAGGAGAAATTATTAAAGGGCATGAGTTTCATCATTCAATATTTGAAAGTGATGAAAAATGTGCATATTCAATGAAAAAAGAAAGAGATGGAAATTTAATAGAAGAATGGGATGGAGGTTATAGCAAAGGAAATACACTGGCAACATACCTTCACACACATTTTTATAATAATTTAAACTGCATAGAAAATTTTTTGGAAAAGGGAAATGAGTAAATGAATATTTTATCTATTTATATAGGGTATATAACAGATTTAATTGTAGGAGACCCATATTCTTTTCCTCATCCAGTAAGATTTATTGGAAAACTTATAAATTTTATCCAAGGAATAATAAGAAAGGTCTCTAAAAATGGAAAGCAGTTAAAAATTGGTGGATTTATATTATGGTTTGTAACTGTTGGAATAACCTACTTAGTAACCTATGTTATAGTGAAGCTATGTAGTTTTAATGTATTATTAAGTATCATAGTAAATGGGTTCATAATTTATACGACGTTAGCAACAAAGTGTTTAAAAGATGAAGCTATAAAAATTTATAATGTATTAAAGACTGGAGACATAGAGAAATCCAGAATGCAGCTATCTTATATAGTGGGTAGAGATACAACTAATTTAAGTGAACCTGAAATAATAAGAGCAACTGTAGAAACTGTGGCAGAAAATACTGTAGATGGTATAATTGCACCTATGCTTTATGCATTTATTGGAGGAGCACCACTTGCTATGGCGTATAAAGCTATAAACACCCTTGACTCAACTGTTGGATATAAGAATGAAAAATACAAAGATATTGGCTTTGCTTCTGCTAAAATTGATGATATAGCTAATTATATACCAGCAAGAATATCTGTTATTCTTATGACTATAGGGAGTTTTTTTCTTGGTTATAACTATAAGAGTTGTTTTAAAATTTCTATTAGAGATAGAAAAAATCATAAAAGTCCAAATTGTGCTTTTTCAGAAGGTGCAATATCAGGAGCCTTAGGAATTCAACTAGGAGGAACCAATGTTTATTCTGGGCAAAAAGTATATAAGCCAACAATAGGAGATAAAATTAGAGTGATAGATAGAGAAGATATAATTAAAACAAATAAAATTATGTATGCCTCTTCATTGACTTCTATATTAGCATTTACGCTGATATCTGTGGCATGTAGGATGATTTTTATT
The DNA here is from genome assembly GCF_020657785.1 of Clostridioides sp. ZZV14-6154. NCBI lineage: Bacteria > Bacillati > Bacillota > Clostridia > Peptostreptococcales > Peptostreptococcaceae > Clostridioides > Clostridioides sp. ZZV14-6154. The sequence continues at coordinate 14,175 of NZ_JAGWCY010000009.1, read as the reverse complement.
AACTTAATTATATAACTTAATTGTGTACTAATTTAAGGGGGATGTAGATGAAGGATTTGGGGCATGGTGCTAATGTAGACGAAATGGCAAAATTGTATGGGAAAGACCCAAAAGAAATAATAGATTTTAGTTCAAATATAAATCCAAAGGTTTTGCCAAATTTAGAAAAATATATTTTAAGAGGGTTAGATGAATGTAGGAATTATCCAGATATAAATTATACAAACTTGAGAAAAAATATCTCAAAATATATAAATATAAATCCAAACTTTATAATACCTGGAAATGGAGCAACAGAGATAATTTATTTGCTTATGAAGAGTATTAAAAAAAGATTGGCTATAATAAACCCCACTTTTTCAGAGTATAGAAGAAGTGCCAAATTAAATAATATAGATATTATAGATTTAGAATTAGATTCAAATAATAATTTTAAACTTGATATAGATACAGTAAAAAATAAAATTGAAAAATTTGATAGTTTATTTATATGTAATCCTAATAATCCTAGTGGGAATGTTCAAGATTTAAAGGAACTTGTTTGTTTACTAAATGAAAACAATAAGATGCTAATAATTGATGAAACTTTTATGGAATTTGTTGAAAATGAAAATGAATATAGTTTAGTTAAATATATAGAGTCAAATAAAAATATATTTATAATTAAGGCTGTGACTAAATTTTTTGGAATGCCTGGTTTAAGATTAGGATATGGTCTTACAAGTAATAGCAAGATTATGGATAAAATTTATGAGTATAAAGAACCCTGGACTATAAATTCTTTTGCTGATATGCTATCCAATTTTATTTTTGAAGATAAAGATTATATTAGAAATAGTAAAGAGTTCTACATAAAAGAAAGAAAATACATGTTACAAGAGTTAAAAGATATAAGAAACATAAAAGTTTATGATACAGATGCTAATTTTATCCTAATAAAACTTTATAAGAAGATAGCTGATGAGTTAAAAAAAGATTTGTTTAAGCGTGGAAATATATTGGTTAGAGATGCGTCTAACTTTATAGGATTGGATGACAGTTTTATAAGGATAGCTATAAAATCTCATGAAGATAATAAAATTCTTATAGAAAATATAAAAAATTTATTAGGAGATTAAAATGAAATCTTATGGAATATGCCCAGCATCATGTGGAGAGTTTGTTCAAGGGATAATAGATGATGAAGAATATCTATGTTCATATGCTATAAATATGTATTCTAAGGTATGTATTGAAGAGAAATTAAAAGATATAAATTTAGGTGGATATAAATCAAGAATAGCTATAGAAAAGGTATTTGAAAAATTTAATTTGCCTAAAAAAGATACCAAAAACATTTCTTTAAATATAAACAGTAAAATACCTGTTGGAAAAGGAATGGCAAGTTCGACAGCTGATATAGGAGCTACTATAAAAGCAACATTATCGTTGATAGATAAAGATTTAAACAGTGAAGAAATATCGAAATTGGCAGCAGAAATAGAACCAACAGACTCTATATTTATAAATAAAAATAGTATATTTAATCCTCTAAATGGCACTGTTATAAAATACTTAGGAAATATAACTAATGCAAAAGTTATAATTCTTGAACCTAATAAAGTATTAGATACGATGAAAATTAGAATGAGGAAAGATTATAGTAAGTTAAAAATCGAAAATAAGGAAACTATAAAAAAGTCATTTGCTCTTTTAGAAGAAGGTCTGAAGAAAGATGATTTATCCTTAGTTGGAGAGGCTTGTACATTAAGTAGTTTAGCAAATGAAAATATAGAAAAAAAAGAATACTTAAATGAAATAATAAAAATATCCAAGCTATATGGAGCCTATGGAGTAAATATTGCCCATAGTGGTACAGTAATAGGTATTTTAATTGATAAGCTTATGAATGATAAGAAATTAATAGATGTATTATATGAGTCTAATATAAATTCTGTTTATAATAAAATCTATACCTTGGATATAATAGATGGTGGAATTAAGGGGGAAGTAGAATGGAATACATAAAGAATCCTATGAAAATAGAAGAGAGAAGTTTTGAATTAATACAAGGAATAATAGATGAAATCAGACCAGATTATAAATTTAAAGATGAGATTGAAGAAAAAATAATAAAAAGAGCTATACATACTACTGCTGATTTTGATTACTTGGATATATTAAAAATATCAGAAAAGGCAGTTGATAGTATAATAAATGCACTAAAAAATAATGCAAGTATTTATACAGATACAAATATGGCTCTTAGTGGAATAAATAAAAAGAAGCTGGAAGCATTGGGATGCAAATATAAATGTTTGGTAGCAGATGATGAAACTGCAAAAGTGGCTAAAGAAAAAGGTATTACCCGTTCCATGGCAGCTGTAGAAATTGCAGCAAAAGAAGAAGGAAGAAAGATATTTGTACTTGGGAATGCACCAACAGCTTTATATAAAGTCATGGAAATGAAATCAGAAGGAAAATTGGATGTAGATGCAGTTATAGGAGTTCCAGTAGGTTTTGTAGGAGCACAAGAGTCAAAAGATGAAGTTGAAAAGACAGATATACCATATATAATTTCTAAAGGTAGAAAAGGTGGTAGTAATTTAGCAGCAGCAATAGTAAATGCTATCTTATATGCCATGTAGGTATCTATATGGAAGAATATGTATATATAGATGGGAAAAAGTATCGTAGAGGATATACTACAGGTTCTTGTGCTACAGGTGCATCTAAGGCTGCTGTATATATGATGATTACAAAAAATAAAATTGATACTATAAACATAGATACTCCTAAGGGAATACCGCTATCATTAAATGTTGATAATGTAAACATTTCTGATGACTTTGTAGAATGTTCTGTAAAAAAAGATGGTGGAGATGATATAGATGCAACACATACTATGGATATCTATGCAAGAGCTGAAATTATATCTAAAACTGATGATAGCAATAATTATCTTACCTTAGAAAATATTGATAACATAAATATTAGTGAAGAGTGTCAAAGTGAACTCTATAAATTTATTAGGGTCTATGGTGGAACTGGTATTGGAGTAGTAACTAAAAAAGGATTAAGTGTAGGTGTTGGTAAACCTGCTATAAATCCAACTCCAATAAGGATGATAAATCAAGAAATAATAAAGCTTATAGAAAGTGATTATGAATCTATGTTTGGGTATGATAAAGTTTTAAAAATAACAATCTTTGCTCCACAAGGAGAAGAAATCGCAAAAAAAACATTTAATCCAAGGTTAGGAATAGTTGGAGGAATATCTATAATAGGTACAACTGGGATAGTTGAGCCTATGAGCGATGAGGGATGGAAAAAATCTTTATCTATAGAGCTCCAAATGAAAAAAGAACAAGGTTTAGACAAAATAATATTAGTTCCAGGAAATCATGGAGAACAATTTATAAGAGAGAAACTGAACTTAGATATTAAGTATGTAGTAAGAACCAGTAATTTTATAGGTTATATGATTAAAGAGGCTCAAAGAATAGGATATAAAAAAATATTGATGGCTGGGCATATAGGTAAATTTATAAAAGTATCAGCTGGAATTTTTAATACTCATAGTAAAGTAGCTGATGCTAGAAGTGAGATATTAGTGGCAAATCTAGCTTTAATGGGAGCTACACATGAATTTTTACATAAAATAAATCAGTGTTTAACGGCTGAAGAAGCTGTAGAGTTAATAAATAATAGCGAATATAAACAGGTTTATAATATATTGAGTAATAAATGTAGAGATAGAGTAAAGCAGTATTTAAATGAAGATGTAGATGATATTGATGTAGAAGTAATAATTTTTTCAATGGATAAGTCTTTGTTAGGAAAATCAGATAATACAGATGCTTTAGTGGAGGTTTTTATATGATAAATATAATAGGTTTAGGGCCTGGTAACTTAGACTATATAACAAAAAAAGGTGAAAATTTAATTTCTACTTCAGATGTATTAATTGGTGGCAGAAGGAATTTAGAATCTGTAAAAAACTTTGAAGGAGAAAAAATAATATTAGATTCTAATTTAAGAGAAATTGTAGAGTATATAAATAACAATAGTGAAAAGCAAATATCAATAATAGCTTCAGGTGACCCATTGATATATGGTATAGGTAAATATTTATCTAAAAATATTGATAATAAGATGTTAAATATGGTTTCTGGAATTAGTTCTTTACAATATATATTTTCAAGGATATATGTTGATATGAATGATTTATATATTACCAGTAGTCATGGTAAAATACCAGATTTCGATTATATACTATCACATAAAAAAGTATGTATGGTTACAGATTCTAAGATAGGGCCAAAGCAAATAAGTAAAGAAATAATAGATAGAAATTTAAATAAAATTATTGTTGTAGGTGAGAATTTATCATACAACAATGAAAAAATAACAATAGCAAAGCCAGAAGAAATAATAAGAATGGACAATTTCGGAATGAATGTTGTGGTGATTTTAGATGAAGAATAGTGAATTTATAACAGGTAAGGTTCCAATTACTAAAGAAGAAGTTAGAGCAATATCAATAAGCAAACTAAATTTAGTAAATGCTAAGAATTTCATAGATATAGGTGCTGGTACAGGAAGTGTAAGCATTGAAGCTGCATATAACTATCCCAATTTAAATGTTATATCTATAGAGAAAAATGATGATGCTGTAGAGCTTATAGAAAAAAATATAAAAAAGTTCAATTTAAAAAATATAGAAGTAATAAAAGGCTATGCACCGATAAACATAAACTTAAATACTAAAGTTGATTCTATTTTTCTTGGGGGTACTGGAAATAACTTAGAAGAAATAATAGCATGGTCTAAAAAAACTTTAATTACAAGAGGAAGACTTGTAGCTAATTTTATAATCATAGAAACATTTAACCAAACTCTAAAGTTACTTAGAAAATATGGGTTTAAAGAAATAGATGTATGTGTTTTAAATGTTTCTAAACTAGAGAAACTGGGAAAAGGTGAATATTTTAAACCACTAAATCCTATATATATAATATCTTGTGAAAAAGGGGAAAATGATGATGAATAAAGTACATTTTGTAGGAGCAGGACCTGGAGACAAAGAACTAATAACTTTGAAAGGGTATAAACTATTAAGTAATGCAGATGTAGTAATATATGCAGGGTCACTTGTCAATCCTGAGCTTTTAGAATATTGTAAAGAAGATTGTCAAATACATAATAGTGCACATATGGATTTACAAGAAATAATAGATGTTATGAGAGATGGTATAGAAAATAACAAGTCTGTTGTGAGATTACAAACAGGAGATTTTTCTATATATGGTTCAATTAGAGAACAAGTGGAAGATTTAAATAAATTGAATATAGACTATGATTGTACACCAGGAGTGAGTTCTTTTTTAGGAGCAGCTTCATCTCTAGGAGTGGAATATACAGTTCCTGAAATTTCTCAAAGTGTCATTATAACGAGAATGGAAGGAAGGACTCCAGTTCCTGAAAAGGAATCAATACAATCTTATGCTAAGCATCAGACATCTATGGTAATATTTTTATCTGTTCAAGAGATTGAGAAGGTTGTATCTAAATTATTAGAAGGCGGTTATCCAAAGGACACACCTATAGCAGTTATATATAAAGCTACGTGGGCGGATGAAAAAATAGTTAAAGGAACTTTAAATGATATAGCTGTAAAAGTTAAAGAAAATAACATAAATAAAACGGCTTTAATAATGGTAGGTAGATTTTTAGGAGAAGAATATAATAATTCAAAGTTATATGATAAGGATTTTAAACATGAGTATAGAGGGTAATATCGCTATAATTTGTATTACTGAAAACGGAAAAAATTTAGCTAGAAAGATAGAATCTTTAGTAGACAATTGTATTGTATATCAAATAAAAAATAAAAAAGGTACTTTATCTATTAGTCAGGAAGATTCTGTGCAAATAATACAAAAAAAACTAAGTGATTTTGTAGGAGAGGTATTTAATAAATTTGAGTACATAATATTTATAATGGCGACAGGGATAGTTGTACGGAGTATAGCACCATATATAAGAAGTAAGTTTAGTGACCCTGCAATTCTAGTGATAGACGAGAAAGGACAAAATGTAATAAGTTTATTGAGTGGACATGTTGGAGGAGCAAATAGTTTAACACATTATATAAGTAGTCTTATCAATGCGAATCCAGTAATAACAACAGCTACTGATGTAAACCAAAAAGCTTCTTTAGATATGATAGCAAAAAAATTAAATGCTTATATTGATAACTTTAGAGAAAATGTAAAAGAAGTAAATTCTATGTTAGTAAATGGCAAATGTGTTGGTTTGTATGTTGAGGAAGGCTATCAAGTTGACACTAGAGGATTTAAGCTTATAAAAAGTAGTAAAGAATTAAAAGATAGTTGTTTAAATAAAGATATAGAAAGAATAGTTATAGTAAGCAACAAGATAAATTTTACTAAAGATATTGAAAGTTTAGAGATAGATAATTTAGAGATGGATAATAACTTTACGCATAATTATTACAGAGAAAAAATAATAAAAGTGATTCCAAAAGATATAGTTATAGGGATTGGGTGTAGAAAATACACAGATAGTAAGTTGATGTTTGATTCTTTACTAGAATTTTTTGAGGAACAAAATATAGATATTAAAGCTGTGAAAATAATTGGAAGTATAGAACTAAAAAAAGATGAAAATGCAATCATTGATTTAGCAAAAAAACTAAAAGTGCCATTTAAGACATTTTCAAGGGATGAAATATCCAAGGTTGATGATATGTTTGATAAATCTGATTTTGTGAAAAAAAATGTAGGTGTATATTCAGTAGCAGAACCTGTAGCATATCTTTTAAGTAAAGGGAACTTAATAGTTGAAAAACATAAATATAAAGGAATAACTTTTTCAGTAGGGAGAATAAAAATATGATATATGTTGTAGGAATTGGACCAGGCAGTAAAGATACAATGACTTTGGAGGCGATAAAAGCAATAGAGGACTCTGAGGCTATTGTTGGATATAAGACTTATATAAATTTAATAGAAGAATTTATAAGTGATAAAGAAGTAATTCAAAATGGTATGAGACAAGAAGTTGATAGATGTAAACAAGCAGTAGAGGAAGCAAAAAAAGGGAAAAAAGTAGCAGTTATAAGTAGTGGAGATGCTGGTATATACGGAATGGCAGGACTTATTTTAGAATTAATATCTAAGGAAAGTGAAGATATAAAAGTTAAAGTAATTCCAGGTGTTACTGCTAGTATTGGTGCAGCGGCTATACTTGGAGCACCTATTATGCATGATTTCTGCCATATAAGTTTAAGTGATTTAATGACTCCATGGGAAGTAATTGAAAAAAGATTAAAGTTAGCTGCAGAAGCTGATTTTGTAATATGTCTATATAATCCAAGAAGTAAGGGAAGAAGTGAACATCTAAGTAAAGCATTTAAAATAATGGGAGAGTTTAAAGATGGAAATACACCTGTTGGAGTCGTCAAAGATGTAGGTAGAGAAAAAGAAACTAAGTTTATATGTACTTTTGAGAATATGGATTTTGAAAAAGTTGATATGACTACTATGGTTATAATCGGAAATAAATCTACTTATATTGATGGTGAACTGATGATAACTCCAAGAGGTTATACAGTATGATTTTGATTTTAGGAGGAACTTCAGATAGTTTAGCCATATGTGATAGAATAAATGAATTGGGAAATCATCCCTATGTACTTTCAGTAACTACAGAATATGGAAAAGAACTTGCACAAAAACATGCAAATAATATAGTTTTAGGTAAGCTTGGAAAAGAAGAGATGCTAAGGTTTATAAAGGATAATCATATAGTTAGAATAATAGATGCTACTCATCCTTATGCAGTTGAAGTATCTAAAAATGCTATTACTTGTGCAAAGTTATCAAACATAGAATATACAAGATTTGAAAGAAAATCCTTAATAGAAGAAATAAATTATGACAATAAGTTTATAGTAAATACAATTGAAGAAGCTTGTAAAATTGCAAATAAAATAGGAAAAAATATATTTATAGGAACAGGAAGTAAAAACTTAAACAGATTTGTAGAAGAAATAAGTAATAAAAATTTAGTGGTTAGAGTTCTTCCAACAAGTGAAGTTATCTTAAGTTGTGAAAAATTAGGTTTAAATGCAGACAATATAATAGCAATGAAGGGTCCGTTTAGCCAGTGTATAAACGAAGAAACATATAAACATTATGATGTAGATTTAGTTATAACAAAAGAAAGTGGGGTAGCAGGAGGTTTTTTAGAAAAAGTAAATGCATGTAAAAATCTCAATATACCAGTAGTAATTATTAAACGAGAATCGATTAACTATGAAAATGTAATTAATGACATAAATAAAATTAAAGACGTAATTGTGTGATTTTTAGGAGGAGAAGATATGAAGAAAGCCTTATTAGTAGTAAGTTTTGGGACAAGCTATCATGAAACAAGAGAAAAGACAATAGATGCATGTGAAAATAAAATAAAAAATTCATTAAAAAATTATGATTTTTTTAGAGCTTATACATCAAACATGATAATAAACAAAATAAAGAAAAGAGATGGCATAGAAATAGACAACCCTATACAAGCTTTAGATAAAATATATGAGCAAGGGTATGAAGAAGTAATAATTCAAACGCTTCATATTATATGTGGAGAAGAATTTAATAAGCTAAAAGAACAAGTAGAAAGCTATTCTTCTAAATTTAAAAAACTTGTATTAGGTAGACCTTTACTTACTCACATAGAGGACTATCAAGAATCAGTAGAGGCAATTAAACATCAAATTCCTCATATGGAAAGTGATGAAGCAGTAGTATTTATGGGACATGGAACAGTTCATGAGTCTCATTCAGCATACCCAGCCTTAGAATATATGCTTAGAGATAATGGAGTAAATGCTTATGTTGGTACAGTTGAAGGTTATCCAGAAATAGAACATGTAATGAGAAGATTAAAAGAAGGAAATATAAAAACTATAAATTTAATGCCATTTATGCTAGTTGCAGGTGACCATGCTATAAATGATATGGCAGGAGATGAAGAGGATTCTTGGAAGACAATACTTGAAGATAATGGATTTAATGTGAAAATTTATTTAAAAGGGCTAGGAGAAAATCCTTATATACAAGATAAATTTGTTCGTCATGCTCTTAAATGTGCAGAAACTGCTAAGTTTTATGGTATAGGAACAGGACCAGGAGATAGCTCTTTACTTACAATAAAAGCAGTTAATACTCTAAAAAAACTAGATATTTTATACACTCCAGAGTCAAAAAGGGGTGGAGAAAGTTTGGCATTATCAATAGTTAATGAATATTTACCAGAATCATTAGAGATAAAATCTAGACATTTCCCAATGAGTTTTGACGGAAATGAAAAAGAACTAGCTTGGGACAATGTAGCAGAGGAAATTATCTTAGATGTTAATAATGGAAAAAATGTAGGATTTGTAACACTGGGTGACCCTATGCTTTATAGTACATATGTGTATATAATGAACAGAATAGTAGATGAGATAGAAGTAGAAACTATACCAGGAATTTCTTCATTTTCGAATATAGCATCTAATCAAAATTTTCCATTGGTTATGGATAGAGAAGCATTAGTAGTAGTTCCTTGTACTATGGAAGATGATAAGATAGAGAATGCTCTACAAAATTATAATTCCATAGTGTTAATGAAAGTGTATAAAAATTTTAAAGAAATAATAAAAAAATTAGAAAAATATAATCTGATAGAACATGCTATTTTAGTTAGTAATTCGTCTCAAGATAGTGAAACTGTATTTAAGGATTTAAGAGAAGCACACCTTGAAGATAAGATATCTTATTTTTCTACAATACTAGTAAATAAAGAGAACAAAATAAAATAGACGAATGTAATACTTAAAGGAGATTTAATATGAATATTGTGGTTGGAACTAGGGGTAGTAATCTAGCACTTATACAAACTGAATGGGTAATAAATGAGCTAAAAAAGAAATATCCTCATATTAATTTTGAAATCAAAATTATAAAAACAAAAGGAGATATAATTCAAAATGTTTCCTTAGATAAGATAGGCGATAAAGGTTTATTTGTAAAAGAAATAGAGCAACAATTATTGGATGGACAGATAGATATAGCAGTACATAGTATGAAAGATATGCCATCTTATTTAGCAGATGGGCTAAAATTTGCTCATACACCTAAAAGAGAAGACCCAAGAGATGTGTTAATACTTAGAGATGAATATAAAAACTTAGATGATTTACCTCATGGAGCAGTAATAGGAACAGGGAGTAAAAGAAGAAAGTTTCAATTATTAAAGCAAAGACCTGATTTAAACATAGTTCAAGTTAGGGGAAATGTAGAGACTAGAATACGAAAAATCAAAGATGAAAATCTACATGGAATAGTATTAGCTGCATCAGGAATAATAAGGGCTAATTTACAAAATAAAATAAGTTCTTATTTACCTGTTGATGTTGTTATTCCAGCACCTGCTCAAGGGGCTTTAGCTATAGAGATAAGAAGTAATGATAGTGATGTTGAGGAAATAGTGAACTCGCTAAAAGATAATGATACAGAAATCCAAATATTAGCTGAAAGAGGATTTTTAGATGGTGTGAATGGAAGTTGTCATATCCCAATGGCGGCTTATTGTGAAATAAATCAAGATAAAATACATCTTACTGGTTTATATGGTGATTCAGATGGAAATAAAATAGTAATTAAGTCCATAGAAGGAGATATTTCTTCTCCTAGAGAGTTAGGTTTAAAGTTAGCTAAACTTGTATTGAAGGAGTATGAAAATTATGAAGGGTAAGGTTTACTTAGTAGGTGCAGGACCAGGTGATTATAAACTCATGACTATGAAAGGTTTAGAGTGTATAAGAAAATCAGATGTAATAGTATATGATAGATTAGCAAATAGTAGTTACTTAAGAGAAGCTAAACCAGATTGTGAATTTATATATGTAGGAAAGGCATCAAGCAATCATATTTTACCACAAGAGGATATAAATAGAGTTATATCAGAAAAAGCTAAAGAAGGAAAACTTGTGACTCGTTTGAAAGGTGGAGACCCTTATGTATTTGGTAGAGGTGGAGAGGAAGCAGAGACTCTAGTGGATGAAGGTATAGAGTTTGAAGTAGTTCCAGGGATAACTTCTGCAATAGGAGGCTTATGCTATGCGGGTATTCCTATAACACACAGAGACCATGCTTCATCATTTCATGTAATAACAGGTCATTTGAAAGGTGATGATAGTGGAGAATTAAATTGGAATGCTCTTGCAAACAATAAAGGTACTCTTGTGTTTTTGATGGGGATTTCTAACTTGAAGAAAATAAGTGAAAACTTGATGAAAGAGGGAAAAAGCAAAGATACACCAGTTGCTCTTATAAGTTGGGCAACTAGGTATAATCAAAGGGTTGTTACATCTACACTTGAAAATGTATATGAAGTTGCTATCAAAGAAGAAGTAAAACCACCAACTCTTATAGTAGTTGGAAGTGTTGTAGGACTTAGAGAAAAACTGAATTTCTTTGAAGGTAAACCTTTATTTGGAAAAAGTATAGCTGTAACTAGGTCTAGAAATCAAAATAGTATATTAGTTGAAAAGATAATGGATTTAGGTGGGAATCCAATAGAGATACCTACTATTAAGATAGAAAAAATACAAGATAATACTAAATTGGAAAATGAAATAAAAAATATAAGTGAATATAAATATCTAGTTCTAACCAGTAAAAATGCAGTAGAAATATTTTTTGAGAAGATTTATGAAATGAATTTTGATTCAAGAATATTGTCTAATCTAAAGATATGTGCTATAGGCTCAGCTACATCAAGTGAATTGAAAAAAAGAGGAATTATAGCAGATATAGTACCAAAAAAATTTGTAGCAGAATCATTATATGAAGAGCTAGCACCAATTTTAAATGACAATGATAAGATACTCATACCTAGAGCAGAAAATGCTAGAGACTATTTAGTTGATAAACTTAAAGATATTTGTGAAGTAACAGAAATACATACATATAGAACAGTGATAGATGAAGATAAAAGAAATGAGATATTAGATATTTTAAATTCTAATGAGATAGATTATATAACATTTACAAGTTCATCAACAGTAAATAATCTTATTGAGATTATAGGAAAAGAAAATATTAAAATCTTAGATAAAATAAAAGTATTGTCTATAGGGCCTATAACTACAGAGACAATAAATAATTTAGGAATAAATTTATATAAAGAGGCTACAACATCTACAATAAATGGATTAGTAGATTTAATTATAGAAAATTAATTTTGGAGGATTGAGATGTTAAGAAGACCAAGAAGACTAAGAGCAAGTAAAGCAATAAGAAATTTGGTGAGAGAAACTAAAGTAAATGTGGAAGATTTAATATACCCTCTATTTGTAGTAGAAGGTGAGAATGTAAAAGAAGAAATTAAATCTTTACCAGATGTTTATCACTTATCAATAGACATGTTGGAAGAAGAAATAAAAGAAATAAGAGATTTGGGAATTGAACATATAATGTTATTTGGTGTACCAGATGAAAAAGACGAATGTGCATCACAAGCGTTTAATGAGAATGGAATAGTACAAAAAGCGATTAGAAAGATAAAGGAAATAGATTCAAATATAAATGTAATAACAGATGTCTGTATGTGTCAGTACACAAGTCATGGGCATTGTGGAATTTTAACAGATACTGGTTATGTTGATAATGATAAATCATTAGAATATTTAGCTAAGATATCTGTAAGTCATGCTAAAGCAGGAGCAGATATGGTTGCTCCATCTGACATGATGGATGGAAGAATACACGCAATAAGAGAAGCTTTAGATGAAAATGGTCTGGAAAATATCGGTATAATGGCTTACAGTGTTAAATACGCTTCAAATTTTTATGGGCCTTTTAGAGAAGTAGCTCATTCAGCACCATCATTTGGAGATAGAAAGACATACCAGATGGACCCTGCAAATAGCAATGAAGCTATGATAGAAACGGAACTTGATATATTAGAAGGTGCAGATATACTTATGGTTAAACCTGCATTATCATATTTAGATGTCATAAGAAGAGTTAAAGATAATTTTGATTTGCCTTTAGCTGCTTATAATGTAAGTGGAGAATACTCTATGCTTAAGTTAGCTGTTAAAGAAGGATTATTAAATGAAGATGTAATTCTTGAAGCAATCACATCTATAAAGAGAGCAGGAGCAGATATAATAATAACTTACTTTGCTAAAGATATTGCTAAATTATTAAGAAAATAAGCTATTAAAATATAAAGTATTATGAAAAGTATAGAAATTGTAATTTGTTATTTTAAACTATTTTATCTACAAGTCTAGTACTCTATAGTCCTAGTAAATGAAAATATGAGTGACCTTACAATTTCTATATTTGTTTATGTATTTAATAAAAATTTTGGAGGGTAAAAATGCTATATCCTATTAACTTAAAATTAGATGACTTAGATGTAGTCATAATAGGAGGAGGAGAGGTTGCATATAGAAAATGCAAAAACTTTCTAGATTTTAATAAGAGTGTTACTGTAGTTTCTAAACATATTTTAAATAAGTTTTATGATTTAGAAGGGAACATAAATATAATAAAAGACAATTATAAAGAAGAATATATAGAAAGTAGTTCTGTGATAATTGCTGCTACAGATAATAGGGCGTTGAATTTAGAAATAGGATTATATTGCAGAGAAAATAAAAAACTAGTAAATGTTGTTGATAATGTAAAAATATCAAATTTCACCATTCCATCCTATGTAAAAAGAGGTGATTTACTTATAAGTGTATCCACAGGGGGAAAAAGTCCATCTTTGTCTTCAAAAATAAAAAAGGAGCTTGAAGAAAAATATACTGAGGATTATGAGGAATATTTGAATGTGTTAGGTGAGATTAGAAAAGAAGTTATAAAAAAATATCAAGATAAGAATAAAAGAAAAAGTATACTTAATATGTTGATAGCACTTGATTTAGATGAATTAAAAAAGTTTAATGTATAAAGTTTTTTGAAAAAAATATTAAAAAGCTGTTGACGAATTATTTTTAAGGTGATATAGTATTACTTGTCCTTAAGAAAAGGGCAAACATGAAAAATGAACTTTGAAAATTAAACAGTAGGTTAATTTATAAAACAAGAAACAAACCATAAAGCCAGA
>NZ_JAGWCY010000008.1:0-131296 GCF_020657785.1 Clostridioides sp. ZZV14-6154 | reverse complement strand
TCTTCTACTTGATGCTGATTTATAAGCATTTAGCAGTTTAGATATCTCTGTATTTGGTTTTGCTTTGAATAACAAGTGCACATGGTCAATATCATGATTCCATTCTAGCAACTCCACTCCATAATTTGGGGAGATATCTACAAATATATCTTTTAGTCTATCTGATATAGAGTTATCTATTACTTTTCTTCTATATTTTATACACATAACTAAGTGATAGCGTAATAAGAATACTGAATGATTATTACTATCTAATTTCATTGCAATTACTTCCTTTCAGTTTTTACTACTGATTTTATAGTACAATACATTTTTTTGAAAATCAAGTAAAATAAATAACCTATCGGTTAGGCTTACATCTTCCACCTCCTATGGCGAGGAAGAGGAATTTCGCCATTATAGGTTAAACTCTGAATCTTTCTTTGCTTCATCTAAAATTTTAATTAATTTTTCATTCATTATATACATTCCTTTCTATATAAAAAAGAAGCCATCTAAAAAAAACTAAGATGACTTCACTTAATCGTTATAAACAGTACATTTACTAGTATAAAATAATTGGTGTACCTGGTTCTATATTTTCATATATTTTCTTTGCCTTAGAAAAAGGTGTATTTACACATCCATGTGAACCTGAAGATCTATATATACCTCCACCAAAAGAACTTCTCCAAGTAGCATCATGAATTCCTATATTTCCATTAAATGGAAGCCAATAACTTACAGGTGAACTATAGCCTTGACCAGTTAAAGAAACATTTCTAGCTTTATAGTTAAGAGGATATATACCTGATGGTGTAGCAAATCCCCTAGCTAAACTTCCTGTTACAACATCTGTTGATACAAGCATTTCTCCATTTTTAAAGAACCACATGTGTTGGCCAGAAAGACTAATCTCAACATAGGTATTACCAATATCATCTTTATTACGAGATACAGCTTTTTGCATGTAGATAGGTTCTCTTGTAACATTTTTCCCAGCTTTTACAACATCAACTAAAGCTTCAGCTTCTTTCTTTTTATCTATCAACCATCCATAAATTCCACCTGAAATAGTAATCTCTTTACCAGTTGCAGTTTTAAATGGTCTTGAATCTCCAAAAGTACTATATTTTTTGCTTAATCCTCTTGTATACTCTACCATCGCATCATTATCGAAAGTTATGTCATAATTTTTTTCTGAATCTACTTTTAACCATTTATTAATCTCAGAACCGTCTAAAGTTTCCTTACGGTCACTAAAATCATATGTAACAACTACACTGACATATTTATCTAATGTCTTAATAGCTTCTTTTAACTTTTCTGAATCCTTTGTATTGTTTGGAGCTTCATATATTTTACTTTCCTCTAAAGAAACAGAAGTAACACCAGAATTAATTGATTTTTGTACTAGTTTATAAAAATCATCTTTTTTTACTTTGTTTCCAAGTACCTCTGGTACTATAGCATAAGCATTTTTACTGCTATCATACTTAGGGTATGCACTCTTAGGCTCTACAACATTTTTACTATCAAAACAAGATAAAGCATTAAACCTTTTTTCTAGTAAATCTTTATCATATGAAAGAGTTACCATATTATTATACTCTTTAGATTTAAATATTCCACCAATCCACCCAAATGCACTTTGGTTATCTTTTATTTTTTGAACCTTATCATCTGGTGTAAACTTTAAGTCTATATCTTTTGATTTTATTTGTTCTTTTTTATTGTTTCTTTCCTCTAGACTTAAAGTATAAGAATTAGTACTTGATGTTAATAAATCATTTACTTGTTCAACTGTCTTTCCTGATGCTTTCACACCATTAATAGTAGTACCAAAGTAAAAATGATTTCTAAAAAAGATTGCCATCCCTATATAAGCTACAATCAAAACACCTACTACTATAGCTATCTTAACTTTTAGATTTTTTTGCCCACTTTCTTGTTTTGCTTCTTTTCCTTCAATCATAACTAAATCCTTTCTTCATTATAATTACCTATGTACTTTACTAGTTTTTAAAAAACCTTATTTCTTCTATATACCCAAACTATTATATTATTAATTTATATTTTTGAAGATAGAGTTATTTACATGATACTACTTTATCTTTTAGATAAAATGCTTATTGTTAATACCTCCTTTCAAAATCCCTTAAACATAACCTCTGCTACATAATATATTACCATACTTTTAAGTTTCAGTGTGGCTATCTGTCTATTTTTGTGACATTAAACTACTATTTTCAAAAAAAGAAACTAATATATTGTTAGTTTCCTTTTTTGATTTATTCTTATATATTAGTATCCAACTTAACATAACGTTGTTATATACATTTTATATAATTATTATTTAATTATTTTAGTTTCTATGTCCTTCCCATCTGCGTATTCTTTAAGTAAATCCTTAGCGTATCCAAAATACTCTTCAATATCTGATTCTGGACTAAATGAAAATATACAAATTAGTATTTCATTTACATCTGTTGTTATCATAGCTCTCTCAGAATCACTGGTTGGACTTCCAAATTTACCTAATGAATCAGATAGTATAGGTAGATTTTCTATATTTATCAACTCTTTTCCAATACCTTTATACTGCTCGCCTTCATCACCTACAGTAAAACATATTGGTGAATGTAATTTACCTATATTATATGTACCAACTGGATATAGTGATTTTATAGATATTAAATTATTTATTTCAACTATATTATTTATTGTATATAGACCCTTCCCCTGAACAATTCTTCTAACTAATGCTTCTGAAGATGTTCTATATCTACTTGGATTTTTACCAAGTTCTTTATATGCATCTCTTGCATCTTTAATCTTATCCAATTTCGTAATATCTTCAATTTCTAGCTTTTGATTTAAAATATTACAAAACTCATTTATCCCATTTATTAACTTTTCTGAGCTTTTATTTACTACTACTTTTGCTTGGATACATCCTAACTTTGCATCAGGCCACTTGTCCTTAAGTTTTTTATCAATGCTTATATCTATCATACTCAAACAACTCCTATACATTAAATTTTTAGTTAAGTTTTTTATCATCTATACATTATAGTACTATTCTTTTGTTAATAACATATTTATATTTAAAATAATTTATTTTTAACAGATTTTTGTAAAAGATAATTACTTTCTTCATATATGAATATTACAAAATAAAAAACACTAATTATCTAGCAAGCATTTATTAAATACAAGCATATATAATAGTGTTTTATATAAAAAATTAAATTTTATTTTTAGAGTAATTCCATAAAATTTTGAACTGGCATTGGTCTTGCAAAATAAAATCCCTGAACTAGATCACATCCAAATTGTTTCATTAATTCAGCCTGTTTCTTACTCTCAACACCTTCTATAATTACAACTAAATCTAATGATTTTGCTAGAGATACTATAGACTTTGCTATATTACGACTTTTCTCATCATTTTCAATACCATTAAGGAAAGACTTATCTAATTTTAATACATCAATTGGCATGTCCCTTAGACAACTAATAGAAGAATAACCTGTCCCAAAATCATCCATAGAAATTGAAAATCCATACTTTCTTAATTCATTTAAAACACTCTTTAATATATTTAATTCATTAATAGCTACAGTTTCTGTTATCTCCAATTCAATTAAATTTGAATGTATGTTATATGTTTGGATAGTCATATTGATAAATTTTACAATATCTGGTTGATATAGCTCAACTCTAGATAAATTTACTGAAACTGGTACTAATTTTTTACCTTGTTTTTCCCATTTAGATAAATCGATACAGACTCTTTCAAATACAAATCTACCTATTTTTAAAATCAATTGACTTTTTTCTGCTATTGGAATAAATATAGCTGGACTTATAAAACCATGTTCAGGATGATTCCATCTTATCAGTGCTTCACTTCCTATCATATCACCATTTACAAGTGAAAACTTAGGTTGATAATAAACTTCAAATTGATTCTTTACTAATGCTGTCTTTATATCATCTAAAATTATAGATTCCTCACTAAGCTTATTTCTAACATCTTCGTTATAAATAGCATAGTTTATATTTTTACCTTTGGCAACAGACCTCGCCATATTAGCTTTATTTACAGCCTTTTGAGCATCTACTTCTCCTTCTTCTACGAAGTAAATACCCACACAAAGAGAAATTTCAAATACTGTATTTAGATTATTTTCAATATTATTTCGTATACTATCAAGTTTTTTTATAATTTTATTTCTTCCATTTTTATATTCACAGAAAATAGCAAAATAATCACTTGAAAGGCGTGCATATATTTCACCTTCTGTTAATTCCTCTTTTAAAGCTCTTGCTATAGTAATTAATAGATTATCACCAAATTCATATCCAAAAGTATCATTAATCATTTTAAAATTATCAATATCAAAATATACTATAATATAATTTAAAGATGGTTTATTTAAAAGACACTTACTACATTCTCTATAAAATTTATTTTGATTTCCTATATGTGTAACTCTATCTTCATATGCTAACCTCAATATTTCTTTTTCATTAGATTTTTTTATGTACATTATATAGAAAATAATTGCAATAAACACAAATATAATCAATAACACTGCATATACAGCTCTCTTAATAATTTGCTCAGAATTACGAAATATAACACTTTCTGGAATTGAAAAAATCAAGTTCCAATCATTTATATAATTATCTTTGCTCTTCCCATTATCCATAGTAGCATATCCTAGGTATCGTCTTTCTCCTGACATATTTAAAATTGCTGCACCTATTTTATTTTTTTCTAATTGTTTTTTTAATTGATTTACATCTTCAATGTCATTATCCTGTTTTAATAATTCATAAATATTCTTTGACAATCTATCTTGTTGAGGATGAAGTATAACTGTCCCATTATTTTTTACAACATAAGATATACTATTATTTTCATAAAAAGATACATTTATAAGTTTCATTAGAGTATTGACATCATAAGTACAATATAAAACTCCAACTACTTTATCATTATTTAATATTGGTACTGAGATAGCAATCTTTTTTACAGACTTATTTACTTCATCAACATATGGACTTGAAACATACTCTTTGCCATTAATTGAATTTTTAAAGAATTCTCTATCTTTAACAGAAAACTTATTACCCTTAGTATTTTCTGCATTCCCATTTATATCAACAATTGCCATAGTATAAAATTTTTGGTTTTCCATTTCATCTAAAAGCTTTTTTATTTTTTCTTCATTAGACATGTTTGGATTTGAAGTATAATAACTTGAAAAAATATTTAAAATATCTAAATCTTTTTCAATTTGTCTTTGTGCTAATTGAGAACCTTGTATTGCAACTTCTTTTATATGTACTTCTGCCTCTGATATAAGAAGATTTCTTGTATCTTCTATATATAGATATCCTAATATCAGAAATAATGATGCCAATAAGAGAATTATAATTAATGTAACACTTTTATTTCTTTTAGTCATCTTACCCCTCCCTTAATTAGTCAACACTTTATATCCCTATTTATATCTTTTTTAATACAAATTTATTACTTATCTTACATACAAATATATCTAAATATTACATATAGATTCATTCTAATTATTATAATAACATTCTTTAATTAAATTTTGAATTAAAGTTTTAAAACTATTTATATTTTTTCAAATAAAAAACCCTATATACATGAGATTATATATCTCATGTATATAGGGTTTTAGTTTATTTATTTTATAGTAAGTTTTATAGTAAATTTATTTTCCATAATATGAATTTAGATACATTTCTTTTATTTCATTCATAAGAGGATATCTTGGATTCGCACCTGTACATTGGTCATCAAATGCTTGAATCACCATTTCATCTAGTGAATCTATAAATTTAGATTCCTCAACCCCAAATTCTTTTATAGTTTTAGGAATACCAACTTTACTCTTTAAATCTTCAATAGCTATCAATAAACTTTGGAATTTTTCTTCATCAGAATTTCCTTTTAATCCTAAGAATGAAGCTATTTCAGCGTATCTCTTTAATGCCTCTGGATACTTATATTGAGAGAAAGCTCCCATTTTCTTTGGTGCATTAGAAGAATTAAATTTCATAACATCTGTTATTAAAAGAGCATTTGCAACACCATGTGGTACATGATGGAAAGCACCTAACTTGTGAGCCATAGAGTGACAAACACCTAAAAATGCATTTGCAAAAGCCATTCCCGCCATTGTAGAAGCATTTGCCATTTTTTCTCTTGCTTCTGAGTCTTTTGCTCCATTATCGTATGCACGTGGAAGATATTCAAATATGCTCTTAATGGCTTGTAAAGCTAGACCATTTGTATAGTCAGTTGCAAGCATAGATACATATGCTTCTAGTGCATGAGTTAAAGCATCAATACCAGAAGCAGAAGTTAATCCTTTTGGCATATTCATCATCATATCAGCATCAACTATAGCCATATTTGGCATCAACTCATAATCTGCTAATGGATATTTCACCCCTGTATCTTGGTCAGTTATAACTGCAAATGGAGTTACTTCTGAACCAGTACCTGCTGATGTTGGTATAGCTACAAAACTAGCTTTTTCACCCATTTTAGGGAAAGTATACACTCTTTTTCTTATATCCATAAATCTCATTGCTAGGTCTTGGAAATCTACTTCTGGATGCTCATATAATGTCCACATTATCTTACCTGCATCCATTGCACTTCCTCCACCTATAGATATTATTACATCTGGATTGAACTCTCTCATAGCTTTAGCACCTATCTTAGCACATTCTAAAGTTGGGTCTGGTTCAACTTCAAAGAAAGTAGTATGCTTGATGTTCATTTCATCTAATAAGTCAGTAACTGTTTTAGTATATCCATTATTGTAAAGGAATGTATCTGTTACAATAAAAGCTCTCTTTTTATCCATTACATCTTTAAGTTCTTTTAACGCCACTCCTAAACAACCTTTTTTAAAATAAACTTTTTCTGGTGCTCTAAACCAAAGCATATTTTCTCTCCTCTCAGCTACTGTCTTAATATTAAGTAAGTGCTTAACTCCTACATTTTCAGATACTGAATTTCCACCCCAAGAACCACATCCTAGAGTAAGAGAAGGAGCTAGTTTAAAATTATATAAATCACCTATACCACCTTGAGAAGAAGGAGTATTAATTAAAATTCTACAAGTTTTCATAGCTTTAGTAAATTTATCAAGCTTTTCTCTCTGATTTACATCGTCAATATATAATGAAGATGTATGACCAAACCCTCCATCTTCTACTAATTTTTCTGCTTTACTAACTGCATCATCAAAGTTGTTTGCTTTATACATTGCAAGTACTGGTGAAAGTTTCTCATGAGCAAAAGCTTCTTCTATTTCAACTGATTCAACTTCACCTATTAAAACTTTAGCATCAACTGGAACTTCAAAACCTGCTAGTGTTGCTATTGTACAAGCTGTTTGGCCAACGATTTTAGAGTTTAATCCTCCATTTACTAAAATTACATTTCTTAATTTTTCTGTTTCTTCTTTATTTAATAAGTAAGCACCACGCTCTTTAAATTCTTTTTTAACTTCATTATATATATTTTCTAATACTATAACTGATTGTTCAGAAGCACATATCATACCATTATCGAATGTCTTAGATACAAGAATTGAATTTACAGCAGTTTTTATATCTGCACTGCCATCAATTATTGCTGGCGTATTACCTGCACCAACTCCAATAGCTGGTTTTCCAGATGAATATGCTGATTTAACCATTCCAGGGCCTCCTGTAGCAAGAGTTAAGTCAACTTCCTTCATAACAGTCGTAGTTAATTCCAAAGATGGCTCATCAATCCATCCAATTATACCTTCAGGAGCTCCAGCCAAAACAGCAGCTTCAAGAACTACCTTTGCCGCCTCTATAGTAGAATTTTTTGCTCTTGGATGTGGAGAAAATATTATTCCATTTCTAGTTTTTAGAGCTAAAAGTGATTTAAATATAGCAGTAGAAGTTGGATTAGTTGTAGGTATAACTGCTGCAACAACTCCTATTGGCTCAGCTATTTTAGTCAGGCCAAAGGCTTCATCTCTCTCTATAACACCACAAGTTTTAGTTTCTTTATATGCATTGTATATATACTCTGATGCATAGTGATTCTTTATAACTTTATCCTCGGCAATTCCCATACCAGTTTCTTTTTGTGCCATTATAGCTAGAGGAATTCTTTGCTTATTAGCTGCTAAAGATGCTGCTAAAAAAATCTTATCTACCTGTTCTTGAGTGTATGTAGCAAAGATTTTTTGAGCTTCTCTAATTTTTGCTAATTTTTTAACTAGATTTTCAACATTATTTACAACACCTGAATTATCTACCATAGCTTCTTCTCCCCTTTTATTTTCTATTATAACTTGTTCTTTATTAGCCATTTCAATGCCCTCCTAGAATAGTATAATCTTCTTTTTTATGTTAATTTATTAACAGTATAACACGTTGTTTTTACATTTTCAAGTTATTTTTTTAACATTTTATTTTTTATTTAGTCTTATATTATTCATATTAATACTATTATTCTTTACAAATATCTAAATTAACTATATATCACTTTATTTTTTATATAAGTTATAAACAAATTCATCTCAATGCTTAAGGATAACGTTATTTTTTTAACACTTATGTTTTTATTTTTTTAATGAAAAAATTAAAAGATTCTTTTTTCAAGGATGGTATTGTATAAAAGTTATAAAGAAAAAAATACTTTAAGAAGAAAACAAAGGCTTAAAGATCAAATTAAATTAAATACTCTGAGATATACAAACAGATATAATATATACTATAATTAAAGATATATACACTGATAATTTTTATATACTGTGAAATAAAATATATTTAATATCGTATAGATAAACTTAAAATTTATAGGAGGAATTAAGGATGAAAAAATTAAAAATAATTAGCATTTTATCTTTAGTTATGAGTACAATTTCAGCCATTTGTGGTATTGGTGTAGTAACTTATTATGTAGATAATTTGTTTATTAGAGGGCTTTCAGTATTTATTTTAATTATGTGTGCTTGTTTTGTATCAAGTACAACAAGTTTGATATTTAAAAATGCAAAGTAATATAAATTCCAATTTATAAATTAGTTTAAGTAAATAATTTTAATATATTACAAGTTAAAGTCCAGCAAATAAGATTGCTGGACTTTGTTAATATTACTAATCATACACATATATCATATTACATCACTAATCTATTGATGTGGACTTTTTATAACAGGTTGTAACTGTTTATTATCAAGAGCAAGCTCTATAGTTGGAATTATTAACTCTGTATGTGCAATCATAGAATTAGGCTTTGTATTACAATTATCTTGACCAAAAGGTACAAAATATATATTTTTAGAGTTAAGAAGAATACCAATATTTTTGAAATTAAAACTTAGAGCATCATTAGTTGATATTGAGATTACAAGTGGTTTATCATTGCGAAGATGACCCTTTGCTGCCATCAATACTGGAGAGTCCGTAATACCATTTGCTAACTTAGCGGCAGTATTGCCAGTACAAGGGGCTATTATTATAATATCAGCAATTCCTTTAGGTCCAAATGGTTCTGCTTCTTCAATTGTAACAATAGGTTTATTTCCTGTCAGTTCATATGCTTTTTTCATAAATTCTTCAGAATTTCCAAATCTACAATCTATATTTTGTGATACATCTGAAAATATCGTGTGCACATTTGCTCCTGCTTTTACCAAATTCTCTAACTCTATAAATATTTTATCATAAGTACAAAACGAACCAGTAAATCCTACTCCAATTGTAAGTCCTTCAAGTTTCATCTCTAATCCCTTCTTTCATTTATAATATTTTCTATAGCGTTAACAAGAATTTCACCAGATGTCTTTGGTGAGTATTTACCAGGAAGCCCAAGACAAAGATTTGCATTAATACCTAAATTTTGTGTAGCAGAATAATCTAATCCACCAGGAGAAGAAGCTATATCTATAATAGTTACTTCTCGTGATACTTTTTCTAATTTCTCTTTCGTTAAAATACATTCTGGTATGGTATTAAAAATATAATCAAACTTTGAAAGATTTTCATCTAGTTGATTTAAAGAAATACTAGAATACCCAAATGCATTAGCCGTACTCCTTGCATCATTATTTCTTGCTCCAACACATACATTTGCATCTAAAGCATATAATTTTTTAGCAAGTATTTGTGCACATCTTCCGAAGCCTAGTACTAGACAGTTACTTTGGTGCATATTGATTATACTTCTTTTAATCGCTTCTGATATGGCTCCTTCAGCTGTAGCAACTGCATTTAAAATAGCAACATCATTCATCTTCATAAAATCATAAACCTGAATAGAGTGTTGCTCACAAAATTTGTAAACTTTAGTTGGTATGTTGCCTCCAAATAGTATTTGATTAGGAGATAAGTTAATTAACAAGTTATCAATAGTAGCATCAAGACAACCATCAGTATTTTCAATACTAAATTGATTTTTTGTAAATGGAATTGGACATAAAATAATGGAACTTTTGGATAGTGCTTCAGCTAGTGAAGTTGCTTTTCCAGCGATTCCATTTACAATTTCATTTGCTATTCCATATACAACTACAGAATATCCTTTATTAATTAGTTTTTTTACCATGTACACTTGTCGCAGGTCTCCGCCTATAACAGTTATATCGTATTGATTTGACATATTGTAAGCCTCCTTTACTATATACAATATGTTTTTATCAATATATTGGTTCACTAAAATTATTAAATATTATACTTCTAACATTGCTAATAATGCTAATCTATCTATCTTTTCAGAAGATGTATATGGTAATGAATCTAAAAAAATAATTTTTCTTGGAATTTCATTTCTAATTAAATAATTTCTAATCTTAGTCAATAAATCCTTCTTTGTAATTTTATCTATGGTTGTTACAAATAATGCAATTTGACTTCCCCTTATAGTATCTAAATAAGGTAATGCAACTGCATCTTCAATTTGAGGAATTCTTTTGACTACATTTTCAACTTTAGTAGAACTAACTTTAAATCCACCAATATTTACAACATCATCACTTCTTCCTTCAAATATCAAATATCCATCATCATCAAAATATCCAATGTCATTGACAGAATAAGGCTCTGATGCATTATATACTGCATATTCGGTATTTACAAAAATTATTCTGTTCTTAATATATACATCTATTTTTGGAAATGGCTTACCTATACTTAATGGTTTCTCAATCAATTCATCATAACACAAATATGTAATGTAGTTTAATTCACTTGCTCCATAATATAAAATTATTTCAGAGTCTGGCATATATTTTTTTATTTTTCTTGCTGCATCCTCAAACAACAATTGAGAACCTGTAAAAACACTTCTAACTTTAACTATTGTCTCACTTAAATATTTAACCAATAACTGAAGTTTTGTAGGTATAAGATATATGTTAGTTATATTGTATTGTTTTATTGCATTTATCCATGTTTTATAATTTAAAACTGAACTTATTACAATACTACCACCTTCATAGAGTACTGACATTATAGAATTTAGATTTCCTGTAAAACTAAGTGTTCCATTGATAAACAAAACAGAGTCCTCATAAATATGGAAAACTTCATTTTGTATAGGAAAAAATCCAGCCCAGCTTTCATATGTTCTATATAATACTTTTGGGACATTTGTAGAGCCTGAAGATAAAGCTCCCATACAAATTTCTTTATCTAAATAGTCTAAGATATTATTATATTGATATACATTTATACTGTGATGGTCTGTAGAAGAATTAGTTATCTTTAATATCCTATTGCAACTACCATTAGATAAATCATTTATATCTATATTCTCATCAGATATAACAACTGAAATATTATTCTTTATTAAAATATCACTTAATACTCTTTTAGAAAGATTATAATGACAAATGATAGGCACATTATTTGAATAGTTAACACCTAAAAAACTTACTAATTGGAACTTTATATTTTTAGAATAAATTAAAACAGGAATATTTTCACCTATAGAAATTTGTCTCCCAATCTCCTCACTATCTCTTAATATACTGTCATAAGTATACTTTTCTCCATCTATAATCAAAAAATCTTTATCTTTATAGCTGTTTCTTTTTACTTTCAAAAGTTCATAGTAATTCATAATCTACACCCTTTCAATCAATAAAGCAGAGCCTAATCCCCCAGCAGCTGCTATAGAGCAAATTCCATACCTTCCATTAGTTTTTTCAAGTGCTTTTAAAAGATGTAACGCAATAATTGCACCAGAAGCACCATATGGATGACCATATGCTAAAGCCCCTCCAAATATATTATACCTATCTATTAATGCTGGATATTTTCTTTGAAATAAAACATCTATAACTGCAAATGCTTCATTAAATTCAATCGCAGATATGTCCATATAGTTAAGCTTTTCTATCTCTAAAATCCTCTCCATAGCTTTCATAGCAGATGTTGGGCTTAAATGTGGCTCTGTTCCTATTGTACAAGAGTTAATAACTTTAGCTTTTGGATTCTTTTTTGTAGTCTCTAAATATCTTTTAGAACACAGTATAAGAAATGAAGCTCCATCATTAATAAGACATGCATTTGCTGCATTTGTAATACTTCCCTTTCCTAAAATCGAAGGTATCCTATCTAATAATCTTTGGCTCATTTTATCACGTATACCTTCATCATATGTATTGCTATCTATAGGAGATATAATATCTTCAAGAAATTCTTCTTCTCTTGTGTTTTTTGCTCTTCTATGACTTTCTTTTACCCAATAATCTAATTCTTCTTTCTCAATTTTATATAACTTTGCCACTCTTTCTGCACCTTCGAGCATACTATTCTCACTATTATCATCTGGAGAAAATTGAGCAACTGCATAGCTTGGATTATTGATATTATATCTTTTATCATTTTTATGATATGTACGCATTGGTTGTAGAGAGCTACTCTCAAAACCTCCTGCAATAATTAAATCACATTGCCCAGATTTAATCTTTGAAAATGCTATATCTAAACTCATCATAGCAGAAGCACATTGCATATCTACAGTAAAAGCAGGAACTTCACTTTCTATTCCCGCTGTTAAAGTCATTAATCTTGCGATATTACCTCCTGTACCAACTGCATTTCCACATATAATCTCATCAATCTTATCAATCTCATACTTTTCAATTAGATGTTTTAAAACCTTTGCTCCTAGTAATTCTGGTTGAACACATTGAAAAATTCCATTTTTTAAACCTATATGACTTCTTAATCCTCCTAATATAAAAACATCTTCCATACATTATATCCTCTCTTCATCATAGATTTCTTTTAAGTACGTTATTTAATTTAACACCTAAAAAAGATGCAATAATTGCTTTTATCGTATCTCCAATTAAAAATGGTACCACTGCTGCAAAAAGGGCTGCTTCTACTGTCATTTGATTAAAGTAACACATAAATACTGTTCCCATAAAATATATAATAGGCATACCAACAAAAATTGTTATTGGTATATATCTTTTAATATCATTATTTTTACCTTTTAATAAGCTAATAATTAGTGATGCAAATAAAAATCCAAAATAAAAACCACCTGTTGGGCTTAGTAATTTGCCAATTCCAGATGCACCTCCACCAAATACAGGGATTCCAATTAAACCTATCATTATGTATACACCAACTGTACTAAATGCTTGTCTTGGAGTTAATATTAAAGCTATTAGATTTATCATTATTGTTTGTGCTGTTACTCCTGCTGGTGTAAATGGTAATGGTATATATATATAGGATGATATACATAATAATGCTACACATATTGACATTTTAGTTAAATCTTGAATATTTACTCTATTATTTTTCATTTTTATAATTCCCTTCATATGTCTTATTCAATTTAGTTTATATGTACATATAATAAACCCTCTATTAAGGCTTTGTTTTAGTATAAAAGAAAGACAGTTTTTTGTCAACTTCAATACAATTTTAGGTTTACATTTAATTTATAAGTAAACTTGCTTCTAATCCTTTATGTTTTAATGGTTATTTATAAAATTTTACTTATAAACAAATCTATTTGCCCTATACTTGTAAATTATAATATGATATATTTTATATGAGATTTTATTTCATATAATAAATTAACAAGGAAGTGACAATATGAAAACTAATGAAAATCAATTAAACAACATAGATAAAGAACTAGATGAGCTTAGTAAGAAAGTTTATTTAGAATCCCCAGATTTTTGGATAAGTATTTCTGACAAAATAGTAGATAAAATTTTTGATGAAATGTTATTATTTTTTGCAGTAAAATATGATTATTACAATATACTATCTTTTGCAATTGAAAATAATTATATAGATTTAAATATGCCATCAAAAAATAAAGACTATCCAAATATAATGAGTCATTTTTTAGACACAGCAAAACAAAATGAAGATAAAAAGATTTATAATTATCTTTTAAACTTAAATAAAGAAGATACCATAGGTGAAAACGCCTCTTTAGATGATTTAAATCACAATACTGAGAAAGATACTTTTGGAAAGAAAGATGTATATATTCCAAAATACATGTGTCCAAACTGTAATACTAATATTTTTGATACAGGTTACAGAGTATCAAATGATATAACATATAAATTTTCTTTTCAAGATGCCGAACCTGTTGAAGTATCTAATGAGATTACTTCTATTAAATGTTGTAATTGTGATAAATCAATAGAAAATGTAACTACTGACAAATTGTATAGTATATGTAAAATTCAAAACTGTGATAATTGTGGTTCTAGTTTAACTAAAGTAGGAATTATTGCAAAGAAAAAAATGGACTTTAATGAGAATACTGAAGAATTTGGATATGTTTCAACATCTTATTGCTGTAGCAATTGTGGCTCTAAAATAAATTCATCTCAAAAAGAATACTTTAAGCTTTAATATCTTATATTTTTAAAATAATTTCAAATAATAATACTCTGTTATTAAATATTATTATAGAAATTTTTGGGGACATATTTGGAAATATAACATAAATAATTTTTATATAGACACTTTAATGGTAATTAAAATTGCTATGAAATTAAATATTATTAAACTAGTTTCATAGCAATTTTTAGTAATATAATTTTTATTAAGTTTGGACAAATTCTATTTTCTATTTCTTTAGTATACCAACCATAACTCTTAAATCAATTGTTATATTAGATATCCCTGACTTTATCAACTTTAAAATTTCTTCTTCATCTAATGTTGATGTTAAAGGAGTCATTTTAACCAAATTCATTAAATTTAATACACTGACATCAGTTTTATAATTGATTCTATTTTCATAAACTACACTTAGATGTTTTTTAAATACAGCTACAATGTTTTTATTGTCATAATCATTATTCTTTATATTTCCCTGTATATTTGTCCTTATTTCTTTTAAATAATTTAATTCTGGGACAATCTTTACTATTATTCCATCATCATTTAAAACCCTTGTAAATTCCTTATAATTTGCAGGAGAAAGTATATTTAATATTACATCAAACTTATTATCTTTAAATGGTAGATTTGACAAATCTGAAATACACCATATAATTTCATTCTCTCCTCTTGTAGCTATAGAAATACCTTCTTTAGCTATGTCAATTCCAATTAATTTACATATATTATTAATATTTTTATCTTCATATAATTTATTTAAGAAATATCCTTCTCCACATCCAGCATCTAAAATATAGTTAATATTTTTATCTAAAGTGTAGTTATGAATTGCAGACTTTATTTCTTCTGTTAAATTATCATATGCTTTAGAATTATATATTTCATGTCTTGATTCAAATAGTTCTTTATCATAAATAGTTTTAGTATTACTATTTAATAAGTTAACATATCCCTTTTTGGATATATCAAAGCAATGATTATTTATACATCCCATGCTATTTTTATCAATTGTAATCATATCTTCTTTACAAAGTGGACATTTGAATACATCTATATTTTCATTAAGTAGTAATTTAGCAATTTCTATCCTTTTTAATTTTCCAACAATCTTTTTACCTTCATTACTTATATTTTGTTTCATCTCCATAATCTCCTCAAATTTACTATTTAATTTAAATAGCACGAAATTATGGCTACTTATATAAGGTATGTTTCTATATCTTATATAAAATCATGTTATAAGTTTTTGTAAAATAGCCACAATTTGTGCGCTATCCTCTTATTCTAATATAATGCATAAATGCTCTTTTATTCATTATTTTATCCTCCCATAATTATATATTTTGTAATATATACTAGGTTACAAGCATATATGATTCAGGATTTTAAGTCTCACCATTATAAAAATATATCTATCTAGATAGTAAACATTTTAATCGCTATTCTAATATGAATATACTAAAGCTGTTTACTATATTCCATTAGATATTCTTTAAACCCTGAATCTTCATTTACTTGTTCTTTTACTATATTAAAACCTTTTTTATTGTAAAATACAACTGCTTTTTTATTATCTTTATATACTGCTAAGCTTAGATTTTTATACTCTTTAATTACATAATCTAAAAGTTTGCTTCCTATTCCTAGACTTTGATAATTTGTACTTATAAACAAAGCTCCTATAAATTCATTATCTATAATACTTATAAATCCTTTTATTTCTTCTCCATCATCATATACAAAAGTTTCAGATATAGGCATATATTCGTTTTTAACAATATTGTAGCTATTTTTCCAATAATCTTTATTTATAAAATCATGTGCTTTGATTGTACTTTCTTCCCAGATTTCCATTATTTTTTCTATATCTTTGTTATTTGATTTTCTTATCATAAATTTTACCTCATCTCATTATTATATTGAGTTATTCTTAAATCCTATACTGTCTATTTTACTCATAAATATTACTGGATTATAAGTTAATATAACTCCAGTAATATCTATTTTATATAAATACAGTTTACTAATATATCTAATTAAAAATTGACTAAATTTAATCTTATCTCTTTTAAATAATTATTTCTTATAAGTAAGAAATACACTATTTGAACTATAAACAAGCTTCCCATTACCAAAACTGCAGATGATGCAACCTCTATATCAAAAGAGTTCTTGAGTGCAGTAAGTGCAAATACCGAATGTACAACAGCTACTACATAAGGTAACAAAAACACAATTCCAATCTCAATGGTTGAAGCTCTTTTAATCTCCTTATATGTCATCCCCAATTTATTTAACTGTTCATACTTTTTCTTGTCAATTTGACAATCCATATAAAACTTATTATATAAGAAACTACTTGTAGTAACAAAGAAAATTAAACCTATAAATACTGCTAAAAACATAAATGTAGAATATGTTAGTTTACCAGTTTCTATCATTAATTCTTTAGAGAAAAACAAATATGGTTGCATTCTAGACTCATTATCAAATTTATCTTCAAATTGTCTACATATATCTATAGTTTTACTTGAATCTTCTACCTCAAATGTTGAAAATCTATCTATTATAAACTTTGATTTTATACTATCATAAAAATTATCTTTTACCACATACATATTTTTATAATACGCTGGCATAACACATTCTTCAACTTGTTTTGCCACCTTTAAACTTCTATTCCCTATAATGACATTTTCTTTGACTTTCTTATCTCCAGGTAAACTTGATGAAAACAATGATATAGATTCATTATCTTCAAAACTTATAGGCTTAACTCCTATAGTCTTTGTAATTTCTAGGTACTTTGATTCTTTCATTATTCTCACATTAAAATCACTTTTCTTAGGAAATACAGTTTTAAACTCACCATTAACTCTTGCATAATCTATACCTTCTTTTTTCAACTTATTTTCTATAAAACTCATTCTTTCCTTATCTTTCTCTTTACTGTCAGGTTTATTAGTGTCATTATGCAAAGTCATTGTTGAATAATATATTGTGCTAGGATATATTAAATTAATTTGACGTTTTACATCTTTCCAAAATGAGTAAACAGTACCTATAGCAGTGAATGCCACTGCAGAAGTTATAGTTATCAAAAAGAATATCCTAGCATTATCTTTTACCTTATAAATTAAGTTTGAAATCCAAAGCATATTTGTATTACTTCTATAAAAACTTTTCTTCATCTTCAATTTTTTTATAAAGTACACACTAAATTGAGAAAAGAATAAATAAGTTGCTACTATCGTCAGAGATGTAACTGGAACTAAGCGTAAATATGTTGTATATTGGTCAGTTGATGTAACAGCACTATAATACGCTATTATAAACAGGCAAATACTTAATATAGCAAGTATTAGTGATGTTTTAGGCTCTGGTTTTGGAGTTTTTGTACCTTTAAGTAACTTCAATACTTGATTTTCCTTAATTATAAAAGAAGTAAATATAGATGTTAATATAGCTAAAACCATAAAATAAATTAAAGTGGAAAACATTGCATTTAATGGTATATAAAATTCTAGTGGTGATAATTCTAAAAAAGTAGACATAGTTACTAAAAATATCTTTGAAAAAATTAAACCTACTATTATCCCAATTACAGAAGATACTATATTTATTACTATATTTTCTATAAGAACCAATTTCATTACTTGTCGTTTTGATATACCTGTAATATAGAGTATTCCAAACTCTTTATATCTACTCTTAAGAAAAACACTCACTGAATAAAACACAAAGAAGAATAAAAATAAATATGCAATTATTTTACTCATCTTAAGCCCTTCTTTTAAATAGTCAGGAAATTGAGCTATATCTAAACCTGGATGACTTGTAAACATAATAAAAGAAAAAAGTAGTGAAGAGGATATAACAATACTTGCTAAATATCCTAGATATGCTTTAATATTTCTTGAAATATTATTAATGGCAAATTGTTTTATGTTCATTAATTATCTCCTCCCAATAATGTAAGCACATCCATTATTTCTTGATAAAATTGCTCTCTACTATTTTCCTTATATATTTCATTGTATATAGCTCCATCCTTTATAAATAAAATATGATTACAATAGCTTGCTGCTAATGGGTCATGAGTTACCATCATAGTAGTAACTTTATTCTCTTTATTTATCTTTTGAAATAGCTCCATTACAGTCTTTGATGATTTTGAATCTAAATTACCTGTTGGCTCATCTGCTAAAAGTATTGATGGTTTATTGATTAATGCCCTAGCAATAGCAGTCCTCTGAGCTTGGCCACCAGACACTTCAAAAGTCCTTTTATTTAATAAATCTTCTATACCTAAAATTTTAGATACTTCATTTAGCTTTTCATCTTGTTCTTTTACACTTACCTTATCTAATGTCAATGGCAATACTATATTTTCACCAATAGTTAAAGTATCTAATAAATTAAAATCTTGAAATACAAACCCCAACTCTCTTCTTCTAAATAAGGCAAGTTCTTCACCTTTTAATGATAATGGATTTTTACCTTTTAATTCTATTTTTCCTGTAGTTGCTTT
The DNA here is from genome assembly GCF_020657785.1 of Clostridioides sp. ZZV14-6154. Lineage (NCBI taxonomy): Bacteria > Bacillati > Bacillota > Clostridia > Peptostreptococcales > Peptostreptococcaceae > Clostridioides > Clostridioides sp. ZZV14-6154. The sequence goes on along the minus strand of NZ_JAGWCY010000008.1, from coordinate 111,852 downwards.
ATCAATAGTAGAAATCATATTTAAAAGAGTAGTCTTGCCACTTCCAGATGGTCCCATAATTCCTACAAATTCTCCGTCCTCTATACTAAAACTTATATTGTTTAATGCATTAAAAATCATTTTTTTACCATATACTTTGCTCAAATTACTCACAATTAAGGTTTTCATTATTTATAACTCCTTTCTAATTTATAAAATGACATGAAGTATATATTAAATACTACTCATATTAATTAAAGAAATTTTATATAAATACTGAATTTATTTTAGTTTATATACTAATTATATTGGTAAAAGCTAATATAGCAAGTACTATACCTGCCACTATTCTATATATAGCAAATACTCTCATTGGTTTTTTCTTTAGAAAATTTACGAACTTTTCCATCACTACTATAGACACAAGAAAGGCTACTATAAATCCAACAATTAAAGCAATCCACAAAGTTGGTGTCATTATTGAATAATCAAATTCAAATAAATCTAGTCCTGAAGAAGCTACCATTGCTGGTATAGCTAAGAAAAATGAAAATTCTGCTGCTGTAGGAGAATTAAGCCCTGCTATCCATCCACCCATAATAGTAGATGCACTTCTTGACATTCCTGGCCACGCAGATAAAACTTGTAATACACCGATTTTTAAAGCTTGCACTGGAGTGATTTTATCTATATTATCTGTTGAGTGCTTCTTTTTTCTAAATAGAGTTTCTATTACTAATAATAAAATACCCCCAACTATGAACCCTATAATTACAGATTGTAAGTTAAACAATGCTTTTATGTTATCATAAAATATAACTCCCACAATCCCAAATGGTATACAACCTACAATAACATTTATTCCAAATTTAAATCCAGTTTTTCCTTCCTTACCTCCAGTAAATATGAATTTAAAAAACTCTATAACACTATCCTTTATTTTTTTCCAGTAAAGTACTACTACTGCTAGTATAGCTCCAAGTTGTATTACAACTTCAAACATCTCAGCAAATTGACCTTTAAAATCTATTAAGCTTCCCACCAAAATCATATGACCTGTAGATGACACTGGAATAAATTCTGTAAGTCCCTCTACTATAGCTATTATGATTGATTTTAATATAAAAATAATATCCAAACTCATTGATAAACACCCTTTCTTTACTATATAATCTTCTTAAAATTTCTTTTCTTATGTCATTTCTTATATTAATTTTAATTGACATTAGAAAATTTCACTATCTACAAACATTACACAAACATTACATCTATGTAATATTTGCAAAAAATAAACTATCTTAAAATTAGATTGTATAATTATAAATCTTATTAAAAAATATATACACATTAATTTTAACAAGACATTTAAATTATAAATACAATGTTAATCCATCTTAAAATAGTCTCTTATTAGTTTATATTATCTTTACTAAATATTATTGAAACTTCGGTTCCTTTTCCTACTTCTGATTTTATATTGACCTTATGACCTAAGTTGTCACATACTTTTTTTACTAGATAGAGTCCCATACCTGTAGATTCTCCAAATTTACGTCCATTTTCTCCTGTAAAAAATGGGTCAAATACTCTTTTTATATCTTTAGATACAATTCCAACACCTTTGTCTATTATACTTAAAATTATAGACTTATTATTTTCTTCAGATTTTATAATCAAATCTTTACTATAATCTTTAGAATATTTAACTCCATTTGTAATTAACTGATTTATTATAAATTTCATCCATTTTATATCTGTATAAATATAAATAGATTTATCTATATCTATTTTAGGAATTATCCCATTCTTTATAAATAATCTCTTTTCATCATTTATAGTATCTACTATAATATCATTCAAATTAGCTTTTTCAACCACAAAATCTTTCTGAAATTCATCCACTCTTGCGAAATACATAGCCATGTTTAAACCTTTATTAACTCTATCTATCTCCTTTTTTATATTTTCAGTAACTTCTTCACCTTCATATTCCTGAAGTTGAAGACTTATAACTGATATTGGAGTCTTCATTTGATGAATCCATTGGTTGATAAAAGTTAAATGTTCACTATGTATTTTTTTATGTTCCTGAATCATTGATTGATATAATCTATGTTGTTGTTTTAAAATAACTGATATGTTTTCTCCAAAAAAAGAGCTCCCTAAATATAAAAAGGATTCATCTAAAGAGTTTATACCTTTTTTAAAGAGATTATATACTTCTCTATTTTTATAATATTTATATATCAAAAAAAACAATAAGATAAAAGTACTAAACAATAAGATATATAAAGCTTCTTCTACACTGATAAATTTCATAAGACTACAATAAATAATTGTCATAGATATTCCTAAATAATATATAAAAATATAGCCTTTACAATCTTTAAATAATAATTTCATATTCTCTCCTTACCAATTTTTATTTAACTTATATCCTACTCCTCGTACAGTTTGAACAGCATCATTTATACCTAACTCCTCAAATCTTTTTCTTATTCTACTAACATTTACATTTAGAGTATTTTCTTCTACAAACTCAATATCATCCCATATCTTTTCTAATAGATAATCTCTACTTACTACTTTAGGGTATTTTTTTATAAGACACTCAAGTAATATTCCTTCTTTTTTAGTGATAATCAAGGTCTTATCCTCTAACTCTAGCTCTAATCTTTCTGGATAAAACTTTAGTCCATCTAGTTCTAATATTCTCTCATCTATTTTAGGCGAATATTCACCATATACCCTTCTTATATGACTTTTTATCTTTGCCATTACTACATCATAATAAAAAGGCTTTGTTATATAGTCATCAGCTCCACTTTCTAAAGCTCTAATCTGGTCTAAATTACTATCTCTAGCTGATACAAAAATTATAGGAATATTTGATTGTTGTCTAATACATCTACACCAATAGAATCCATCAAACTTTGGTAAATTTACATCTAAAAGCACTAAGTCTGGCTTGAAATTTGCAAATGTAGTAATTATATTATCAAAGTTTTCTTCAACCATTACTTCAAATCCATATTTCTCTATATAATCTTTAAGTAATGTACTTATTGATATATCATCTTCTACAATATATATTTTATGACTCATATAATTCCTCCATATTTTAATTTTCTTATTTACCCTATGTTAATATTACATTCTCATATTGCTCCATATATAAACATACCATTAGCATATATTTTTATCAATAGAATAGAAAAAGTTACCTTAAATAAGGTAACTTAAACTTTTAGCACTATTAACTCTACTATTTAGCATTATATATTAATTCTTTTATGTCTACTTTTTTCTCTTGTAATCCATTTTTTATTAAGAAGTCTTGTGTCTCTTCAAGAGAAGATATATCTTTGTCTGTTATATCTAAACTAAAATCATACCAAGCATATAACTCTTTAGTTTCTTCAACGCTTAAATCAACTTCTTTTGCTACCTTTTCCATAGCTTCATCAAAGTTATTGTCTACATATTCTAAAGTTTCTTTTTCAACTTTCATAAATCTTTCAACTACCTCTGGATGTTTTTCAGCAAAATCTGTACTAACAGCAGTTACTATTATACCATCTACTAAACCTTCACCATTTGCTACAAGTTTACTTCCAGACTTCATGGCTTTAAGAGCTGCTGGTCCAGCAATCAATGCAGCATCAACACTACCATCAGAAAGAGCTGCTGATGCTTCTGGAATACCCATATTAACAAACTCAACATCATCCATACTTAGTCCTTCTTTATCAAGTGCTGCAATTAATACTTGATGTAATATAGTTCCTTTTGGTCCAGCAACCTTCTTGCCAACTAAATCTGCTGCTGATTTTATTGAATCATTATTTGTTAAAATCATAAATCCTTTTGGTGATCTACTATAAGTGTTTAATATTTTTAAATCTACACCATTAGATGCTGCTATTAAAGCTGATGTCCCTCCTAATGCATGTAAAAAATCTATCTCTCCAGCCGCTAAAGCCTGTGTTTGCTCCGGTCCTGTAGTTATTTCATGAAAATTAACTGCTATATTATCCTTTTTAAATTCTTTCCCAAATAAATCATCTTGTTTTTGAATTATAGAAGGCACATTTAGTGGTGATTTTACATAAGTTAAATTTATTTCTGAAAGATTTTCACCCTCATTCTTTTTTGCACATCCAGCTAAAGACGCTGTTGTAAGTGTTAATATTGTTATACCTATCAATAGTTTTTTTAATTTCATATTTTTACTCCTTAAAATATTATTAATTTCTTTAAATGCTTTTATTTGATTTCATTGTCATTAAAATATCTTTTTTTAATTTAATATAGTAATTTGAAGTTAAATCTCTATTATAATCATCCTCTATATTAAATTCTTCTATTTTTCTTTCCTTTGTAAAAACAACTATTTTTTTGCCTATCTTTAATGCTTCATCAATATCATGAGTTACAAATATTACACCTTTATTGGTTGATTTATGTATTCTTATAACTTCATTTTGCATATCAATCCTTGTAAAATAATCTAGTGCTGAAAAAGGCTCGTCCATAAACAACATATCTGGATTAAAAGAAAGTGCTCTAGCTATACTTACTCTCTGTGCCATACCTCCTGAAAGCTCATTTGGATAAGAATTTTTAAATTTCTGTAAGTTCATCATTTTAAGATATTTTTCTATATCAATACTATCTTGTTTGTTTGATTTACTTAAATCATCCTTGCCATTTAAATATATAAGATTATCATTTCTATCTTTATTAGTGGTACTTTTTGAGTGATTTAACTTATTGAGTATTTTATTTAAAAGAGTGTTTTTTCGTTGATTGTGAAAAGCTATATTTTCACTTACATTTAACCATGGCATCAACCTACTTTCTTGAAATACAAAGCCAACATTAGGTTTATACTCTTTATTATCTTTTACAAACCTAATTTCACCACTATTTACATCTTCAAGTGATGCAATTGCCCTAAGTAAAGTAGTTTTGCCACATCCACTTTCACCTAAAATTACAGTTATATGACTTTTATCTATATTTAAAGAAATATCACTAAGCACTACATGTTCTTCATTATCAACTTTATAACTTTTAGATAGATTTCTGATTATATACCCAGAATTACATACTAGACTACTCATATGCTTCCACCATCTTTCCTTTGCTTACCTTCTTTACAATAATTGAAAATATATAGTCTGTAATTATTCCTAGAAGTCCAATTACAATTATTCCTACAATAACAACATCTGTTCTAGACATTTCTTTTCCATCAGATATTAAATATCCAAGACCTGACGAAGCAGCTACAAGTTCAGCTCCTATAATTGCTCTAAAACTATATCCAAGTGCTAACTTTAGACCAACTGCAATATCGAGAATTGCATTAGGAATAATTATTCTAAATATTATCTGAAGCTTTGACAATTCAAATACTCTGCCTACTTCAATTAACTTTGAATCACAATTTTTAATCCCCTTTAATGTACTTGTAAAGATTGGGAAAAAAGATGCCAAAATTATAATTATTATTTTTGATTCTTCACCTATACCAAACCATAATATAAGCATTGGTATTAGAGCAAGCGGTGGTGTATTTCTCAAAAAATTTATCAATGATTTAAAGTACTCATAAACTTTACCATAAATTCCAAAGAATATACCTAAAGGAACACCTATAATTGTACTTATTGCAAACCCTATCAAAACTCTTTTCATACTTGCATATACATTAATAAATATTGAACCATCATTTATCATATTTAAAAATGTACTATACACTTTTTCAGGTGGTGGTAGTATATATTCACTCCAAATACTAAGATAATTTGTAATTTTCCACAATACAAGAATTATAAAAAATATTAAAACACTTTTTATTAACCTCAAAAGTTTATCATTAATTTTATTGCCCATTTACAAACCATCTCCATTATTACATCCATCTTTACAATAAAACATTTCTACTATATCGTACTTATCCTCAGAGCCATTTTTAATTTCTTGTATTTTACTTAATATTTCATCTTCACTTGATACTTCAAGAACTTTTTCAAAAGAATCCTTAAAATATCCTAATGGAATTGGAGATTCATCTATTTTTCCAAGTGATTTTATACCTTCTTTTTCAGCAAATTCCTTCCATGTATAAAATACAGCATTATCTTTGCCTTTAAACTTTTCACTTGCAAAATCTCTTAATTGTGTACATGGACAGGTTACTATTAACATATCTTCTTCACTTTTAATATATTTTTCATATAAGACTCTACAAGTCCTTACTAATATTGGTTCTATCATAGGAACTTCAAAGCCACTTATCAAATTATTTCTTTTTAAAAGATTTATGCTTTCTGGACATCTACAATCTAACATTGTATTTTCAATTTTTTTTGCATATTCTTTGTACTGATTCTTTACATATTCTAATTGCGCCTCACATTCAACCATTATGTACCCTTTTTTTATCAAAGTTTCTTTGATAATATTAAACTTTTCCCCATACATTTTTTCTGCTACTGGATTTATTAGAAGATATTTATTCATAGCTCCTCCTATTATTTAATATTGAATATTATTCTCAACTATTAGTTTAAATGAGCACTTAGTTTTTGTCAATATATTAATTTTTTCTTAAAAAAGTAATGTTTATTTACAAATTATTACTATTTTACTTACAATATTAAAATAATATATTCAATTTGTTTTAACAATAACATATGTATATTACTATTAATCTACTTATAATGATATATACACAATTAGTATAGATAATTTGACACTGATTCTATATATGTAAAATAAAAATGTGATAAAAAACTAAATTATACTTTGCTAATTTACTAAAAAAAGTGAAGTATAATTAATACTTCACTTTTTTTAGTAATCACAAATATTTTATTTTAATATCATCAATAATCTGTAAAATCTTATCTCTAACATCTATGGGTTCTAGTACCTCAATATTTTTTCCAAAAGAAAGTATATATCCATAAATCCAGTCGTTTTGTGGATATTGTACAGTCACTATAAAATTTCCATTGTTATCATCTGATATATTGTCAATATCAAATTCATCATATACTCTATATCCTATATCTTTAGAAATTTTCAATTCCAAATTGATATTTTTATACTCATTTTCTTTTATTTCTCCTACTTCTGTTGGTATACTCCTCACAAATGTCTGCTCACAGACGCAGATATTTCTCATCCTTATAATTTTAAAAATTCTATAATCATTTTTTTTACGACAATAAGCTTTAAGATACCATGATTTTTCTTTAAACCAAATCATAAGTGGCTCTACACAGCGTAAACTTATTTTTCCATAAGTGTCTATATATTCAAAAGTTATAATATTACAATCTAATATAGCAGATTTTATCTTTACAAATTTATCTTTTTCTCTATCATCACTACCCCAATGAGAAAAATCAACACTTATCCAGCTTGTATCTGATTTGCAGAATAAAGGTTTAAGTTTTGCCAATGTAGAATCAATATTTGGATACTTAAGTGCATTTAAGCTCTCCAGTGAAGCTAAAATTTCATTCTGCTCTTGCTCAGATAAAATAGATTTATCAAAAGTGAAATTATCTAAAATACCTATACCACCATTTCTACCTTTGTCAGTATAAATTGGAATACCAGAAGATGACAATATTTCAATATCTCTACAAATAGTTCGTCTAGATACTTCAAAGTGTTCAGCTAACTCCGTTGCAGTGACTCTTTTCTTATCTAACAGGATATAAATAATTTCAAATAATCTATTACTTTTCATATAATCACCTCATTACTTTATTATAGTATAACAATAAAGCAATATATATACTTACATCTCTCTTTTTACTTCAAAACGCAAAACAGTCTTCAACAAATCAGCATTTGATACTTTACTTTCATTAGTTATATATATTTCACGATGTATATCAGATTTTCTTATAAGTTTATTTTTCTTGCAAAATTCATTCATAATAATAAAACTCTCTGGTTCATTATCATATAAACCTCTATGAAGCATTTGAACACATAGTCCATCATTAATAATTCCAAATTCAACATTTTCAATCAGATTATGTGGCTTTTTCTTTTTTACTATCTCAATTGCTTTGCTTAATAAATCTTGTGTAACAAAGTCTGGTTGACGTATCATTATAGTATAAATCAATTCTTCCTTAATAAGTGTACTTGAACATTTACTATCTTCTGTTTTATCCCATATAGCTTCTAATGGAAAAACAGTATAATCAAAGTAACCTTCTGGCACAATACCCTTTTTAGGCATAGTTTTTATTGCATATGCTAAAGAATATAGAACTCCAATTGCCTCACTAAACTCTTTATCATTTGGATTTCCTTTTCCTTTTATCATAATAAATTTCTGTTCTGGTACATCAACTATTACAGGATTCTCATTAGGTAAATATAACTTTTTATCTTTCTTTCTCCATTCATACTTCATAAAAAATACCTCCGTATATTTATTTTATACATTGATATTATCATGATAAAAGTGACAACAGTGTGTCACAATTTATAAAATAAATTATATTATAAAATCTTCATCTTCTAACTCTTCATAGACCCCTTTTTGATATCCATTACCTTTAGTTGAAAAGAAATCATGTGTTTTAGTTTCAGTACTAAGTCCATTTAACACAATTGGATTGATAGCATTTACAGTATAAAGTCTTTCAAATCCTAAATTTTCTAAAGCTCTATTTGCATTGTATTTCAAAAAATCTACAACCTCTTCTTCAAGTCCACTATCTTTATATATTACATTTGTATACTCTATCTCATTTTCCATAAGAATATCAAGTATAGAATACATCTTATCTTCTAATTTTTTCTTATCAGCATTGTCAAATGAATTGTATATTTCTTGCGCAAGAAGTCCTATATATTTACCATGTAAAGACTCATCTCTAAGAATAAGTGATATTATTTCTCCACTAGCAACCATTTTTCCTTGACCAGACAGATACAATGGATAAAAGAATCCTGAATAAAACAAGAAACTCTCCAAAAACACACTTGTAACCATTGATAAATATAAATTCTTTTGGTTTGTAGTATTTTCATATTGAGCTAAAACTAAATCAGCCTTTCGTTGTAATGTTGGCTCTGTTTCTATCCATTCAAATAAATCATCTATCTCGGAGTTAGAAAGCAAAGTCATAAATATAGAAGAATAACTTTTTGCATGTATTTCTTCCATAGTACCCATAAAAGATAAAACTGCTTTTCTTTGAAGATTATCTGTTAAACTCATCATCGATGGAATCCCATTATTCCCTTGCTTTGTATCCAGTAATGTCAGTCCACCTAATACTTTTTTATATAAATCTTTTTCATTATCATCTAATTCATTCCATACCTTAATATCTTTAGAAACAGATATTTCTTCAGGAAGCCAAAATTGTTTTACATTTTGTTCCCAAAAAGCCTGTGTGAATCCATCTTCTTCTTTATTCCAATTAACTGCATCATGTGTTTTATGTAATTTAAATGTCATATATTTCTCTCCCTATACTGAACATACTAGACACTCATGAGTGTCTCTTGTCATCTTTGTTCTTGTGTAATATAAACTTTTCAGACCTTTTTTATATGCATATATGTAATGTCTAGCTATATCTCTAGTTGTCTTTTCATCTGTAACAAATAATGTTGTTGATATTCCCTGGTCAACATGTTGTTGAACTGTTGATACTAAATCTATAACTTTCCTCATATCCATTCTATATGCTGATTGATAATACAACATATTTTCATTAGTTAAAAATGGCATTGGATATATCGTAGTTGAATCTCCATATGTTCTTACTTCTACTGGCTCAGTAATTGGCATTATACTTGATGTTGCATTTTGAACATAACTAATACTTTGAGTTGGTGCTACTGCCATTAAATATGCATTATATATACCTTTTTCTTTGACCTCATCCAATAATTTTGTCCAGTCTTCTTTTGTTGGTATATAAATACCTTCAAATAATGCTTTTACCTTTTCTAACTTAGGTAGATAAGATTGTTCATAGTATTTTGATAATACCTTGCTTTTTCTTCCCTTAGCATACTCTGATTTTTCAAACCCTTCAAAAGTTTGATTTTTTTCTATAGCTATTTTCATAGATGCTTTAATTGAATAATATCTAATCATTGCAAAAAATACATTAGAAAACTCTATAGCATCCTCTGAAGTATATAAAATATTTTCTCTTATTAAGTATCCATGTAAATTCATAGCTCCCAATCCTATAGAATGAGATTTGCTATTGCTATTATTTACAGTCGGTACTGGCTTTATGTCTGTTTTATCTGCTACAAATGTCAATGCTCTTATCGATGTCTCAACTGTGCTTTCTATAGTTTTATTGTCCATAACATTTGCTATATTTAAAGAACCAAGATTACAACTTATATCTTGACCCCATTTATTTTCTCCACCATAGCCTTCTATTTCTGAAGATGTTTGGTATTGGAATATTTCACAACACAAATTAGACATTTTTACCATACCAACCTCTTTCAATGTATGTTCCCTATTGGCTGTATCTATGTACACTACATATGGATATCCACTTTCTTGTTGCATTTGTGCTATTTTAGTCAACATTTGTCTAGGATTTATTTCTTTTTTTCTTATATCTTCATCATTAACTAACCTATCATACCACTCACTTATTTCTATCTCATCAAGGTAAACTCCATACTTTTTATACACAGTATGAGGATAGAATGCATAGGCTACTTCATTTTTTTCTGCTAACTCCATAAATTTATCAGGTATAATAGCTCCCAGCGATAATGTAGCAAGTCTTATTTTTTCATCAGCATTTATCTTTTTAGTATCCATCAATAATTCAAAATCAGGATGAAATACTGTGAGATAAACTGCACCAGAACCTTGCCTAGCTCCCATCTGATTAAAATAGCTGAATGATTGTTCCAACATTTTAGCTACTCCAACAACACCTCCAGCTGCACCTTCTATATCTTTAATAGATTCACCTGATGCTCTAAGCTTAGATAAGTTTAGTGCAACTCCTCCACCTATTTTTGATAAATGATTTGATGAAGATATAGCATATGAAATACCTTCTGTGCTATCTTCTACAGATAGTAAAAAACATGATACCATTTCTCCTGCTCTTTTTCTTCCAGCATTTAAAAATGTAGGTGTAGCTGGTTGAAATTCTTGTTTTACTATTTTGTCTGCCAAGTTTAAAGCTAGACTCTCATCACCATTTCCTAATGTTAAAGCTACAATTAATACTTTTTCATTATACGTTTCTAATATTTCTTTTCCATCATTACTTTTTAATGCATAATTTTGATAAAATTTATTTGCACTCATATATGACTGAAACTTAAATTTATGTTCCTCAATAAGTTTGTATATCTTTTTGATAAAATCCATGCTGTATTTATGTATTACTTCTTCTAAATAATAACCTTCCTCCATTAAATACTTCAATCTTTCTTCTAGATTGTTAAATTTCTTTAACTTTGGATTTATAAATTCTTCTATGTAACTACTTAGGGCTTCCTTATCCTTTTCCAATTGATATTTCCCTTGTTCATTTTTAATTATCACTTGATTGTTAAGCTCTATCCAATTCATTATTTACCGTCCTTTTAACATAATCTTGTGCTATAATTTCATTTAATTTACTTATTATTTCTTTTAATATTTATCAGTTCAAATTCCAAAAACAACCTATAATTATAGGGCATAATAAGTATTTTTCAAAAACAAAAGCACTACATATAGTTAGTGCTTTATCTATTATATACTACATATAGTATATACACAAATTTTTTTATATCTAAACTTTTATTATTATATCATTGATATTATTTTTATTTAAAGAAGTTAAAATCATAGTTATTATCTTCCTTTCTTTACTTTATTCTCTAAATAAAACCATAAAAATATTTACTCAATGTTTATATGTTACTAGAAATAATAAATCTTCAATAAGATATTTAATATTTTATATATTATTTAGAAGTTTTTTATTTATTGTTATATAATTAAATATATGACTATTTTTCTACTAAATATATAAAAATAAATTAGTGAAGGTGATTTTAATGAAAACTGTTTCTAAACAAGAATTAGAAAAAATACTTGATAAACATTATTTGTGGCTTAAAAATAATAATGATGGAGAAAGGGCAGATTTAAAAGAAGTAAGATTAGAAAATATGGATTTAAGAGGATATTGTTTAAGTAATATTGACTTTTCGTGGTCTGACCTAATCAATTTAAATTTAGAAAAGGCAGATTTAGAAAACTCTAGCTTTAAGAATTCTTATTTTTCAGATTGTTCATTAAAAAATTCTATATTAAAAAATGCAGACCTAGGTGGTGCCAATTTTAGATTTTGTGATTTATCTAACTCAGATATTAGAGGAACTAATTTAGAAAATTCTAATTTGGAATATGCTACATTGGATGGAGTAGTATCAGATGAAAGTACTCGTTTTTTTAAATTGTACTGTCCTGAAACAGGTGCATTTGTAGCTTATAAAAAATGTTTTAATTTTAGAATGGTACAATTATTGATACCAAGTGATGCAAAAAGAGTATCTGCTACATCAAATGCTTGTAGATGTGACAAAGCAAAAGTACTATCAATTACAAGCATAGATGGTAAAGAATCTTTTAAAAGTGCTCGTGCATATGCTGATGAAAATTTTATATATCGAGTAGGAGAAATGGTGGTAGCTGAAGATTTTCATGAAAATAGATGGAAAGAATCAACTACAGGAATTCACTTTTTTTTAACTAGAGATGAAGCTATTGGTTATCTATAAAGTATTATTTTTTTATTTAAGTGTGCAGTTTAAAATACATAGTAAAAAATGTATCACTAAATAAATAATTTCTAAAAAAGAGTATCTAGAGATTTTAAAAATGTACTTTAAAAATCTACTTACGATACTCTTTTATATATTTTATCATTCCTAAATATGCCATAAATTACAATTTACAGTAAATTATTTTTATCAATACTATCCACTATTTTAGAAACTTTATCTACATATTCTATATTATCACTCAAATGCTTATAATATTTATTACTCTCATTTTTAGTTCTAAATGAATAAACTTTTTTATCCAATTTTAAAGCCTCTTTTATAATGTCTATATTTCTTTTATTTGTTTCTCCTACGCTAAATCCTGTGTCTATTATAATCTTAGAATTATTTAAATTTCTAATAGCCAAATCGAAACTTTCATCACTTATTGACTCAAATGGCTTTTCTGTAAACAACTTTATGCCCATAGTCCTACCAATTTCATAATCAATATCATTTTCATGTATTATGCCAGAATATATACCTATACCTCTTTTAGTAAAAGCTCTGTAGATTGGTGTTGCTTTACCACCTCCACCAATTATAAAAACTTCATTTTTTGATTTATTGCTAATTTCTACTGCACCTAACAAACTGTTAAAATTTTTATCCTCTAATTCATAAAGTGAATTTATCATATTTTCATCTACCATATCTTCTGGCTGACCATACGCTATAACTTTGTTGTTTTTCACAAGAACAACCTTATCACAACTTTTTAGCGCTATATCTATTTCATGTAATGAAAGTATTACTGATATTGATTTTTCCTTACTTAGTTTTTTTAGTATATTCATAAGTTCTAATCTATGCTTTATATCCAAATGAGTTGTAGGTTCATCTAATATTATTATTTCTGGCTCTTGAACTAATGCTCTTGCAACCAATACCTTTTGTTTTTCACCATCACTAAGTTCATCAAAATATCTTTTTTTTAAATGAAGTGCATTTACAGATTCTAATGAATCATCTACCATTATTAAATCTTTTTTAGATAGATTTCCAAAAAATCCTGTATAAGGGTATCTTCCCATATTAACTACATCTTGTACAGTCATTAAATCTCCTAATAATCTATTTGTAAGTACTAAAGCCATCTTTTTAGATAATGTCTTTCTGGAGATATGATTTATATCTGCATCATTTAAATATATTTCACCTCTTATTGGTGTTATGAGTTTAGATAGAGACCTTAATATAGTAGTTTTACCAGCACCATTACTTCCCAAAAGACATAATATTTCTCCATTTTTTACCTCTATGTTTATGTCACTTACAACTACTTTTTTATCATATCCAACACTTAAATTATTAGTTCTCAACATGTCTAAGCCCTATCCTTCCTTTTCATCAATAACATTATTACAATTGGAGCACCTAATAATGAAGTTATTGCACTTATTGGTAATTCTATTGGCGACAAAATTACTCTGGATACTAAATCACAAAGAGCTGTAACTATACTTCCTAAAAGAATTACTACTGGTATCAATACTCTATTGTCCGATGTTCTAAATATCAATTTTGCTATTTGTGGTACTGCAAGACCAATAAATCCTATAGGACCTGCAAATGCTGATACTATTGCTGCTAGTATACTAGATATAAATACTACCAAAAATCTAAAAAATTTTATATTTACACCAATACTCTTTGCATACTCTTCCCCTAGTAAAAAAGCATTTAGAGGTTTTATTATGAATATAGTCATCAAAAGACCTAATATGCCGACTAACATAAGTATTTCTACTTTTTCCCATGTAAATCCTGAGAAACTTCCCATAGACCACATAGTAAATTCTTTTAATTTTTCATTATTTGCAAATGATTGTAATATATTTGTTATTCCACTACATACATATCCAGTCATAATTCCTATAACCAAAAGCGTTGTTATATTTTTTACTTTGCTGGCAAATAGAATAACTATAGACATTACAATTAAAGCTCCTACAAATGCGGCTATAAATATACTCATTGAATTTATACTTTCAAATCCTAATGTATATCCGCCTAAAATCATCAGTGCTACTGATAAAGTGGCACCTGAAGACACACCTAAGATATATGGTTCAACTATTGGGTTTTTGAAAAATATCTGTAGTAAAATACCAGATACTGCTAAGCAAGCACCTCCTACCATAGTTGCAAGAACTCTAGGAATCCTTATATTATAGATTATTTTATAGTGTTCTGTACTATCTATTCCTCTTAATACAACATCTATTATTTCTTTAAATTCGATTTTTACAGAACCAAATGCTACACATATCAAAAAAGTAAGTATTATGCCTACAATTAAGGTTATAAATATAGTAGTATTTTTAATTCTGCTTTTATTGATAAAGTCCATCTATATACTCCTCTTATTAAAAACTACATTAACTCAAATTTATAAAGTTTACTTGTTAATTTAATCTTATCTATTACTTATCATAATTTACATAATGCTTAATTTTTTCACCAGTAGTACCTGGGTGAAACATTTCAACCAAATCTACTATTAATTCATCTGTCCTATCCACCGATTGATAATAATCTGGAGCAAACACCCATAAATTCCCTTTTTTGACAACATCTAAATCAGATAACACTGGTGCACTAGATTTTATAGACTCTAAATTTGGTGCATAATCTGAACTTGATGAATACACAAATATATCTGCATCTTTTGCTACTTCGTGCAATTGCTCAATACTTACTCGCCCTTCATTTGAATCTATTGAGGCACAAGCATTTATTCCACCTGCCATGTTTATCATATTATCTACATATGAATTTTTAGGTGCTATATAAGCATTACCTTCATATACAGACGCCCATACAACTTTAGGTTTACTTTTATTTTTTATTTTTTTACTAACTTCTTCTATTTTTTGTACTGTTTTATCTAATTCACTAGTAGCTATATCCTCTTTATCATAAAATGCAGCTATTAAGCTTGTCCACTCCATTCTTCCAAATGGATTTTGTTCTTTATATTCATTATCTACAACATAGTTAAGTCCCAATTCTTCTAACTTATCTATAAACTTTGTATCTGCTTCTGATAAACCACTACTCACTATAGTCAAGTCAGGATTTAAGTCTACTATTTTTTCATAGTCTGGTGCTAAATTTGAACCGACATAATGTATCTTTCCATCTTTCATTAAATTTTTAATTTCTTTGATAGTCCAATATTGTTCTTCTGTTGTTACTGCTTTTATACTATCTAACTCACCTATCGTCCTTAAAGAGCAAGCTTGTGTTGTAGATGCTATCAATACATTATCCACAGGTGTCCTAACTATATTTGCATTCTTGTATTTTTCAGGTATTTTTATCTTTTTAGGAATCAAAATTAGTTCTCTATTATCTCCATCAACAACCTTTTTAATTCCATCTTCTAAATTCTCAACACTAAACCCACTTGCATATTTTAATTCTAGTTTTTCACCGCTATTAACTTGTTCATTGTTGTTATCTTTTTTGCTACAACCTACAATACCTCCTACGAAAAAAACTACCATTACAATTAAGAAAAACTGCTTTAAAACATTTGATTTAAATTTCATTACTTTCACTCCATTATTTTATTTTTTATGAGTGGCTACATATATTTTAAAAAGACATTTTACTAAAATTAATTTTATAAATATAACTTTTTAGTAAAATAAAAAACTTCTCCTAAATTAGCAAGGAGAAGCTTCTATATCAATTTTATAAAAAATGAATTGATATCTCATTTTATTATAAACTACAATCTCCACCCTAAATTGTATTTATGTAATACTGGGCAGGTCTCCTGACTCACGGCTTTTCCTCCATCAACCTTCCCAAAATTACTATGAATCTCAGTGGATTTGATTTTGTATCCGTATACAGTAGCGGGGGCTGTAGTGAATTTACATCACTTTCCCTATTAAACTAAAATAGTACCCTAGTATTATTTATATTTAATTTTTCATTAAGATAATTGTAGTTTATTGTTAATTACTTTGCAAGGTTGATTTAATATATCCACTCAAAAAGAGGGCTTAAAATGACTATAAAAATCAATTTAAAACCCTCTTTATCTTCCTAGTTTATATTTAATTCATCCATCAAATCTTTAATTTTACATACTTGATTTTCATTTGGCTTTATAAATGGAGCAGTTACATAATCACTTATTTCTAATCCTCTAATATTCATAGCTTTCTTCATTGCTGGTATAAATGGATTTGTTATTGAATAAAAATCCATTGCTTTATTAATATATTTTTGAATTTCAATAACTTTGTCCATATCCTTATTATTATAAGCTTCAGTCCATTTAAAACATACTTCTGGAATTAGATTTGATAAACCGCCTATACATCCTGCTCCTCCAGACATTAAGTTGTGTATAAAATTTTCATCATATCCACTATATATCTTAAAATTTGGGAACTCTGTTTTCATAGTATTTATTAAATCTCTAGTATGTCCCATTAAAGTTACTGTATCTTTATATCCAACTATGTTTTTATGCTTTCTTGCAAGCTTTAATGTAAGTTCTGGACTTAAATCATAACCAGTTCTATCTGGATAATTATATAGGTATATTTCTGCATCTGTGTTTTCAGCTATCTTACTGTAAAACAGTTCAATACTATCATCATCAAGTGAGAAATAATAAGGACTTATTATCATAACTCCATCTGCTCCACTATTATGTGCATAATTTGAAAGTTCTATAGACTCATCTGCACACATACGACTTGTACCTATAAACACTTTAACCCTCTTATCGACATGATTAATTACTAAATCTATAAGCTCTTTTTGCATATCCATAGACATATTAAAGAACTCTCCAGTACTTCCCATTATAACTAGACCATCTACTCCCCCATCTATAAGGTAATCATATACTTTTTTGTTTCCTTCTCTATCTAAATTTCCGTCTTCATCAAATATTGTAACAACTGGTGTCAAAAATTCTGCTTTCATAATTTAAACTCCTAAAATTTATTTTGATATGTTCATTTAATATGTTTATAGCCCATGTTTTAAAATTATATAATAAAACATTTACTTAACATAATTTTTCAATATTCCAATACTTTCAATCTCACATTCAATTACATCTCCACTATTCATATATCGAGGAGGAGAAAAGCCCATCCCTACTCCAGAAGGTGTTCCAGTAGCTATAATATCTCCTGCCTCTAAAGTCATCCCTTTTGAAAGTTGTGAAATTATATCTGAGATATCTGATATGAATAACTCTGTATTAGAATTTTGTCTTTCTTCATTATTTACTCTACTATATACATTAAGTTTTACTGGAAAAGAAATTGCACTTTTATGTAAGATACATGGCCCTAAAGATGTAAATGTATCTAATCCCTTTCCCCTAAACCATTGAACATGTTCTTTTTGCAACTTTCTAGCAGAAATATCATTTATCACAGTGTAACCAAAGATATAATCTTCTACATCTTCTTTTTCTATATTAACACCTGTTTTACCTATTACTACTCCAAGTTCAACCTCATAATCCAACTGATTATTTATATCAAAATGAGCATCTATCTCGTCTTCTGGACCTATTGCCTTTGTCACACGTTTTGTAAAATAGACTGTTTTCTCAGGTTCTTCAAAGCTACTATCAAAATGAGTTTGAGTTTCTTCAAGATGTTTTTTATAGTTTACTCCTACACATAAAATGTCATGTATTGGCTTTTCTATAGGAACATGTATAGTGCATTTTTCTCTTTTAAAAACATTATAGGCATTAAATGATTCTTCACTTATAATATTTTTTAACTTAATAATATCATCCTGAGATACGCTTTGAATTAAATCAATTACATCTATAAAAAATTTACTAAGACTTATGGAATTGACATCGATAATAAACAATTCATCCTTTGAGAGAATTCCTACCTTTTTAGATGTATCTTCAATACTACTAAAACTAACAAACTTCATACTATCACCCTTTAGTAAAATTCTAAATGCATACCTTTTTAAGTCCTATATTTTATACATAATTACACACTCTAGCTATTGCCATTTCAGTATATCCCAGTGATTCTGCTTTTGATTGCTTACCATTTGCTACATCTACAACTAGATTTAATAAATCATCTGTCAATTCTTCCATTGTCTGTGGTCCATATATAACTGGACTAGCATCAAAATCCATATTATCTTCCATATTTGCAAAAGTTATTTTATTTCCAGTTATTTTTATTACTGGAGCTATTGGATTTCCTGATGGAGTCCCTCTCCCTGTACTAAATACTACGACTTGAGCTCCTCCTGCAACCATACCCGCAACAGATGAAGCATCATTTCCTGGTGTATCCATTATTACAAGACCCTTCTTATCAATTTGCTTTGCATAATCATATACTTCACTTATTACTCTGTGCCCACCTTTGTGTATACAGCCTAGTGATTTTTCTTCCAAGCTTGTAAGCCCACCAGCTATATTTCCAGGAGATGGATTTCCTTCTCTAACTTCTTCTCCAACTAATTTTAATGAATTTTCATATCTATGTACTATATGTAGTATTTTTTCTTTTACCTCTTCATTTACTGCTCTTCTAGCTAATATATGTTCTGCTCCTATAAATTCAGTAGTTTCACTTAAAATTGAAGTAGACCCTAAATCAACAAGTCTATCACTTAATTCTCCTATTAGCGGATTAGCAGCTAGCCCACTTGTTGGGTCAGACCCTCCACATTCAGTCCCTAATATAAGTTCAGATATTGGAAATTCTTCTTTTCTAAGTAAAGAAGCTTCTTGTGCCATTTCTCTAGCATAACGAACAGCTTTTTCTATAGTTTTCAAAGTTCCATGCTCTTCTTGTATTACAAGAGTCTTTATTGGTTTATTTGTTCTCTCTTTTATTGCATCAACTACCAAGTCATTTTGACAATTTTCACAACCTAAAGACACAACTATTACACCATATACATTAGGATTTGCTGCGTATCCAGCCATAACATCCATAGTTAATTGTTGGTCTGAACTTACTTGAGAACATCCATTTTGATTATTAAAAGTAACAGCCCCTTGAACTTGTGAGGCTATAATTCTCGTTGTATCTGATGCACACACACTTGTAGGTAATATTAATATGTGATTTCTTATACCAACTCTTCCATCTGGTCTTTTATATCCATAAAATTTCATATTGATTTCCTCCTAAAATAGTCTCTTTATCATACTTTATGTGATTTTCTTGTACTATAAATTTTATTCTTATTGCTAATTAGCTAACTAAAATCATTCTTATTCAATCATTCAACACAAAATACTTTAATCATTTAATACTAAATACTACTTTGCTTGAATTATAAATGTTACTTTATATGTTCGATACAATTTGTTTATCTAAATCTTCCCTAACACTTTTAACATTGTGAATATGTACATGTTGACCAATTTTTATTTCTTGATTAGCTTCTCCTATGTGTTCTCCATATTTAGTAACTTTATCTCCCTCAGCCATATCCTTTATAGCCAATTTATGATAAATAGTTATATCATCTAAAGCTGTTATTGTCTTTATTGTTTTATCTTTTAATTTAAATTTAATTTCACTGTTCTTAGATATTGCCTCAATAGCTACTGCAACATTATCTTTTTCATCAATTATCACTGCATTTATCATTATCTTTGTTCTCCTTTATAAATAATATAATTTTATTAATATACAAAATCATCTTAGTAATTATATATCTGTATTCATCAGGCTACTATTGTCCCATCATCTTTTTGTTTTGGGAATTTAGGACATCCATGCTTCTTGGCCCACCAGCTAGTTATAAGAGGAACTAATATCGCAGTAACAACTACTGCAGCTGCTACTTGAGTTGTAGCTGTTGCAACATATGGCTGCCATGTTGGGTCAACTAATGCAACAGCAGCAGGAACAGCAATTGCATTCCCTGCAGTTGTGGCTACAGCCCATCCTGCATACCCTGGACGTTTCCCTATAAATCTATCACAGAATACTATAAATATACCTCCTACAAACACAGATATTAATCCAAGCAATACTCCAGATAGACCTCCTTTTAATATACTTGCAAGATTTATACTACTTCCAAGTGCAAATCCTACAAAAGGTACTAATAAATTACATCCTGGTTCTAAAAATTCTTTCATCTTTTTGTCAAAATTACCTATTATCATACCAACAAGTATTGGCACAATTGCAGCCAATAATGACATTAATGGAACATTTGCAAGTCCTGAAGTTCCAAGAGCTATCAATGTAAAAAATGGCCCATCGTTCAAAGTAAGTAAACTCATAGTTGCACAATCTGTTTCATCTCCATATGAAGTCATTAATGAGAGATATATACTACCATTACTATTTGTAACTGCACTTATAACTGCCAAAGTTGTAAGACCTAATACTCCATCCATTCCAAATAATTTTCCTATAAGTATACCTATTAAAGCACCTATAGCAAATTTAGAGCCAAGAAGTATGCCTCCTCTTTTTAATACTTTTGGCATTTCTTTAAATTGAAGCTGAGTTCCAAGACATACTAGTTGAACCCCTATTATAGTTGCAGAGCCAACACTTGAGAATACTGCTGTTGTAAATGAACCTATTTGTACAATATCTGGGCAAAATGTATTAATGAAAGCTGCTATAAACATTGGAACTATCATCATACCTGCAGGAATTTTTTTAATAAAATCCATTATCATAAAGTTACTCCTCCTAAAACATGATATTTAATTACTCTTATTAAATTTTTTAGCTTTAATTTTAACGGCCGTTTCGGTTCGTATTTAAGAACTAAGTTTTTATTTACGAATCTTTGAATTAATGATAGCATTTTCCTAATTATGAGTCAATAAAAAAAATAAATTTTTGTCAAAATTTTTTCAAATTATCTGATAATATATCAATAGTTATCAATTATCTTCATTATATGCAAAATATAAAAAGTAATTTTTCTCAATTCACATCTATATATCACAATTTATATAATTTAAATTCATAATATTTCGATATTTATATATAAAATACGGTTATTATTGTCTTATCTTAAATTATATAGCTAAATACAGTGTACTTTCTTCAGGTATATTTTGGAAATTATTTCAAGTTTTCAATATAAATTTTCATAAAAAAAATCATATACAAATATTTACAATTAAAGCTTATTTGTATATACAGTCATATATTTTATTTCTACATTGTAAATTATCATACATTATGCTAAAATCAACATATTCTAACACTTTAAATTAACAAAGATAGGGGGAAATTTATGACTTCAGATAATCATCGCCCAACAGCTAGGATATTAGATATTTTAGAAGCATTAGCTGAATCTGAGAATGGATATACTCTTACAGAAATAGCAGATGCTATCAATGCTCCAAAAAGTAGTATCTTTCCTATAGTTCATACACTTAATGCTAGAAAATACATTACTATTGATAAAAATACGTCTAAATATTCCATAGGTATACGTTCTTACACATTAGGGTCTTCGTTTTTTGAAAAAAGAACTATTTTTAACTACATAATTGACGAAATGACTAATATAGTTAATTCTTGTTCTGAAACTTGTCAACTTGGTATACTTGACAATAACGAAGTTCTTTATATTGGAAAAGTTGACTCTCCAGAGCCAATTAGACTTATTTCTTATGTTGGTAAAAAGATACCTGCTAATTGTACAGGTCTTGGAAAAGCACTTTTATGTGATTTTGATAAGGAAAAACTAATAAGTTTATATCCAGATGGGTTAAAAGGATTTACAAAAAAATCAATTACTGACTTTGATATTTTATATGACCAGCTTCTTGAAGTTCGTGAAACTCAAATAGCTTCAGAATGTGAAGAATCAATGGAATATCTAAAATGCCTTGCTGTACCAATAAGAAAAAATGGATGTATAAGAGCCGCTGTTAGTGTAACACTTCCACTTTTTAGGTCTAGTGAAGAAAAAATAGAACTGATAAAAAAATTACTTTTAAATGCACAAAAAAACATTCAATCTATGATGGAAGAACGTAATGAAGATATTATAATAAATTAGATTGATAAAAACAAAGTTGCTGACTTAATTACAGTAACTTTGTTTTTTTATGCTCTTTTTTATTTTTAATATTTTTATTGACATGATAAAAATACTATGTTAAATTCTAATCATAATCGTAATTACGAACTTAGTTCTTATATAAAAACTCGCAATATGTATTTTAACCTCAAAACCAATATATAATATGTGAATTAGTATAAGACTATTATAGGTATGTATATTTTACATAAAAATTAATTCAAAAAAGGAGATTTTAACTATGAGTATCTATTATGTACCACCAATAAACTTACTTGGAAAAGGGTGTCTTAGTGAAGCTAAAGATTCTATTAAATCTTTAGGCACTAAAAAAGCATTTATCGTTAGCGATAAATTTCTAACTTCAAATGGTACTGTAAAAAAAGTAACAGATATGTTATCTCAAATAGGTGTAACCTTTGCTGTTTATGATGAAGTTAAACCAAATCCAACTGTAACTAATGTTAACAATGGTCTTAAAATACTAAAATCAGAAAATTGCGACTTTGTTATAACTATAGGAGGTGGTTCTCCACAAGATTGTGGCAAAGCTATTTCTATATTAGCTACCAATGGAGGAGACATTAGAGATTATGAAGGTGTAAATAAAACTTCCAAAAAATGTCTTCCTATAGTTGCAATAACTACTACTGCTGGTACATCAGCTGAAGTTACAATAAATTATGTTATAACAGATGAAGATAGACATGTAAAAATGATAATGGTTGATACAAATGCACTAGCTACAATGACAGTAAATGACCCAGAATTAATGATTAGTAAGCCAGCTAACTTAACAGCAGCCACTGGTATGGATGCACTTACTCATGCTATAGAAGCTGTAGTGGCTAATGGAGCTTATGATGTTACAGATTCAACTGCACTATATTCTATAAAACAGATATTTGAATATCTTCCTAGAGCTGTTAAAGATGGGAATGATATAGATGCTAGAGAACAAATGTGTTATGCTTGTTTTTTAAATGGAATTGCATTTAGTAATGCAGGTCTTGGAAATGTCCATGCCATGGCTCATCAATTAGGAGGTTTATATGATTTACCTCATGGAGTATGTAATGCTATGTTACTACCAATAGTTGAAGAAGAAAATGCTAAATCTGCACCTTCTAAATTCCGTCCAATAGCTGAAATTATTGGAATGAATATACATGACAAATCAGATAAAGAATGTGTTGATTTTGTAATAGATAAAATAAAGGCTCTTTCAGAAGAGGTAGGAATACCAAAATCTTTAAAAGATGTTGGTGTTGATAATCCTAATTTTGAGTTGCTTGCTGAAAATTCTATGAAAGATGCTTGTGCTGGAGCCAATCCTGTTTTCTTTGATAAAGACAAAATTATAGAATTATTTAAGAAAATCTCTTAGTATAATAATACTTATAAATTAATTATGTATATTTATAAGGGAGTGTCTCAAAATATTTTTATTTAATTATTGACACTCTCTTATTATTTAAATTCTTATCTTTAATTTTATTTTATTTTAAACTCCTTGAAACTAATAAATAATATTTTTAATGAATTATAACTGTTGTCGTGTCAGGTATATTATCATATATCCACTTAGCATTTTCTGTACTTAGTCTTATACATCCATGACTAAGAGCTTCACCAAGTCTAGCATCTATTATATAACTTCCAGTTGAATTATATAACACAGAATGATAATAATACCCTCCTTTAATACGAGTGGCATACTTAACTGAATACTCATCAGTCCCAAAAGAAGGTTTTCTACCACTTATATAAAAAATACCTGTTATCGTTGGAGTTTCAGGTTTACCTATAGTACATTCCCATTTATATAATTGCCCCCAGCCACCATTATCTTTCTTAAAAATATAAGTGTATTTATTTTTAAGGTCTGTGGTAATTAGATAGTCACTAGTACTTTTAATATTATTTTCATTAACAAATTTAGTCATATCAGTATAAAAATACTTATAGTCTAATTCATTAGGTTTATTTCCATCATTTGACAAGAAATAATTAAAAACATATCCTGTTTTATCATCATATACAACTTTACTCCAATCACCATCTACCTGTAGAACTTCGACCCTAGACTTTTCAGGAATTACTGTAATTATATTAGAAGTTGTAGACTTATCTTCTCTTAAATTTAAATTACTCCAAGCATATTCACTTACTGATATTAAATCCTTGTATACATACCCTTCTTGAAAATTATAAATTACTTTAATCCAATCGTCTTCTTCATCTAACACCTCTAATTTAGAACCTTGAGGTATTACAGTTATAATACTTGAACTTGTAGATTTCGCAGACCTCAAGTTTACATTTACTAAAGCATATTTATATATAGGTGCTCTGTACTTTTTAATGTTTATTTTAAATAGCTTCACACATACCCATCCTCTCATATGTCTTTTTACAATACTTTATGAAATTCGATATGTATTCGTTCTTCTATTTTTAAACTTACTCTGTATAATTAAAGGTTATTATCCATTTAAATTTACAATATTACAATCTTTAATGTATTCTTCAATTATACTTCTAGCTACATTAAAATAACTTATACATTTATCAACTATAACAGCATCACTACTAACTACTCTATCAAGTTTTTCTAATATAACATCTGCATTTTTTACTAATTCTACTTCTGTTTCAATTTTCCATTCCTTGGCATGTTCTAATATCTTATACCTTAGATTTCCAGAATTAGAAACTGGTGCATCTAAGTAAAATTTAATTTTTGGAGCTTTATATTTGTTAAAAAACTTTCCTATTAAGTTTAAAGCTTCTTCTGTTTTATCTATAATTTTATATGTTCCTCTAAGACCTGCTAAATCTCTTATATTTCCATCTCTTCCTATGACTAGAGTTCCTCCAGATAATGCTACTTCTAGAGCTATTATCAAATTAAAACCATCTATGTATATAATTCCTTCATTTATTTTATCTAAAGAAAGTATCTTTGATTGTCTTATTCTATTTTTTTCATCAGTACATACTGCTCTCTTCAGTGCATCTCTTTGTCTTATTGAAAACTGATATCTATCTCCCACAAAAGTTGCAACAGGGTCTATTTTATAATCTCTATTTATTAACCATTCTATTTCTTCTTGGGCCTTTACAAGTCTTATAAGTTCTTTCCTTGAAAACCAATGTTTGTCACTCTCATCAAATCCCCTTTTAGATATTTTATTCATAGAATATTTCACCACCTTGATATTAAGTTTGCTAATATTATCTTATTCATTTATATTACTCAATATTTAGATTATACCTTTTAATGCTCTCTTATAATACAAAATAATAACTTTCACACTATATTTATACTTTATAATGTAAAAAAAGGATACTATTAGTAAATTCTCATAGTATCCTTTCTTTAAAATTTATTTATAATGATAATTTTAGGCTTTATTTATATATTAGACTTATTCTATACTTCCTTTATCATATTAGGAGATAAAACATCATTAAGAGCCTCTGTCATAGTTGGATGTGCATAAACACGGTCTCTTAAATATGTGTATTCTACTTCTAAATCTACTGCTAACTGAATTAAATGTATAATCTCACTAGAATCTTCACATATCATGCTAGCACCAAGTATCTTATTGGAATTTTTATCTATTACGATTTTTATAAATCCATCTGTCTTTCCAATTTGTTTAGCTCTTGGAATTGCATCAACTGGTATCTTTGCTACTAATACATCATATCCTTTTTCCTTTGCTTGTTTAACATTAAGACCAACTCTTGAAAATGCTGGACTTATAAATATAGCATTTGGTATATTTTTTCTATTACTAGTTGTTCTAGTCTTATTTCCAAATAATTGATTGATTATTATACGATAGTCATCTAGTGATATATAAGTAAATTGAGGTCCTCCATTTATATCTCCTATAGCCCATATGTGTTCTTTATTAGTCTTAAGGGTATCTGATACTTTAATAAATCCTCTTTCATTTAATTCTATACCTGCATTTTCAAGTCCTAAACCTTCAGTATTTGCCTTTCTACCTGTAGCTACAAGTATTATATCACTTGTTATTTCCTTTAATTCACTATTTATCTCATATTCTACTGTAGCTAAATTAGAAACTTCCTTAATCTCTTTTACCTTTGTATTATTTATAATTTTTACATTTCTCTTTTCAAGTAATTTTATTATTTCTTCTGAATCCTCAATATCTTCATTTGGTAAAATTCCATTATTTGAATTTAATATTGTGACTTCTGTTCCAAATGAACTATAGATACCTGCAAATTCTAAACCTATAAACCCAGCACCTATAATTGTCATTTTTTTAGGTAGAGTTCTCAAATTCATAAGAGATTCACTATTATATACTATTTTATTATTTTCGATACCTTTAATATTAGGTATAAATGATTTTGAGCCAGTATTGATAAATATCTTATCTGATACTAATTCATAAACTTCATTTTCAGTTTTTACTTCTACTGTATTTTCATCAATAAAAGTACCCATTCCTGTAAATATAGTTACATTATCATTTGAATTTAACTTATTATAGTTAGCTTCTCTCAGCTTTGTAATTAAAATTTCTTTTTTATCTATAGCTTTTTCATATTCGATTTGTGCATCACTCCAGGAGTTTATATTTCTTATATTGTTTGCTGAATTTTCTAAGCTTTTAGTTGGGATACATGCTACATTTATACATGTTCCTCCATACATTTTATTTGATTTTTCTACTAAAGCTACTTTTAATCCTCTATTAGCCAAATCTCCTGCTAATGTTTTTCCGCCTTTTCCAAATCCTATTATTATTGCATCAAATGTTTTTTTCATATAATTTTCAACCCTTTCCTTCGTTATTTATACACTTACTATAACAAGGTTTTCTAGGTGATACAATTAGGTACTTTTTTGTAACCTTATATTTAATACTTTTTATTTTTCTGAGTTTCAATAAAAGACTTCATGGTCTCTTTATTCATTGCTCCTGGAATGTACTGAGTTACATATCCTTCTTTATCAATTATAAATGTAGTTGGAAAAGCATTAATTCCATATTGATATGCTAGTTCTCCATCTTCATCAAGTGCAACAGGAAAAGTATATCCTTCATCTTTTAAAAAGCTAATTACATGTTCTCTTGAACCTTCTCTTCCTAAATTTGGTGATGCTACACCTAAAATTACTACCTCTTCATTATTTTTCTTATAATCTTTATACAACTGCTCTATATGAGGCATTTCCTCTTTACATGGAGGGCACCATGTAGCCCAAAAATTTAAGAACACAACCTTACCTTCATAATCACTTAATTTGTGTGTTTTACCATATTGGTCAGTTAAAGTAAAATCAATGGATTTTATTCTTTCTTCATCATTAGAGCCGTTATCACTATTTTCATCATTAGATTCTTTTTGATTGTCTTTGTTGCTAGACTCCCCTTGTGTATTGTCATTAGAATTTTCTTGTTTATTCTCTCCTTGATTCACACTTTGATTATTTTCAACTTTATTTTTTTGTGGAATATTAAAGTGCTTGCTCACACTTTCAAATCCATTTATCATCATTAATATTCCTGATATTATAAGTATAGCCCCACCTATCTTTTTAATAGTTTCCATATTAGATTTTATTTTATCGATAGTCTTAAATAGCTTACTATAGAACATAGCTGTAATTATAAATGGCAAAATAAATCCAATAGTATATACTACTATTAAAAGATTTGCATTCAAATGATTAGTTGAACTAGAAACCATTACTAATACAGATGCTAATATTGGTCCAATACAAGGAGTCCACCCAAAACTAAATGTAAATCCAAGTAAATACGCTGTTATTGCTTTCATTTCTTTAAACTTTACATTCAATCTTTTTTCTCTATTTAGTATTGAAGATTTAATTATTCCCATGTAAAACAATCCCATGATAATAATTATAATCCCACCTATAAACATTATTAAATCTTTATTCTCATTAAAAAACATACTCAATACTCTTACTGATGACCCTAGTATAAAAAAGGTTGTCGAAATTCCTAGAGTAAATAAGATAGTATTTTTAAATAGAGAACTTCTTATAAAATTCGTTTTTCCCTCTTTTAAATTTTCCACACTACTATTGGACAGTATACTTAGATAAATAGGTAGTATTGGTAATATACATGGTGAAAAAAACGATAGTATTCCTTCTATAAATACTACAAATAAATTTGCATTTTCCAAATTAAAATTCCTCCTTATTCTATTTCCACTATTAAAACAAAAAGTTATGTACTTTTTTGTTTTTACTTTTATATTCACTCATAGCTTAATTAAGTCACTGTAAATTTAAAAGCAAATTTAAAAACTTATTTATCACAATTTAAATTCTTATTGCTCCACATAATCATCTTTTCCATAACAGGAAGTAATAGTAATCCTGACTCACTTAAAAAATATGTTGATTCTACAATATTATTAACTGACTTTTTTTTGTTGATTATAATTCCTTGCTCAATTAAAAAATCTAATTGTTGAGTTAACATTTTCTTACTACATTCTGGAATAATTCTTTGTAATTCGCCAAATCTTTTTTTATCTTTTTGTAACTCCCATATTATTATAGCCACCCATTTTTTACCTAATATACTTGATAATGCCTCTACTGGACAGTCATATATCATATCATCTATATTGTACATTTTATCTCCTCTTTCTTTTTATTAATTATTAAGACATGCTTTTATTTCATTTATAAATGTGTTGATATTTACTAATTTAAGGTTTTTAATATATATATTTTGGTTTTAAAATATTTCTAAGTTTTTATATAATTACTATATCAGTTTTATAAATACATCACAATTGGGTACTTTTTTGTAACTACATATTTGTAACTATATAAAATTAAAGTTAATTATATTAAATAAATTTAGTTCTTATATAGTAATTCTTTATCTAAGTTCTTTATCCTGTTTTAATAATTTTTATATATAATATCAAACCCATATCTTCGTATTTACCCAAATTTATACAAATTAAAAAATCTGACAGATATTTATCTGCCAGATTTTTAAATGATAAACTTATCTTTATAATAGTAAGAAAGATAACATGCTGATACAAGATAATTTTCTAGTAAAGATATTATCTCTAACTCTCTGTTCACAGATTTTTCAACAATTGATTTTTGAATCTTATTATCCATGAACACCTTCATAAAGATTTTCTCCTTTATCTACTCTAACTTTAAACCATTCAACCATGATACAATATCGTTCTTTGCTTCTTCAACATCATTTCTAGAAACGGTAAATCCATCTTTTAAAACTGTTGCTTTAGGTTCAAGCTCAGAAATTGTATTTATAGTATCTGCAAATCCACTACCACCATGAGTATTGAAAGGAATAATCGTTTTTCCAGAAAAGTCGTACTCGTCTAAAAATGAGTATAAAATCATTGGTATATCGCTCCACCAAGTAGGATAACCAATAAAGATTGTGTTATATTGGCTTATATCGTCGATATGATTTTTTAGTTCTGGTCTTGCGTTATTAGATTGCTCTTTTTTTGCCACTTCCACCAGAACATCGTGTTCAGTCGGATATTGTGTTTTAGGTTCTATGCGAAATATATCTGCTTCTGTACTTTCTTGAATGACATTTGCTACATATTGAGTATTTCCTATTACTTCGCCATCAATGACAACTGTACTATTTGCTTCATCTTCTGTCATATTTTTAGGTTCAGTAGTTTCTGGCATGGAGAAATAAACTACTAATGTTTTTCCTGAATCAGATGTTCCACAGGCTGTCATAATAAACATAAGCATTAAACCTAGAAAAATCGTAACTATTTTTTTCATTCTCTTCTCTTCCTTGTAATTTTTATATTTTTCCTTTTCGTTCTTCAATCATATTTACAAACATATCAACTGTTTCTGGTGTCTGATGATTGAAAAATAAACTTGTGTTTGTATCTAACATAGCGACCTTACACATATCCTCATCTGAAAGCTGAAAATCAAAGATTTCAAAATTCTCTTTCATACGTTCGATATGAGTGGATTTAGCTAATGCGACAATATCTCTTTGCATAAGCCACCTTAAAATAACTTGTGCAATGGATTTATCATGTTTATCAGCAATTTCTTTTAAAACAGGATTCTGAAACATATTGCTTTTTCCTTCTCCAAATGGTGCCCATGCTTCTATTTGTACACTTCTTTTTATCATGTTTTCTTGTGCTTTTACTTGTTGGTTAAATGGGTTTGTTTCAACTTGATTTACATGTGGTGCAATCTTGTTAAAAGACGCTATGTCCGCTAACCTATCTGGCGAGAAGTTACTAACGCCTATTGCTCTGATTTTTCCAGCTTCGTATAAATCTTCTAGTGCATGATAAGCACCATAATAATCACTGAATGGTTGGTGCAATAAGACTAAATCTATATAGTCTACTTTCATCTTTCTCATAGATTGTAAAATGGACTGCTTCGTTTTCTCGTAACCATAATTATCAATCCATACTTTTGTAGTAATGAATAATTCTTCTCTTTTCAGACCACATTTGCTGATTGCATTTCCTACTTCTTCTTCATTAAAATAAGATTGAGCGGTATCAATATGTCTATAACCAACACTGATTGCCTCTAACACGCACTTTTCACATTCCTCTTTTGTTATCTGAAATACTCCAAAACCTAATTTTGGTATTTTCACGCCATTACTTAATTCAACATATTCCATTATTTATTCCTCCTTGACATTGTACATTTTTGGGATACAATAGAATTATACAAGCCGGTTGTTACTACCGGTCAATACCTAATTTTAAAAAAATTCAAATATGTTTGGAGGAACTCTTATGTATTCTATGAAAGAAGTATGTAAACAAACCAATCTAACTTATGAAACATTAAAATTTTATTGTAATGAGGGACTTATTCCCAATGTCAAAAGAGA
Source organism: Clostridioides sp. ZZV14-6154 (assembly GCF_020657785.1). Taxonomy (NCBI): domain Bacteria; kingdom Bacillati; phylum Bacillota; class Clostridia; order Peptostreptococcales; family Peptostreptococcaceae; genus Clostridioides; species Clostridioides sp. ZZV14-6154. Next base: position 80,026 of record NZ_JAGWCY010000008.1, on the reverse strand, counting down.
TAGCCGTAATTATAGGACTTTTGATGAAAGAGATATAGAATGGATAAAAAGTTTATCATGCTTAAAAAACTGTGGCATGAGTATCAAAGAAATGAAACATTATGTATCATTATGCTTAATGGGTCAGTCCTCAATTCCAGAAAGGAAAAAAATATTAGAAGCTAAGAAAGATATGTTATTTAGACAGTTGCAGAAATTAAATGATAGTATAGAATATATTGATAAAAAACAGCAATTTTATAATGATATTATAAATAATAAAATAAAATATACAAGCAACCTAATAAATGTGAGATAAATTAACCAATTACTATCTTTATGGAGCGTCAATTCAAACTGTGAAATCTGTGACGCTTTTTACCATAAGAAAAAGGGTTCACATATCAATCCTTCATCCTCTTGATTATCGAGTACAAGAAACAAAATCAACACATATAAAACTATAATAGTAGCTATTATTTCTTCTAATTTTGACGCATATGCAATCCAACTTACAGAACTTCCAGATTTGACTAGATAACCATTCATTAATTTTATACTAGTTGCGCTTATTGCCATAGGAAATGTAAATGCAGCAAAGCTTGGATAAAAAGGTAATCTTAATAATTTTGGTAAGTATCCCAAAACTACAATGTAAAATACAATTGACAATACAAATAATAAGTATAATATAACACTATTTTTATTTAAAAAAGAATTGATGTAACCAGACAATAATAATGAGGCTGGTGCGACTAATATGGCTAAAGTCGGTAAAGATGGTTCAGGCATCTCCTTGATTATTCATACTCTCTTTAAAACTATTGGTATAAGAACTATATAATATATAAACCCCATCCAAAAAGCAATTTTACCAATTAAAAGTTGATTAAATACTGGTGCTGTAACACTAGCTGTAACTACTCCAACATAAACTATATACCAAGATGGAAATACTGTCTTTATTGAAAAATTAACTAAAAACTTCTTACTAAACAATACTACTAATACCATATGTCCCACAATTCCTATACCCCAAATTACAATACCTAATTCTGGAGATAAAGGTTTTACATATGTAGCAAATATCATTGTAGCCATTGTTATAGTTGGAAATGTACTTAAAACTAAGGGATTTCCTAGTTGTTCTTTTACACTTTTTCTAAGCAATATTATTTTAACTATATAAATTGCATATAAAGTAAATCCTATAAATCCAATTACATTATGTAATGATTCACTATAGGATTGTAATAAGTTGCCTAGAGCAAATATTGATAGAATCAAACTTGCAATAGGTATAGGATATTTCTTTAATAAATTCAAAATATACCTCCTTTTCACCAATCTATCTATATTTTCAATATATCAAAATTTTGGTCAAATTGACATATTGTAGTGATTCCTATCTTATAGAAAATATCTATTTATACTTATTTTACTATTACAATTTTCTATATTTTTTAACACATTCAAATAGTGTTTATTTTACATTTACTTTTTTCTATATTTTTTTACATATTAAAATAGTCACCATTTTATGTTTACTTTTAATCAAATATACTAATCTGATTATTATTGTCTTTATCTATTTTAATAATCTTCATATCTCTAACAGTTATTTTTGCATCTTCTCTTATAGCACCCACAAGTACTCTATTCTCTTCATTATAGAGTCTACAATTTTTTTCTACTTGTGTATAATTAAAATTAGCATAACAATATAAACAATAATGTCTACAAGTATTGTACTGTCCTATGTCAACACTCTTAATACATCCACAAATGTCCCTTTGTGTATCATCCTTTTTGACTTTCACTTCACTACCTATAATCTTTGATATTAACTTATCATCAATACACTTACTGTTTCCAATGCCAAACTTACTTAAATTATATTCATCACAGCATATTTCAAGTGTTATATTATACTTATGAGATATTCTAAAAAATTCCTTCGACAACATTTCTATTTCTTTAATTTGTATAGGTTTTATATGTAATGATTTTGTATTAAATTTTGTTTTCTTGTATAAATCTATAAAACTTATTATACATTTTTCTGTAAATCCATTAAGTTGACTACATAATCTATCAAATGCTTTTATATGATAATCTAAGTTATACTTTTCACTTAGAAAAATTGGGTCATATCTCAAAATTACTCTTTCTTTTCCTATGCTTCTAGACAATTCTTTAAATGACTCTATTATCTTCTTTTTATCCAAAATTCGTGTTTCTACATCTTTACCATATGGAGTTATAGTATAGTGAAAATAATATTTGTAGTCTTTTAATTTATTCAAATCACATATCATTGGAGTTGCATCTTTTGTCCAAAATACAAAGCAATCAACAGTATGCGGATTTAACTCTATCTTACTGACTTGTTTTGGATTCATCGGATTAACAACATACACAAAACCCTCTTTAAGTCTGTTAAAAAACCACTTACTATAAAAAGCAGGTATATCAGTTCTTCTACTTACACTTACTATCATAATTTAGCCTCCATCCAAAAGTATAGTTGTTGTCACTCTTAGAATTGTCCAGAACACATTCTACACACATTATTTACTAATTTTTCTTAACACAATAACATGCTTTTTACATCCTATTATGCTAGACAATATATGATGTATTTTCTTTACAGAGTTTTTCCATTTTATCATACACAACGCCACTGTCTCTCTCATCTGTCATGGTCACAATTATATCACTTGCCTTGAGAATTGTTTTTCCTTTTGGAATAATTTCTTCTCCTCCTCTTTGAATGGCTACCAAAAGACAATTTTCTGGCCATTGAATATCCTGAATTGCTTTGTTGGCAACAGGAGAACCAAACATAACAGAAAACTGATCTAGTATTTTCTCTCCCCTCTCTCTATGAACAGGTTCTCCATTGTTCTCAAGTAATCTCTCCAGAAGACTTTCATAAATCGGCTTAGATTTCAGAAGTGTAGCCACAATATATGCTACAATTGAAATAACGGATAGGGAAAGCATCTGACTAACAGAACCTGTCATTTCAAAAATCAATATAATTCCAGTCAAAGGCGCACGTACAATGGCAGTAAAATACCCTGCCATAGCCAGAAGTACAAAATTATTGACATAGTCTAGGTTCATTCCAAAAAACTGTATACCTACCATTCCGAACATTCCCCCAATAAAGGCTCCTAAAACAAGTAGTGGAAAAAATATTCCTCCTGGCGCACCAGACCCAAAACTGACAGCCGAAAATACAAAACGGATGACAAAAATCAAAGCTACCATTCCCAGCAGATATTCATGGCTTGTCAGTGCTTCCACCAGATTATGCCCACTTCCCAGCACTTCAGGCATCAAAAGCCCCAAAATACCAGCCATCAAAAATGGAATCAATATTTTTCCAAATGTACCTATTTTGGGAATCTTTTTATATAGAGACTGAATAAATAAGGTAAACCAATTATAAAATGCCCCCATAACTCCAAGCACAACACCTAGAATCAGTATCAACCAATAATAACTCTGTGGTAACACATTTCCAATGTCAAACTGGAATACTGATTCCACGCCTAGAAAATTAGCTGATATATAATCAGCTGTTAGAGATGCTGTCATCACAGAAATCAAAACAGACACTGAAAAGTTTTTATGTACTTCTTCCAGTGAAAACATGACGCCTGCCAGTGGTGCATGGAAGGCTGCTGATAATCCTGCACTTGCCCCACAAGTGAGCAAGAACTTTTCCTCTGTTTTTCCTCTATCAAGAGCTCTGGAAATACCCTTTCCTACCATAGCACCAAGCTGGATAGAAGGTCCTTCTCTTCCCAAGGCAAGACCACCCATAAGCGATAAGAATCCTCCAACAAATTTGGCTGGCAACACACGCCACCATACTTGCTTGATTTTACCTGTCATCTCTCCTTCTAGCTGAGGAATACCACTCCCTGAAATCATTGGCTCCCAATTTACTAGCTTTGATACAATCCACGCAAGCAGTGCAAGCACTGCAAACCAGAGTGCTATTTTCACAGTTGAACCTTTTACAAAATTTAATATTTGGTTGAGCCAAGTACCAGCCTGCCCCAAAAGTATCCTATATAAAAGTACAATCAAACCAGCTATAGCACCTACAAGAAGCCCTTCGCCAATCAAAATAACTTGAAATCGCTCGGCCCTCTTAATTACATGAGATGTATCTTTTTTCATAATCTTTCTCCTCCACTCCATAATTTGGTTCAATATGAATAAATATATTTTTTAGTTCATTTCGAACAAAATCATCTATTACTTTTCTTCTATATTTGATACACATAACCAACTTATAATGTAATTTAAATACTGAATGACTATTGTTATCCAACTTAATTTCATCGTATTTACCACTGAATCAATAATACAATACATCTTTGGAAAAATAAAGAAGGGCATATTATTTTATTTTTACTTTACTCTTGACTTTAATAAAAAACCATGATAATATTAGTCCTAAATCAGACTAATATTACGGAGGAAAAATACCATGAAAGATGATATAAAAAAACATATTAAAGAATATTACGCCTATTGGCTTGGTCTAAACAATCTGTACGACGAATGGGCCAAATCATATAACATGAGTGTACATTCACTATTTGCACTATATGCAATATGGGAAAATCAAGAAAATTGCACCCAAAAAATTATATGTGACGAATGGCTTATGCCAAAGCAAACTATAAACTCTGTACTAAAAAATTTTAAAGATAAAGGTTATATTGAACTATTGGTTAATGAGAATGATAGACGTAATAAAATCATTCACCTAACTCCAATAGGAAAAATTTATGCACAAGATGTTCTTCAAGATTTGCTTAAGCTTGAGGAATCTGTCATGCACAAAATGGGGCAAACAAATAGAGAATCAATGACAAAAAACAATGCTCTATTTTTAGAACTATTCAAAAAAGAAATGGAGACTAAAAAATAACTATGGTAAAGAAACAATTCTTAAAAAATGTACTACCCTCTATGTTAGCTTTTGCTTTTTCAGGTGTTTATGCCATTGTAGATGGATGGTTTGTGGGTAGAAATATCGGAGATGCAGGACTTGCTGCAATCAATATTGCCTATCCACTGACTGCATTAATTCAGGCAATTGGGACAGGAATTGGTATGGGTGGAGCAATTCAAATTGCTATATGTCTTGGTAGAGGTGATGAAGATGAAAATAAATATCTTGGAAATACTATTTTTATATTGCTTGTGGCTTGTATAATTTCCACAATAATATTAGGTTTGACTTCTCAATCAATTTTAAGAATATTTGGAGCTGAGGGAGAAATCTTAAATCATGCAATATCTTACATAAAAATTATTATTTACGGAGCAACATTCCAAATTATTGGTACAGGTCTTATCCCAATTATTAGAAATTATAATGGTTCATTAGTGGCAATGTCTTCTATGATTGCAGGCTTCTTAACAAATGTAGTTTTGGATTGGTTGTTTGTTTCAGTATATTCATATGGATTATTAGGAGCTGCAATAGCCACAGTCATTGGTCAAATGGTTACTCTACTTCCTTGTATTTTATTTTTGACTATTAAAAAGAAGTTATTTGGATTTGCTATATTTAAACCTATGCCATACTTCTTTAAAAAAATAATCGAAGTTGCTGTTTCTCCATTTGGATTAACACTTTCTCCAAATATAGTCATTATAATTCTAAATAAAGGTGCTCTTTCATATGGTGGTGCACAAGCTGCTGCTTGTTACGCAGTTGTAAGTTATATAATTTGTATTATTCAATTACTTTTACAAGGTATTGGTGATGGATGTCAACCATTGATTGGAAATTATTATGGTGCAAATAATTTAAAGTCTGTAAATGAAGTTAGAAAAATGGCCTATATCACAGCATTTACAACTTCAATTGTTTGTATGATTGTAATTTATCTTCTTAAAGATAAAATACCAAACTTCTTTGGAGTATCAGACATAGTAGCACAAAGCATTTCTAGTGTACTTCCAATTTTTATTTCAGGATTTTTATTTATAGCATTTTTACGTATTACAACATCATTCTTTTATGCAGTCAGAAAGAATCTGTTAGCATATATTTTAATTTATGGAGAGCCTTTACTACTTACTGCTCTAGTTGCTTTGATTTTACCAAACATACTGGGATTAAATGGTGTATGGATTTCTGTACCTTTGACACAAGCTTGTCTTGCAGTAGTTGGTTTCATTCTATTAAAAAAATATGCTAGATTAGACACATTATAGGCAAATATTTTATTGAAAATTATTTAAAAATATCCTTATCGTTTTTAGATTTTATTATTAAGCTTTTATTTGCTCTTCTAGCTTATGCTGTTATTGACAATTACCTCAGTTATTGTGTTTATTCATATTAAATTTTACAAAGGGTGCAATTATTAAGCACCCTATAAATTTATTTTTTTAAGAAAGCTAAAAAACAATAAAAATGTCTAGCTCATATCTATATTATAATTTTTGATTTGCATATTTCAATGACCATGGGCAATTCACCATACATTTTAAAACACAAAAACATTTAGAAATATCAATTATAGACTCTCTTCCCCCTTGATGAGTCCAAGCATTTCCATGTATAGCTTTTGCAGGGCATTTTTCTACACAAACATTGCAATCACCACATTTTGAATCAATCAAAGGATGCTTTTCAACAGAAATTGGTGCATCTGTAAGTACTGTACACATACTAAAAGCACATCCAAATTCCTCAGTGATAAATAAATTATTTTTTCCCATGAATCCAATACCACTAATATTAGCTATTGTCTTGTGTGGTAAAGGGCTAATACCTGATTGCATCTTAGGGTCAATATATCCTCTTTCAATGTATCTATGTTCTATATTATTTTTTTCTGATTGAGCATAAGCACTATAACCTTTTGTTTGAAGATATTCAGAAATCCAATCAGCTAGTTTTTCCATCTTTTCCTCTTTTTCCAAAAACTCATCACTGTCTGTAGGTAAATTATTGTATATATCTTTAATAAACTTCTTTGACAATCCTATACAAAATAAAATTGCCTTAGAAAAACCTCGTGTTTGATTTATTGGAAATTCAGATATATCAACAAAACGAATAATGTCTACACCTTCGTTGTACAAAATAGATTTCAACTCATCATTCATTTTTGACTCCTTTCACAGTTAATCAAGTAAGAAATAGCTTTATATACTAATAGATTCTGGCGTTTTATTATGTTAACCAATACTTTGTACACTCTTTATTTCTACTCATAAAACCATATTCAATTAAATATCTTCTAATCGTTGCAAAATCATAATATATAGACTCTAAAATTTGATTAACTTCTTTTTCTGAATATTGCTTTCCTTGCTCAAATTGTTCTAAAATTTTAGACAAAATAACAACTTTTTTCTTTTCTTTTGATGAAAAAACTTTTAATTTTAGAGGGTTCATACTTTCAAATGATGTTTCTAAAATGTGTTTTCTTTCTTCTTCAGTTACTACATATCTCTCATCTACCATTTTGGCATGTTCGTGGATTGGTATTATAGTACTATCTCTATTAGATTTATCTTCAAATACAGATTCATATAAAGCCAAGTATAGCTTAGCTTGTTTTGCTTTTTCTCTAAACATAAATTTTTGATGACGTATTGTAGAGGTAGATACTCCAAGCTCTTTTGCAATTTCTTTATCTGATAAATCACTAATAAATAATTTAAATAATTGTTTTTGATTATCAGTTAATGTATTGTACTTTGAATCATTATTGACTAATTGTTCCAAATAGTCACCATGTTTTAATTTTGTATGCAATTCAATAGCTCTTGATGCTTCAAAAAATCTGTCACCAACTCGGTATATTTCTCCTACTTCATATGTTTTTCCACAAATAATGCAACTATAGCAATTTAAGTCTGCATTGAATACATAACCTTTTTTGATATCTTTAATAGAAAGATTTTCAATCTTCATATTATTCACCTCCATCATATAGTTTATCTTTTTAATAAACATATCATACTAAAGTTTATTATTATTGTCAACATTTCTATTTTAAGTTTATATAAATCATGTGTGTCTAACTTTTAAATTACAATGTATCTCCAAACAATATATTTAAATCTCTATTTGAACAATTACTATTTATAATTAGGTATTTTTCTATCTAAATATAAACGTACAAAACTAATTACAAAAAAATAAAAGGAACTACTCAATTTAGAATCAAGCAAATCCCTTTTTATCTAACATATTTATATTAAATTTATATAGTACAACTTTATATTAAATTTACATTGTACAACATAAGTTTATAGACAGTAATCTTTTATTTTATACTTTTTATTTAAACTCAATTACAGTATCTTTTCCACCCTCTACACTATTACCTACATTATATGTATTCATATTGTACTCTGAATGATTAGTTATTGTAACTGGAGTAATAAGTGAGATACCATTTGATTCAATTAATGAACGGTCAAATTTTAACATTGGTGCCCCCTCTTTTACTTGGTCTCCTACACTTACTAATGCTTCAAATCCTTCACCTTTTAAGTTTACAGTATCTAAACCAACATGAATAAGAAGTTCCATTCCATTTTCTAGTTCTATAACAAATGCATGTTTAGTTTCTGCTACAACTGCCACCTTACCATTAGCTGGAGCATAAACAATATCACCTGTAGAATCTATAGCTACACCTTCGCCCATAAGTTTTTGAGAAAATACAGCATCTGGTATTTTAGATAACTCTATTACCTTTCCTGATATTGGTGATTTTATTGATTTTTTCTTAAACATTTTAAACATAAAATATACTCTCCTTTTTACTTTTAACCATTATTAGCTGCCTTTAGTTTTTCACCTAGACTTCCTCCTGGATGATATTTATAAAAATCAGCTGAGTCAAAATTACTGTTTTTAGATAATGCACATGCAATAGAATCTCCTAAAACCAAAGTAATTGTAGATGATGTTGTTGGTGCTAAATTTAAGTGGTCAGCTTCATCCTTTGCAGGATATATTAAAGCATAATCGCATTCTTTTGCCAATACTGAATTTCTATTTGAAGTAAAAGCAATCGTTTTAGAACCTATTGCTTTAACGTATTTTATACAATTTACAACTTCCATAGAATTTCCACTATTTGAGATTAAAATTGTAATATCTTGACTTTCAATCATTCCTAAATCTCCATGTACTGCTTCTGTTGCATGTACAAAAAAACTTGGTGTACCAGTACTTGCAAATGTAGCTGCCAATTTTTTACCTATATGTGCAGATTTACCTACACCCATAAAAATCACTTTACCTTTACAGTTTGCAATTTCATTAACTATATTTTCATATTCAATACCTGCTTCATCTATTAAACACTTTATAGCATTCATTTCAGTAGTCATAACATCAACCATTGTTTTTAAATAGTTCATAATCATCTCCCCTTCTATATTAAATATTTTCTGTAATATAATCTATAGTTTTTTTAATTCTATTTAAGCCATCTTCAAGTTTTTCTCTTGAACATGCAACATTTAACCTTAAATAAAACTCACTTTCTTCTCCATATACCTTGCCTGCCATAATAGCAACTTCACCAATATCTATTAATAGATTTTGGAATTTTTCACTGCTTATTTTAAGCTCAGAGAAATCAATCCAAGCAAAGTAACAGCCTTCTGGCATAACCAATTTTAATGGATTTAAATTATTTTCTATATAGTTAATTGTATATTGAAGATTCTCTTTAAGGTATTTCAATAACTCATCTAGCCAATATTCACAGTCATTATAACAAGTCATTGTCCCCAAAATAGCTAGTATAGCTGGTGAATTTACAAAATCACGATATCTAGTTATATTTTCAAACTTAGTTCTTGTCTCTTCATTTGGTATAATGACATATGACCCAGTCAATGCTGGTATATTAAAAGACTTAGATGCTGATGTACAAATAAATATAGACTCTAAATAATTGTCTGCCACATTTAAAACAGGTGTCATTTTATTATCATATACAATATCCATATGTATATCATCTGATATTATTTTTACATTATTCTCCTTACAAATCCTTACCATCTTAATAAGCTCTAATTCACTCCACACTCTACCTGTTGGATTATGAGGATTGCATAAAATAAATATCTTAGAATCTTTACATTTTTTCTCAAAATCCTCAAAATCAATAGAGTAAAATCCATCCTTATTTATAAGGAGAGATTTTATAATATTGCGATTGTTTTTTCCTATTACTTCATAAAAAGCATTATACGCAGGAGTATTTATTAATACTTCATCACCTTCATCACTAAAAATTTCAATGAGTTTACTAATTGAATACATTACACTTGGACTGTAATATGTCCAATTGCTATCAATACTACAATTAAATCTCTTAGAGTACCAATTTCTGATAGAATCTCTAAAATCATCGTGCTTCCATCTGCTATATCCTAATACTCTATGATTTAATCTTTCTTTCAATACTTCTGTTATCTCATTTGGAAATTCCAAATCCATATCTGATATTGTAAAAGGAAGTAATCCTTTTTTTCCAAATCTATCTTCTACATAATCCCATTGGGTACAATATGTACCCAATCGGTTTACTTTTTTATCAAAGTTAATCATTATATGCCTCCAAATGACCTTCCATCGCCTTATCCATTTGCTTTCTTAAAGAGTACACTTGAGTACCTATAATTACTTGAATTGTATGTTCATCTAATTTAACAACAGCTATACCACCAGCTTCTTTAATTGCATCTTCATTTATTAGTGATACATCTTGTAATTTTAAACGTAATCTAGTTACACAATTGTCTAATGATAATATGTTAGATTGCCCTCCTAGTGCTGCTATCATTTGCTGACCTTTGTATGTAGATAGATTTTTAAAATCTGAACCATTCCCTTCAGAAACTTTTATTTCTTTATCTTCACGTCCTGGAGTTTTTATATTAAATTTAAGAATTGCCCATTTAAATACAAAGTAATATATTGCAAAGTATAAAGCTGCTACTAATACTGCTATTGGCCATCCTGTAGCTGCTCCTCTCAATACTCCAAAACTTATAAATGCTATTAAATCTCCTGTGAATCCCATCAATACACCCAAGTATGGAAGTACCATGTTTGCTAAACCATTCATAAATGTATGGAAAGCAAATAATGCTGGTGAGATAAATAAGAATAAAAACTCTATTGGTTCACTTATACCACCTATAATAACTGTCAACACTCCTGATATTAGAAGTCCTTTAAGTGCTTTTCTATTTTCTGGTTTTGCTGTACGATAGATAGCTAATGCTGCCCCAGCTAAACCATATTGAATCATTAATTTCCCTTGCTCCATTTTACCAGCTAAATCAAGAGGTATAATCTGATTATTCTCCACATATGCCATAAACATGTTCAATGTTCCAAAGTATGTTTCTCCATCAATAACAGCAGTTCCACCTATTGGTGTAAAACGGAATACAGATGTTACAAGGTGGTTTAATCCAAATGGTATTGTAACCCTTTCAGCTACTGCATATGAGAAATATCCTAATGGCCCTGCTGAAGAAATCCATCTTCCTAAACTTTGGAACGCATTGAAAAATGGTGGCCAAACAATAGGTATTAATAAACCAACGATACTCATAACTATTAAACTAACAATTGGAACTAATCTTGGTCCACTGTAGAATCCTAATGATTCTGGTATTTTCAAATTACTAACTTTATCATACATTGCATAAACAATTAAACCTGCTATAATACCACCTAAAACACTTGTGTTATATGTCTGTATACCCATAATCATAGCTTGACCATTAGTTGACATTTGGTCTGCTGCTACTAATAAATCAGCTCTTGTTAAATAAAAATTTGTACCTATATGCATTGCTATAAATCCTACTAAACCTGAAAATGCACCAAACTCTTTTTCTTTTTTTAATAATCCTAGTGGAATTGCCATTGCAAATAATGCCCCCAAGTTATTAAATGCAAATAATCCTATTGTTAACATAAAATTTAAAATCATATTAACATATTCATTTCCTAGAAATGGAACCATTGCAATCATCTTAGGGTCTGTAAAACCAGCCCCAAGACCTAGCATCATACCAGAAACACTAAGTAGTGCTATTGGGAACATAAACGTTTTTCCTAACATTTGGAAGAAATTCCATAGACCTAACTTATTTTTTTTCATATTTTCACCCTCCTATTTTTATATAAAAAACATAATCTAATTTATAGAAAAACCTAAATCAAAAAACTTAATCTAATAACTAAGTTCAATGATTTAGGTTTTGCCTGCTCAACCAGTTACAACCCTAAAAGCCATTGTCTATATTTAATAAAAAAGCCTAAATCAAAAAACTTAATCTAATAACTAAGTTCAATGATTTAGGTTTTGCCTGCTTAACCAGTTACAATCCTAAAAGCCATTGTGTTTATTTAATAAAAAAACCTAAATCAAAAAACTTAATCTAATAATTAAGTTCAATGATTTAGGTTTTGCCTGCTTAACCAGTTACAATCCTAAAAGTCACTGTCTGTATTCAATAAAAAAGCCTAAATCAAAAAACTTAACTAAAATTAAGTTCAATGACTTAGGTTTTGCCTGCTTTATCAGTTACAATCCTAACAACCACTGTTTGTTATTTTATTTATATGAATCATTAGATATAATTCTTCTTCTTTACTAATTTTATATTCAAATCTGTCTAATACCAATGCTGCAATTTCTTCAGTACATACTTTAGGTTTATTATAGTTTTTATTTACTAGTTTATACATATCTTCAACATCACTATCTTTGTAAGTTTCTTTTCTTAAAATTCTTTGAACGAAAAACTTTAAGTGAGTTATAAGCCTAGAGTAGTTCAGTGAATTTACATCTAATTTAAATCCATGTACTTCTTCTATTATCTGAACAACTTGTTTTGAAAACTCTAGTATATTAATACCTTCATCTTTTTGAGAATTTTCTAATCCATTGATTATATGAATAGCAATATATCCTGCTTCATCTTCAGGCAACCTTATTCCTATCTTTTTTTCAATTTCATCAATTGCCCATAATCCAAATTCAAATTCTTCTCTATAAAGTTGTTTTGTTTCATTCAGTATCAAATTAGGTAATTTTATACCCTGTTTTTCTCTTTGGACAGCGAATTCTATATGACTAGTTAAAGCCAATATTATTGAATCATTTACTTGAGTATTTAAAACTTCATTAGCTTTTCCTATAATTTCATCTGAAATTTTAAAATATTCAATTGAGGTTTTATTAAGTATTTGATTGTATTTGTCTTTTTGATTATCTTGAACAAAATATTTCTTAGAAATCAAACTTTCATCTATCAAATCTCCTACTTTTTTCTTGAATCCAACTCCAGCACCAGTTACAATTATCTCTGTGCCATCTTCTAGGGAGCTTACTACTACATTGTTATTAAATATTTTTTTTATATTCACTATAAATCCCCTCTGAAAAAAATGTTCCATCACACTTACATAGTATATTATATTTAATTTAATGTCAATATTTAAAATTTTACTTTCGCATATATTTTGCATTTTACCCTATAATACTACAATTACAAAACATTTTAACTAGCCGAAACCAAATTGTCGTTTTTTGTATTTTTTTCATTTAAATATATTTAAATGTTTTATATCTATATTCAATTCTTTAAAGTTATTCAATATTTTTTATTCCAATATATATCTTCCAGTATTTTCAAGTATCTTAATGTGCATTCATTAAGTATTTGTTTAAATTCATATTATATTGCATTATAAGTTTTTTTAAAATAGGTATACCCAAAAATCAGATTAATATAAAAGATTCTTTATATGAAATTTTCCTCAAATATTTTTTAAATTATATTTTTATTTCATATTTACGAATAGATTTCATATTTTTTCCTAAATTGCTGTAAATACATTAATATTTTAATACCTTATATAATATTTTCCAATTATTTATAATACATTTTTTCATTAATTTTCTATAATTAAAACTTTATCACCTCTAATAATACCTAATCAATTATAACATTTAACATTTTATGTAAAATTTATAAAAAAATGTATATAATCTAAAATAAGTGACTATACTAAAAATATGATACGGATAACCAATAAGTTCAACCTATCTCCCCCAAAATAGAATGAGCTACAGTTCCCCCCAACTGTAGCTCATTTTCGTGTTATTTAGGTGTTTTTCATATAATTTCAATCTAAAACAACTTCTATAACAGTATCTTTATATTTGACAGATACATACTAAAATACTAGAATTAAAGAAACCCATGTTAGCTTTTTTTATTAGGTCTTTAAAAAATTTACTATGGGTTATTACTTATAAAATAGGGGGATTTAAATGGAGACAGAACGATTAATCATTCGTCAGTTTTCACCTGACGATTGGCAAGATTTGTTTGAATATTTATATGTTCTTTTAAAGATAAAAAGCATTATCACAAAATTATGATAATGCTTTATTTATGTTAATCTATATTGTTATCTTTACTTTTTATAAACATCAAGTTTCCATTATTTATTCCCCATATCTCATCAGCAAATAAAGCAACTTCCTCTGAACTTGTTGCTATTATCACACATTTATTATCTTTATGTGCCAAATTGTAAAACACATTTATTAGACTTTCTTCACTTTTATCATCTGTGCTTTCTATAATATCATCACATACTATTAAGTCAGGATTATTAGATAATGACCTAGCAATACACACTTTTTGTTTATCATAATAAGATAAGTTTTCTACTCTATCCATTACTTTTTCTTTATCAATTCCTACCTTTTGTAGAATTTTATATACTATTTCCTTTTTATTCTTTTTCTTATTTTCACTAATTCTCATTGGTAAAAACATATTCTCCAAAATAGTTTCATTATTTAATAAGTTATAATCTTTAAATATAGCTCCTATATCCTTATTTCTATACATATCCTTATTTATATCTCTTAAATCCTTGCCCTTGTAAATAATACTTCCATCAGTATAATCATCAAGACCTGATATTATAGATAACAAAGTACTCTTTCCTGCCCGAGGCTTTCCTATAATAACATACATTTTTCCAGCTTCAAATTTGGCACTTACATCTTTTAATACATATTTATTACTTCCCTCATATTTATAATTAACATCTATCAGTTCTAGCATTACCAATTTACATCACCTAATTTCTATCATAAATTATCTGTATTGGTTTATATATAATTGTACTATATACGGCTACTATGCCAGTTAATAATATCAATATTATCGCTACAATAATTATCTTAAATATTAAATTTGGAATTAATTTATCTCTTAAACTTTTTATTTCTTGTTTGATATCATCACTATTTATATCTATATTTTTATATTCTCTACTATTCAGTAAATCAGCATTATGTATTACATTATATTGATTTTGATATTCAAAAACATAATTTGATATTTTTGAAGCTGATATACTTACAATTCCTCCTCCAAGTATAAGGCATACTAAAGTTATCATAATACTTTCACATATGAAACTCTGAACTATCTTAAATTTAGGCATTCCAATTAATATTAACACACCAATGTAATACTTTATTTTTTTTATTGCTATTATAGAATTTATCATCAATAATATCGAACCTAATATTAATATTCCAAGCGTAACTGTAAAAGCTATATTAGACAAACGTTGCATTGGTGCTATTAATTTACTGTACGCAAACTCATCTATAGTAACTTTATAAATGTCACTTAGACCTTTATCTCTTATCTCTTTCTCAAAATCTTTTCTACTATTAGAGTCTCTCAATAAAAACCTAGCATTTGTATAAATTATTGGATTTTCCGATTCAATCTTCTTTTCAAATTCTACTAGAGTATTGTACGTAGTTAATATACTATTATAGATACTTTCATCTTGAACCATTTCTATCTCTTTATCATTCTTAGTGTCTTTTTTCTTATATATTCCTACTATTTTTAAATTTAGTTTAGTATTAATACTATAATCACTTAATAGAGATATCGTATCTCCAATTTTTAACTTATTAATATCAATAAATTCTTTACTTACCATACATTCATTATCTTTTTGAAATACTCTTCCTTTTACCTTCTCCAGGTTATAGTGTTTAAAACTTTCATTCTTTTCTGTATATCCTATAATCCCATAATTTTTAGCCCTCATATCATCATCTACGATTTGCCTGTCATCATTAGAATTATATTTGTTATCATCAAAGTGTGCTGTGATATTTCCAATAAAAGATACTTTTTTTACATATTTTGACTTTGCAAAATTTAAATAATCATTTACACTCAAGTTACTATATTTTATCATAGACTTTCCTGAATTATCCTGAACAAGTTTTTTACTATCAAGCTTAATTTGAACTTCTGATTCAAATTTTTTCTCATAATTTTCCTTTATCACATTAACGTTCGAATTTATTATTGAGGAAATCAATATTGCTAAGACCATCAATAACATAACAACTACACTAAATGAACTACGCAATTTATTTCTAAGTAAGTTTTTGATTGCATTATTTAAAATATACACTTCACATCTCCTCTTACCAATTCAATAATGTCTTAGAATTATTATATCTATCTTAATTTGTTACTTATATTCTTTAAATACTAGATAAAAAGTTGAACCTTTACCTTCTTCACTTTCTACCCATACAAATCCGTTACATAAATTACATACATGTTTTACTAAACTAAGACCTATACCATATCCATCTTTATTTAATTCATTTATTCTATATCTGTCATAAAATATTTTTTTCATACTATATTTATTCATTCCAATACCATTATCTTTTACTGATACAATAACGCTACCTTTTTGATTTTTCACATTTACACAGATATCTTTACATTCACCATATTTTATTGCATTGTCCAAAAGGTTAGATACACCTCTATAAATCCACTTTTCTTTCCCATAGATACTCATATTTTCATCTTCATCAAAATCAAAACTTAAATTATCATATACTTTAGAATAGTGGTCACATACTTGCGCACATATTAAAGCTATATCAACTTCATACATATCTTCATTATTTTTTGTATCACTTATTGCAAGTACATCTTCTACAGTATTTGAAACATTATTAAGAGTATTTAACAGTTCTTCATTTCCACTTAACTCTAAACTTGTTCTAAGTATTGCTATGGCATTTTTTTGTTCATGAGATAAATATGAATTTAATCTTTTATAATCTTCAATATGAGAATCAAACTTATCTTTTAAATCTTTATATACTTTAGACATAATGGGGTCTATACTCAATACTTCGTCTTCATCTTCTATATTATTTATATTATTTAATATCCCCATTCTTTCTTTAAACTCTAATCTATTCAATATTGCTAAAAGGATAAAGTTAGAGGTTACTATAAAAGCAAAAAACAACATTATAATTATATTAAAATTACCATTAAGGGCAAGATTATAATCAGAAATTAATCTTTCATCTAAAGTATTATCTTCCATAGTGTTATAAGTATTATCTATATTTATTCCATAATATGCATTTGAATCACTAGCCATTAATTCTTTACTTGTATTAGATATATTTATAATATATTTCAAACCTACTGTAAAAATTATAAAGACTATAACAGAATATAAAATTAAAACTATAGTTTTTTTATCTTTTAATCCTTGCATATAGAATATCCTATCCCTCTAGTAGTTATTATTATCTCTTTTCCTGCAACTTCTCTTAATTTCTTTTTTAATCTAGCTATATGTACCCTTAATACAGAGGATAATGGGTCAAAGTATTCATCATAAACATGTTCTGATATATCTATACTTGATACGATATCTGGATATCTACTTGCAATATATTCTGCTATATCAAACTCTTTAGTTCCTAGACTTACTTCTTTATCATACACGTACACTTTTCTAGATGACGGATTTATTTTGACAGGACCTGCCTCTATATTTGGATTTGTCCTACCATAAAATCTTCTTATAACTGCTTGTATCCTAGCTCTCAATTCTATAATTTGAAAGGGTTTTACTATATAATCATCAGCTCCTAAATCAAGCCCTTTTGCCAATTCATTTACTTCATCTCTTGCTGTTACAATTATTATAGGTGTATTTAGATTATTACTTCTAAAAAATTCTAATATCTCTATTCCATCTTTATCTGGTAAATTTAAATCTAATAATATAGCATCATAGTCATTTATAAATGCTTTTTCTTCTCCATCTAATCCACAATTTGCTATATCTACTACTAATCCTTCATTTTCCAACCCTATCTTCATATTATAAGAAAGCTCTTTATTATCTTCGATTATTAATACTCTCATATAATCATCTCCTAAATAAAATATCAACTTATTCATTATATATAATGAATGTTTATTGAATGTTAATTATACTTTATAATTATTTAATTCTTATATAAAATCTAACCCTATTATTATTCAAATACTCACACTTGTCAAATTTATGCTTAATTACTATTCTATTTAATATCTCTACCAATATAATTATTAACTTGTCCATCATATTTAATAAATCCAAAATATAGATTAATAAGAATTAATTAACAAAATTCTTTATAAGAACATAACCTATATTAAACAAGCTCTTAACTAAAACTTGAGTTTGTCAAATTTTAAAATACGAAAGAGAATCTTTTATATGCTATTAAAAATTTGGCTTTTAAATAAAAATTTTTTATTCCTTTTTAGTAATAGATAAGTAATAGCTAAAAAGACAATTTTATTGCACACTTAAAAAAGGGGGGTCTTACAATATTCTTAAATTATAAATGAGATACCCTTTTTTATTTACATATAGATTATTTAATACTTTGCAAAAAAAGTGAACTCATCTGATAGAATCCACTTTTTTCTGTAGTCAAATCTTTATTTTGAAATAACTTCTTTTAGTGTTGGGAGTGTATTAAATAAATAATACCTGTAATTTTTATTTTATTAACTTTAAATGCCTCTTTCAATATTGTATAAAACAACAATAAATACTTATAATAATTTCAAATATCTGTGAAAATTTATTAACTATATTATAATTATAAACTTATGGTTATAACTACTAGCACTACTATTTACTTTTATTTAATAAGTATCAACAAGTACAGATTTCTTTATTTTCTGTTTATCTAAATGTGAAATTGCACTAGATACAGCAGTTTGACCTTGCCCTGCTGGTCCACTTCCTATTATTACAATGTCATATCTCATAATCTCACCTATTTTCTAATAACCTTTCTTTTTTCTTTTATATAAATAATATATCAATAGCCAACATCACTGACAATTAGGCACTTATTTGTAACTACATAAATAAATCTTATAAATAAAAAAACTCATTTTATAATGAGTTTTTTTGTTTATATATATGATTTAAATTAATTACATATATGATTCAATTTTATTTTTTAAATTATCTTTAGGTATAAACCCTATTAATCTATCTATAGGTTTACCATCTTTAAATATTATTACAGTTGGTACTGTAGACACTTCAAACTTTTGAGCTAATTCCATACTTTGGTCTATATCTACTTTTAAGAAATTTGCTTTTTCAGTCATATCATTTCCTAAAGCCTCGTATACTGGTGATAACATTTTGCAAGGTCCACACCATGTAGCAAAGAAATCTAAGACTACTAACCCTTCTTTGTTTTCTACTTCATTTATAAATTCATTGTTATTTATTATTTTTGCCATAATATATATCTCCTTTATTATTTTTATTGTTTTCTTGATATTAATATACTACGACTTATGTACTAGTTCAATTAGTCACTTTTTTGTAACCATTCATTTTTAACATTCTTAAGATTATCATTATAGTCAAACATTAATTAAATTTATTTATGTCAATACTTTTTATACACTATTTATGCTATCTATCCTACACCCTAAAGGAGTGGGTTTTCCGCACTAGGTTGTAAGTTCAGCAGTCACTTATGTAGTAATTATAAAAATCTGTAAATTTTATTTAGCTGTTAACTAAATTTGAACTTCATTTCAAAAATACACTATAAAACTTTTCTAATTTGTAACTTAATTTTTTACTTCATATGATTGACAATTATATATATACATTATAAAATAATATCAGTACCTACTAAGGTAGTTATCATATTTTTATTAAAGGAGTTTATATATGGATGCTATAGTTAACGAACTACAAAACATAGGATTTACCAAATATGAATCACAAATCTACATATCATTACTAAAGGAAAACCCTCTAACTGGATATGAAATAAGTAAATTATCAGGTGTACCACAATCAAAAGTCTATGAAAATATAACAAAATTACTTAACAATAATATAATTATCAATATTGAAACTGACCCTATAAAATATGTACCTATAAACCCTAATGAATTACTAAAAAGTAAAAAAGAAGAATTCAATAATTCTATGGACAAACTAGAAAACAACTTACAGATATTAAATAAAGGAAAAAGTATAGAATATGTTTTAAACATAAAAGGCTCTAAAAATATATTAAAAAAAGCAATCGAAATGATAAATAATGCCAAACAAGAAATTATAATTTCTTGTTCACATGAAGAAATTCTCAACCTAAAAGATGAGCTTTTAACTGCTTCTAAAAAAAATATTAATGTTGAAATACTACTTTTGGAAGATAAAAATATAGAGGGTCTAAGCAACGTTCATATCCATGGAGGTAATGAAGCTACACTTAAAAATAAAAAACTTTATAAAGGTATTCTTTTAATTGTAGATGATTCTGAAATATTAACAGGAAATTTATCTGAAGGTGATGAAGCTATTTCAATTTGGACAAAAAATTCTAATATTTTATACATTGGAAATCAATACATACAACATGAAATTTATATTTCACAAAAAATAAAAGGGGGTCTTAAAGATGAATAAAGTTAAAATCAAACAAGTTGATGCATTTACAACTATACCTTTTGGAGGAAATCCTGCTGGTGTAGTCACAGATGCATCCAATATTTCTGACGAAATCAAACAGAATATAGCAAAGGAAATGAATTTATCAGAGACTGCATTTGTCTCAGAATCAGATGTGGCAGATTTCAAGGTTCAATTTTTCACACCTGGCTTAGAAGTTGACTTATGTGGTCATGCTACAATAGGAACATTCCATGCTCTTTTAGAAGAGGAAAAACTTGATGCTAACAAGAACATCTTTTATCAAGAGACAAAAGCTGGTGTACTATCTGTAGAACTTAAAAAAATAGATAATGAAAACATATTTATGATGGAACAAAATCCTCCTAAATTCGAAAATCTAAATAGCTGTAGAAAAGAACTGGCACAAATGATAGGTGTAAAAGAAGATAGACTTCTTGAATATCCAATTATGAAAGTAAATACAGGAATTTGGTGGCTTGTCTTTGGATTAAAGTCTCTAGATGATTTAGAAAATATTTCTCCAGACTTAAATAAAATAAAAGAATTTAGTGCTGATAATAATTTAATTGGAATAACTCCATTTTGTGTAGAAACTCTAGATAAAAAATGTGACTATCATTTAAGATCTATAGCTCCATATGTAGGAGTAACAGAAGACCCTGTATGTGGAACTGGAAATGCTTGTGTATCATCTTATATAGTACAACACAGTATTTTAGATAAAACTGACTTTATTGGTGAAGAAGGAAACTTTATAAATAGACCTGGAAAGGTATATGTAAATATAGCTAAAGAAAACAATGATATCTCTTCTGTAAAAATTGGAGGAAGTGCCTATACTATTTTAAGTGGAGAAATTGTGTATTAATACTTTATCTAATTTAACAATAAATAAAAATACTAGTCTTAATTGACTAGTATTTTTATTTATATATTTTGTTTAACAAATTTATTTCACTATACATCATGTTAAAAAGTAACACTTTATATGATTATTATCAATTAGCTATATATCAATCTAATACAATATAACTATCATAGATTAATATACATAGTATAGTTATTTACTGATTATTTATCATCCTCAACAAGTTTATTTAATGTCTTGTCAAATAAGAATAATAATATAGCTGCAACAAATAGTATCACTGGAATTATAGTATATACTTTAATCATCTCAAACTTAAGAGTAAATGCATATATATATCCATATCCTTGACCAGCTATGAAAGTAGCAAATGTCCAAACCCCCATAAGAACACCTAGAAGTTTTTTAGGAGCATACTTACTTACAAAAGAGTTACCAAGTGGTGAGAATAACATTTCCCCAAAACTTAGAAGTATACCAAACATAACTATCCATATTATACTAGCTTTAGCAGTTTCAGGAGCTCCAACACCTCTTGTAAGCTCTGCTCCAACAAGCATTAAGAATGCAAGCCCTAAGAATATTAATCCAAGACCTGTCTTTTTAAATAAACTTATATCACCTTGTGGTCTACTAGCAAGTTTAAACCATAATGCTCCAAGAACTGGACCTAGTACAATACATACAAGTGCATTTAATGAGTCGAACCAAGCAAGAGGAACTTCAAACCCTCCAATAGTCATGTTTACAAATGCTGCACCATAATCATAAACTGCAAGATAAGTTAGGTACCAGAATAACCAGAAAACTACAGAGAAGAATGAAATAAGTATAATAGCCCAAATTCTCTTCTTATCCATACTTGTAAGAGGAGTATTATCTTTTTCTTTAACTTTCTCAGCTACTACACCTTCTTTAAAAGGTCTTTTCCCTGCATTTCCAAGGAATCTCCATCCATATGTGAACCAGATTGCACCGATTACACAAAGAACAGCTGCTATGAAGAAACATTGAGAGAAACCAAGTATTCCATTTTTAGCAAATGTCTTAAGATAAAGTATACCAACTGCTGTTGTTCCGATGAAAGAACCTATATTAACAAAAGAATATTGTACAGAGAATGCTGTATCAAGTTCTTCTTGATTATCAAAAAGTTGTCCATTTACTGCTGATACATTTCCTTTAAAGAATGCAGTACCAATTGAAACTAGAATTATCATTGCATTTACCATAGAAACTGTAGTTGCAATAGAACCAAGATAGTATCCTACCCCCATGATAAGCATACCTATAGGTATAGTATATCTAGCTCCTATCCATCTATCTGATATATATCCTCCAATTATTGGTGCGAAATATGTGAATGCAACAAGGTTAGCTTGCATTATAGCTGCTTGTCCTTTATCTATTCCAAGACCACCTTTAACAATAGCTGTTGTAAGGAATATATAAATTAAAAACTTTGCAGAATAATATGCTGCTCTTTCAAACGAGAAAGTTGTTGCACAGATATAAAATCCTATAGGGAATTTACCCTTTTTATTTACTGTTGTGCTCATAAGTTTAAATCCTTTCTTAATTGTATTTTTATATTTTCTACGTTTTATCCAGACTCTTTCTTTTAATGAAAGATATGGTGATATTGTTTTGTAAAACAATTCGTAATAATTATTAAGATAATTGCGTTTTTATTTGTAGAATCTAGATGTTTTCATGGCATAAAGATTAATATCTTTATTGTCAATAAATTTAAATACTATATCTATAAATTTAAATTATATAAATTCATTATTGTCAGGTATATTTATAACCTGTTATCTTTATAAATTAACACCACAAAAAACCAAACTATAAATTATTAGTTCATTAATTATTATTTAGCTTAAATACAATATTGCCATAACATAATGGATAATTTTATATCTAACTTCTAAATTCATCACTCTAGCAATTTTTTCTAATTTAACTACTCCTAATTAAATGAAAAAATCTTCACTATATGCAATTCTTATTTTTTTACTTGATAGTATTTTACAAACTAAATTCCTCCTTTTGTGGCAAATTGCGTAATCATATTACTATTGCCTTTTTAAAGGAGTTTTGAATAAAGCAACATGTATTTATTCAAATTAAATACTGTCTTTACTTGTTTTTTAAATTTCTAAATACTTCATTCAATTACTTGTCAACTTAAATAAATAAACTACTATCTATTCACAGATTAAATTTATTTCTTATTAAATATACACATGCATTCTGTGAATCTAAATATAAAAACTGTTGTTTTAAAGTGATTACCTAGATATTCGCTTTGATATTATTAATTGAGGTGATACTATTTATAATTTATTAACCATAAAATACCTCAACTTGAAAACTTTTTCACGAATATTTATTTTTCACCTCCCTTTATTTATTTCACCATGTAAATCGTACCATAAACACATACTTATATGCAACAAAAAAATAAGAAAAAAATCGAATAATCGACAGTAAATAATTAGAATAAATCAAATCATACTTGTCAAGTATATTATATAAATTTTCCGTCTGGAAATATAAGTTAAACTAAGCGTCAAAATAGTTTTTTAGAGATGAAATTTTATTATTTTATGGATTCATATTATTTATTAGATAGGTTTTTGATATGCAACTTATATTACTTAGACTATACGACGTCAAAGAGCATTTGTTATTTAAGAAACATTATCAATAATAAAATTAAAAAAAAGAATATTCTAATCAATTTTAACTAACTATTTTTAATTTTTAAATGATTGTTATATTTTTAATTAACTTAATAAATTTAAATTCTTCAAAATCAATTATTTTTTATCTGTTAACTCAACATTTACTTAATTAATATAGAAAAGTTTGATTAAAAACAAACTATAGTAATTATTATATATTACTCTTTTAGAAATAATCTAAATTTTGTATGTCTATAATTTTTCAAGTTACACTATAAATATACAACAAATATATCAATTTAAATTATAAAGGTATATTTAGTCTTATTTTGTCGATTATATTTATAATGTACTCTTCTAAACTAAAAGTATTTATCTAATCTATATTTTCATGTATGAAAAATAATTAATCCTTAAATATCTAAATTGTATTATTTATAATAAAATGTAACTTATGTTTATATTGGTATAATTCCAAATAATTTAATGTTAATATTTAAAAATATCTTAGTAATATACTTAATTCTAGCAATAATATAAAAATAATAAGCTGGATAAATATTAAGTTCAAAGTGCGTTTATATGAAACTAAAAATAATATTTTTTACAGAGAGATTAAAACTATATGTAACTTAAATGAAGCTATTTTACTTTAGTAAAATATAAATTTTTACGATATAGGTAAAATTAAATAAGGTGACTTCTATTTAATATAGTAGCCACCTTATTAATCAACACTAAAATATATTTTATATTGTCATATACTTTAAACGATAATACTCTTATAATATTATTAATTTTACTTCAGATTTCCAGCATGCTTATTAAACTTACCATTCAATCATCCCCTTGATTAAAAAGTATATTCAATAATAATTTAATTTTTTAAGAATTGTATATTATAAACATCATTTTAACGATTCCTATAATATTATTATATATTCAGTTTTTAATAAAAGCAATGTGAATAAATAATATTCTGAAATAATTAAAAATAGCAATAAAATATTCATAAGCACTTATTGTAAAATTATATTTAAATATTATTTTATTTTTTTTATATTTTTAACTATGCTATACTTTTTAAGTAGGAGATAATATAAAAAATACTTTATTGCGGTATATGACTTGATATATATGAGGTAACTTCATCAGGAGAAATATTCAAAACAGTTGCAAACTCTTCATTTAATAATCTTTCTGCTTCTTTCATCATATTATCATCTGCTTGATGTGATTTTTTACCAAGAGATTTTATATGTTCTTTATTACAGTATATACTTCTTATTAATTTAAGTAACTCTTCACACTTACCACTTCTAAGCATCACTTTAAATTGCTCACTTCTCATTTTTTCATTATCTATCCAGGATGTATCCATATTTGGTATATCACTTATTAGCGAAGCCACAGTAACTTCAGAAAGTATCTTTCTCATTGGAACTTTCTTATTATCAACAGGTATTTTTATTATTGTATTATTAGAATAAAGGGGACTTAATACATAATATTCTTTTTGTACACCATTTGTAATTTTTTCGTTTGTTATGTCCAAAACTTTACAAACACCTGTCATTCCGTACATTATATAATCATCAATCTTAAACACAAAACCTCACCATCCTTAACAAAAAATAGTTTTGACAACTGAATTTACATCATCAAAACTATCTACTATATACTAATTGTACCATATTTTAAGATTTTAAGCTAAGTAAAACTTTTATTGTTTAAATAATAAAAAATACATTGACTATTAATCTATGTATTTTTTATTAATTTTGATAGTGAATAAACCATAACAATCGAACAAATCATAACAATCATATCCAGTATAATATTTATAAAATTGGTGCTTGGCTATTCATTGAGTATCCATCATTTCTAACATCATTTATCTCTAATGCATCATCTTTTGTTTCAACTTTACTAAGTTTTTTAACTGCTCCATAATGCTCTCTCAGTGAAAGTTTATCTCCATTTCCAGAAATAACCCATAAAACTTTATAACCTCTAGGTATTACTTGTAGCTTATTTTCACCCTTACCATCAGTAAAGTAAACTAATAAGTTAATCTTTTTATTATTAGCATATTCGAAGACTGGAGTAAATTTTGTGCCTCCACCTATTTTAACTCTATCTTTTATATCTTTTATAGTTTTTGCTTTATATACACGTCTAATTTCACTGTCACACTCTATAATAGTAATTTCATGATTATAATTTTTAACTATATTAAGAACTTCTTTAATTGCTTGTTTAAATTCTTCATCACTAATACTTCCACTTATATCAATAGCAACTGCTATTTCTGCTTTATGACTTCTAAGTTCTCCTCTTAAATCTAATCGGTTAGGCTGTCTTCTATTTCTCCTTGTTATAGTCTTCTTTTTGTTGCTTTCAACTGTTCCCATTAATCTACTAAGATATAAATTCCATGGTAATTCGCCTTTACTATTTTTAATGGCTGCTATCATATTTTCCAAGTGTGCTGGAATCTTACCTTTTTGAGAACTATCAATAAATTTTTCTGTAAATTCTCTAAGAGTTCTTTCATCTATATCATCGGATTCTTCCCATATATCATGAGTTTTTTCTGGACTATAATCAGTTTCTATATTTCCATACTTGTCACTATCATCTTCTTCACCATCTTCATCTTCTTCTAACAAATCTAATTCAGTTTGAATCTTTTCTACATAATACTCAAAAGGCTCATACGGCTCTAGTTTTAGAGAATATTTCAGATTTACCCATTCTAAAGTAGTAGCATATGGCGGTAAATTATTCAAATATTTGTTTACTACTATATCCATTGCCATATTAATGGCTAATGTACTATACTTTCCTTTTAATTCTTTTGCTCTCACTAAATGCACAGATACTATATGATAAATTTCATGCTTTATTGTACTTTCCATTTGTTCTATATTGAGAGTTAAAAAAATTATTGGATTAAAGTATATGACGTATTTAGCTCCTTTAAAATTCACACCTGTAGGACTACTTATATCGAATCGTATCTCTCTTGACATCTGAAACAAAAAATATCCATAAAAATTATCTTTTTCTTCCATAAGGCTTAAATTAACTTTATCTACTAGACTAAAAAATTCATCTTTAAAATCTTTTGGTATATCCACCTCAAATTTCTCATTAGCACGATTTGCCTTTAGCATAGAATGAGTATTTATAATTTCACTAGCTTTAATATAGAGTTCTTTTGCTTGCTTATCAAAATAATTTTCCATATACTATCCCCTTATTAAACGATATGACTCAAAGTAAGATTTTACAAACTCTTCATTTTCTATAGCTTTTTTATACACTTCAATATAGCTATTTCTAATATCCTTCATAATTCCTATCATTAAATCTATCGGATATATTTTTAAGAACTCAATAAACCTATCAATATAATATTTTGATTTATACTCGTCATTTCTCATATTTAATTCTAAATTTTTTAGAATATTTATTGCTGATAGATAAAGTCTTGTATGGCTTTCATTTTTTACTCTTTCTACAAGATGTTCATCAATAGTATCACCTAAAAAAACATCTTCATAAGATATCAATGGGCTGGAATCTGATTCAATAAAACTTATAAACTCTTCTGCTATAACCTTACCTACATTCCCCTTTATAACATTTAAAAATACTGCTCTAGGAATTGATTTCTTTTTATCCTTATAAACTTTATAAATTTTAGAAACTCTTTCATAACTTCTCGGAGTTGCTCTTATGTCATCTTCATTTGTTTTATGCAGATATTCTGGGAAAGTTGAAATAAACTCTATAATCTTTTTTTCAATGCCTTCATCTATTGCCCATTTCAACCATTGTGTATGGTCACTCTCCATATTTAACCAAACAAATCTATTTTCTTGAGCTGAATCCATATCTACAACTTGATAATCGAAGTCTGAACCATATTTACTTGATGGATTCATTGCTGCTAAAATCTTTACATCATCATGTAACTTATATCCATTAATCTCTCTATTTAAAATTAGATTCATAAGTTCTTGTTGTACAGTATGCTCACAACGATTTATCTCATCTATAAATAAAATAACTGTTTTTCCTTTAGATATTTCTTCATCAATTTCTCTTAGTTTATTATGAACAGCATATACTGTCGTTTTCTTTTCTGTCTTATATCCATTAGAATTAACTCCTACATAAGATTCTATAGTTGGAAGACCTCCTATTTCACCTTCTTTAAGTAGATTTCCATCAATTACAATCAAACTCCAATTATTTTCTTTAGCAAGTTTTTTTGCTAGAGCTGTTTTTCCTATTCCACTTTCACCAACTATTAGAGGTACTTCTCCAGTGGATAATATTAAGTCAACGCTTTTTAATGTATCTATAAAATTCATTTTTTCTCTCTCCTACATAATTTTCAATTTTTCATCTACAGCTATTTTTTTTGCTGTTTTACTTCCATATTTATAAATAAACATCATCTTGTCTATTGCTATATAGTCACTGTTTCTATCTATAATATTACAATTTAAAAAATCTCTAATATACTTTTCTTCAACATCTTCTTTTGATAGTACTTGTTTTAATACTTCTTCTAGCTCATCCTTAGATATTTTTTTTACAATATACTTAATCACTAAAATATTTACTTTTAAAAATTCTAATATTTTATTCTTATCTAAATTAGTTATAAAGTTAATAGCTGCCTCATTATTCTTAATAGCTATAAGTTCTGTATTATAACTAGGAGAATCTATATATCTTAATGCATCATAACTTATTTTTACTGCCTCTTCCTGTACACTTTCATAAGGTTGTTTTATAAACTTTATTGAATCATAATTTTTTCTTACTGCTAATAATTGTAACTCTTCACTTGGATTTTTAGAATATTTAATAGCCCACCCTGCTTGATTTATAGCTAATTTAATCACTTTATCAGTTGGATTTTTTATATAGTCTAATATACTCCATCCATCATTTACTGCTTTTATCATCATATCTTCTGTTGGGTCATTTATAAATTTAATTGCTCTAATATTGTTATTAATTGCTAATTCTTGCATCTCTCTGGTTGGATTATTTATATATTCTAGTACAAGTCCGTTTTCTTTGATAGCTAGTAGTTTCATCTCATCAGTTGGATTATTTATAGTTGCTATAATATTAGGATTATTTTTTATCATTTCAATAACTTTTGACTTTTCCATAATATGCCTTTCCTTCTATAGTTATTTTTATTTGTATATTAATATAATAATCTATTCCTATCTATATAATTGTTTCTTATTATAATAAATATACTTTTTAAGCAAGTTTAAACAGAATAATTATACCAATTTTAAAAAAAATTTCTAAAACCTTAGAAAACTAAGTATTTTTAAACTCTGTTATTAGATGTTAATTATAGTAGTTTTTTAATAATTTACATGATTTATTAAAGTTTTATGACTTTTATCTATCTCTAAATATTTGCAACCTTTTTATGATTGCCCAGATTATTCTATTCAAAATTTATCACATATAAAAAATAATACCCTTTATAATAAAATAATAAAAAAAAGAGATTAAACAATCAGTTTAATCCCTTTTTATAAATTTATATAAGCTTAATCATTTTCGTTTAACCATTCAGTTAGAACCTCTATATATTTATCATTTTCTTCAACAAATGGCATATGTCTTGAATATTCAAATAGTTCCCATTTACTATTAGGAATTCTATCATACATAGTCTTTGCAATATATGGTGAGCACAAATCTATCGCTCCACTAGTTACTAAACAAGGTTCCTTTATTTCATGTAATCTATCTGTAAACTCATATCCAGAAAGAGTACCTGTAGGAGAAAATTCATTGTATCCCCATCCTACAATATATGCTTCAGAACCAGACTTTTTAGGTCTTCTTAAACATTCAGGAGAATCTTCAGTTACTTCCCCTGCACAATACATCTCCATAAACTTTTCCAATGCATCATTATATTCTTTACTAGAGTAATCTCCAGTATTTACTGCATCAAGTAACGCCTTTTGGTCAGCTTCACTCATATATGATATTCTTCTTTTTTGTTCTTTTTCCCAAAGTTTTGCAGAAGAAAGAGTAGATGAAAGAATATATGACTTAATACCCTTTGGTTTATACTCAAGAGCATACCAAATAGCCTGCATACCTCCCCAAGACTGACCTAATAGATGAATTTCATCAAGCCCTAGATGTTTTCTTAGTTCGATAAGCTCTTTTATCCATGTGTCCGCATTAAATAGCTCCGGATGCCCTTCTACAAATGAATTACCACAACCAATTTGGTCATACATTATAACTTGTCTGCCACTTTCAGCTATCTTGTCTAATACTTCAAAGTAGTTATGTGTAGAACCTGGACCTCCGTGAAGTAGTACTAATGGTTTCTTTCCTTCTGTAGCTTCTCCTACTATACGATAATAGGTCTTAAAACCTTCAAAAGGCATGTATCCTTCAGTGATTTTCATGTTTATCTCCTCCAATTTGTCATTATGAACAATAATTAAGTTCATTAATAAGGCTATTTAAAACTTCTCATACATATTTAATTATGTATTTTTATATTTATACCTACTTTTATAAATAGTATAACATAAAAGTTAAAAATCACCATACCAAAGCAATTATAAAATCATATTAACTATATAATTTTATTTTTTGTTAATAATATTATATACATTTTTGACTATTTTCATTTGCTACAACTATTTTTATTTGCTATTATGATATGAAATAACAAAAAATAATTACATAATAAGGAGTATAAAATGAAAATCTTATTAGTTGAGGATGATTTAGAAATCAGCGAAATGTTAAGAACCTTTTTACTTTCTGAGGGTTTTGAAATCACTATTGCATATAATGGAGAAGATGCGTGTGTTAAGTTTGATGAAAAACAATTTGATATTATTTTATTGGATTTAATGATTCCTAAAATTAGTGGTATGGAAGTTATGCAATACATAAGACAGCGAAATATTGTTCCAATCATCATTATATCAGCTAAAGATTCTGATTCTGATAAAACATTAGGTTTAGGTTTAGGTGCTGATGATTATATTACCAAACCGTTTTCAGTTGCAGAAGTCTTAGCCCGTATAAAAGCCAATGTTCGAAGAACGCAACAATATTCTGCTATGTCAAACTTCACGCCTGTTATTGATAACAGTGTCCTTATATGCAGAGACCTAGTTATGAATTTGGATAATTACACTGTTCATAAAAATAAAAATAAAGTTGAACTTACTGCCAAAGAATTTGATATTTTAAAATTACTTTTACAAAATCCAAAGAGGGTTTATACCAAAGAGCAGATTTATTCACTAATCTGGAATGATGTATATTTTGGTGACGAAAATGCTGTCAATGTTCATATCAGCAGACTAAGAAACAAAATTGAAGATAATCCACGTTCTCCAAAATACATCATTACAGTGTGGGGAATTGGATATAAATTAGGAGGAGCATAATGAGTAGTTCAACGATTATTTTTTTTCTTTCTATTTGTGTAGTAATTTTAGTCATTATCGTTTTATACCAACAGTTCATTTTTCGAAAAGGAATACAAAAAAAGCTGAGGGAAATAAGCAATAGTCTGATAGATATCTTAGATACAAATAACGAAAAAAAAGTAATGATTTTTACAGATAATAAAGTTCTTATAGATTTAGTATCACAAATTAACCGCCTTTTGGAGGATTGTCAAAAAATCCGTGTAGACTTCCGACGTTCTGAAATTTCTTCAAAAAAAATGCTTTCTAATATATCCCATGACATTAAAACACCTATGACTGTCATATTAGGATATTTGGAAATCATACAACTAAATACCCACGAGGAAAATAAAATGCTTACAAAAGTAGAACAGAAAGCACAGAAAGTAATGGACTTGATTAATCAGTTCTTTACATTAGCAAAGCTAGAGGCTGGTGACACAGATATCGAGTTATTGAAAGTAAATATCAATGAATGTTGCCGTGAAAATATTTTAGATTTTTATGATTTACTTACACAAAAAAATTTTCAAGTGGCTATAGAAATTCCAGAAGAAATTATTTTTGTTCAAGGAAATAAAGATTCACTACAACGTATCCTATTCAATCTTATTTCTAATGCTATTAAGTATGGTTCAGACGGAAAATATTTAGGTATTTTTATCCATTCAGATAAAAAATATGTCTATATTGATGTTACAGACAAAGGAAAAGGTATTGAAAAGGCATTTGCTAAAACAGTTTTTGAACGTCTTTTTACAATGGAAGATTCCAGAAACAGAGATATTCAGGGAAATGGTCTTGGTTTAACAATTGCAAAAAATCTAGCCATTCAACTTGGAGGTGATATAATTCTGGATAGTGAGCCAAACATCCATACTACATTTACTGTCAAATTAAGAAAACTATCATATTAAAATATCTACGAAAGAAATTCGTAAGATTTACTTAAGAGTTTTGAAAATCTATTTATCTATAATAAAAATTATCTAAGAAAGGGGGACACTTAAATGTCATATATTTTACAAACAAATCATCTTACTAAAGCTATTGAAGAAAGGGTCATTGTCAGTAATGTCAACATTAATATTAAAAAGGGAGAAATATATGGATTTCTTGGTCCAAATGGAGCAGGTAAAACCACAATAATGAAAATGATTACTAATCTTTGGAAGCCCACAGATGGAACAATTGAGATTTTTGGTGAAAGACTTACTTCTTCATCTTATGAAGTTTTAAAACGTATGGGGAGTATCATTGAATTTCCTACATTTTATGATCATATGAGTGGCTTTGAAAACCTTAAATTACATTGTGAGTATATGGGATACTACAGCCCTAAAAGTATAGACAATGCATTAAAAATGTTAAATTTATCTGATGCATCTAACAAACCTGTTAAGAGTTATTCTTTAGGTATGAAACAACGTCTAGGAATTGCTCGTGCGGTTCTAAACAAACCAGAGTTGCTGATTTTGGATGAACCAACTAATGGTCTTGACCCTGCTGGCATAAAGCAAATTCGAGATTCGCTTAAAATGCTATGTACAGAATATGATATTACCATTATGATATCTACACATATACTTTCTGAAATTGAGAGTATTGCAGATACAATCGGTGTTATTAATCAAGGTAAAATGCTTAAAGAAATTTCTATGAAAGATATTTCAGAAATGAACACTACATATATAGAATTAAGTGTAAATGATATTAAGCGTGCTTCTTATCTACTAGCAGATAAATTGAATATAATTAATTTCAAGATTATAGATGAAAACAATATACGAATCTATGATAAGAATATTACAACACAAGATGTATCAAGAGAGTTAACGCTTGGTGGTGTAGATATAAGTGTTCTACATACAAAAATGGAGACTTTGGAAGATTACTTCCTGAAAATAACAGAGGGGGCTAATAAATAATGTTAAAGTTAATAAAATTAGAATGGAAAAAAATCATATAGAAAAATACATTAAAAATGTATTTATCTTAGCAATTATTCTTTGCCTATTTGTTTTTGCACTAGCATTTTTAGGAATTGCAAATGACCCTGAGTCTGGGATTCTTGATGCAGCTCCAGGAAATGATATTATATCTGCACCAATTGAACTTTTTACAAGTATGGCATTCTTAATTTTTACAAGTGTTATGCTATCTTCTTTTATTGTCAGTGCTTACAAAAACAAAACAATGAACCTAATGTTCTCTTATCCAATTAAACGTAAAAAAATTCTGCTTTCCCAAATATTAGCTGTCTGGATTTTTAATTTTGTGGCACTAATATTAACAAGACTTTTGATTTATGGTTGTATTTTATTAGGTTCTCAATTTATGACTTCTTCATTCTTAATAGATTTTAATATGGGAAGTTCATTATTCTATGTACAACTTATTTTAAAGTCGATTGTACTTGTCAGTATGAGCTTTATAGCACTATTTATTGGTATTATTAGCAAATCATCAAAAGCAACAATTATTACATCCTTTTTGTTAATATTTTTAACCCAAGCAAGTGTAGGAGATTTTACACTGGCAAATAATATGCTCTTTCCTGTTATTTTAACAGTTATATCTTTAGTTTTCGCTTTTCTTTCTATCCATAATGCAGAAACTAAAGATTTGATGTAGATATATCAATAATATCTCAATTTACATTATATTTTTATAATCCAAGTTCTATTTATTGCTTTAAATTTTCACAAAAAACTTTCATAAAATAAAAATATATTGATTGTATTTAGCTAAATAGGGCAATAAAATAATTAAGTATAATTAATTACATTTCAAACCCCATTAGTTTTATGTTAAAATTATCTTTATTATATTTGTTTACAGGAGGTTTATATTTGAATAATATTAATTCACTTAAAGTAATAAAATTATCTCTTGGATGCTCTCTTGCTATATCTATTGCTTGGCTGTTAAAATTAGAATACTCAATGGTCGCTGGAGTTATAGTACTACTTACAGTAAAGGACACTAAAAAAGAAACTCTTAAAGGCTCTATTGGAAAGGTTTATGGCTTTCTTTTATGTACTATTTTTTCCTATTTATGTTTTAATATTTTAGGATATAATTTAACTTCATTTTCAATATTTATATTCATAATTATACCGCTTTGTTTTTTATTAAAAATTCAAGATGTTATTGCCATGTGTGTAGTAATCGCATCCCATTACTTCCTCCAAGGAGAAACATCTATTAAATGGATTTTAAATGAAGCTGGAATATTTGCAATAGGTACTGGAATAGGTGTCATAATAAATATGTATATTCCAACAAATATACATAAAATCTATGAAGTTCAAAAAAAATTACAAGAAGAAGTGAGTATTGTGCTTATAGATATTGCTGATATTATTGTAAATCCTAAAAAAGAAAATAGGTTCAGTAGAGATTTATATACCTTAAATTCACTTATTGATAATAGTATTTCTGAAACTTATGATAATATTAATAATACTTTATTAAGTGATACTAAATTTTTCTTAGAACATATGGATATTATAAAAAGCCAACGGGATATCTTAGAAAACTTGTATAGTTATATATCTCAACTAAATTCTACTCCACCACAAGCTCATATTCTATCTGCTTTCATACATAAGATAGGTTATACTGAATTTGAAGCCGAAACAGGGAATCTTCTTCTTGAAGAATTGGGCAGGTTAATGCTTAGTATGCAAAATCAACCTCTACCTGTTGATAGAACAGAATTTGAAAATAGAGCTATTTTATTCTTTTGCTTAACTGAATTAAAACAGTTTTTAATTAATCGTAGACGTGCTCAAGTTCTTAGAGATAATAATTTTTATAAATAGTATTATGAATCAAAAACAGGTAGATTATCTACCTGTTTTTGATTCATAATACTATTTCAAATTATATTTTAAAGTAAAAATACTACTATATTTTTCATATTTAAAATGAATTCACTATTTCTATTAATCTAATTATCTAGATTTAAATAATCTGATATATCATAAAAATGAATATTAAAAATTGTATAAACACCATTCTCTGAGTACACATCAATCTTATGCCCTAAATTATCCAACATCTTTTTTGCAAAATATAGTCCCATTCCAGTAGATTTATACAATCTATTCCTTCCATTTGTTCCTGTAAATCCTTTATCAAAAACTCTACATATATCCTCTTCATTTATACCAATGCCATAATCTTTTATAGATAACACTACTCCGTTTTCTAATGGTTTTGCATTAAATTCAATTTTACCAACTTCTTTTGAGTATTTTATAGCATTATTAATAATTTGGTCTAAAATATATGCTATACATTTAGAATCCGTGTAAACAGTATAATTTAAGTTGCTTAAATTAACTTCAATATTGTTTTTTATGAGTAAAAACGAGTTATTCTTTATAGAGGATTTTATTAATTTTTCTAAATTAACTTTATTCATAAATATGTCCTCAAACATACTATTACTTCTACTACTATATAAAATAGAATTTACTAAAAAGTTTATTTTTGCAATTTGATTCTTAATATCTATACTATCTTCTATATTATTTAATCTATCTGTAATTATACTCAAAGATGATATTGGAATCTTTATTTCATGAACCCATTTAGCTATGTATTCATCCAATTCTTTTAGAGATTGTTTATAATTTTTTGTATCATCATTGTTCTTTGATTTCAAATTTTCAATAATATCTCTTATGATATTTTCTTCAAAGGATTGTCCACTAATCAAGTAGTTGTCTATATCATCATTATTTTCTAAACACTTACATAAATCTTTATAGCTATTTTTAAAGTTTATATAATCTACAATAAAAAATACTATTATTATGAGTAAAGCTAAAAAATCTAAGTATATTAACTCTGCATATTGATTCTCAAATATATTTATAGCAAATAAGTAAATATTTATTATACTAATGATAATTAAAAAAAGTACAATATACTTGAATCTGTCTTTTAAATATTTTACTATCATTATATTGTATATCCTATTCCTTTTTTAGTTTTTATAAAATCATCAAACCCTAACTCTTTAATTTTACTTCTTAGCCTATTCATATTTACTGTAAGAGCATTATCTGTAACAAACTCATCATTATCCCATAAAGTCATCATAAGACTTTCTCTTAATACAACTTTATTTTTATTTTTTAATAATAAAGTTAAAATTTTTATTTCATTTTTAGTCAATTCTATATCTTTTTCCTTGTACTTGTTCTTTATGATTCCTTTTCCCACATCAAACATCAAATCTTTGTAGTATAGAACACTATTAGAGTCGCTATAATTGTAAGTTCTTCTTATTATCCCATTTATTTTGGTAACCAATATATCTATAGAAAATGGTTTTGTAATATAATCATCTCCTCCATTATTTATTCCCATTATTAAATCCATATCAGAATCTCTTGATGAAAGGAATATTATTGGAACATTTGAAACAGACCTTATTTTCTCACACCAGTAAAATCCATTATACAGTGGTAAATTTACATCCAAAAGTACTACATCTGGTTTTTTATCTATAAATTCTTCTAAAATCAGTTCAAATTTATCAATTACTTCTACTTTAAATCCCCATCTTTCTAATGCCAAAGCAATTTCTTTTGATAAATCAATATCATCTTCTATTAATAAAATTTTATACATTTATGTAATCTCCATTATTTTAATATTTTCTTATAATATAAATTATCTCTATCATATCATATTTTGTATACATTTATTAGTCAAACGACTTAGACCTAATTAATAAGGGGCTGTCTCAAAATAGATATAAGCCTCTTTTTCATTGTTGAAATGATGAAAATATATTTGATTTTATACAAAAAAGAGTGCCTCATGAACTAAAAAGTTCATTTTGAGACACCCCCTTTATTTTAATAGATTTGTTGATTAATTTTCGTATATTACCTTCTTAAACTTATTAACAGATACTGCTCCATATATTATAAATATTATTAAGCATATTACTAAGCTCAATATATATATACTAAATAAATCAGCCATTAATAAATTGCCTGCTAGTCTTAATGCAAAGTAACTTGATATTGTTGCACTTAACATTGGTAAAGTATAAAATATGGCTACTTCTTTAAATACAGCTTTATTTATTTCTTTTTCTGTCGTTCCTATCTTTAATAAAGTTTTATATTTATCTCTATCTTCATAAGCATCACTATATATTTTCATGTATATTATACTTCCAGCCACAAGCGTAAATACTAAAAATAAAAATACAAGCACTACATATGCAAATTTCATCCATTGACTTTCGTTCTGAGCTTTATATCCATTTCTCATGTAGCCACTTTGCATACTTAAATTTTTTTCAATATTATCAAACATCTTTTGGCTATTTTCTTCATCAGATACTTTTGCTCCATAGAAATATATTGGTTGTCCTTTGTCTTTTAACTTAGAGTAGATGTTATCATTCACTACTATAATACTGTCATTAATCCCTGTTCCTAATACTGGTACTTTTACTTCCCCTTTTGTAATATTATATACTTGTCCATCAATGTTCACACTGGTTTCTTTTTTAGCTAATGTTACTATCGTTTGAGGACTTTTTAACTGTATTACATTATTTCCTTTAACTAGTTTTTCGCCATACTCTTTTAATTCTTCCTCATTTCCATTTACTTTAAGAGTATTGTAAAAATCACTGTATTTCATTATTGTATTTAATTTATCATAATCATTTTTGCTATCTGGATTTTCTAAAGCAATTAGTTCTGGATTTACTGAATACCTTATATTATTAGTGTCTTTGATTATATCTTCTATTTGTTTTCTGTTTACTTCATTTCTATCTGTTGAAACTATACTAACAGTATATACATTTCTTTGTTCTTGAGCATTTTGTTGTAGATGTTTTATAGCAACTGATGCACCAAGGGTTGATATTGTAGTAGTTATAATTATAGCTATTATAGAGTAAGTTTTATAGTTTTTATTTAATCTGTAATTTATATTGTTTATAGCAATTATATTATTTCCATTAAATAATACTTTTTTATTTTTCATTATCATATGAAATACAACAGGCATAACTGATTTAAATAGACCATAAGTACCTATTATTATTATAACTATAACTGCCATTACACTAGTTATGTTTCCAGAGCGTATATCCATAGAAAGATAATAACCACATCCTAATACTAAAGTTGATATTATGGCTAATATGTATAATCCTATTCCTACTTTTGGTATTTTGTCTTGCTTCTTAGATGTGTTAATTAGGTTTATTACACTACTTCTACATATTGTTACAAAACCTTTTATAGTCATTATCATAAATATAGAAATAAATATCAAACTGGCATACATTATAGCTTTGATACTAAGCCCATTGGATACATTTATATCAAATCCAGATAATTTTATTATCACTACCTGGAAAAATCTAGATGTTATTATCCCTATAAGTATTCCTGTTATACAAGAGCTTATTCCTATAAGCATATTTTCTACAAAATATATTTTTCCTATAGTATATAAATCCAACCCCATAAAAGATAGTATTCCTATTTCTTTTGACCTATTTTTAAAGAATATATTTGTTGCATACCATATAAAGAAAAATAAAAATACTGATAATATTATTATTACA
Organism: Clostridioides sp. ZZV14-6154; assembly: GCF_020657785.1. Lineage (NCBI taxonomy): Bacteria > Bacillati > Bacillota > Clostridia > Peptostreptococcales > Peptostreptococcaceae > Clostridioides > Clostridioides sp. ZZV14-6154. Next base: position 40,416 of record NZ_JAGWCY010000008.1, on the reverse strand, counting down.
GATATTAACACTGATAATGTGAATTTCTGATTTTCTCCTTGCAGTACATTTATGGCATCACCATATCTTAGTAATTCAAAATTAGTCAGTACAACTACTGAAAAGACCATAGATATAAAAAATGCCAAATAAGTTCTTATATTACTTTTAAAATTATTATAAGCAATCCCAAGTACACTCACTTACATTTCACCTCCCATAGAGGCCAACATATCCATAATTTTTCCATAAAATTCTTTTCTACTACTTCCTTTATTTAATTTACACTTTATAGTTCCATCATTTATCATATATACTTCATTTGAATAACTTGCTGTTAGAGGGTCATGTGTAATCATTATAATAGTAGCATTATTTTCTTTATTTATCCTTTCTAATGAGTTTAAAAGTTCATAAGCTGATTTAGAATCTAAAGCACCTGTTGGTTCATCTGCAAATACTACTGCTGGGTTTGTAATTAGTGACCTTGCTGCTGCACCTCTTTGTTTTTGACCACCTGATAATTGGTATGGATATTTATCTAAATGATTTTCTAATCCAAATTTTTTGGATATAGAAAATACCTTATCTTCAATTTCTTTACTTTTCTTTTTCCCTAACGCCAGGGGAAGTGCTATATTATTCATGAGTGTCATATTATCTAGTAAGTTATAGTCTTGAAATATAAATCCTATTTTTTCTCTTCTTAATTTTGATAGTTCATTATTTTTTACTTTCGATATATCAATCCCATCGAGTATTATTTCTCCTGAGGTTTGTTTGTCAAGTGTAGACATTAGATTAAGTAATGTTGTTTTGCCTGCACCTGATGGCCCCATTATTGCTATAAAATCACCTTCATTAACTGTAAGAGATATACTTTTTAGTACATTTGTTTTAAATCCTTTTATACCATAATCTTTTGATATATTCTTTATTTTTAATATTTCTTTCATAATTAATAACCTCCGTTTGCTCACTTCTTAGTATATCTTCATTTTAAAGGTTTTGTACGGTTAAATCCTTATGTAAATATTACATTTTGCCTACCAATATTACACTTTTGTAACATAGAAAGGTTATTAATAAATATGTTTCTTAAATTTTTACTTATATTAATTTTTTAATGCTGAAAATGCCATTTCCTTATTAAATACTCATCATATATATTTATTTTATTTTTATATTCAATACTTCTAAATGCTTTGCTTATATTATTTTATTATTTTCTGTCATTTTAGATTTAAAATATAATTTTTAGCATCCTCAAAGTTATCAAATATTCTAAAATTGTTTGATTTATTTAACTCTAACATTAATTCTGAAAATCTTTTATTTATCTTATTTTCATCACTTTGCCAGAATGTAAAATCAACTTTCAACCATTTTGGTTCCAAGACATTTCTAAAAATATCACTAATTTTACTTAATGCAATTTCAGCATTAGGATATTTTATAACCTGTAACATTTGTAATCCCTGATATATATTCTGTTGCTCCTCTTTAGATAACAATGATTTGTCGAGAGCATATCCGTCTATTAGCGATATTCCCCCACCTGTTCCCTTTGTAGATATGATAGGTATTCCGGCAATAGACAGAGTATTGATATCGCGGTATATTGTTCTTGTTGATACATTAAAATAATTTGCCAATTCTTTAGCCGTTATATGCTCACGATTGACTATATAAAAAAACATTTGTACTAATTTCCTCCTTTCTGTTGCCATATGAAAACGCCACCTATAGTCTCTACTTAGGTGGCGTTATTCACTGGTTGGAAATCTATTTTTACTTGTTCTTATATGTTTGCCTTGGTCAAGTGCTGGAAGTAATATAACATCTCAAACCGTTGATTTTTTAATTCTATTTTCTCCAGTATAAAGTAATATTTAATTGTTATTTAATAATTGATATTTTCAAGCTTTAGTACCCTTTTTATACTGTTATCATCTTTAAAATTTATCGTTCTTTTACAGTCTTTTACTTTAAACTCAGGAATAGTTTTAAATTCTTCATCACATATTCCATCTTTGTTTAAATACATACAACTTGACATTCTAACTATTAAACCACTATTTTTTAACTCAAACAACACAGGGTCTATTCCTCCACCATCACCTCCAGTAGTTTCTCCTACTAAAGTTGCAAGCTTAGTCTCTTTACAAAACATAGAAAACGACTCTGATGATGAATATACTTTTTCGTCTATAAGTAAGTATATATTACCTTGAAATTTTAAATCATTATTAGTATTTATAGTATAAGAAGTCTTTTCAAAATCACTAAAATTTTTTAAAGTTTCTTCTGGTGCATTTTTCTTTACACCTACTGGTAGATTTTCTATAGGCTCTAATTTTATATTTCTTGCATTGGTATATTTTTTTACTATTTTGTTATTATTTCTATAGAGCCTATAACCCTCTATTTTTATATCATTTTTTATAAGTTTAGATACAATTCCTTTCCAATACCTGTCACTTCCGCCTGAATTTCCTCTTATATCAATAATTAAAACTTGATGTTTTTCTAAATTATTAATATAATCTCCTATCATTTTTAAATCCTTATCTATTGACCCATTTTGTGGCGACATTGCAGGTAAATACATGTATCCAACCTTGCCTTTAATTATATCTTCTAAAATTAGTTCTTTTTTCACAAAAATATCATTTGGCATTTTTATCTTAGTATTTATAGAATCATATCTATCTACAACTTTTTTATCATTAAGAAAGTCATACCAATTATTATTAGAATATGATTTTTTAAAAAGTTCATATCTGTTTTTATTATCTATTAATTCAGTATGTTTATTGTTTAATTCAGATAATATAGATGACATTTCTTCTATAAATTCTTCATCACTTTCAGTATTTTTAATTCTTTTTATATACTTATCCTTATTTTCTAACCAGTCAATATCATTAAGTCTCTTATTTACATCTAAGTAAGGATACCCCGTTTTTATAACATTATATACATATTTAAAGTCATCTACCTTTTCTTTCTCAGATAGTTGCTTCTTTTGGGAATAAGTAGAATTACCTAGTAAAATTATAGATATACAAATAATTCCTAAAAACAATATTTTCTTTTTCATATAATTCTCATCAACTTTCCAGCTTCATATTTTAATATATTATATTATTATAAATATTTAGAGTAATACTTATATATTATATTTCATTATAATTTATATATCCATAAATATATTTTAAATTTATTATTCTATAGTTTTATCAAAGGAATTCTAGTCTGTATTTATATATTAATAAACAAATTAACAATAAATTTTGCCACTAACTTTTAACCATCCACAATGTATTTCTATATAAAAAAAATATTTAGATATATATTTAGATAATCTTTACTAGTGTAACTACTTATCTCATTATATATATATTTCTCAAAACTACTAACTAAAACAAACATCATTCAAAATTATTGTAAATAAAAACGTAGGGAGATTTGTCTAACAAAAATCTCCCTACGTTCTTATTTATCCTATTTTCCTTTTTAGTTATTCTTCATCTAATACTGTTATCCATATTTTCTTTATGTAAAGCAACTCCACTAGCAACTATACATATATAGCTTCTTGATAAGTTTATTATAGCTTATTTTTTACTTAGTGTTATATATCTTTTATCTCAAATGTATTTGAAAACTCACTATCAATAGAAAATCTTTCAGACAATTTTTTACTGATAAAGAATGCTCTTATTTATATTTTTTTAAATAAAAACTAGAGAATACTCCCTAGTTTTTATTTAATCATCTAAGATTCATAACAATACAACTACTTGTTACAAATTGTATCAACTTCATATATATACCTATTAAGCATATTTTCTAACATTTCTTGTCTTCCAGACTTATTCTTTATAACTGGCATTTTCAGTGCATAAGCTTCTAAATCCTTAAATCCAACCTTACCTTCTACTATGTCTTTACCTATACCTTCACTAAAGCTTATATATATTAGCATTTATCATACTTCTTAAGCATATATCAATAAAATTTTCACTTACTTATCTTCTCTAAGTTCGTCAAATCCAACTATAGGTATTTCTAAATTATATTCATTAAGTAATTTTTCTAACTCATCTATAAAAATACCTTTCTCTTCTACCATTTGGACATCATTTATTTTATTCATCAAGTCCTTGCAACCACTTAATTCACCAAACCAATTTTTAGAACTACAGGTCTTATTATATCCACAACTTGGACTACCATCTATGGCAATGATACTTTTTATATTATAATTATTTTTTAAATATTCATCAAACTGTCTTATATAAGGTATTAGCATTTGTCTACATTGTTCTCTAAAAAACAAATTGTCAAACTGTTCTTTTACATGTCCCCACCTATTTATTCCATACAAAATCATCTCTGGACATGGTAATTGAATTATTCCATATCCATTATTTATTAAATCTATTGTTATACTTTGTGCACCTTTAAATTCTGATAGACCCTCTACTTTAGAGTTACAATTCAATATACAATGACAAACTACTACAATCTCTCTGTTTCTTTTCATAATATTCTCCTTAAGTATTCTCACTTTTAATAATACTACATATTTTGATAATTATATTATTCATTTGCTCTATATTTATAGTATTCTATATAGAAATATACAATTAGTAATCTTTTATAATCTATACTATGATAAAAATATATACATTTTTTTTAGGAGGTATTATAATTGAATACTAAGAAAATAACATTTTCTTCAATGTGTATAGTTATTAACATTGTTTTAGGTATAGCTATATCTATGATAAATATACCATTATTATTTTTAGATACGGTTGGTACTGTGCTTGGAGCTGTAGTATTAGGGCCTTTTTGGGGTGCTCTTATTGGTGGCTGTACAAACTTGGTTTTAGGAGTTATATCAGGCCCTACGAATATACCTTTTGCCCTTGTAAATATGGTTCTTGGTCTTATCGTTGGTTATATTTCTAAGAAAAAAGGTTTTGGTTATAAGGAGGCTATTATTACAGGACTAATTCTATCTGTTGTTTGTCCTTTAATTGGTACTCCTATTTCAGTTTTATTGTTTGGTGGTTTAAGTGGAAGTGGTGCTGATTTATTGGTCGGTTTTTTAGTTCAGTCTGGTCAGAAGATATTTACTGCTGCATTCTTTCCAAGAATCCTTAGCAATATAGTAGACAAGCCTTTGTCTTGTATTATGGTTGTGTATTTTATAAGTAAAATGCCTAAAGGTTTCATATCTCAATATAATAGGAGTACATCTAGTTCTTCTTAATAAATTGTAAATAATATATGATTTATTAATCTTTATAATAAATTTATATGCATATATTTGTATAATGATATTTTCTATTTTGGCTTCATTAACTTTTAGTATTTATGATTTAATTATACAACATTTGTATTAATTTAATTAAATACAACCTCTTAATATAAATTTAAATTCTAAAGCTGTATTAAGAGGTCGTATTGTTATTTTATTATAATCAAATAAGATATTAGCCAATTGCTACTACTAACTTATCTCTGATACATTTTATTTAACTTCTTTTAAAAACTCAAAGTTACTCAAGGTTTTTCTTTCCTTTACATCTTAGTTAAAATGCGTCTCCCTAAAAATCATTTTTTACAAGTATTTCTTATACTAACAAATACCTCTTCGTTTTCTGTAAACAACTCATACATATCTTCAAACTCTGGTATATCATATCCATGAGAATCATCATTTCTTAACTTTCTAAGTGTTTCTATAACAATAGAAGAATTTTGGGGCAATAAGTTATGATACTCACAAGCCAAGAGATAATCATAGAAGGTCTTAGATTTTATATTTAAATTAGTTGATTTATAATACAGCATTGCTTTTGTTAATTCTAGAAATGATACCATATAGCTTTTAAAACCTTCTTTTATATATCTAGCCCATAATTCAGGCATTTCTTCTTTAGTATATAGTATTTTGAAGTTTTGCAAATCATATAAACAAGAACCAAAATCTCTATTTACTTCTTCTATTGAACTCCAAGACAATTTATTTCTAATTACCATACATATCCCTCCAATCTAAGATATCTATTACATCACTATTTTCAAAATAGAAATTATTTATATAATCCTTAAAATCTTTAGATTCATAAATAACATCACCTTCTAAAATAGCCTTTCTAAGTGCTATTGTATAGTTATCTGTAACAATCTTTAAGTCTACATCAACATCTAATATATTTCTTAGAGCCTCTGTTTTCGTTGCAAGCTCTGTAATTGATACTTTTTTGATAGGAATCCATGCTATATCTATATCACTTTCTGATGTATGCCTATCTGTTCCATAACTACCAAATATTATGATGGCCATAGTATTTTCTTTTGGAAATATATTTATTATTGAGTTTTTAATCTCATCTGGTATATTTCTCATTTAATCACCTCATATTTATTATGTAATATTACTTAGCTAAATAATTCTCCTTCAAAAGCTCTTTACATTAATGAATTAAAGTTATCTTATAACTATTTTAAACTAATTTTCATTTCTAGTTTTCATTTATCTACTTGATTAACAGAATCACTGAATTGCATCTAAAAATTTGCTTTTCATACTAATCTCTTATCTGCTTTATGTCTTAATTTATCTATAATTATATACGACTTTCCATAAAATAATTTGAATATATATTTTAGTTATACTTCTTAATAATTGGTAACTTTTTACACTCAATTAAAAAGCACTCTAAATAATTATCAAATTTTCTTTTTTATTATACTTTTTAATTTTAAAAATTAACATAACAATCTTATTTTATAATTATTATATATACTCTACAAAATTATTTTATCATATATTCATCATTGAAGTAGCATCTACTTTAATAACTATTCCTCTATTATGGTCTTTTTACTATTAAATTAAAATGAAAGAAGAGATTTTTATTATATTAATAATATCTTCTTTATTCCATATTGCTCACTTACTCTCTTAAATATATAAAATAAAGTAAGAGGTTTATTATAGACCTCTTACTTTATTTTTATTTATGATTAGGTTTTATTGATAACACTCCACTGCCCCTACTGCTTTTCCTACACATCCACAAACTTCCATTCTACTCTTAACAAATTCTTTAACCGAATCTAAACCTTTTTTACCATATTTTTTAGGGTCAATTACCTCTGGGTCAGAATTAAGCACATCCTTAACCCCATTACTATAAGCAATCCTTAACTCTGTTGCATAATTAACCTTACAAATTCCTCTTTTTATAGATTCTTTAATAATCTCATCTGGTATTCCAGACCCACCATGTAACACTAATGGAACTGATACAACCTCTCTAATTTCAGATAATCTATCTAAATCAAGCTTTGGCTCTCCCTTATATAACCCATGTGCCGTACCTATTGCTACTGCTAAAGATGATACCCCTGTTCTTTCTACAAATTCTTTTGCTTCTAGTTGGTCTGTATATGCTCCACCATCACCACCATCTAAATCGTCTTCCTTACCTCCAACTTTACCTAATTCAGCTTCAACAGGTATATCTGAAGGTGTACATGCATCTACAACAGCTTTAGATACTGATATATTATCTTCGTAACTTTCATGAGAACCATCAATCATAATAGAAGTATATCCAACTCTAAGTGCCTGCATTGCTAGCCCAAAACTTGAACCATGGTCTAAGTGCATTGCTACAGGAACGCTTGCCTTCTCTGATGCTACCTTTACATTTGCTAAATAATAATCCAATCCTGCATACTTTATTGTTGAAGGTGTTGTCTGTAGTATTACAGGTGATTTAAGTTCTTCAGCAGCTTCTATTACTGCCATAACCATCTCCATATTTTCAACATTAAATGCTCCTACTGCATAATGCCCTTCTTGTGCATCTAATAATATTTGTTTAGTTGTCACTAATGCCATAATTCATCCTCCTATATATTTATAATGATTTAATTTCTTCATTATTTAATTTTGATACTATTTCTATGTTTGTCTTACTATTTATTAGCTCATTTAAAAATTCTTCATCCATTAGCTTTGCAGATAGTTGAGACAATGTCTTTAAGTGTAAATTATCACCATTATCTGTAGCTGCTATCATAAATATAATATGTACTGGACTTCCATCCTCCGATTCAAAATCAAACCCTTCTTTTGATACACCAACTGCTACACGTGGTACTTTTACTGCATCTGTTTTTGCGTGTGGTATCGCTATGCCCATACCAAAACCTGTAGATGATATTTCTTCTCTCTTATGAATTTCTTCTTTAAATTTATTTTTATCTAAAAGAACACCCGATTTATCAAGTATTTCAACCATTTCATCAATTACATCTGTTTTATTTTTTCCTTTAACATCTAAAACTACTGTTTCTTCGTTATACAAAGATATGTTATTAGATACGTTTTCCAATTTTGTATTTGTATTTTTATTTTCATTTTTATGTCCATTTTTAATTTCATTTGTATTTTCTGTAGTATTATTGTTATTTACTACCTTAGGTGTAACCATCATATAAAGTATTGCTCCTACTAATGAACCTACAAGTATGCATCCTACCCATAAAAATGGCTTATTTACTAATCCTAAGACTAAAAATCCTCCATGTGGAGCTGGTACCTCTATTTTCATTATGTAAGTTAAAATCGCTGATATTGATGATGCAATCATAAGTACTGGCAAGACTTTCAGTGGATTCTTTGCCGCAAAAGGTATCGCTCCTTCTGTTATATGAGTACTACCTAGTATATAATTAATCAGTCCTGCTGCTCTATCTTCTTCTGTAAATCTATTTTTAAATAAAGTAGATGCTATAGCTATTACTAATGGTGGTGTTATACAAGCTGCAGATACACCTGCCATGAATAAGTAGTTTCCTTGACCTAGAAGCATAGTTCCAGTTACATATGCTGCTTTATTTACTGGACCTCCCATATCAAATGCTGACATACACCCTATTACTAATCCCAAGATTATAGGGCTTGAGTTCTGTAACCCTGAAAGGAAATTCATCATAGCATTATTAAGTGCTGAACATGGTCCTCCAAGTAACAACATAGATATACCAACAACACCTACACTGACTATAGGAATTATAAAAATCGATTTAAGTCCTTCCAACTGTCTTGGTAATTTTCTCAATAAATACACAAATAATTTAACTGCATAACCTGCCAAAAATCCTGATATAATTCCACCTAAGAACCCTGAACCTGTGTCAAACGATATCATTCCTCCAACAAGCCCTGCCAACATACCAGGTCTACCTGATATAGATTGAGCTATAAATGCTGCTAATACAGGAACCATCAAATTCATAGAATATCCACCAACAGATTTTAATGTAGCTGCTATCTGATTATACTGTTCTGAATTTGGGTCAAATGAATAAATTCCCCATAAAAATGATATAGCAGTTAGCACTCCACCTGCTACTACTAAAGGCAGCATATGAGATACCCCATTCATTAAGTCCTTATATAACTTTTGACCAAACGATAAATTACCTTCTTCTGTAAATTTGTTACTTGATGTACTTCCTTTTCTAACTGGTACTTTACCATCAATACACTTTTTTATAAGCTCACTAGCTTTGTGTATACCTTCTTTTACAGGCACCTCTATTACTGGTTTTCCATTAAATCTATCCATATCAACGTTTTTATCACAAGCAACTATTATTGCATCTGCCATTTCGATATCTTCTGCTGTTAATTTATTCTCTACACCTATGGCGCCATTTGTTTCAACTTTTATATCACATCCTAATTCTTTAGCTGATTTTTTTAACGCTTCTTCTGCCATAAATGTATGAGCAATTCCAGTTGGACAACCTGTTACCCCAAGGATTATCTTCTTCCCCATTTTTATACCACCTTTCTTACTTTTATATTTTTTATGTAATCTTCTACATTCGCCAAATTACCTATACCATTACTTTCAGCCACACTTGCACCCGTTGCCGCAGACCTTTTTAATGCATCTTCAATATCTTCTGGATTTTCTAGCCATATACTTAAAAAAGCAGCTAATGCAGAGTCACCAGCACATGCAGAACTAACAACTGTAACTGGTTGAGCACTAGCATAATAAATTGCTTTTCCATTGTAAAAATAAGAACCTTTTTCTCCTAATGTTAGTAATATATTTTGAGCTCCTTTTAAATGTAGAAACTTAAGTACATCCTTAATATCCTCTTCATCTCTTACGATAATTCCAAATATATCTTTGATTTCCTCATCATTTGGTTTTATCAAATATGGATTATATTCTAATAATTCATTTAATTTCGGCGAACTTATATCAAGTATTGTTTTTATATTCTTATTTTTACAAATCTCAAATATATCTTCATAGTAATTCTCATCAATACCAGGTGGTAAACTTCCACTTATTGACAAATAACTTATATCTTCTAATGACTCTAGCTTCTCTAGCATGTCTAATTTTTGCTTTGCATTTACATATGACCCAGAGTTTACAAATTTAAACTCATCATTTCCATCATTTAAAAATATATTTATACGAGTTGTATCTTCTACCCATGTAGGTAGTACATCAAACCCTTTCTTTTCACTTTCTTCAACTATATATTTTCCTGAGAATCCTCCAAAAAAACCTAATATCTTAGACTCTATACCATAATGACCTAGTACAAATGTTACATTTAAACCTTTTCCATTAGGAGAATATGTAGCATTTGATGTACGATTTACTAATTTACTTTTTATACCATTAGTAGATATGTTCATATCTATTGCTGGATTCGTGGTTAATGTATATATCATTGTCTTCCCCCTTACTTCTGTTGTGTATGTTTTCATTATAATAAAAAAGCCTATGAAAATCTTTTCATAAATAGAAAATAGATTTTCATAGACTTTTTCAATTTAATTTCCAGAATTATTATATTTGACCATATAATCTATAATTATCCTAGATATAATGTACAGGGGCAACCTAGAAGACACTTCATATTCAGATATAGATATATGATAATGCTTATATCCTACAATATATAAATCAGAATACTTTATAAGTTTTGCATTTTCACTACAACAACATGTTATAACTTTGGCTCCACCTAAATTGGCATTTTGTGCTGATTCTACAAGTTCTTTAGTATTTCCATTCAACGAAAATATGATTATAAGTTCATCTTCTTTCATTGATTTAGATTTTATTTTCATTATATTAGGGTCATTTATGAAAAACACATTGAAATCAAGCAATTGTAACTTAAGGCTAAACTCTTTTGCTACATATTCAGTAAGACCTCTTGCTAGGACGTATATCTTACTAGATTCATTTATAGTTTTTATTATATTAATTAGTGTAGTTAAAGATATTTGTTCTATAACTCGTTGTGCTTCTATAAAAGACTTGTTTATTATATCCCCCATATTGTGTATATCATTATTTTCATCTTTTACTGTCAATCTATATCTAAGTTCATTAAATCCATTTAAACCACATTTTCTAATTGCTCTTGAAACAGTTGCTGGAGACGAATATGTTTCATGAGCAATCTCTACTATGGACAATTCTGATAATATTGACTCATTTTGATTTATAAATTTAATTATTTCCATTTCTGTTTTTGTTAGATTTTCAGAATTTCTTTTATTTAACTCAATTATCATATTTTCGCTCTCCTTATATATAGGTTTTATTTGTCTAAATTTATCACATATTATAATAATATATTACCTCTTAACTACTTATTTTTATACACAATTATGATTTAGTCAATGTCTATATATATAAATTTATAATATTATAATTTTATACTTTAGTTTATTATATTATCATTATGTTATATCACAATAAAAAAGTAATTGCTCAATCATCAAAATTGAGCAATTACAAGATTTTCAGTCTTCAAGCGACTTAAATTATTGAATACGATTCACAGATATATCTCATACTTATCCATTTATCAGTTTATATATTTGAAAAGTATATTTTTTTATTAGTAGAGATTAATTTACTAAAAATTGAAATTGTGGTCCCTGTACATAATATGTAAAATAGAGTTCCAAATCCTAAATTTCCACCTAAATATACACCTAGAATTAAAAATAGTACATCTACTGTAGTTTTTAAAACTTTATATGAATATTTAAAGTTATTTTCAATATGGATTAATATTGCATCTAAAGGACTCATTCCAATATCAAACTTTATAAGCATTGCAAATCCACCACACATAAGTATATGACCCATGAGAAAACTTATATTTCTAATAATAATATCTAAACTCCCTATATTAAAATTCAGTAGCAAGTATGTATATAAATCTATAAATTTATTCATAAATAATCTCCCTATAAATATTTTATTTATTTGATATTAGCTCTAGTGCTTCTTCTAAAGCTTTTGCACCATCTAATCTCCCGTATGCAATTTTAGATATACATGCTACTGGAACGTTATACTCATCTGCTCTTTTTTGAATCTCATCTTTCATATAGTCTAGATGTGGCCCTAATAATAAACAATCTATCTCTGGTAAATATTTATCTATTTCTGACTCACTTCTAGCCTTTATATCTGCTTCTATCCCCTTTTTCTTTGCACTCTTTCTCATACTAGTTGCCATAAACCCTGTACTTGCTCCTGAACCACATGCTAATAACACTCTTATATTTTTCATAATAATACCTCCAATATCTTCATTCATTAATTTACTTCTTAATGAATTTTTTTTATTTTTATTTGATTATATTTATATTGTACTTCCTAAATAAGTTCCTTTAACATAAATATAGTTCCTAACAATAGGAAATCATTTACTCTTAACTAGACATGTTAATATATAGTATAATGTACTTTATAATACGTACATTCAATTATACAATATATCATATCATACAGATTTTATTTTAAAAACTATGTGAGGGGATATTGATGAAAACATCTAAAAAAGAGTTATTTTTAAATTTCATAAAAACGCAACATGATTGGATAGATTCATCTACAATAGCTAATTATCTTAACGTATCAACACGTTCAATTAGAAAATATGTAAATGAGATTAATTCTACTGGTGAAATTATATTGTCCTCTAAAAAAGGATATAAAGTAAATCTTAATAGTAGTTGTCAAACTAAAATTGATAGTTCAGAAAATGCATCACCTGCTAATAGGTTAAATTTAATTTTAAAGGAACTTATCATTAACAGTAAAGGAATTAATATATTTGATTTAAGTGAAGAATTATTTGTTAGCTCAGCAACCATTGAAGGTGATATAGTCAAAGCTAATAAATTTATAGAAAATTATAATTTAAAAATAAAACAATCAAGATTTTTACTAAAACTAGTTGGAGATGAGTCTTCAAAACGCAAATTAATGAGTTCTATAATATTTAAAGAAACAGGAAGTGACTTTTTAAGTTTATTTGATGTTCAAAAAATATATCAGGAATATAATCTAACTAAACTAAAGGAAAATGTAATACATATATTAAAAAAGTACAATTTATTTACAAATGAATATGCTATAAATAACATACTTCTTCATCTAATGATAACCATAGATAGGATAAAAAAGAATAATTACATAGAATCAGGTGAAGTAGTAAACTACATAGACAATAATATAGATATAAATATAGCAAAAGATATATCGAGCTTTTTAGAGTCTGAATACGATATAACTTTAACTAGTGCAGAACTATATTATTTAGTATTTCAGTTAACAAACAAAACCACAGTCTTAAACTACCATCAAATGGATACTAAATCATTATCTAATTATATAAATGAACATTTCGTTGATTTAACTAAAAAAATAATTAAAAATGTATATGATTTATATTTTATAGATTTATCTGATGATGAATTCGTTGTGAGATTTACTCTTCATGTAAAAAACTTAGTAAGTAGGGCCAATAATAATCAAGTTTTGAGAAATCAAATACCTCAAAAGTTAAAAGATTCCTATCCTCTAATATATGATATTTCTGTTTATATTTGTAATCAAATTCAAATTTTAGAGGATATAAAGATAGATGAAGATGAGATATCATATATATCTCTTCATGTAGGCTCATTTTTTGATAGGCAAAAACTACTAGAAGATAAAGTTCTCTGTGCATTAATTACTCCAAATTACTATGACTTACAACTCAAAATAGTGAGAGACCTCGAAAAAAGATTTAATGAATCTATAGAAGTTATTCAGATTTTTTCAGACATTCATAATCTAGACTTTGATAGCAAAGTAGATATGGTTATTACTACCTTACCAATTAGTGATAGATGTCCTCTACCTTTTGTCTATATAAATCCTTATCCAAACAGAAAAGATTATGACAATATTCAAAGTAAATTTATTCAGATTAAGGAAAGAAAAAATATACTTACTGTACAAAATCATTTAGAAATGTACTTCAGTGAATCTTTATTTATGAAAAACATATATTTAGACAGTGCTAAAGATTATATAAGATTTATGGGAAATGTACTATATGAAAATAAATATGTTGAGCCTAACTATATAGATGACGTTCTTATAAGAGAAAATATGTCTTCAACTGCGTTTAATAACAATGTAGCAATTCCTCATAGTATGAAAATGAATGCTTTAAAAACTGGAGTCTGTTTAATTGTAAACGATAAACCAGTTAAATGGGGAGAGGAAAAAGTTCAAATTATAGCCATGATACCTATAAACGAAAAAGAAAAAGAAAGATTCAATTACATATTTGAAAGTTTTATTGAAATACTATCTGAGTGGAATAATGTAAAAGAGCTCACTAAAGCAGATAGTTATAGTAGTTTTATGAATAGAATAGCTTATCTTATTCAAAGCATCTAAATTCATTAATTTGTTCACAATACATATTATTAAAATTATTAATACAAAATAAATTAAGCTGTCACACTGAAAAAATCTAAATTCATATGTGACAGCTTTCTTTTTACTCAATATATCTTAATTTTAATACCACTTACTTTTAAATACTACTTATTTTTTGTCTGTTGTATACTAGTTATAAGATTAAATATTTGTATTGTTGTAGCAGTCATATTATTACTTGCAGTTTCTTTATCCATTGCTTCTTCAATTGTCATAGCCCTATTTACTATAGAGAAATAAGCATCTATCCCTTCTTCATTGCACTTAACTGCATCTTCTGTCGTTGCCCCAGCTAAACCTATTACTTTTACTCCATACTTTTTGGCTAGTTTTGCAACTCCTATTGGCGCTTTGCCCATAGCAGTTTGATTGTCCAATCTACCTTCACCTGTTATAACAAGGTCTACACATTTTATTTCATCTTCTAATTTAATTTCATCTAATATTATTTTTACTCCTGATTCTAATTTTGAATTTAAAAACGCTAAAAATGCAAAACCTAATCCTCCTGCTGCTCCTACGCCTTCTACATTAGCTACATCTTTATTTAGGTTACTTTTTACTACCTTAGAAAAATTTCTAAGTCCATTATCTAATTGTTCAACTACTTCTGGTGTCGCACCTTTTTGAGGTCCATATATGTACGCAGCTCCATTTTTTCCAAACAGTGGGTTGTTTACATCACAAGCTATTTTAAAATTACATTCATCTAATTCTTTTAATCTATTATCTACTTTTATATGTCTTATTTCATTTAAAACTGTTCCACCTAACCCTACTAAGTTGTTGTTTTCATCATAAAACTCAAATCCTAAAGCTTGAAGCATACCTACCCCAGCATCATTAGTAGCACTTCCACCTATTCCAACTATAAAGTTTCTATAGCCTTTATTTATTGCTTCCTTTATTATTTCTCCAACACCATAAGTCGTGGTATATAAAGGATTTCTAAATTCAGTTGGAACTAATGTTAATCCTGAGGCTTGAGCCATTTCTATTATTGCTGTATTTGTACCTTTTAATAATCCATATGTCGCATTTACTTTCTTAATTATGGGTCCAGTAACCTCTATAGTTTCTTTTTTCCCATTCATTCCTTGAACTAAAGCATTTACTGTCCCTTCACCACCATCTGCAAGTGGCAATATTTTTACTTCTGCATCTTTTTTTACTTTTAATATTCCCTTTTTTATTGCATTTGCTGCCTCGATTGAAGATAAACTTCCTTTCAAGGAATCTATAGAAATTAATACTTTCATTTTTATCTGCTCCTTATTTTAACCATACAATTTTATAAGTTTTAGTTTAAACTCTATTTTATACTCTACTCCTTTCTTTGTACATACAGTTTCTTCTTTATAGACATCTCTTATTAGATGAATTTAATATTCCATCATTTTATGCAACTAGATCAGTAAAAAAATAAAGTTATTTATGCAAAGAGCGGTATAACACCAAAATGTTATACCGCTTATCCTAAATTCAAAAGTATCCTTATAAAATACATATAAATATAATTCTTTGTTAATTTCAATACTGGAGCTAAAGTACAAAAAAATCACTCACATGATTATATTTCTGCATCCAATTTATAGATAGAAAATTTATTACAATCCTCGTAATTTTACTATCTAGTAATTATAAGGATTACTTGACTTCAATATCATTATATTTCTTTGAGTATACCTTAGTCATATAGAAATATATAGGAACTACAATTATCATACCACCTAGTCCCCAAACTATCTTCATTGGTTCATCAATACCTGCTTTTATCAATAATACTACACTTATAGCTACTGCAAATATTGGTATAATTGCTCCTCCAGGTATCCTAAAGTTTATGTCTTTACCAGCATACTTCTTTCTTAATATTAATACAGCTAGACAGGTAGGAATATATTGAATAAATCTAGATACAACACTTATTTGAGATAATGTTGTAAATGACCCTGACCATGCTATTAATAAAGTTCCTATAACAGATACTATAATTGCTATATATGGAGCTCCATTTTTATTAGTTTTTCTTATAGACTTAGGCATTAATCCTTGCTCAACCAAAGCAGCAGCAGACCTTGGTGTAAATATAGATGATGCAATATTTATACCTCCAACAGATACTATAGTCCCTATTGTAATTATATATCCACCTATAGGACCTAACATTTTAATAGCAGCATCTGCAACAGGAGTCGCTGACCCTCTTAATCCATCTCCCAATACACCTATACTTATCCCCAATATAAGCATATATATTACTGATACCACAAACATTACCATCACTAATGCCTTAGGTACATTTTTCTTAGGATTCTCCATATCTTTTGCTGCAACAGCTAAAGATTCAAACCCTGTAAAAGCATAAAATAAAGTTATTGATACTGCTACAAAAGCTGATGATGTACTTTGACCTTTTTGTATTATTACAAATGGTGTAAAATTAGAACCTTTTATAAAGAATAAACCTACAACTATAAATAAAACTATTGGTAATAATTTTCCTATAGTCATTATATTATTTAAATGCTTAGATTGCTTCATTCCCATAAAATTTATAAGCCCAAGCCCTCCAACTAATATACCAATTATTATATTTTTAATAAGTGGCTCGGCTGCTTGAGGCCATATAGATGATAGTGTAACTGCAAAAAAGTTTGCCATAGTCGCCCAAGCAATCATACTAACTATCCACTTCATAAATCCAACTTCAAACCCAATAAAATCTCCAAATGCCTCTTTTGCATAAAGATATGGCCCTCCATCAGTATCAAACCAACTCCCTGCTTCAGCAAAACATAAAGCAATAGAGACAGCTAAAAACATACAAAAAACTAGTACTAATATACTTGCTGGACCTATATTTGTATAAGCATCTCCAGGTAAACCAAATATACCTGACCCTATTATTGCATTAATCCCTAATAATACAATACTCCAGAAACCTAACTTAACGCTTTTTTTCATTGTTATTCCTCCAAACCCAACTTAAATATAGTTATAATTATTTTTCTTTAGATGCTTCTTTAACTATCGCCATAAATATTTTTTTCATATTATCACAATCCTTAGTCATCATTTCTGGATGCCATTGTATACCTATTACAAACTCATTTCCCTCCTTTTCTATAGCTTCAACTAAACCATCTTTAGCAGTAGCTGAAACAATATATCCTGGAGCTACCTTATTGACAACTAAATGATGGAAACTATTAACTAAGATTTCTTTTTCTCCTAATATTTCATACAACTTTGTACCCTCTTTTATCTGCGCTGTATGTGTAGGTATATTAGATAAATGTTGCTGATTATGTTTTATGTAAGCTCCTTCAATTAAAGATAAGTCTTGATATAAGCTTCCTCCCTCAGTTACATTTATTATTTGCTCCCCTCTACATATACCTAACACTGGTTTTTTCATATCTAAAGCATGTTTTAATAACTTCATATCAAAACCATCTCTTTTGGGTGATATTGCACCTAGCTTATTATGAGGTTCCTCTTTCCATATGAGAGGGTTTACATCTTGCCCTCCTGATAGTATAAGTGCATCTATATTTGATACTTGTTCCTTTATAATCTCATCATCATATACAATTGGTACAATATATGGTATAGCTTTACACATAACTACTGACTGTATATAGTCATTGTTTACATAAGCCCTTTCATAACCAGGAAACATCCCCCCTTCATCAATTAATAAGTTTCCTGATATTCCTATTACTGGATATTTCTTTTTAATCACTTTCTTCACCCCTTAAATTATTTATGAACAATAAAAAATGCTACTTCTCTGTTAAAGAGCAAGTAGCATACCAATATTTTATTTATTTAAAAATTCTAATTTATTTTTAAAATACTTTTTCTAAGGCAGCAGTTATATAAATCATTCTACTAATTTACATTTTATTTTAATCCTGTTTAATTCGGCTTTTTTGAATAGTCTTAAGTCTAATTAATGGGCAAAATAGGCATTTATATTTTCCTTTTTATTGACCTATTAAATACTATTTAATATATTTTTCCCTCTTCTATTTAACTCACTTCCCTTTCTACCTGATTCACATATTATCAAATCTAGTTCTTTAAGTATATTAAGTATTCCCCTTACCTCACCTTCTGTTATATTATAACCTAATTCATTTATTGAATTAACAATACCATTTCTACCTATGTTTTTATTAAGGTTATTGGCATTTTTTAAGCATTCCATTACTAACCTTACTTTTTCTATAGATGTTCTATCTTTTAATGTACTTATTTCTTTACTATAATCTTCAGTTATATTTAATAGGTTATGAGGTAGGTCATTGATTAAAATAACATGCTCAGAACTCATAATGTTAATATACATAGCTGTATTTTTTAACTCTCTTATATTCCCTGGCCATTCATATGCATTAATAATGTCTTGAACATCTTGACTAATTTCCCTCTTCCTTTTCATAAAATACTTTAACATAACTTCTATATCTTCTTTTCTCTCCCTTAAAGGTGGTATGTTTATAGGCAATACATTTATCCTATAATATAAATCAGCTCTGAACCTATCTTTTTTTATCATTTCTAATAAATTTTTATTTGTAGCTGCAATTACTCTAACATCAGTATCTATTACATTTTCTCCCCCAACTCTCATGACTTGATTCTCTTGTAATACTCTAAGTAATTTGCTTTGTAAATATATAGGCATGTCTCCTATTTCATCTAAAAATATAGTTCCATTATTAGCTTGCTCAAATAAACCTTTTTTTCCTCCTCTTAAGGCACCTGTAAAAGCACCCTCTTCATATCCAAAAAGTTCACTTTCAAGTAAATTTTCTGGCATAGCTGCACAGTTTATAGCTATAAATGGTTGACTATGTCTTGGCGATGCATTATGAATAGACTGAGCCATGAGTTCTTTTCCTGTTCCACTTTCTCCAGTTATAAGAACTGTATAATCAGATTCCGCTATTTTCATACCTAGCTCTTTAGTTCTTTCCATTTTTACTGATACTGTTTTTATGTCATCAAAGGTATACCTAGCAACTTGCCCCTTTTCTCTAAGCTTCTTTGATAGGTTTTGTTCCAATTTCCTTATGTAAGTTATTTCTTGAATACAAAAATAATATCCAGTCACCCTTCCAAAACTTTCTATATTATACTTATTTACATTTAAATATTTATTATTAAACTTTATAACTTCATCATGTGCCTTACTTAATCTAAAAATCTTTTTAATATTTTCATTCTCTAGTTCATCTATATTTTTTCCTATAATATCATTTTGAATATCTAGTGTATCACTCAAACTATCATTACAAATAATTATATTTTCCTTCTCTGATATCATTGCCATACCTAAGTTTGATAGGTTTATTATAGAGTTTAATTCATCTGCTTTTATAGTAAGTTCTTTATATTTAGTATTTATACCTGAATATAAACTAATCACTTCATCTGTATATTTAATTAACCTCTCAGTAATTTCTTTATCATCTAGTTTAAGCTTTGCTATTATTTGAATAAATGTTGAACTATCAATATATCTATGTCCTAAATCAATAACTTCTTTAATATATTCAGGAACTAACTCTCTCTCTCCTGGTGTTATAGCTATCTTAATGTGTCTATATTCTTCATTAGGATTATATGGTATAAAATTTAAGTGATTTATTCCTATATTGTATAAATTAGATATTGTTTCTAATACAGTATGGTTATTATCATTTACTACTAATACATCTATTCCTTCTGGTAATGAAAATAACTTGTATATATCCCTTTGCTTTATACTCCTGTTTATAGTTATTATTTTTGAGACATCCTTTACATATTTTTTTATTTTTAATACTCTATCATCTATCATTACTAATATTATGTCATCTTTTATCAATTCTTCTTCTGTTATTCTATTTAAATAATAATTTTTTATTTTTACTTTATCTTTAAATATTAGCTTTAGATTTTTATTTAAAAAACATTCTAATTTAGATAATCCATCAGTTACTACTGCTATTGTTTTCATTATAAATCTATCCTTTCTTTTGTTTATATTATGTGAGATTTTAATAGTTCTAATATAGTTCAAAATCTTTTAACTTAGTATAAAGCAAAAGTTATGCCAAATTGATAGATTACTTATTTTTATTTAATATTGACTTAGAAATATTATTATATGATTAAGATTAGATAAATAATATAACTTTATCTATAGAATCTACAAAAATATGACTTCTATCAAAAAATAAAGAGGCATTACCAACTTTTCGGTAATACCCCTTTGTTTTATTTTTAATTTAAGTGATTTTTCTTAATCTCATCAAGTAGTCCATCTTCTAGATAAATTTCTAACGCACATCCTACCATTGCCTTTACTGCTTTGTGGAGTTTATCATAAGCTTCCTCAGAATTTGCATAATTTAAAAACTCTTTTTCATGAACATATACCATTGGATTTATGTCTAGAGCTATTTCTGTATACATAGTAGGACAAACTTGGCTTACATTTCCTATATCTGTAGAACCTACTGGCCCCTCTTTTCCTTCTAATATATCCGTTATACCTGCTTCAATTAAATTATTCTTTGTTATATTCTGAAGCACCTTATTATTAATTATGTTGTCAAAAGAATTTTCAAAGTATCTATAAGAAAGTTTAGCTCCTGTCATTAGCTCTGCACCTTTCGCACAGTTTATAACTTTTTTAGTTACTTCATCTAAATAACTTCTTTCAGCAGCTCTTACGAAAAACTCACAGGCTGCTTTTTCTGGAACTATGTTTGGAGCTTCTCCTCCATTTGAAACTATCCCATGTATTCTAACATCTGATTTTACATGCTGTCTTAGTGCATTTATTCCTGCAAAAGTAAGTTGTACTGCATCTAATGCATTAACTCCCATATGAGGGTGGCTAGCTGCATGTGCTGATACACCTTCAAAACTAAACTCTATTGAGTCTATTGCCAAAGCCTTGCAGTTTATGTTATTAAAAGCTTCTATATGCATCTGATAACTTACATCAACATCATCAAAAGCTCCTGCTTTAACTAAATCACACTTTCCTCCTGTTGTCTCTTCAGCTGGTGTTCCTATTAGTACAATTTTTCCTTTAAAATTTTCTTTTAACTTACTTAGTACTATACAAGCTCCTAATGTAGATGCAGCAATCCAGTTATGTCCACAAGCATGACCTGGTTCTTTATTTTCCCCATATCCAGGTAGTGCGTCATACTCAGCTAAAAATGCTATAGTTGGACCATCGTTATCCCCTAGCTCTGCTCTAAAAGCAGTATCCATATTGCAGTACGGATAAGTTGTATCAAATCCATATTCCTTCATTTTCTCTACTAAGTACTTTGATGATATATATTCTTCTTCTCCTAGTTCTGGATTGTTAAATATAAAATCACATACTTCTTCAATTTCTTTTCCCAGTTCATTCTCTATCTCATAAGCTCTTTTCTTTATACTTTCAATCATAATATACCTCCTATTAGAATCCAACAAATAATCCTATTGTTAAAAATACCATTACAGTAATTGTTAATACTACCATTAAAGGCATTACAAATCTAACCCACTTTGACCAAGGAATATTAGCTACTGCTAGTGCTCCCATTAAAACACCTGATGTAGGTGTTATTAAATTAGTTACACCTATACCAAATTGATAAGCTGTAACTATCATTTGTCTAGATACATCTACTAAGTCTCCAAGTGGTGCAAGTACAGGTATTGTAAGTGATGCAAGTCCTGATGCTGATGGTATAAAAAATGCTATTAAACCTTCTATTAAGAAAGTTAAATTTATAAATATAGTTTTTGGAAGTCCATTTAATAAATTTGCGGCAGAATTTAAAATTGTATCTATTATAAATCCATTTTCTGCTATTATTACTATTCCACGTGCAAATGCTATACATAACCCTGCTGTCATTAAATCTCCTGCTCCACTTATAAATGAATTGACTATGTCATCTTGTTTAAGCCCTGATGCTATTCCTGATATTATACCTATAGCTGTAAATATCATTGCAATTTCAGTTATGTACCATCCTAGCTTTAAAACTCCATATATCATAATTGCCATACCTATTGTGAAAATTGCTATTACCATAGCTTCTCTTTTTGTAAATTCTTTTATGTTTGTATCAGTATTAGCCATTGATTCTTGATTCAATGATATACCATGTACTAAAGACTTTTTAGGGTCTTTTTTAACTTTATTGGCATACATCATAACAAATCCTATAGATATAGCCATATATATTATAAACATAACAACTCTCAACTCTATCCCAGAACCTGGTGTTATTTGTGACAATGCTTGTGCTATTCCTACAGAGAAAGGATTAGTAGTAGCTGCTCCAAATCCAGCTGTTGCTCCTATAAATACTGTCGCTACTGCTGTTAATGAATCATATCCCATACTGGTCATGAGTGGAATAAATATCATATAAAAAGGTAGTGTTTCTTCACTCATTCCAAATGTTGTTCCACCTAATCCAAATAGAATCATTGATATAGGTATTATTAAAAATTGGAATCTCTTCATTTTATTTACAGTATGAGCTATAACAGCTTCTATAGCTCCTGTTTTATTAACTATTCCAAAAGCTCCTCCAACTATCAAAACAAATCCAACTACTTCAGCCGCATCTATAAATCCATTTATAGGTGCTGTAAATACATCAGTAATTCCCTGTGGATTTGATGCTGCTTTTTCATAAGTTCCAGCTACAACAACCGATCTTCCGTCTATATCTACCCTTTCAAAATTTCCACTTGGCACTATCCAAGTAAGAACTGCCATTACTACTATTAGTAAAAATATTATAGTAAGTGTCTGTGGCATAGTAAACTTTTTCTTTTTTAAACTGCTCATTTTTAATCTCCCCACTTTTTAAATTAAAATATTTTATTATTGCTTCCCTTTTCTATCCTATTTTGTATAGATGTAAAAAAGCTCAACATGGATACATGTTGAGCTAAATGCGCTAAATACAATATACCTACACCTTCCCTTTATCTTAGTTAAGATAGCTCTCCATCAAAATTCGGGATAATTTTGATGACAGTGCTGTACTTATTAAATACAGCCCCAGCACTAGCTTTGGACACTAGCACTTCGGCACTTACTCCTTTTATATTGCTTCATTGGCTTCCAACCTCTTCAATATTAATCTTAGTAAATGCGACCTCTACCTCAATCTTTTTATTAGATGAGGTAATTCTTATTAAATTTTATTTATTCTAAATAATTGTAGCATAATGTGTCGAGATTGTAAATATTTTCAGAAGAGTTTCTATGCTTTGATAATATTAATAAATCTAACTTATACTATTCCAGTATATAATTACAACTTTAGTTTTATGTTTAAAAATATATTTGTTTTCTCTTTTTTCTATCATATTGTCTATATACTTATCTAACATATCACTAATGTTAATCTTTTTATTTAATTCTGTTTCCATTTTAAAAAGTATATCCTCTATACTATTGAATTCAATTTCATTTTCAACATCAATAAATTTTATATCTGCACATATATTTAAAGAATGTAGTATATTTGGAATATATATATAATCTGGACAAGTTCTATCTTTATCACCTAAATCCATATACAAATCATTAAATAATGGTTTTTGAATAGTTCTCACTATAATCACTTTTTCTCTAGCTAACTTATCCATCTTACTCAAAGCATCTTTAATATCCCAAATTCGATAAAGAGAATTCACAGATAAAATATAATCACTATGCCCAACATTAATCTCTTCCCATTTCCCTTGTACTGTGTCTATATTAGTTATATTATGTTCACTAATCTTTCCTTCAAGCACATTAAGCATATCTATTGAAAAATCATTAGCAATTACACCTTTACATTTCTTAGAAAGTGGTATAGTAAATTTTCCAGTACCTACACCAATTTCTATAAGATTTTTTCCTTCATCTATTAACTCATCTATAAAATCAAATACTTCTTTTGAATAATCATAAAGTGTTGGATTATCATCATATTTATGAGATAATTTTTTGAAAAATATTCTTTCCGCTTCATCATCAAAAGCTCTTTCTCTTGCATATCCTTCTTTACTTTCAATATACTCATGCCATTTTTTCTCAAAATCTATATTTTTATAACACATGCTTAATCTTCCTTTCTAAAAGTGTTAGGGACAAGATTTGTAATTTTCTATACTCAAAAAACTACTCTTACTAATGTAATAATTGATTGACTAAACAATTGATTACTATATTTTAAAAATTAGTGAAATTCTCAATAAGCTCTTTAGTATAAGCATGCTTTGCACTTTTATACAATTCCTTAGCCTCTATAGTTTCAACTATCTTGCCATTTAACATGACCGCAACCTCATCACTAACTTCTTTTACCAAGTCTATATCATGAGATATAAATAAATAGGTTATATTAAACTGTTTTTGAGCTTTCTTCAAAACCTGTATAACTTGAGCTTGCACAGATACATCTAGCATTGATGTAGGTTCATCCAATATCATAAATTTAGGATTTAATAAAAGGACTCTAGCTAAAGTAACTCTTTGTATTTGTCCTCCACTTACTTGATGTGGGTATCTATTTAAAATTTCCTCACTAAGCCCAACAAAACTTAAGTATTCCATTATGTATTCTC
This sequence comes from Clostridioides sp. ZZV14-6154, assembly GCF_020657785.1. Lineage (NCBI taxonomy): Bacteria > Bacillati > Bacillota > Clostridia > Peptostreptococcales > Peptostreptococcaceae > Clostridioides > Clostridioides sp. ZZV14-6154. The sequence goes on along the minus strand of NZ_JAGWCY010000008.1, from coordinate 14,908 downwards.
TTGCTTTATTCTTTTCGTAGAGTTTATGAATTTTTAATGGCTCCACAAGGCTCCCATATATAGTTTTTTTAGGGCTTAGGGCAGAATCTGGATGTTGAAATATTATCTGCATCTCTTTTCTTAAATCCCTCATTTGAGAAAAATCATAATTACTGATATCTCTACCATTAAAATAAATTTTACCTCCATCAGATTTAATAAGTCTTAAAATAAGCCTTGATAAAGTTGATTTTCCGCATCCACTTTCTCCTACAAGACCTAATGTTTTTCCTTCTTTTATTTCAAATGATACATCATCTACCGCCTTGACTATCTTTTTATTGATTATTCCGCTTTTAAACTCCTTATAAAGGTTACAAACTTTTATCATAAAGAAAACACCTCACCTTTGAACCATTAACATCAAATAGTCTTGGTTCATAATCAATACATGTTTTTTTTGCAACCTTACATCTTGGAGAAAATCTACATCCTTTTGGTAAGTTTGTTAAACTTGGTGCTATCCCTTCAATAGGTATTAATTTTTCATTTGGCTGTGAATCGATTAAACCTCTTGTATAAGGATGTAGTGGATTATTAAATATACTATTTTTTGGACCCTCTTCTATGATTTTACCTGCATACATAACTACAACTTCATCACAAAGCTTTTTAGCCAGCATTAAATCATGAGTTATAAGTATCATACTAACACCCATATTATTTCTTAAATCATAAAATACTTCATATACTTGCTTTCTTATTATTGCATCCAACCCTTTAGTTGGTTCATCTGCAATTATCCAGTTAGGTTTTAATGATGTCCCTATAGCTGCCAATGCCCTTTGACTCATACCTCCACTTAGCTGAAATCCATACGAATTATAAACCAACTCACTATTTGCGAAAAAGAATTTTTTTAATATCTCTAAACTTTTACTCTTGCAAGAATTCTTTTTCTCTTTTCCATGATAATAAAAAAGTTCATTCATATGACTTCCTATTTTCAATATTGGATTAAAAGAACTTGATGGATTTTGGGGGATTAACGCTATTTTTTTCCCTCTGATTTCTCTAATTTCCTTTTCTTTAATTTTTAGCAAATCTTTTTCTTCATATAAAACACTGCCTGAAACAATTGAATTATTAGATACAAGGTTCAAAATTCCTAGTCCTAGCACCGATTTTCCACTTCCAGTTTCTCCAATAATTCCTGTAATTCTACCACTTTGAAAGGTTCTAGATACTCCATCTACAGCTTTTACTTTTCCTTCTTTAGTATTAAAATGAATTTTTAAACCTTTTATACTTATATCTCTATTCATAGTTTTATTCCTTCTAAAGATATTGGCTTAAAGAGTTGCTTTTTTCATCAAACATATCCCTTAGTGCATCTCCAATTAAATTTATACTGCAACACAATAATAATATACTAAAACCAGGTGCTAATAATAGATTTGGATAGCTTCTAAAATGAGTCTTAGCATCATTTATCATAACACCCCAATCGGCTTGTGGAGGTTGTATTCCTAGACCTAAAAAACTTAACGATGCCATAGAAAGTACACTTTTTCCTATCCTTATTGTAAATAGTACTATAAAAGGAGCAAATATGTTTGGAATTATATAGTGCAAAATTATATAAAGATGACTAGCACCTAATGCTCTTGCACCTTCAACATATTTTTCTTCTTTTACCTTTAATACCTCTCCTCTAACTACTCTTGAAAAACCAGCCCAGGAAGTAAATACTATTGCAATTAATAAACTTTTTATACCTGGTCCAAGAACTCCAGCAAGAGCAATCATAAAGCTAAGACTGGGAAGACCTTGAAATATATTTACAATAGACTGGATTATCGTATCTACTATACCACCACAATATCCTGCTATTATACCTACAAAACTACCAAATAGCATTGTTAATAGGCTTGCTAAAAAAGCTAAAGATATGGATACTCTGGCTCCATATAATATTCTACTTAGAATATCTCTACCTAGAGTATCTGTTCCAAGTATATGCTCTCTAGAAATCCCCATTAACCTATCCTCCATTTGTACTTGATTAGGGTCATATGGAGCTAACTCTGGTGCAAACATTGCAACAAGTATCATAATTATTAGCACTAAAAAAGCTAGTTTATGTATAAATAACATTTCTTTAAATTTATCCATATTATTTACCTCCAACCCTCATTTTAGGATTAAGAAATAGGTAACATATATCTACAATTAAATTAAACACTATAAATATAATCCCTGTAAATAGCACATATCCTTGCACTACTGGATAATCCCTACTCATTATTCCTTGTATTACATAGCTTCCCATACCTGGAATACTAAAAATAACCTCAACCACTGTGGAGCCTCCTAAAATAGCACCAAAATAATTTCCCAGAACAGTTACAATAGGCATTAATGAATTTAAAAAAGCATACTTAAAAATAACTATTTTATTTGGCAGGCCCTTAGCTTTTGCCACTGTTATATAGTTTTGTCCTATACTTTCTATTAAAGTTGCTCTATTTAGCCTTGCTACAGTTCCTATAGTTCCAGCTGCTAAAACAAATCCAGGCATTATTAAATGTTTAATTGTACCATACCCACTTGTAGGTAGCCATCTAAGATTCTCACAAAATATACTTAACATGATAATAGCTAACCAAAACCCTGGAATAGATGTCAGAAGCAATGATACAAAAGTGCCAATCTTATCTATCGTTGAATCCTTTTTTAAAGCCATGATTATAGCTAGTGGTATAGATAACACTATAACAAAAAACATAGCCATTAAAGATAAAGAGAAGGTTATTGGTAACCTTCTTAATATCTCTTCTGTGATAGATGTCTTTTTGATATAGGAAAGTCCTAAATCTCCAGTCATAGCTTTTTTAGTCCAATTAATATACTGAACTATAATATTATCATTTAACCCTAATTCTTCTCTAACTCTTTCTATTTCTTCATCTGTAGGAGCAGAAATACCATCCATGCTTAAATATTCAACCGCTGGGTCACCAGGTGCTATAACCCCTAATATAAATCCTAGAAAAGTTATTCCTATCAAAATAGGGATAGTCATCAATATCCTTCTAATTAAATATTTAAATGGTGTTTTCACTACTTACTCCACTCCATATTTGCTAATGTAGTTCCATATAATGTAGGTTTGTACCCAGTTATTTTTTTATTATAGGCAATTAAGTTAACATCTTCAAATAATGGTATAGCTGATGGATGTTCTGCTGATATATCTTGAAGTTCATTATATATTTTACTTCTTTCATCTAAGTCCATTGTTTTTTCTAATTGACCTATTAATTCATCTGCTCTTTCATTTTTATAGCCCAATGAATAAGCTATATTACTTGACCCTGTGCTTCTCATATAACTATCAAATATAGAAAATGGTTCTGCATTTGGAAGCCCTTGAGTGTGAAGTGCTATATCATAATTTCCTGTTTTTTGTGCTTCCTTAAAAGCTGCTCCATCAAGTATAGTTATTTTAGAGTTTAATCCAACTTCACTTAATACAGATTGTATATACTCTGCTACAGTTTTGTATGGATAACGGTCTACACCATAAGATGGTATTATAAACTCTAACTCTTTTGTTTCCCCTTTTAACTCATCCTTTATGATTTTTTTTGCTTTTTCTGCATCATAAACAGGTTTAATTTCCTTAGCAAAAGGAGAACCTTGATTCAATATATTCATAGTGGGAGTTCCATATCCTCCATAAAATTTATTTACTATAGTTTCTCTATCCAACAACAAACTTAGTGCTTCTTTTATCTTAACATTATTAAATGGTGCCCTAGTACCGTTTGTAGATACAAATTGAGTTATTGTTGATGGAGATGTTTTAATCTCAAAGTTTTCATCCTTTATTAGCTCACTAGCTAACTCTGGAGTAATAGCCCCTAAATCCATAACACCCATAATTTCCTCTGATTTAAGTGCTGTGTAACGAGTTTGTGCATCTTTAATTACATTTACTCTTACATTTTTAACTTTACTTTTATCTCCATAATAGTCTTGATTTCTCTCTAACAAAACAAATTGTTCTTTTTCTCTTTCTTTTATCTTAAATGGACCAGTTCCTTGTGCATATTTAGTAAAATCTCCCGTTTTTATATCAAAACACTCTGGACTATACATAGCACTTCCAAATCTAGCCATGTTGTATATTAAAGTTGATATTGGTTTACTAAAAGTAAGTTTAACTTCATAGTCAGAAACTTTATCCACACTTAGTAAATTAGGATATGTCTTTTCTATATCAAACGAATAAAAAGGTGAGGATTTTGTTTTCATATTCATATAACGTTCAAAGTTTTTTACTACTGAATCTGCATTCAAATCTACACCATCATGAAATTTTACACCCTTCTTTATTGTAAATGTCCATTCTTTATAATCATCTGAATTTGACCACTTTTCTGCAAGTTCTGCCTTTGGTTTTCCATCATCACCCAATCCTATTAGCGGTTCCCAAACATAAAGTATAGAACTTGTGTAATAAGCATCTTGTTCACCTGGTGCCAAATCCCTAGCTGCTGCTAAAACTACTTCCTTTTCATTATTCATCTTACTAACATCATTATTTTCCTCTGGTTTACTACACCCTGTTAGCAATGATAACATCAGCATAACTGCTAAAATTATACTACTCAACTTCCCTTTTGAAATCTTCCTCATGATACATTTCCCCCTTATTTAGAAATATGAGCATAAAAAAAGTTATAGCAAATAATGCTATAACATCCCATTTTAATATGTATACTTTAAATTCTAAATTCCATATACAAAACAATAAATCTAGTTGCTCCCCTCTAAATTTATTTACTAATATTTAATGTAGGTATCTGACTTACATTTCATTTTCTCAGCCTTTCTAAATAACATCTGTTGGCTATGTAGAATTTATCCATGCTTACAGTGATGGGTTCGTGTTGGATTTTCACCAACTTCCCTACTCTTTAAATACGTTTATTCAATTCTTAGTTTAATTGTATGCAATCTTATATAAATTGTCAACTTAAATCAAAATATAGCACTATATGCAAAATTATAAATATATAGTAATTCATCTGATAAAAATACTACTTTTAATTTAGTATTTATATTTACTAGTTGTATATGTTACAAACTAAGTGTCTAAGCTTTATTATGAAATATAAATATTTAAATTAAAATTTACAATTATCTATCTATTAAAGTCTATTATAAAAACAGATATATTTTTTTCATACGGAAGGTAATAAGCTACTTTATCTCCTTTAACTACATTTTTCATAATATGATTGTATATAGTTTCATACTCTCCGCCTTCATCATAAGACTTAGCATACCTGACTATATCATCTTTACAGGTAAATGTCTGTCCAAATTCAAGACTTAATGGTATTAATTCATATTTAAGTTTCTTTTCATCTAATAATGATTTTAAATTTTTTGAACTATGTCTTTCTACCATGTCCATTCTTTTCTTAGATACTGGAATATGAGTTTTGGATTTATCATTAACAATTGCAATTAATCTATCACAGTGTTCAGTAAAAAATTCTATATTCTCATATGAAAAAAATGAAATTAATATAGTATCAAATCTTGTATTTATCTCTTTAAAATCTTTGACCATATATCTAATATTGTTTATATTATTGTCTTTTATTGATTTTTCTAAGTAATTTATAGCATTTTGGTTTATATCAATACAAGTTATATCTTTTAGTTCTTCGCTTAAATACATATCTATTAAACCTAATCCACAACCTACATCACAAAAAGTTTGGCTATCTTTGATGTATGGAATTATTTCTTTAGCTAATATCTTGTGAAAACCAGTATATTCACTTGCATCAACAAAAGATTTTATTGTAGTATCATTCCAATTCATTCTCATACTTAAATTTCCCCACTATCTTTTAAATTTACTTTCTGACCTGTACTGTAAAACATACTGTTTCTCTCATTTCCACTTATTATGCTCATTACTTTATCATGTTCTTTAATTACAAATCCTGATAAATCATTTACTCCATACTTAAATAATATAGGTGCCATTGGAGTTGCTGGACCTACCAATACCACATAAGCATTTTTACTTAATTCTAAATACCAAGGAAAAGTTTTTGTACTTAATGTGTAACAAGATATAACTACAAAGTCCTGTTCAGGTAAGATATATGGTGCTGAAGTCTCTGGATAATCACCATATATATCTTCACTTTCTATTATGGATAAATCACACACAGGTGCAAATAGTTGTTCTAAATAGTGAAAATGACCTATAACCGCTACCTTTTTCCCCCTTATCATATTTTGGTATGAAATAAAAGGGTCATTAATTCTATCTTCTATAAAATTGTTTTCATTTAACTTTATATTATTTTCTTTTGAAATTTTTACAGAATTATAATAAGAATTTATTGCAGCTAAGCCAATTCCTGATTCTGTGATATTCCAAGACTTAATACATCCAGCTATTTCATGTAAAGATTTTCCTTTAAAAGATTTTACGAACTCTGGAGGACGCCCATCTTCATTATATACAAAACCGATACCACTACCTACACTACTTCTTACTAAAATATTATGTTGCCCAACAGCTATATCTTCAACGATTATATCCTTAGGAATTCCTTCTATTAAATCATCATAAATTTCCCACAAAGCCAGTTACCTCCTCCTGTACAATACTTTTTATTTCTTTTCTATTTAAGACTTCACCTTTTCTAACCTTGTGCCTAATATCTAGTAAAATATTATCTAAGCTTTCTATGTATTTAATACTTTCTATTTCTTCATCTGTCGTAGATATTACCTTTGAAATTCCACCATTTTTAATAACTATTCTTTTATCAGCATTTAAAGCTAATATAGGGTCATGTGTTGAAATCAAAATTATTTTTTCCTTTTTAGATAATAGTCTTAGAGCTTCTTTTCTATCTATACCTGCATTTTCAATTTCATCAATTAAAACTATCGGTGAAGAACTCATATATGCAGTATCCGATATCATAAGAGCTCTTGATTGACCTCCCGATAATTGAGTTATTTTTGTGGTTAATTCAAATTTTTCTCCAGCTAGTTTATTAGCACAATAAAAGCATTTTTTTACTATGTCATCTTGATTTTTACAGAAACGACTTTTAGAGTGCATTTGTAAAAATTCTTCTACTGTTAAATCCATTACAAAATTCATATTTTGTGAAAGTTGAGCTACTAACTTTCCATCCATAACAAAACGAGTTTCATCACTTGGAACACTTTCATTTATTAATATTTGTCTGTTAGTAGGAGTGTCTCTCTGGGCTAAACATTCAATATCCTCTAGCAGTCTACTTTTTCCTGAGCCTGTAGGTCCAACAATACTTATAATTTCTCCAGCCTTTATTTTCAGCGAAATAGCTTCTTTTTCTTTTAGCTTATTGTACCCACCATTAATAGTAATACTTTCTATATTTAAGCTCTCTTCATCTTGGTCAAATTCTTTTAAAAACTCCACCAATTTAATATATAATTCTTCTTTTTCTATACCAAAAGTTATATAAAATTCCTCATCTAAAGATTCTATTAAATTATTAAAAGCAATTGAGTCATCTATATTACTTAGATTATAATTTAAGAAAAAATCAAAGGCCATAGAATAGCTTTCTTTTATCTCTTCTATAGACATGTTTAGTAAATTTTCATAATTATCATATTTCATAGTCAAACTCCATTTTCTTTATCATTCCCATTTGATAAGATTCTCCAATTCTAGTCTCTCCAGTACAGTAAGAACACACTGATGCTGGTGTTGTAAAACGTAATTGCTTTTCTCTAAGCGTAGTTATTTCTTTTATATCACTTAAATATTTCTTAAGTAAAAACACTCCTTGTCCTGTGATTCCATTTATAAATATTATCTTAGCTTTTGAATTTACTTGACGTACATTAAAGGAAAATACCTCCCTTTCTGCTTGTGATACTATATCTCCTTTTGTAATTACAACAATATCAGCATATTTTAGCATTGGTCCTATTTTTCTAGGTGTATTTATCCCTGATAAATTATCTATTACACAAACTGCTGGTATAGTTTTTATATATGGTGAGCAACGATTACAAAGCCCTGCACTTTCAGTAATTAAAATATCTAAGTTTAATTTTTTAGACCAATAAAGTGCATCTTCAATATTACTTATAAAAAAATGGTCTGGACAAATTTTACCAGAAAGTCCAATTTGAACAGGTATATTATTCTCTTCATATCTAATCTGGTCAAAAGATGTAAGGCAGTCAAACTTTACTACTCCAACCTTATTTTCTTCTGCCTCCATAGCTTTAATTAGATGAAGAATAACAGATGTTTTTCCGGATGATGGTGGCCCTGCTACTGTAATTAGTTTCATATCAATTCCCCTTTTTATGAAAGAAAGTAGGTAAAATCCTACTTTCTTCTAATTTACGTCTATATATTATTTATTAACTTTATGTCTATACATTATTTAATAACTTTATATCTATATACTATTTAATAGCGTTTTTAGTTAATTTGCTATATTGTCCATCACTTAAATCAACATGATAAAATAACTTATAAAATTCTTTTGTTTTTTCTTTTAAATCATAATTAAAATGCTCTGGATAAAGTATTTCAGATAACCAAATCATACCCATATATCTATTTACAGATGGAGGGAATCCCATCCAATTATATGGAGTGCTTGGTGCTTCATAGTGTTTATTACTAGATATAGCACTTATTTTTTGCCATTCAGCCTGACTTCCTACTTTACTATATATACTCTGTGGTGCAAACACTATTACATCTGGATTCCATAAGTATAATTGTTCTAATGATACTTCATTTCCATTGCCTTTACTTGATGGGTCATCAAGCTTTGCAACATTATTTGCAAGTATATTAATAATTTCAGAGTGGAAAGACCCTTCTGCGATTACATTTGTTCCTGTATCTCCTAAGCAATAAGCAAGGTTTACTTTATTCTTATCACCTATTTTATTCATCGTTTCTACAGTTGTATCATAAGTAGTTTTACAGTAATCAGCTAATACTTTTGCATTATCTTCTACATTTAAAATTTTTCCTAGCTTAGTGTAGCATTCTGACATATTAGCAGTTGTAGCTTCTATAAATATAGTTGGTATACCTGTTTGTTCTTGTATAGAATCTAAATCTTCTTTCATGCTACCTTTCTTCTCACCTATATCAATAATTACTTGTGGTTCTGCTGCTGCAAGGGCTTCCATATTTAAATCTCCCTTACCATAAAATTGACCAAAAACAGGAAGACTAGTATACTTTTTATCCACATAGTCTTTTGAATCATCTGTCCAATCTCCTGATAATCCAACTAACTTATCTGGTGCCACTGAAAATAGTACGATTTGTGCTAAACTTCCTGAAGGTGCTATTTTTTCAATATTTGCTGGAATCTCAACCTTTCTACCTACTGAATCAGTAAACATTATTGTTTTAGATGCGTTTTTATCCTCTTTTTCACCTTTAACATCATCATTTGATGATGTACATCCAACTAAAGATGTTATTGCTAAAGTTAGTACCAATAACAATGATAATAATTTCTTTTTCATTTTATCCCCCTTAAGTAAATTATATAGTTACACTTTTTGGTATGCAGACTCTGATTTTGTCATCATATAAACTGTTTAATTCTACATCTACATTATATAATTTTTTAATTAGACCAGAATTAATTATGTACTTAGGCACACCAAAAGCTAATATTTCATGATTGTATAAAGCTAAAACCTTGTCTGCATACAAAAAAGCCTGGTCTGGATTGTGTGTTGACTGAATTATTATATATCCATCCCTCGTTAATTCTTTTACTGTATTTAATACTCTGATTTGATTACCATAATCTAAATCAGAGGTCGGCTCGTCCATAATAAGTATCTTTGCGTTTTGAGCTAAAGCTCTCGCAATAAGTACTAATTGTCTTTCTCCTCCACTTAAATTTACAAAACTCCTATCTTTTAAATAGGAAATTCCTATTTTGTCTAAAGATTCTTCAACTATTTCCATTTGTTTTTTAGTAGGTTTAGACATAGGTGAAATTTGTGATGTTGTTCCCATCAATACCATTTCAACAACGGAATAACTAAACACAGGATTATGAGACTGAGGGATATAAGCTATTTTTCTTGCTAGATTCTTAATTTTATAATCCTTCAAGTTTTTTCCATCCAATAATACTTCACCTTTATATCCTTTTAATAACTGAAGTATACACTTAAACATAGTACTTTTCCCTGCACCATTAGGTCCTAATATACATAGTAACTGACTACCTTCAACATTAAAGGATATTTGATTAAGTACATTTTGATCTTTATAAAAATAACTGAGATCTTTAACTTCTAAAATCATATTAATCCCCCCTTTTCGTAATCAGATATATGAAAAATGGTACACCAATAAATGATGTTAATATACCTATAGGTATCTCACTAGTCCATAAATTTCTAGATACATTATCAACTAACAACAAAAACGATGCTCCAAACATAGCTGATGTTGGCAATAAATAAACAAAATTATTTCCAACTAATCTTCTAGATAAATGTGGTATTACAAGACCAACCCAACCTATCATTCCACTTACAGCAACACTTGCAGAAGTTAAAAGTGTAGCACATATAATAGTAATGAATCTTATACGCTTTGTATTTATCCCCATTGTTCTTGCCTCATCTTCTCCTACAGTCAATATGTTTATTTGCCAGCTAATAAGTATTAGAGGTACTATACCTATTAACATAGGAATAATCGCAAATTTTATATCAGATATTTTAGCTCCTGATAAACTCCCCATCAACCAATATGTAATTGCAGGTAACTGGTCATTAGGGTCTGCTACAAGTTTTATAAAAGATGTACCTGAAGAAAATAATGAACTTACCATAATACCAGATAAAATTAAGCCTAACACCTTACTTCCCTTTGTTCTTTCACTTATCAAATAAACTAAAATTACAGTAATTAAACTAAAAATGAATGCACTAACAGTAACCTCTCTACCGCTTTTATAAAGAAATAGCGCTAAAGCTGCTCCAAATGCTGCTCCTGATGATGCCCCTAGTATATCTGGTGATGCCATAGGATTTAAAAAAATATATTGATATGATGCTCCTGCAGCTGCCAATGCCCCACCTACTAAACATGCAAGTGCTATTCTTGGCAATCTAACATTTAAAAATATAGTTTCCATGCTATCTGTCCAAAACTTATCTATATTGCATATTTTTGAAACTAAAATTCCAAATACTTGATGAGGCTCTACTGGATATTTTCCAAGTGCTAACGATACTAATATCAATACAATCAATATAATAACTAAACAAAGCATAATTAATTTATTACTTCTTACACTCTTACTCACTTATTTAATCCCTTTCTGCCCCTACTATTTTCATCATTTTACCTGTCTTTTCAATATCCTCATAAGGTGCACTTATTTTTACTAAATTAAAACATTTGTCTATATCCTCTACAACAAATCCACCTATATTTTTTATACCTATTTTTTTAAAAGCTGAAGATATAGGTGTCGATATATCACAAATTACGCTTTCTTTATTAAGTGAATCATTGGCTATTTTTATTAAATGTTTATTAATAATTAAGTCTCCACCTAAATATGTACTATCATAGTTTTCTACTAAATATCCATATGCTGATATGTTGTAATCACCTTCTTCTATTTTTCTATTGAAAAAATCCATATCATATCTAAATTTAATTTTATTTTTATTTTTAAGATTTCCCTCTACTACTGCTATTTTTTTTGATGAATCATCAATCATGGAAATAAAATGATGATTAATTTTCTCTACTTTTGATGGTTTAGTGCAAATATTCTGATTATAATAAGAATTTATTGCTGCTAATCCTAAACTAGCCTCTATAAAATTCCAAGACTTAATTGACCTGCATAAATCTTTTAAAGACATATTTATTTTTATATCGTTTTCAAAAGAAAATCTTTTATCACATAATAAATGACTAATACCTGCTCCATAATCTGTTATTACCATAGCAAACTCTGAACCTATAACAAAATCTTTTACTCTTATGTTTTCTGGTACTTTATCTATTAAATTATTATAAAATTCCCACATTTTGTCACCCCCTTCAAAGTAATTATATTATGTTTTATACTATTTAGCTATAATATTTTATATTTTTTTACAATTTTAGTTATGTTTTGTTATGTTTTATTATGTTTCATTTTTCATACTTCCGTATTTCTTAATTTAACAGTCCTATTTTAAAGTCATCAGTTTATTTAGTAGATATGGCTATTATGCACAAGTTTTCCATAAATTCAAAATAACTATAATACTCTTGAAACTAAAAAAGCCATGCAAACTAATCTAATTTGCACGGCTTTATACTCATTAATCTACACCTAATACAGCTTTAACTTTTGCTGCTATTGTGATAACTCTTGGCCCAAATATAACTTGAACTGAATTTTTCTTTCTAACTACTCCACTTGCACCTAAATCATTTACCCAGAAACCATCTTCATAGAATCCATCTATTGAGTTTAACTCTACTCTAAGCCTAGTTGCACAGTTTGTAATATTTTTTATATTACCACTTCCTCCTAGACCTTCTATTATAGAATGTACAAGTTCTGTATCTTTGTCTTCTACTGTATCTTCTACTGCACCATTATTTACTGCTTTAACATTATCTACTGATTGTCTTTCTCTGTATTCTTTCTTACTATAAAGCTTAACTTCTTCTGAACTTCTTCCTGGTGTCTTTATATCAAACTTCTTAATTGCCCATTTGAATATTACATAAGTAACTATAAAGAATATTGGTATTAAAAATAATAAAGGTAATGTACCCACTTTTTGAGATTGTAACAAGTTAGGAAACATATTTCTAAATGATTCTCCCATTATAGAAACATTAAACATTTCTGTAAATACATATGTTAATCCTGCTAGCGATACATATACTACAAAGTACAATAATGGTGCAACAAATAAGAATGTATACTCTATTGGTTCTGTTACCCCTACCAACATGGCTGTTACTATTGCTGGTATCAATATACTTCCATTAAACCCTAAGACAAAAACGTTTTCCACATTTGCAAAAACTGACCCTAATCCTATAAATACCCCTGCTACAACAAGTAATATAACAGGAATCATCATTGCTCCAGAAAGTACTTGTAATTTATCATTCATTTTGAATAGATTATAATTAGTTAGACAATAAATATTTTGTCATGATATTATTATATATAATAATACAAAGAGAGATTGTTTTATCAGAGCTAGAAAAAGTAATACCTAATATGAAATAATTATACTAATTGAAAAGGAAGTAGTCTATGAAAATAGCAATCATAACAACTGAATTCTTAAAGGAGTTTGTAGAGAACTCTATAAAAAGGTTAAATATTAATGCAGAAATTGAAATATATATTTATAAAGATTTTTCTCATGTTGGAGATTTGTATCTAGAAATCGAAGATAAGTTTGATGGATTTGCAGTTAGTGGCCCTATCCCTAAGGAAGCTATTACAAAAAAAGCTGGTACTATAAAAAAACCTTTAGTTGATTTTGGTACTGATTTACAAAGTTATTATGATACGTTTCTAAAACTTATTTTTAAATACAATACATTAGATTTTTCTAGAGCATACTTTGACCTAATGGACTGGGCAGATAATCCAAAAGACATATCATATTATTTATCAAATGGTACTTTTGGAGATTTAATGTATAGTATTAATGAAAATGCATCCAAAATGAGTTTATCTGATATAGCAGAACTTGAAAAAAATATTGCAAAAAAACATATTAAGTTATGGGATGAAGGTAAAATTGATTTTTCTACTACTCGTTTTAGTAGTATTGTTCCTATGTTACAAGATGCAGGAGTAAATTTTCATTTTATATATCCTGACATAAACTTATTAAAAAGTACTTTTAATGAATTAATAAAGGACATTCATCTGCATAGAATGAAGGTAAACCAACCTAGTGTAATATATATAACAGCTAAAGATACAAACTATGATGATTATACTATAGATAAAATTTATAAAATATTGAATACTGTAAAAAAAGACAAATTAACTGATTTTATAATTGAAAAAAATAGTAGTTCTTTTAAAATTTTTACTAAATGCGACACTATTAAATCATTAACCAAAAATTTTACTACATGTTATATAAAAGAATTTATTGAAAATAGTATAGAGTTTAAAGTATGTGTTGGGTATGGAATTGGTAATGATATAAAACAAGCTATGTCTAACGCCATAAGTGCTAATAAGGAATCTAAAATAAATCATTTAAACTACAGTTTCTTAGTTAATGAAAGTTATGAGACAATAGGACCTTTATTATGTGATAAATTACTTACTGTTTCAAATAAAGTAACTCCACACATAAATACAATTGCCAAAAATTCTAAATTATCTACTCTTACTATTCAAAAGATTATATCTGTTACTGAAATTCTACAAAGAGATGAAGTTACTCCCAAGGAATTATCTTCATGTTTAAATGTAACAGTAAGAACTGCCAATAGATTTTTAAGTAGTCTCCTAAAGTCTGGAAATGCTACTATATTATACGAAAAACAAAACTCAACAAAAGGTAGACCTGAGAGGGTATACAAATTATTTATATCAGAAAATAAACATTAAAATCTAGAGTACATAAAAACATTTTATCAAAGATAGGCGAAATACTCCATCCTCAACGTAAGTATGGTGGAGATGTAAACCTGTAATATAAATTAAAAGGAGGTGAAGAAATGATACAGATGAAAGCTTTTAAGTTTAGAATATATCCAAATCAAACTCAAAAAGAAATAATAGAAAAATCTTTTGGATGTTCAAGATTTGTGTAT
>NZ_JAGWCY010000007.1:0-155443 GCF_020657785.1 Clostridioides sp. ZZV14-6154 | reverse complement strand
CGTTAAGACTTATATATAAAAATAAATTTATATTTAAAATAATATTGTATTTAGATAAACTAATTTAATTTACTTCTCTTTATATCATCATTATTAATACATAATAAAATTATCTACTAATGAAAATATTAAATAATTAAAAACATCTTTTTTTTTAATTAATACTATACATCTCCTTTTATCTTAAAATAAATACATAATATAAAAAGGGGGGTGTCTCAAAATGAACTTTTTAGTTCATGAGGCACTCTTTTTGTATGAAATCAGATATATTTTCATCATTTCAACAATGAAAAAGAGGCTTATCTCTATTTTGAGACAGCCCCTTTTGCTTTTAATTTATACCTATGTAGTTGTTGTTAATTCCCTTAATTTTTTTGAAACAAACTTATTTTTTTCAAACTCATTATTGGCTTTTCTAAAACTATATAACTTAATTCAAGTCCTATATACTTATAGTTAATCCTACTCCAACTTCATTTACATTTAACATTTCATTCATCTTAGCCTTTACCTTAAAAGAAACACAGTGACAAGGATACAACATGTTTATTTCTTCTTTTTTCAAATATTGAATAGTACTACTTAGTCTATCATCTAATTCAAAAATATGAAAACCACCCAAGATTCCAACAATTCTATTATCACCACATACTTTTTTGGCATATTCCACTATATTACAAATTCCACTATGAGAACATCCTGTAACAATAAAAATACCTTTATCAGTCTTACATGCTATAGCCGAATCATCTAAAACATAATCATCATCCCATAAATTTTCTGATTTATATTTTCCTATTTTTGCTCTTTTTTCAAAGTTATTTATAGAGGGAATCTCTCCTAAGAATATACAATTTTCACTTATCTTAAAAGGTTTACTCTTTGGTTCATACATAAAAGTATTTCTAGCTTTCTCAATAGAAAATGGTGCTCCTATATTATCACCTCCACATTTTTTAGGTTTAAGACAATTAGGGTGTGCTATAAGCTTAACTTTAGATAAATCATATTTATTTGCTAAAAATTGAATACCCCTTGTATGGTCATTATGTCCATGAGAAAAAATAACATGAGTCAAGTCTCCTAAATCTATATCCATTTTTTCAGCATTTGATATAAATACCTCTGAATAGCCTGCATCAAATAAAATTCTATTTCCATCAATCTCAATATAATAACTAACTGCTGGTTCTCCAACAAAGTACCTATCAATATATGTATTATTATCAACGAGAACTTGTATCTGCATCTTTTCCATAATAATCACTCCTTAAATTGTTGTTTAGTTTAATAGTACGATATTACAATGTATTTTACAATTTAATCTCTTCAATTTCATATTAAAAAAGAGAATTCTATAATATAAAATTCTCTTTTTATTAAATTTATTTTCTTTTATAAACTCGTATTATTAGATAGTTTTAAATTAAAAATTTATACATGTTGTATATTCGTATAATTTGATATCTCAGAGTTAACTGTATATAAATCATCAACGCTCAAATCATGTATATCTTTATGACCAGAAATTCTAGCAAAAGTCTTAAGCTCTTCTAAACTAACATTTAAGAAATTTGCCACTCTATTTGCACTATTTTCCATATGTAATCTTTTTCTTAATTCCTCATCTTGAGTAGCTACTCCTACAGGACACTTACCAGAACCACATATACGATATTGTTGACATGCTGCTGCCATAAGAGCAGAACTAGCAATTGCAATTGCATCAGCTCCCATAGCTATGGCCTTAGCAAAGTCAGTAGATATACGAAGACCACCTGTTATAACTAAGTCTATATCTAATCCATGTGTATCTATGTATTTTCTAGCACGATAAAGAGCAAATATTGTTGGAACTGAAGTTGCATCCTTAAGTAACTTTGGACTTGCTCCAGTAGCTCCACCACGTCCATCAATAGTCATAAAGTCAGGTTTAGCATAAGCTATAAATTCCATATCTCTCTCAATGTGCCCAGCTGAAATTTTAATACCAATTGGACGTCCTTCTGAGACCTCTCTAAGCTCATCTACAAGTTTCTTTAAGTCTTCTTTTGATTGTATTTCTTCAAAACAAGATGGACTTATAACATCTTGTCCTACAGGCTTATTTCTAACTTTGGCAATTTCTTCAGTTACTTTTTCACCTGGAAGATGACCTCCCATACCAGGTTTTGTTCCCTGACCAATTTTTATCTCTATAGCATCAGAATTTTTAAGATTTTCTTCAGTTACACTATACTTATTTGGGACATATTCAAAAATATACTTATATGAAGCTTCCATTTCTTCTGGTAATATACCACCCTCACCACTACACATAGCTGTTTTATTTTTAGCTGCACCTTTTGCTAAAGCTATTTTTAATTCTTTAGACAAAGCGCCAAATGACATATGAGAAATATAAACTGGATTTTCTATTACCATAGGCTTTTTTGCTTTTTTTCCTATTATTGTTGTTGTATTTACTTCATCATGTTCATTTAGAGGTAATGGATTTAATTGAGCTCCCATAATTAAAATATCATCCCAAGAAATTACTGGTAGTTTAGTTTTCATAGGCTCTATTATAGACTTTCCTGTAACAGCCATTTCATGAATTATATCCATATGTTGCTCAACTTCATCATCTCTTCTTAAATATGTATTTAAATAATTTAAATCACCTGTTTTTTCACTATTTACATCAGATTTTTCTTGAACAGATGCTTCTATTTTATTTTCTTTATTTTCTTCACCTTCAAAATACACAGTACTTATTTTTCCAAAATAACTACGACCTTTTGTACATACAGGACATGTCCAGTCTTCACTTAACTCATCCCATGTTTTATCATTTTTAGATTCATCATAAATATATCCACAAACACTACATTTATAAATTGACATATTATTTTCTCCTTATACTCTATTAATCTCAAAACAAATAAAAAAAACAAATTAAGATTTGAAATTATATAAATTTATAGGAGGCTATTTTTATAGAAATAAATTTCTATTTTTTAGCCTCCTTTTTAATTCAGTTTATTTAAATATTACAATTCAGCTTTCCATAATCCATGTAAATTACAATAAGCATATGCAGATACTACTTTATCATCATCATTCAAAGCAAATTTAACTACAGGCTCTCCATCTACTGCTAGACATTTACGTTGACCACCTTGTTCAGTCATAAGATACACCCATGCTATATGATGTTCTTTAGTCATTGGATGAGCAACACTACTTACTTTAACAGTAACATTATTTCCGTCTACTTCAATCACAGGCACATGTTTTTCAACTGCTGCATCTATTGTATTAGGAACAAGCTCTTTCATAGGCTTTCCACAACATAAAACAGGAACACCTGCACTGTGTATCATCCCTATAAGATTACCACAAGTCTCACATATAAAAAATCTTTTTTCACTACACATAAACTCACCTCATTAATTATTTTTAGAATTTGAAAAGTTAACCTACTTGGCTACACTTTCTACAATTATTACAAATCCCTTTAAAACTTATGTTATAAGATGTTATTTTTATGTCTGTTTCTTCTGATATTGATTCTTTTAAATTGCTAAGAATTTCAGATTCTAAATCGTACACCTCTCCACATACTTCACATATAATATGATAGTGATTTTCTGTTCTACCATCAAATCTATCTGGATTTCCTGGAATACTAACTTTTTTTATAAAACCATGTTCTGTTAGCTGAGCTAAATTTCTATACACAGTCCCTAAGCTTAAACTCGGATTATCTTTTTTTAGATTTTCATACAAACAATCAGCAGTAGGATGAACTGGATTATTTAATATTTCATTTAAAATCAGTTCTCTTTGTTTAGAAAATTTCATAGTTAACATTCCTTTTTAATTATAATAATTTTTAATAGTTTTCAGCTTTTATATTGAAATAAGCCTTTGGATGGTCACATACAGGGCATTTTTCTGGTGCTTCAGTACCTACATACACATGACCACAGTTTTGACATTGCCAAACAACTTCTTCTTCTCTTTTAAAGATTTTTCCTTCATTTAGGTTTTCTAAAAGTTTTAAGTATCTTTCTTCATGTTCTTTTTCTATTCTTCCAACAGCTTCAAATAAATAAGCTATTTTGTCAAATCCTTCTTCTCTAGCTTCTTTAGCAAATGTTGCATACATGTCAGTCCACTCATAATTTTCACCTGCTGCTGCATCTTTTAAATTTTCTTCTGTTGAAGGCATTCCATCATGTAAAAGTTTAAACCATAGTTTAGCATGTTCCTTTTCGTTGTTAGCAGTTTCTTCAAATATAGCAGCTATTTGATTGTACCCTTCTTTTTTAGCTTTTGATGCATAGTATGTATATTTATTTCTTGCTTCTGATTCCCCTGCAAATCCTGCCATTAGATTCTTCTCTGTTTTAGTTCCTTTTAAGTTCATAATTAATTCCTCCCTTTTTAATAATAGTAATGATTACTATTTCTATATTTATATAATATATTAATTTCCACTTTTTGTCAACTATATATAATATTATTTTTTTTATTTAAATATTCTCATTTTCTAATATATTATTTAGCATATAATTTTTAGAATTATATGCTGTATGTAACATACTTTCTGCTAAATCAGAAAGTGGACTTCCATAAAATTCTTTATAAACTTGTTTTATATCTAGATTTTCATAGCTAGATTTTATTTTTATAGTATTATCCTTATTATACAGACCAGCTATACGCTTAAACCTAATCATATCTGTGACTTCAAAAGATGTTTTTGGCTGACCTGCCCCACTTATACATCCACCTCTACATGTCATGACCTCTATAAAATCATATTTATGTTTATTATCATTCATACTCTCTATTAGACTTTTAGCATTAGCAGTACCATGTATTACTGCTACATTTATGACTTTATCAGCTACTTTAACTTCTGCCTCCTTTATTCCATCAATTCCTCTAATAGGAGTGAAATTTAGTATATTTTGAGGAGGTTGCTCTCCTGTAATTAGATAATAGGCAGTTCTTATAGCTGCTTCCATAACTCCACCAGTATTGCCAAATATAATTCCTGCTCCACTTCCTCTACCTAGTAAATCATCATATGATGAATGCTCTAGATTTTCAAATGAAATTTCTTCTTCTTTTAACCACTTTGCTAATTCTTTAGTTGTAATCACATAGTCCATATCACGTATGGATTCATCTTTATAGTATTTTCCTGAATCATTCATTTCTGGTCTTAATATTTCATATTTTTTAGCTGTACATGGAGTTACAGCTACATTTACAATTTGTTTTGGATTAAGACCTTTCTTTTTAGCAAAATACGTTTTTATCGTTGGACCTTGCATACCTATTGGACTTTTAGCAGTAGATAAATTTGGTATCAGTTCTGGATAAAATGTTTCTACAAACTTAACCCAAGCTGGACAGCAACTTGTAAATTGAGGTAGTGATTTATCATTCTTTGTTATACGCTCTATTAATTCAGATGCTTCTTCCATAATGGTTAAATCAGCTGAAAATGTAGTATCAAATACATAATCTGCCCCTAATTTTCTTAAAGCAGAAACCATCTTTTCCTCAACATATGTACCAGGTTCCATACCAAATTCTTCACCAAGTGCAACTCTTACAGATGGGGATGTACTGAATATAACTATTTTTTCTGAATCATTAATAGAACTTTTCACTTTTTCATAATCATACACTTGTGTAATTGATTCAACTGGACATACAACTGCACATTGCCCACAATGGATACAGATGGCATTATCTCCTGTCTTATCTAAGTCATACATTTTCCCTACAGCGATTTCTTTCTCACAAACAGTTCTACACTGACCACATTTTACACATTTTGATTCATCCCTAAATATTGCAGGGTTATCCTTTTCAATAGGAATTCTAATTTCAGTAAATGAGTGTTTCATCTAATCTTTCTCCTTATAATTTTGACTTTCTCGTAATTACGCTTTAATTTTCAATATTAATAACGATTACTGTTATTATTTTAGATTATGTACCATATTTTGTCAATTTTGGTTTTTGTTTATTCTCTCTTTAAATATTTTGAAATATTTTCTAGAGCCAAATATAGTTTAATCTTAAACATTAAAATTAGTTGTCTCAAGGTTGACATACCTTTTGAATACATACCAATAAATTAGTTTTCTATTACAGATATGTCATTTCCATAATCTTGGATTAAATGTTTTGATAGTCCTGTTTTATTACACATAAAAATGTGTACCTCCTATTTTGATAATTGGATTAATACCCTGCTTATCACCATTTTTTAGAAGAATACACATTTTATTTTATAGACTCGATTTTACGGACTTGATAAAAATTTTAATTTTTCTATATCAATTATTTTGATACTTCCTCTTGAAAGTTCTACTATTTTATCATTTTCAAACCTCTTAAGCATTCGACTTATAGCTTCTCGGGCGGAGCCTAAATTGTTAGCTATAGTATCATGAGTTATATTAATGTTTATAGAATCATTTAAATAGTATTGGTCTATTAAAAAATTAGCTACTCTACTATCTAAGCTAAAAAATACAACTTGCTCAAGAACCCACATAATTTGAGACAATTTATCTTGAGTTAAAGTAAGAAAGAAGTTTTGTATGCTAAGATTGTTACTAGAAATTTCCTTGAAAAATTTACTATCAATTATAATAACTGAAGAATCTTTTTCGGCTTCTAAATTGATATCATAAGTAATATCTTGATATACACAAGAAGAAGATAACATACAAATATCACGTTCAAATAATTTAAAAAGAGTAATTTCTTTACCTGAATTTGAAGTCATAAAACTTCTAAGCTGACCATTTAAAACTACTACTATTCCAGTACAAGCTGAATTTTTAGAATGAACTAGTTCACCTTTATTATATTTTTGAATATAACTTGCTGAAATTAAATCTTTTACTTCACTTTCAGATAAATCATTGAAAAATGGTAGTTTATCTTTAAAATACGATTCTATATTTATATGACTCATATTAACACCTCCTAATTAATTATTTTTTTATTATAGAATTTGGAAGTAGTAGAGAACCACCCATAAATAAGACTCCAGTTATAAGTAATCCCGTAAATCCTAAATTGAATAATGATGGAAACTCTGGTGATAAATTAAATAATGTTAATTTACTCATATCTAAGCTTGAAATTAATCCAATTGATTTTAGAGAAGCATATGACATCGAAAATGCAAATGCTCCAGTAAGTCCACCTAAAATAGTACTAATTGCTTTTTTTAAGTTATCTCCTGATGCTGCACCAACACAAGTACCAGGACAAGTTCCAGCACTTCCAAAGCCTAACCCAAATATAATCCCTCCAAGTATAACACCAGTGTTCATAGTTTTAATACTTAAATGATCTAAGTTAAATATTCCTATTAAGTTTGCTAAATATAGGAGTACACTTGAAAAACCTATCGCAAATAATATAACTTTAGCTAAATGTAAATCTTCTAATCTTAACATAGATAATAATTTTTTTGGGCTTGTAGCTCCAACTTTATATAAAGCATATCCAAAGAATGCTCCAAGTAATATGGCAAGTAATATTTTCATATTATTTTCTCCTAACTTCTTATTAATATTTGAATTTCTTAACTAAAATAGCAGTTGGTATAGCAACCGCAAATACAACACCTGCAAATACATATCCACTAACACTTGATTGCATCATACCACTCATCATGTGCCCACTAGTACATCCATCAGCTAATCTAGCTCCATATAATAGTAAAAATCCACCTATAAAGCTAGGTAAGTATTTTTGTATAAAGTTTTTATTTGTATTTACCTTACAGATATCCTCTGAATATAGCTTATTTTCTTTTTTATTCCTAGTTGCATGACCTATAAAACTACCCAATGGTATTGCTAGTACAAATATAAAATCATAATTAATAGGATTTTTTATTGATTTAGCTAATTTACCATCTGATTTATCATAATACTCATTTGCACTTTTATATCCAGTTTCTCTTTCATTATCTTCTTGTATTATACCTTGCTCCACAGTACTATGAATTATACCTGATAGAACTGAAAATTGGGTAGATACTCCTATTGGCTTAATTAATAAAACTGATATAAAAAATGATAAACCTAATATAATTGCTCCTTTTAACCATTTTTGATTATTCATGATTACCTCCTAAAATATTGTAATACTATTTTACTTTTTCTTTGATATATAGCTCGATATTCCACCTTTTAAGTTATAAACACTATTAAATCCATTTCTAGATAATATTTTTGCAGCAGAATTACTTCTTGCACCTGATGCACAATAAACAACTATAGTAGAATTCTTATATAAATCTAAAGTGTTTAATTTAGATTTTAATTCATGTACAGGTATATTTTTAGACTTTGGAATATTGAAAGTACTGTATTCTCCTGATGTTCTAACGTCTAATATTAATGTTTTTTTGTTATTTTTTAAAAGTATGTTTAATTCCATACCATCAATATTCTCATGTTTACTGCCTTTGAAAAGTTCTGAAAAAAAACTCATATTAATTTCTCCTTTCTAGTTATAAATTTTGATTGAGGTTTATGTTTTTTATTATAGTTTAAAAAAATAAAAAGTTATGTGATTAAGTTACAGATTAAAATATGGATTTAGAATATGATAAAGATGTGTTAAAAAAATATCAGAAAATTTTACAATATATAAAAAGGAGATACTTTTATGAATAAAAAGATTATTATAGTAGGTGGAGTTGCAGGGGGAGCATCAACTGCGGCTAGATTAAGACGTTTAGATGAAAAGGCTCAAATTATAATGTTTGAAAAAGGTGAATATATATCATTTGCAAATTGTGGTCTTCCATATTATATAGGAGGAAGCATAAATGAAAGAGAAAAGCTAATAGTTCAAACTGTAGAAACAATGAGTTTAAAGTTTAATTTAGATATAAGAAACTTAAGTGAAGTTATAAAAATAGATAAAGAAAATAAAAGTGTAAGTGTAAAAAACCACAAAACAGGCGAAACGTATGAAGAAAGTTATGATGTATTAGTACTTTCTCCAGGAGCCAAGCCTATAAAACCGCCTATTTCAGGTATAAATGAATGCAAAAACTTATTTACACTTAGAAATATACCAGATACAGATAAAATAAAAGCATATGTAGATAATAATAAACCAAAACATGCAGTGGTTATAGGTGGAGGGTTTATTGGTCTTGAAATGGCAGAAAATCTTCATGATAAGGGTATAAAACTTACTTTAGTAGAAGCAAGTGAACAAGTTATGGCACCATTAGATATAGAAATGGTAAGTGTGATACATGATCATTTAATAAGTAAAGATATTGAGTTGATTTTAAAAGACGGAGTTAAATTTTTTTCTGAAAATGGAAATAAAGTAATATTATCCAGTGGAAAAGAAATAAAAACAGATATGATAATACTATCTATTGGAGTTAAGCCAGAAACAACTATAGCGAAAGAAGCAGGACTTAAGTTAAATGAAAGAGGAGCTATAATAGTTGATAATTATATGAAAACCTCTGATGAGAATATATATGCACTTGGAGATGCGGTAGAGATAACTGATTTTATAAATAAAAAACCTACAATGATTCCCCTAGCTTGGCCAGCAAATAGGCAAGGAAGATTGGTAGCTGATAATATATGTGGAAGAGATATCACTTACCAAGGAACATTAGGTTCATCAGTAGCAAAAGTATTTGATTATACAGTTGCTACTACTGGAAATAATGAAAAAACATTAAAAAGAATAGGTCTAGATTATAAAGCTATTCATATACATCCGGGATCTCATGCTGGATATTATCCAGGAGCATTTCCTATATCTCTTAAGATGACTTTCGACCCTAAGACAGGAAAGATTTTTGGAGCTCAAGGAGTTGGAATAGAAGGGGTTGAAAAACGTATAGATGTATTAGCTACAGCAATAAAAGGTGGTCTTACTGTATTTGATTTACCAGATATAGAAACTTGCTACGCTCCACCATATAACTCAGCTAAAGATCCAGTTAATATGTTAGGATATTATGCATCAAATATTATAGAGGATCTGGTTGAGATAGTACAATGGAATGAAGTTGACAATATAATAGCTGATAGTGGTGTAATAATAGATGTAAGAGAAGAGTTTGAATTAGCTACTGGAAAAATTCCAAATTCTATGCACATACCATTAGGTCAGCTAAGAGATAGACTAAATGAAATACCAAAAAATAAAAAGTTATATGCTACTTGCCAAATTGGACTTAGAGGATATGTTGCTTGTAGAATACTTGAACAACATGGGCTTAAGTGTATTAACATAGATGGTGGAGTAAAAACATATTTAGCAGTAAAAAGAGCAGAAGAAAGCATAAATAAACAGAATAAAAGTGAGAAAATAAATACAAATAGTGAGGATTTTGATATGGATATGGAAAACATAGATATAGCAAAAATAGATGCTAATGTTACACTAGATGCATGTGGACTTCAATGCCCAGGACCAATAAGAAGAGTATTTGAAGAAATCAACAAAATGCAAGAAGGTCAAATATTAGAAGTTAGAGCAAGTGATCCAGGATTTAGCAGGGATATACAATCTTGGTGTGAAAAGACAAGAAATACATTAATGAAGGCTGAGTTTGATAAGACAAAGAAAGCATTTGTAGCATATATTAGAAAAGGACTAACTGTATTAAATGTAAATCCATCTTGCAATATAAATCAAAGTGATAAAAATGGAGCAACACTAGTAGTATTTAGTGGAGATTTAGATAAGGCTATAGCGTCATTTATAATTGCAACTGGAGCTGCATCTATGGGTAAAGAGGTAACTATGTTCTTCACATTCTGGGGACTTAATATATTAAAGAGAAAAGATAAGCCGAATGTATCAAAAGATACTATGGAAAAAATGTTCGATATTATGTTACCATCTCATACAGGTAAATTACCATTATCTCAAATGAACATGGCTGGAATGGGACCTAAGATGATAAACCAAATAATGAAAAAGCACAACGTTGATGACTTAGATACTTTAATAAAAAATGCTATGGATATGGGTGTAAAAGTTGTGGCATGTACGATGAGTATGGATTTAATGGGAATAAAGTCAGAAGAGTTTATAGATGGTGTTGATTTAGGAGGAGTAGCTTCATATTTAGGTGCTACTGAAGATGCTGGATTGAATCTATTTGTATAAGTTTAAATTAAAAATATATTTGTGATATTATCACAGATATATTTTTTTATTATCATAAAATATAAACATCTTAGCAAGACAATAAAAATTATGGAGGATATACAAATGGCACAAGCACTTAATAATAGCAATTTAACAAGGATGTAGAAAAAAATGAGGTTGCTGTAGTTGACTTTTTTGCAATAGCGAATTTCTTGTATTTACATAAAAGAGAGTATCTCATTTATGATTTTCAAAAATCATTTTAAGACACTCCCTTTCTATATTTTTAAGATTAATTTAAATCTATTAAAATTTCATTTACTATAGATTTTGCATCACTTATTATATATTTTGGATCAACCTCATAAAACTCCCTATCTATAAATCTATCAATCTTTTCTATACTCTCTATAGAATCACTTGTAACAAATAACACTATAGATGCATCTTCTATATCATATATAGAAAGTTCATTTTTTATACTTCCATCACTTTGAATTTCATAAACTAAGTCAAACCCTAAAATATTTGCAGCTTCTTTAAGAGAATTTGAACTTTTTTCACTTTCACAAACTGCTACTATCTTTTTATTCATATTTCAGATACCTCACTAATTCTACTCCGGTACAATCATCACTATACACTTTGCTTGTTTAACTACACTTGCTGTTACTGAACCTATCATTCTTGTTAGACCTTTTTTAGTA
Source organism: Clostridioides sp. ZZV14-6154 (assembly GCF_020657785.1). NCBI lineage: Bacteria > Bacillati > Bacillota > Clostridia > Peptostreptococcales > Peptostreptococcaceae > Clostridioides > Clostridioides sp. ZZV14-6154. Next base: position 143,555 of record NZ_JAGWCY010000007.1, on the reverse strand, counting down.
GATTTTGTCATAACTATAATATCTACATTATCTTCTTTTGCTTTTCTAATTATTTCATCTCCTGGATAACCAAAAGTAAAATGAACTTTAACATCATACTCTCCCATTATCTCTGCTGCTCTGTCCAGGATTCGTCTTCCTAAGTTTTCAGAATTCTTTATCTCTTCAGCTAGGGATATGCCATCAATAAATACTAGTTCTTTTACATTCATTATTTCCACTTCGACTTCATCTTTTTTGAATATTCCTTGTATAAATTCCAAAGAATGCATACTTCTTTCTGTTCCATCAATTGGTACTAATATTTTCTTTTTATTCATGTCACATCTTCCTTTCTTACTTTAGAATAATTAAGTAAAATATATATTTTAAGCTATAAAAATATATAATAAATCTTTACTCTAGGAATAAATATTAATAATATATATAATAATTTTAATATTTATTATTGTGTTAATTTTATAATATTTGACTAATAGTGTCAATGAACAAAATTGTAATTAAAAAAATAAAGGGTATTAAACCGTAAAAGCATTTTCTCTCAACAAATCCCTTAAAATTTCCTCTGGAACAGGTTTAGAGAAATAATACCCTTGTAAATATTCACAATTCATAGACTTTAAATCTTTAGCGTATTCAATGGTTTCAACACCTTCTGCTACAGGTTTCATATTTAATTTATTTATAAGCGATATAATAGTTTCAACTGTGAGCTTATGCTTACTATCTTCATTCATAGACCAAATCAGACTCTTATCTAACTTAATTACTGAAAATGGTAAGGAAAGCATATTCGTAACTCCAGAATAACCAATTCCAAAATCGTCAAGTGCAAATTTAACCCCTAAATCAATTAATTTTTCCATGGTCTCTCTAATTGTATTAAATGAACCTGATGCCACAGTTTCTGTAATTTCAAATTTAAATTTAGTTGGTGACACATTGTATTTTTTCATAATATTAAACAAATCATCAGCCAAATTCTTCTGCATACATTGTACTACAGAAAGATTAACAGCTATGGTGTCTAGCTTTAAATCTTCAAAATCATCACTAGCTATAAATTTACATACCTTCTCAAAAACCACTAACCCAATTGAATTAATAAGACCTGTCTGCTCTGCAATTGGTATAAATTCATCTGGTGGTATAAACCCTAGTTCTTTATGTTCTAGCCTAATCAAAGCCTCAGCTAAAGCAAATCTATCTTTACTAGTAGAAAATATAGGCTGATAATATACATCAAAACCATCATTTTCTAGAGCTTCTTTCAAACAATTTTTTATTATATGTTTTTTCTTTATCTTTTCACTTATAGACGCATCTGCATAAATAACTTGTCTTGATTCAGAGCGTTTTGCTTCATGTATAGAGAAGTCAATTGCAACTATAACATCTTCTGTCGTTTCAGCATTTTCTGGAAAAGAAACAGCTGCAATACTAGTTGATAAATTAAAACTTATTTCTTCTATCAGCCATGGTTTTTTAAATCTTTCTCTTATCTCATTGATAATTGTCTCTGGAGATATTCCTAACTGACTATTAACAACAATAGAAAATATATCTCCTCCTATTCTATACACATGATTTACATCATGAATATGAATCAAATATTTACCAACTTCTTTTAATGCGATGTCTCCATTTTTAGTCCCAAAAGTTTCATTCATAAATTTGAAATCATCAAGAGCAATTGTAATAATAAATCCTGATTGTTCAGTATTTATATTTAAATCTAGTTCTTGAATAAAGGATTGTCTATTAAGTACACCAGTAAGGTCATCAATGATAAGACCTCGATTCTGCATAGAAAGATATGTCAAAAGTAAACTACATGCACATGCTGTTCCTGTAAGAAGATACTGTAAAAAAATCGCTTGTAAAATAATTGCTATAACTGAAACTATAAGAAAACCTCTAATAGCCCATATTTTAGATTCATGCATTGCTTTTTTGTATTTAAAAGATAAAAATGCCGAATATATTGCATAAAAGAAAAATGATAAAAAAGTTGCAGTATATCCATAGCCACGAACATAACCTGTTTCTTTTGACAATCCAAATAAAATGTGTGTAAAAGGATTAGTTATAGATAAAATTATGCAAATTATAAGTGGTATAGATAAAAATAAAAGCTTTTTTTTCATATATCTAATATCCTGATAAATAATAGCCATGACATAAAATAATACAAGAGCCGCTGGTATCGGCAATAAAAATAAATATATTTGATTCAATAAACCAGTCAAAAAAATTGGAAGTTTATTTATATTATTTAGACAAAGTGAGCCTAAAACATTTGAAATTATGAATAAAAATGAACAAATTAAAAGTGCACAGTATATTTTATTTTGTAAAGTAGGTATAAATTTACTTTTAAAAAAGTATACCATCAAAAAAACAACTATAATTGCAGAAAAAATTTCATATTCTATATGCCATACCATAAACTTACCTCACTATTATTGTTTAATTTTCACTATTTTATTTAATATAATATGTTTACAATCATATTATAATTCATATTGATAGCATATTGAGTAATTTTATGGAAAATTTTTATTTGTATACAATTTTTACCTTAAATCCTCATTAAAGCATTAAACTTATCTCAAGCATTGTTATGTATATAGAAATTAAGCAAATAATTCTTTTGCTTTTGTAGCAATTCTTTCTCCAAATATTACAGCTTTTTCGTCTTGTATTTCTGGCCCTTCAATTGAATGTACATGTCCTAAATGTATAAATGGTTTTCCTAAAGAACCACCTCCAGAGTACACAAGCATTCCCTTAACCATTAAATGCCCTACTATAGTAAGAATTGCAACATCAGGACCGCCACAGACATAGTCACATGTAGCAAAAACTGCTCCCAACTTGCCAGCTAGATTTATCTTTTTTGAATCCTCATCAAACCATTTTTTTACTTCCCAAGTTGTATTAGCTAAATATGTTGGTGTTCCAAATATTACTGCTTTACTTTCATTTAAATACTCTGTATCAATACTATCAAATCTCATAAGTCTAACTTCTATTCCTTCTACATTTTTAGCACCATCTTCTATTAACTTAGCTACTCTTTCTGTGTTTCCACTTCTTGTTTGATATAATATTGTAATTTTCAATTTCAATCCCTCCTTAATGTGTAATAAAAATAATTTATTATATGTCAAATTATAGCACTTATTTTACTATCCTACAAAGGACTATCCAATTATTTTTTAATTAACTATTTTATATTAAAAAATCCCCAAACTCACCTTTAACTTGTTTATTTCAATCTCAACTATATCTGATATATCTTCAAAAGACATGCCTCTATCATGAAGTTTTCCTGCAATTTTGATTTTTGCATTTTCTTCTCCTTTTTTAATCAAAGCTCTATTTTCTTTTTCTATTACATTTCTAACATATCTTTTTGCAAATGGCTCATTCCCGTCGCATAAATCTTTATATTTTTCTTTATCTCCTTTGACAAAACTAAGTGCTCTTTTATCTTGTTTAACAGCCTCTGTACAAATTTCTTCTGTTTGTTCTTTCACAAATTTTAGAGCCATTCCATATTGTCTCACTGCTTTCAAGCATATTCCAACAGTCTGTTCCTTTACAAATTCTAAAGCCATACCATTTTGTCTTACTGCTCTTAAACATATTGTTTCTGTCTGATTTTTTACAAACTTCAAATCAAGCCCATTTTGTCTTACTGCCTCCATGCATATTTCTTCAGTCTGATTTTCCACCCATTTTAAATTATAACTACATTGTTTAACTGCTTCCATACATATCTTATCTGTTTGATTTTTTACTCTTGCTAATCCAAACTCACTATTTCTAACCGCTTCTATACATATTTCTTCTGTTTGCTCTTTTACAAATGCTAAGGCTGTACCATTTTTTTCAACAGCTCTTAAACATAATTCTTCTGTCTGATTTTCTATATATTTTAATGCTGTTCCATCTTGGCTAAGTGCTAACATACATATTTCTTCTGTTGGCTCTTCCACAAATTCTAACATTCTCCAATCTTGCTTGACTGCTTCCATGCAAATTTTTTCTGTTTGATTATCAACACATTTTATCGCATTACAATTTTGTTTAACAGCCTCCAGACATATCTTTTCTGTTTGATTTTTTATGTATATTAAATTTAACCCATTTTGCTTTACTATTTCTAAATATTCGTCTTCTGTTTTATTGTCAAAGTCATTGTTATCTATTGATTCAAATATATCATTTTTATTCTCTTGCATATCTTGAACTCACTCCTTATAAATTTTATAAAATTCAATAAATTTACTCTTATTTTTATTCTATCAAATAATATAAGAATTTTTCAGTCTTGTTTTTTTTTATAAAATCATTTGTATGTTAAAAAATAAATTAATTGCTTCAATTCCAGTATACAATACCCAAAATATGTGGTATATTTTAACTATAATATATTTTTATATATTACAGTTGAGATATTTAAAGTTAAATTTATATAAAATATCTTTATTTATATATCATTTAGATTGGATATATTTTTTATTTTCTTTTTTAGTTTTTCGGGTTAGTAAGGGGTTAGTAATTTAGATTTTCATAGGAAATTATTTTTAAAATTAGTTTTTATTTATAGCTAATTTATTTATGTTGTAATTAAATAAAACTAAATATAATTTAAATAATTCCTTGAGATAAATTTAATAAAACTTAGAGTCCTTATCTAAGCTTAAAATACTAAAATTATTAGGAGGATATAAATTATGGACCAAATTAAGCGCTTACACGAATTGCAACAAAAGTCATACTTAACTAAAGAAGAGTTTGAGGAGTTAAAAAACAACACATATATTGAAAAATTTGAATTGAGAGATGAATGTGACAACTCTTATATTTATAATTTTTACACTAATGATAAATGTAATGATATAAAGTTTATAAAATCACAATTTATTGTTACTCTTATAAAAAACGGTTTCTTATGTGATTGTGGTGGTGTATTTAGACAAAAGAAAATAGTTGATGAATATGATTACGGATATAATGCTATATATAAATGTGATTCTTGTGGAAAAGAACTTGATAAAGAAGTAGAAAATTATGATTAAATAACAAAAGAACTATTCAAAACAGTTTTTATAAATGTTAGATAAAAGTCACTCTAATTTTGAACGATACCCCTCTTAGGAGACAGTTAAAATATGTAAAACTGTCTAAAACTAGGAGGGTTTTGTTATGTCCAAAATTAATTAATCTTAATTAAAGTCATCTTAATTGTTTAATTCAATTTCATACTTTTTTATTTTCTTATACAAAAGACTTTTGTGTATTCCCATAACCTCTGCTGCCTTAGAACATTTCCAATTGTACTTCCTTAACACATCAATAATTAAACTCTTCTCATAATTTTCAACCATTTCATGAATTGAGCAATTACTATCCACATTACATTGAGCCACTCTGCTGATATTATCCATTTTAGATGGAAGGTCACACATCATAATGACCATATCATCACTTACAGCATAGGCGCTTTTTATTACATTTTGTAGTTCTCTTATATTTCCTGGCCAAATATAGTTAATAAAACAATTTTTAACCTTATCACTTAAAACCTTCAATTCCTTATATTCAACATTTAATTTATTTAATATATAATTTGCTAGCAATAAAATATCATCTTGTCTATCCTTTAATTCCATCATATGAATATTTATTACATTTAACCTATAGTATAAGTCTTCTCTAAATAATCCCTCTTCAACCATTTTACTTAAATTCTTTCTTGTAGCAGAGATTACTCTTACATCTATCTTTATAGTTTTAAGACCTCCAACTGGTTCTATCTCACTTTCCTGAAGAACTCTTAAAAGTTTTGCTTGCATGGTCAAAGGCATGTCACCTATTTCATCTAAGAAGATTGTACCATTATTCGCAACTAAAAATTTACCTTTTTTGCCGCCTTTTTTTGCTCCTGTAAAAGCTCCTTCGTCATACCCAAATAGCTCTGATTCTAATAATTCTTCTGGTATTGCAGCACAGTTTATACTAACCATGGGTTTGTCTGACCTACTGCTATTATTGTGAATTGCTCTAGCAAAAACTTCTTTACCTGTGCCAGTTTCACCTGTTAAAAGAACTGAGAAGTTCGTTTTAGAAGCTTTCACACCTGTTTTCTTAAGTTCTATGAAATCTCTATTTTCACCTATGAGCTTGTCAAAACCACAGTTATCCTTAAACTGTTCTTTATAATATTGGAGCTCCATATATTCTGACATTAACTTTTTAGCTACATCAAAGGATTGCAATCTAAATTTAACTTGAGCTACTCCTGCAACTACTTCTCCATTGTCATTTTCCACATAAGACCTACTTACTATTACACTTTTTTCTTTTGTATTTCCACCTGAGTAATGATGTATAGCTCCTTCTTCACAATACTTATCTCTCATAATGTCTAGCATTTTTGTATTTGGTATAATACTTTGTATATTGTGTCCTATTATATCGTCTCTTTCTTTCCCTAAGAAGTCACAATATTTATCGTTAATATCTATGATTACTCCATCTTTATTTACAACAATAAAACCATCATCAGTCATGGATAACACTCTTGCAAATATATCCTTATACCAGTGCTCTTTCATTGTTTCATCCCTCCACTATAACCTTCAGCAAAAATAATAAGTCTTACAATACAATATTATAAGACTTACCATTCTATGTATTCAATGTTTTCTAGAAGTTACCTATTTAATGATTCTATTATTTCAGGTAGAATTTCATATAAATCTCCTACAATTCCATAGTCACATATACTGAAAATAGGGGCTTTGGAATCTTTATTTATAGCAACTATATATTTAGAATCACTCATACCTGCTAAATGCTGTATTGCTCCAGATATCCCACATGCAATGTATAACTCTGGTCTAACAGTAGTTCCTGTTTGTCCCACTTGATGAGAATGCTCTATCCACCCTGAATCTACTGCCGCTCTTGAAGCACCAATCTCTGCCCCCAATTTATCCGCCAATTCTTTTATTAGTTCAAATCCTTCTGCCTTCTTTAATCCTCTTCCTGCTGATACTATTATTCTAGCATCAGTTAGATTTATGGATTTCTTTTCTTGTGGAAGCATTTCTACTAATCTAGTTCTAATCATTTTTTCATTAAGTTCTGGAGTAATAACCTCTAAAACTCCAGCCTCTGATTCACTTCTTACAGCTTTTGCCATAACCCCTGGACGAACTGTTGACATCTGTGGTCTATTTTTTGGACAAACAATAGTAGCCATTAAATTTCCACCAAAGGCTGGTCTTGTTTGTAATAACTTATTATCCGTTGAATCTATTTCAAGTTTTGTACAGTCAGCAGTTAGACCTGTTCCAACTTTACCTGCAATTCTAGGTGCGATATCTCTTCCTATAGAAGTAGCTCCAACTAGTACAACCTCTGGCTTTTTCTCTTCAATTAAACCTGCTATTGAAATTGCATATCCATCAGTTGTGAAATCTTTAAGAAGAGGGTCGTTGATATAATATGCTTTATCAACACTATAGTGAAGTAACTCCTTTACTTCTTTCTCTACTTCATATCCAGCTATTACAACTGCAAGCTCTTTTCCTAATTGGTCAGCAAGCTTTCTTCCCTCACCAATAAGTTCTATAGTAACAGGATTGATTTTGCCTTCCCTTTGCTCTCCTATTACCCAAACGCCATTATAATCATTTAAATTTATACCTTGATTAACTTTTGCTCTCATCATCTTAACACTCCTATACTAGTTTCAAATCGAATAGTATTTCTACTAATTTCTCAGCTTTTTCCTTTTTATTTATACCTTCGATTATTTCATTATGCTTGTCTTTAACTGGTACAAAAGACTTGTAAACATTTGTAGGTGAACCCTTTAATCCAATTTGAGTTGTATCAACAGCTAAGTCTTCAAGTGTTAACACAGTAATCTTTGCATCTCCATTATTATAAGCTCCTAAGATTCCTTTGACACTTGGATATCTTGGATTATTTAACTCTTTTATAGCAGTTAGTAAAACTGGCATCTTTGCTTCTATTAAATAATCTCCTGTCTCTGTATAACGAGTTACTAGTAATTTATCATCTTGAACCTTTACTTCTTTTGCATAGGTAACCTGTGGTACCCCTAAGAATTCTGCAACCTCTGGTCCAACCTGAGCTGTATCTCCATCTATAGCTTGTCTTCCACAGAATATTACATCATACTTTCCAACCTTCTCTATAGCAGCAGCAATAATTGTAGATGTGGCCCAGGTATCTGAACCACCAAAAGCTCTATCTGAAATTAAGTATGCTTCGTCAGCGCCCATTGCCAAAGCTTCTTTTAAAGCACTTTTAGCCTGAGGAGGTCCCATGCTTATAACCTTAATCACTGCTCCCAGTTCATCTTTTATTTTTAAAGCTTCTTCTAAAGCATTTCTATCATCTGGATTGATTATACTTGGTACACCATCTCTTATTAGGGTACCTGTCTCTTTATTTATTTTAACTTCATTAGTATCTGGAACTTGCTTTAAGCAAACAACTATATTCATGCTCTTCCTCCTATCCTAGTACTGCTCTTGAAATAACAACCTTGTGTATTTCTGAAGTACCTTCATAAATTTCTGTTATCTTGGCATCTCTGTACATTCTCTCTAATGGATAATCCTTCATATATCCATATCCTCCATGGATTTGAAGAGCTAGGTTTGTAACCTCTCTTGCAGTACGTGACGCATTGTATTTTGCCATAGCAGCTTCTTTAGTATGTTTTTCTCCTCTAGCTTTTAAGTCTGCAGCATAATATACCAACAACTTTGCTGATTCCACCATAGTCGCCATATCTGCTATATACCATTGAATACCTTGCAAAGCTGAAATTGGTTTGCCAAACTGAACTCTTTCTTTAGAATATTTGATACTTTCTTCTAAAGCCCCTTCAGCAATTCCTACAGCTTGAGCTCCAACTCCAATTCTTGCTCCATCTAGGCAAGTCATAGCTATGTTAAAGCCTTTTCCTTCTTTTCCTAATAAATTAGACTTTGGAACTCTACAGTTATCAAATATTAACTCTGCAGTTTCTGAACCATGGATACCCATTTTTTCTTCAATTTTTCCTATTGAAAAACCTGGAGTCCCTTTGTCAACGATGATAGCAGACATTCCCTTTATTCCCTTTGATGGCTCTGTCAATGCAAATATTATTAATGATTCTGCTTGACCTCCACCAGAAATAAAGCACTTAGTCCCATTTAAGACATATTCATCAGTTGCTTCATCAATGATTGCAGTTGTTGCAGCTCTTGCGGCATCTGAACCAGCATTAGGCTCAGTTAAAGCAAAAGCACCTACACACCCACCTTCAGCCATCATCGGAAGGTATTTTTTCTTTTGTTCCTCAGTACCAAATTTTAAAATAGCTTGAGCATATATTGTGTGTATTGATAATATTGCTGCAGATGCTGCACATTTTTTGGCAACCTCAGTAACAACAATTACCTTTTCTATATCTGCTCCACCAGAACCACCATACTCTACAGGTGTTCCAATACCATTAAAGCCTATTTTAGCCATTTTGCTAAAAAGCTCTCTTGGAAAAATACCTGTTCTATCAGTTTCAGCAGCTATTGGTGCTATTTCCTTCTCTGCAAATTCTTTTGCTACTCTTTGAAGCATTAATTGTGCTTCTGTTAATCTAAAATCCATAAAATTTCCTCCTATTTATTAACGTACTTCACATGTTTCTTTATTCATTGCTACAATTCCAGACTCAATTAGAACTTCTATATCAGAATCACTGTATCCAAGTTCTCTCAATATCTCATCTGAATGTTCTCCTATAAGTGGAGCATCACAAGTCATGTTAACTTCAATATTTCCAAACTTAACTGGAGTGGATGCAAGCATTGTCTTATTTCCATTTTTACTTGTATGTTCATATATATAGTTATTAGCAATAGCCTGTTCATCAGTTACTACATCATTAACATGTTGAATTCTTTCATGGGCTATATCCGCAGTAGTAAGCTTTTCAACCATCTCATTTTGAGTGAATTTTGCAAATTCACCATCCAAAATATTAATAAGCTCTGTAGCATTTTTCTTACTTTCTACTGAAGATGCAAATTTTTCTTCTTTTATTAAATCTTCTCTTCCAAATAATCTGCAAAGTGCCTCAAAATATCTTTCATGCTCTAGGATACTTAAGAATATCCACTTTCCATCCTTACAACGATAAGAGTTTATTACTGGAGAAATAGCATTTTTTCTAGTTTTTGGATACTCATCGCTAAACTGTGTAGATGCTAATAAAGATGATGCATTCCATATTGCTTGTCCAAATAAAGATGCCATTACTTTTTGTCCTTTTCCAGTCTTAGCTTGTTGATACAAAGCTGCACATATACCTCCAGATAAACTACAAGAAGTTGTGGCATCTCCAAAGGCTATAGGTGGGTTTATTGGGCTTGTATCCTTCTCTGCGATATCAAGCATAGCTCCACTTCTTGCCCAAAAGGCAACTGTATCAAAACCTGCATTATCCTTAGCAGGTCCAAAATCGCCAAAACCATTTATTTGTCCCCAGATAAGATGTGGATGCTTTTTGCTTAATGATTCATAGTCAAGACCTAGTCTTTTTAATGCTCCTGTTCTATAGCTTGAAACAAATACGTTTGCTTCACTTAAAAGCTTATCCATAATTTCAATTCCAGTTTCACTCTTAAGATTTATAGACAAACCTCTTTTATTTGAATTATATGTGCTGTAGAAAGGATTATTATAATCATCTATTGGCATTGTCATTGTTGCCCCTGTCTTTCTTCCTGGGTCTCCAAAGCTTGGCTCTACCTTAATAACATCAGCACCCCAGTCAGCTAATATTTTGGAAGTTCCTGGACCTGCTACAAAATATGTTAAGTCAATGACCTTAACTCCTTCTAATGGTTTATTTAACACTTTCAATTCCTCCTTATACTGTCAACTTGGTATTTTAAATATGGTATTTATGGTATTAAAACATAAAATTTATTGTATATACTTTATATACTTTGAAAATTGATTCTACAATATCAAAATATAATTTATACTTTTTGTCTTTTCTGTTATGGTAATCCTGGGAACATTGTAAACAGAAGAACTGCTACTACGGTTCCAATAATCGGGGTTAAAACAGTTACCCAGAATATTGGCATATAAGCATCCTTATGTGATTCATTACATAGACCATTTGTTACAGTAACGATATATCCATTGTGTGGAAGTGAATCTAATGCTGCTGACGAAATTGCCATAGTTCTAGTTAATGCTGCAGCAGAGACACCCTTAGCTAAAAATACTGGTCCAAGAAGTGGAGCCGCAATTCCAAGTCCACCTGAAGCTGACCCACAGATACCCGCAATAACTGTAGTTCCAACTGCAGCCCCTGCAATAGGAGGTCCAGGAATATTAGTCATAGCATTAACTATGAAGTCAAAACCGACTGCTGATTTTACAACTGAACCAAATGCTACTACAGCACAAGTATTACATATTGCTACTACTGTAGTTTTACATGCATCACCAACATGGCCAACTATTTTTGCATTATCTTGATATTTATTTAACAATAAATATACTAATAAAGCTCCAATAAATACTCCTACCTCAATTGGTACTATTGCTTGTCCATTAATTTTCACATTAATTATTAGGATTGATACTATTAATGGAATTAACGCAATTAGACCATTAGGACCATTTTCTCTCTTAGAATTAGTTGTTGCTACTTCATCAAATGTATCTGATTCATGTGCTATAAAATGCCCACCATTGGCTTTTTCTTTTGAAACCATCTTGTATAAAATGGTGCTTCCAACTATAAACATTACTGCACATGATATAAATCCATTTACTGCTCCAGCCATAATATCTGTCCCTAATGTTGAAGCTGGAATAATATTATGAATCTGAGGTGCCCCTGGTGCAACCATAGCAAAAGTTGAACATCCAAAAGTCAAGGCTGCTGGTATAAATCGTCGTGGCAAATCAGCTTCTTTAAAAATTTCTAAAGCTATCGGAAACACTGCAAAGCTTACAACGAAAACGCTTACTCCTCCATAAGCTAATATTCCACAAGCTATTGGAATAGAAAGTAATGCTTTATCCTTACCAATCCATCTTACAATCATCTTAGCAATAGATTTTGCTCCACCAGTAATCTCCATTATTTTTCCCATTAAGGTACCTGTTAGGAAAATAAAGAAATTTGCCTGAAGAAATTCAACAAATCCTGTCATATAATCCACCTTAAGTGCATCATACACATTTAAATTCCCTGTTATAGCAACTAATAATGAACATACAATTGCTATTATAAAAATATTTACTCCCTTCATAACCATTACAACTAGAAGGGATAGAGCCATGATAATCCCTACTAAACTTATAATTACTCCCGTATTCATAAATTAACTCCTTTTAAAATTAAACTATAAAACTATATGTATTTTTTCACGAAATTTAGATTTTGAATATATTCTATATTTGTTCTAATTTTAGTTATAATAATTACTTATTTTCAAAAATCGGTTTTCTCTTTTCTATAAATGCATCCATGCCTTCTTGCTTATCTCTTGTAGCAAAAGTTAAGCCTGCAATATCTTTCTCTAGTTCAAGAGCATTTTTTAAATCCATATCTATCCCTTTATTAATAGCAACTTTTGCATATCTTATTGCTATTGGTGCTTTTTCAACTATTTGGTTCATCATCTTAATTGTCTCTTCTAAAAGCACATCACTTGGAACCACTTTATTAATAAGACCAATAGATTTAGCTTCTTCTGCGTTTACTTGTCTTCCTGTAAAAATTAATTCCTTGGCTATCCCAGTTCCAACAAGTCTTGATAATCTTTGAGTTCCACCAAAACATGGAATGACTCCTAAATTAACTTCAGGTTGTCCAAATATAGCCTTTTCTGATGCAATTCTAATGTCACAACTCATAGCAAGTTCACATCCACCACCTAATGCATATCCATTGACTGCTGCTATTACTGTTTTCTCAAGAGCTTCAATTTTATCAAAAATTCCTTGGGCATAACCTGCATATTTTCTGCCTTCTTCACTTTTATAGTTTTGCATCTGACGTATATCAGCTCCAGCTACAAAAACTTTACCTTCTCCAGTAATAATAACTCCTAATATTTCCTCCTTTTCTGATACTACATCAATAACTTGAGATAATTCTCTAAGAGTGTCATTGTTAAGAGCATTTAAAGCTTTAGGTCTATTTATAGTAATAACACAGACTTTATCCTTAACTTCCACCTTAAGATTTTTCAAATTTTCCATTACAAATCCCATCATATTCCCCCCATTATGCATTGTTATTTTTTCTACATTTCTTGTTAATATATAATAGCAAGTTCTACGCCAACTTATATTAAATTCCTTTATTTTTGTTAAAAAATTATTTTTTTTGATAAAATAAACAAAATATACATAAATTTCACTTAATTTTTAATCATTTTTAACTTTAGAATTGATTAAATTATAATTCACTAAAGAATTTTTATCCAACAAAACCCATAAAACCATATTTTTGTCTCATTTTCGAGAAAATACTTTAAAAACACAGTCTCATTTTTGAGAATGTAGTCTCATTTTTGATATTTTCATTAAAATAGTTTAAGTTGTATATCCATAAGTTTATTTGCACTAAGTTTATTTGCACTCTAGTAAAAGAGTCTTTATTTAACATATTAGGTAATTTATTTTCTATTAATTTAAATTGTTAATACTTTAGTTTAGTATATCTATGTATATGTTCCAATAGTATAAATTTTTTAACGAAAATAGGAAAAACCACAAAGACTTAATGTCTAAATAGTTTTTCCTATCTTAAATACTCCTGATAATTTTAGATTTGATTTATAATGTTGATTTAATCTTTTATTTGATATTATTCTAAAATTAAATAACTCCACTCTCTTTTAACTCATTTATTTTTCCACCATCAAACCCAAGCCAGCTATTATAAATCTCCTCATTATTTTCTCCTAAAGATGGTGCTGGTACATTAATTTGAGCTTTTGTTGTCATCAACTTAACTGGATTTCCATTGACTTTCATATCTCCTATAATAGGATGTTTAATATCTACAATCATTTCTCTTGCCTTTGCAATATGTTCATTTGTTGTAACATGACCGAGGTCATATATAGGAGCAGCAGGAACTCCTGCTTTCGATATTAAATCAACAGCTTCTTCTATTGTATAGTTGATAGACCATTTTTCTATCTCTGGTTTGAGAGATGCATGGTTTTCACAACGGTTAAGATTTGTATTAAACCTTTCATCTATTAAAAGGTCTTCTCTAAAAAGAACCTTCTTACATAAATTTTCAAAAAGTTTATCATTACCACAACCTATTACAAAATTACCATCGCTTGCTTTAAAAGAATCATAAGGATAAGCCGAGGCATATCTATTTCCCATAAGTTCAGGTTGACCTGAATCAAAATATCTCTGTATACCAGTTTCAAGAGATGATACAACAGAATCAACGAGGGAAACATCTACTCTTTGCCCTTTTCCTATTATCTCTCTAGCATTAAGTGCTGCAAGTATACCAATAGTTAAATTCATTCCACCCAATACATCTCCCATAGCATTACCTACTCTTGTTGGTTCTCCTCCTTCAGTTCCTGTTATACTCATAAGACCACCCATTGCTTGTGCAATAATATCATATCCTGGACGCTCTGAATATGGCCCATAACATCCAAAGCCTGATACAGCTCCATAAATTATTTGATTGTTCACTTTAGCTAGCTCATCGTAACCCAATCCTAGCTTTTCCATAACACCTGGTCTATAATTTTCTACTACAACATCAGCTTGCTTTACCATATCTAAAAATATCTTTTTGCCTTTTTCTGACTTAAGATTTAAAGTTACACCTTTCTTATTTCTATTTATATTTGCATAATATAGACTCTCTCCATTTACAAAAGGTCCAAAACCTCTTGTATCATCACCTTTTTTTGGTACTTCTATTTTTATAACATCAGCCCCAAAATCAGCCAACATCATTGTGCAATATGGCCCTGCAAGAACTCTAGTAAGGTCAAGTACTTTTATATTACTTAATGCTCCCTTTTTCATAACTATACCCCCAATTTATATTATATTACTCAATATTAAAAGTTGAGTTTAATAACAAATTCTCCGATTATCGAAATTAATGCATTATATGTGCTATTCCATTAAAAAATAGAACTGATACTACTGCAATAACCAATAGTCCAACTGCACTCATAATGAAAAGTTGAACAAACACCTTATTTTGTTCTTCTTTATTGAAGTCTTTTTTACTTGACCCCATAGCTGCCAAAATCAATGCACCACCAGTAGAAAGTGGACTTACACCAGCAAGAGAACCTCCCACACCAACTGCTGCAATAAGTGCTAGTGGGTCTACTCCTCCAACTGACTTAGCTATATCAACACACATAGGCATCATGGTTGGATACACTACTGCTAATGCTGAACTAACCATAGACATAAGCCCTGCTGAAATACTCATAATTGGGGTAGCTGTTTTACTATTCATCAATGATGACAATGCATTACTCATTAAATCAATTCCTCCTGCTGCGTCTACGATTGTCATCATTGCACCTACTCCAAGTACCATTACTATCGTGCTCCATGGAATTGCTTTGATACATTCTCCATCTTCAGCAATATTGAAAAGAAGAAGTACAGCTGAAACTGAAAAAGCTGCAAGTCCAACATTCATATCAAAGATTATGATAAAAGCAATCATAACCACTATACTTGTCAGAGAAATTATCTGCTTTACATTAAATTTTTCTATTTCCTTACTATTTATAACATTTATAGGCTTTTTAAGTTTATATCCTTTAAAAATTATAAACAATACTATTGAAAATACGATTGTTGAAAGAGTCTGACAAGCTAAAACAGCAGGCATAACATTTTCAATTCCAACTCCCTCTGCAACAGTTGTTATGATTTGACCTTCTGGAGTAATAGGAGTCATACGTCCTGCCATTAATCCACATTCACCTATAAGTGCAAGCATCACAGGATTATAACCAACAGTTATTGCTACAGGAACAGCCATTGCAGGAATAATTGCAAGTGCTGGGATTGCTCCAGGCCCAACACCAGCAACAACAAACCCTGCTATAAAAACTGCTATAGGTATAAGCCAAACACGTTTACCTGAAGCAGCTACAATTTTTTCTGCAACAAGCTTCAATGCTCCTGTTGAATTCACTATTGCAAAAAGTAATGTTATACCAACAAGCGTAGTAAACATTGAGTTACTTATAGCTCCATAAAGATCTTTATCATCCATACCAAAAATTCTAACAGCTATAACACCAATAGCTAAAGCTAAAATACCTGCATTATTCTTACGTACAAATGCAAGAATAATAACTCCTAAGAATAAAAGTAAAGCTATAACATCCATACTAATCCCCTCAATTCTTTTATTTATTTTATTAACTAATATACTTTATTAATAGATATGTTTCGTTAATCAATAGGACTGACAATTAGAACTCTCAGACTTTATATTTACATGATGACCACTATATACACCATTTACAGAACTCATCTGATACTTTGATAATTCAAGAAGTTTAACAAAATCAACGCCTGTATCATACCCCATGCGTTCGAGCATGTATACTAAATCTTCAGTTGCAGTATTTCCAGATGCTCCAGGAGCAAAAGGACACCCTCCTAATCCCCCAAGTGTAGACTGCACAGTGGTAATTCCGCATTCAATAGCAGCAAGAGTATTAACCATCCCCATATTTCTAGTGTCATGAATATGTACCTGCCATCTGCACTCTGGCAAAGCTTCAACTAGTGCACTAATAGTATCTCTTACTTGTTTAGGGTCGGCAATGCCTATTGTATCTGCTAGGTTTATCTCTCTGATACCGTTTTCCCAAAGACGTTTGGCAAATGCTATGGCATCTTCAATTTTTGGCAAACCTTCAAAGGGACATCCAAATACAGTAGCCATTCCAATACATATATTCATATCTGGATAAGTACTCATTATTTTTTTAAGCTCATCAATAGACTCTTCATGAGTACGATTTATATTTTTCTTGTTATGAGTTTCACTCAAAGAAATAACATAAGATATATCTCTTATACCACACTCCCATGCAACTTTAGCACCATATAAATTTGGAACTAATGCATAAAGTTTCACATCAGGATAATTTTTTACACAGTAAGTTGCTACTTCCTTTGCATCTTTCATCTGAGGTATTGCTTTTGGGCTTACAAATGAACTAATTTCAAGTTGTCTAATCCCAGATGCAATAAGACCATCAATAATCTTAAGTTTTTTATCAGTATCTAAAAATTCCTTCAGATTTTGAAATCCATCTCTAGGACCAACTTCAAATATATTTACCTTACTCATTTCTTTTCCCCCTTTTTACAGTCACATAACAAGCTAGCATTGTATGTTCCTGCTTAACTTCGCTTAATTTAACTTAATTAATAAGCTTATTTAAGCATATTATAATCCTATAAACTAAATTCTGTCAACATAATCTGTCAACATAATAATAAATTTTTTAAAATTTATTTATTCTAGACATGTAAAATATACGCGTTGTAGAATATTGTTCTTTAGTTGAATATATGTTAAGATTATTGATATAAGCAAATTTAAGCAACTACTCAAGGAGGATTTTATCATGGCAACAATCAAAGATATTGCAAAGGACTGTGGCCTTTCTTCAGCAACTGTCTCGTATGTCTTAAGTGGTAAAGGAAATGAGCGTAGAATTCCACTACAGACACAAGAACTTGTATTAAATTCAGCAGATAGGCTTGGATATAAACGCTCTACTCCTATTAAACGCAACAATATACAAATAGCATTTTATTGGCAAGATGAAGGATTTGAGTTGGCATCAACTAATATATTTCAAGCAATAAACCACATAGTTTCTTTAGAACATTTAAATATAAATATCATAATACGCCCTTACAGTGTTGGCCATCTATGTGATGATGAATATCTTTTTTCAAATAATTATTATGATGGAGTTGTTTTAACAGGTATCAATGCTGATGACATAGAATATCTATTAAAAAATAAACCTAAAATTCCTGTAGTTGTTGTAAATCGTGAAATACCTGGTTTTTCAAGTGTCTCTATTGACAATGAAGAAACTGGTCGTATAGCAGCTTTACATGCTATCCAAAATGGTAAAAATGATATTGCAGCTGTATTCAATCCAACGTCTTTCACATGCATGACCTTGCGAGGTAAATCTTTTTTAAAAACATGTAAGGAACATGGAGTACAGTTATCAGACTCTATATATTATTGTTCTAATAAAATAGATAGTGGATACGATATTGCTCAAAAAATGCTTGCAAAAAATTCACTAAAAAAAGTAATTTTCTGTAATCATGACGTGGTAGCTCTTGGTATGATGAATGCATTTAATGAATCGGGAATTGTAATTGGAGAGGATGTTCAAATATTTGCAGCAAGCAATGGTCCTGCACGACTAATGGCAAGAAGTATTCCTCCTTTGACAGTTATAGATTTGAAGATGGAAGAGACAGCAGAACGTAGTCTTAGGATGATTATTGATATAGTAACTGGTCGTATAAGCGGTATTCAGCAACAAGTGATATACCCATCAATTATTTATAGGCAATCAAGTCCTGCTCAGAACTTACTTTAAAATTCTTAACTTATAAATACATTTTTTACAGCTATCTTCCATACACAAAAAAACACCTCTAACCCATGTTCACATATTATTTATGCAGACATAGTTTAGAGGTGTATATGTTCATTTTAATAATTACTTATTTTATAAAATTTATCACATAGTAAAATTAATGTAATAATTACAAATCTCAATGTGATATAATATTTATTCTACTTCCCAGTTATGGTAGATATCTTGAACATCATCATCTTCTTCAAGCATATCAACTAATTTATTCATCATTTTTAGATGAGATTCTTCTGTTAAAACAGTTGTAGTTTGAGGTATCATCTTTACATCAGCAGATATAAATTCATACCCTTTTGCTTTTAATTCATCACGAACACTAGAAAAATCTTCTGGTGTAGTTATTATTTCATAACCATCTTCTTCTGTTATAAAGTCTTCAGCACCTGCTTCTAATGCAACATCCATTAATTCTTCCTCTGAAACGCCATCTCCTGCACCAACTAATATTTGTCCTTTGTTATCAAACATAAAAGACACACATCCAGTAGTTCCTAGGTTTCCTCCGTTTTTATCAAAGTAGTATCTTACATTACCAGCAGTTCTATTTTTATTGTCAGTTAAAGTCTCTACTATAACAGCAACCCCACCAGGTCCATATCCTTCATAAACTATAGTTTCATAGTCTTCTCCAGCACCTGCCCCTGCACCTTTAGCAACAGCTCTATCTATATTATCATTTGGCATATTATCTGCCTTAGCTTTTTCTATAGCTGTTTTTAATGCTGCATTATATTCTGGGTCTGCGCCACCTTCTTTAGCTGCAACGGCTATTGCTCTAGCATGTTTAGTAAATATTTTTGCTCTTTGAGCATCTTGTTTACCTTTTCTATTAATTATATTTCCTATACGTCCCATATTTCCACTCCTTAATACGTACAATTAATTATTCTAATTTTTATCACTTGTAAATTTTATCACAAATCCTGAAAATAGTAAATTAGAACTTAGGAGGTTGTGCAGGCGTTTTTCTCTTGTGTTCACTTATTCTATGAAGTCTTTCTATTATCTCTTGGTCTCTTTGAGGAACTTCATCTAATCTACCTTCTAATACAGCATCTATCATATTGTAAGTAGTTCCCATTTCATTTTCATCTGTTTGTCCTTCCCAAAGACCTGCTGAAGGAGCTTTATTTATTAAATCTTCATGAACACCAAGTTCTTTTGCCCATTCATATACTTCAGCTTTAGTTAAATTTGCAATTGGTAAAATATCAACTCCACCATCACCAAACTTAGTAAAGTATCCAGTGTGTATTTCTGCAGCATTATCTGTACCAACAACTAAGTATCCTAGATTGTTAGCAATTGTGTAAATAGTACTCATTCTTACTCTTGCTCTTAAGTTTGCATCTGTCATTTTTAAATATTCTTCTCTATATAAATGTTTCTCTTTTAAATTTCCTACTACCATGTCTAATATAGCACTTTGTGGTTCTATAAGGTCTAAATCAAGATATTCTATATCACATCCTTCTATAACCTTAAGTGCATCTTCTCTATCTTGAGGATTACTTTTTATGCTCATTATAACTCCCATAGAGTTTTCTGGAAAAGCTTTTTTAATTAAATTAGCAACTACTGCTGAATCAATTCCTCCAGATACACCAACAATTAATCCTTTTGCATTTGCCTCATTAACTTTATTTTTAAGCCATTCTACAGTTTTGTCTATTTGTATTTTTATATTTGACATCATTATCTCCTCTCAATTTACTACTTTGTTTTAATATATTATACCATATATTAATATGTTGTTTTAACATGTTTTTTTTTATGCAAATTTAAGCAAAAATGAAGGATTATATTTAATATTATTTTATATAAATATAATTTGCCTATTTTGGTAAAACTATTTCAGAAGGTGGTTTTTATGAAAAATACTAATAACTTAAAGAAAAAATATTTTGATTTCAATATAAAAAATATGATAATTGGAGTATTTACAGGATTTATAAATGGGGTATTTGGCTCTGGAGGTGGTACTCTTTTAGTACCAATACTAAATGATATTGTGAAGGTAGAAGAACATAAATCTCATGCAACAGCTCTTTCTATAATAATTTTCTTGACAACAGCAAGTTCTGTTTTATATGTTTCTAAAGGAACTTACGATATTAACTTAACAATAAAAGTTGCAGCAGGAAGTATTGTTGGCGGCATTATAGGGGCTAAATTACTAAATAAAGTTACTGGAAAGTTTCTTAGAATTTCTTTTGGATTAATTATGATAATTGCAGCATTAAGGATGGTGTTTTAATGTTATTTGCTTTAATTGGATTTTTTGCAGGAATTATTGGAGGAATGGGAATGGGTGGTGGAACTATTCTTATTCCTGCTCTCGTTTTACTTGCTGGTATAGATACTAAAATAGCACAGAGTGTCAACTTACTTTCATCCATACCTATGACACTTATAGCACTGGCTATACATATAAAAAATAAAAATGTAGTTTTCAAATTAGTTATCCCAATAGCTGTATTTGGAGTGTTAGGAGCTATATTTGGTTCACTATTAGCTAATTATTTATCTTCTGATATATTGAAGAAAATATTTGGAGTGTTTTTACTTTTAGTTGGTTTATTTGAAGTTAAAAAAGGATTCTGTGCAAAGTCTGATAAAAGCCATTAAATTATTTTAATGTAAATTAATGGCTTTTATTTTCTATATAACTATTCTATTTTTATGTTTTTATTTTCTATATTGCTATTCTACTTTTTTACTTTTAGGTTAAATTACAGTAAGATTTTTATATTAAAATTTCTCCATCCTGTTCAGATAAATAAAATTCTTCTCCTAAAACTATCTTCCCTGTTCCACTTGTTATATCAATCATTTTCTCTGATAGTTTTTCCACATCTTCTAACTTTGAATATACTATTATCTCAACATTATCCTCATATATGGTATCTTTTATAAAGTACCCTAAATTCATCAGTTCATTTTGTACCTTTCCAAGTTGAGTATAATCTATCTTAACTTTAACTTCTTGGTACATTACCTTACTAATTATTTTTCCAGACTCTAAGCCTAACTTAGCACCTTTTGTATAAGCTCTAACCAGACCACCTGCACCTAATTTTATACCACCAAAATACCTAGTAACAACTACTACTACGTCTCTCAAGTCCTCTTTTTTTATGACTTCTAATGTTGGTATCCCTGCTGTTCCCTGTGGCTCTCCATCATCACTATACCTTTGTATATTCATATTTTGTCCAACTGTATAAGCCCACACATTATGATTTGCATCTTTGTGTTTTTTCTTTATTTCATTTATAAATTCTACTGCTTCTTCTTCACTTTGTATAGGCTTAGCATATCCAATAAAAACAGATTTTTCAATTGTTATCTCATCTGTTCCAAATTCGTGTAATGTCCTATAATTACTCATTATAACTCCTCCTATTTTTGTCATTTGCTAAAATATATCTTTATTTATAAAAATTACTCCACTTAAAATGTAAATAGAATTTTTAGTATTCATTTTGTTAGCATTATAAGTCAATTATATAATAAAATCACAAGATTTTTAATTTTTATTTTTAATATAATTTATTGAGACATAAATCAATATAATTTATTAATATACAAATCAGATAAACTATAAAGTATACACTTCTAAAACTTGGAATTAAAAAAGGAAGGGTCTAACCCTTCCTCAAAACTCTATAAATTCACTACTAGTTTGCTGGAACATCGTCGCCCTCTGAAACTAATTTCTTTAATTCTTTAAACTTTTTATAAGATACTTCAACTAAAGCTTGCTCTTTATGATGTGACAACATTTCTAAAGCATCTTTTATCTTGTAAAATCCACCTTCTTGAAATTCAGGAGCAAGTACACATTCAGTATTACAAGCTTCCATAACATACCACATTATCGCATTACAAACTTCTTGTTGTCTACTTCTTGAGAAAAATTCATACATAGTATCGCCAGCTACATCTATCATTTTAGCATCTATGCCAGTTTCTACTTTAACTCTTTCAACAGCACTTTCATATGGAAGTCCTCCTCCAAGTATCTTTCCTTTTGGAAGTGTCCATTCACCTCTATCATTTTTTACAATAAGTACTTTATTAGCATAAAACACTACTCCACCTGCACAACGTCTTACTATCATTTGAAACCCCTCCCATTAATTTATTAATTACCTTGTTAAACTCCATAAATAAATCATTAAGTAAACAAATTACTTTAATAAAAAATCACTTTTTCAAATTTGATAATGCTTTAATGGCTTCATCATAAGCTCTAAGCACGTACTCTTTTTCAAAATTCTTATTCTTATCTTTTAACTGCTGTAAAATCTTTAAACTGTTTTCATCTCCTAATTTTGAAAGAGCTTTTGCACAATATTGTCTAGTTTGTGCATTTTTATCGTAGAGACCTTTTTGCAAAACTTCTCTACTACTTGGTGACTCAATCTTTCTTATTGCTGAATAAGTTATTCTTCTAATATCTGAGTGTCTGTGGTTTGTGAGCTGATGGAGTAACTTCAAAAACCTATCATCTCTTAGCTCACCTGTTGCCCAAATTAAAACAATCAAATCTTCAGCATTTTTTTCTACAAGGATTCTTTTGAAAACCTTTCTCTTAAAGTATACCATTTTTTCGTCATCTAAGCTATCCATAAAATCAAGTCTCTTAATTTTATCTAATTCTAAAAATTTATCTAAAATATCCTTAGATGCCTCAAAATCATCTTTTTGCATTTCTTTTATCTTCAACTTTGCCTGTATAAGTTGCTCACTTGCTTCAACATTTGAAATATTTCTAATTTTACTAATTTGAGATACTGTTTTGGATTCTTTGTAAAGAAGATAGGTTATAAAATAATCTTCAAGATTATCTATATTTTCCCAATTTATATCCATATCAAACCTATTTTTCTAATATGTACTCTCTATAGATATTAAAATCTTCTTCATCTAAATTTACATCTAATGTTATACCATTTTCCCCATACTCAAAATTCTCCACATTGTATTTATCTTTTATTCTACTAAATATATCACCTCTTTCATAAGGTAACATCAAACTTACTGAATAAGTATTTTCCATTAAAGCAATTTCTATCATATTTAATAGCTTATCCATATTTATGCCTTGTTTTGCAGATATATACACAATATCTTCTTGACTCTTAGGATATATATCTAACTCTAACTTATCTACTTTATTATATACAAGTATATGTTTTTTATCATTTGCACCAAGTTCTTTTAATACACCCTCAGTTGTACTTTTTTGCAATTCATAACTAGTATTAGTTGTGTCAATTACATGTAAAATTAAATCTGCATACTGTACTTCTTCTAGTGTAGCCTTAAATGCCTCTACTAAATCATGGGGAAGTTTACTGACAAATCCAACAGTATCTACTACTAAAAATTCTTTTTTATTTGGCAAAAGAGCTTTTCTTAAAGTTACATCTAAAGTTGCAAAAAGCATATCTTTTACAAAAACTTCTTTTTCTTGTTCATAATCCTTGTGTGTCTTTATTAATTCGTTTAGTAAGGTCGATTTTCCTGCATTTGTATACCCAACAAGTGCGACAATTGGTATATTTGATTTTAAACGCTTAACTCTTTGTGTCTCTCTATTCTTTTTTACCTCTTTAAGTTCACGTCTTATATCTGCTGCTTTATTAAGTATATGTCTTTTATCTACTTCTAACTTTTGTTCTCCAGGCCCTCTAGTTCCAATTCCTGCACCTGTTCTACTCATCTCACCACCCATTCCATAAAGTCGTGGTAATCTGTATTTTAATTGTGCTAATTCAACCTGTAATTTACCTTCTTTACTAAGTGCTCTTTGAGCAAATATATCTAAAATTAAGGTAGTTCTATCTATTACTTTTTTTCCAACAACATTTTCAATATTCCTAATTTGAGCGCCAGATAATTCGTCATTAAAAATTACTAAAGTAGCATCTAATGATTCACTATATGCTCTTATTTCCTCTACCTTACCTTTTCCTATATAATAAGCTGCATCAACAGCTTGCTTATTTTGAATTAAGCTACCTACAACCTCTGCACCAGCAGCTTTAGCTAATTCTTT
Source organism: Clostridioides sp. ZZV14-6154 (assembly GCF_020657785.1). NCBI lineage: Bacteria > Bacillati > Bacillota > Clostridia > Peptostreptococcales > Peptostreptococcaceae > Clostridioides > Clostridioides sp. ZZV14-6154. The sequence continues at coordinate 118,682 of NZ_JAGWCY010000007.1, read as the reverse complement.
TAGCTCTTCCATGGATTCATTAATGTCTATATCATCACTTTTTTTAATTATTGTTGTCAAATTTAGACCTACAAGAAGTGCTCTTTCTTGAATTTCTTTCACTTAATCACCTCATTTTTTGTTATAAAGCATAATATAATTGTATTAAACACTTACATTATTTATCTGTTTACTAATTATACCATTAATAATATGATTAATAATACTATATTATCAACTATTAATAAGAATATTTAGTATAATTATATTATCACCAAAATCTTATATACTTATAAAAGATTTGATATTTTATTTAAATTAGGAGGAAAATATGGGCGAAAATTATAAATTTTTTAATCACAAAGATTGTGAGTTTTTCCCTTGTCATAAAACGAATAAACCAGAAGAATTTAACTGTTTATTTTGCTATTGTCCTTTATATGCTTTAGGAGAAAATTGTGGAGGAAACTTTAAGTACACAGAGAAAGGAATTAAAGATTGCAGTAGCTGTATGCTACCTCATAAAAAAGATAATTATAATTATATTATGGGAAAATTTCAAGACTTAGTTAAAATTACTTGCAAAAAATAATTTTTTATTAAAAATAGCTATGTATAAATATTTATTGACTACTTTTAGTCTAAATAGTATTACATAGCTATTTTTATTGTATAAGTTTTAATTTATATCTTTCTACTTTTAAATAATTTACATAATTTATACATTGCAAAAAGCAACATACTTACTGCAAAAATCAATATCAAAATCATCAGTCCAGCATGAAAGAAAAATTCTTCTGGAAGCATATTTATAACTGGGTCTAAATCAGGATTAAATATCCAATAATCATTTCTAAATAATAATTTATGAAAAATAATAAATGATTTTTCAAAATTCAACAAAATAGGAAATGCCAACACTACTGGCATGATTATCAATGTCATTGATGTAGTTTTTAGTAGTTTTATATTTTTATTTTTTACACTTAATATAATTCCTACCAAAGAAATTATCATTAATAACTTAGATAATTTATTGATATTTTGAAATATATTTCTCACTTCTTCAAAATGTATTTTCCCTTCTGGAGAAGATTCTAATGTTGGTAACTTAAACTCAGATACATCCTTACTTAGGTTGTAATCTATTAAGTAATCATAATTTAATTTTATATTATCTTTAGATAAACCAGATAACTCTGATATGTTTAAATAATCAATATCAAAATAATAAAGTTGTTTAAATCCAACAGTAAAATTAATAGCACTTACTATTATAACTATACTGATACACACTGAAAAAATTATATTTAGAAACTTTTTCATGAAATCCCCCCAGTAATAAATTAAATCACTACACGATTTTAGTTGTAAAATCTTCTATATTCCATACATCATCGACAATATCTGAATAGAATTCTGGTTCATGACATACCAAAAGAACTGTTCCCTTAAATTCTCTGATAGCTTTCTTCAATTCATCTTTTGCCTCAACATCTAAGTGATTTGTAGGCTCGTCTAGTACTAAGAAGTTTATATTTTTTAGCATTACTTTACAAAGTCTAACCTTTGCAGCTTCTCCACCACTTAGTACTCTCATTTGACTAGTTATATGCTCATTTGTAAGTCCACATTTTGCAAGAGACTGTCTAACCTCAAAGTTTGTAAGCCCTGGGAATTCACTCCAAATTTCATCCATAGGTGTATTACTATTTTCTCTTGAACTCTCTTGTTCAAAATATCCAAGCTCCAAATAATCACCTAGCTTAACACTTCCTTCAAATGGTTTTATTATTCCAAGTAAAGTCTTTAATAAAGTAGATTTTCCAATACCATTCATCCCTTTTAAAGCAATCTTCTTTCCTCTTTCTAAATGGAAGTTAAGTGGCTTTGTTAATGCTTCATCATAACCTAAAACTAAGTCTTCCGTTTCAAAAATTATTTTACTTGCTGCTCTGGCATCTTTAAAAGAGAAAGTAGGTTTTATCTTTTCCTTTGGTCTTTCCAGTATTTCCATCTTATCTAGTTGTTTTTGTCTACTATTAGCCATTCCTCTTGTTGCAACTCTAGCTTTATTTCTGGCTACAAAATCTTCTAATCTCTTTCTTTCTTCAACTTGTTTATCATAAGCTTGCTCTTCTTGACGTTTCTTTATATCATTCAGTCTTACAAATTCATCGTAATTACCTTTATATCTATTTAACTCACCATTTTCCATATGATATATTACATTACAAGTATTATTTATAAAGTCAATATCATGTGATACTAGAACAAAACTGTTTTCATATTCCTGAAGATACCTAGTAAGCCATGTTATATGTTCCTCATCTAAATAGTTTGTAGGCTCGTCCAGTATAAGAATAGTTGGATTTTCAAGTAAAAGTTTAGTCAGAAGTACTTTTGTTCTTTGACCTCCACTTAAATCAGTTACATCCTTATCAAGACCAATTTCTCCAAGACCAAGACCATTTGCAACTTCTTGTATCTTTGCATCTATCATATAAAAACCACTATTTTCAAGTATAGTTTGTATCTCTGCTGTTTCTTCAAGAAGCTTACTCATCTCATCATCACTAGCTTCTCCCATTTTGTCATACATAGCAATCATTTCTTGCTCTAAATCAAACATATGCTTAAAAGCTTCTCTAAGCACTTCTCTTATACTTTTACCTTTACTTAATACTGTATGTTGGTCTAAGTAACCTACTGTAGCTCTTGAAGACCATTTTATATTTCCAGCATCAGGCATAAGCTTTTTCGTTATTATATTTAAAAAACTCGATTTTCCTTCTCCATTAGCGCCAACTAGTGCAATATGTTCACCTTTTCTAAGTCTAAAGGATACATTTTCTAATATTGTTCTTGCTCCAAATCCGTGGCTTACGTTTTCTACTACTAGCATTTTAACACCTCTCAAAAAAATTTTACACATTCTATACTATAATATATTCTTTTGAAAGTTAAATCAAGTATTACCAATATTTTTAGTTATATTTACAACAATTTAACCAAAAATAAACTTCATCATTATATTATGTAAAATAAAAAATAGATACTTTCATCAATAATAGAACTTCTTTATCGACTAAAAAAGCACATGCATGCTATAATTTCTTTGTAGACTGTTTAATCTTGAAATTATAAAATGGTTTCTGATATTATTTCATTAATCAAAACTCGTAATAGTAAAAAGTTTTCTTTATTTAGTTTTCTTCCTATAATACACATAATTTTTTTGTTGTTTTCTTCTTTTTTTGGTCTTTTCTTAATAAAGTATATCAACTTTAAATTCTTCCTAAATCTTATCTAACTTTACAAAACCATATAGTTGGGATTTATTGTGAAAATATAGGTCATATGTGTAAATGTCTATCTGTCCATTTAATGTAGATTTGTAGGTTCTTATACAAACAGTTATGTAGCCTTGCAATTTGCTTTTTCACTATTTTTTGAATAAAAAATAGAGATAAAAATCAGGAAAATAATACCAACCTAATTTTTTCTCTATTTACGTTTTATTTAAAATACTCATCTAATCCATCTGCCACACATTGCATCATTTTTCTTTGATATTCTGGATTTGACATCATTTGGTCCTCATTGTAATTGCTCATAAATCCCATCTCTACTAATACAGCTGGCACTTTTGACCAGTTAAATCCAGTCAAATCTCCTCTTTGAACAATTCCATTTATTTGTATTCCAGCTTGTTCCATGTTTGTTTTGATAAATTCTGCACATCTATTACTATCTTCATATATAGGCGCTGTATATTTTCCATCCTTCTCAGGAACTAATATAGATGCACCAGTCTTTGAAGAATTATTTAAACTATCTGCATGTATTCTTACAACCATATCTGCTTTTTTCTCATTAGCAAGTATCGCTCTTTCTGAGTTACTTATATTTACATCATGTGTTTCTCTAGTCATTATTACATTGTAACCTTTAGATTCTAATATATTTTTTAAAACTACAGATGCTTCAAGATTTAAAACATACTCTGCTTTCTTTGTGGCTATACCTTCTGTTCCTGAAGATACTCTTGCTTTTTGAGATGAAGAACCTGGAGCTACTGGCTCTAAATTACTATCTCCTTTTCCTTGATGCCCTGGGTCTATACAAATTAAAAACTTTTTATTTTTTTGAGTTTCTGTTTTACTATCTGATTTATTATCCTCTGACTTATTATCATTTTTGCTTTTTGAATTTGATTTATTTTCATCTTTATCTTTTATATTTTTATTTTCATCTTTATCTTTATCTGTTTTTTCATTTTTAGTAGTACCTGAATTAATTAAATTTGTTGTCTTGTAAAAATTGGTAACTGGATTTGATGTTCCTATAATTATAATTCCCATGGCAATTATACAAGTAACTAACAATCTATATTTTTTCATCTTTTGCTCCTTTCAATGATAGACAGCTATTATCTATTTTAAATTTATATGAATATGTATCTATTTTATCATATACCTTGTTTAATTTATTTATTTTTATGAAAACTAAGGTGTTATTGAGTCAGTTTTCCAAGCATCAAAAACTGATTCTTGAGCAACATAATATTGAGGCAGCAAGAAAATTTCAATTTTATTATTAAAATATTTTAATAAGAAAGAGGTATTCTATGCAATTTAAAAATTTTTATTTTAAAGATAAAGCTTTAAGTAAAAGAAATAACTTAGCTAAGTCTAAATTTACAATTGTTTTAACATTTTTATTTTTATTATATTTTTTCTCAAATAATTTAATTTATGCACAAAATTTACAAAAAAGTGAACCTCAATATTTAATACCTATAGGAAATGTTCTTCAAATTGATGCAGAACTAAAAAATATCATTGTTAGAAGTCCTGGTGAAGCATCTCCATTTAGATTAGGTGATGCTATAATCAAAGTAAACAATATAGAAGTTGATGGATATAGTGATTTTGCTAATACACTAAATGCTTTACCAGAAGAAAAACCAGTTTCTATTTTATTAAATAGAGGTGGTCAACTTCTAACAATGAAAACAACTAAACACATATTAGAAAAAATTAGTTTTAATAACTTACTTTCTGGATTTGCTACTTTGACTTATATCAATCCAGAAACCTCAGAATTCGGTGCTGTAGGTCACCCAATAAGTGTTGGTAATTCAAGAAAAATACCTATAAAATCAGGTTCAATTTCTACAACTAAACATCTTGATATAGAAAAATCTTATCGAGGTAGTGTTGGATGTATAAATGCAAAAAGAGAAAATATTATTGGTAGTTTTACAGAAAACACTGATTTTGGAATAAGAGGTCAAATTAATAATTTTGATATTTCTAGCTTAAAAAAATATAAAGTAGCTTCATTAAATGAAGTTAAACTAGGAAAAGCTCAAATAATTTTACAAAACAACTCTAATGAATGTAAAAAATATAATATTGAAATTGTAGATATAGAAAACCAAAATCATCCTGAGAGTAAAAGTTTTAAAATTAAAATCACTGACAAAAACCTTTTAGCTCAAACTGGTGGTATTGTACAAGGTATGAGTGGTACTCCAATAGTACAAGATGATAAAATAATAGGAGCAGTTTCTCATGCCATTGAAAATGACCCAGCTGTCGGTTATGCTGTATTTATTAAATGGATGTTATAGATAATAAATATTATAAGTAATTTGTAAACTTTAAATCATCATTCAATAAATGTTACTAATATATTTGGTCTGAAGATATATTTCTTCACTCTACAGACCAAATATATTAAATATTTTACATATTTAAAAACATAAATTTTTATTACAATTATACTAATTTTTATTACAACTATTATATTAATTTTTATTACAACCATTTTAATTATTATTTATTACTTATTATTTACAAAATTTTTATTTATAAACTATTATTTCAAATTTATCAAAAAATAAACATCACTATATTACTTGTTAGCATTTTTTCCAGTGTTAGGTAAAACATTCCCAAGGTTCTTTTCAGGTATATTTACATAACTTTCTGGAACATCACCTACTATTATAGTCTCACAAATAGGTATCTGAGCTTTAATTTGTTTTGTTGAAGTTATAAGTGGGATTACAACTTTTACTTGGGTTTGAGCTTCTAAATATATCCTATGTCTTGTTTGATTTATGCCTGAAGACTCAAATTCCGTTTTAAAGTTTACTGATACTGTTCCTATAGGTTCAATAGATACTTCAAGTTTAGGACCGTATTTAGCTAATATAGGACTTCCTAATGCTGTTCCTATAGGTATGTAAGAGTCTGCTGTTTTACCTTTTTTTAATTCATCTTGTATTTCTAAAGCTATTGCAGATGCAATTTCATTCATCATAATAGTATTTGCTTGTATCATAGTTATTTTTCCATTATTATCAAGCTGTATATCCATTAAATCTTCATAATTTATTTTTCCTTCTACCATTTCAGCAACAGCTTTATTTATAGACCTGTTTGCTAATTCAAGAGCTTTTGTTTCTGCTAGAACTGTAATTGTTGGTCTTAAACTTTTATCTATATATATAAAACTGCCTATAAATACAGACAAGAAAAGAATTAACAAGAAAATAGCTACAATTTTTCTAAATTCATTTTTCTTTTTTCTATCTACTATTCTATTCAAATTTATCCCCTCCTATTTATTTATATGTAACTTTGGCATAATTTTTATAATATTTGTCAAAAATAAATAAATAAAAATATAGACTTATTAATACATTTTGTTTATACATATCTACAATGTAAAGAATATTATAGCAAATTCATTTTTTCTATTAATTACAAAATTACTCCTATTTGTGTTATAATATTGCATTAAGTAAGGAGGTTAAAATCTTATGAATAACGATAATGATAAAAATGGAAATAAAATCAGAAGAAAAAAGGTTAGCTCATCTAGTAACTCAAATAAACCAGTTAATAGAAATTCAGCTAACAAAACTCGTTCAACTAAAAACAAGAATAAACCTAAAAAAAGCGATAAATTTAAAAGACTAAGAGTATTTGGTATAGTATTTTTAGTTTTATTAGTTGTTGGTGCAGCAGGTACTGCTGGATTAGTATTTGCATCATTAAGAGATGTCTCTCCAGTTACAGAAGCTGTTTTAGACAAACAAACCAACCAAACAACTACAATTAAATACGCTAATGGAAAAACATTATCTACTGCTCCAAGTGTAAATAAAAAGACACCCGTTCCATTAGATAAAATTTCAACTCATCTTCAACATGCAGTAATTGCAATAGAAGATGAACGTTTTTATGAACACAAGGGTGTTGACATTAAAGGTTTATTTAGATCAGTATTAAAGACTCTTACAGGTACCAAGCAAGGTGGTAGTACTATTCCTATGCAGGTATCTAAGATGCTGTTGACTACTGAGCAACAAACTCTACCTCGTAAAATAAAAGATATTTATTATGCATATGAGATGAGTAAGACAGTAAGTAAAGACAAAATATTAGAAACTTATTTAAATAACTTCTTCGTTGGAAAAGGTCTTGCAGGAGCTGAAGCTGGTGCACGTGGTTATTTTGATAAGTCTGCAGCTGACCTTACTATAGCTGAGTCAGCACTTCTTGCTGGTTCAACTAAAAACCCATCTAGGTTCTCAGCTTACAAAACTTCTAAATTAGATGGAAGTGAAGCTAAGAGTGACTTAGAGAATAAATTATTATTTTTTGTTAATACAACTGATGATGATTTAGATGACCCAACTCAAGTAGACTTTGATATGATTGAGAAATTAAAGACTTGGGAACTTATATCTAGTGATACTTATAGACAACTAAAAGCAGGTACATTAGTTGTCAGAAAAGCTATAAACAATCCTGAAGCTAAGAAAAGACAAGAAATTGTTCTAAAGAAAATGTTAGACCTAGGATATATAAAACAAAAAGAATATGATGAAGCAATTAATGCTAAGATAGAAATAAAATTACCTAAATCAGCAGATAAAGTTTCTTCATCTGTAGAAGACCTTATTGAAAGTGAAGTTATAAATGCCCTAATGGAACAAGGTCATACAAATGATGAAGCTCAAAACTTATTCTACAATGGTGGTCTAATTGTAAATACAACTATAGACCCTAAAATGCAAGATGCTTTAGAAGAAGAATTTGATAAAAATAGCAATTTCCCAGGCCATATGGTTGGACCTGATGGAGTTAGCCAGCCACAGGCTGCAATGGTAATTTTAGATTACAAGAATGGTGAAATAAGAGCACTAGCTGGAGGTAGAAACATAAGTGGCAGAAAAACTTTAAATCGTGCTACTAGCCCTCATCAACCAGGTTCTTCTATAAAACCTCTAGCAATTTATACGCCAGCTATTGATACTTTAAAGATTACACAATCAACTGCTCTAAATGATGTTAGAGGAGGATATAAATTTGAAGAAAATAATAAGTGGAATCCAAGAACTACTACTAGTGGTCATGGTTCTATGAGTTTACGTAAAGCACTTGCTAAATCTTCAAATACAATAGCAGTTAAAACTGCTGAAATGCTTGGAGATTCTTACGATGAATGTATAGATATAATGATGGACTACTTAAAGAACTTTGGTATAACAACTGTTAAAAATAGCCAAACAGGAGCAACTGATAGACAGTTTCCAGCATTAACACTTGGTGGTATGGCAAGTGGTATTACCCCACTTCAGATGGCTGCTGCTTACGGTACATTAGCAAATCAAGGAGTTTATGTAGAACCATCTATTTACACTACTATAACTACTTTTGATGGCCAATTATTAGTTAAAAACGCTCCTGAGGAACATAAAGTTGTAGACCCAGAAGTAGCTTATGTTGTTACAGATATGTTAGAAAGTGTAATTACTGAAGGTACAGGTGGTATTGCATCACTTCCAAAAGAAATGCCTGTTGCAGGTAAAACAGGTACTACAAATAGCGCATATGATGCTTGGTTTGTTGGTTATACACCTTATTATGTAGGAGCAACATACATTGGAGATGATGCTGGTAGAAAAGATGATGCTGGTAACACCATAAAACGTAGAGATGTTCCACATGGAAGTACTAGTACAGCAAAACTTTGGCAAAAAATTATGTCAAAAATACATGCAAATTTAACAGTTACTGAATTTGAAGTTCCTAAAAATGTATATTTTACAAAAATTAATTTAGAAGATGGAGGAAAGCAATCTTCTGGCTCTAAAGCAGCATTTATTGAAGGTACTGCTCCTTCTAGAGTAAGTTCTCAACCATCTCCTGAAGATACAAAGAAACCAGATAATAATCAACAAGAAGAAGAGAATAATAATAACAACAATAATTCAGGTAACAATGGTGGTGGCTCTACTCCTCCTGATAATGGTGGAAATAGTGGTGGAACTACTACTCCTCCTGATAATGGTGGAAATAGCGGTGGTACTACTCCTCCTGATAATGGTGGAAACAGTGGTGGTACTACTCCTCCTGATGATGGTGGAAACAGTGGTGGTACTGTCACCCCTCCTGATGGTGGTGGAAATACAACACCTTAGTTTAATAAAAGATTATATTTAAATATTAATAAATACTTAAAATTCAAACAAAAATATAAGGAGTTGCCTCAGAGTGATTTTTAGAAATCCTCAATGAGACACTCCTTTTTTAGTAATTATAATTAATGTGGGAATTGTTATAATATTTATGTATTACAAATTATATAAATTTTATATTTTTTGCTTATTGTATACCAAAAGTCTGGAATGTATTTAATTTACCATATCTTTTGATAAGTATATCCCATTCTTCCTTATCATAAAAATCACACTTATTTACACCAAATAATTTGGCAACTTCAATTGCAAATCTACCAGCTGACTCTAAATCACTAAAATGAGTTGCACCTGTAGCACATCCAGCAACAGGCATTTCTGTAGTAATTGCTACTCCAACTACTGGAGAATTTGTAGCAACTGCTGGCTGTAAAATACTATTCAAATGATACAAGTCATTTCCATATGGTGTTATATCTTGAATAGATAAAGGAAATACAAATGGAGATTTTCCAGTTACAGTCTGTATAATATCTAAAAGATTATCACTAGTTTTCAATATATACCCTTCTTTTACAGTTGGCGATATTGCAAATCCTCTAGTATTGATTATTCTATTACCTTTAGTAGTATCGATTGAAAGTATTGCATCACAACTACTGTCAACTTCATTTTCATTCATAGTTATCATATCTATTGGTGAATCCATAAAAGGTGTAGGATAGTGCTCTTTAGTTGGAGCATCTGGACAAATATGAGTCGAAATCACAATATCTCCTTCTAATACATCTCCTTTTCGTTGCATATCTAAAAGTTTCGCTGCTACTGAAATTGCTACCAATGCTCCATCACCATCTGAAACAAAACCTATTACCTCTGGTCTTGCCCCAATACCTCCAAGTCTGCCTAAAATACCAAGAGTAGGAGCACTTCCTCCTTTTAATTTACCATTCTTGCCAGCAATTGTAAGCTTAACTAAATCTGTAGAACCTTTACTTGATGAAAGCTTTTTTACTATTATATTTTCTCCACCATAGCTTTGTAAGTATGTCTTTACTTCTTCTCCACTTGCAGTTGATTTGTCTAAAATATCATAAACCTCTAATACTTGTTTTAATACCATATTTAATCTCCTTTCTTTATGTATTTTTTTAATAATACATTATTTACTGTACAAAACATCTACACCACACATTGCTAGTACTTTAATTGCTTTTATAAGTGCTATTTTTCCTTCTTCTCCACCAGCAGCTACAGCAAATTCTTCTGTATGAGTTGCAGTATTTTCTTTTAATTTGATATACGCTTGTATTGCAGGTATTTCATGAGTTAAATTTCCAGTATCAGTTGAGCCAATACCTTGAGTTAAATCTCTTTCAATATAGTCTTCACCTAATACTTCAAAATTTTCTCTAACTATATTTACTAATCTTGAATCATTTTTTATTTCTTTATATATCTCATCTAATTGAATTACTTCTACACTAGTTCCTGTAGAAATTGCAGCTCCCTTAGCACAATTTTTAAGCATATCACAAATTTCATTTAGGTATTCTATGCTTAATGCTCTTACATTAAATATAGCTGTAGATTTTTCGGGAATTATGTTATGTATACTACCTCCATCAGTTATAATTCCATGTACTCTTGCATAATCTTTAAGATGTAATCTCATGCTATTTACACTATTAAACAATGCTATTACTCCACTTAATGCACTTCTTCCTTCCCAAGGATAAGCAGCAGCATGAGAAGCTTTTCCACTAAAATCAAATTTTAAATTAACTTGAGCAAATGATATATCATCAGGTATTGAAGCATCACATGGATGTAAAATTAATGCAGCATCTACATCTTTAAATACTCCTTCTCTAATCATAGTTATCTTTCCACCTACTCTTTCTTCAGCAGGTGTTCCAAACACTTTTACAGTTCCTTCTATATCATATTTTTTTATAACTTCTTTTAAAATAATACCCGCTCCAACAGAACTTGTGCCTATAATATTGTGTCCACAAGCATGTCCCATACCTGGAAGTGCATCATATTCAGCTAAAAAAGCCACTGTCTTTCCACCAGTTCCATTTGAGTAGACTGCCTCAAAAGATGTTTCTAATCCTCCTACACCTTTTGTCACATTGAATCCATTTTCTTCTAATAAATCACATAATGCTTTTTGTGATTTAAATTCTTCAAATGCTAATTCTGGATTTTCAAATAAAGATTTAGATACCTTTTCAAATGATGCTTTTTTCTCATCAGATAACAACTTTATATCTTCTTTGATTTTTAATTTTAATTCTTCCATACTTACTACCTCCTTAAAGCATTCCATTTATTTTTAGAACTGTTTGAGATATAAAAGCAGAACCAAAATAAGTAGATGTCATAACTATAAATGATATAACTACTAGCTTCCAGCTCAAAGTCTTTAATATATCCAATTGGTTACCTACAGAAATTCCTGCAAAAGCTAATAATGGTGTTACTGTAGACATAAAATTTATTTTTCCTATATTACTTGCTATAAAATCTCCAACTGGTGATATTGGAAGTGATAATACAAACGCAACCAAAGTAGCCCATGCAAAACCTGGTAAATTTGGTCTCTTAACAAAATTCTTTATTACAATAGCAATTATTACTAATATAAAACCAAATACACTTCCAATCAATAAATCTTTAGCCTGTGTTTTAAGTGCTATAGCCTGTCCAAAGCAAATAATAATATATATGAACATTACTATTTTTATCTGTTCCATAATAGTCTTCAAAGTTTTTTCCATCTATACACCCTCCATTATAAAACATCTCTTGTTTTTGTTTTTTTTCTACTTCTAAACTTCTCAATAATTGGAGCCACTTTACTATAATAATAATTGGCAACTGGTAATGATAAAAATAATTCTATGTATATTCCAGTAACAGCTGTAATCAATCCGCTGGTTGCTGAATAAGCTAAAATCTGTTCAGACATATTTGGTACAGTATTCATCAATGATGCTGTTGCAGCCCCCATCATAGAACCACTTCCCATTCCTGATGCCATTGCTAAAGCATATGGATGAAAGCCTATAAGAACACCCAGTGGTGCCAAAAATGAAAATAATAATGTTCCAAAGATACTACCACTTATATAAGTTCCTAATGTTCCTATACCTTCTGGTGAATTCAATCCATACTTATCCCCAATAATTCCTAGTGCTGTGTCACGACATAATGAAAAAGTTCCTCCTAATGCACTTCTTCCAAGACCTAACGCTACTCCAACAGGTAATGCTATTAACATTGTACCCATATGACCAAACTCTTGTAATAAAAGTGCTGGTCCTGCTTGAAGTAATATACCAACTTTAGGTCCTGCATTAATTCCAAACATGATTCCCAATGGATATAGAGTTAAGGATAAAAGATATGGAGATACATTTATTTCATTATCTCCTATAAACTTTTTTAAAGCTGGTATAATCCTTCCTAACAAATGAGGGGAAACAGCCATACCTATAAAGATAGCCCATAGTATACTAAGTAAAGTTATATTAATACCCATAACTTTAAATGAAATAGGCCCAATTAATTCAGCCAATACTGTAATTATACAGGCTGCTATCAGAGCATTTCTAATTCCTGTCTTTCCTTTCATTTCTGTACCTCCTTGCAATTTTTATAATTTTCTTACAATATAATTGTTAGTGATTTAATTATATATTCTCTCATCGATAATGTATAATATAAATTTTTCATTATTTTTATATGCTTTTAGTCATAAAGCAAAAGGAGGATTAAACATCATGGATTTATTACAATTAAAATATTTTCAAGTTATAGCTCGTACTGAAAATATGACTAATGCTGCTAAGCAATTGCATGTAACACAGTCAGCACTTAGTAAAAGTATCGCTCTACTTGAAATGGATTTAGGTGTAAAATTATTTGACAGGAAAGGAAGGTCTATTAAATTAAACTATTGCGGAAATATTTTTCTTAAAAGAGTTGATTCAATACTTAATTTATTAGATACATCAACTAAAGAAATAAAAGATTTAGCTTGTAGTGAGTTTGACCAAATCAAATTAATCGTACTTACTGCATCAGGGTTAATTTTAGATGTACTTAGTGAATTTAAAAAATTACATCCAAATATTTCATTCAAATTAATGCAACATGTTCCAAAATCAACATTTGACTACGATTTTGATATATGTATTACTTCATATTGCTTTGAATTTAAATCATCAAATTATGAAGTATTAACTAGTGAAGAAATATTTATAGGTATCCCTTATAACAATCCACTATCAAAGCTTAACAGTATATATTTTAAAGATGTACAAGATGAGAATTTTATATGTTTAGAAGAAGGTACAAATTTCAGAAAAATTACAGATAGATTTTGTAACTATGCTGACTTTGAACCTAATGTATGTTTTGAATGTGATTCTCCTTCAACTGTTTATAATTTGATAAAAGAAGGTCATGGAGTTGGATTTATTCCTGAAAAATCATGGTGTATAGATTATGAATCTTCTATTAAACTATTGCCTATTAATGATATAAGATGTGAGCAATTTATTGAGCTATATTGGACAGATAATAAATTTTTAAACAAGTCAACAAGGATGTTTATTGATTTTATAAAAAACTATCTTAATAAATAGTAAAGCTCAATGTTGCACTGAGACCCAAAAGGTTGGACTTTATACTGGAATGAGTTTTCATTCCAGTATTTTTATTTTTATGCAGGTTTTTATTCATATTAAATTTTATAATCAACTGGACTACTTTTAGTTTTTTATTCTATTAACGCTGTTTCTTATAATTAGTCTTGGATAAAGTTTTCTTGGGATATGTTCTGTACTCTTTTTATTTATTGTATTTACTAAACTATCTACTCCATTTTTTATAACTTGTTCTCTTGGGTCATCTATTGTTGATAAGTGTGACCTAAAGTAAGATATCAATTCAATATTATTATATCCTATTACAGATATGTCTTCTGGTACATTTATACCATAAGTAGTTTTTAATTCTTGTATTATAGAAATAGCTGGTACATCTTGTTGCACAAATATAGCTGAAGCTTTTTTTATTTTATCAATATATTTTTTTAATAGCTCAACTTGAGATTCAAAATCCATTCTAGATTCAATTACATCAGTCTTTAAATTAGCTTCTTCCATAGCATTTAAATACCCTTTTGTTCTATCTTCGTGCATTTTTGAACTCTTATCTTCTGAAGTTATTGTTATTATATTTTTATGACCATGATCTATTAAATGCTTAGTAGCTATATAACCTCCATATACGTTATCATCCCAAAAGAAATTATCTACTTCTCCTACAAAAGATGGCTTAAAATATATGAATACATGTGGAAAATTATTGTCTTTTAAAAACTCATACTCTTCTTTTTTTATTGATTGAGACACTATTACTAATCCATCAACCATTTGTCCATTAACCATTTTATAGACATTACTGTCACCACTAATGTTATTATTAGGCTGTATTATAAAGTCGTACTTATTAGTCTCAATAGAATTTATAGAACTGTCCATTATATCACTAAAAAATTTTCTAGTGTCTTGATGATTAAAATTATTTGAAAAGATTACCCCTATTCTATTTGTTTCTTTTTTTGCTAGATTTCTCGCATTTACATTAAAATGAAACCCTAGCCTGTTAGCCTCTTCCACTACCTTCTTTTTTGTTTTTTCAGATACATTAGGATTATTGTTTAAGCACCTAGAGACAGTTGAATAGCTAATGCCTAGGTTCTTTGCAATATCTTTAATAGTTACCATCTTTATCCCCTACTTCACTTCATTTTATTTTTGCTAATATAATACTACACCATGTTGTAAATAATTGTCAACTTGATTATGTAAACGCTTGTAACTATAAAAAAATAGGTAGAATCTAAAAAGATATCTACCTATTTTAATAAAAAAACTTATCATATATTTAAGTGATTTTATGGTTTTGCTTTTGGTGTAAATACTACTGACATAATATATCCAAAAAATATAGCTGCGGCTATTCCACCAGCTGTAGCAGTTGTTCCACCTAGAAAAATACCTAAAAATCCATCACTTTGTATTGATTTTATCACTCCTGTTGCAAGTGAATATCCAAATCCTATTATAGGAACTGTTGCACCTGCTGCTGCAAACTTAACTAATGGCTCATAAAGTCCTAGAAAAGTTAAAACTACACCAGATGTTACATATGTTACCATAACATATGGAGTTTGCATCTTAAAATAATCCATCATTACTTGGGCTATTAAACATATAATTCCACCTACAATAAATACTCTTACATAGTCCATTAACATATATATCACATCCTACTCATTTACTATTACTACTGCATGTGCAACACATGGTATTGTTTGCTTTTGTAGTGTACTTGTTGGTGATAATAGTGCTCCTGTTGATACGAGCATTACTTTGTTAAATTCTTTTTTTCTTAACTTTTCATATATATATCCTGCAAATACTGTAGCTGAACATCCACATCCACTTCCACCACAGTGAACATCTTGCTCTTTAAGGTTAAACATTTCTATACCACAATCAGTATAACACTTTGAAATATCTACACCTTTTTGTTTTAAAAAGTCTTCTGTTATCTGTTTTCCAAGTGTACCTAAATCGCCAGTGGCAATTATGTCAAAGCTATTTGGGTCATCATTAGTGTCTTCAAAATAAGAATATATAGTATCTATTGCTGCTGGAGCCATGGCTGGTCCCATATTATTACCATCATCAATACCTTTATCTATTACTTTTCCAACTGTAACATATTTTACTTTAGGACCTTCTCCATTAGGAGCTAGTAAAACACTTCCTGCTCCTGTAACTGTCCATTGAGCTGTCATTGGCTTTTGATTTCCTAGCTCTAGTGGAAATCTGAATTGTCTTTCTGCTGTACAATAATGGCTTGATGTACCTGATAGCACTAAATCTGCAAAACCACCATCTACAAGCATAGAACCTATGCAAAGTCCTTCTGCCATTGTAGAACAAGCACCATATATACCCAAAAATGGAATTGCTAATTCTCTTGCAGCAAAAGATGCTGGTACTATTTGATTGATTAAATCTCCACCTAACATGTAATTTACATCTGACAGTTTTTTTCCTGCCTTTTGTATGGCTTTCTGTGATGCAGTCTCTACCATTTTACTTTCAGCTAATTCCCAAGTTTTTTCACCATATAAATCATCGGTCATAATCATATCAAAATAGTCCTTTAGCGGTCCTTCACCTTCTTTAGAACCGACTATAGTGCCAGCTGATATTATTGTTGGTTTATTTTCTAGCTTGACTGTTCTTTTTCCAATTCTTTTATTTTTCATATTTTCACACCTTTTTAATTTTGAATTTTACTATTTAATCCTTTAATATTAATTGAAATTTTCATAGCTATTTTCTAATAGATAATTTTTCTAGCTAATAGTTAATTAATAAAGTTTAAATTAAATAAAAATCATCTAAAACATTTTAAAAATATAATAAATAATTCCACATAAAATAGAAGAACCTATACCATAAACTAAAACTGGTCCTGCAATTTTAAATAGGTTTGCACCTACACCTAATACATATCCTTCTCTTTTATACTCCATTGCAGGAGATACTATTGAGTTAGCAAAACCTGTTATTGGTATTATAGAACCAGCTCCTGCTCTTTTTCCGATTAGGTCATAAACTCCTAATCCAGTTAGAAATGCCCCTATAAATATTAGTGTTATTGATGTAGCAGAACTAGCACCTAATTTATCAAGCCCTCCAACTTTCATGTATAAATCATTTATAGCTTGCCCTATCATACAAATAATTCCACCTACAATAAATGCAAGTGTATAGTTTTTTAAATATGTAGGTTTTGGGCTTATTTGGTCTACATACTTTTTATAATTTTTATCCATACTAAACACCTCTCTAAAGTATTATTTGTTAATTTTAAAAAAATAAACCTATAATTTATTTTAGACACTTAAAGTTTTGTCAAAAAATAAAAAAGATGCCTAATAAAGAAAATAATTTATTTTCTATTATAAAGACACCTTGTTTTTTAATATTTTTTATTTGAACTTATAATTTTTTAATCGAAACTTAAAAACTTAATATATTATAAATATTATCATGATATATATTCTTTTAACTTAGACAATACTTTTTTCTCTATTCTTGATACTTGAACCTGTGATATATTGAGCATTTCTCCTATTTCACTTTGAGTCATATCTTCAAAATATCTGAGAACTATTATTTGACGTTCTCTCTTATCCAGTCTTCCAAGTATGTCCTTTAATAATATATTATCTACAACTTTTTCTTCCTCACTTTCTCCTTTCATGCTTATCTTATCAATAAGACAGATTGGAGAACCTTCTTCTTCATGAATAACACCTTGCAAATACTCTACATTAAAGTTAGCTTCCATAGCCATTACTAAATCTTCTTTTTCTACATCTAATGCTTGAGCTATTTCTTCTATACTTGGCTCTCTACCTAGCTTTTTAGTTAAAGCTTCACTTTCCATCTTGGCCTTTACAGCTATTTGCTTCAATGACCTTGATACTTTTATCATACCATCATCTCTTAAGTATCTCTTTATTTCACCTAGAATCATTGGTACTGCATAAGTAGAGAATTTAACATTAAACTTGGGGTCAAATTTATATATTGATTTTATTAAACCTATAGAACCTAACTGAAATAAATCTTCTCTATCATACCCTATATTTAAAAATCTAGATACAACGCTCCTAACTAGACCTAAATTACTTGATATTAATATTTCTTTTGCCTCTTCATCTCCATTTTGAACTTTATCAATAAGTTCTAGAGTCTCTTCATGACTAAGAAGAGGTTTTTTTTCTTCTCTGGCAACAGTTACTTCCATAATAAAACCTCACTTTTGGACTTTATTTAGGCAAATTTATTTTTTTAGTCATTTCAATTCTAGTGCCATTATCTTTTCTAGAACTTACCTCTACATCGTCCATAAAGCTTTTCATAACTGTGAATCCCATTCCTGATCTATCAAGTTCTGGTTTTGATGTATAAAGTGGTTCCATTGCCTTCTCCACATTTTCTATTCCATACCCTTCATCTTCAACTACAATTTTTATAGTATTTCCTTCTATCTCACATCTCAAAAAAACAAACTTAGAACTGTCTTCTTCATATCCATGTATTATAGCATTTGTAACAGCCTCAGAGACAGCAGTTTTTATATCAACTAATTCATCTACTGTTGGGTCTAATTTTGCTGCAAATGATGCTACTATAACTCTTGCTAAACTTTCATTTTCTGATAGTGCCGAAAATTTAACTTCCATAATATTATTCATCACATACTCCTCCCTACAAAGAACTTAGAGCTTCTTCATACGTATCATAAATGCCAATAATTTTATTTAACCCAGATAAATCAAAAATTTTCTTAACTCGTGAACCTATATTAATTACTGAAACTCGTCCCCCTTCATTAGAAATTTTTTTATATCTACCTATGATGACACCTATACCTGAAGAATCCATAAAATTAATATTTCCAAAATCAAATACAACATTTTTTACTTGATTAACACTTAATAAGTTATCTATTTCTTCCCTTATTTCATTAGCTACATGGTGGTCTAGTTCTGAGCACATAAATTCTATGTATAGATTCTTATGTTCTAAGGAATATTTTACCATCAAAATCCCTCCTTCAATAGTTTTGTAAAAATAGTAACTTTTAATCAATTCTATAATCTTATTTCTATTCCTTCAATGAAATTTAACTAGTTTTGTCGTATTATTTCTACCATCGTTTCATTATATGTTACTTGACCACCAATATCTGATATACCAGTATCTGTTAAACTATTAGGATTGCCATGTTTCTTCCACCATCCAACATACATTTTTACTATATAATCACTTACTCTGTTATCTATATTTATCTGAACATCT
The DNA here is from genome assembly GCF_020657785.1 of Clostridioides sp. ZZV14-6154. Taxonomy (NCBI): domain Bacteria; kingdom Bacillati; phylum Bacillota; class Clostridia; order Peptostreptococcales; family Peptostreptococcaceae; genus Clostridioides; species Clostridioides sp. ZZV14-6154. Next base: position 99,227 of record NZ_JAGWCY010000007.1, on the reverse strand, counting down.
ATCTTTGTTTTTTTTGACTTTAAATCTACAATCTCTTTATTCTTAACACCTATTTTTTTAGCCATACTTTGATTTATATATGCTTGAGCTATAGATGTCTTATCCATAAAGTGTTGACTAAACAAAGTATCTGCATGGTGATTAGTTAGCAGTCTAAAAATATTTTTTCTATTTTCATATTCAAAGTTTCTAGTTTTGTTACTTATATACACTGGAATTGGACTAATTCCTAAATCTCTTATCCTTTCTGAATAAAGTTCATACTTTCCAGATGGAGTTTCAAACTTCTTATCTTCCCAAGCAATAGGATTATGTATAGTAAAAGAACTATTTTTAAGCTTTTCTATATCTAGGCTTTTATCAAAGCGTTTAAGTGGTTCAATTACTTTTTCTAAGTATTCTTTTTTTGATACAAAAGGATAGTCTCTTAGCCCCATCTTTTTAGCTAACTCCATAAAGAAATAATACTCATCCATCAATTCATGCTTTGGTTTTACTGCTCTTTCATTGTATGTTATATATGGATTAATCATTGAGCTATAAATTATATCTTCACTTTCAAGCGTATTTGTACAAGGTATAAATAAGTCACATAAAGTAGCTGTGTCAGTCATAAACATATCAAAACATACTTTAAATTCAATCTTTGAAAAAACTCTTTCTAGTTCTACTAAATCTGGCAACTGATTTAACATATTACTTTTAGTTATTACTGCCATCTTTATAGGAATATTTCCTTTTAGTGATTTACTTGACATATTATCAAATTCACTCAATATATTATTTGTTTTCTCTAACATATTATTAGCTTCATTTGGTGTATTGTCTTTTAAAGATTCTTCTATAAACTTGCTAATATTACTTACATAAAACTCCCTATCTTCTCCATATGATTGACTATTATAAGGGTCAGCATCTATCACATTTGGATAAACCTTATTAGCATAATTCACTCCTCCACCACTGAATCCTATTTGACCTGTTATAGCTCCTAAGGCATCTATCGCTCTTATTGTATTTCCTCCATTTTTATACTTTTGAAGACCATAACCTACGTTTATACTTGAATATTTATTAGCATATAAATTAACTAACTCTCTTATATCCTTTTCTTTAACACCACATTCATCACTTAAAAAGTTTAAATCTAATGAATCCAAATATTTTTTATACTCCTCAAAACCAACAACATATGAATTTATATATTCTTCATCATGCAAGTTATCTTCTATTATAATTTTTGCCATAGCCATAGCTAATGCTCCATCTGTTCCAGGGCTTACTTGTATGTACTTATCTGCCATTTGAGCAGTCTTTGTATATATAGGGTCAATGACTACTATTTTTATCCCTTTTTCTTTAGCTTTTTTAATTATTTGCATAGTATGAATGGTAGTATATGCTGGATTTTTTCCCCATATAAAGATACTCTTGCTGTTTAGCATATCTTCTATAGCATGTCCCTTAGCTACTCCAAAGTCATACTTTTGGGCATGTATTCCTGCACTCCAACATGGCCCTCCCTTATGTCTACTAACTCCTCCATAAAAATTAAAAAACACATCTCCTATATATTTTAATATAGACCCACTTCCATATTGGTCATAGTGCATAATAGACTTTGATGTATACTGTTCTTTATAATATAGGAGTTTATCTGCCATTATCTCTAATGCTTCATCAAAAGAAATCTTTTTCCATAGACCGTCTACCTTTAACATTGGAGTCTCTATCCTATCTTTATGATTTAATCTATCTAAATGAGCCAACCCTTTTTTACATATAAATCCTTTTGTATAAGGATGATTCCTATCTCCTTCAATTTTTATCACATTATTTCCACTAGTATAAACATTAAATTTACAACAATCATGGCAATCTAGTGTACATCCATGACTTAATTTCTTCATTGTATCCATAAAATATCTTTCTCTCCTTATAAACGCTACCTATTCACTATATTTTTATTAAGATTTGTATACTGAAAATATCCTGCTGAAGACATAAATATATTTTATCAAAATAAATTTAAAAATACCTTATAAATATGATATTCATATAAAATTACTTTCAACAAATCGAATTAAGAAAGCACAATATTAAATTCACACATACTGTTTAATATTAAAATAGCAGTTAGACTGCCTTATAGATTTACTTACTATATTTCTTAGTTAATAAAAAACCTTTCAATTACTTTATCTTTAAGATACAGTAATTGAAAGGTTTTACTAAGTTTAAAAATTAATTTTAAATCCTTAGACATTTTTCATTTTCTCTTTTGTATCACATTAAAAGTTAACTTGATAAGTTAAATTGATTTTTATCTATAACCTACTTATAATATGATTATATTAGTGCTATATTTGAAAGTTATAAACACATTATATTATAATATACTCTTTACACATTTCAATCTAGTTTTCAATGCTTTCCCCTTTGCCAGTATAAACATAAAAATTCTGTTAACCGTATGGATTACAAAGAATTCTAAGCGATTAATTAATTTTTATTTGATTATTTATTTTCTAATGTATTTTTTCTACTTACAGAAATAAAGTACAAACAAAATTTAAAATGTCTTTAATAATACTATTATATAAAACAATAAAAGCCTTATGTTGTTGACTCTTACAGATTACTTATCATCTGTTTTGAAAACACATTAGGCTTTTTAAATATTCAATATACTATTTTATATATCTTTCGATTATATTTTTATATACTATATATTATTTTTTCTTTTTGTTGGCTTTTTCTATATTAATTTTGTTACCTTTTATCTTAATATCTTTCATTTTTTCAATTACTGTTTTTGCATCTTTTTTAGGTATTTCAACAAAAGTATACTTATCATATATATCTATAGTCCCTACCATTTTACCTGGTATTCCAACTTCTCCAGCTATAGCACCAACGATATCTTTAGCTTGTATTCTTTGATTTCTACCAATATTGATAAACAATCTAATCATACCATCTTTAGCTCCAGTAACACCTTTTCTATCTCCACGTTCTCTTCTAGGTTTTTCTTCTATTATTTCTTCTTTCATTTCTTCACCTAGAGATAACTTAACAAGTGCAGCAGCAATATCAACCATTGCATAATCTTCATCATTACAGAAGCTTTCTAACCATTGTAATTGTTTAGTTAAATGACCTTCTTCTATAGTTTGTTTAACTTGTGCAAAGAAAGTACCTACTTTTTTCTCTTCAACATCAGTTATTGTTGGTATATTATGCTTGATTAATTTAGATTTAGTATATCTTTCTATATCTTTCATCTTTCTCATTTCTTTTCCAAATACAAAAGTAAATGACATACCTTCTCTACCAGCACGACCAGTTCTACCAATTCTATGAACATAGTATTCTTCATCTTGTGGTAAATCATAGTTGAATACACATTCAACATCATCAACATCTATACCTCTAGCTGCAACATCAGTAGCAACAAGTATATCTATTGTACCATTTCTAAACTTATCCATTACTATATCTCTTTGTGTTTGCTTTAAATCACCATGTAATGCATCTGCAAAATATCCTCTTGCTTGTAAATCTCCCACTAATTCATCTGCTTTTCTCTTAGTATTGCAGAAAACAACTGACAATTTAGGGTCATACACATCAACTAATCTACATAATACTTCCAATTTATTTGATGATCTAGTTTCTATATAATATTGTTTTGTATTTGAAACTGTAAGTTCTTTTCTAACAACTTTTATATGTTCTGGGTCTTTTTGATATCTCTTAGTCAAATCTAAAATTCCTTTTGGCATAGTTGCTGAAAAGAAAGTTGTTTGTCTTTCCTCAGGAATCTTACTTAAAATCATTTCTATATCTTCTCTAAATCCCATATCTAGCATTTCGTCTGCTTCATCTAGTATAATCATTTTTACATTATCCATCTTTAATGTTTTACGATTAATATGGTCTATTGTACGTCCAGGTGTACCTATTACAACTTGCACACCACTCTTTAGAGATTTTATCTGTCTATCTATTGGTTGACCACCATATATAGGTAATGTCTTTATTCCGTACGAGTATTTAGCTAGTTTTCTTATTTCTGTAGATACTTGTATTGCAAGTTCTCTTGTTGGGCAAAGTACTACAGCTTGTAAACTTCTATTATTTGGGTCTATTGTTTCTAGTATAGGTATACTAAAAGCTGCTGTTTTCCCCGTACCAGTTTGTGCTTGTCCTATAACGTCTTTACCTGACAAAATTGCAGGTATAGACTGTGCTTGTATAGGAGATGGCTCTTCAAACCCCATTTCAGCTATAGCTTTTTTTATTCCCTCATTTATTGGTAAATCTTCAAACTTTGTTATATTCATATATTATTCCTCTCCGTTATCAATTAATCTTAACCTATCCATTATATACTTTTTTAGGATATTCTGCAATTAATATTTTTAACAGTATGATTAAATAATATACATAAAATACAAAATTGATATATATATAAAATATGTAAATAACATTAATATACCTTGTAATCTACTAAGTCTATTTGATTTAAGAGTTGGTACTATTACTAATAACAATAATAATATCATAAATGGTATATCAAGTTTTCTATTTTGAGATAATATTGGTATGTTATTTGGTATTGCTGATACAGCTATTACTGATACTATATTCAATATATTTGCACCTAAAATATTTCCTACAGATATTTCATGATGATTTTTTCTTATGGCAGTAATTGAAGACACTATCTCTGGTAAAGAAGTTCCAAGTGCTATTATAGTCAAACTCACTATACCTTGAGGTATATTAAGAAAACTAGCTATTCTTACACCACTCTCTATAAGAATTTGAGAACCTATTATCATCATTATTAAGCCTGTAGCAAAAATTATTAGTATTTTTATGATTTCTGCTATAGAGAAACCTCTGTACTGTTTACTCTTCTTTGTAGGTATTTCTTTAATAGTATCTTTTTGAACACCTCTATTTTTAGTATGCGATTTCCCTACAACACTCTTATAGTTATTAACCATATAAAAAATCAATATTATTATAAGTAATAATGAATCTCCTCTTGTTATAACTCCATCTAACCCCAATAAAATTAAAACTATAACAGATACTATTAATAGTAAAGACTTAGAAAAAAACATTTTTTTATCTACATTAAATGGACTTATAAAAACAACTAACCCTAATGCTAATCCTGTATTACATATTATAGAACCAATTGCATTTCCTAAACTCATTGTAGTGTGACCATCAATAGAAGCAAGTAATGACACTGTAAATTCAGGCAATGTTGTTGCAAAACTAACAATAGTTGCTCCAAGTATAATTTCTGAAATATTCGTTTTTCTACCTATCTCTACAGTACAATTTATAAAGATATCTGCGCCTTTAGTAATTAATAGGAAACCTACTAAAAATAATATCACTGTGATAAACAATATATCACCTCCCCCTATTAAATAAATATTCAAGTTGTAAAGATGTATGCTTTTTCTTTTTTGTACTGAGATTTATTTATTTCTAATTTATAATTTTTTCAAATATTACCTTATTAATTTAGACATTTATTTGTTTCATTTTATTAATATATGGGTATAATTTCATCACATTACTAACATATAATTTGTTTTATACTTTAAAACGACATTTTTTTATTTTTCATGTATACAGGATACGTATAATATGTTATTATTATATTAGAAAATATATTTTTTAAAAAATATATAAAATAAATTAAGTATATAAAAATTAATTTTAATAACATTATTTATCATTTAAATCTAAGGAGGAAATACTTAATGAATGCATGGCAAGGATTTAAAACAGGAAGATGGACTAAAGAAGTAAATGTCAGAGAGTTTATACAATTAAACTATTCTCCATATGAAGGAAATGACTCTTTCTTAGCTGGTGCTACTGAAAACACTAAAAAATTATGGGACAAAGCAATGGTCTTATTTAAAAAAGAAAGAGAAAATGGTGGTACTTTAGATGTAGATACAAAAACTATTTCTGGAATAGCTGCATATGCTCCAGGATATTTAGATAAAGTATTAGAAACAATAGTTGGATTACAAACGGATGCCCCTTTAAAAAGAGCGGTTATGCCATATGGTGGTATAAAAATGGTTGAAAATTCATGTGATGCTTTTGGATATGAATTAGACCCTGAAATAAAAGAAATATTCACTAAATATAGAAAAACACATAACCAAGGAGTTTTTGACGCATATACTCCAGAAATGAGAGCTGCTAGAAAATCTGGTATAATAACAGGTCTTCCAGATGCTTATGGTAGAGGTAGAATAATAGGTGACTATAGAAGAGTTGCTTTATATGGTGTTGATGCCTTAATAGAAGATAAAATCGAACAAAAGAAATCATTAGAAGTTTCTTGTATGGATGAAGAAGTTATAAGACTAAGAGAAGAAATAACTGAACAAATATCAGCTTTAAACGAACTTAAAAAGATGGCTGAATCTTATGGATTTGATATATCAAAACCAGCAACTAACTCAAAAGAAGCTGTACAATGGTTATACTTTGGTTATTTAGCTGCTGTTAAAGACCAAAATGGTGCTGCAATGTCTTTAGGTAGAACATCTACTTTCCTAGATATATACTTTGAAAGAGATTTAAAAGCTGGAACAGTAACAGAGGAAGAATTACAAGAATATATGGACCATTTTGTTATGAAATTAAGAATGGTTAAATTCTTAAGAACTCCTGATTACAACAACTTATTCTCTGGAGACCCAACTTGGGTAACTGAGTGTATAGGAGGTATGGGAGTAGATGGTAGAACATTAGTTACTAAAAACTCATTTAGAATGTTAAATACTCTATATACATTAGGACCATCACCAGAACCAAACTTAACAGTTTTATGGTCAACTAAATTACCTCAAGGATTCAAAGATTTCTGTTCTAAAGTATCTATAGATACAAGTTCAGTTCAATATGAAAATGATGATTTAATGAGACCATACTGGGGAGATGATTACGGTATAGCTTGTTGTGTATCTGCAATGAAAATAGGTAAACAAATGCAGTTCTTCGGAGCTAGAGTTAACTTAGCAAAAACTTTATTATATGCTATAAATGGTGGTATTGATGAAAAATCTGGTGCTCAAGTTGGGCCAAGATTTGAGCCTATAACTTCTGAGTATTTAGACTTTGATGAAGTTATGAGTAAATTTGAACCATTTACTGATTGGTTAGCAAACTTATATGTAAATACTTTAAATGTAATACACTATATGCATGATAAATACTCTTATGAAGCATTAGAAATGGCATTACATGATAGAGATATATTTAGAACTATGGCTTGTGGTATGGCTGGATTATCAGTTTGTGCGGATTCATTATCTGCTATAAAACATGCTAAAGTTAAGACTATCAGAAATGAACAAGGAATAGCTGTTGATTTCGAAATAGAAGGAGATTATCCAAAATACGGAAACAACGATGATAGAGTTGATAGTATAGCTGTAGAGCTAGTTGAAAGCTTCATGAATAAGATAAGAAAAAATAAAACTTATAGAAATTCTTATCCTACTCAATCTATACTTACAATAACTTCAAATGTTGTTTATGGTAAGAAAACTGGTAATACACCAGATGGTAGAAGAGCTGGTGCTCCATTTGCTCCTGGTGCAAACCCAATGCATGGTAGAGATACTAATGGTGCTTTAGCTTCATTATCTTCAGTTGCTAAATTACCATATGAGCATGCTCAAGATGGTATATCTAATACTTTCTCTATAGTACCTGGTGCTTTAGGAAAAGATATGGCTGAAAGAATAAATAATCTTTCTGCAATGATGGATGGTTACTTCGCTCAAAATGCTCATCACTTAAATGTTAATGTATTTGATAGAGCTACTTTAGAAGATGCTATGGAACATCCAGAAGAATATCCACAATTAACTATAAGAGTTTCTGGATATGCAGTTAACTTCATAAAATTAACTAAAGAACAACAATTAGATGTTATAAACAGAACATTCCACGGTAAAATGGCTTAGTCTTTAAATTTTTATACTTTAGCTAAGATTACTACTGTGTAGAAAATAAAAATAAATGGCTATCTTATATTCGGATTATTTCTGGTATAAGATGGCCTTTTTTAGAGAAATATTATAACTATTAATAAAGTTATCAAAATATATTGTGAGGTGAACTCTATGATTAAGGGAAAAGTACACTCTATAGAAACATTTGGTACTGTAGATGGCCCAGGAATAAGATACATACTATTCTTTCAAGGATGTCCTCTTAGATGTAAATACTGTCATAATAGAGATACATGGGATACCAAATCTGGAAAAGAATATACAGTTGATGAAATAATAACTGATGCTCTTAAGTATACTTCTTTTATGAAGTTTTCTGGTGGAGGTATTACTGCTTCTGGTGGCGAGTCTACTCTTCAACCAGAGTTTTTAAGTGAACTATTTAAAAAAGCTAAAGAAAATAACATACACACTTGTCTAGATACATCTGGATTTGTAGATATAGAAACTATAGACTCAGTTTTAGATAATACTGACTTAGTTTTGCTTGATTTAAAACATATGGTTGAAGAAAAGTCTATTGATTTGACTGGCGTGGGTATGGATAAAGCTTTAAAACTTGCTAAACACTTAGAATCAAGAAATATTCCAGTATGGATAAGACATGTTTTAGTTCCTGGGATTACTGATGATATAGATAACTTAGAAAGATTAGGTAGATTCGTTGCTACATTAAAAAATGTAGAGAGATTCGAATTGCTACCATATCATTCTATGGGAATACACAAATGGGAAAATTTAGGCATCGATTATGAGTTAAAAGATGTTCCTGATGCTACCAAAGAAGATATTAAAAAAGCTAGTGAAATAATCTCTAAGTTTGGAGCAAAAGTATATAATAGCTAATACTCCTTGAGATTAATAACTATCACAATAAAATAAGGTAAAATATACGATTTAAAAAACCTTATATTTTACCTTATTTTTAATATACTTTATCTACACTCATCAATTTGATAATTTAAGTCTATAAAACTCAGATGCACTTACAGGTCTACCAAATAAAAAACCTTGAATAATATCTACACCTAAACTCTTCACTATATTGTATTCTTCATAAGACTCAATACCCTCAACACAAACTTTCAAATTGATAATATGAGCTAATTTAATAATATATTCTAGAAAGGTATGTTCATAACTATTATATGTAATATTCTTAACAAAACTTCTTTCAATCTTTATTATATTAACAGATAACTCTTTAAGATAATTTAAAGATGAATACCCAGTACCAAAATCATCAATTGCAATATGTACTCCAATACTTTTTAAACTGATAAACTTGTCATTCAATAAATTTATATCTGGTATCCAACAATTCTCTGTTAGTTCTAAAATCAAAAATTCAGGTTTTAATTGATATTCTATCAAACATTCTATTATAAAATCTCTAAAAAAATCCTCTTTTAATTGAATATACGATACATTTACAGATATTTTGAAAGCTGGATTTACTTTATGCCATTCTTTACACTGTTTTACGGCCTCTTTTATAATCCATTTTCCTACTGGTATAATCAGATTACTTTGTTCTAGTATTGGTATAAATTCAACAGGAGATACTTCTCCATAAGTATTTGAATGCCATCTCAAAAGTGCCTCTGCTCCTATAACGTTTTTGGTAGATGCATCTACCTGTGGCTGGAAAAATAACTCAAGGTCATTAAAATCATTTTCAATACACTCTCTCAATTTCTGTTGCATTGAAATTACTTTCAACTTATTTTCATAGAGTTCTTTTGAAAAAAACTTCATTCTATTTTTACCACCCATTTTTGCGATATCTAGCGCAATGTCAGCATGTTTAAATAAGTCCAAATAATTATCTCCATCTTCTGGATACATAGCAACCCCCGCAGTTACTGTACAATAATATTTATTTGATTCGATTTCATGCTGAGTATTTGTATACAATTGTATTTTTTCATATAAGTTCTCTATCGTTTCTTTATTGCACATAGGGTAAAAAAATGCAAATTCATCTCCATCTAATCTGTACAATCTAACATCCTTAGGTAAATATTCTAAAACTTCTGTAGCAATTGCACGCAAAACCTTATCACCATAAGAGTGCCCATATTTCTCATTTATATTTTTAAAATTATCAATATCCATGATAAATATAGCTCCACTTGTATAGATTTTCTCTTTTATAATACAATTCATTCTGTATTCAAATTGTTCTCTATTCCATGTTCCTGTGATAGAATCAAATTTATTCTTTTCACCTATATTTTTTATTCTACCAACTATAATTATAGTTTTTTGGTCATCTGATACATAAGCCTTACCTCTACAAGAAATCCATACTACTTCTTCATATTTATTAATTAATCTATATTCTAAATTATGTTCATCTTTTTTTCCATCTACCAACGCTTGTATATCATCTTTCCATACTTTGACATCATCTGGATAAACAATTTTACTCCAACAATTGACTACATCAGAATCCATATCTTTACTTAAGTTAAATTCATCAAAAATTGCTGAAGAAATTTTAAATTTATTCCTATTTATATCCCAAAAAAATATATAATCTTCTGTGCTTTGAGACAAAAGTTCAAAGAAAATTTCTATATGATCTAAATTTAAAGAGTTCGATTCTTCTCTCATCTTTTCCCCCTACAATATAAGTAATATAGTAAGATTATAACCCTACTTATAATAAAAATAAAGTAGGGTTATAATTTATTACTATTGGTGTAGTTTAATCAACAAAATATTCTTATTTAGATTATACTATTTTACTAATCTTTTTATCTCATCAAATGCATCTTCATTTCCATTTCCTCCTACCTTAGTTATCTTATCAAATTTCTTACTTTTAACTAAAGTTTTTTGAGACTCATCAAGTGATTTTTCTACAATCATTACTGGTGATTTATTTTTACCTGCTAAAACACCTACTGTTAAAGCATCTATTAAATCATTTTCTCTTAACATCCCATTTTTTGTTACATAAAGATTTCTTAGTTCTTTATCCTTATAAAACTCTTCTATTACTTTTGAATTTGTTTTATTTCTATCTTCTCCACCTATTCTCTTTGGATTTGGAAACTGTTTTTCTATAGATTTTGGCAAAGAAGTTTCTCCTCCTATAATATAAGATTTTGATATTTCTTCTTCATCTATAAATTTTTTAATAGATGTTATCTCATTTTTTACATTTGTAAGAATTATTGGAGTTTTATTTTGTGCTGAAATGCCACCAACACTTATTGCATCTGCTAATCCGTCATGTCCATTGACTACAGATACTTTTTCTACATCTATTATTTTATCTATTTCTTTAGCAAGTCTTAGAGAAGTTGAATATCTATCTACTCCACCTATTCTTATAATAGTAAGCCCTTTTAATTTTAATTCTTTTTCTAAATCAGAGCTTAATGTATTTTCTCCACCTATTATATAAATATTTTTTGCTTTTAATCTTTTTATCTCTTCTTCTGTATTTGCATTTAATTTATCTTTTTCAGTTAATAAAATAGGTGCATTTTTAGTAGATGAAAATGGAGTTGCTGATAGAGCATCTGGTATTGATGTACTATTTACTAGTATCACATTTTCAGCTGATTCAAAACCTCTTTTACTTATTTTTATAGCAGTTTTGTATCTATCATCACCTGTTAAATTTTCTTCTGATGGACTAGTTGTATTAGTGGATGAACCTCCACTACTTCCTCCGCTGTTTCCACCACTATTTCCACCTGAATTATCATTATCTCCTTGGTTATCAGGTATCTTCTCCCATTGCGCATAAAGTACTATATTATCATCAACATTAATTATATCACTTCCATCACCTTTATATGGAGTTCCACTACCATCTGGTTTTGTATTCCATCCAATAAATTTGTACCCTTCTTTTGTAAGATTTCCTGTATTCGCTTTTACACTTGTATTTGTATTTCCATCATGCAGTTCATCTTCAGGTACATCTCCTTGTCCACCATTATTTTCATATTTAACTCTGTATTTATCTGTCCAAAATGCATAAAGAGTTGTATTTGTATCTTTTATGTTAAACTTTTCTCCTGCTTTATACCTACTGCCTGTATCATCTGCTTTTGTACTCCAATAAAAATTTCCTCCTCTACCAGAAGGTGCTACTAAACCATTATCACCAAGTATAGTAACTTCATCTCCTTTTCCATATATATTATTATCTATTGGCGCTGTACCTGTACTTCCATTTTTATCATATGTTACTCTACATTCTTCTTTCCATTGTGCAAATAAAGTTGTATTTTTTGTAAGGTTAAATTTGTCACCATCTTTGTATGAAGTCCCTTCACCATTATTTTTTGTATTCCATCCCATAAATATTGCTCCAGATTTAGATGGTATCTGACTTGTAACAGTTACTTCAGCGCCTTTTTTATGTTTTTCTTCTGATATACTTCCTGTTCCTCCATTTAAGTTATAATCTAATTTATATCCCCATTGTGCATATATCGTATCTCCTGCGATATTTGGCGGAATAGTGTCACCTTCTTTGAAAGATGTTCCACTTCCATCTGCTTCTGTATTCCACCCTATGAATTCTTCATCACCATTGATAAGTCCACCTGACCCTGGGAATTTGTCAGCCTCTCCTGGCTTTGGTAAGTCTGGCAGTGTACCTGAGCCTCCATTACCATCAAGTTGTAAATCATACTCCCATTGTGCATAAAGATCTACGTTAAAATTGTCATAATCCCTTAATAATACCTCAAAACTTGAGCCTAAATTATAAGATGTTCCTGTACCATCAGCTTTTGTATTCCATTTTGTAAGTTTATAATTTGTTTTTTTAAGGTCACCTTCATTTCCTTTAATTTGCAAAGTAGCATTCTGATGATACTTATTTGAATCTGATGGAACATTACCTGAAGTATTTCCATTTCCGTTATATCTTACTTGTAAAAAGTCTGGAATCCAAATGGCATAAAGTGTTGTATCTCTATCGATATCTGTTCCTATTAGAATTTCTCCGCTTCCATATGGTTGAGTACCACTTGCCAAATGGTCCCTTGAGACACTCCAAGCATCAGTATGATAGTTTGCTCTTGTAAGATTATTACTGAACGCTAAATAAGAATCAAACTTATCAAGGTCATATACTTTTGGACCTGTTATTACTGGTCCAGGAATAACATTTCCCCCATTAAATATAGCTTCATTTATCGTTCCTCCAGTAGCCCCATTATCATCATAAGTTATTGTAATATTATTAACTCGCCTTAAGCTTTTATCTTGAATCTGCTTATTAAATATCTTATTTAAATCATAATCAGCAAAAACATTTGAATAATTTAAAGGAATTATAGCAAATGTAAGTATGCATATAGTTAACTTTTTTAACTTTTTATTCATCAAAACCCTCCCCTTTATATAAAAATTAATTTTATTTTTCATTTTGTAATTTGTAAAATAAAGAAATACTGATAAAATCTATATCAGTATTTCTTATAATTATTAAAATCTTATTCTTATATAAATATTAAATACGATTTTAGATTATAAATTACAATAATAAACAACTTATATTATTAATTTTTTTGCCACACTGCATATAATATAATGTTTCTTTCGTCCATAGTGATTGTACCTGATACTATTGTTGATGAGTCATTTCTAACTGTACTCCATCCTACAAATGTATAAGTATCAGCATTAAGCCCATTAACATTTCCTAAAACAGTCACAGTATCTCCTTTTTTATATTCTGTTGTATCAACAGGAGCCATACCTGAAACAGTTACTCCTGAAGGGAAGTTTGCACTATAAGCTACCCTATAAGTTTTTTCAGCTACAGTAAAATATATTGTATTTGGATTAATTCCAGAAGAATCAAGTGCAACTATTTGAGATTGACTTACTGGGTCTAAGTTGTATCCAGCAGGAACCTTTGTAGAGTCTGGAGTTATTGTATGGTCTCCAAGTACAGCATTAACAATCTCTGTGTACGTATCTCCAACTATATTACCATCCTTATCTTTAAAACCAATTGTTAAAGTACGTTCTGCTTCTGAAGGCATCTTACTTACTGTAAAGTAAATTATATCTGGTACAAGACCACTTGTACTAAGATTTACCATTTCAAATTGGTTGTCTGGATTAAGTACATATCCATTTGGTACCTTTGTAGAATCAGATTCCACTCTATGATTTCCATATTCAGCTGGTAGTGTAACTGTATATGGGTCTCCAATTATTGCTCCACTATCTTTATCTTTAAAGTTAACTGTAACTATACGATTTACAAGTGGAATATCAGGACTTACTGTAAAGTAAACAATACTCTTGTCAAGCCCTGTTGGTTGTAAATTAACAGTCTGAGTTTGATTAGAAGGATCAAGCTTATAACCATTAGGAACTTTTGATGTGTTTGGTGTTACATCATGTGAGCCTAGTATATCTGGAATTTCTTCTATATAAGTACTTCCAACATTACTTCCATCTTTATCCTTAAATCCAACTATAAGAACACGATTTTCTTCTGGCACTCCAGCCTTATCAGGAATTACTGTAAAATTAACTTCATTTGGATTAACTCCATTTTGAGCAAGATTTACCACTTTAGATTGACTTGCTGGATCTAATTTGTATCCAGAAGGAATTTGTGTAGCATCAGGTGTAACTGTGCTATTTCCATACTTAGCTGGAACTCGAGCTGTATATGACCCAACTATAGCTCCTGTTTCTTTATTTTTATAATTGACCTTAATAGAAAGTTTTGCATTTGAAATTTCAGTAGATGCATATGATGTTCTTGTAACGTTTCCATTCCCTGTATTAGGTGATGTATAGCTCCAATTTACTCCAGACATGTCTCGATTTGTCACAAAAGAATAAATTCCTGTCATTTGACTTCCTGTTATCCCTGCAGATGGTATGCCATTAGGGAATCCATAGCTTGTTCCATAAATAGTTGAAACTTTTTCCCCATTAATTTGTAATACCCAACCTTCTTGAGAACCTCCTTTTGGATCAGTCCCCCATACATATTTTACATTTAATGAGTTCCCACCACATGGAACAAATAATGAGAAAAATGTTACATATCCATTTCCCATATTTGCACGAAGGTCAACTTGATATCTTCCATTAATATCATATCTTCGTTCTGTATTTTGTAGTACTTCATTATTAACTTTATCTGGTAAAGTTTGTGCATATGATGGTACTCCTACACCAACAACTAAAGCTAAGGTTGCCACAAAAGATGTTAGTTTACTTAATCTGTGTTTCATTAAAAATCCCCCTCCAATATTTTTTATTTCAAACAGATTTTTCATACTTTATTTTGCATAGTCTTTATCAAAACTATTTATTTAAAGTCTAATTAATCTATTATGAAGTCTATCTTAAAAGTGAAGTTTTTATAGTTTATTTAATTTTTACTTGAAATCTTTTTTATTAAATAAAAAATATATTTAATTTTTACACAAAGATATTAATACTCTATAGACTAGATATTTTGATTTTATTTTTGTAGAATTAAACAGTCTAAAAAAACAATAGAGTAAGATATTTTATATATTTATATTACTTAAAGTAATTAACTTTAATTGTTTTCAATTTCATGAAAATTAGTTGTGATATATGTTCAGAGTATCAAAAATTTTTTAATTAAAATAATTGTTTTAATTAAAATAATTATTTTAATTCTGGTTATTATAGTTTCCATTTGTTATAAAAAAGTCACTATTTATATAATTAATAGTTTTTTTTACATTTATATACATTTTTTAAAAAAATTTATATGTCTATACTATTAAAATTATAATTATTTCTTTATCTTGAAAACAAATGTTATATACTTTTACTGATAATCAATTATTAGAAGTGGGAAAAAATTTTGAATGGCTTTGATATACATTTTTTATAATATCCTTATAGTTTTTTTTACATAAAAAAAAACCCTTTTATAACTAAGGGTCACTTTTTCCTTTATTTTACATTTATTGTATCATGCTTTTTTATTTATTTCAATCTTATACTACTTTTTCCCAAAATATTATTATTATTTTTTTATCTTTTTCGACTTTATATTTTTTATACATAATGCTTAAATTAATTAAACTCATTTTATTATTCTACAAATATAAAATAACAAAAAACAAGACTAAAACAAATAATTTTTTATTTTAAACCTTCACCCTTCTATTTTCAATTACTTGAATTACTCCACCTTAACTACCTTAGGTAACGTTTGAAGGTGGAAATTCTTATTTGATAGTACTTTTATACTAAGCATTCATAGGCTCTAAGGGCTGTTCCATCCCCACTAATCTTAATCCTTCTTTTAATATATTTACACTGGCATTTATATCTCTGTCATGTTGTGTATTGCACTCTTGATAAGTATATTTCATGCTTACATCTCCACCCTACTTACGTTGAGGATGGAGTATTTTGCCTATCTTTGATAAATTTTATAACTGTATCTCACAATACAAATAATCAAATATTCTAAACTCTAGAGACTTTATAAACTACATTTCTAGCTTGTGGTAATTTCCCATCTGGAACACCAACAGCAATACCAAATGGTACATAATATCCTTCTGGTATATTTAATAATTCTCTGTATTTTTTATTTGTATCAAACTTCATCGTTATCGATTCTGATTCTTTTACATCATCTTTATCTAGAACACTCACAAGACCCACAATATCACCTTGTTCAACAGGTGTAAATAGTCCCCTAACCATTCCTATTATGCAACTCCCAAGTCCTAAAGCTTGTGCAGCTGTTGTTATGTTTCCTGTAAGTATTCCCGCGTCATATGGAGCCCATGAACTCTCTTCGTCATAAGAAATAAATAAAACAGTTGGTGCACCATAAAATAATTTAAAATTTTTATTTATTTCAACGTTACTAACTTCATGAATTCTAGAAAGAGTATCATCACTAATCTCTTTTAAAAGTTTTTGGTCTTGTACAACAGTTATGTGCCATGGCTGTTTATTACACCCTGAAGGTGCTGCAAATGCACAATGTAATAATGTATCTAATTGTTCATCTGTAATTTGCTCTGTTGTAAATTTTCGTATACTTCTACGCCCTTGTATTAAATTTATTGTTTGATTGTCTTGTAAATTATTCATTATATCTATTCCCCCTTTTATGTATTTGTTATCTTAAATACCAAATCTTTAGAAAATTAATTTTATAATTAAGTTTCTTTATATTCTTATTATAATTATTTTTAGCTTACATGTGAAGCTTTTATAATATCAAAACATCAATATATCTACTCTACAAATAATCTTCAATAAAAAACTGGTATCACTCAACTATAGAAAATATCATTTTTCTACAGAACGATTAATACCAGTAAAGTTGATAAAATATACTATATTAATTTAAAGGGCCCCAACCAGTTTTGGTATGAATCTCTGTTTTTACAGATTTAGTCTTACCATCAGCTGAATCAACATCCCATGACCTACCTGCAACAGAAATACCATTGTTACCTTTATACCATCTACCTTCATCGTAATCATAAACTAAAGATGTGTACCAATTACCTCCAGTCTTATCATTTGCAAATACAACTACAGTAGCATCAGATTTAGTAGGATTATATGCATATGGTTGTATATATAATGTTGCCTTACTTAAATTATATTTCTTCTTAAATTCATCTGGAATTGTAGGCCAGCCATTTTTATATTTATTATCTAGTAAATAATTTCTAAAAGCATCATTCCCTTTTGAAGGCCCTGGTATTACAGAAGGGTCTACTGCAAAAGATGCAATTAAATCTTTCATACTTTGATGTACATCTCTAGCCATCTCAACACCATCTGGATGTTCTGTACAAGTAACATAAACTCTTGCAATACTTTCTTCTCCAGTTATTCCATCATAACCATCGTCAAACTCTGCTGAATATGTTCCACCTGACTTACACTTTGGCTCTGTTTCAAAATACTTACCATCTGTATTTTTTAATACATCTTTTATAACCTCTTTTTTATCTTTACTAGGTTCCTCAGCTACAGCAATAACAATTTGAGTCTTTATATTTTCTCTATTAGAAAGACATGTTACTGCTTTACTTTTTTCTATATTTTTAAAAAGTGCTGGTAGTGCAACTATAACCAAAATTCCTATTATAGATATAACTACCAATAATTCAATTAGTGTAAAACCCTTTTTATTCATAATAATCATTCCCATTAAATAAAATTATAGTATTTACTTTAACATGCTATATAGCAACAAAGTGTCTACATAAAGCTCTTCCAACAAAAACTCCCAAAATACTTAATGTCAAGTTAAAAAATATGTTTAGTCCAAATAATATATAATTCCCGCTATCAAAAAACTTTACAGTTTCAAAGCCAAAAGTAGAAAATGTAGTTAGTCCTCCCATTAAACCAGTTGTCAAAAACAATTTCAAATTATTAGAAATAGAATTTGTTCTTATACTCATTTCCATCACAAAACCAATTAAAATTCCACCCATAATATTGACCACTAAAGTCCCAAATGGAAACTTAGTTCCTACAAACTTTAGAGATATTAAATATCTTAATATAGCTCCCAAAAATCCACCAATACCAACATATAATACTTGAATCACATGTAACACCTACCCCAAATAACTAAATCACTTACATATTAAAATTCTATGTCTTCAACCTCTATTCCGTCAATTGCATCCTGTACTAATTTTTCTATATCAAGTGACAGCTCAGATTTTTCTATTTTCTCTAGTCTAGGCTTAGTGACAGGTTTTCTAGGAGAAAACACGCTACAGCAATCTTCTTCAGGTATTATAGATGTTTCAAAAGTCCCTATTTTCTTAGCTATATCAACTATGTCTGATTTATCCATAGCTATAAGTGGTCTAAATACTGGTAAATTTACAACAGCATTAGTGCAAGTAAGCCCTTGTATAGTTTGAGATGCAACTTGACCAATACTTTCACCTGTAATCAAAGCATCACAATGTCTTTTTTCAGAAAGTCTTTGTGCTATTCTCATCATAAATCTTCTTGAAAGAATAGTAGCTTCTTCTTCATTACAATTCTCACCAATTGCTTTTTGTATTTCTAGTATATTTACTTTATGAAGTCTTACTCTACCACAATATTTAGCTAATATCTTAGCTAAATCTTTAACTTTTTCTTGTGACCTTTCACTTGTGAATGGATAGCTATGAAAATGTACTGCTTCTACTTCCATACCTCTTTTTGCAACCATCCATGTTGCTACTGGACTATCTATACCACCTGATAAAAGAGACATCGCTCTACCATTAGTTCCAAGTGGCAAACCACCATATCCAGGTATAGTATCACTATAAACCATAGTATGAAATTCTCTGTATTCACATTTTATTTTAACTTCTGGATTTCTTACATCAACATCAATTCTATCTCCTACCTTTGATAATAAGTATCCACCTATATCCATACTCATTTCTTGAGAAGTTAATCTAAAAGACTTATCTCCTCTTCTTGACTCTACCTTAAAAGTTTTATATCCAGCATCTATTTTTTCTTCTAACATCTTTAAAGCTATTTCTTTTAATGTATCATAATCTTTTTTAGCTCTTACTCCAGGACATACACCTACTATACCAAATACTTTTCTAACTTCTTCAATTACTTCTTCATAATCATAATCTTCTAAATCAACATATATTCTTCCATACTCTTTATATACATTAAATTTGCCAATTGGCTTTAACATATTTCTTATATTTCTTATAAGTCTATTCTCAAATATATATCTATTTTTTCCTTTTACTCCAATTTCTCCATACTTTACTATTAATATATTATACACCATTTCACCTCGTAAACTACTTTCCTCTTATTATTTATACAGTATTCTTTATTTCTTTCTCATTATTGACCTTAAATCACAAATTGATTCTTTTAATACTTTCACAGCTTCAGATATTTCATCTTCTGTATTCATATCAGATAGACTAAACCTTATTGTTCCATTGATTTCTTCATTTGTAAGACCTATGGCATTTAAAACATGACTACCTTTTTTCTTGGAAGAGCATGCAGAACCAGTGGACACATAAATTCCTTTTTGCTCTAGGTAATGAAGTAAAACTTCTCCTTTTGTACCTATAAATGATACATTTAATATATGACATACGCCATCTTCTGGAGAATTAATTTTTATATCTTCTATATTCTCAACTATTTTATTTCTAAATATGTTTTTTAAGTTATTTATCTTCAAAATAACAGCATCTAAATCTTTACTTAATATACTTACAGCTTCTCCAAGCCCATATATTCCAGGTACATTTTCTGTTCCAGACCTAATTCCAATTTCTTGTCCTCCTCCTGTTAGCATAGGCTTTAAACGATTGTTTTCCTTAATATACATAAATCCAATTCCCTTTGGACCATGAAATTTATGTGCACTTACACTCATAAAATCTATATTGTATTTAGATGGCCTAAAGTTTATTTTCCCATATGATTGAATAGCATCTACATGAAAATATATCTTCTCTTTTAAAGACTTCAGATATTTTCCAACTTCATCTATTGGCTGTATAGTTCCTATTTCATTGTTAACATGCATCATACTTACTAAACATGTAGTTGATTTTATAGTATTTTTCAAATCTTCTATATTTATCTTTCCATCTTTTCCGACCTCTAAGTAAGTTACTTCGAATCCATCTTCTTCTAAATCTTTTAATGTATTTAAAACAGAAGGATGTTCTATATTTGTAGATATTATATGATTTCTTCTCTTCTTATTTATATTGGCAATACCTCTTATTATAGTATTATTACATTCTGTACCACCTGATGTAAAATAAATCTCTTTATCTTTCGCTCCTAGAGATTTAGCTACAATCTGTCTTACTTCTTTTATACCTTTTTCAACTTCCACACCTTTTCTATGAACAGAAGAAGGATTTCCATAATCCGTACTAAGTGCATATACCATTTTATCTATAACTTCTGGATAAGGTTTTGTAGTCGCACTATTATCTAAGTATATTTCCAACTTAATTACACCTGCCTTTATTTAAAATCTTCAACTCTAATTATTATACCATTAATTACAGTATTTTTTTTGTTAATCTTTATTAAAAAGATAATCTTAAGTTTATAGAATCTTCTTTCATAAAAATCTAGTTTTTTCACTCAACTACAAAATTTTATGTTAAAATATAATATGTTTATACTATACCCTACAAAAATACGTGATAACATACAATATATGATAAAATAATATATTATATAAAATAAATATATTATATTATACATATACTTATTTTTGCTATAAAGTCTATTTTTATAAGCTTACTTGTTATAAAAATAACTTTTACAATTTATATCAAAAAAAATATTGATTTTTGTGTCGCATTTTGTTATAATAAATTAAGGTTATCCCCCTGGTAACCCTAGTTAGTTAATATATCTATTCCCAATACCCTTTCATAAGGATATATTTTATATTTATTAAAAATCGAATTAATATCGGAAACTAATTCGATGGAAAAAAAGAGCTTACCCCGAGCTCTTTTTTTTTCTGCAAAAATATAATATCAAGTTAAAATAAAGTTAATATCAGTATAATTTTAATTTTAAAAATTATATTAATTATCACTAAAAAAGGATGTATTGAATTTCTAATATCAATACATCCTTTTTTTATATATTATAACACTTTTGCTAAGAATGATTTTGTTCTCTCATGTTTTGGATTTCCAAAGACTTCTTCTGGAGTATTATCCTCAAGAACACTTCCTCCATCTATAAAAATAACTCTGTCTGCAACTTCTTTTGCAAATCCCATTTCATGAGTTACAATTGCCATTGTCATTCCTTCTTTAGCAAGCTCTTTTATAACATCCAAAACTTCATTTACCATTTCTGGGTCAAGAGCAGATGTTGGCTCATCAAATAACATCATATCTGGTTCCATAGCAAGAGCTCGTGCTATTGCTATTCTTTGCTTTTGCCCTCCAGATAATTGTGATGGATATGAATCTTTTTTATCTAAAAGACCAACTCTACTTAATAAAACTTCTGCTTTCTTTTCTGCTTCTTCCTTAGTCATTTTTTTTAATTTAATTGGTGCCAATGTTATATTATCTAAAATAGTCTTATGTGGGAATAAATTAAAGTTCTGGAACACCATACCTATATTCTGTCTAACTTCATCAATATTAGTTTTTTTATCAACTAAATTTTTTCCTTCAAATATTATATCTCCACCTGTAGGTATTTCTAATAGATTCATACATCTAAGAAGTGTACTTTTACCAGAACCACTTGGACCTACTATAACCATTATTTCGCCTTTAGCGATTTCTAAGTTTATATTTTTTAATACATTTAAATCTCCAAAAGATTTACTTAAATTTTTTATTGTAATCATATTATCACTTTCCTTTTATACTATTCTATGTTTTCTCTAAATGCCAAATATTCTCTCATCTAATTAGACACAGATAGTTTCTTTTCTAATAATCCAACTAATCTTGATAGAGTAAATGTTATAACAAAGTAAATTGCTGCTGCTACTATTAATGGTTCTAGTGCTTTAAATGCTGCATTTTTTACTATATCAGCAGTACGCATTATCTCAACAACTCCTATTACAGATATTATTGAAGATTCTTTTACAAGTGTAATAAATTCATTTGCTAATGAAGGTAGTATATTTTTTATAGCTTGAGGTATTATTATATATCTCATAGTTGCCCAATAATTCAATCCTAATGATCTACTTGCTTCCATTTGCCCATTATCAACTGATTGTATACCTGATCTAAGTATCTCTGCTACATATGCACCAGAGTTTACTGACAATGCAAATGCACTAGCTATAAATTCACTTGGTATACCAAATAACATAGGGAATCTTATTCCTAACTGAGGTAATCCAAACCATACTATATATATCTGTACTAATAATGGTGTCCCTCTTAAAATTTCAATATATATTGATGATATTGCTCTCAATACTTTATTCTTTGATATTCTTGCCATACATATAACTATACCTATCATAAACCCAAAGAATAATGCTACAAGAGAAATTGCTACTGTCACACCTGTTCCTTCCAAAAAAGAAGTCCCAAATTTACTTAAAAAACTAAAATCTAAACTCATAATTTCATCTCCCACATAACTTTCTTACTAATTTGAAGCAGCTTCAGTAGATGCTTCATTTAAAAATTCTTCTATTTTTTTACCATCTTGTAATTCTTTTATCTTTTTATTTAATAATTCTATAAATTCTTTATTATTATCAGCTTTTTTGATTGCTGCTGCCATACCTTCTGTTACATCTTTACCAACTTCAGTGTTTGCCATTTTTATTCCATCATATTTCTTAACATTGATTAAAGAAACTGCTTCATTAACAACAACTGCATCTATGTTTCCATTTTTTAATTCTGTAATTAAGTCAGGTACTCCTTTTAAAGATTTTGTAGTTGTCATTTTTAGAGTATTAACTACATATTCTTCTTGAATACTTCCTGCCTGTACTCCTACTCTAAGTTTTTTCAAATCGTCTTCAGTTTTTACTTTGTCTATATCTGCATCTTTCACTATAACTGCATTTCTACTTAAATAATATAATTCTGAGAAATCAACACTCTTTTCTCTTTCTGGTGTTGGAGACATACCTGCAAGAACGATATCAACTTGGTCTGCATTTAAAGCACCTATTAATCCATCAAATGACATATCTTTAATTTCAACCTTTACACCAAGTTCCTTTGCAAATTCTTCAGCCAACATTACATCGAATCCTTTTATTGAATCTTTACCATCTACTACTTTATGAAATTCAAATGGTGGGAATTCTGCACTAGTACCTACAACCAATTTTCCACTTTCTTTTATTTGCTCTAATTTTGTTTTTTCTTCTCCACCACTACATCCTACTAGTGATAATGTTAATCCTAATACTAATCCTAAACTTAATAATTTTTTAAATACTTTCATTTTAACTACCCCTCTCTTTTAATTATAATTTTCCCTCAAATTTTTAATACTTTAATGTTTCGAGTTACAAAAAAAGTCCCTCAGTCTTTAATGACTAAGAGACGACTTTACCGCGTTACCACTCTTATTGATAAATACTTATACAACCTTCAAAATTTGTGAATTTTAGCTTTTATAGCTACAGGGATATTTTAATTTTAAAATCAAAAAAGTCCCTTAGCTTTACAGCTAAGAGACGAATTATATCCGCGTTACCACTCTTTTTGATAAGTAAGTACTTATCCTCTCAATCCCTTAAGGCGGGCAAACCAATTATCATACTAACTAAAACTTCTGATAATTTCCTCCAGAGCTCTCTTCACATAGACTTCATTGCTAGGCTTACACCAACCCCTAACTCGCTGTAAATCCGTATATGCTACTTTCTCTATCACTGGATTTGTTTCCTTAAATTGTTAATACAATTGTACTTCCTTCTAATATTTTTGTCAATAAGTTTTTTATTTTTTTAATAATTTTATTTTCTAAAATTTAGATATTGTCTTACATGCTTATTGATATTATCCATATATTTATAAATAATATCTTTCTGTTTATTTCCATTGCTTAAATACTTATAAATAATATTTTTCTGCTTCATTTCCATTGCTTAAATACTTATAAATGATATATCTTATCCTTACTAAATTTTATATACTAAGTTAAATAGTATGGATTATATTCTTCAATAAACACGTTTTCAAATCTAAAGTTCGCTCTCTATCTTTAAACTTTATCGTAAACATGATTCCATCTTTTTTGATTATTTCGCCTTCGTGAAATTTTTTATGGTATACTTTATCACCAACACCAATACTATCAATTTCTTTTTTAGTTGGAGATTTTATATCATCGATAAACAGTGATTTATCAACTTTTTTACCATATTTATTTAAAGTAGAACTTATACATAATTTTTCTTCAGCTCTTGTAATAGCTACATACATAAGTCTTCTTTCTTCTTCTAATTGTTCCTCTTTTTTTTCTTCCTTACAAATATCATATGATTTTTCATGAGGTATTGTTCCTTCATTTGCACCTATAATATAGACATTCCTAAATTCTAATCCTTTTGCACTATGCATAGTTGTAAATATAACACCATCAGTCTGTTTATTCTTGTTATTTTCCATTAACTCTGTCTTTACTCTCTCAATATGTTCTAAAAACTCTGTCACTGTGTTAAAATTTGTAGCAGAACTCTCAAGCTCATTTAATATCTCTACAAGCCCATTAGTCTTTATCTTTCTATTGCTACAGTAATCCAGAACATATCTATCATAATCAAGACTAGTTCTAATATAAGATATTGCGTTTTTAGGATTTAAAGTATTCAAATAACTCAAGTCTATCTCCAAATCTGTTATTGTTTTGACTTGTTTGGGATGAAGGTTACATTTGTTTATTAGTGCTGTTACAAAATCTTTTTCATCTTTAACCATATTTACACTATCTTTAGATATATATCTAAATGGCTTATTTATAATTCTTAACCAATCTTTATTTGATTTTGGATTAATACCTATTCTTAAATATGCTAGTATATCCTGACTTGCCCAGTGGTCATATATTGTAATTACTGAGTCTTTTACTACAAATGGAATTCTCATATCCATAAATACATCTACTAAGGCTCTTGATTGTATATTAGTTCTATAAATTACTGCAAAATCTGAATACTCTACATAATCCTTTTTTATTTCGTCAATTATTTCCTTGGCAATATGTAAAGCTTCTTCCTCTGAATCATATGGAGAAATATAACTCACAATACCTCCCTTGCCTTGACTACATTTAATAACTTTTTCATATCTATTTCTATTTTTTTCTATAAGCCTGTTTGCAGTATTTACTATTTCACTTTTAGACCTATAATTTACATCCAGCACTATTTTTTTAGTATTATTAAAATATTTTTCAAATTCAAGCAAAAAATCTGGTCTAGCTCCTCTAAAACCATATATACTTTGGTCCTCATCTCCAACCGCAAATATATTGTTTAATGGATTACAAATTAACTTTAAAACCTCAAATTGCACTTTATTTATATCTTGGAATTCATCTATCAATATATATTTATATACATTTCTAACCATTTCTAAGGCTGATTTATTATTCAAAAGCAAATAATAAGTCTTTATAAGCATATCATCAAAATCAATCTTATTAACTTTTGATTTTTGCTCTTCATATAAATTATATACTTTTAAAAACTCATCTTTTGTCAACACTTCTGAACTAAATTCATTCTTATCCATAAGTTCATTTTTTACATAAGATATTTCATTTATAACTTGTCCTATATTTTCATCATCATCTGCATTTTCTATATTTAGACTTTTTAATATTGCCTTTATTGTTATCCTCTTTGACTTTTCATCAAATATGCTATCTAAATTGTATCTTTCAAAATACCTCAAAATCTTGAAAAATACAGAATGAAAAGTACCATATGTTACTTTATTGAGTCTTATATCATCACTTAAACTCAATGCTCTATTTTTCATTTCTACTGAGGATGCTTTGGTAAAACTTATTGCCAATATTCTTGCTGGTGCTATATTTTTGTTTACTACCATATTAGCTATTCTATATGTAATTACCCTAGTCTTACCTGAACCAGGCCCTGCAAGTATCATGCAAGGCCCATCTATATGTTCAACTGCTTCTAGTTGATTTTCATTTAACTGTCTTATATCTATATTTGTTGTGATTATTACATCCACCACCTTAATTTATAATCATCTTATTTTCTTTTTTAATTATAAACTAAAAGTATCCTTAAAATACATTTAATTTTTCTTCTATTAAACTATATCATCTCTATTTTCATAACATATCTTGAGTTCCTGTTTAATTTTATCACTTATATCTTGAGGAACAAATTCTGGTTTACCAACGTAATATCCTTGAATATAATCTATTCCAATGGCTACTAATGCCTCCATTTCACTTTTGGTTTCTACACCTTCTGCTATAACTTTAATGTTTCTTTCTTTAGAATATGAAATAAGATTTTTTAGTATTTTTTTCCTGTCTTCATCTTTGTCAATACCTCTTACAATAGACATATCAATCTTCACATAATTTGGCATTATATACAATAATACAGCATCACCATTGTAACCTGTTCCAAAATCATCTAAAGCGATTTCTATATTCCAATTATTTATATATACTTTCTTTTTATCAATAAAATCTTCACTAATCTTATCATTCTCTGTTATTTCTAACACTACCCTATTTAGATAATTACCATATAAATCTTCTATTTCTTCAAAATCAACTTTTGATAAATTATTATTTGGTATAGAGTTTAAGAATAATTTACACACTCCAAATTTTTCCCTATATCTCTTAAAAGATTTAAGTGCTTTGAACCATGTGATACGTTCGATTTGATATAATTTAGACTGTGAACGAGCTAATCTAATAACATCCATTGGAGAACTAAAAGTTTCCATTTTTGGTCTCATAAGTGCTTCATATGCAAATACTTCACCTTTACAATCCACAATAGGCTGAAATGCATATTCAACCAATTGACCATCAATTAATTTATTTAACTCTTCTCTATTATGCAACAAGAATGAATCTTTATTATATATATTAATATCAAATTCACTTACTTCGCCTTTAATTGTATTTTTAATTTGATACATAGCAAAATCTGCATATTTCATTAGTTCATCATAGTTAGTTGAATCGCTAGGATACCAAGAAATTCCTGCTGATGCTCTTATTTTAAATTCTGTTCCATCATGAAGCTTTAATAAGGTATTATTCATCTGTGTCTTAACAGAGTTAATAATAGTTCTTATACTATCTTTACTTTCATACCCATATATGAATACATAAAACTCATCCCCTGAAAGTCTAGAAACTATGCCATTCCATGATATAAACTTTTTAAGTATATCTGCTGCACATCTAATATATTCATCACCAGCATCATGGCCATAGGTGTCATTAATATATTTTAAATTATCTAAATCCCACATTATAAATGCAGCTATTTTAAGCTCTTCTTTGTTTTCAAATTTTTCTCGTACTTGTGAATAAAAAGCTCTCCTGTTTAGAAGATTTGTTAAAATATCAAAATCTCTTTCATACTCAATTTTCATTTTCTCAATAAACTCTTTTGTAACATCAACAACAACACCTAATATCTTTAAATCGTCTTCAACAAGATTTAATCTTATCCACTTAGACTTTTTATCTTTAGACTCAAATTTATATATGTATATATTTTCTGTCTTATAATTTTTCTGTAAATATGTATCCATTTCCTTCATTTTTTTTAAAAATTTACTTTTCGATATATATCCATATTCTTGAAATTCATCTTCCGTAGCAAATATACTAAAAAATCCTTTTGTGCAAAAAACATTATCTCCATTTTTATATAATTCAAAAGCTCCAATTGGCATATCTGCCATTTCAATAATTTGTGATAATTTTGATGAGGAATCTGCAACATTTGCACTAAGTAGCTCTATAGCTGAAGATAATTCATCTATTTCAGATATGTTTATTTTATCAAGATTTACTGGTTTTGATGGATTACTATTTCTAACTTTATTAACCAAAAGAACAATTGGTTTTGTAAACAATCTTGAAGCAATATAAATACCTATAAGCCCTATCACTAAGGAAACTGCAACAGACACTATTACCAAGGTTTCCACTCTTTTTGAAAAACACAATAAACTTTTTTCTTCAATAATTCCCAAAAGAGCCCAACGCTCATTTTCAAATGGAGTATTGGAATTGTATAAATCTAAATATTGTACACTAGCATAAGTACTTTCTTTAATTTTACCATCATCTTCATTTTTGACTTTATATACATTTTTATAAGATTCTTTTTGCTCAAGGTTGGAATGTAAACCATCCCAAAATTTTTCTTTAAATGTATACCCATTTGAAACAACATTTTCAAATGCCAAATCATCATTTCTATCTACACCTAAAATATAATTACCTTTTTTATTCTCATTTATCTCCCCATATGGAAGTAACTCTCTTAAATAATTTATACCTAAATCTATTCCAAGTACTCCATATACAGTTCCATCTTCATAAATAAGAGGAACTGAATATGTTATAACTCTATCTCCTGCACTTGTTAATAAGAACTGACTTCCCCAATATCCTAAATTAGAACTTGATGTATTTGGATTATCAATTGCAGCTCTAAATGGTTTATAAAAGAAATTATCTCCTTTTCGCTCATTTTCACTTTTAAAGGAAAACTTTGGAGCCCAATAACTATCCATAGATATTCCAAAATTTCTTGCTATCTCTGAAGAGCCTCTTTCAATTAGTAAATCAGAATTATCATTGGGATTAAATTTAGGGTCTAAATCTCTTATATACAATCCTGTCCTACTTATTTCATCTTTACTATTTATTGAATCATCTTCAATATCTTTGTTATTTAAAATTATGAAAGAACCTGTAACAGAATTTTTTCTCAAAAGATATATTAAATCTTTTGATATATTTTTTATAATTTCTTTATTAATTTCTTCGTTGATACCCACATCTTTAATTGAGGCATTATTTTCATCTAAAACCTTTTTTACAGATGAGTTAATAGCTAGTTCTGTCTCGCTTGTCTTTGACCATCTTTGTAACATCTCATTTTGTATATAATTTTTACGATTAATTACTCTTTCATTTAAAATGTCAAATGAATTGTCATTTAGTTTTTTAATAGTTCCTCCCCATAAAATTGTGGCACAAAATAAACTTGTTTGAATTAGCATAACAATAATTAGAGGAAATATCATCTTTTTCATTATTGAGTTATTCTTTTTTAGATTATTTTCCATATTTATTCCACCCATACCTTTGTGCATTTTGGTACACGTTGCCAATTCACCTACTCTTTTACAGCATTTTCAAGCTCAGTCTTAAAATTCAAAAACCATTCTGAAAAATTTTCATCATTATTAAATTGTGCTACTGCATTCTCTTTAGAGGTTCCATTTTTTATTAATTCATTTATTTTCTTTAAATCTTCTTTGGCCTTATCAATCATTGAATACTCAAGGATTTGTCTAGCTTTTGTCCCACCATCAAATGCTTTATTAGTGTACAACTTACAACTATTAATTTGTTCAATAGATGAAACAATTGAACTTTCAACTTTACTTGATACCTTTAAATCATCTTTATTCATGACATCCTTTATAACATTCAAATCATTGGTTTTTTTCTTTACTGGTAAGTATCCAGAAGCAATAGAGAATTTTATATTAGACTCTTTATCTGTAAACCATTTTAAAAATTCTACTGATGCATATTCTTCTTCTTTAGTAGATTTTGTTACAGCCATTCCTGCCCCTTGTTGTACAGCATATTTTTCTTTATCTTTAAAACGTGGAGCTTGAAATACAGACGTCTCAATTTTATAACTCTCATTATCATTTAACATTACTTCACCTGGAAAATATGATGCTCCTGAGCTAGACCCAACAAGAGCTAGTATATCTCCTGTTTTTGCATCATCAGAACGGAATTTACCATAAGATGCAAAATATCCATTTATATATGGGACATAAAAATTATCCCATAATTTTTTCATAACCTTTTCATCAAGATTTAGTGTAACTTTTCCATCTTTCACTGAAAAAATTTCTACTCCTAACTGCTTACTTCCTATAATAATATAATTTGCTATAGCATCTCTTCCAAAAAATGCTTTACCATCATTAGGCTCTTTTGTTAAACTATCTGTCCATTCATAGTATTTCTTTGATGTCTCTACTAATCCTTCAATTGTTTGTATATCATTTATATTTGAATTTGTTGCTTTGGCAAACTTATCCCAATCTGTCTTATTTAACATCAAAATCTCAGTAGACTTTGCAATCGGAAAAAGCTTAAATTTGTTATCAGAATTTAGTCTACCCTCATCTACATATTCTTCTATATACTCATTTAATTCATCTTTACTTATGTACTTGCTAATATCTACTAATAGTTCTAATTTATCCATTTCATATGCAGTATCTGAGTATGCTGCAAAAACATTTGGGACCTCTTCAGAACCAACCTTTTTATTAGCAGAATCTAACACCTTTTCAGATAAATCAACTACATTTCCCTGACTAAACGCTTCAACAATAATTCCTTTTTCAGCACCTACAGTGTCATTAAATTCCTTAACTAGCTTATCAAACGCCATTTTTTGCTGTCCATTATAATAATGCCAAATTTCTATTGATGTCGGATTTTCTGGATCTAGTTTATAGCTCTCTTCCTTTTTCAAATCACACCCTGTAAGTAATAAAACAATCATTGATGTGATAATTAATTTTACAAATCCACTCCTATTCATAAAATCGACTCCTTCAAATGTATAAGATTTATTATAGCATTAAAACCGTAACTTAATTACTTATATTAATTATAAAATATTTACTGATATATTTAAATAGGACTAACAGTATATTTAAAAGCAACTAGAAAACAAATGATTACAAATATTGAAAATATACCTTTAGCATAATTCTTCTCTCTAAATGCACCAAATGATACCAAACCTTGTTGAATAGCCACTGTAATTACTAAAAGTGTCATTATTATATTAAGCTGAACTAACTTAAACAGA
Organism: Clostridioides sp. ZZV14-6154; assembly: GCF_020657785.1. NCBI lineage: Bacteria > Bacillati > Bacillota > Clostridia > Peptostreptococcales > Peptostreptococcaceae > Clostridioides > Clostridioides sp. ZZV14-6154. The sequence continues at coordinate 67,538 of NZ_JAGWCY010000007.1, read as the reverse complement.
TAAAGTAAAGAAAATATTACTAAAAGAACACATAATACAATACTAGATTTATTAATAATAGCAGTAATCTTGTCTTCTTTTTTATGTTGTTTATTAGATTCTTTTAACTTCTCTTTATTTAAAGTTTCAACCTTTTTATTATACCTTGCCCTTGTTTTATCTTTATATTTTGTATTTTTATTCTTATTACCCATTTATTTACTCACCTTTGATATCAATTTTAAAATTGAGTCCTTTCATAATTTAAATATTATATATTTAAGATACCATATATTCTCACAAAAAGGTAACTTACTAACCATCTATTTTTAATTTTCGCATAAAAAAGCTATCCCTTATTAGAAATAATTCTGTATTGAGATAGCTTATTTAACTATTTATTTTCTCCAACATTTTCTACATCATCAAACTTACTATCAACCAAGACTATATCAACTCTTCTGTTTTTTGATCTGCCATCTGGAGATGAATTATCAGCTATTGGTCTGAATTCACCATATCCTACAGCAGACAACTTATTTGGTGCAATACCTGAACTATCAATAAGAAGTTGGACAACATTGGTTGCTCTCATGACTGATAAATCCCAATTAGATTTAAATTCAGAATTTTTTATAGATAGGTTATCTGTATGACCTTCTACTCTTATATAACTATTCATTTCATTTAACATCTTACCTATTTGAATAATCTTATCTCTAGAATCATTTATTATAACAGCTTTTCCCGTATCAAATAAGATAGTATCTTTAAGACTTATTACTAGTCCTCTATCTTGAGCTTTTAATGATACCGAATTTGCCAATCCACTTTCATTTAAATAATTTTGAATATTTTCAGCAACTTCTTTAAACTCAGGATTTTGTAAACTATCTAGATTATTATTGTTTGGATCAACTACTGGTTCTATTTTACTTTGTCCACCTTCAATAACTCCAGAAGAACCACCAAATGCAGAACTTAAAGATTGAGATAATTGTTTATATTTCTCTGCATCGACATTACTCATAGAATACATTATGACAAAGAAAATCATAAGTAATGTTATGAGGTCGGAATAAGTTAAAAGCCATCGCTCATTATTTTCTTCTTTTTCGTCTTCATCATGTAACATAAATATTCCATCCTTTTATATTATTCAACTCTACCATCAGCTTCTCCAAGTTCAATTAATTCTTTTGAATTTAAAAATATCTTTAATTTTTCTGTCATTAAATTAGAATTATCGCCCTCAAGTATAGATAGTATCGCTTCTATTACTAAAAGTCTTTCATTAGTTTCTTGTTGATTTATAGCTTTAAGCTTTGATGCTATTGGTAACCAAATTAAATTGGCGGAACCAACACCATATAAAGTAGCTAAAAACGCTACAGATATCTGAGGTCCAAGTGCATCTGGATTACTCGAAAGGTTTCCTAAAATATGTACTAATCCCATAACTGTACCTATGATTCCCAGTGTAGGTGCATACCCTCCTGCTGAATCGAATATTGCTATTCCTTCTTTATGTCTTTTTGATGTTATCTGTATCTGAGATTCTAATATATTTCTTATTGTAGCTGCATCAACGCCGTCTACCATAAGTTCAAGACCTTTTCTAATAAATGGGTCCAATTCATCATTTTCGCTTATTTCTTTATCAATACTAAGAAGACCTTCTTTTCTGGCTTTGATTGCAATTTCTTTAAAATAAACTATATTTTCTATATTGTTAGGCTTTTTATTTTTAAAGGCTAACAACATTATCTTTATGGATTTTTTGAACACAGGAAATGGTGTTGAAGCACCAACAGCTCCTATAGTTCCACCAAAAACAACAAGTGCCGATGAGAATACAAATAATGCTCCAATGTGTCCCCCATCAATAACGAAAGCAACCACTAAAGATGCTATTCCCACTATAAAGAAAATTAAAGTTGTCATATATTCCCTCCTTTCTTTAATCATGTCTGCTAGGTTGTTTTTATTAATAGACATTACAAAAAAGACTACCTTCAATAAGAATAGCCTTTGATAATTGGCGGAGAAGGAGGGATTCGAACCCTCGCACCGGTTACCCAGCCTAATCCCTTAGCAGGGGATCCTCTTGAGCCACTTGAGTACTTCTCCGTATTTCTATGCAATTAAATTATATAATAAAATTATATTTTAGTCAATTAATTTATGAAATTTAAGGTATTTTAAGTCATTAAATATCTATTTTCACTTTTTTACTTAAATGTAAGTTTGAAATATGGTAAAATTATCTTGCATAACGCTTATAATATTATTTACTAAATATACACACATTAACATATAGACATAAATCCTTAATTCATCATAAGTTATGCTTAAAACTAAAATAATATTAATCCAAGGAGGATTTTCCATGTTACCACAGGAAAGATATGAGAAAATTTTAAGTATTCTCGAATCAGATAATATAATTAAAATAAATGACATAGTCCAAATGTTTGATATATCAATAGAAACAGCTCGAAGAGACTTAGCACATATGGAAAGTATTGGACTTTTAAAAAGAGTTTATGGTGGTGCTATACCAGTTATAGCAAGTAGCGTAGAACTTAACTATGTTAAAAGAAAAAAGATAAATTCAAATGATAAAAAACAAATTGCTCTTAAATGTAGTGAACTTATAAACACAAATGACACTATTTTCATGGATACTGGAACTACTGTCCTTGAAGTTGCAAAAAATTTAAAAGACAAAAAAAACTTAACTGTAATAACTAACTCAATTTTGGTTGCAAATGAACTTATGAATACTAATATAAAAGTATATGTACTTGGTGGATATCTTAGAGAAACTGAAGGTTCTTTTTCTGGACCACTTACATTAGCAGCAATTGAACAATTTAATGTTGATAAGGCAATTTTAGGTGCTGGAGGTATTACACTTGAAAATGGTATTTCTGACTATCATTTAGAAGAATCACTTGTTCGAAAAAAAATGATTGAAAGGTCTAGAAAGTCAATAGTAGTTGTTGAGCCACCTAAGTTTGGAATAAATTCATTTGCTTCAGTTGCTCCTATAGAACATATAGATACTATTATTACATCTGCTAGTATAGACCACGATATAATTATAGAATTTTCTCAAAAAGGAATACCTTTAGTCATCGCTGATAATTAGTTTGTATTATTGATTTTTAATTCCTTATAAAATATCATTGATTAAAGTTAAGGAGCCAAATAATTATTTATTTAGCTCCATTTGTACCTAAACTATACTATGCCTTTGCTATGTCACTATATCTTTTTTCATTTTACTACTTTGCTCTTCTTCTGCTGTTAAATCTTTTGTCATTACCATAGCAAGTGCAATCGCCAATACCCCACCAACTAGCTTTCCAATTACAACAGGTGTAATCATCTCTGGAACTACTCCTGCTGTAAATCCTAGGTGATCACCTAGTGCTGCTGTTGCACAGACTAACCATGCAGTATTTACTACTTTTCCTTTTGGGCTCATGTCTTTCATCATTTTATACACTGGAATACTATTAGCTAAAGTGAAAACTAATCCTGCTGCACTTGTTGCATCCATACCTAATTTTCCACCTACTGCTGTAAGTGGTTTATTTAAAACTTTAACTAATAAATGTAGTATAGGAAAAGTACCCAACAATACTATTGCAATACTTCCAATTACTTGAATACCTTCTCTTATAGGTGTCATTCCTTTTATAAGTACTATACCTGTTATTTCTTGAAATGCTGCTGCACCTAATCCTATCGTTATCAATATAGATATAATTTTTCCAAAAACTAAAGACCCCTTTATCATAAGTGTTGAATTTACTTTCAAACCTATTGCTAATAGTACTGCTAATATTATTACTGGCACCATATTTATAATCACCATTGATAAATTAAATCCTGCTATCACTCCTCCTACAATCCCTCCAAAAGGTATTGTTATTAACCCTATTAATAACCCTTTTGCAAAAAATGGTCTGTCTTCATATTCTATAAGACCTAATCCTACTGGGATTGAAAATACAAGTGTACATCCAAGCATTGACGATACAACTAATCCTGCAAGCATCCCTGCTTCTTTATTGTGTGCAAGTTCCATCGCTAATGGATACCCTCCCATATCATTTGCTAATATAGTTGCAAACATAGATGGGTCTGCTCCACATAAATTGAATATCGGTATTATTACAGGGCCTAATACATTTGAGATAACTGGAGCTAGACATACTATACCAACCATCCCTAAAGCTAGTGGACCCATTGAATTAAAGCCTTCTTCAAATTGTTCACCAAGCCCAAATTTATTTCCAATTATCCTATCTAATGCTCCTAAAAGCACCCCTACAGCCATTATATATAATATAACTTTATCAAAGGGCATATTTAATTCCTCCTATACATGTAAATACTATGTTGTACTTTAATTAGCACACATCTTTCTGGTATCGTTTTCCCAATTCATAGCTCTTTTTACTGCTTGATTCCATCCAAGCAAAATTTCTTCTCTTTTTTGTTTGGTCATATTTGGAGTGTATTTTTTGCTTATTGTAAACTCATTTCTAATTTCATCAATGCTATTCCAAACACCACAGGAAAGACCTGCCATATATCCTACTCCAAGCACTGTTGTCTCAGGATTTTCTGCAATTTCAATTGGTATATCTAATATATCGGATTGAAACTGCATTGTAAAATTGTTTTTTGTAATTCCGCCATCCACCCTTAGCATTTTTATATCTTTTCCTGAAGCTAAATTCATAGAGTCAACAACATCTTTAACCTGAAGTGCAACAGATTCAAGAGTAGCTCTTACTATATGTTCTTTTTTAGTACTTCCTGTTATACCAACCATTGTACCTCTTGCATATTGGTCCCAATAAGGCGCTGCAATCCCTGCAAATGCTGGAACAAAATATACACCACCAGTACTTGGTATTGAGTTAGCCATATCATCAGTTTCTGAGTAATTTTTTATAACTCCAATTCCATCTCTAAGCCACTGTATTGCAGCACCTGCTATATATACTCCACCATCATAAGCATATGTAATTTTGTTTCCTATTTTCCAGGCAACAGTTGTTAATATACCATTCCCCGCTATATTCAGCTCTTCACCTATATTCATATATAAGAAACATCCTGTTCCATAAGTATTTTTAACCATACCTGGCTCAAAGCATCCATTTCCAAATAGAGCTGCTGGCTGGTCAACCATTGAAGCAGTAATTTTTATTGATACACCACAAAATGCCTCTTTATCTGTGGTCCCAAAATCACCACTTGTAGGCATTATATCTGCTAAAATACTTCTAGGAACTCCTATAATATCAAGTAATTCTCTATCCCAATCCATATCTCTTATATTAAAAAGCATGGTTCTTGCTGCTGTAGAAACATCAGTTAAAAAAAACTTTCCTCCTGTCATTTTCCAAATTAACCAGCTATCTAATGTTCCTGCAAGGACTTCTCCACTTTTGATTTTTTCTTTTACACCTTTTACATTATCTATTATCCACTTAATTTTTGTCCCTGAAAAATAAGGGTCTATGATTAGTCCTGTTTTATCTATTATCTTATTTTCCAATCCTGGTATGTTCTTTAAATTTTCAACATAATCATAGGTTCTTCTGCACTGCCATACTATTGCATTGTATAGTGGCATACCTGTATTTTTATCCCATAGCATTACTGTTTCACCTTGATTATCTATACCGATTCCCTTTATATCACTTTCGTCTATTCCACTTTTAAAAGCTTGTTGTAGTACATTATTACTTACAGTTTTTGTGTTATTCCAAATTTCTATAGGGTCATGTTCGACGTATCCAGATTGTGGGTAGATTTGAGTATGTTCCATATAATCACTAAAAACAAACTCTGATTTTTCATTTATTAATACTGCTCTTGTTCCTGTTGTTCCTTGATCAATTGCTAATACATATTTCACTTTAAACGTCCCCCTTTATTTTCAGAATTAATAGACTTTTTATTATTTTTCGAATATAAAATCTATTTAACTTATTTATATTCTATATCATTTTGGGGATTTATACAATATTTATTACAATATTTTTTGTATTTTTTACTTTTTTTGATTATTAAAGTATTTTAATTAAAATATTGTTGCAATATCATTAATTATATTCTATAATCTAGTTAAATTAACACATAAACTTTTAATATCCACACATAAACAGTCATTCTAAAATTTAAATTAAACTTTAAGGGGGATTTGCAATGAAAAAAACATATCTATTTAGTCCTGGGCCAGTAATGGTTACAGATAGGGTTAGAAATTCACTTCTTCACTATGATATATGTCATAGGGGAAATGAATTCATGAATTTATTTAAAGATACACAGCAAAAAATCAGTAAATTATATAATGCAACTTATGATTATTATTCTCTAGTTGTATCTGGCTCTGGAACATCTGTAAATGAATGTGTATTATCTTCTATATTTGACAAAGAAGATGCTGCTTTATTAGTTAGTAATGGTGTATTTGGAGAAAGGCTAGAAGAAATATTATCTGCTTATAGTGTTAAAACCTACAAGCCAGACTTTAAATGGGCTGAATATCCAGACTTAGATATTTTAGAAAAGTACTTACTTGAAAATCCTGACATAAAAGTAATTGCTATGGTATTTCATGAGACTAGTTCAGGAATGATAAATCCTGTGCCTGAATTAGGAAAACTTGCAAAAAAATATAACAAAATATTTTTTGTTGATGCAATAAGTGCATCTGCTGGTGAATACATTGATGTTGATGAGTTTAATATAGATATAATAACAGGTGTTGGTGGTAAAGCCCTTGGAGCATTTCCAGGCTCTGCATACCTTTGTGCTAAAGAAAGCGTTTTACAAAATATTAAAGAAAGTCAATGTAAAAATGTGTATCTTAGCCTTTACAAACATTATAAGCTTGCAAAATTATCTTCTCAAACACCAAATACACCTAATGTCACTTTAATATTTGCCCTTAATGAAGCTTTAACTGAATTTTTAGAAGATGACAGTAAGATAGAAAGATATAAAGAATGTTCTGCTATTTTAAGAAATGGTATGGAAGAACTAGGTCTAACATTTTTACTTCCAGATAAGTATATGTCTAATACTGTTACGTCTGTATTTCTTCCTAAAGAAATCGATATAAATAGATTTATATTAGAACTAGAAGAAGAAAATGGTTATGTGGTATATCCAGGAAAAGGTAAATTTCTAGATGATAATATGTTCCAAGTTGCAAATATGGGAGAAATTTATCCAGACGATTGTTATAAATTCCTTGATATTTTAAAATCAAAACTAGAAATTAAAAAGGCCATATAAATATCTAAAGACCAGAAATAAAAAAACTATGTAAATATCTAAAGTTAAACTAGATTATAGCCTGTAAATAACAACTATCTATAAATAGTCACTCTATATAAACATATTCAAAAATATACTTGAACATTAAATATAGGCAAATGTTGTTTTATATTTTTTTATAAGGGTGAACTCTAATATGTAAAGTTCACCCCTATATTAAAAATTTATTTTGATACAATTCTTTTTATATTTAACTCTTTTTATATTTGATTCTTTTATATTTTTGATACAATTCGGCTATTTAAATGCACAGATTATTATAAGTTTAAAATCTATACATAATACTATATACTTTTAAATTTAGTTCTTTTTTTATTAAATACTTTAAATATTACTTTTCAAGCTCATCAAAGTAATTATATACAATGACTTCACCTGTTTCTTTATCTGTTGTCTTTATAATCCCTTTAGCTCCATTTACCTCTTCTTTTGTGAATTCATCATCTAGTACAACTTTAAATTTATCTTCCTTTCCATATCCCTGTTGAAACTCAGCTCTTAAAATTGCATTTTTTTCAGCTTTTGGTTTTAATTCAAATTCAATTCCTGATTTCATTTCATCAAAATAATTTAAAACTACAACTTCATTATTCATTTTATTAGTTGTCTTTATAATCCCTTTAGCTCCATTTACTTCTTCTTTTGTAAATTCATCATCTAATACGACTTTGAATTCATCTTCCTTTCCATACTCTTCTTGAAATTCTTTTTTCATTTCACTGTACTTAATCTCAAATTCTTCACTCCTGTTTAATTCCATAGCTGATACATTTATCAATGACGTCCCAATAGCTATTATTGTCAATGCCATGACCATACCAGTTTTTAATTTTTTTAACTTCATATTTTACCTCCTAAATTAAATGTTCTTAGTGAAATTATATAAATAAAAATCTAATTTTTACAGTTTCATTCTTGTAACTAAAATTACTATTATGTAACCAAACTTTTTAATTTAACTCTTCCTTAAAACCTGCCTTTTTGGGGAATAGTTGAATTAAAAAAATAAAATTTTTAAACTTTTTAATTACTCTAATATTGTATTTATTGAACTTAATAAACTTTGTTTTTAATAAAATAAAATTTATCATATGTCTCAAACCTACTTATTTACTAAAAATACTACATTCAAAAAACTAATCTCACTATATATTTCATTGATAGTTTACTTATTTTTGACTTATAAAATCATATAATCAATATCCAAATAAATTAGTTGAAAATTCAAAAAATACATACCCCTATTTAGTATATATTTTTATATATTAAAAAAAAGTTTTAAATAAAGTTATATTTTTTACAACAGTTTTGTAATTAAAAACATGTTGAAGCTAAAATTAAATGTACTATATACTATAAATATGTCGACAAAATAAATTTATAAAGGAGAAAAACAGATGAGAAAAAATTTACTAATAGCAATATTGTCAGTTGTTTTAGTGTTATCAAGCATGCTTACAATCTTTGCATATTCAACTATTAAAGATAATAACAGATTAGTATACTCAAACATGATAGATAAAAAGACACAAAATCAAGTAAAAAATGTATTAGAAGAAAATAGAGTAGATAAGAAAAATATTGATATTTTTATTAAATCAGTTAGGAGCTACAACAAACTTCAAATTAAAATACTTCAAGACAATGTAAATATATCTAAGTCTGGATATAGTTCAATTAACACAAAGCAGGTTCCATATAATTTAGATAAATTACAAGATAACTGGATGGAAAAGTTTCCTAACTATATGGATGTAAATTGCAGAATAACAGCTTTTAGACTTTTTAAAGATTTCATAAACTCAAAAGAGAAGTTTACTGGAGATTCTATCGATTTAAGTATTGATTTAGATACTATAATGAATAATAGAGATGCAAAATTTAGCTCAAAGGATGTAGAAAAATTTATTAACTTTTTTTCTGCAATACCAACTCAATACACAGATGATATAAATAAAAATGCAGAACAAATAAAAAAAGAATGGAAAAAAAGAAAAATATCTTTTAAAGATAATAAAAATATGTCTATTATAAGTGGATTTCTTCGTTATCCAGAAACTAAAAATGTATTTATAGGTCATACAGGTATATGTATCAAGACTGATAAAGATATTTTATTTATAGAAAAATATGGTTCTACATCCCCTTACCAAGTTACTAAGTTCAAAAGTAAAAAAGATGTGAAAAATTATATGTTCAATAGATTAAAGATGTCAGAAGGAGATGTAGAATTACTAGACCCAATAATAATGGAAAATGATAAACTTATGCAGTAATATTTCTAAACATTAAAATTATCTTTATGATTGTTAAGATAAGTAAAAGTAGGCTAATATCAACGAAAAAATATTAATTGTGAAACTCTAATACTGAACAAATCTATAGATATTTTCTAATTTAACAAAAAGACTGTAAGTAGATTTATTTTACATAAATCTACTTACAGTCTTTTAAATAAATACTTTAAAAATATAAATTATCATAACTTTAAGATTATAATATATACATCTTTAGCCTATATCATAATTATTTATTTCTTCTGCACAGTGAGAATCTGAGCCCAAAACCAATGGAATATCATATTTTTTTGCTAATTCTAATAAGTATCCATCTACATAAGGCTCTTTACAGTATTTTTTTCTGTTTCCAGAAACATTGTAGTCAAGTTCATATCCTTTTTCTTTAACTAACTTTATTAATTCTTCAAGAACTTTATTTCCTTCATAATCATATGGAAATACTTGATTAAACTTTCTAACTAAATTTAAATGACCTATTCTCTTTGGTTTATATGTACCCAAGTCAGCATTTACAGCTTTTATTAATGCTTCATAATATTTATTATAAACAGCTTCAATGCTTCCAAGCTTATCAATCAGATTTTGAAACTCTTCTACACTATAGTCTACACAACAATAATCACCATCAATTTTAATTATATGTACTGATAATAGAGAATCCTCTAATTCATCACCATGTTTATCTAAATTGTTTTTTATGCCTTCTTCATAACCTTCAAGAAAATCTACTTCCGCTCCTACATTTATCTTAATTTTACCCTCATATTTTTGCTTAAAATTTTTAACATCATTAAGGTAATTTGATAAATTTTCAAGATTCATGCAACTATCATTTTCGGGTGCAGGGTCTTTAAATCCCTCTGGATATGGAAAATGCTCTGTAAATGTCATTTCTGTTAGACCAACATCAATTGCCCTTTGTATATATTTTTCAAAATCATCCTTACTTCCATGAGGACAATAAGGTGAATGTATATGACCATCTTTCATAACTAATGCTCTCCTTTTATTAAATTGAACTACGTATACTTAACTGCCTTCAGTAACTTTTAAAGGCGGAGATATATTAAATAACTCAGTCTATAATAAATTTCCTCATTAAAGTATAGTACATACTCATTAGAAATTTCAATAATTAAATATCAATAAAACATAAAAAATCGCCTATATCAAAATATATAAGCGATTTTAACAATCATATTTACATATGTTTTTTAGCCTCTAATAACATTTTATTTGCTTCTTCCATACACTCTATAGCTTTTTCAATACTCTTTGCAGTTTCTTCTTTTCCAATAGCTCTGGCCTTTTCTACCCACTCTCTAAATCCTTCTTCATGAGTCTCATTGTGATTTATCCAATGCACTAAAAGTATTTTTAAAGTTTTCTCATCTTTAGACTCTGATGATTCTTCATGATTATGTTCGTGGTCGTGGTCATGAGTATGGTCGTGTGGATGTTCGTGACATATATCTCCATGAGTATGTTCATGGCAATGGTCGTCATGGTCATGGTGCCCATGGTGGTATCTTACAATCTCTTTATCAAACATCATTAGTTATTCCCCCTGTTATTTTATATTAAATTCTTTTTTTATAACATTAACAGAATCTTTTACAAGTAGTGCTAATGGTTTACCTTCTAATCCAACTAACTCTATATTTTCTGGCATAATAGGTAAAAGTATCTTAAGTGCCTCACTATCTGCAATAGCTTCACTTATATTACAAGTGACTTCACCCATCATAGAATTAGGTATTATTACAGAAATAGGTGCAACTATTATATTGGCTTTTCTAGCTGATACTACTATAGCATTTTCCCCTGTAGCTCCTTTATTAGCATGAGCCTTCATCATAGAACTAGTTGCTATAGAATTAGTTCCTAGTGCATAAATTTCTACATATGTAGGTAATTCTTCTCTCAAAGAAGAAACTATCTGGGCTCCTATACCTCCACCCATTCCATCTATCACTGCTATTATCATATGAAATTCCCCTATTAATTAATTTTCTTGTATTATTATCTTATGGTCCATCAATCTTATTTCTTTAATTATTCCATCTATTATTTTTTGTTCTCCTAATAAATCAGTTAAATAAATCTTTCCATCACAAGGGTCTATATTAACCACATTTTCCATAACCTTTTCTAATTCATTGTTATTCTTACAAATGAAAGCTGATGATTCACACATATAAATCTCCTCCTAATATGATTTTTATTAAAAATCAAAAAAAGACTTCCTCAGGTATTTCAATACACCAAAGAAACCTTCATGATTTCAATTTTTGTATATTATTATACCTTAAGTATATCACTTTAATTTGCCTAAAGTCAATTAAAGTTAACGCTTTTTATTATACTCTTCATCCTTGTATTTTTTATATAATTCTTCAGCTAATTGCTTTTCATAATCAGTCAATTCTTCTTCTACAAACTCAACATTAAATTGACTAGCCAGTCCTTTTATTAGATTAGCTTGTAGAGTATCTATGTCTATTTTTTTACCAATTTCATTCTCTATTCCACTGGCCTTTTTAGCTGTAAATTTCATTGCTCTTTCCTTTAGTTCTGGTGTTTTAGTCTTTATTAATTTAAACAATTTTTCTACATCAAAATCCATTATTATTGAACCATGCTGTAACAAAACACCATCTTTTCTACTTTGAGCACTTCCAATAACCTTTTTATTATTAATAGTAACTTCATATGATGCATGTGCATTAAAGCATGCAGCTGATAAATTTTCTCTACCTATTCTCTCTCCACTATTTAAGTTATCTGTTTCTATACCACTTAAATTCAATCCTCTAACTAAACCTTCACTTATATATCTATAAGATAGATTTATACTTTTATCAATTAAAGGATTATCTTCTCCTATAATTATACTATAAGTTAGCTCATTATCATGTAATACAGCTCTTCCTCCTGTGATTCTTCTGACACAGTCTATATTCATGCACTTACACTTATCCAAATCTACCTCATCTTCAAGTTTTTGAAAATATCCTACACTCAAGCAAGCTGGCTTCCAAGTGTAAAATCTAAGTGTTGGCTTCACACAGCCTTTTTTATATGCAGTGAATATAGCTTCATCAATTGCCATATTCATTGCACCATCATATGATTTATTATGTATAACTCTCCACTGATTCATGATTATTACGCCCCAATCTTTAGTATAAATATATTCAAGAAATCATTTACAGATTTAGTTCTCTTATAGACAAATCTATCTCATCTTGATTTAAAGGTCTTGAATAATTATATATAGTACTTCCTGGTCTTTCATTATAATACGGTCTATTACAATCCTTACAGCCTCTTATTTCAAAAGGGTAACCCCTGTTTATATCTGATACAATCTCATCATCGAGTTTTATATTCTCTAAGTATCCATTTTTAAATTCAAAGTATTCTTGTGAATAATCTTTATTTACCATATAGGACATTAGCTGTACTCTTCTGTAACTTTCTATATTTGGTTGACTTATTTTTTCCATTTTAGTTCCTCTAACTGGAGTAAATGCAAATAAACTAACAGTTATATTGTTCTTCTTTAAATAAGTATATAAGTTGTATATATCTTCATGACTTTCTCCCATACCAACAATTATATGTGTGCTGATTTTATTAGGATATAACTTTGACATTTTTGTTATAAAATTCAATTTTTCATAATAATTATATCCTTTTATTTTTTCATATAATTCCTTATTTGCTACATCTATCGCTATTCCTATTTTATCTACTCCAGCAGAAAAAAACTTATTTATTTCTTCATCACTTTCTAACTTTGCAGACAATGAAATAGGCATATCTATTTTACCATTTATATAATTTATAAAATCTAAGACAGATTTATGTGCCTCTTCACTTGCCATTGATTGTATACATATTCTCTTTATATTTTTTCCCTTATATGCTCTCAAAGCATCCAGTATTTCCTCTTTAGAATACTCTGGCCAAACTACTCTTGATAATTTATCTTTTCTAGTACTGCTTTCTATTGATTGAGAACAAAAACTACATTTGTTTATACATTTTTCCCCAATCATTATATATGCTGTAGTAGGAGGTATATCGCTTTTTTTATTTAATATTCCAAGTTCTATTGCTGTTCCTGATGATAGTCTAATCATAAAACGCAACACTCCTTACATTCAGTTATTGTCATATTCATATCTATAGCCTTGTTCTTAGCAGATTTTGATGGCAGAACTATTTTATTAACTCCACACATTATAGCTAATTGGTCTAACTCTTTTCTATATACGCCTCTAGGTCTCATACAACCTAGGTTAATCTCTGTATTTGGTAAATTAATTCTCGCTTCACATAAAACATCTGCTACTTCTTCCAACTTAGGAGGTTCTACATTTTCATATTCAGTACCTCTCGTGGGAATAAGAACTATAAATGTCAGTTTATTAGGAGGATTTTTTTGTAAGTATTCTATAATCTCATACTCACCTTTTACTTTTCCTCCTTTTAAACCAATACATATATGTGGTGCTACTTCTGTATTTTCTCTTATTGTATTGTAAGTTTTAATATAATCGTCTTTGCTTTTATCCATTTTATAAACTTCTTTTATAGTTTCTTTATCAAACACCAAGTCGAAAGAAACCATATCTAAATACTTACATAATTCTATAATACTCTCTTTATCCATAAGCCCTAAATGAGCATTTAATCTGTAGCCTTGTTCCTTTAATTCTTTAATGGTCTGTATATGAGTATTTATTGGGACATCACCTTCATAACTACAACCACCACTTAATAAAAAACTAGTTATATTTCTTGATTTAACTTTTTCTTCATAATCCTCAATTGGTATCATATTTTCTAAATAGTGACCATTACAATGAGCACATTTAAGACTACACTTATTACTTGTCGTACTAAGAGCTAGCGTCTGATTAGGATAAGCAAACTCTATCTCATTTCCGAAATTACTTAATTTAATGTCAAACGCAGTTCTTATTTTTTCAGACAAATCCTTATACATAATTTAATCCTCTACAGTAATGTTTTTATGTTTTACTCCTCTATCTATGCATTTATATTTTGATATTTTACTCTTCTAGTAGCTGTTTTGCAGTTGGGAACTGCTCTATATTTGTATGTGGTAAGAAGCATGCAGAAATAAATTCGTCCATGTAACTTGGATAAACACTAAGTTCAACATAAGTTATTTGTCTACCTATTTCTTCAAGTTTATTTTTGGCATCTTTACTTATAAGAGCCAAGTAAGAACCAACAAGTGAACTATTTCCTATATAAGTAAATTTCTCTCTATCGATATCAGGAAGTAATCCTATAATTATTGAATTTTCTATATCTAAGTTATTTCCTATACCACCTGCTATATAAACTCTATCTAATATACTAAAATCCATACCCAAGCTATCTACAAGAGTATATGCTCCTGAATATATAGCTCCTTTAGCTCTAATGAAATTATCTATGTCCACTTCATTTACTACTATATCATTCTCCAAATCAAATTCTTCTTTAAATGCTAATACATACTCTCCTATTTCATGTTCATTAAATCTAACTCTCTTATTGTTTAAATCTCTGTATATCTTACCTCTTCTATCTATTACACCCTTAGTAATCATTTGGCAAATTAAATCAATTATACCAGAACCACATATACCAACTGGCGCACATTCATCTATTATTTTTAATGTAGGCTCTAAAGTTTCTTTATCAATAGCCACCTTTTCTATTGCTCCTGCTGATGCTCTCATTCCACAGCTTATGCCTCCACCTTCAAATGCAGGACCTGCTGAACATGCACAGCTCATCATATAGTCTTGATTTCCAAATACTATCTCTCCATTGGTACCTAAATCTATAAATAAAACATTTTCTTCACTTGACCATATCCCTGCTGATAATACCCCTGCTGTTATGTCTCCTCCTACATAACTTGCTACAGATGGAGCTAAGTACACATATGCACTGTCATTTACAAAAAGGCCTACATTTTCACCCATAAGTTTTGGAGATTTTAAAAATGGAGGTATATAAGGTTCTTGTCTTAAAAAGTCTGTATACACTCCTAAAAATAAACTTGTCATAGTTGTGTTTCCAGCAGCTACTAAAGTGACTACATCCTCCTTATTTATGCCATTTCTTTCATATAATGTTTTTAATAGAGGATTTATAGTTTCATCAACTATAGCTTTGTGTAAAGTTTCTAATCCGTTTTTCTTAGCCGAATATATAATTCTATTTATAACATCTGCTCCATATTTTATCTGAGCATTTCCAGATGATGCTTTATCTACTACTTCTTTTGAATATAAGTCTACTAAACATACAACTACCGAAGTTGTACCAATATCTATTGCAACTCCATACAGAGAATTTTCCTTATTTCCTTCTTCTATATTTATGATTGTAAGTTTCTTTTGTTTTTGAACATATGTTATTGTAACTTTGAAATCGCTCTTTCTAAATATCGTTGGCATCTTTCTAAGTATATCTAATCTAAAATCTATTTCATTGTACCCCAGATGATTTCTAACATGTCTTTCTAATCTATCTACATCACTTATATTATCATCTAAGTTTGGTTCTTCCATTTCTATGTATTTCTTCTTTATATTTGTCTTAAATTGTAAGTTATGCTTTTCTATTATTTTTTTAGCTCTCTCAAAAAGTCCTCTATCTTTTTGTTTATTACTACCTTCTATCTTCATACCATGCATAGAAGATGATACTTTAGAAGGAACTTCAATTTCTATATCTGAGATTACTTTTGTACAACAAGCTAATATATAACCTTGCTCCCATTCGTTATCTGTTATATGTCTTGTTTTTTCTGTATCAACCTTACCTTTTAACAACTTCACCTTACATTTACCACAAGATACATTTCCATTACAAGGAGCATCTATGAATATATCTGCATTTCTTGCTACTTCTAGTAATATATCCCCCTCGTTACAATAAACTTCTTTATTGTTTGGCATAAAATTTACCTTTATCATGATATCCCTCCCAATTTGTTCTATATATTATAAAAGGAAAGTATAGCTAAATTTGCGTGCACTCAAATTTTACTATACTTTCCCCAATTATAATAACATCCCTAGTCTTTAATTATTCTAATCCAGCCTCATATTCTTTATCACTTAATAATGTATCAAGCTCAGCAACATCAGCTAGTTTTACTTTTAATATCCAGTTTTCGTATGGGTCTTCATTTATACATTCTGGCTCATCTTCTAATTTTTCATTAACTTCTAATACTTCACCATTAACAGGAGATATTAAATCAGAAGCTACTTTAGAAGATTCAACTACTCCAAAATCTACTCCCTTAGTTACAGTATCTTCTACTTCTGGTGTTTCAACAAATAATATTTCTCCTAATTGATCTTGAGCATAATCTGTTATACCTATATATACAACATCTCCATCAATTACTTTTACCCATTCATGATCTTTAGAGTATTTTAATTCTGGTAATAATTTCATTTCGATAGACCCCCAATATTATATTATTGATTAATTTATTTAAATCATATTAATATTATATCACATTATTTCAAATTTTCCATCAATTACATTACACTTTCCATAGCTAATGCTGGATGACCTTTTTCTTCTAAGAAAGCTAATACACCTTCAGAATCGTCAGCTATAGTTTCGTCACAAATCATATCACAGAAGTTTTCTATTCCAGTCATTTCTTTAACTGTAGCATTTAATTTATCAGCTACATAATCTTTTAATTCTTTTGGCATCCAAACTATTCTTTCTGGTCCACCTTCTGCATAAGCGAATTTTTTAGAAGATATGAAGTGTCTTCCGTGTCCCATGAATCCTGGAGTTTGAACTCCTCCACCTGTCATAGAAGCAAGTTCTCCGAAAGTCATACCAACTGGAGTAACGCTTGGGAATTCTCTGTTAACTACAACAAATCCATTTGCTTCTGGCATTATACCACAGATACACTCGAAACATCCACAAGAAGTCATAGGGTCTTCTAATATAGAGTATAATGTAACAGCTTCAACTGCACCTTGAGATATTTGGTTTACAGTTTCATTTACAGAGTTCCATACACCTGTTCTATCGTCTAAACATTCACCTTTTTCTATTGGTTGACAAGGACCTGTAGGGTCTAATTCTTTAGTAGCTTTAGCATCTAACCAGCTAACTGCTCCACAAAGACCAAGTCTTTCAGGAGTAACAACACAAACGTGAGCTGGTGCAAATGATTGACATAAGTTACAAGAATAGAAAGTCTCTACACTTTCATCAACCAATGAAGCTAATCTCTCATCTCTCGCATTGTACTTAGCTATTGCTTCACCTTTTAATTCAGAAACTTTTTCAGCATCTGTAATTATAGTTATTTCACACTTATCAACAACTGATTCAAATTCATCTAACATCTTAGCATATAAAACTTCTCCTATATGCTCAAGTCTAAATCCTTTATCAAATGCATCTTTAGAGATTCTTACCCAAGCCATATCTCTTTGTCCAACGTGCATTACACCTTCTATATAGTTTAAGAAGTAGTGGAAACGTCTTTCAAGAACTGGTTCGAAATCTTCTTGCATGTTTTTACCAGCTATCTTAACTATTACAGCAAGTGGTAATCTTAATACACCATCAGCTTCAACTTCATCTATGTTTGGTCCTATTATTTCTATCTTATGGTCTTCAACTTCAGTTGCTTCTTTCTTAACAACAAGCTCCCAAGCTTCAGTTTTATTTCCACCAAATTCAGCAAACATGTCGCTCTTTCTAATTCTTTCACCTTCAAATGCTGCTGCAAATGAAACTGGTATAGGTATTTCAGTAACTTTTATTTTTATTCCTCTAGCTTCTAATGAAGTAGCTACTATCTTATCATAATCTTTTTGAGTTAATAAGTTCATTGGAACTTCAAGAACAGTTTGGTCAGTTATAACTGGGAATCCTAAAGCTATTGCTCCAGCACCTGCAGATACAACTAATTCACTTAATGGTCCAAATGCATTTACAAATGCAGGAACTCTATTAGCTGTGTATTCTAATAATCCGTTTAAATCACCAGGAGTTAATCCACCGAATATTAATGCTGCTCTTACTGCAACAGATACAACGTGGATAACAGAAGTTACATCATATCCTAGAGGTATAACTCTTAGCTCAAGACCCATTTTTACTCCAGCTTCTATAGCTTGGTCTATAACCTTACCAACTAAGAAAGTTAATAAACCTTTAGATTGGTAGTCTTTTATAACTTTTGCTGCTGATTCAGCATCAGGACATTCACCAAGAACAACTGCAACACCAGGTATATCTCCTGTAACTAGTGGTACACCAAGTGATCTGATTATAGGGTCAGTTATATGACCTGCACATGGCTCACTATATGGAGCATCCATAGTTGAGTATTTTAATGCTTCAATTACTTCTGCCGCTAAAGCAGTAGCTAAACCAGCATTAAAAGCATGTTCTAATAAATGAGTTCTATTGATTAAAGATTTTACTACTTCTAAAGCACCTTCTAAGTCCCCTAAAGTGTTCATTTTTTGTCCTGTTGCAGCATATATACAAGGTAATGAATATGCTGTATCAGGGAAAGCTACTTTATGTTCTTTTCCGTTTTTTTCTATAGCTTCAGCTAACATAGCTTGAGCCGCACCTAAAGCTTGTTCTGACCCTGTAAAGATTATATTATATAGATTCATTCTATTTCCCCCTTTAATATTTACACCTATTTTTTATTAACTATACCCTAAAAACCCTAGAAAGCAAATCCACCTTCATTTAACTCTAAGAAAGAGTCTGCATATAAAGATGCCCCGTTGATTATGTCACAAGATTTTACAGTTTTCATTAATTCTGGGTCACATGGATTCATTATAGCTGAACTAAATCCATTAGCCATTGCCATTGCTAAGAATGCGCTATCTAAAACAGGTCTAACATGTTTAGGACATCCATTAGATACATTAGATAATCCTCCTGTAGTTAAAAGTCCCATTTCAGTCATCATTTTTATAGCTTCTAAAACTTCTACTTGTTTTTCTTGCATACCCTTTATAACTAAGCATAATGGGTCAAATAATATATCAGTTGGCTCCATTCCTAGCATTAAGCCTTTTTCTAGTATTTCTTGGCAGTAAGCCATACGTTCATCGTTATCTCTTGGGATACCTTCTTTTGCACATAAACCTATAACCATTGATTCATATTCAGCTGCTATATCTATTAAATCAAATCTTGAACCAGCATCAGCAGAGTTTATTATTGGTTTTGCATTAGTTCTATCATAAACTTTAAGTCCAGCTTCGATAGCCTTTTTATTAGCTGTATCTAATGCTATAGGAACATTGTTAAATTCAGATTGAAGTAGCTTAACTCCCCATGTCATTATCTCTTCGCCATCTCTTTCAGCAGGTCCTATATTGAAATCTATATAGTGTGCTCCTGCTTCTAATTGTTCTTTTGCTCTTTTTAATATTGGAGCTGGATCTCTTTCTGCTAATGCCTTTCTTATTGAAGGTGAGATACAGTGTATTCTTTCACCTATAATCATAAATTTTTCCATTTATAATGTCCCCCTTTAAATTTAATATTAATAGTTAGTTAATATTTTATTAGTTTGTTTGGCATGCTTTTTCTTGGTATCCTTTTAAGAACTTAGGTAATTCCATAGATTCTTCTGGTCCTATAACTACATTCCATCCTGGTAAGTTATCTTCTATATCACCTTTAAGTACTGCAACTTTTCCTGGAATAATAATGTCTTTACAATTAGTTACTTCATCTACTTTACTTTCTTTAATGAAAGCAGATATTGAATTTCCACCAAATTTACCAGCAGCCCAAGATGTAAGAACTGAATATCCACCTGCATCTGGTATTACTAACCATACTGGAACTTTTGATCTTTCTATATCTCCAGCAACTATGAAATAAGTTAATGCAAAGTCAACAGTAACTAATACTGGAGAATTTTCATCTGGGTTATTAATTGGGTAAATCTTTGGTTCAACTCTCATTGGTCTTTGTGGGTCAGTGTATATATTTTGTCTTAATGCAAATAATGGTAATGCTTTAGCATAACTAATATCATCTATTACTATTATAGAACCATATTTTATAGTAAATATTGATGATAAAGCAATTTCCATCATAGGATTTGAGTTAGATAATCTATTTGCAAATACTATTGAAGGATATCCAAATGTTCTATCTTGTTCTTTTAAAGCTATTCTTCTAACTTGCACAGCATTAGTGTAAGTATCTTTTATATTTTCTCCAGTTACATCTAATACTAATTCTTTATATCCAGCAGATTGAACTAATTCAACTGTTTCATATAATTCTTCTAAGCTAGCGGCTTTTACTCCTAATGGTAAGTTTGCTCCTTTAACTACTTCTATCATATCTTTGTAGTTATCTTTAGTTGCTCCATATACCATTGGTCTAGCATCTTTTAATACTTCAACAGCTTCTTTTACTGCTTGTGCATCATCACAAGCTAAAATATAAGCTACTTCTAATCCACTACCTTTTATTTTGTCTATTAGTTTTAAATATGCATCTTTGTCTCCACAGTATTCTAAAACAACCATTTCAACTTTCATTTGTTCACCAATTCTTATATAGTCAACTTTTTTCATGTTAGCTATTTTAGCGTCTACTGCTTCATCACTCATACAAGTACAGAATGAAACTGCATATCTATTTCTACTTACTAATGTTTTTTCATGTCTAAATAATACTGTTTCCCCACCTAGTTCATATTCAGATGCTCCAGCACCAACTTTTAATGCTTTCATTAAAGGTGCAGTAGCTTCTGATAGTTTCGCTATAGCGTCATCAGACATATGTGGGCATTTACCTACTTCTACAGCTCCTGAAGCAACCTTCATAGAGAAAGCCATACAAGTTGGGAATCCACAATCCTTACAGTTTTTCTTTGGTGTTAATTTAAATATATCTAAAGCTTTTAATGCCATTATTTTCTCCCCCTAACCTTAACAATTTAATTAAGCTAATGCGTTAACCAATTCTTTTATAGTTTCTATTGATTTTGGATGACGAAGTATAACTGCGTTTGAACCACCTACTAAAACACTTGCTGCAGTTGAAACTTCCATTGCTATAGTTCTTTCTTCTGGACAACCCCAATCTGGCTCATCTTCCACTGGAGCTATAGCTTCTTTAACATGACCTACTTCGAAAGCTACTGGTGTTATGATAGGCATTTGTAATGTCTTATCATTTTGACCAAATGCTGCAAGTCTAATTCTATCCATAGTAGATGCAACATATTCATATCCATAACCAACTGCTGAACATCCAACATTCATAACTATATTTTCACCTTTAACGCCTAATTGAGTTAACAGTACGTTTAATTGTTTTGCTAGGTTTATATCAACAGAAGATTCTGCTCCAACTTTGTGTGAATAAGCCATTCCAGCTGATGCTCCTACTCCTTTGTAGTTATCTTCTACTGCTGACATAAATAGACAGTTATGACCATCCAATGTTTGAGCTAATTTTTCAAACAGTTTACCATCTTTTTCATGATTTCCTGAACCAGCTACTACTAAAGGCAATGTTATTGCTTCAACTACTGCTTTAGCCACTTCAGCACAGTCATCAACTGATTTATCTAATCCATTTGGGTCAGAACCATCAAATTTTAAACAAATAAAATCTGCTTGTGTATTAGCTTCAACATATTTAGCCCATTCTACTGGACAATTAGCTACATCTTTGTATAACTCTTTATATGAATCAGTCCAGCTTTCAGGATAAACGTCTGATATTTGTATACCTATTTTTGGAGTATTCCCTACTTCTCCATCAAAACTATAAAAAGGTAATACATTTTCCCCACCTAATTTAATTGCTTTTTCCCCTATTCCTACTTCAACTTCTGATATTTTTCCAGAATATTTTTGAGTAGACATTTTAAATGCCATATTTTTTTCCCCCTTAAGCCTATTTTAATTCTAATTTAGCAAAAATTTCTTTCATAGCTACTTTAGATTTTGAATCTTCAGGTAAATCAACTAAAGGAATACCTGTAGAATCATATTCATATATCAATTCATCCATAGGTACAACACCGATTAGCTCTAGGTTATGTTTTTCTATTTCCTCTTTAACACCATCATTCATAACCCCATTTGGAACCTTATTTACAATTAGAAGTATTCTTCCAACATTTAATTTTAGTTCCTCAGCTAAATCTCTTATTCTAGCAACAGCTTGTATGCTACGTCTTGAGCAATCACTAACCAATAAAAGCGTATCAACATGTCTAGTAACTTTTCTGCTTAGATGTTCCATACCAGCTTCGTTGTCCATGACTAAGTATTTGTAGTGACCAGATATTTTGTTTACTTGTTCTCTAAGTATCCCATTTACAAAACAGTAACATCCTTCCCCTTCTGATCTCCCCATTACTAATAAGTCATATCCTTCGCCTTCTTCAATTATAGAATTTAATCTAAATTGTAGATATTGTGCTTTTGTCATACCACCTGGGAATGCATTGCCTAACTTTTCTCTTTGATTTACTTCTTCTCTTATTTCTCCTATTGTTGCTTCAACTTCAATACCTAATACTTCATTTATGTTAGCATTAGCATCAGCATCTACAACCAATACTGGTCCCTTATTGTCCTTAACCAAATAATCAATCAAAAGCCCTGTGAGACTTGTTTTACCAGTTCCACCTTTTCCTGCAACAGCTATATTGTATCCCATTTTAAGACTTCCCCCTTAAATCTAGCCACAGAGCCTTATGTACTCTGTTTACTTATTATAATTTAGGTACAGAATGAACACATTCTCCATGTACATCATGAAGTGCTTCCATTAGTCCTTCAGATAAACTTGGATGTGGATGTATTGCATCCCCTACTTGTTCTACAGTTAATCCTAGATGAACAGCAAGTGATAACTCTGTTAATAAATCTGTAGCATGAGGACCTACTACTGCTGCACCTATTATTTTATCTGTTTCTTTATCAGCTATTATTTTTACAAATCCTTGGAAATGTCCTATAGCCTGTGCTTTTCCAAGTCCTCTAAAATCAAATTGACCTACATTGTATTCTACACCTTCAGCTTCAAGTTGTTTTTCAGTTTTACCAACACCAGCAACTTCAGGTTCAGTATAAACACATCTTGGAATTGCTCTATAATCTACTACTTTAGTTTTTCCTAAAGCATTTTCAACTGCAACAATACCTTCTTTAGAAGCAACATGTGCTAAGAAAGGAGTATCTATTATATCACCTATTGCATATATACCTTCTACATTAGTTTCAAGATGCTCATTAACTACTACTTTTCCTCTTTCCATTTCAATTCCTATATCTTCTACTCCAGAATTATCAAGGTTAGGTCTTCTACCAACACATACTAATGCATATTGTGCTTCTATAACCTTTCCATTAGAAAGAGTTGCAACAGCTTTACCATCAACTACTTCACAAGTTTGTACTCCAATACCTGTAATAACTTTAATCTTATCTTTCTTAAATTGTCTAAGTAGTTGTTTAGCTACATCTTTATCTTCATTTAATAGTATCTGGTCAACCATTTCAACTATAGTTACTTCTGTTCCTAAGGCTCTAAAGAATTGCCCTATTTCACATCCTATAACTCCACCACCTACTATTAACATAGACTCAGGTATATCTTCAAGTCCAAGAACTTCATCACTAGTTATTACAATTTTTCCATCATATGGGAACATTCTTGGTACAACTGGAACAGAACCATTAGCTAGTATTATCTTATCCGCTTTTATAGATTCTACTGTTCCATCATCTTTTGTTACTTCTATAGTATTTTTATCAATCAATTTTCCAAAACCATTAACTAGTTTTACGCCTCTTTTTTCAAATAGGAATTCTATACCACTTATTAATTGATTTACAACTTTATTTTTTCTTTCCATTATAGCAGTGAAATTTGGTGTAACTGTACCATCTATCTCTATACCAAAATCCTTTGCTTCCCTCACAGTATTTAATACCCCTGAAGAAGCAAGAAGTGCTTTAGTTGGTATACATCCTGCATTTAAGCAAGTTCCTCCAACTCTTCTTTTTTCAATAACTGTTACCTCTGCACCAAGCATAGAAGCTTTTATAGCTGCTACATATCCTCCTGGTCCACCACCTACTACTACTATTTTCATCCTTAATTCCCCCAAACCTTATAATCTACAATCTTGTAATACTATAAACCTGCGGCATCTAGTATAGCAGGTATATTTTCTTCTGCCCCAATTGCCATTATATGAACACCATCACATAAATCTTCTTCTTTTAATTGTTTGATAAGTTCTCCTGCCATTTTTATTCCCTCACTTACCCAGTTTTCTTTTCCAGCTGCTCTTAATCTTTCGATTTGTTCATCTGGCACAAATATTCCTGGTACATTTGCAGTCATAAATTTAGCCATTCCTGGAGATTTTAAAGGTACTATTCCTGCTAATACCTTACAATCCATATCCCTTGTTAGTTCTCTAAACTTTCTCATTGTATTTATGTCATAAAGTGCTTGAGTTTGGAAAAATTTAGCTCCAGCTTTTATTTTCTTTTGCATTTTTAATAATTGAACTTCTATTGGAGAATATTCTGGAGTTACTGATGCTCCTAGATAAAAATCTGGAGAACCTTTTAATTTATTACCAGCCATATCCGTACCTGCCATTAGAGTTTCAGCAGTTTGAAGTATCCCTACAGAGTCTAAATCAAATACTCCTTTAGCCTGTGGATGGTCTCCTACGCTAGTATGGTCTCCTGTTAATGCCAACAAGCTGTTTATTCCAAATACACCTGCTGACAACATTTCTCCTTGTATAGCTATCCTATTTCTATCTCTCCCCGTTATTTGAATCACTGGCTCTAATCCAGCATCTTTTAGTAATTTACATGTAGCAAGAGAAGTTGCTCTCATAACTGCTGATTGAAAGTCTGTTACATTTGCTGCGTGAACTCTTCCAACTAACGGCTTCGCACATTCAATTAAATGTGAAAGGTCAGTCCCTTTTGGAGGAGCCATCTCAGTAGTAACTGCAAATTTTCCACTCTCTAGTGTTTCTCTTAATAAGCTCATCTCTAATCCCCCTTTTAACCTTCTAAAAAAAACTTTTATGAATTCGCTGTTGCTTCTTTCTTTTTCTTTGCACTTAAGCTTCTTGGATTATTTTGCTTAGAATAGTCTTTTGGTGGTCTTATTTCTGCTAAATTCTCTAATTGCCCTATAGATTCCAATCTTTCATATATTTTTATCCAAGCACAATCATTTTCTGGATTTACTTCACATTTACCATTTTTAGCTCCACCACAAGCCCCATTCATAAGACCTTTAGCACACATAGTTACTGGACATATTCCACCTGTCCAACCAAGTTCACAGTCTCCACAAGCTTTACAAGCTTCTTCATATTCTCCAACCCTTTGTACTTCCCCTATAAACAAAGTGTTGTTAGCTGGATAAACTGGTTTATTTTTTAGGTTTTTAACTATTGTTTGTGTTCCATCTCCACATGCTAAAGATAAAACTGCATCAGCTTCTTTAGTTTCTTCTTTTAGAGCCTTTAAGTCCTTTTTAGACTTTAAAAGGTTACAAGCAGGATCAAGCATTACATATCCTAAGATTTTTTTGCCTTCACCTTCAAGAGTTTCCTTCATTTTTAGAACTTCTTCTTCTCCACCACTCTTACAAGTCGCTGCACATTGATTACAACCAACTAAAACTAGCTTGTCAAAATTCTTTAAGTACCCTAGCACTTCTTCCAATGGTTTATTTTCAGAAATTATCATATCTACTTCCCCCCTAAACCTTCCACAATATCTATCTATTTATTGTTTTGCAACTTACAAGCTTTAACTACGTGTTTTGCAAGTATAGATGTTGTAACTGAACCAACCCCCGCTGGAACTGGAGTTATCATCGATACTTTATTTAAAACTGCATTTGTATCAACATCTCCACATAAATTTCCTTCTTCATCAACATTTATACCAACGTCTATAACTACTGCTCCATCTTTCACAAAACTTTCATCTACCATCTTAGCTCTACCAATAGCTGCTATCAATACGTCTGCTTCCGCAGCTACATCTGATAAGTTTTTAGTCTTTGAATGGCATATTGTAACAGTTGCATGTTCACTTAATAAAAGCATTGATACTGGCTTCCCAACTACCATTGATCTTCCAAGAACTGTTACCTTACTTCCTTTTAAATCAACATTATAATGTTTTAATATTTCTACTACTGCTGTAGGAGTACATGGTGGGAATCCACTCTTATCACCTTCCATGACTTTAGCAGAGTTTATTGGACTAAAACAATCTACATCTTTTTCTGGTGCAATGACATATTTTATAACTTCTTCATTTAAGTGTTTTGGAAGTGGTCTAAAACATAATATACCATTAACATCCTTGTCATCATTAGCTTTCTTTAAAACATCAATATATTCTTCTTGAGTTATATTTTCATCTAATTCCAACACTTCAGTTGTTATACCAATGTTTTGACATCTTTTTAGTGCTCCTCTTTCATATGATAAATCATCGCTTCTTGCTCCAACTCTAACTATTGTTAGCTTAGGATTTATACCTTCTTTAACTAGTAACTCGACTTCTTTTATTAAGTCTTCACTAATCTTATCAGCTACAGGTTTTCCTTTTATAATCTGTCCTTTAGTTGACATTACTTCCATATATTCACAACTCCCCTACAAGCAAACTTAAATTAATTTATTCTATATACCACATATTAATAACATAGTATTTACTTTCGTCATTTAAAAATTATTTTCCAAGAGCTTTTTCAACTTTAGCATAAACTTCATCACAAGTTTTAACGCCATCTTTAACCAATTTATCTACTTCTGTTTTTACTTTACTAACATATTCTTGATCTTGTATAGAATTTATATTTATAACTACATTTAATTGTCCTCCAAGTATAGCAGCTCTTAAACATTGAACCCCTACACCAACATCGCTTATAGCAAGTCTTGAACCTTTATCAACTAAATCTTCATGTAACTTAATAGCTTCATAACAAACTCTTACTATATTTAATGGCACTTCACAAGCAACTTTTAGTGCTTTTTCCATTGTTTCTGCTTTTATTCTTTTTTCTTCTTCTGTTTCTTTAGGAAGCCCATAAGCTTTTGATAATGGTAAGAAACATTCTGCATCATCATCTATCATTTTTAATAAATCTTTTTCTAATTTTCCTGCTTTACTTAATATATCTTTTACACTTTCTTCATACTCAGCATACTTTTTCTTTCCTATTGTAAGATTACATACCATACTCCCTAAAGCCATACCAATTGCACCAACTAGTGCGGCAGCCCCCCCGCCACCTGGTACTGCTTCTTTAGAAGATAGTACTTCTACAAAATCAACACAAGTTTTATCTGCTATTTTCATGATAATCCTCCTTAAAAGGATGTAGGAAAATATCTCAAATTATCTTAGAGATATTTCCTACTCTTTATTTATAAATTAATACACTTAGAATAATCCAGCTATTACTCCGTTTTCATCAACATCTATTTTTTCTGCTGCTGGAACTTTTGGTAATCCTGGCATTTTCATTATTTCTCCAGTAAGTGCAACTATAAATCCAGCCCCTGCTGAAATTGATGCTTGTCTTACAGTTATTCTAAATCCTGTTGGTCTACCTAATTTAGTTTGGTCATCAGTTAAAGAATATTGAGTTTTAGCCATACATACTGGAACTTTAGTAAATCCAAGTTTTTCTAAGTTAGCTATTTCTTTATCAGCTTCTGGAGTATAATCTACACCATCTGCTCCATAAATCTTAGTAGCTATAGCATTTATCTTATCTTTTATAGATAAATCATCTTCATAGCAGAATCTAAAATTATTTTCTTCTTCATCTAATAATCTTAAAACTTCTTTAGCTACTGCGATTCCACCTTCTCCACCTTTTGCCCATACTTCAGAAAGAGCAACATTAACGCCTAATTCTTTACACTTGTCTTCAACAAGTTTAAGTTCAGCTTCAGTATCAAGTGGGAATCTGTTTATTGCAACAACTGCTGGTAATCCATATACTTGAGTTATGTTTTCAACATGTTTTAATAAGTTTGGAAGTCCTTTTTCAAGAGCTTCTAGATTTTCTTCATTTAAATCTGTTTTAGCAACTCCGCCATTGTATTTTAATGCTCTTACAGTAGCAACTATTATAACAGCATCTGGTTTTAAGTTTGCCATTCTACATTTTATATCTAAGAATTTTTCTGCTCCAAGGTCAGCACCGAAACCAGCCTCAGTTATTACATAATCTGCAAAGTGCATAGCCATTCTTGTAGCTATAACAGAGTTACATCCATGAGCTATATTTGCAAATGGTCCACCATGTACAAATGATGGTGTTCCTTCAAGAGTTTGAACTAGGTTTGGTTTTAAAGCATCTTTTAATAATGCAGCCATAGCACCATTAGCTTTTAATTGTCTAGCTGTTACAGGTGCACCTTCGTAGCTATATCCAACTATTATGTTTCCTAATCTTTCTTTTAAGTCAGCTATATCACTTGCCAAACAGAAAGCTGCCATTATTTCAGAAGCAACAGTTATATCAAATCCATCTTGTCTAACTGCTCCATCACCTTTTTTACCCATACCATCAACGATATTTCTAAGTTGTCTATCGTTCATGTCTACACATCTTCTCCAAGTTATTTTCTTAGGGTCTATTCTAAGTTCATTTCCTTGGTGAATATGATTGTCAAGCATAGCAGCTAAAAGGTTATTAGCAGCTCCTATAGCATGAAAATCTCCAGTGAAGTGTAAGTTTATATCTTCCATAGGAACAACTTGTGCATATCCTCCACCAGCTGCCCCACCTTTAACACCAAATACTGGTCCTAGAGATGGTTCTCTTAAAGCAACTAATACATTTTTATCTAATTTTGCAAATGCATCAGCAACACCGATAGTAGTAGTAGTTTTTCCTTCACCTGCTGGAGTTGGGTTTATAGCTGTAGTTAATATTAACTTAGCTTTTTTCCCAGTTTCTCTTTTTAGTAGATTGTAGTCAACTTTGGCTTTGTATTTACCATATAGTTCTACATCTTCTTCACCTAGTCCTAATTTTTTTGCAACCTCTCTAATATCTTGAGGCTTAGCTTCTTGAGCTATTTCAATGTCAGATTTAAATCCCATAACTGAATCTCCTCCCACAACCTAAATAGATTTAAAATATAATTTTTGTATAAATTGTATTAATATGTAAAAATTATATTTTATAAGATAATTATACATGTAAAATTGCTTAAAAACTAGCTACTAAGCCATTAAAATATCTTTACTTAATAGCTAGTCATTTATCTAATTAATCATTCATTACCTATCTAATACCTATTTATTACCTTTAACCAACAAACCAATTATAAATCAAAATTTCTATTTATCTTTAAGTGACATTAATTTTTCTTTTATTTCTTTAATTTGTGCTTTTGTTGTTTCACTAGAATCATATGGAGATTGATTAGCTCTATCAGAATCTATAACATCTTGATTGTAATAGATAAATCCTAAAGATTCGCCATCTTCTAAGTTTTGTATTATAAATTCTTCATCTTCTTTATTTCTGATTTTGTTACCTACAACAAATACCTTATTTACGCCTATATCATGACCAAGTTTTTTAACTTTTCTATAGGTTTGTAGACTTCTTTCACCTGGCTCTACAACTACTATAAAAGCATCTACACCTTGAGCTGTTCCTCTTCCTAAGTGTTCAATTCCAGCTTCCATATCCATAACAACTACATCTTTATTTTGTAGTATTAAATGAGAACAGAGTCTTTTTAAAAGAACATGCTCTGGACATACACATCCAGTACCACCAGAATCTACTGTCCCTAATGTAAGTAATCTCACTCCATTGTATTCTTTACAGAAATTTTCAGGTATATCGTCTACTTTAGGATTCATCTTAAACATTTTTCCAAATGAACCTACAGAAGCTGCTGTTCTATCTGAAACTAATTTTTTCATTTCTGATATAGGTACTATTGATTCATATACTTCTTTTGGAAAACCTAGTGCTAAAGCTAAATTAGCATCAGGGTCGGCATCAACAGCAACAACTCTGTATCCGTCTTCAGCAAACATTCTAGAGAGCATTGAAGAAAAAGTCGTTTTACCTACTCCACCTTTACCTGTTATTGCTATCTTCATAATCCCTACCACCTTTATTACTATTTGCTTTTTATTTTATTTATTTATTTTTTAGTGTAGTTATCTATTTTTTAAACACTAAAAATAAACTACAGCTAGTCCTTACAGGAACCAATTACATTTACCCTACTAGCTTTTCAAAGCAGCATGTATAGTTTTAGTATTCTTCATTATATTGTTTATATTTTATTTATTCAGTATATTCATTGTATTTCGATATTATTTTCTTTAATATTTGACTTTATTCAACCATAAAATCTTCATTTAGATATAAAATCGTTTTTTCTAAGCCTCTAGCCATTTTCTAAGCTTCTGCTTCAACGCCCATTTTTTCTTCAACTAATGCTTCGAAGTGAACACGTTTCTTTTCTATATCTTCTATTATTGTAGCTGCTAACTCTTTTGGATTTGTATTTACAGTAAATGTTGCACCAACTTTATCTTTTAATTCGCTAGTTAATATATCTACTGCTCTTGAAGAACCAGCTATTGGAGGCATTATTCCTAGATAAGTGTCTATACCAGAAGCTACAACATAACATCCTATAGCAACTGCTTTTTCTGACATCCACTCTGGAGCTATACCTACAACTGGAAGGTCACACATATCCATATCTAAGTATTTAGCTGCTGCTCCAACTAAATCTAATATACGGCTTATATCAACGCAAGAACCCATATGTAGTACTGGTGGGATTCCTACTAATTTACAGACAGTTGCAAGACCTTTACCTGCATATTTTTCTGCTGCATCAGTTTCCATTAAACCAAATTTTGCTGCTGCTGAAGCACCACATCCTGTAGTAACTACTATTATGTCGTTTTTAATTAACTCTTTCATTATTGTTACATGAGCTTCATTTGAAACTCCTTTAGCGTTGTTACATCCAACTACACCAGCTGCTCCTCTTAATACTCCAGATTTTAAACAGTCTGTTAATGGCTTAACTGTTCCTGCTGGGTCTATATGAGAGTTTACAACTCTGTCTAATTGATTTACTACTGCTTCTACACTATACCCAACTGTTGCCCCTGATTTTAATTCAGGTATAAGTACTTTTGATTTATCTCTATTTTTAAAGTTTAAGATTGCTTCTTTAACTATTGATTTAGCATCATCAAGAGCTTGTTCTTCTCTGAATTCAATATAAGTTGAACCTGTTATTTTAGCTTTTGGAGAAGTTGTTACAAATTTAGTATGGTAACAATCTGCTACTCTAGCTAGTGCAGGGAATATACATTGAACGTCAACTATTACAGCTTCAACTGCTCCAGTTACTATTGCAAGTTCTTGTTGGTGGAAGTCTCCTGCTATTCTTACACCATGTCTCATTGTGATTTCATTACCTGTACAACACATACCAGCTAAGTTTATTCCATCTGCTCCAACTTCTTTAGCTAAAGCTACTAAGTCTGGTTCTTCTGAAGCTAAAACTATCATTTCTGATAATGCTGGCTCATGTCCATGTAATATTATATTAACTTTATTTTCTTCTAATACTGCTAAGTTAGCTTCTGTTCTTCTTGGTACTGGAGTTCCAAATAAGATATCGCTTAGACGAGTACCTATCATAGAACCACCCCAACCATCAGCCATAGAAGTTCTTAGACTCATGTGTATTAAACTATCTATATCACCAGTACATCCTATATGAGTAGAGTGCATTATTGTTGCAATTTCTCTATCTATAGCTCTTGGTTCTATAGCATATTCTTTCCATATTTTTTGTCTTGGTTCTGGTGCATTTTTTATAAATCTTAATGTCCCAAAAGGTTTACCAAATTCCATTAATGCAATTTCTGCCACTTCATGTGCTACATCATAGATATCTCTACCTTCTGTTTCTACATCCCATTCTTTAGCTAAATTAATTAACTTAGCTTCGTCTCTTATTTTATAGTTTCCATTTGGATCAGCTAATGCTAATGTATGTG
Source organism: Clostridioides sp. ZZV14-6154 (assembly GCF_020657785.1). Classification (NCBI taxonomy): domain Bacteria; kingdom Bacillati; phylum Bacillota; class Clostridia; order Peptostreptococcales; family Peptostreptococcaceae; genus Clostridioides; species Clostridioides sp. ZZV14-6154. Next base: position 34,699 of record NZ_JAGWCY010000007.1, on the reverse strand, counting down.
CTATATCTCTAGCATGGTCTGAATGGGCAGCTGTCCCACCAGCAACCATTCTTGCAAAGTTTCTACCTACTATAGTATGCTCATCTGCTCCACATAACCCTCTTGGAGTTTTAGGACTTATTCTACATGGTCCCATTCCACATATTCTACAGCAAACCCCTTGAAGACCAAAACCACATTGTGCTTTAAAGCCTGCTTTTCTATCATACATTGTTTCTACGCCTTCTTCTCTAGCTTTTGCTATCATCTTCTGGCTGTTTAAATCAATTGTTAACATTTTTTCATCCATATTCCTATCCCCTTTTTTTGATTTTTAAAATCCCCCAGGTGACTGACTTCATGTCATAAAATAATAAAATAAATGCTTTCTAAGTTGATTATATACTAATTTTCAGCACTTTGCTTTAGATTTAAATATTTTTTTAACAAAATTAGATAATACATAAAAATTTTATTTTTAATGCCTAATTTAAGTTAATTTAACTGCTTATTTTTGGCTATTTTTTAATACTTAAGCCTACTTTTTTGATACTTTAGTTTAATTAAATTATGTTTTGATTTTTTAAAATCAATTTTGAATTATTTCTAGTCAATTTTTTGATATTACATCTTATTTGTGTGTTTGTTATTTCTCACTACTTTTTTGGACTTGTTACAGATTTTTACTCCCTATACCATAATTAGTAAAAACTTCTTAGAATAGCATTTTTTGGACTAATTTTTTGAATTTTTTTATTTTTCCTACTTTAATATTAATTATAGCTTCAAATTGAACATTTGTATATATTCATTTGAAGCTATAATTATTTTTTATATAAAATTTTTTTAATATTGCATTAATTCAGATATTATGACTACTTTTTATCTTTTAATGCATCTATTTTACACACTTAATGTTTTTATTTCATACTTTTCGCTACAATAGCTCCATATGCAATAGAGTATAATTTAGATTCATGTGAATCAGCTCTTGATACTAAAACTATAGGAGCTTTTGCACCCATAATTATACCTGCTGATTTAGAATCTGCCATATATGTAAAGGCTTTTCCTATTCCATTACCAACTTCTATTGTTGGAACCAATATAATATCTACATCTCCAGATACTTCACTCTTAAATCCTTTTATCTCGCTAGCTTCTTTTGAAACTGCTAAGTCAAAAGCTAAAGGACCTTCTACAATTACATTATCTCCAAATTCTCCTGCTTGACAAGCTTTTGCTAACATATCTGCATCTACAGTAGCTTGCATTTTAGGATTTACTTTTTCCTTAGCTGCTAAGCATGCAACTTTTACAGTTTCCATACCTAAAGATTTTGCTGCTTTTATAGAATTTTTTAATATTTTTGCCTTTTGTTCATAGTCAGGAGCTATATTCATTCCTCCATCTGTAGTTATCAACAGCTTATGGTATTTTTCTAACTCATATACCATAACATGGCTTAATAAACTATCAGTTCTAAGACCATAATCTTTATTTAACACTTCTTTTAATATAACAGATGTATCTAATAAGCCTTTCATTACAAAATCAGCTTCTTTACTTGATACTAATTTAACTGCTATTTCAGCACAGTCTTTAATATCATCCTTGTCAATAATTTTAATTCCACCCAAATCAAATTCTATTTCTTTTGATATTTCTCTTATCTTTCCTTCATTTCCAACTAATATAGGAGTAATTATATTTCTTTCTACAGCATCCTTTATCGCCATTAAAACTTCTTTGTCGTGAGCTGCTGCTACAGAAAGTACTATTTTTTCTCCTCCTTTAAGCTGCTCTAAAATATCATCTAATTTCTTTATCAAAAGTAACCCCTCCCTTATATATATTTAACTAAATAATACCATATTTGATATATCTTTTCTCAATTTATTTTTTATGTTCTAAAAAATTTGTATAACTAAAATCTGCTTTAATATTTAATTATTACAAGTTCAAGATATTTATGAAATATAATATTACAAAGAGTAAATAAAGGTAAAAAGCTCCCAAACGAAGTAAATAAAAAAGTGGTACAACATAATAAATGTTCTACCACTCTTAATTAATAAAATTTAATAACATCAAATAAAACTCACTAACATCAAATCCAACCTAATAAAATAAAACCTAATAGAATCTAATACAGTTTAACAACATTCTTACTTGTTTATACCAAGCTCTCTTAAACAAGCAATCGTAATCTCATCCTGTGGATTTAATTCATAAGCTCTTTCTATATAGTAAGTTGCATCATCAATATCACCATTGTTTAAGTAAGCCATACCTAAATTACAAAGAATTTCTGGGTCTTCTTTTATCTTGGCAGCTTGCTCAAAATACTCTATGGCTTTATCTAAATTATTTTTAGAAGCTTCACAAAGCCCTAATTCAACTATAGCATCTACTTGCTTAGGTTTTATTACTAATATCTTCTCAAAATACATTTTAGCCTGCTCTATTTCGCCCATACCCTTATATCCTAGTCCTATCATAAACAGTAAATTCCACCAATCCATATGTTCTTCTTCTAATGGCAGTAGTTTTTCTAATCCTTCTTTGAACTTACCATGGAATATAAGTGTATATCCTTCTTCATACTGTACTTTAAAATCCATCTTTCCTAAATTTTCTTGTATTTCAGCCACTAAGTCAGCATCTAGACCTAATCTTAATGCATCTTCCCATGTCAGTTTAGTCTTTAAATATTGACCTTGATTATAATAATGATAACCTAAATGATAATAACCTAATGCAAAATCACTATCAATATCTATTATCTTTTCAAGTTTGGCCATCGCTTCAAGTAAAAATGCATTCATAGCCTTATCATCTAGGTCTTTTTGATATTGTTTTGCTATCTCTTGGCACACAATTGCATAATTATACATTGCATCTAAATCATCTGGATACATAGTTATAAATGCTTTTATATATATTAAAGAATCTGTATGTTCACCAATCTCAAAGTACTTTCTAGACATGTATCCCATATATGCTTTTAAATCTAAGTTAATATCCTTAGCCAAAGCATCTAAAAACTTTTCATATTCTCCATTGTTTTTAAATTTACTATCTATACCAATTATATATATCATTGCATCTGCTATAGACATTGAGTTTAACTTATCTTGAGCAGTTTTTTCTTTTATTCCTTTTACTAGCACCTCATTTTTTATAGGTACATCTAGTCCACCTTTTGGCACATCATAACTCTTTAATTTAAATTCTCCACCATGCTTTATAGTTATAAAAGCTAGTTCTTCTGCCTTCTTTAGCAAATATTTTTCTATTTTAAAATCCATTTTTTCCTCCTAAATACTTAAATTTCTACTTTATGAGTTTTAGATTTCTCAAATATTTTTTTATCATCGTATTCAAATAAGACTATGTTTTCTTCTTCTCTTATTTCTGTATTTATATTATTTTTTAAATCCACAATATTAAATTTAAACGGTTCAAAATGAACATATTTTATTATATGTTTTGCTGGTTTATCAACAAAATTAGGTAGATATGTTGATAAGTTATCATTATCTTGTAAAAATACATGACATCTATTCTTAAAGTCATCCACATCTAACTTATTAAAAAACTGTGGTATATTTGATGTCTTACCTAGCGAAATATAGTCATATTTTAATATATCATTAAATACATCATTGTCTATATTTATTTTTTCATTATAGAAATCCAGTAATATTTTGTATAATTGATTTTTCCCCTGTGCCAAGTCAAAATACCCATTTTCATCAAAGTACTTAGCAAAAGTTTCAAAAAATTTAAAAGGACTTTGTTTGTAAAATCTGCCTATAATATATCTCATGGACAACACAAAGTTTTTAGAATTGTAGTATCTCTCAAGTATATCTTCTATATCCTTTAATTTCAATGTTTCTTCATAGCTTATATAATTATTGTATAAAAACTCATATGGAGCATAATCCTTATATTTAAATCCATGCTCATCTGCTACCTTTCTCATACCTGTACCCTTAATCATCTTTAAGAAGCCTAATTGTAAGTGTTCTATCCCTAGATTAAATACATCATTAAATGAGTTCTCAAAGCTTTCATAATCCTCATAAGGAAGTCCTGCAATTAAGTCTAAGTGCTGATGTATATTTCTATAAGATGCTACTGTCTGCACAACATGAGATAACTTTTTAAAATCATCTCTTCTTCCTACTGCATCAAGTGTTTTTTCATTTGTTGACTGTACTCCTATTTCAAACTGGAAAAGCCCTTCTTTACAGTCAGCCAAAAACTCAATCATCTTGTCATCTATCAAATATGCTGTAACTTCAAAATGATAGGTTGTATATCCATTATCATTTTTCATAAGAAAATCCATAATTTCCATAGCCACTTTTTTATTTGCATTAAAAGTTCTATCAATAAATTTAATTTGTGAGACTCTTGCATCTATTAAAGCTTTTAAATCCCTTTTTATTCTATCTAAGCTGAAATATCTCAGACCAGGAATGGTAGAAGATAAGCAGTATTGACAATTAAACGGACAACCTCTTGACGACTCATAATATACTATTCTATTTTCATATTCCTTTGGATTTAAATTTTCATAAGGACTAGGAATCTCGTCCAAATTTTGAAGAAGTTCCATAGGTTTATTTGCTATTATCTCGCTTCCTTGTCTATATACCAATCCGTCTACATTTTTTATTTCTTTCTTTCCTTTAAGATGAAGCACTAAATCTCTAAAAATTAATTCTCCTTCTCCATAAAGTATATAATCTACAAAATCGTATTTTTTCATTGCCTCATAGCTATCATAACTCACTTCTGGACCGCCCAAAGCTATTTTAGTATTTGGTCTAATTTTTTTTAGATTGTCACAAAGTTTAACTATATCTCCTATATTCCAGATATATGTTGAGAATAAAATTATATCATATTCATTTTTGTATATATCTTTTAAAATATAATCTAAGTCATTGTTTATCGTATATTCTTTCATGTCAACTTCTATTAAATCCCTTACAAATTCTTTTAGGTATCTTATAGCTAAATTTGTATGAATAAACTTAGAATTCAACGTTGTTAATAAAATTTTCAAATATTTCTCACCTCTTTTTAATATTATACTGCTTTTTGTACCCCTTATAGGTTAAAATAGTATATGTAAAGTCTATATAACATTTATATAATTAGATTATTAATTTCAAGTAATATGAGGAAAGGAAGTTTTTTATGGAATTAATTGAAAAAGTATCTATCAACTCTTTATCAAAAAGAGATTTACTGCTTATTATAAAGTCTCTTGAATACACTAATGAAAATACCCAAATTAGTGATTTTATCGACCTTAGAAATAATATAGTAAAAGAATTATGTTTCTTAACTGACACTAAAGAAAAAGATTTTTTGGATTACTTAGAAAAAAACAGTAATCTCTAGTAACCTAAACCTTTTTAAACTTTAATATATAAATACCTGATTTAGAATTTATCTTTATGCTTAATATATTATCACTAAAGGTTTTCGACATAACTGTTATTTGATTAAATATGGGGTCTATTGTAGTATCGCCTTCTTCAAGGCTTATAAGACCACTTGGGTCTATTTTTTTATTATACATTTTAACCCCAATTTTATATTTTCTCAACTTAACAACATATTCTGACATAGAAAAAATAAAATCTATATTATCTTCGTTTAATTCAGTCTCTTCACCTAAAATAGATAATATAGATTTTTTCATGCTTTTAATTCCTTGATTTTCTACATTTCTGTCTTCTATATAAATATCATATAAAATATTTAAAACACTTGGTAGAATACTTTCTTCATCATAATCTTCATATTTTAAATCAATATATTTATCAATTAATTGTATTGTGCTTATCCTTGCCATCTGAAACTTTACAATATCAGACTTGTCTAATTGTATAGAAAAACCTATTATCTTGTCTTTAATATTTTGTAGTAATTCGACATATTCAATTTTACTGTTATTTATAAGATTGTGCATGATAGAATTATACGCTACAGAACTTAATAAATAATCAAATAAAGATTCTTCTTTTTTAAAGTAACTCACATATTTTTTTATTAGTTTAACAACCTCATCTTCACTTTTTTGAATATTAGTATTTGATAAAATTAATGGTAATAAAATATTTAAAAAATTGACATTACCTATTTTTTCTCCATAAAATCTAAAGTAAATAAGTTCATCTTTCAATCTCTTTTCGTCTATATATACACATCTTTGAGTTTTATCATCTATTAAGGATTTTGTATTTATTATAATTAAATCTTTAAGAGCCTTACTTCCATTATTAAAAGAAGATGTGTAGACTTTTTTTATTAATACGTCATTCATAAATATATCCTTTCTCAAAAACTTAATTTAAATATCCTGCTATTAAAAAAAAAGAGACAGCCCGTTAAGAAGCTGTCATATATAGGGGGATAGTAGTGTACAAAAATCATTGTAATCTACTATCTATATATTATTATACGATACTACTTTTTTATATGTAAAGCATCAGTTTTCGACATCCCTATATTCTACAGTTATACAAATTGCGTACTAAGTTCAATTTTATTCTTTTTATTTCAACATTTTATTGTGTTACATTCTTTCTGGAGCGTGCATTCCCAACAGTTTCAGAGAATTTTCTAAAGTTTGCTTTGTAGCTAGCACCAAGGCAAGTCTCGATTTTCTAATCTCTAAATTTTCCACTAAAATTGGATTGTCATGATAAAATTTATTGAACGCTTGAGCTAAATCTAGCATAAATCTTGTAACTATGTGTGGCTCATTCTTCTTTAGAGCAAGTAAAATATTTTTATTAAATGATTCTATAACTCTAAGAACTTCTGCACTATCTTCGTCAGCCAATAGACTATAATCTATATCAGAAGTGATTTTTTCTTCTGCTTTTCTTAAAACTGCACAGCATCTAGCATGTGTATATTGAACATATGGTCCAGTCTCTCCATCAAAGCTCAATGTTCTTTCCCATGAGAAAGTATAGTCTTTTATTCTACTATTAGATAGTTCTTGGAATACTACAGCCCCAACACCTACTTGTTTAGATATTTCATCTACATTTTTAGCATCTGGATTTTTAGCTAGTATAATATCCTTAGTTTTATCTATAGCTTGATTTAATGCATCTTCTAAAAATACAACTCTTCCTTTTCTAGTTGACATAGTCCCTTCTTCAAGAGCTACCATACCAAATCCAACATGCACCAAGTCTTTTGCCCATTCATATCCCATAAGCTCAATTACTTTAAACCATTGTTGGAAATGTAGGTTTTGTTGAGAACCAACTACATATATACACTTATCAAAATCATAAGTTTCTTTTCTATATATTGCAGCAGCTAAATCTCTTGTCATATATAGTGTTGAACCATCATTCTTGGTAATAAGTGCTGGTGGCATCTTATATTCTTCTAAATCAACGATTCTTGCACCTTTAGACTCTTGTAAAAGATTTTTTTCTTCTAATAATTCTATCACTCTATCCATCTTATCAGAATAGAAACTTTCACCTGCTAGAGAATCAAATTCTATATCTAAAAGTTTATATACTCTACTAAATTCTTTTAGACTTTCATCTCTAAACCACTGCCATAATTCTTTTGCTTCTTCATCACCATTTTCTAATTTAGTAAACCATGCTCTTGCTTCATCTTCCATTTCTGGATGTTGTTCAGCTTCCTCGTGGAATCTTACATATAATTTCAATAATTCTGGGATTGGATTAGATTCTACTACTTCCTTTTCTCCCCACTTTTTAAAGGCCACTATTAACTTACCAAATTGAGTTCCATAGTCACCTAAATGATTTATTCTTATAGTTTTGTATCCTTGTGATTCATATATCTTATATAGAGCATTACCTATTACTGTAGTTCTTATATGCCCTATATGGAAAGGTTTTGCTATATTTGGAGAAGAGTATTCAACTATTACAGTTTTATCTTTTCCAAAATCGCTACAACCATAATTTTCTTTTTCATCTAATACTTTTTTGATTACAGTTTCTGCTAATTGAGATTTGTTTACAAAAAAATTCACATATCCGCCTAGTTGTATTACTTTTGTTATCTCTCCACTAGCTTCTATACTTTCTGCTAATTCACTTGCTATCATGTTTGGAGCTTTTCTAAATACTTTAGCTAGTTTAAAGCATGGAAAAGCATAGTCACCCATGTCCTTGTTTGGTGGAACTTCTATAAGTGCCTCTATCTCTTCTATCGACAATTCTTCTATTTTCTCTTTAAGGCAATTTGATATTGCTACCTTGAAATCTTGCATCTTGTTGCTCCTCTCTACATTGTTCCTGGTTTATATTGTGCTTATCTCTTTATGTTAAATCAAATTCCGTGTTTTTTCAAGTATTTCATTACATGGCAAAACACTTTAATAATTATGTTTTCTGTATCTATTAAAAATACTATAATTACAGTTTTTATCCATACCATTATTGACTTTCTATAAGTCTTTTTCACTCTTAACTTTTATTCCTTCTTCTTCTAGTAACTTTGCTGTAATACCTTTCCCTGGTATTTTTTTACCTGAAAAACTACCATCATACACTAGATTACATCCACAAGAGGGGCTACCCTCTTTTAGTATTGCTTCGCTACATACATATAACTTTGCTATTTTTAGAGTTTCTTCAGCACCTCTTACAAAGTTTTCTGTTACATCTTTATAATCTTCTTTTGTGATTACTTTCCCATCAACTATCTCAGCAGGTGGTCTTGGTGTAGATAGACCACCTAACTGTTCTGGACATACAAGGATAAAGTCTTTACCTTTTAGGTATTCTTTTACTTCTTTATTTTCATTATTATCGCCACTATATTTACAATTTATTCCTATTAAACATGCAGATACTAATATCATAAAAATGTGCTCCTATACAAATTATTTTAGTTTAACAATTGTTACTCCTGCTCCACCTTCTCCATACTGGCCACCTCTTTGTGATTTTACATGTCTATTTTTTCTTAAAATATCTTGTAGTCCTGCTTTTAGCACTCCTGTACCAATTCCATGTATTACTGTTACAGATTCTAGCCCTGCTACATATGCATCATCTAGATATTTTTCAACTTCCATTATAGCTTCTTCTAAATTTAAACCTCTAAGGTCAACTTCACTTTTTATATTTCCAGATTTTGCCCTTATGATATTTCTTGTTGATTTAGTAACATTTTTTGAAACATCCTTGTGAGATTTTTGTAACGATTTAAAAGGTAGAGTCATCTTCATTATACCAATTTGCACTACTGCTTCTTTTCTCTTTTTGTCTACAGAAACCACACTACCATTTTGATTTAAAGTTATTACTTTAACTTCTTCTCCTGGTTTTAGGTCTTTTATTTCTTTACTTGAAACCTTTGGAACTATCATACTTTTTACTGTTGGTTGAAGACTTCCCATAGAACTAGTCAATTCTTTTCTAAGTTCTTCTATTTTACGATTTTTTTCTTTAGAAGCTCTTTCTTGTTCTAAACTTCTAAGTTCCTTTATTATAAGGTCTACTTCTTCCTTAGCTTGTCTTGTTATTGAAAATGCTTCTGATTTAGCCTTTTCAATCATCTTATCTCTTTGAGTAACTAATTTTTCAAGTTTTTCGTCGTATTCTACTTTTAGTCTTTCTATCTCTTCCTTCAGTCTTTCAGCTTCTTCTCTATCTTCAATAGCTTTGATTCTATTCTTTTCAACATTTTGTAATACATCTTCTAAAGCTATGTTATCTGTATTTATATATTCTTTGGCACGTGAAATTACATAGTCACTAAGTCCAAGCTTTCTGGAAATCTCAAACGCATTTGATTTTCCAGGAACACCTATAAGTAACTTATATGTTGGACTTAAAGTTTCTATATCAAATTCAACTGCTGCGTTTTCTACACCAGATTTAGTAAGAGCATAATTTTTAAGCTCACTATAGTGAGTAGTTGCTATACATTTCGCTCCTACAGAGTTTATATCTTCTAATACTGCTATTGCAAGTGCAGCTCCCTCAACAGGGTCTGTTCCTGCTCCTAATTCGTCAAATATAACTAAAGAGTCTGCTGTTACGTTTTTTAGTATTGATACTATATTTGTCATGTGAGATGAAAATGTAGATAAACTTTGCTCAATACTTTGTTCATCTCCTATATCTGCAAATACATTATCATACACACACATACTACTTCCATAATCAGCAGGTATGTGAAGTCCACTTTGTGTCATAAGCGCAAATAAGCCTACAGTTTTTATTGTAACTGTTTTACCACCTGTATTTGGACCTGTTATTACCAATGTGTGGAAGTCTCTTCCTAAATAAATAGTATTTGCCACTACTTTTTTCTTATCTAATAGTGGATGTCTTCCATTTTTTATATTTAAATATTTATCCTCATTTAATGTAGGTTCTATACCTCTCATTTGTATAGAAAGTTTTCCTTTTGAAAATGCAAAGTCTAATCTTCCGAGTATCTCTTGATTGGAAATCAAATCTTCACTTACTTCTCCAACCATTGCAGAAAGTTCTGATAAAATTCTCTCTATCTCTTCTTGCTCTCCTAATTTTAGCTGTCTTAACTCATTGTTCATCTCTACTATAGTCATTGGCTCTATAAAAAGTGTCGCACCAGAAGATGACTGGTCATGTACTATACCAGCTACTTGCGACCTATATTCAGATTTTACAGGTACTACAAATCTATCACCTCTTAGAGAAATTATGGCATCTTGTAAGTATTTTTGATAAGTAGTTGAACTTATTATTGAATTTAATTTAGACCTAATGGATTGATTTTTTTGAGCTATTCTTCTTCTGATATCTCTAAGTGTACTTGAAGCATTGTCAGATATTTCTACTTCACTTATTATCGCATTGTATATCTGGTCTTCTATATCTTTATATACATATAGAGAATTTGATAGAGATTGTATTATTGGATAATTAAAATCTTCTTCATCACTGCTAGACAGACTATTTTTTAATCTTCTAGCTACTCTTAAAGTATCCGCTATCATAATTAAACTTCCTGGGTCAAGAGATGCACCTATATAGGCTCTTTTAACCTTATCTTCTATATCATGAATACCATCCAAACCTACTGAACCTCTCTTTATAATAATTGATTGAGCTTCACTAGTTTCTTCTAGCATGGACTTTACTTCTACAAAATCAGTATTTGGAACTAAACTTTCTATATATTTTAGACCTAAAGAAGATGAGGCTTTCTTCTTTAATAAATCTATTATTTTATTGTATTCTAGAACTCTTAACGATTTCTCATTCATTTTTCTATATTCACCATCCTCAATATTTTAACTTTTTTCTTTAATATCTAAAATGTATGCTTTCCAAGCATTTTCAATAAAAACTGCAAGTTTTATTTCTTTTTTATTTCTAAATTTATTATATTTTTTCTCTTTTAGATATATTTTAAACATATTTTGTATTATACTATGTATGTAGCTATCTATATATTATACATAAACATGCTTTATTTGTAATATAATCTGTTAAAAAATCTTCTTTAATATTTTTTAAAGGAGTTTATTTTAGCTTATTTTATAAAAATAGCTACTTATATAGATAAATTAAGGAGGAACACAAGTCATGGGAAACGTATTAGAAGGATTAAAGCCAGAAAATGTTTTTAAAAACTTTGAGAAAATATCTCAAATTCCTAGAGGTTCTGGAAACGAGAAAGGCATAAGTGATTATTTACTTAGCTTTGGTAAAAATTTAGGGCTTGAAACTATCCAAGATGAAAGTTTAAACATAATAATAAGAAAGCCTGCTACAAAAGGATATGAAAATTGTCCAGGAGTAGTTCTTCAAGGACATATGGATATGGTTTGTGAAAAAGAAAAGAATGTTGAACATGATTTTCTTAAAGACCCTATAAAATTAAGAATTAATGGTGATATGATATACGCTACTGGAACTACTCTTGGAGCTGACAATGGTATCGCTGTTGCTATGGGTATGGCTATATTAGAAGATAATACTTTAGAGCATCCAGCATTAGAAGTTTTAGTTACTGTTAATGAAGAAGATGGTATGAACGGTGCTGATGCATTAGACCCAAGCTTAATCAAAGGTCAATATATCTTAAACATGGACTCCGAGGAAGAAGGATACCTGTTAGTTAGTTGTGCTGGTGGTAAAACTTGTGTTGTTAGTCTACCTGTTGAGTACAAAGAAGTTGGAGCTGACAAACAAGCTTTATTAGTTGAAGTTACTGGATTATTAGGTGGACATTCTGGTATGGAAATTGTTTTACAAAGAGCAAATGCTAACAAAGCAATAGCTAGAGTATTAAGCGTACTAGATGTTGATTACGAATTGGTTTCAGTTGATGGTGGTACTAAGCATAATGCTATACCTCGTGAAGCTAAGTGTGTAATAGCCGTTGATAAAGCTGATGTTGAATCTGCTAAAAAACAAATAAATGATATTTTAACTGCATTTAAACATGAGTTTACTACTTCTGACCCTGATATGGCTTATTCAGTAGTTGAAACTTCTGCAACTAAAGCTCTTACTAAAGACTGCAAAGAAAAAGTTATTCAAATGTCAAGCTTAACTCCTCACGGTGTTCAATCTGTAAGTCTTGATATAGAAGGGCTAGTTGAAAGTTCTACTAACTTCGCTATAATTGAAACTAAAGAATCTACTATTGAATTCTTAACTTCTGTTAGAAGTTCTGTTATGTCTATTAGAGATGAGATAGCTGATAGAATAAGACTTTTAGCTCAAGCTTTAGGTGCTAACTATGGTCTTACATCTCAATATCCAGCTTGGGAATTTAAAAAAGGTTCTAAATTAGAAAAAATATGTAGTGAAACTTACGAGAAATTAACTGGTAAAGTTCCTACTGTTATGGCTCTACATGCTGGTCTTGAGTGTGGATTATTACTTGATAAACTTCCTCATGCTGAAGCTATCTCTATAGGACCAGATATGTTTGATGTTCATACTCCAAAAGAACACGTTAGTATACCTTCTATTGCTAATGTTTGGGATTATGTTATTGAAATATTAAAATCTATGAACCAATATTAAGACTAAGTTTTAAGAGATTTTAATTCTAAGTAAATCTATATAAAATTAACCCTGTAAATTAAGACTAATGTTAGCATCAAGTTTAATTTTAGCATTAATTTATAGAAATAAAGCCTAATGATGATAATAACATACATCATTAGGCTTTATTATTTTCACTTTAAAAAGATTTATTATATACTTTCTATTTAGAAATTTATTATATTTTTATACTTCATCTTATATAAATTAACACTTCTATTTTATTTACAATTATACAAAACTCGTTCAATTATATCTTATTTCTAATTTCTATAGTAAATCTTTCTAAAAATTATACTTCTACTATTTTAAATTTATTTCTTCCTTGCTTCTTAGAATCATAAAGAGCATCGTCTGCCATTTTGTATAATTCATCATATTTCTGTCCATATTTTGTTATCGCTACACCCATACTTATAGATACACTTTTTCCATTTGGTAACTTTATAAGGTGAATCTGTTCATATACATAATTACATTTAGCGACAAGTTCTTCCTTATTTATTATATCTCTAATGTAGATACTAAATTCGTCTCCACCCAAGCGACCTACAATATCATCTTTTTCAAAACTTCTTTCAAGCATTTTTGCAACATCAATTAATACTTCATCTCCAACTAAATGTCCATAATTGTCATTAATAGACTTAAAATAATCGATATCTAAAATTAGCAAAGCTCCGTTTTTGTTAGGAGATAAAGTCGATAAACTTTCTGCTGTTAACTTTCTAATATATGCTGCATTAAAAATATTTGTTAAACCATCTTTTTGAGCCTTATCCAGTAACCTATCCTTTTCCTCTTTTTCAGAATCAATATTAGATATTTTTCCAATTACATACACTGGTACATTTTTTTCATTATAAATTATTTTTGAAGTAATCCTAATCCAGTGACAATTACCATCAGAGCAGAGAGAATACATTTCAGTAGTCCCATTTTCCTGTGATTTGATTACATCAGAAAACTTTTTATTATATTCTATTTCAATTTCACTCATAGTACTATTATCACTCTTACTTATACCATAATAAGTACTAATTCCTTTCCCTTTCATAGAAACTATCAATTTATCTTGTCTATAATCATATTCAAAAAAGTATTCACTTGCCATTTCATACACTTCAGAGTGCTTTTTAAGTTCCAAAGAGATTTTCTGATTCATACTTTTACGTGTATGCAAGCTCCATGCCATACCTCCAATAATACAAAGTAATAAACTAGCAACTATTAAAACAGTTTCAATTGGATTTTGTTGCATAATATAAAGCAGTGAAAAATCTTGTCTATATGTAGTATTTTGATAAATAATTGATTGCATCTTTTCTGATGGAATACTTATAATAGCTTTATTAAATATACCCAATAATTCCTGCTTACTTGGTTTAACTATACCAAAGCAAATACTCTGTGGCTCATAAGTCTGTGGAACTAAACGTACATTTTTGTACTTAGGTTGATTCATATAGTACTGTATAGAATAGCCTTCTCCATAAGTATAATCTACATCTCCCTTGTTGACGGCTTCTATACACTCTTCCAAAGTATCATACCATACAACATCTCCCTTAAAATAATTATCATAAATGATACCTTTAGGTAGAGCTAGACGTTTTCCATCCAAACTATTCTCATTTAATTTATTGTTAATCATCATAATGTATTGAGTAGAAACGAATGACCGAGACATAGTTACATTGTGTTTACGAGAATTTTCATAATCATAAATCATTCCTGCTACAATATCAATTTCATGATTTTCAGTCATTTTGTCCAAATCTTTTTGGGACTTTGCAGGTACCAGTTCAAATTTCAGTCCAGTTTTGTCAGATATATGATTCAATAAATCTATTGATATCCCTTTTAATTCGCCTGTTTTTTCATCTATGTTTTGAAATGGTGGCTTATTTAAAAGTACCCCAACTTTTAATGTATCTATATCTTTAATATATGTAGTTTCATCATCAGACAAAAGCATCTTATTATTTTCTGGTGTAAAATATTTTTCATATAGAGTAGTTGAAAAATATGGGTCTGTCTGTTCAATATTGTTAATTGCTGAGTTGAGCCTTTGAGTTAGGTCTGTATTACCTTTAGGTGTAATAAAATAGAATGGTTTTGGTGAGAATTTAGCTATAGTACGCACACCTTCTATTGGACTCATACTCACATTAAGCAGTGCATCTGCCTTACCATTCTTTAGTACTTGTAACTGTTCTTCTTGTGACTTACAATATACTAATTTAGGTGATATTAAATTCATCTTGCAATATTCATTTAATTCTTTAAGCCTAGTATTAGAATTCTCTATTACAGCAATACGAATTTCTTTCATAGATTCTAAACTTATACTATCAATAGCTGTATTTTCATATAATACTTGCAATACTGTATTTACTACTCCATAACTATTACCTGCATAATTATACAATTTTTCCATCTGCTCATTGTATAACATGCCTCCCATTATATCAATCTCACCTTTTTCTAGCATTTTCATTAGTTTTGTAAGAATTTCATTTTCATCTCCAGATACTTGAACAAATTCATAATTCCATCCAGTATATTGCGCAATTTCCAACAAATATTCATATGTATATCCAGAGTATTTACCTTGCTTATCTAGTTCAGTTAGACCTTTTTGAATAGGATAAGCAACCCGAATAGTACGACTATCACTACCTAAAGCATTAACATTAAAAGGAAATATGCCAGAAGTGAATATAGACGCAATTACAATAATTAATAAAAGTAATTTTTTTGAATTCACTATACACTCCTCCATATAATTAAGATTTACAGTGCAAATAATTAAGATTTACAGTGCAAATTACTATATAAATTTTTAGATATGAAAAAATAGATTAGCATATAAAAGGATATAAAAATTTACTTAAAAATTTAAATATCCTTTTATATACAATATATCTAAATTATAACTGATTTATTTGATTATTACAATAAATTTGCTATATTAAATATATACATTCTCTCGTATTAATCGCTAGTATATAATACATTTTAAGTTCTATCTTATTTCAAATTTAGCACTATTTCTATTTACAGTTCTCTTATATTTTACACTTGGGTATCCCAATATAAATGAAGTTATAACTGCTTCATTATCATTCATTCCCAATAATTCCTTTAACTTTGGCTCTACATTTGATGCCATAACGAAAAATCCATTGTAACACATTCCTAATCCTTGAGAATAAGCCATAAGCTCCATATTAGATGCAGCTAATCCACCATCTACATATACACTTCCTCCTAAAGAAGTGTCACCAACAACTACCATAAGTAATGGTGCATCATAAAATAGAGAATCATATCCTTCTTCTTTATATCTTTTGTACATTCTCTTAAATGTATTTTTATACATAGAACGTACAGGGTCTTCATCATCAGTGTTTAATGCCAAGTTATAAAGCCCTTCTATTGCTAATTCTTTTACTTCTTTTAGTTTTTCTTTTACTAATATGTATCTTATAGGTTGTCTATTTCCACCTGTTGGTGTGTATCTTCCTGCTTCTACTATATTTTTTATTTTTTCTTCTTCTACCTCTATGTCTTTATAGCTTCTTATACTTCTTCTAAATTTGATGAAGTTTAGTAATTTTTCAGGCTCTAAATCAAATTTTTCATGATTGAATTCTAATACTTCATTTTTATCAAATCCCTGCATTTCTATTGCATCTGTTGGACATATCGCCATACAGTGACCACAGTTAATACAGAGAATATTTTTCACCTTTGCTTTATCTTCTTTAACTCTTATTGCATTTACAAGGCAGTCTGACTCACACATGCCACATCCTACACATTTGTCTAAATTTATGTCTATCATTCCAGCTTATTCCTCCATTTTAAAATTTTCACTCTAGTATAAATCAAATAGTTGTCTAAGTCAATTTTTATTTTTTTAACAATATACAAGCTTTAATTTTTTAATTAATCTAAGAAATTTACACTGTAATCTTTCAATTTGCCATTATCATATGTTATCTTTGCACTAAAAATTTTGCCTGTTTTAGCCCAATCTAAAAATAACCTGTCACCTTCCCACATATTTAAGTCAAATATTTTATCATTATCAACCCAAAGTAATTTACCTTCTTTACAATCATCTAAATCTTTGCTAGATAAAGTTCCTTCAAATTCATCTGAAAAATACAAAAACATATACCAATCTTCTTCATCTTTAAATTTTGGAAAAGTTATCAATCCTTTATATGTTAATGACTTAATAGTAAGACCTGTTTCTTCTTTAACTTCTCTGATTATACATTCTTCAGGTGTTTCTCCCTGCTCAAACTTTCCACCAACACCTACATATTTACCTTCATGTACATCATCTTTCTTCTTATTTCTATACAACATTAAAGTCTTACCATCTTTTTCTATATAACAAATAGTCGTAAGTTTCATATAATTCGCCTTACTTTCTCTTTTCTATTTTTTATTTACTCATTTTCATTGTTTTCAAGTACATCACTAATATTCTTCATTGCATTAAGAGAAAGCTCAGCAAATTCATCAAATGGGATACCTATATCTTCTATACTTCTCATTGCATCTCTATTTACATTTGAAGCAAATCTTGTTTCTTTCATTCTTTTAATTACAGATTTTGTCTTTACACTTGTAAGTTTTTTATCTGGATAAACTAAAGCTATTGCAGTTATAAATCCAGTTATAGGGTCTGCTGCATATATAGCTTTTTCCATTAGGCTAGTTCTTGTAACTCCCATACCATCATGATGACCAAGTATTGCTCTATACATTTCTTCATCACCAAAATTTTCTTTTTTAAGAAGTTCTACAGTCGTTGTTGCATGACCTTCACAGATTTCTCCTGGCTTTCTTCCAACTATATCTGAATCCAAATCATGTAAAAGACCTGCAACTGCCCATTTTTCTTCTTTTTCTGGCTCTAGTCTTTTGGCTAAATCTTTCATAACTGCTTCAACTGCATAGCAATGTTTTCTCATTCTATCAGTTTCTAAATACTTAAATAAAATCTCTAAAGCTTCTTCTCTCATTTTCAGAAATCCCCCTGTTTTTTCATATATATGATATTTTTTTATATTAATATACATAAATTCAAGTTTTTTTATATATTTATGTATATTTTTCATGTTATATCTATTCTACACCTTTATAGTAGTGTCCTGCAACTGTTCCAATTTCGTCCAATTGCTTATATAAATTAGTAGCTTTTTCTCCAAGTTTATAATTATTGTTTAAAACCTCAATATGGGCTTCAATAACTTTTTTTACCATTTCACTATTTTCCACTGTAAAATCTATTCTAAATACATCTACTCCAATTTCATCTAATTCATAAAGATTGTCCAACATACAAGTGACCTTTGAATTGTAAATAGTGCTTCTACAGAATATATCTTGTGTTATCCTATAACTTGCATCTGTAAAATCTCTTAGAGCATAACTGCTCTCCTTACATTTAGCTACTCTCTTATCTTTTTTACAATCTCTAACAACAACCCCCATAGGACAGTATTCTGTGACCATCATAGGCGTATATCCATATATCACTGCTTCAATTTCTGCATCTGTATATTTTAACGTTTGTTCAATCTCACTTAAATTTAACTCTTGTGATAAACAAACCGTACTTGCTCCTACATCCCTAAAGTGATTTATACTTTCACTATTAAAAGAGTTCAAATAGCAATCTATATTTAGATTTTTATCTTTAAAATAATCCATAGAACCCCAATTGCCAACTTGAATTTTATTAAGCCCTTTTATGTTATCTAATATTTCAAACTGTTTATATTCTCTATTTCTAATAATTCTTGGTGCTGAATAGATTAATCTATCTTCAAGACTAGGTATTTCTTCACTTGAAGCCATTTCCAAAGCTTCAGATAACGTGTTTATATCTTCATAATAAATTAAATCTACATTATATTTTAGTACTGCTTCTAATTGCTCTAAATTCTTAACTTTAACTCTAAGTTTAGGAGTTGTATTAAATTCTTTATGTCGATTTATTTTAATTAGTCTGTATTTTAATTTGCTTTCCTTAAATTTTCTATCTTTTATCTTTATTCTTTCTTCATCCAAAAGCTCAATACAATCTCTTCTCATTTGATTTAATATACTTATAGGCATACTTACACCTTCATCTAAATCAATTTCTATATCTTTTAATTTATAAGGCGTATTTCCAAGTTTTTGAATCTGTGTTTCGATTTTTTCTTCACTTAAAGCAACCTTTATAGCTTTTTCAGCTACCTTTTCACCCTCTACAACTGCTTTATTACCACAAAAATCACTTATAGAAAGTACTGGTTTTTCACCCAATTTAATACTTACTTTTGCACTTATGTTAGTTTTTATAAGTTCTTTATCTTGCTGGAATGTAGACTGTACTTTGTCCATTAATTCACTGTCTGAAGTCTTGAATATAAGTTGATTTCTCTTTGCTTCCCCAATAAAATCTAATTCGATTAAATCTCCTTTGTGTGCTATTGTAGTTATCTCTCCATCTTTTATAACTCTTCCAATAGTCCCTCCACCTAAGTTGATTCCATCGCCTTTTTTAAGGGTATTCTCTAGTATCACTCTAAGTCTCTTTGTTTTTCTATTATGGTCTAAAACTTTTCCAACATATAGACCTTGATTGTTAGGTCTATCAGAATTCATTATATCCTTACCAACTTCACCTAATATATATCCTTTAGTAAACTTTCTATTGAAGATAGTATACAAATTATTTATTATTTCCTCAGAAATATTTATTTTATTCCTACTTATAAACTCATTAATCGCTTCTCTATACCCTGAAACTACAGTAGCTACATATTCTGGCTTTTTCATTCTTCCTTCAATTTTTAGAGATAATACTCCTGCTTCGATTATTTTATCTAAATCTTCTATAGTACTTAAATCTCTAGGACTTAATAAATACTCTCCATTACTATTTACTACTTCACCTGTATTTATATCTATTAACTCATATTTTTGTCTACATGGTTGTGCACATCTACCTCTGTTTCCAGACCTGTTTCCTATCATACTACTCATAAGACATTGACCTGAATAACATACACATAAAGCCCCATGCACAAATACTTCTATATCTACAGTTGTATTTTCACAAATCCATTTTATCTCATCAACATTTAATTCTCTTGCCAAGACCACTCTATCAAATCCTACACTTTGAAGGTATTTTACATCCTCTAATGAATGAGCTACCATCTGAGTACTTGCATGTAATTCAAAATCAGGTAGTAATTTTTTTATAAGCCTTGCCATACCTATATCTTGAACTATTAATGCATCAATATCTATATCATATAAAAATTTTACATACTCGACAAAATCATCTATCTCATACTGTTTTATCAATGTATTTACAGTGACAAATACTTGTACTCCTCTTATATGACAATATTTAACAGCTTCAATCAGTTCATTTCTATCAAAGTTATTTGCAGATGCTCTAGCACTAAAGTCTTTTCCACCTAAGTACACAGCATTTGCTCCATTTTGTACTGCTGCTTTCAGTGAATCAAAAGAGCCAACTGGTGCAAGTAATTCTATTTTTTTCATATTTTTCTCCTCTATTTATACTTATTAGGTTAATATAATTATATCTATAACATAAATATTTACATTAAATTTATACACTATTTACTATATAAAGTATATCAAATAATGACTCCATTTTTTTATCAATTTACATTAAGTTAATTTTCATTAAATGAATCATCTTTATTGATAAACATAATTCCAAAGACTACTGCCAAAATAAAGAAACATATTAGGATTGATTTTTCTACAAAAATTCTTGTAAAAAAAGTACCTAAAATAGCTCCAAATATAAAGAATATAATAATAGAATAATACTGCAAACTCTTTTTTATCATAAAAATATTCTTAGTCTGTATATAATGAAATAATGTTTCTGTCGCACTTCTTAAATTTCCAGTACACATTGTAGTTGCAAAACTATTTCCATTTACCTTTCTAAAACTCTCTACTTGCATTGAAGAAATAAAAGAAATAGCAATATTTACAAACATATTAAATTGCCCTCTAGGTACAAAAGAAACCACAAGTATTGTAATCATTTCAATTATAACGATAACTTGACGCCAATGAATCTTAGAATTCTTTTTAAAGTACTTTCTTATTTTCTCTGCTATAAATACACCTAACATAAATGCCAAAATAGGAATCAAGTAATAAAAAGATTTTTTTATATTACCTTCTGCTATATTAAGTCCTAGTAAGACTATGTTTCCAGTCTGTGCATTAGCAAATACTTTTCCTCTTACTACATAAGTATAAATATCTAAAAATCCTCCTATTATCGCCAATAAGGCACATAAGAAGAATGATTCAGACATCTGGCTCTGTTTTGTCATATATAAACATCTCACTTTCTACTGATAGATACCAAATCAAAATTCTTTTAGATATCATTTTTTATTTTAATATTAAAATAAAATTTTATATTTGCATACAATGTATACACTAGTTATATATACATTATATGTTATTTATATTTATTATTTATAAATTAAAAGAAGCTGTCTCAAAAAACAAGAGACAGCAAATCTTTTAATTTATTCCACGTTTTTTACATCATTATTTAACCCTGTACATTTTAGCTGTAAATCATAAGCCTTGTTTTGAAACTCAGAAGCTAAATTTTCAGCTATAGTAGCTCTTTCATTTGATTCTTCAAGCTGAGCAGTTAACTCTTCTATCTTGTTTTTATAAGCATCTAACTCGGCTTTAGAGCCTTCTGTTGTATTACTAAGTTCAAATATTTCTTGCTTTTTATTCTCTATAATCTCAATTAACTCTTTCATTTTAGCTTCAGTTTCACGATTTTCTGCTTCTTTCTCTGCTATTGTAAGTTTTAAAGATTTGATTTCTAATTGAAGCTCTTCGTTAGATGAACCAACCTTCTTGCTCAATTCTTCATTAGCTTTAATCAACCTCTCATTTTCATCTGAACATTCAAATAAAAGGTCTGATATATTTAATGCAGTTAATATTGCAGCAACTGATAAGCTTAGTTTCGGGTTTTGACGTGTTATCTTATCCATTTCTTTATCAACAAAATCAGCAATACTAATCATAAACTTCTCTGACTTGTCTCCAACCATTGGATACTCAACGCCATGGATTTTCACCATTACTTTGTTCATCCTAACCTCCCACGACATTAGTTGTTAATTTGATCTTAAGTTAGCATTCAATTTTTCGCTTAATTCACTTAATATCTTATCATGCACCTTAGCTACTTCTTCATCTGTTAGAGTCTTATCTTTGCTTCTATAAGTTATTGAATATGCAATTGATTTATATCCAGCTTCTATTTGAGAACCTTTGTAAACATCAAATAATTTGTAGCTTTCTACTAATCCTTGACCATTTTCCTTTATTATATCTTCTATTTGCTTTACAAATACATCATCCTTAACAATAAGAGCTATATCTCTTGATGTAGATGGATATTTTGGTAATGGCACATAATTCTTTGTTCTATCAGAATTATCAAATACAAAATCAATATCTATTTCAGCAACATAAACTCTTTGACCTAGATTGTAGTTTTCTATAACATCTGGATGCAATTCACCTAATGTACCTACATATTTATTATTATACACTATTTTAGCACATCTACCAGGGTGGAAGGTAGTATTATTATCTTGAGGTTCAATTTCATAATCTTTGAATCCTACATTAATAAGTACAGTTTCTATAGTTCCTTTTAATGCAAAGAAATCTACGTCCTTGCCATACATACCTACACACATTCTATTTACTTCCATAGGAAGTTCTGAATCTTGTGGTATGAATATATGTCCACACTCAAATGCTGATACTTCTTCTATTTTATGAGATACATTAGTTGATAAAACATCTAACATATTTGGTATTAAAGTAGTTCTCATTACAGAAGTTTCTTCTCCTAATGGGTTCATCAACTTAACAAAATTTCTCTTTATATTACCTTCTGGTACTCTTATCTTGTCAACTCCCTTAGGGCTTACAAATGAATATGTTAATATTTCGTTTAATCCTACAGCAGTTGAATTATTTTTTAGTGCTTCCATGAATTTTTGTTTTGAAGTTTTAACTCCTGCTGTTGTATTTCCTTCTAATTGTACAGAAGGTATATTTTCAAATCCATAAATTCTAGCTATTTCTTCCCATACATCAGCTTCTTGTTCCATATCTGTTCTGAAACTTGGTACATCTACTTCTAGCTTATCATCAGCAATTAAATTACATTTAAATTCTAATGATTCTAAAATTCCTACAAACTGTTCCATTGGAACATCTACACCTAAAAGATGGTTGATTCTTTGAGGATTTACCACCAATTTTTTAGGTTCTGGTTTATTTGGATATACATCAACAGTTCCTTTTAATACTTTTCCTGCTCCTAACATCTCAACAAGTTGTACAGCTCTATTTGCTGCTATTTCTGCAAGATTAGGGTCTAAGGCTTTTTCATTTCTTGAAGATGCTTCTGACCTAATTCCCACTTTTTTAGCTGTCATTCTTATGTTTTCTGGTTTGAAATTGGCACTTTCGAAAAGTACAGTCTTTGTCTTATCAGTTATTTCTGAGTTTGCACCACCCATTACACCAGCTAGACCAAGTGACTTTTCTCCATTTGTTATAACTAACATATCTTTGTCTAATGTTCTTTCAACATCATCTAGTGTTACAAGCTTTTCTCCGTCTTTAGCAGTTCTTACTACTATTCTTCCTGTTTCTACTTGGTTTATATCAAAAGCATGAAGTGGTTGACCAAGCTCTAACATTACAAAGTTCGTTATATCAACTATGTTGCTTATAGGTCTTACACCTGCTTCTGTAAGTCTTCTTTGCATCCAGTATGGAGAAGGTTCTATTTTTACATCAGTTACCATTCTGGCAACATATCTTCTACATAAATCTGGATTATCTATCTCAACTTTGAAGTCTATTTCTTCATCACTTTCTTTTACTTCTATTTCAGGATATTTTACTTTTGTTCCTATAGTTGCAGCTGCTTCTCTAGCTATACCCATCATACATTTGCAGTCAGGTCTGTTTGAAGTTAATTCAAAATCTATTAAAGCATCATTTAATCCTAAAACATCTTTTACATCTTTTCCTAATTCATAAGAGTCTTCGTGGTCTAAAATATATATACCACCTCTTTTGTATTCTTCAATATAATGTTCATCTATACCTAATTCAGCTGCTGAACACATCATACCATCTGATAATTCCCCTCTGAAGTCAGTTTGTGTAATTTCAACTCCTCCAGGTAATTTAGAACCATTTACAGCTACTGGAATATAATCTCCTTCTGATATATTTGTAGCTCCTGTAACTATTTGAACAACTTTCTCTCCAACATCTACTTTAGTTACAACTAACTTATCAGCATTTGGATGTTGTTTTATTTCTAAAATCTTTCCAACTAATATATTTTCTACTTCTTCACCATAATAATCTATTGTTTCAACTTTAGTTCCTGTCATTGTCATTTTATCAGCGAACTCTTTTACATCCATGTCTATATCAACATAGTCTCTAAGCCATTTTAAAGATACTAACATCTACACACCCTCCTAATTAAAATTGATTTAAGAATCTCATATCATTTTCGAATAATAATCTAATATCATCTATTTCATATTTAAGCATTGCAAGTCTTTCAACCCCAACTCCAAATGCAAATCCACTGTAAACTTCTGGGTCTATTCCACAATTTCTAAGTACATTTGGATGAACCATACCTGAACCTAATATTTCTATCCAACCTTCATACTTACACATTGGACAACCTTTACCACCACATTTGAAACAAGTAACATCAACCTCTGCACTTGGTTCTGTAAATGGGAAGTTATGAGGTCTAAACTTAGTTTTGATATCAGAACCAAACAATTTTTCAACGAAGATATCCATAGTTCCTTTAAATTCTGCCATAGTAACATCTTTTCCAACAACAAGCCCTTCTATTTGATGGAACATTGGTGAATGTGTCGCATCTGGTGAATCAAATCTAAAGCATCTACCTGGTGCTATTACTTTAATTGGTAACTCTTGACTTCTCATAGATCTTACTTGAACTGGAGACGTTTGAGTTCTAAGTAATACACCATCATTGATATAGAATGTATCACTCATATCTCTTGATGGATGGTCTTTAGGAGCGTTTAATGCATCAAAGTTATTTTCTACTGTTTCAACTTCTGGACCTTCTGCTATAGAGAATCCCATTCCGATAAATATATCTGTTACTTCATCTATAATTTGAGTTATTGGATGTTTCTTTCCAACTTTTAATACTTTTCCAGGTTGAGTAACATCTATTACTTCTTCTCTTAATTTTCTTTCTTTTTCAATAGCATTTATTTCTTCTTTTTTAGAATTTATGCTAAGTTCAATATTCTCTCTTACATCATTGGCAACTTTTCCAACTACTGGTCTTTCTTCAGCAGATAATTTACCCATCTCTTTAAGTATGGCAGTTATCTCACCTTTTTTTCCTAAATACTTAACTCTTAAACTTTCTACACTTTCTATGCTTTGTGCCTCTTTTATTTCAGCTAAAGCTGCTTCACGTAAAGCAAGTAATTTTTCTTGCACACATATCACCCTTTCGTTTTTTTGTATAAAAAAAGCCCCTCAATCCCTGTCTAGGGACGAAAGGCTATAGTTTCGCGGTACCACCCTAGTAGTTTAACAATCTAAAAATCATCAAACCACCTCTAACAAACTTAACGCGTTTTTCACGTCAAAGCCTACTATCAAATTTCAGCTTTGTTACTCC
This sequence comes from Clostridioides sp. ZZV14-6154, assembly GCF_020657785.1. NCBI lineage: Bacteria > Bacillati > Bacillota > Clostridia > Peptostreptococcales > Peptostreptococcaceae > Clostridioides > Clostridioides sp. ZZV14-6154. The sequence continues at coordinate 8,788 of NZ_JAGWCY010000007.1, read as the reverse complement.
AGAGGGAACTTCTCCTGACCTCTTAGAAAACACTCCCAGCCTCGGTGTTTATCTCTTTACTAAGTTTAATCAAAATACTTTCCTCTTTCATTGCATTTACAATATTATATTGTTTATTTTAGTATTATATCATTTATATCTACATTTTGTGATTATCTTATTGTGACTATTTTAAAGTACAATCACATAATATTTTTATCAATCATTTTTAAAATATATTGACTATTTTTGATACTCTACTATTTAATTCAAGATTATAACACGACATTATATTTATTACAATACATTAAATTAAGTATTTTTTTATTTCATACATCAGTATAGCAGAACTTATTGCGGCATTTAACGACTCAGCTTTGCCATATATAGGTATTTTAACCAAAATATCAGATTTTGATACAAGCTCTTCATTTATCCCATTTGCTTCGTTTCCTATCACCAAAGCTACTTTTGAGCCATAGTCTATTTTGTCATAAAAATTATCTGTATTTAAATAACTTGAAACTATATTAAACCCTTGTGATTTAAGTACATCTGCAGTCTCATCTTGTAGGGCATTAATTATATTCATATCAAAAATAGAACCCATAGTTGACCTAATTACCTTTGGATTGTATATATCGACACATCCCTTTAGTGCTATTATTGCATCTACTCCAGCAGAGTCAGCAGTCCTTATTATGGTCCCCATATTTCCTGGGTCTTGTATTCTGTCTAAAATCAATACAAACTTATCTTTTTCATTTATACTTTCTTTTAAATTTTTTTCCTTAAATGAAACTACACCTATTATACCTTGAGTATTTTCTGTGTCTACAAGTTCTTTAAAATTTTTATTAGTAGTCTTATATACATTTGTGTTTTTTTTATCTAAGTTTTCTAATAGTTCCACGTGTTCCTTTTTATTTTCAAAGTCCTCATGGATAAATACATAATCAAGATTTGCATTACATTCAAGTGCAAGCACTACTATTCTGTACCCTTCTATTATGAACTTTGACTCTTTTGTTCTATTTTTTGACTTTAACAGTGCTTTAGTATATTTTAATTTTTCATTATCCTTACTGCTTATAGTTGTAATCATTTTATCTAAATGCTAACTTAATATTAGCACAACCTCCTTATCATTCTTTATCCTACTTTTAAAATCTTGATTTCGATTAAAACTCTATTCTCAATTAAAATAAAAATAGTATCATATAACTATTCATAATTATATGATACTATCTACTTTCATTGCAATCAAATATATCTTAAATAATAAACTATCTTCTTCTAATTATACCCTTATTTCCAGATGTAATAGCTGTTATACTAGTATTTTGACCAATTATAACCAATATACTTCCAGCTGTAAGTTCCTCGTCAGGAGAAGGTGTCACATTTATATTTTTACCAGTCTTGATGGCAAGCACAGTTATCTCATATCTAGCTCTAAGCTCAAGTTCTACAAGTGTTTTACCAACCCAATCATTTGGAGTTACGATTTCAACAATTGAATATTCTGGGTCAAGTTCAATATGGTCTAATATATTGTCAGAAACTAAATTATGTGCAACTCTTACTCCCATATCTCTTTCTGGGAATACAACTCTATCTGCACCAATCTTATAAAGAACTTTGGCTTGTAATTCATCTTTTGCCTTACATATTATCAACTCTACGCCCATTTCTTTGGCTATAAGAGTCGCCATTATAGATGCTCTTATATCAGAACCTATTGCAACTACTGCTACATCAAAGTTACCTAGACCCAATGATCTTAATGCTTGTTCCTCAGTAACATCCACTATAAGTGAATGCGTTACTTTATCAGATATACTTTGGACTGAATCTTCATTTTTATCTATTGCCATTACTTGATGTCCTAAAAGATGCATAGTAGATGCAACTGAACTTCCAAATCTCCCACACCCAATGACTATATATTGCTTCATCTCGAAACTTCCTCCCTAACACACAATTTGTATAATATCTATTAAATTAACTTTTATATAGATAAATTAATTTAATTTTTATATTTAATATTTTTGTTTTATTTGATTAATCATATCTAAATTTATTTCCTAGATTATTACTATCATTAGTTAATTTATTTAATTAATCACATCTAAGTTTATTTTCCTATATTATATATCATTATTAATCAATTTATCTCATAAATGGTACTCTATCCAACCATAATCTTCCCTTCTGCGTATCTAACTGGCTGACTCTTTCTTTTCCCTCCAGAAAGTATAGCCATAAATAAAGTAAGAGAACCAACTCTCCCCATAAACATAAAGATTATTATTATAACCTTACCTAAAGCATTTAGGTTTGAACTTCCAGCTAAACTTGAACCAACTGTAGCTAGTGCTGAAGTAACCTCAAATGCTGATTGAACTAGCGTAAACTTAGGTTGAGTTATTGAAATAATCAAAGTTCCAAAAATAACTGCGGATATACTAATTACAAATATCCCTAGAGATTTTTTTATAGTTGCTGGAGCTAGTCTTCTCTCAAAAGCTTCTATATCAGATTTTCCTGATAAAAAACTTCTAACTGTAATTATTAATACTGCTAATGTTGTTGTTTTGATACCTCCACCAGTAGATGCAGGTGATGCTCCAATAAACATCAAAATTATCATTATAAATATACTACTTTCTCGTAAAGTAGCTAAATCAAGTGTATTAAAACCAGCCGTTCTTGCTGTTACTGATTGAAATATCGCTGATAATATTTTCCCTTTTACAGGTAATTCTGCCATAGTGGCCTTTTGGTTAAACTCTATAAGAAAAATAAATATTGCACCTACTAAAATAAGTATTACAGTTGAAAATAAAACAACTTTAGAATGCACATTTAATTTTGAAAATCTTTTTTTTCTTACAATATCAAGGACAACTGGAAATCCTAATCCACCTAACACTATAAGTGCGCAAATAGTCATTGATACTGTAACATTGTTTACATAAGAATTTAGCGATGTAAATGGCCCACTTACACTACCCATTAAATCAAATCCGGCATTACAAAACGCTGATATTGCATGAAATATGCTATACCATATTCCTCTAGATAAACCAAATTGTGGAATAAAGACAGTTGATAAAACTAGTGCACCTATTCCCTCTATTGTTATAGTTATTATTAATACAAATCTTGTAAGTCTTACTAGCCCTGATAAATCTGCTTGGTTTAATGATTCTTGTATCAATAATCTTTCTCTTAGTTGTATTTTTTTTCGTGCCATAAGTGAAAACATTGTAGCTACGGTCATAAATCCAAGACCACCAATTTGTATCAATGTTATTATTACTATCTGTCCAAATAAACTCCAATAAGTTGCTGTATCTACCATAACGAGACCAGTAACACAAACCGCTGAAGTAGCTGTAAATAGAGCATTTAATAAGCCTATACTCTCTCTACTCTGTGACGATATCGGGAGTGTTAACAATATGGCTCCAATTAAAATAATTGCTGCAAACCCAGATACCATTATTTGAGTAGGTCGCATTCCATCTGCGTAGAGAATAAGTCTTCTAACTATTGTTTTCAACTTTCTTTATACCTCCTTAACATAAAATCATTACTGTTAAGACCTTTAATTTGTTTATTTTTAGAGCTTTCCTCTAAATTATTATTCTATTATAGTATAAATATTGTATAAAGACAATGATATGAATTTTTATAATTTTTGTTTGGAATATTGCAAATTTTTATATATGTCTTTTAATTTCAATTACATCAAAAATTCCTATATTTTTTGCATATAATAAGTATAATATTAGAATAGTTTTTCGCATTTTGTACTTAAAATTTATTTATCATTTTACCAATACAATTTTCATATACTTTTTTGAAGTTAAGTTTTTATATTATTTATAATCTTGTCCATATTTTTATGTTAAATTTTCTTAATATGCATTTTTTATATTTAATATAGTAAAATAACTAATAACTATATCCATGATTGGAGGATTTCTATGATTAAATCCAAGAAAAGATTATTTATTTCTCTAATTTTAATTGTAATTTTTATTATATTTGCATTATACATAAAAAATTATACTAATGATTCAAAAAAAGATTCAGTTAGAGGAACTATTCCTTTTGAAAAAATGGAATATAAGCGTCCTGATATAAAGTCAGTATGCGAAAATATTAACACATATAACGACAAACTTTTAACATGTAAAAATGCCAAAGAGCAATTGAACGTATTTAATAATGTCGATAAGATTTACCAAGACTTCTATAGTACACTTACTATAGCAAAACTTAGAAACAATATAGATTCATCAGATGAATTTTACTCTAAGGAATACAAGTACCTTATGAGTAAATCTGTGGATGTTGACATGGCATACAAAGATTTTCAGGATACATTTGTAAATTCTAAGTTTTCTAAAGAACTAAAAAAAGAAATTGGAAAAGATGGATTTAATTATTTAAAAAACATTGGAAAGCTTAATTCAGAAGAAGTCGAAAACCTACTTAAAAAAGAGCAAGACTTAGTTGTTAGATATGAAGACTTATTATCTAAGTCTACTGTATCAGTAGATGGAATGGAAATAGATTTTGAAGAAGCTATGTCAAAACCCAATCTTAGTTATGAAGAATATGTAAAAATTTATTCAGATTACTTAAAAAAATACAACCCTATATTTGGTAATATTTTTTTAGAGCTTGTGCAGACGAGAACTGAGATAGCAACTAAACTAGGTTTTAAGAATTATACCGATTATGCTTATTTAAATTTAAATAAAGATTACTCCCAAGAGGATGCAAGAAAATTTAGAAGTGAGGTAAAAGAGTATATAGTTCCATTATATATGAAAGTTACATCACAACCTTCTGACTCTTCTATTTATATTAAGGCATATAAGAATCGTTCATTTAGAAAATTTGATAAAGTACTTGAAGATATATCTCCAAAATTAAAAGAGTGTTTTAATTACATGAAAAAATATGACTTATACGATTATTCTTCTGGAAAGAACAAATCACCTGGAGGTTATACTACTTATATAAACAAGTACAAAGCACCCTTTTTATTTAATACATGGGACAATTCTTTTTTAGGTGTTACTAGCTTTGCCCATGAGTTTGGTCATTTTTATAATTACTACAACAGTATTAACTTAAATAATACGATACAGCCAAGTATTGATATATGCGAAGTTCATTCTACATCTTTAGAAATTTTATTTTACAAGTATTTTGATGAATTCTTTGGGAAACAATCTGAAGCCATAAAAAAGGAACACTTATCGATTGTTTTAAATACTATTATTGATGCTTGTCTTTACGATGAGTTTCAAGAAATTATATATAAAAACCCATATATGAGCTTAAATGATATCAATAAACTATTTTTTGACTTAGAAGAAGAATATGGAGTATCTAATAAGATACTTAAAGACAAAAATGCTCCATTTTGGATACTTGTATCTCATAACTTCCAAGTTCCTTTTTACTATTTAAGCTATGGCCTTGCATCTGATGTATCTCTTCAAATATGGGAGTTATCACAGGATGACTATAGAAAAGCTGTTGATGTATACATGGATTTTTTAAATCAAAATACAGATGCAGGATTTAAAGATGTAGTAGAAAAAGTTAATCTACAATCTCCTTTTGAAAGCGGAAACTTGGAGGAAATAAGCTCAGCTTTATACGATTATTTTGGTCTAGAGAACCCTCTTGAATTAGAAAATGCTTCTTAACATTTAATAATAAAAACGTCAGAAATTTTATAAGCCTTTGCTTTTATTACTTCTGACGTTTTGTATATTTGCCCAGTTAGATTAATATTTTTTTATGTACATAATTAAAAGAATTATAGTAATCAATAAAAACACACCTGTAAAAATAGCACTATTCATGTGAAATTTAATAGAACTTGTATCTGTTACCTTGTTATTTCTAATCCAAAAACCACAAATCATAGTTGAAATAAAAAATAAAGCAGTAATAATACTTGCACCAATAGTTATAAGTTTCATTTTACATCATCCCCTTTGATAATATTTTCTATTAAAATATCAATAAAATTATCTCTCTGATGTTTAACTTTTATATTTGTACCACTATATAATTGAAATGATTCTGGTGATAAAGCCGCCATTTGTATAGGTAAAATAATTTGTAAGGCAATAGTTCTTAAACTCATTTCGTCTTTTTCGTCCCCAAATATATTACGAAGTATAGGAATGATAGCAAGTTGTGCCTGCATATTTCCATTGATTATACATTGATTCAATATAAAAGGTAGTACCTTATCATAATGTATACCAATATCACACAGTCTCTTCAATAAATCCTTTAAGTTCTCAACAGAATCTAGAGTATATACACTATCATACGATAACTCTGTTATTATATTTGACATTGTATCTCCTATTGCTATACTCAATAAATTATCTTTAGTCTTAAAATGATAATTTATTAATCCAACTCCAACCCCTGCACGTTCAGCAATTTGACGAACTGTAATCTTATCAACATCCTCTACTTCTTCTAAAATCCTTAATGTAACTTCAATTATACGCTCTCTCGCATCTTTATCTTTTTCTTTATTTATCATAACATACCTCCAAAACATTTACATTTTTTGTTCTGAATATGTTCAGTATAATGGTTTTTTTATTATATGTCAATATATAATTTTTAGTTGACTCTACCACTATGATATGGTTTATATTGAGATTGAGCTCAAAAATAATACCTTTATAAAGGAGATATAAATATGTTTAAGATAGGCGATTTTTCAAAACTTAGTAAAATTAGTATTCGCATGCTACGTCACTATGATGAAATTGGACTTTTAATACCAACTCATATAAATAAAATTAATGGTTATAGATACTACAGTGCAAATCAACTTTCCACTACAAATAGAATCCATGCCTTAAAAGATATGGGATTTAGCTTATCTTCTATCAAAGAAATTTTGACGGAATACAATGATAGAGAAAGCTTGATAAGGTATTTAAATATCCACCATTCTCAAGTAAGAGAACATCTAGAAGACACGCAAAAAAAACTATTAAAAATAGAAACTACTATTGAGAGAATTGAAAGGATTGATATTATGAAAAATTATGATGTAACTATAAAAGACTTTGCTCCAAAATATATGATGACTTTAAGAAGAACTATACCTACTTATCAAGATGAAGGAATGCTATGGCATCAATTATGCTCAGAAACAAAAGGGCATAATGTACAAGTTGATGTTCCTAACTATTCTAAAGCAGTCTTTTATGATGTTGGGTATAAAGAAAATTATGTTGATGTTGAGATACAACTTGCTGTATCTGGAAATTATAAAGATACTGAAAATGTTAAGTTTAGAACTGTTCCAAGTGTAACTGCTGCAACTGCTATTGTAAAAGGAAACTTCAATCAACTTACAGATGCTTGTGAGGCTATTGGTAATTGGATATCTGACAATAACTATGATGTAGATGGCCCTATGTTTAATATTTATCATATAGGACCTGGTCAAGACAGTAATTCTGATAATTGGGTAACAGAAGTATGCTTTCCAGTTAGAAAAAAATAAGTTTCAATGATGTTTTATTTATGTAATATTTGTATTCTAGCTCTTGTTGTACTTCTTTATAAGTCTTTTAAACATAGATTCATACTTTAAGTACTACTTTTGAATAAACATCCCAATTAATGACTAAGAAATTGCTATAACCATCAATTACAATCGGCTTTAGATTCTTTCGTTTTTTCAAACTTTGCTAGAATGTCTGACAAGCTTCCTAACTAATAGGAACTTGTTAGACCTCACATTTTATTTCTTCACTGAGTATAAATATCCTTTGTTAAACTTACAAACTAGCGAATAATATTTATTTTTATTCTAATATCTTATTTTCCAAACATCGAACTACTAATAGCAAAAGTGTATTTTTTCATAGCATTGTTAACTACTCTATTGAAAGTACCATATTCACATTCTCACCTTCTGGATAATCACCTTGACCCCATTTACCGAAATGTTTCCCATAATAATCTTTAGGATTAAAACAATCACTTACCACAAAACCACATTTTTCATAGGCCTTTATAGCACGAGGATTTTTAATCCATGGTCGAATAATAAATGTGCCTATCTCATAGTCTCTAGTCAAGCTGTCAATTAACAACTTCATAGCTTTTGAACCAATCCCCTTACCAGTATATTTCATTGAACGCAACCACATATCTAGCTCCATATTAGGTATCTTCCCATCATTGTATGCATGAGAAATGGTCCCCACAATTTGATTATCATATTCTATAAGCAAGTATTTATTAAGACCAGGAGTACTACTAAAAAAGTAAGATTCTTCATCATGAATGTCAGACCAGTCAAAATCCTCTTTATTATCAAACATTGACTTCCATATCTCATCTTCCTCAAATGCCATATCATATATTAGTTTTCTATCAGAATCTTCAGCTTGAACTACTCCACCTTAATTACCTTCGGTAATGTTTGAAGGTGGATATTCCTATTCGATAGCACTTTTGCACTAAGCATTCATAGGCTCTAAGGGCTGTTCCATCCCCACTAATCTTAATCCTTCTTTTAGTATATTTATGCTGGCATTTATATCTCTGTCATGCTGTGTATGGCACTCTGAACAAACCCACTTTCTAAGTGATAAGTTTTTTACATCTTTATTTCTATGAGCACATACACTACATAACTGACTTGATGGATATGTATTTCCTATTACAGAAATTAATCTCCCATACCAAGTAGCTTTATACTCAAGTAACCTTCTAAATTCATACC
>NZ_JAGWCY010000006.1:0-229683 GCF_020657785.1 Clostridioides sp. ZZV14-6154 | reverse complement strand
ATAAATTAGCAGGTGCAATAAGTGAAGTTAGTTGGTATGAATTTAGAAGGTTACTTGAGTATAAAGCTACTTGGTATGGGAGATTAATTTCTGTAATAGGAAATACATATCCATCAAGTCAGTTATGTAGTGTATGTGCTCATAGAAATAAAGATGTAAAGAACTTATCCCTTAGAAAGTGGGTTTGTCAAAAGTGCAATACACAGCATGACAGAGATATAAATGCTAGTGTAAATATACTAAAAGAAGGATTAAGATTAGTGGGGATGGAACAGTCCTTAGAGCCTATGAATGCTTAGTACAAAAGTACTATCGAATAGGAATCTCCACCTTCAAACGTTATCGAAGGTAGTTAAGGTGGAGTAGTTCAATTATATATTGGATGAAGATATGAGCATAAAATATGATTCTTATAATATAAAACTTGCTTAGGACTAAGTTAAGGGACAAATAATAAGAATTATATGAAGATTAAAAAAATAGTATGTACAGCAAAAGATATTTATGATAATTTAAGTTTTAGAGAGCTTAGGTGAGTGATATAATGATGAGCTCTATTTGTCAAAAAAGATGATGCTATTGTATTCTTTTTTTTTATAAAAAAGTACAATAGCATCATCAAAGGTATAGCAAAACTTGACATAGTTTCAAGAATTTAAAAAATTGGATAAAAGGAGTTATACATAAATGAGTGTGAGAAATTTAGTAGATGAATTAGATGAAATTATATATGTTTCCTCCTTGGATACATATGAACTTTTATATATTAATAAAAATGGGAAAAGGGTGCTAGGACTTGATGATATTTCTCATAGAAAATGTTATGAAGCATTACAAGGGAGAGATTCTCCTTGTGAATTTTGTACTAACTCTTTTTTGAAAGATGATGAATATTACATATGGGAAAATACAAACACTGAAATAGATAGACATTTTATATTAAAAGATAAATTAATTAAGTGGGAAGGTAAAGCTGCACGACTGGAAATAGCTCTTGATATTACTGATAAGGAAAATATAAGTAAGTCGATAGAGGAAAAATTGGAAATAAAAGAATTACTAGTTGGGTGTATTAAACATCTTATAACAGAAACTAATTTTTCAAATGCTATAAATCTTGTATTAAGCAGTATTGGGAAATTTCATAAGGCTGATAGAGCATATATTTTTGAAGTGTCCACAGATGGTAAAAAGATAAATAATACATATGAATGGTGCAATCAAGGCGTTGAGGGACAAAAACAATTCCTTGAAGATATTGATATTGAAGCATTAAAAAATTGGTTTTCATTATTTTATGAAAAAGGTTTTATAATATTAGATAATATAGAAAATATAAAAGAAACACAACCAATTGAGTATGAAATTTTAAAACCTCAAAATATTGAAAGTTTAATAGCATCTTCATTAAAGCAAGATGACAAAATTATTGGATTTATTGGAGTTGATAATCCAAAGAGAGCTGTTAAAGATACATCTCTTTTGACTTCTCTATCTTATTTTTTATTGACTGAAATGAAAAAGAGAGAGGTAGAAAATAAATTGAATCATATGAGTTATTATGACTTTTTGACTGGGGTTTACAATAGAAATAAATATATTAAATACATAGATAATTTTTACAGCAATAAAGCTAAATCTATAGGTGTTGTGTTTATAGATATAAATGGATTAAAAGATATTAATGATAACTTCGGACATGCTAGTGGCGACTCTGCTATTGTGTCAACCTGTGTAATTATAAAAAAATACTTTCATTCCTATAATATTTATCGTATTGGTGGAGATGAGTTTGTTGTATTATGTGAGGAAATTTCAAAACAACTATTTGAAGAAAAGGTTACTTGGTTAAGTGAAGAGTTTAAAGATACTAAGGTATATAGTGTAGCAATAGGAAGTATTTGGAGTGAAGATAGTATAAATATACATAGCTTGGCTAAAATTGCTGATGAGAGAATGTATCAAGATAAGCAAAGATATTATGAAAAAAATAAACTAAAGAGCAATAAAGTAGAGGGGATAAACAATTTAACTGGTTCAGAAAAAAGAATTTTATCTACATATGAAAGTTTAGAGACGGAAGAACCTTTTGACAGTATAACAAGTGATGGATATTCTAAAACTTATGAAAAACTAGTTTATAATACATATGATATTATCTTAGATATTTGCTTAGAGAAAAATTTAATTACTCCAATCCATCAATCAGAAAACAATATTTTTAAAATTTCTGTAAAAGAGAATATACAAAAAACATTTTTATACATTAGAAATTATATAGTTCATCCTGATGATAGAGCTATATTTTACTCTAATCTTTATTCAAAGTTTCTTGATGATTCAAAAAATAACAAGCAAGAGGACTTAAAGTTGAGTTTTGAATGTAGATGTTTAGGAGAGGATAAAAGGTACTATTGGACATCCATGTGTATCCTAAATGTTATCAGTAAAAATAAATTTGGTGAAAATCAGACACATATTTTGCTTTCTATTAAAAATATAGACCATATTATGCAAATACGTAAAAGACAAAGAGATATATTGACAGGGCTATATAATTACGAAGACTTTTGTCAACAAGCAAACTTATTACTTAAAAAACATCCTGATAAACATTATGTTGCTATAATGATGGATATAGATAAGTTCAAGGTAATTAATGATATTTATGGTATTCAAGAGGGAGATAGAGCATTAATATATATTGCAGAACTGATTAAAAAAAATATTACTTCTAAGGGAATCTGTTGTCGTATGTATGCAGATGTGTTTTGCATTTTTTATGAGTGCTATCAGGATAAAGATGTAGATAAATTAATTTATAAAATTACAAAAAATTTAAGTACAAAGCAATTTGAGTATATGTTAATACCATGCTTTGGAATTTATAGGATTCTGGATAATAATATATCAGTTACAAATGCCTGTGAAATGGCAGGATATGCACATAAAAATGTAAAGAAGCAGAGCATAAATCATCATATGTTTTATGATGAAGCTATGAGAAATGATGCAATTGAAGAAAAACAGATGGAAAGAGAAATGGAATATGCATTGGAAAATGGACAGTTTCATGTATACTTACAACCTAAATATAATCTTGAAATAAATAAAATTATAGGAGCAGAGGCTTTAGTTAGATGGATACATCCAGAAAAAGGTATAATACCTCCAAATAAATTTATATCACTATTTGAGAAGAATGGATTTATCATTAAACTAGATATGTATATATGGGAGCAAGTATGTTCTTTGATAAGAAAATGGATAAACTTAGGTCAGAATCCAGTACCTATTTCCGTAAATGTATCAAGATTACACTTGTATAATCCTCAATTTAGATATATTGTTTTAGGTCTAATAAATAGATATAATATACCAAAATCATTTTTTGAATTAGAACTTACAGAAAGCTTATTTATTAAAAATATAAAGTTATTTGCCAAGATAATAGCAGAGCTTAGAACAGATGGTATTATTTTAAATATGGATGATTTTGGTTCAGCATATTCTTCATTAAATATGTTAAAAAATATAAATATTGACACATTAAAGATAGATTGTGGATTTTTTAATGAAAAAGAAATTACAGAAAGAGAAAAAATTGTTTTAAAGCATACTATAGCAATGGCTAAGGACTTAAAAATGGATGTAGTTGCAGAAGGTGTAGAAACAAAAGAGCAAGCAGAGTTTTTGGCCAGTTTAAATTGCGTGGTAATTCAAGGATATTACTATTGTAAGCCTATTCCAAGTAGGGATTTTGAAAGTTTACTTTATAATCATCAAGATAGTAAACTAATAACTACTTAAAATAATATGCTTCATTTAAATATAATATATTCTGTGATAGGTTGTCTAAATTAAATGTAAGATAGTCTGTATATATTCAATCAATTAATAATTCAAGATTGAATATATATAGGCTTTATAGTATTTAAAATTTATTTTTCAGACATTTTTACCCTAAACGCTTGTATAGAGGTTCTTTACCGTAAATATAGAATGTGAGATAATAAATTAAATAAAAAATAAAAAGTAATGACATTATAATTTTTTTAGCAAGTACAATATTGATGGATTAGGAGCGAAGTTTATGATAGTGGGTATTATAGGTCCTTCAGACTCTGGCTTTAAGATAAAGGAAGACTTAAAACAGATAGACAGCAATTTAGAAACTAAAATATATGTAAGAGAAAAAGTAGTAGATACAGTAGAAGTTATTTCGAAATGTGAAGATGAATGTGATGCCATTATATTTACAGGGTGTGGAGTCTATGAGTTTATAAAATCTAGATATGAAATAAGTAAACCACATTCATTCGTTCCAAGAAGTGGGACAAGTATAATGAAAGCATTTTGGGCAATAAAGAGTGCAAATATAAAGCTAGATAAATTTAGTATAGATGTAGTTGATAGATATGTTGTAGAAGATGCACTTAAAGAGTTTGATATTGAAGCTACAAGTATATTTTGTAGGCCATTTTCTGTAGAAGTAGGAGAATCTGAACTTGCAAAGTGGCATATACAATTGTTTGAAGAAAATAAGACTGAGATAATGATAACCGGTTTTGGAGCAGTGTACAATGAGTTAAAGCAAAGAGGTTATCCTGTATTTCGCCTACAAGCAACTATACAATTAATCAAAGAAAGTTATGAAAAAGTGAAGAGTGAATATGCTCTAAGCGAGGCTAGATTTTCTCAAATTGCAGTAGAAATATTGAGTTTAATAGATTATAAAGAGAAGATAGAAAACTATTATTCTGATATGATAAAAAAATCAGATATGGATAAGCTTGTAGTAAACTATGCAAGAAGTATTCAAGGTTCTTTATTTTCGTTTGGAAGAAATGATTATGTAGTATTTGTTCATAAAGGTGTAGCTGATAATGAGTACAATTATGATAAATTATTTAAGCTAAAAAGAGATATAAAAGACATGGGATTTTCTCTTAGTATAGGGATTGGTACTGGAGTAACTGCATATCAAGCTGAAAATAATGCACATAAAGCATTAAGACATTCAATAGATTCAAAAGAGATTGGTATATATTTAGTAGATGAAGATGAAAATATAAGAGGTCCTTTAGCCTCAGAAAATGAATTAAATTACTCCCTAGTATTGGCTGATGAAAAAATAATAGAAATATCTAAAAAAACTGGGATGAGTTGCGAATCAGTAGCAAAAATCATAGCTATAAGTGAAAATAGAAAAAGTAAGATTTACGATTCAAAAGAATTGGCAGAATATCTAAATGTAAGTGAAAGAAGTGCAAGGCGTATACTGAATAAAATAGTAAGTGCAAATCTAGGTAGAATATGTGCTAAAGAAACTAGTATTGGTGGAGGAAGACCAAAGAATATTACTGAGATATTGTTTTAAAATATTATATAAGATTGTATTAAGTGTCATATAAAACACTAAAACCTATGTAAATCAACTTTTTAAGATAGTACTTATAGAGTTGAAAATACATAGGTTTTTAATTATGAGATTTAAAGAGTAATATTGTATAAAAGTATTTATATGAGTGATAGCACTCTAATTTATCATTAATTTTTTATAATTTATTATTTAACTTAATCATATGATAGACTGATTTAAAAGTAAAATCTAATATCTATAATCTAGACATATGATATGCTAATTTAGAAGAATATATAATAATTATAATTTAATCATATGATAAACTATTTTAGCAGTATCATATAATTCATCTATATTTACATATTCATTAACTGTGTGTACATCATACATCCCTAAACTTAATATAGCACAGTTATATCCAAGATTAGCTAGTATATTTGCATCACTACCACCACCAATTACCATTGGATTTGGAACAACACCAACTTGTCTTATTGCTTCCTCACTTAATTTAAAAACATGACTGTCTCTACTAAGTTCAAAACTTGGATAAGACATATTATGTTCAAAAGTGTAAGTAGTATTAAATTTAGATGCAGCATCTAAACAACATTTTTCCATATGATTAAGTTCATATTCTAAAGTTTCAGGGATATGAGACCTGATTTCAGCAGTCAATGTAACCTTATCAGTTACTATATTTGTAGCTCCACCACCTTCTATTTTACCTATGTTTGAAGTTGTCAGAGAATCTATTCTACCTATATGCATATTGCTTATTGCATGAGAGGCAACCAATATAGCATTTATACCTTTTTCAGGTTCTATACCAGCATGTGCTTTTTTACCATAAAAAGAGATTTTTATAGATTCCTGTGCAGGAGCCTTATATGCTATAGAACCAATAGCCCCACCAGAATCTAAAATCACCATATCCTTGCAAGGTAAGTTATCAGGGTTAAAGTTTTTAACACCATGCATACCAGCTTCTTCACAAATTGTAAAACATAGATATATATCTCTATGTGGTATTTTTTCTGTAATAACATGTTCTAGAGCTTCAAGGATAGCGGCTATACCAGCTTTGTCATCTGCACCAAGTGTGGTAGTCCCATCACTTCTAACTATGTTACCATCTAGTATTGGATTTACACCTAAACAAGGTTGAACTTGGTCCATATGAGCACATAAACAAAGAGGTCTACTTCCTTCTTCGCCTTTTATATATGCGATGACATTTCCCGTATTACCACCATATTTTTCACCAGCATCATCTATAATAGCGTCTATATTTCTTTCTTTTAGATAGTTTACTATCCACTTGGACATTTCCAATTCTTGATTAGATGGACTGTCAATTCTAACCATATCCATAAAATTATTTATAAGTCTATTTTTACTTAACATAAATCATTTCTCCTTTTAGAAAAAAATTAAATAAATTACATACTATAAGAAGGGAATATTCCAGGTCCTAATGGAATATTAAACACCATAAATAGTATCAATAGTATAGTCCATACTATCAAGAATGATATAGAGTATGGTAACATATTAGCTATTACAGTCCCCATACCCGCATCCTTATCATACTTTCTTGTAAATGCTAGTATAATAGGGAAGTATGGGAATAATGGGCTAAGTGGATTTGTTATACAGTCACCTATACGATAAGCCATTTGTGTAAGTGCTGGATTGTATCCAACCATCATAAACATTGGTACGAATATTGGTGCAAGTATAGCCCACTTTGCAGATGCACTTCCTATAAATAAATTTATAAAGCACGATAATATAATAAATCCTATCAATAATAAAGGACCATTTATTCCTGCTGATTTCAAAAACTCTCCACCTTTTACAGCTAGTATTAAACCTAAATTACTGTTTGTAAATAATTGCAAAAACTGTGAAGCAGCAAATGCTAGTATTATATATCCGCCCATATCACTCATTGCACCAGCCATTATAGAGACAACATCTTTATCCTTTTTTATTTTACCTATAGTTTTTCCATATACAACACCAGGTATAAAAAAGGCTAAAGCTATTATAGGTACCATACCTTTCATAAGAGGAGCATTATTTGATAATAAATCTCCTGTTTCTGGGTCTGCTAAGAATGGTTTTTGACCAATTACACTAAGTGCTATTATAATTGCTGCATATATTAATATACTTATACCAGCTTTTTTAAGTCCTTTTTTTTCTACATCGCTAAGACTACCATCAACATCTAACTCTGCATTTCCCTCGTATTTACCAAATCTAGGAGCTACAATTTTTTCTGTTACCCAAGTTGCCAATAATATTAATACAAAAGTTGATGCTATCATAAAAAATAAGTTCATTGTTGCATTAGCTTCAAATCCAGAATCAATCATCTGAGCTGCTGGTACTGTAAAGCTTGCAGCAAGTATATCGTTAACACTTATCATGATGTTTGCTGCAAATCCTAGACAGACTGCGGCATATCCAGAAAATAAACCTATAAGTGGATGTCTTCCAACACCAAGATATACAAGTGCAGCCAATGGTGGGAATAGTATTGTACCAGCATCTGATGCAATATTTGCAAGCATACCTATAGTCATTACGACAAGAGTTACTTTTGTTTCAGGAATTTTGCTTACTGATGCCTTTATTGTTGCTGTCATAAGTCCAGTTTTATCACAAACACCAGCACCTATCATAGTAACTAAAACTAGACCTAAAGGTGCAAAGCCTTGAAAATTACTAACAATATTTCCTAATAAAATCTGAAGTTGTTCTACAGTTAATAAATTTACAGCAGTTATAGTCTCACCAGTACCAGGATGAACTACTGATATACCCATAGAACCGATTATGCTAGATAGTATAAGTAAAAGTACACATAATCCTAAAAATATTGTAACTGGGTCTGGTAGTTTGTTACCAACAATTTCTATTCTGTTCAATGTTCTGTCAAAAAAGTTCTTCTTTTTAACTACGTTATCATTCATAATATCCTCCCTATGTTTTTAAAATATAATATTGAAAATGAGTATTGTGGTCAAATTTATGATGTAAATTATGACTGTCAATTTAAGACGTGTCCACAATGTGTCCTAAAAAAAGTATAAAATAAACTTTTTCCTATGTCAATGTAATTTTCTGAATTTTCTGGATGAGTGGTGTTAATTAAATATGCTTTAAGTAGATTGATACCGAATTATGTCTAAGTTATCTACATTATATATACGCTTTAAAATTAATTTTAAAACAAAGTTTTATAAAAATCTAGTGGAATATTAAGTTAGTAAAAGAATAAATTAATAAAATACAAAACTTTATAACAGCTAAAGTGGAGTATTTGGGTTAGAATTAAAAAATAATATGTAAGAGGATAAATTGTCATAAGAATATATGAAAAATATAAAAGATTAAAGAATGGTAGAGAAATAGTAAAATACACAAGTTTATATTATGATGAATATAACCTATGTAGGAGCTCTTTTTTAATGACTTTTGTATATGAGAATGCTATAATATATTCGATAATAAGTAAAGAGATATTAAAATAAAATTAAAAATATTAAGCTATTTATATGTTTTTGTAAACTAGATAGTAATATTATTATATTTTTATAAAAAATATATTGGAAATATAATCAATTTATATAATTGGAAATTATTGGATTGTTTTTAATATCGAAATAAAAAAATATGAGTAATAGTACTATATGATAGTTAAATCACTTTTTAAATTAATAAATAATGTGAGAGTTTATTTATAAGTGTATCAACAGTAGTTGAACTGTAGAAGCATTAAATAATTCGTGAATGAGAGTGTGTAATGTACAAGGGGGGTATGATGTTAGAAACAATATTAAAGAATTTTAAAGCAAAGAAGATGAATTTGTATAAATCTGAAATTAGATTGAGAAATTATCGAAGTTTCTGTGGTTTATCATTATTAGGACTCACTATTTCAGCTATGGTGTTTGTATTTGGATTGATTTTATCAGAAGTTGTTACTTTTAATATAGAGTTTTTTATTATACTTGGATACTTTTTTATTCTTTATATTATTTCTAAATTTTACTTAAAAAAACATTCTCAGTATATAACACTTATCTTTTATTTGGCATTAACTCCAGCTATGATAATGGGTATTTTGATGGGAACTTTTCTAGATAAAACAGAACCATCAATCACGATTATGGTCTTTATATGTGTACTTCCTTTATTCATATTGGATAAACCGTGGAGAATTATTCTCTACATAACAGGAACTGCTATAATCTATGGTATTTGTTGCTTTATAGCAAAGGATATAAATATGTTTATGGCGGATTTAGTTGATTTAGTTATTTTTTATTTTTTATCTGTAGGTGTCAACTTTTTTATTCTAAATGACCGTATCGAAAGTGTAGAAAACTACATTAAATATAGAACTAAATCAGAAATTGATTTATTGACAGGTATATATAATCGAGGTGCTGGTGTTGAAATGATTGAACAGCTTATGGACGAAAAAAAGTATGGAGCCTTTATTCTTATCGATATAGATGATTTTAAATATATCAATGATTCTTATGGTCATATTGTAGGTGACCGTTATTTACAAGCTGTAGCTGATAATATAAAGAATATTTTTTATGATAGTGTAGTTTTAAGATTAGGTGGTGATGAATTTGCCATCTACGCTAAGGATTTAAATAATGAGGAGAAGTGTAGAATGCACTTTGAGAAATTATTTGATGCGTTAAATAATATGGAAGATTTATCACAGAATAATTATGTATTTCATATTAGTTTAGGATGTTCAATCTGTGATAAAAATATTACTAATTTTGAAGATTTATATAGTAAGGCAGATGAAGCTCTTTATGTAGCAAAGGAAGCAGGAAAAGGGTGTTATCGAATAAACTGATTTAATATTTTATCAGGATTTCTATCTATATCGAGTAGAAGTGAAATTGAATCAGAGGTATGTCCTGGTGTATCTATGATTTTTCCACATAGCTCTGCTTCAATTTCTTTACGATTATCATCAGATATAAGAAAACATCTCTTTTCAAATTCCTGTTTTAGTGGGGGAAACAAGTTTCTATTTTATTAAAAAAACATACCACACTTACAATTATACTTCAACATAACTTTATAAATTTTGCAATTAGTACCTATTTGCAAAAAAACAAGACAATAATTATATGCTATAAAAAAATGAAATACAAGAAAAGATGGTAGAGCCTCTATGACATATACCACCTTTTATATTATATAAATCAATCTTTAACAGACCTATAAAGTTTTGTCGTGTTTTTCTAAGAATGTTAAGTATTCTTCTTTAGTCATAACTGGAGTAAAGGCATCCAGTATATCTTTAGTCTCCTTAGCATTATCAAAAAGAAGGTCTACAACTGTAAGTGCCATAGCCTTAGCAGGAACTATGTAAGCTAAGTCTTCATCAACTATTTCAAAATCTCTCGTATGAAGAGCACCTTTTACACCACCAATCATAGGGTGAAGGGTAGGCATTATATGAGATACATCTCCAAAATCAAATGAACCAGTGAAATCTCCACCATCGATAATCTTTCCTTTTAAACCTAAATCTTCAAGGTTATTTTTAAATAGGTTATCAAGGTTTTTGTATCTTAATATTGGTAGATACCCAGGAATTTCAGTTATCTCAACATCAGCTCCAACCGCCATTCCACCAGCCATTAATGCTTTATTTATTCTTTTATTAGCATCTATCATGCCATTTATAGTTCTGGCTCTTACATATGATTCCATATGAACATCAGCAGGAACAACATTTACTATATCTCCACCTTTTGTGATGATAGGATGAAATCTAACTCTTTCAGATTCTTTAAAAGTCTCTCTAAGTGCATTTACATTATTTATAGCAAGCATTGCTGCATTTAAAGCATTTATTCCATCATGTGGAGCAGAACCAGCATGAGATTCTTTTCCTATAAATTTAACCTTTTTGCCGACAAAGCCATTACTTTCAGGGCCAACTAAAGCCTTATCCTCTCCTAAATCTGAAGAGTGAAACATCATAGATATATCTATATCATCAAAATAACCTCTTTTTATTAGTTCTTGTTTTCCACCAAAGTAAGTTATTTTTCCTTCTTTTTTCAATTGTTCTCTGTATTCTAATTCAATAAATTCTTCAGCAGGAGTAGCCATAAAAGATATTTTACCATCTAAATGTTCTAAAACTCCACTTTTTACTAAACCAACAGCAGCACCTAACATTCCAGCTATTTGTATATTATGTCCACAAGTATGAGATGCACCTATTTCATTAGAATCTTTATGTTCTTTGCATGATATACCATCTAATTCTCCAAGTATAGATATATGAGGACCTTCTTTACCAGAATTTGTATCTGCCTTACATCCTGTAACAGCTATATTTTTTTCGACAGATAAGTTTAGTTCTTGTTCAAAAAAGTTTGAAACAGCTTCTGTAGTTTTATACTCTTTATATCCATATTCTGGATTCTTGTAGATTCCATGACCTATTTCTAATATCTTTTCTTTATTTTCATCTATAGTCTTTATTACTAGAGATTTTAATTGTTCTTTATTCATAATAAGTTCCTCCTATATTTTACCTTGAATACTTAAAACTATATGAGCTATACTTGCACATGCAAAGAATATAGTTGTAAAAACAATAAGTGATATTATAACTATTTTCCATGACATTTCCTTTAAAGCTTCTATTTTGTTTCCAACAGAAATTCCTGCAAAAGCTAGTAGAGGAGTAGTTATAGCCATAAAATTAATATTATTAGTGCTAGTTAAGAATACTTCAGATGTTGGACTATATGGCATACTAAGTAAAAGACCTATTATAGTTGCAAATCCAAAAGCAGGAAATATTGATTTAGGAAATAAATCCTTTATAATCATAGCAGCCATAGCAGCTAATATTAACATTACCATTCCAGGAAAAGCTGTTACTATAGATGTACCAACACTAATTCTTTGCCCTATAAGAATTATAACTCCAATAATAGACATAACCAATAATTGATATGAACTTTTCTTTAAATCTAAATTAGCAAACATTTATTAGCACTCTCCTTTTGTAGTTTTTGTTTCTTCAGCCTTTTTACTTCTTGAAAATTTAGGTTCTAAAATTTTGTACATAAAGTTAGTAAATGGTAAAGATACAAAGACCAAGAATATAATTCCTGTTATACTAGACATCATATTACTTGTTGCTGCATAGGCAAGTATTGTATCTGCCATTTCTGGAGGTACCATGGTAGAAAGTGAACCAGCAGCTGCGGTCATCATACTTCCACTACCAACACCACAAGCCATTCCTAAAGCATATGGATGAAGGCCACTATAAATTGACACTGAGCCTAACACACTAAAATATATAGTACCAAGAACTGTACCCATTAAATATGTACCAAGTACGCCACTACCTTCTGGAGAATTTATTCCATATTTTTCAGATATAACTCCTAAAGAAGGTTCACGGCTTATACTTGCAGTAGCTCCAATAGCTTCTCTTTTCATACCAAACATTAATGCAAGAGGTAATGCAACTATTGGTGCAAGTATGTGACCAAATTCTTGAGCAAGAAATGCAGGTCCAGCTTGAATTATCTTATCGATGTTTGGACCAACAGTAGTCCCATATTTTATACCAAGCATTACTAGTGCAATTCCAACAACTTCACCAGCAATATTGATTTCTTTTTCTCCAATAACTTTTTTAAGTGCTTTAATTTTTTTTCCCAATAAGTCAGGTGTTATTATAAGTCCGATTATAACTGCATAAAGCATTGGAAATAGTATTATAGAAGCTGAACCAATAGCTAAGGTTCTTTGTCCTATAAATTCACATATTACTACTAAGATTAAGCAAGTTAAAAAGACTTGAATAAAGTGTTTTTTATTAATTTCCATGATTGCCTCCCTAAAAAATAAATATTGTACTTATTTGAATTTGAAATAGAAAATACGCTTTCTTAAATATAATACGTTTTCCTAAGTTACATAGAATTATATAATAAAACTAAATTACATAGAATTATATAGTAAAATTGTTTTTCAAATAAGTTTCAGAAATGTCAATAACATGTCCTTAATTAAGGATAAATCAAAAATTTAACATTGTCAACGAAAAAATATCTAAAATATTACATAACTTCAAAATATTAGCATATAAATTTATTTATTAAAAATTTGCTTAAATATTGTAGGAATAAAATATAAAAAGCTTTAAAATATATAATATAATAGTAAAATTAATAACTTATAAAGTATACGAGAAAAAAGCAATTTAATATAATATATAATAATTTTAGTGGGTGATAATAGGTGAAAATAAATAGATTAACAGAAATAATAGTAATACTATTAAATAAAAAATTAGTTACTGCTAAAGCGTTGGCTGAGAGGTTTGAAGTTTCTACAAGAACTATATATAGAGATATAGAAACTCTGTCTATGTCAGGGGTACCAGTATATATGACTAAAGGCAAAGGAGGAGGAATATCTTTAATAGAAGAATATTCTATAGACAAAACTATATTGTCAAAGGAAGATAAGGAGAGTCTAATAATAGCACTTCAAACATTGCAAGCAACAAAGTATCCAGAAATAAATTCAGTAGTAGATAAAATTGGTTCAATATTTGGAGAAAGTAATTTTGCAAACTGGATTGAAATAGATTTTACTGAATGGGGAAGTAATTTTAATGAGGATGATAAATTTACAAAAATAAAAAATGCTATTTTAAGACGTAACACTATAAATTTTGATTATGTAAATAGTTTTTCAAGTCAGACAAATAGAACTGTTGAACCTATGAAGCTAATGTATAAAAGTAAGACTTGGTATTTGTATGGGTTTTGCAAATTAAAGGACGATTTTAGAATATTTAGAATCAGTAGAATGAAAAACTTAGTAGTAAAAGAAGACTTATTTTCAAGAAAGATGATTGAAGAGGCATGTTTAGATGACTCTAAAATAATTAAAGAACATATTGTAACTCTAAGGCTAAGATTTAAAGAAAAGATGCTCTATAGAGTTTTTGATGATTTTAACAATGATTTAATAACTAAAAATGAAGATAATACATATGATGTAATTGCAGAATTCCCAATTGGAGAGTGGATTTATGGATATATCTTATCTTTTGGAGATAGTGTTGAAGTACTTGAACCTAAATTCATTAGAGATAATGTAATAAATAGGTTGAGAGAGATGTTTAATATGTATTCCTTATAAGTTACTATTACTAAATTTAATTATATTAAAATATATGACATATAGATGTCGTATTTTATAAATTATAATTAAATCAAATAAACATATAATCAAAAGCAATCAATAAAGCTAAAGTGAGGTATAAAGTATGGATTATGAAATAGTACATATAAGTGAAAAAATAGTAGTAGGTGTATCAAAAGAAACTACAAATAACAATGGGCAAGCAGTAAAAGACATAGGTGAATTATGGAAAAACTTTATGGGGAAAGGTATCTATAATGCTATAAAAGGTAAAAAAAATGATAAAACAATAGGTTTATATACAGACTATCAAGGTGATTTTACAAATCCATATAACTTTGTAGCATGTTGTGAAGTAAATAGTGAAGATGGTAAGGATAACAATCTAAGTGAATTTAATGAAAAAGATATTTGTGGAGAGTTTGTTATAAGTAAAGTTATACCAGGTGGTAAATATGCAAAAT
The DNA here is from genome assembly GCF_020657785.1 of Clostridioides sp. ZZV14-6154. NCBI lineage: Bacteria > Bacillati > Bacillota > Clostridia > Peptostreptococcales > Peptostreptococcaceae > Clostridioides > Clostridioides sp. ZZV14-6154. The sequence goes on along the minus strand of NZ_JAGWCY010000006.1, from coordinate 214,608 downwards.
TCACTATAACAGGAGATATACAAAAGTCAGTAGGAGAATTCTGGTTTGAGTTTTGGAAAATGGATTTTGATAGAACTTATATAAGTGATTTTGAAGAATATCAAAATAATACATATGATATGAATAAGCAAGAAGTTCATATTTACATTGGAATAAGATAAATTCATTGATAAATTTTAATAGATAAAACTTATTATAGGGATAAATAAGTTGATAATCATGAGGGAGTGTATTATACACTCCCAATTTTTATTTTATCTTTAAAAGTGATAATATTATATTTTCTTTAATTACATAATTTTTGAGTAGTTCACAAAGTTCTCTATCATCATCTTTAATCAATATTTTGTTCATAATTTAAATCTACCTTTAGCAATATGTAAGAATTTATTAATTATAATAGGCTATAAATTTAATTATAATTCAGCCGATAATACATGTATATTATACAAATATTTTTAATTTATTATATTTCTATATAATTGGTTTTTTGACAACTTTTTACGTTTTTATATGATTATGTTTTTAATAACTCGTCAAAATGCCAAACATATATTACAATAGAGATATAAGTTTTTTAATTGATAAACTGTATTAATAAAGTTGAATATAATATAGCATGAATATGTACTTTTATTTATAGATGAAATGTATTTATTATGTAGGGAAAGTAAGTCAGTAAGTATAGACAATGACTGAAAAATAATAGCATTTATTGTTACAAGTATGGAGGAGTTAGTTTTATGGAAAATAAAATTTTAATAGTAGATGATGCTATTTTTATGAGAATGATGATTAAAGAAGCTCTGAGTAAAAGTGGTTACGATAATTTAGTAGAAGCAAGTGATGGAGAAGAAGCTTATAATATGTTTAAAGATGAAATGCCTGATTTGACACTACTTGATATTACAATGCCTAAAAAAGATGGTCTAGAGGTATTAAAGGAAATAAAAATGTTGGATTCAAATGCTAAAGTGGTGATGTGTTCTGCAATAGGGCAAGAAAATATGATTGTGGAAGCTGTAAAGCTTGGAGCATTAGATTTTATAGTAAAGCCATTTAAAACAGAAACATTGATTAAAGTTGTAAATAATGCCTTAAAATAAAGGCTGTAAATACACCTTTATATAGTAAAAATACATAAATGTAACAATAGAGGGAGGGGTTTATATTATAAATTATTCACAACTTGATGATGTCCATATAGATGCTCTTAGAGAAATTGGTAATATAGGCTCTGGGAATGCAATTACTGCACTTGCATCCATGATAAATAGTAAGATAGAAGTATTAATACCTATGGTCAAGATACTTGAATATAGTGAAGCTACAAATTTACTTGGAGGTCCAGAAAACAAGGTTGTATGCATTTTACTTGATATGAAGGGCGATATTAATGGGATGTTTATGTTTTTGCTGGATGAATCAATCACTCAACTTATGCTTAACTCTCTTTTTAATAAAGATGAAGCTTTCTTAGACGAAATTACAGGTATTGAAATTTCTGCAATCAAAGAAATAGGAAATATTATGGCAAGTTCTTATGTAAATGCTATTGCATCTATGCTAAATATGAACATAAGTATTTCAGTTCCAGATATGTGTATTGATATGGTTGGAGCTGTGTTAAATGTACCTATGATAAGATTTTCTGATGTTGGGGACAAAATTTTATTTATAGAAAATAAATTTAAAAATAGCGATAATTATTTTATTAGCCACATATTGATGATTCCAGAAATGGACTCGCTTAAAGAAATATTAGTAAGATTGGGATTAGCAGTATGAGTAGAGAGATAATAGTAAATATTGCAGATATGAAAATAGTGTATAAACCAAATGTTTTGGTTACTTATGCACTTGGCTCTTGTGTAGGAGTATGCTTGATAGATAAAATAGCGGGAATTGGTGGAATGTTACATGTTATGTTGCCATATAGTAAAGATGCTATTCATATTGAAAATAAATGTAAATTTGCTGACACAGGAATAAATGAACTTATTAAGTCTATGGAGCATATAGGTGCAAATAGGACATATATAAAAGCAAAAATAGCTGGAGGAGCCCAGATGTTTTTAGGAAATAGTAATTCATCAATTGCAAGCATAGGCTATAGGAATGTTGAAGCAGTAAAAAAAACTCTTTTAAGCTTAAACATTCCTATAATAGCAGAAGATACAGGAATGAATTATGGAAGAACAATACGCTTTTATACTGAGACAGGGGATTTAATTGTAGACTCAATAAATAAAGGAAAAAAGAAAATATAGCTATATTTTTATGTAGAATATGTTTAAGGGGGAGGTATTAAATGAGATTTCTAGATGACCCATATTTAGGTTATGAGTTAGTCGATGAGGGGATTAAGTACCTAAAATTTAAAGTAGATGAACAGAACTTTGGGATTGAACTTGAAAAAGTCATAGAGATTGTTGGGAATCAGGAAATCATATTTATTCCAGAACTCCCAACCCATTCAAAAGGAATAATAAATTTAAGGGGAAAAATTATCCCAATAATAGATATGCATTTAAGACTGAGGAAAAATAATTTAAATACTACTGATTATGTATATATAGTAATAGTTGAGCTGGAAAGTTTAGTAGTTGGATTTGTAGTTGATAAAGTTGAGGAGATAATAGGTTTAGAAGAAAATCAAATATCACCTCCACCAAGGGTTACTCTTGAATATTCAGATTATTTTGTAAGCGGTATTGGAGAGATAGACAATCAAATAATTGCCTTGTTAGATTTGGAGAAGCTTTTGACAGATGAAGAAGAACTTTTAATAGATGAATTGCTTTGTAAATACAATTGCACTATCATGTAACACATATATATAATTATAGTGGCATTGTAATTATATTATAATGGGAACATTTGGAACTATAGTGGTATAATTATTAAGTATAAGAATTTTAAATTATAAGAATTTGAATATATTATGTTTAAGAGAGGTTTGGATATGGAAAATAAGCAACAAGGAACAATTTTAGTCGTTGATGATAGTGTTCTAATGTGCGATTTAATAGATAAAACACTTACAAAAGATAATTTTAAAGTCATAAAAGCCTTTAATGCAATAGAAGCAAAAGAGTGTATTAAAGAGTTTACACCAGATATTATTCTGCTTGATATAATTTTACCAGACAACTCTGGATTTGAATTATGTAGAGAAATGAAATCTAATATTCGTACAGAAGACATACCTATAGTTTTTATAACTTCAAAAAATACAGACACAGATATAGTAAAGGGTTTTGGAGTAGGAGCGATAGACTATATGGTAAAACCTTTTAGTATGACAGAACTAAAAGCTCGTGTTATGGCTCACATTGAAGTTAAAAAATCTAAAGATAAATTAAGAAAAATAAATGATGAGCTGGAATCTTCTCTTGAAAAATTAAATAGATTAGTTGTAAGAGATTATCTTACAGGTCTTTATAATAGACGTCATATAATTAATCAGCTTATGGAACAAAGAAAAATTAATAGATATAGTCATGAAACAGTGTCTCTTATTCTTGGAGATATTGACGATTTTAAAGTTATTAATGATACTTATGGTCATGAAGCAGGAGATTTTGTGCTAACAGTAATCTCAAGTATAATTAAAAAGAATTGTAGACAAATTGATACTGTATCAAGATGGGGTGGAGAAGAATTTTTGATAATGCTCACTAATACTTCAATAGAAGGAGCAAAAATGCTTTCAGAGAGAATTCGCAAAGAAATAAAGGAATTTGAATTTAACTATAAAGGAAATGAAATAAAATGTACTATTACATTAGGAGTAGTAGAGGTAAACTCAACTATATCATTAGAAGAAAATATATCCCTAGCAGATAAGGCAATGTATGAGGGTAAAAATCTAGGAAAAGATTGCAGTGTAGTAAGTACAATGAATGGACTACAGAAGATATAGATTGATATCTTGATAAACTTACTTTATAAAGGAGTATAGATATGAAAAGAGAAGTAAAGCTTTCCAAATTGGCAATAGTATTGCTAATTGTTATAGTACTAGCCGTTATGGCAGGAATTTTTTCTTCAATTTCATCTTATAGAGCATTTGAGAAAGTGGAAAAAAGTATCAATGACATGAACAATTTGAGAAATCAAAGTCAGTATATAAAAGACACAACTGGAGAAGTTTGTGACATGTTAAGAAGATACGTTTTTACAGGTGAAAAAAAGAATAAGGATGTCTATGAAAAAGAGCTATATGGAAAAACAAGAGAATCCGCTTTAAATAAACTTGAAAAAATTGGTCTTACAAAGACTGAGTCAAATAAAATTTTGGAAGCTAAAGAGATATCTGATTCTTTGGTACCAAAAGAACAAAGTGCTATAAATGCAGTTGAAAGTAATGACAAGAGCTTAGCTCAAAGCATAATTTTTAGTAGGGAATATGTAGAATCTCAAGAAAAAATGGATTCTTTAATAGATGAATTTCAAGAGGATGTAGTTACTCGTTCAAATGCTGAAATTGTGGAAGTCAAAAAAGAATTACAAAGTTTGATACTAAGAACGATATTTATACTCTCACTATTAATCATATTAACAATGATAGAATATACAGTAATAAAACTAAAGATAGTAATTCCTATTAATAAAGTAGAAAAACACTTTTCAAGAATTGCATCTGGTGATTTAAGAACAAGCATAGATGTTGAAGAAAGTAAATCTGAAATAGGAATGTTAGTAAGTTCTGTTAAAAAGATGCAAGATATGTTGTTAAATTATATAGACCTTATAGATAGTACATTGACTAGTATCGCAAAAGGGGATTTAAGAATAGACATAGAACAAGAATTTATAGGAGATTTTAAATCAATCAAAACATCATTAGAAAGTATAATAAATTCTTTTAATGATGATTTCTATGAAATAAATCTATCAGCTGAGCAAGTTGCAAGTGCATCAGAACAAGTATCAGCAGGCGCACAAGCTCTTTCACAGGGTGCTACTGAACAAGCTAGTTCAGTAGAAGAATTAGCCTCTACAATTAATGAAATATCTGATGGAATTAAGCAATGTGCAGATAGTGCTAGTCTTGCATGTGAAGTATCTGACCAATCAGCACTACAAGTTGGTTTTGGAAGTAGATGTATGGATGATATGATGACATCAATGGGGGAAATAAGTGAAAAATCAAATGAAATATCAAAGATAATCAAAACTATAGATGAGATAGCTTTTCAAACTAATATTCTTGCATTAAACGCAGCTGTTGAAGCAGCAAGAGCAGGTCAATATGGTAGAGGATTTGCAGTTGTTGCAGATGAAGTTAGGTCTTTGGCTGGAAAAAGTGCTAAAGCAGCTCAAAACACAGCAATTCTTATAGAAGAAGCTATTAAAACAGTGGAAAATGGTGTCAAAATTGCAGAAGAAACTGCAAAAGCATTAGACTTAGTTGTAAATGATGTAGAAAAAACTACTAATTATATTAATGGAATTTCTTCATCTGTACATAGTCAAGAGATAGCAATTACACAGATTTTATCTGGAATAGAGCAAATTTCAATAGTAGTTCAAATGAACTCTGCAACAGCAGAGGAAAGTGCTGCAGCTTCAGAAGAAATGTCTGCTCAGGCGCAAATTTTAAAAGAATTAGTAGAAAAATTTCATCTAAAAGAAAGTGAGATAAGAAAATCATCGTGGATTTAGATTATAGAATATTATATATAATGAAAAATAGAAATTTATTTGTCGACTGTAGGTGATAAATATGAATTATATTGAACCAAGTATGAGACCAATGTTAGATATGTTTATCTTTGAGACAAGTCTATTACTCGAGCAATTAGATGAAATTATGATTCAGACAGAAAAAGAAAGAGTATTTAGCAACAGTAATATTAATGAAACTTTTAGAATTATGCATACAATAAAAGGCTCAGCTTCTATGATGGGTCTAGACAATATGTCTGCTTTAGCACACAGTGTAGAAGACCTATTTTATATTATACGTGAAAGAAAAATAGAGATTATAGATAATGATTTATTGTTTGATTTAGTTTTTCAAGCATTAGATTTTATAAAATCTGATGTTGGGAAACTACAATCAGGAGATTGTATAACTTCTGATTGCTCTAGCTTTATAAAAGATATTGAAGATTATGTAAGTACTCTAGAACTATCAAGTTCTACAAATTTACAAGATAAGTTGAACTTAGAAGACACATACGAAAAAGAAATAACTAATTTAAATTTTTCATATAAAGAAGGCTCAGACATAGTTAAAATAGTTTTTGAACAAGATTGTATGATGGAAAATGTAAGAGCCTTTATGCTTACATTTGAATTGCAAGATTACTGTGAATTTTTAGCATTTTATCCTGAGGATGTAGAAAAAAATACGGATACAGCAGAATATATTAAAAAATATGGATTTTATATACAATTTATCGATAAAGATGATAAGAACATAATTTATAAAACAATAAAAGATAATCTATATGTAAAAGAGTATTCAAATGTTGATAAAGATGATATATATACAAGTGAAAAACAGGATAATATGTTGGCGAAAAAGTTAAAAACTAATTTGGAGATAAATTCCAAAGATGAAAATAATTTTGTAAAAGAAAAAAGTGAATTACAAGAAAGTGTTTTAAATGAGGAAATTGATTTAGAGCAAGATGGTTTAATTGAAGAAAATGAGCATCTGCCAATAAGTAAACAAAATATTATGACTGTAAATTTAGAAAAACTAGATTTGCTTCAAAATATAGTTGGAGAAATTGTAATTATGGAATCAATGGTTGTAAATAGTGTAGATTCTAAAGGTGTTGATATAGATAATTTCAATAAAGCAACAAGACAATTACATAAGCTTACAGATGAATTGCAGGATATAGTAATGTCAATGCGTATGGTTAAAATTGCAGGCGTATTTCAAAAAATGCATAGAATTGTACGAGATATGAATAAAAAATTAGAAAAAAATGTTGAACTAATAACTATAGGAAATGAAACAGAAGTAGATAAAAATGTAATGGATAATTTAGCAGAACCATTTATGCATATTATAAGGAATGCTATGGACCATGCAATAGAGCCTGCTGCTGAACGTATATCTAAAGGTAAAAAAGAAATAGGAACTATAATTTTATCTGCTGAAAATTTAGGTGGAGAAGCTGTCATAAGTATTTCAGATGATGGGAGAGGCCTCATGAAAGATAAGATTTTGGAAAAAGCTAAAGAACAAGGTCTTCTTAAACATCAAATTAATGAATATACTGATGATGAAATTAATTCTTTAATTATGACTCCAGGATTTTCTACAAAGGAATCTATAACTGAATTTTCTGGTAGAGGAGTAGGGATGGATATTGTTCGTAAAAGTATTGAAAAAGTCGGCGGTTCAATTGGTGTAAAAAGTACAAAAGATGAAGGAACAACATTTACTATAAAAATACCACTGACACTTTCTATAGTAGAAGGTATGGAGTTCAAAGTTGGAAATTCGATGTTTACTTTGCCAATATCATCAATAAGAAGTACATTTAAACTTGCAGATTTAAGCCAAGTAATTAAAGATGGCAGTAAAACAGAATTAATTACAATATATGGAGCATGTATTCCTATTATAAGATTACATAAAATATATGATATTCATACAGATATAACTGAATTAGTAAATGGGAATATGATAATCATAGAAAATGAGCATAAAGCAGTATGTATTTTTGTGGATGAAATAATAGGAACTCAACAGGTTGTAGTAAAGCCATTTCCAGTTTATTTTAACAGGTTTAATATGAAAAACAATGGTTTTTCAGGATGCACAATACTTGGTGATGGAAGTATAAGTCTGATTATAGATGCAGATAACATTATGGAAATATATTAGGGGATTTAAAGTATGTCTACAGATGAGATTATAAAACAAGTATTAACATTTTATGTTAATGATGTTATTTATGGAATAGAATTAGAAAATGTAATTGAGACTATAAGGTTTCAACCAATAACATATGTACCACGTCTTCCAAATTATATAAATGGAGTTATTAATTTGAGAGGAAGAATTATACCAGTTATTGATATGCATATTAGATACAATCTTCCTGAAGTTGATTATAATGAGAGAACATGTATAATAATTATAAAAATTGATGAGTATCAAGTTGGAATTATTGTAGATAAAATTGTTGATGTTGTTCTTATAGATAACTTAAACTTACTAGAGACAACTATTTCTAACAACGTAAATATAAATAAAGTTATAAAAGAGATTGTAAAAGTTGGAGATAATTCTATACTAATTTTAGATATTCGAAAGTTTCTAATTGGCAGCATGTAATTAGATTTGACAAATTAGCAGGAGGAAGTTTTTGTATGATAAAACTTACTGATGAAGAATTTAAAATTCTTGTAAACTATATAAAAAAAGAGTATGGAATTGATTTAAGCAAAAAAAGGGTATTAATTGAAGGACGACTATATAATACAATGCGAGAGAGAAAGTTTAGTTCTTTTAGTCAATATATGAACCTATTATTTAAGGATAAGACAGGAAATGAAGCTATAAACTTAATAAATAGGTTGAGCACAAATCATACATTTTTTATGAGAGAACATCAGCATTTTGAGTATATGTATAATAATGTACTTCCTTTTTGGGAAGAAAATAATAAACTCAGAAACTTAAATATATGGAGTGCAGGTTGCTCCAGCGGAGAAGAAGCATATTCAATAGCTATGATTTTAGATGATTATTTTGGAAGTAAGAAAGATTTGTGGAATATTAAAATTATAGCCACAGATATTTCAATGAATTCACTTGAAAAAGCTAAAAGAGCTATATACACAGAAGCAAATGTTGATAATGTTCCAAAATTATGGAAGAAGAAATACTTCATAGATAATAAAGATGGTACATTTAAAGTTTGTGATAAGATTAGAAAAAGTGTATTTTTTAAAACATTCAATTTAATTGAAGATTTCTCACATCAATTTTTTGATTTGATTTTTTGTAGAAATGTTATGATTTATTTCGATTTAAAAACAAAAGAAGAGCTTATAAGTAAATTTTATGATGTAACTAAAAAAGATGGCTTTTTATTTGTAGGTCATGCAGAGATAGTAAATAGAAGAAATACAGAATACAACTATGTAAAACCTGCTGTTTATAAAAAATAGAAGAATATTTTGGGTATATGATTTTGTGGGGGCGGTAATGTGGAAAATATTAATAACATGGTCATTGCTATAGGCGCATCTATAGGTGGTACAGAAGCAATACTTGAGATTATAAAAGACTTACCAAAATCTACACCAGGGGTTGTTGTGGCTCAACATATGCCAGCTATATTTACTGAGATGTATGCACAACGACTTGATAAGCAGTGTATTATGAATGTAAGAGAAGCTAAAAATAATGATAGAGTAGAGCAAGGAAATGTACTTATTGCACCTGGTGGATATCAAATGAAATTACATTTAGATAAAGATGGGTATTATGTAACTTGTGAAGAAGGTAAAAGAATAAGTGGACATTGTCCATCTGTAGATGTTTTGTTTGACTCAGTAGCACAAGTAGCAGGTAAAAACTCAATAGGGATAATACTTACAGGAATGGGTTCAGATGGAGCAACTGGACTTTTGAAAATGAGAGAAAAAGGTTCATTTACAATTGGGCAAGATAAAAATTCTTGCATTGTATACGGAATGCCAATGATAGCGTTTGATAGAGGTTCTGTTGTAATCCAATTACCACTTGATAAAATTTCAAGTTGTCTGATAAGTCATCTTAATATTTGAAAAGCAAAAGATTAATTTTTATAAATAAAAATTAATCTTTTATTAAAATATATGGATAAAAAACCCTAGAAACTCCAAATATAATAAGAGAGATTTATATTTAGGAGGAAAATGATAAGATGAAATTTTTTAAAGTAAATACGAAAGCTAGAGTTTTAAGATATGTGTTTGTTTTATCCTTGACTATAATAGCTGTTTTAGCAATTAAACATGACTATAGATATAATAATTTAGGGAAAGATGCTTTACTTAATCTAAATAAAGATAAAGAAGCTGTAAGCGTTATGAGCAATCAATCATTGCCAAAAGATATTACAAATAGTAAACAAACTTTATCAGTAAGTACAATAGGAAGTAAAACAATAGTTAAAAATGATGAATATATAGAAAGCACTATAAATATGCCTATAATAACAAATTCAAATAAGATTGTTGAAAGGTCTACAAATGATAGAATAAAAAATGATATATTTGAATTTTATAACAAATCGTATAAAGAGGCAAAACAATACCTTAAAGATAATCCTGATGAAGAAAATAAATTTGTTGCAAATGTAGACTTTGAACTTAAAAAGAATACTGATTCTACTCTTAGTATAAAGGTAAGATATTATACTTATAGTGGTGGAGCACATGGATATTATCAAGATATAGCTTATAATGTAGATATGAGAACAGGTAAGTTTTTAGAATTAATGGACTTATTTAAAGATAATGCTAAATATAAAGAAGTTATAGATGAGGAAATTAAACAACAAATAACTGATTTGGAAAAGAAAGATAAAGAAAATGTAGGAATATATAATTTTAAGGGGATAAAAGAAAATCAAAATTTTTATTTGCAAGATGATAACTTAGTTATATATTTTGATTTATACGATATAACTCCATATGCAGCGGGAATACCAGAATTTTCAATAAATAAAAAACTAATAAGCTACATGTTAAAATCGGAGTATGTAGATTTGTTTAATATGAAATAGGATTGTTTAATATGAAATATATTTATTTAATATGAAATAGAATTTGTATTAAAATGTTATGTTATAATATCTAGCATAGAAACTTATTAAAATTGGGGGTATGTAAAATGCTACTTTTAAAAAAAGATGACATAAAAAAAGTATTTACTATGAGAGATGCAATTGAGGCTGATAAAGAAGCTTTTAAAATTTATTGCGAAGGGAAAAGTGTAACTCCTTTGAGAACTAATATACCAGTTCCAAGTCAGGATGCTAGTATGTTATTTATGCCAGGATATGTAGAGGACTTAGGGTGTGCAGGAATAAAAATTGTATCTGTATTCCCTAAAAATGCTCAAAAAGGCAAACCAGTAATTCCAGCAACAGTATTATTATTAGATGGCGAAACTGGAGAAGTATGTGCTGCTTTAGATGGTACTTATATAACTCAAGTTCGTACTGGTGCAGCATCTGGTGCAGCTATAGATGTTTTGGCTAAAAAAGATTCTAAGATAGGGGCTTTAATAGGCTTAGGAGGACAAGGTGAGTCACAACTTGAGGCTATGTTAGAAGCTAGAAATTTAGATGAAGTAAGAGTTTTCAGTAGAAATAAAGAAAGTAGAGAAAAATTTGCAAAAGAGATGAACTTAAAGCTAAGCAAATATAACACTAAAATAGTTGCAGTTGAGTCATCTGATGAAGCCATAGATAATGCTGATGTAATAGTTTTAGCAACTACATCAAAAAAACCAGTATTTGATGGAAATTTAGTGAAAAAGGGAGCATTAGTAAGTGCTGTAGGTTCATACTTACCAGATATGCAAGAGATGTGCCCAACTTGTTTAATTAGAGCATCTAAGATATTTTTTGAATCAACAGATGCAGTTTTATCAGAATCAGGAGATATATTGATTCCTTTAGAAGAAGGTAAAATAAGTAAAGCTGATTTTAGTGGTGATTTAGGAAATGTTATAAACGGAACTATTTCTGGAAGAGAAAATGATGATGAAATAATTGTGTTTAAAAGTGTCGGAATAGGTGTACAAGATGTCGTAACAGCAAAAAGAATATATGATAAAGCAAAAGATAGAGGGATTGGAACAGACTGGAAGTGGTAAAATTTTCAAAATAAAGTTATAATTAGACAAAATTATGCTATAATATCAATAAATAAATTTTTTTATTCAATTAACTGAGGGAGGATATTTGTATGAAAATGGTAAAAAAATTAATCTTATCTGCTATTATGGCTTTAGTTTTAGTTCTAACTATAGGCTGTTCTAATGCAGAAGAAAAAGTAAAATCGAATTTTGAAGCTAATTTAGCAGCACTAGAAATGTATAAATACGATGAAAAAGGTATTTCTGAAGCTTTGACAGAAGCTGAATATAAACGAATTCAAACTTATAACAACGTAGATAAAGTTTCAATGCTTAATCAATTAACACCTCTTTATGGAAAAGAGAATGCTGAAAAGATATACAGCACAATTGTTAAATTAATACAAGGTGTTGAAAAGACAGTAACAGTAGATTCTTCTAGTAAGGATAAGATAACTCTAAAAGTTGTAAGTAAAGCATTGGATACTAGTAAAGTAATGTCTGAGGCAAATGATTTAGTAAAATCATATGTAACTGATAAAAATAATTACAACAAAGCAGAAAAAGAAGTTCAAGACGATATGGCAAAAATGATTATCGACCTTTACAACAAAAAGCCAACTAAGGATGTTACAACTTCAATTACATATACTAAAAAAGATGGTAAATGGCAACCACCTAGCAATATACAAAAATTATGTGAAGGAATATATACAATTTAATTTATTTTAAAGACACTAAAACTATCTTTTAAACATATAATAAACTGTTTGGAAGATAGTTTATTTTATTATTTATTGAACACTACCTTTCAAATTTATTTGATATACTTGGCAGTTTTGACTATATAAAACTTTCAATACAATTATGTTATATCTTGATAAAACATGGTGAATAATTGTATGTTATATAGTCGAAAATATGATATATTAATATTATATTATATGATAAAAGTTTATTTATATGCTTTTAGGGAGATTTTTTATATAAAATGAAAGGGGTGTTTTTATGTTATCAAGGAAAGAATTAAAAAGAGTATCAAAAGCTCAGTTATCTGGAAACTGGGGAATATGTGCAATTAATATGGCAATATATATTGCGTTGATATTAGTTATATCATTTATAGGATTACCTTTTGAGCCTTTAACTACTATCATAGTAGCTATAATAGGTTTTTTAGTTGCAGCAGGATTTACATGCATGTTTTTAAAGATTACTAAAGATAAAAAAGTCAAGATGGGAGATATCTTCGTAAATGGAAGAATTTATTTAAGAAGTTTTGGACTTTATATATTAGAATCAATTGCTGTTTATATTTATTCTTTTATAATTACAATTATAGGAGCATTTTTATCATTTGGAGTTTTACTTACTAGTGGAGCAATTGAATATCTATCAAGTAATAACGTTGGAGTAGGAACTGTAATTTCTACTGCTATAACTCTAGTTATTATAGTAATTGTGTTGATGTTGCCAGTTTATATATTGCTATTATACATTTCTCAAGCTGCTTTTTTAATATGTGAAGACAAAGATAATCTGGGTGTATTTAAAGCAATGGGTGCTAGTTTAGATATGATGAAGGGAAATGTACTTAAACTATTTATATTAAATCTTAGCTTTATAGGATGGTATATATTGACTATATTCACTTTAGGAATAGGTTTGTTATGGTTAATTCCATATATAGGAGTTACTAATTGTAATTTCTATAGAGAATTATTAAAAGATAATCCAGATGTAGAAAATATATTGCTAGATAAGGAAAAATCTTATTCTATGTATTAAGATAGTTTTATAGTTAAATAAAATAAAGCTTTATTTAGATATTAAAGTATAAGAATGACAAGACTGTCTTTTACAAGAACTATTTCTTTAAAGGACAGTTTTTGTTATTAAAAAAATAAATGGTTGACATCACATAGACTACTGTGATAGTTTTAAATTATAATATTGACTATTGTGATAACCATATTTGAGGAGCGATTTTATATGGAAATAAAATTATTTGATTCAGAACTTAAAGTGATGGAAGTTCTATGGGAGATAGGAGAAAGTAAAGCAGGGGAATTAGTAAAAATTTTAAAGGAAGAGACCGGATGGAATAGAAACACTACGTATACAGTTATAAAAAAATTAGTATCAAAAGGTGCAATAGAAAGAATTGAACCAAACTTTGTTTGTAAACCTTTAATAAGCAAAGAAGAAGTTCAAAAGCATGAAACAGAAAGCTTAATTAATAAAATGTTTGGAGGGTCTTCAGAAAAATTTCTTTCAGCTTTTATTAATAAAGAAAATCTCTCAAGTGATGAGATTACAAAACTTAAACAGATTGTTGAGAAATTAAAGTGAGGTAAGATTAATGTTCACTAAATTATTAGAAATGAGTGTTACTTCTGGAGTTTTAATTTTAATTGTTATTTTTATAAGAGCATGTTTGTTTAAAAAATTGCCTAAAAAGGTATTTGTATTATTATGGCTAGTTGTTCTGTTTAAACTTTTAGTACCAGTAAGTTTAAACTCTAGTTTTAGTATTTATAGCATTATTGAGTCAAATTTTGATGCCCAATTGGGAAATACATCAGCTGTAAATTATTCAATTAAGAAAAATAATAATTTTATAAGCAAGAATAATTTTGGAGAGTCTAAGGCTTTATTTAATCTTGAGAATTTTACAGCATTTGAAATCTCAAGTATTTTAACGTTTGGAATTTCTATTATTTTTATTATGTTTTTATGCTTTAAGTATATCAGGACGATTAATCTTTTTAAAACTTCGATACATATAAAAAATCATGAATTTATCAAAAAGTGGGCATATGATAATAGGCGTCTTAGAAAATTTTTTGTTTGTATATCTGAATTTACTAAAACACCACTTACGACTGGTATTTTAAAACCAAATATCATTTTGCCAAAACAAATGGACTATAGTAATGACCAAACTTTAAACTTTGTTTTAACTCATGAATTAGTTCATATTAATAGGTTTGACAATATGTTGAAGTTTTTTATGCTTGTAGCCCTTGCTATTCATTGGTTTAATCCTTTAGTTTGGGTAATGCTTTTTTTATTAAATAAAGATATAGAATTTAGTTGTGATGAAAAGGTAATGAGTATAGTTGGTGAAGAATATAGAGCTGATTATGCAACTGCACTTATAAGTTTGGCAGAGGAACATAATACATTTCCAATGACACTTTATAATGGATTTGGAAAGACAAAGATAGAAGAAAGAATAGTCAATGTTATGAAGTTTAAAAAATCAACCTATATTACTTTTTTGGTTTCAGCTGTGTTAATTTGTGGAACTAGTGTTGTTTTCGCAACTGGGAATAAAGAAATTGATGAAGTTGAATCTTTTAATCTAATGGAAAGTGAGCAAAGTAATGAAAATGACTTTTCAATAGGAGGTCAGCCATTAAAAATAGAATCTAAGATAAGTAGCACAAATACTTCTATAGGGTTATCAGATGAAAGTAATGGAAGTATTGACTTAAGTACATCAGAAACATATAAAAATCAGAAAATTAGTTCAAAGGTTGATGGCGAAGAAGTATATTCTGATGTGTTAAAGTATTCAGTTGTACCAGTTGATAATGTTTCTAAGAATATATCTGTAACAAAAAGTATGAAGACTTTAACAAATAATAAAGTGCAATATAAAGCTTCTGAAAGTAACTAGGTATATGACAAATAAAGATGGATTGAGAATTAGGGATACTATCTTAAAATAATTAAATTTATTTTGAGATAGTATTTTTTATTAAAAAATTTTATAGAAATACTTGACACAGTAATGACTATTGTGATAGTCTGAAAGTGTAGTTAATAACTATTGCAATAGTCGCTATGAACTACACTACCCAAATAAATCTCTAAGAAAGGAAGATGAGTTATGAAAATAAAAAAATCCCTTATAAGTGCAATGATGGTATCTGCTATGGTACTAGGAGGAACAGGAGCAGTATTTGCAAGTGGAAATGACGATGTATCTAATATTGAGTTATCCAAGTTTAAATCTCTAGTAGAATCAGGGGTAACTGAGCCTGCTGACTTAGAAAAACATGGAGTTGAGTATTATACTTATGAAGAGTATGCTAAGCATATTGAAGAGTTAAAAGCATATGCTAAAGACCCTTCAGCAGTTAAAGATGTAAGTTCAAAAGACCTTGAAGATACAATTAAGACTATGGAAAAAGATTTAGAAAAGATAAAAACTGAAGGCTTAAAGATTATGAAACCTATCGTAATAGATAATGAAGATGGAACTCAATTGGCAGTTTCTTTATCTAGAGCTGATATAGCTGAATAATTAATATTAAGTTTTTTAGTGATAAGTATCAAAAGTAGTTAAAAAACTAAATAAGCGTAATTAAACATAGCAAACAAGAATAAAAAAAGCAATAAATAAACAATAACAAAAGACTTAAAGTCTACATGAAGATAGAGAAGTAAAAAATAAACAAATTAAATAATATAAAAGTAAATCTAGTCAAAGTAAAAGTATTAAACCCAATTTGTAATGTTAACATTTTTTATATGTATTAAGAAATGTTAACATTACTTTTTTTATTTAGAATAGGGATTTTTACTAAAAAACTTTATAGAAATACTTGATATAAAAGTGACTATTATGATAGTCTAAAGGTGTGGTTTATAACTATTGTAATAGTCATTAGAAACTACACTACCCAAATAAATCTCTAAGAAAGGAAGATGAGTTATGAAAATAAAAAAATCCCTTATAAGTACAATGATGGCATCTGCTATAGTATTAGGAGGAACAGGAGCAGTATTTGCTGATGAAAGTAGTGATGTATCTAATATTACATTAGAGAAGTTTGATTCTCTAATAAAATCAGGAATAACTGAGCCTGCTGACTTAGAAAAATATGGAGTTGAGTATTACACTTATGAAGAGTATGCTAAGCGTATTGAAGAGTTAAAAGCATATGCTAAAGACACCACACAAGTTAAAGATTTAAGTTCACAAGACCTTGAAAATACAATTAAGAGTATGGAAAAAGATTTAGAAAAGATAAAAAATGAAGGTTTAAAGATTATGAAACCTATGAGAATAGATAATGGAAATGGATTGATAGGTTTCTATGGTCGTTAAATAATTAAATGATACAAAAGTAAATTTAGTCAAAGTAAGAAGTATTAATTCAGCTTGTAATGTTAACTTTTTTTAATGTATGTTAAGAAATGTTAACATTACTTTTTTTTGTTTGAAATAATATTGAAAATATTATGAAAATTCTAAAGAAAGTTAAATGCTAGTTATTAGATTCATTAAAATTTAAAGAAAATATCCAAATGGGTATTTTAAAAGCTGGTTTTAAAAAACTGAGGTTATTGGCATGACAATTGCTTAGTAAATAAAATAAGAACAATATTATAAATTTATGGATTCATAGTATTATTTACTATCAATATTTAAACTTTATTGATAATAAATATATAGTTGATAGCTTCTAAAATGTATCACTAACAAATACACTAAGTTATCAAAAAGGTATTATTTCTAAGGAGGGGAAAGGCATGAAACAATTGCTTACAGGAAATGAGGCAGTAGCACGTGGTGCTTATGAAGCAGGTATATCTTATGCAGCTGCTTATCCAGGAACACCAAGTACTGAAATATTGGAAAATATAGCACTATATAAAGATGACATAATTGCAGAGTGGGCACCAAATGAGAAAGTAGCAGTAGAGTCAGCAATAGGAGCGTCTATTGCAGGAGGTAGGGCTATCGCAGCTATGAAGCATGTTGGAGTAAATGTTGCTGCAGACCCAATATTTACATATGCATATATGGGAGTAAATGGTGCGATGATTATTGTATCTGGAGATGACCCTGGAATGCACTCATCACAAAACGAACAAGATAATAGACATTATGCTAAATTTGCAAAGATAGCTATGATAGAACCAAGTAACAGCCAAGAATGCAAGGATATGATAAAGGCTGCTGTTGAGATAAGTGAAAAATATGATACAACAGTTTTATTTAGAATGGTGACGAGAATATGTCATAGTAAAGGACTTGTCGAGTTAGGAGAAAAAGAAGAAACAGTTGTAAAAAAATATGAAAGAAATCTTTCTAAGTTTGATGCTATTCCGGCAACTTCAAGAGCATTGAGAATTAAACTTGAAGATAGATTAAAAAAGCTTGAAGAGTTTTCTAATGAAACTGACTTAAACTTTATAGAATGGAATGATAAGAAAATAGGCGTGATAACTTCAGGAGCTTCTTATGAGTATGCTAAAGATGTGTTTGGAGATACTGTATCATATTTAAAATTAGGATTTACATATCCTCTTCCAACAAAGAAGATAAGAGATTTTGCAGAACAAGTAGAAACTGTTTATGTAATTGAAGAATTAGAACCTTATATAGAAGAACATCTTAAAGAAAATAACATACCATGTATTGGAAAAGAAAAGATACCTAATATAGGTGAGTTAAATCCAGATATTATAGCGCAATCAATTTTAGGAGAAAAAAGAAAACTAATAGAATATAGCCAAGAAAAAATAGTTGGTAGGCCTCCAACATTATGTGCAGGATGTCCACACAGAGGATTTTTCTATGAACTAGGAAAGGTTAAAAATGTACTTATAAGTGGAGATATAGGATGTTATGGTTTAGGAGGAGCAGAGCCTTTAAATGCTAAAGATACTTGTATATGTATGGGAGGAGGGCCAGGTGTAGCTCATGGAGCACAAAAGATATTTACTAAAAATAATATTAACATGAGAACTATATCTACAATAGGAGATTCAACATTCTTCCATACAGGAATAAATGGTCTAATAGATATAATCTACAACAAAAGTAATACTGTAACATGTATTCTTGATAATAGAATTACTGGAATGACTGGTCATCAAGAAAATCCTGGAACTGGATTTTCATTACAAGGTGATGTTACTGAAATGATGGACATTGAGACTATAGTAAAAGCTTTGGGTTGTAAAAACGTAAAAATAGTTAATCCTAACATGTTGAATGAAGTTAAAGAAGCGTTAAATTGGGCTTTGTCAATTGATGAACCTTCAGTAATAATCACTAGATGGCCATGTGCATTAAAAAAATTTACAGAAGATGATAAGAAAAGATTTGACCTTACACCATCAATTTGTAGCGTAGATGATGAGAAGTGTATTGGATGTAAGAAATGTCTTACAACGGGATGTCCTGCTTTGAGATTTGATAAATCTAAAAAGAAATCAAGTATAAATCAAGCTCAATGTGTAGGTTGTAAAGTATGTGCACAAGTATGTCCAGTAAATGCTATAAAAAAGGTTGGTGAAAAATAATGAAAAAGGTTAAAAATGTATTGTTATCAGGAGTAGGAGGTCAAGGTACTGTTTTAGCAAGTAAAATACTTTCTGCAGGGCTTATAGATGCTGGATATGATGTTAAGATGTCGGAAGTTCATGGTATGGCTCAAAGGGGTGGAAGCGTAACAACACAAGTTAGATATGGAGAAAAAGTACATTCTCCTATACTTGGAAAAGGAGATGTTGATGTATTAGTTTCATTTGAGACTATGGAGGCTTTAAGATATCTTGATTTCCTTAAACCTGATGGTAAATTAGTAGTAAATGATTATGAAATGCCTTCAGCACCAATTTTAACAGGAAGAGTGGATTATCCTGAAAATATAATAGACGATATTAAAGAAAAAGTGGATGTAACAGTGATAAAGGCAGTTGATATTGCCAGAGGTCTTGGAAATGAGAAGGTTATGAATGTAGTACTTTTAGGAGCATTGATTAAGGCTTTACAGCTAGAAAATGACATAGATTGGGAAAAAATAGTGTCACAACAGGTTAAGCCTAGATTTATAGAAATTAATATAAAAGCTTTAAGAGAAGGAATGAATGTTTAGAAAATAAAAATTACAGATAAAAAACTATATTATATAAAGAGTTAGAAAAAATAATTATATATAATATACAAAAGGTTAGGAAAGATTAATTATAGATATAATACACAAGGGATTAGGAAAGATTAATTAAAAATATAATATATAAAGGGTTAAAAAATAATTATAAAATAAAATTATATGTAATAGTTATTTAATGCAATAGCTATTTACTGAGATAGTTATTTAAAAACGAAATTTTATTAATTTAAATATGGAAAATGAATACCTAAATAAGCAATATTTAATAAATATATTTATATAGAGATAACAATAAAATAAATACTTGAAAGGAAGGAGAGCTATTTAGATTATTAAATAGTATTTATAATATGAAAAAAGGCGATTTTATATGGAGTGGAGTTCTTATTTGTCTTATTGCTATTTTAGTGATACCAAGTAGTAGAGCGGTATTTATGGAAGCAACAGGTGCACATCCATATATTGGAGGTTTTTTCAAGTTTGCTGTGTTAGCAACAATGGGAGACTTACTTGGTGCTAGAATTTTGCATAAAGACTGGAAAATACCAGTAGGAATTTTTTACAGGGCTGTAGTTTGGGGAATTATAGGTGTAGTTACAACATATGCTATGTCAATTTACTCAGCAGGTGTAGGGCAAGCACAAGTAGATGGTATGCTTCCATTTGAAGGAATAGCTTTTGCAAATGCTCTATTTAAAAGTGCAACTATGAATATATTAATGTCACCGACTATATTTTTATTCCATAAGGTTATGGATTGTCTTATAGATAAAAAATACGAAGTTGGAAAGGGCGTTAAGGTAGCTCTTAAAGATGTAGTAAATGTTGTAGACTGGAATGCCTATCTTGGTTTTAGTGTTTTGAAAACTATACCATTTTTCTGGATACCATGTCATACAATTGTATTCTTATTCCCTGCTGAATATAGAGTAATTGCCTCTGCTTTTGCATCTATAGCTCTAGGATTAATTTTAGCATTAGCCAATAAATCTAAAGCTGTAAATTAATATTATTAATAAAGTTAGAGTTGTTAAGTTAAAATTATTGATTGCTATTTTTTAAGAAGCTTAAAATCCCCCATTTAAGAGTTTTAAGGTTCTAAAATAATAAGTTATAACTACAAAAAATGGCTGTTGGGACTATTATGATTATAGGTTAAAAAACTTATAACATATATTAGTTTATAACAGCCATTTTTTATGTTAAGTTAGTAAGTTAAAATCTAAATTAGAGGATTTAAAGAAGCTATTCTAGTTGTAGCTACATAAAGCCTAGATATTTCATACCATGTTTTAAAATCTACTACTCCACTTTGAGGTAAACCAAAAATTCCTTGGAATATTTTAACGGCATTTTCTGTATCTGTTCCATATATACCATCTTCTCTAACCTTTGGAATAGCTGGATAAGAGTTAGATATAGCATTTAACTGATTTTGTATAGTTCTAACATATTGTCCAGAAGAACCAACTTGTAGCGTAGTTCCAGGAAATGATACTGGTACACCACTAACGATAGGAGCTTTTTCAAATACTATTTCATCTCCATAGAAATATCTTAGGATTGCCTCATAATCGTATCCTTGGTCACCTAGGTCTTTACTACCCCATTGAGTCATTTGATCAGGACATTGAGATTTTTGACCATCACAATATTGAGCTAATAATGGCTGTCTTGCGGTAGGAGGTCTTTTTATAAATGTATTAAATATAGCATCTACAGCCACATTAATTGGTTCAAATAGGTTTCTATTATTTATAAATTTATGATCATATGCTGTTGATGAGGTTATTGTAAAATTATATCCTTTGTTTCTATACCATTCAGTAAAGACTCTATTTAAAGTAAATGATATTATCGCTATTACATTTGCATAAATTGTCTGCTCAGGCCAAGTTGAATATATTTCAGATGAAGCTATGTTTTTAATGTACTCTTTAAATGGAATCCAATAATTTGCAGCTGATGTATTTTCTGGCAGACCATCATGAACTACTATAAATTCAGGTACTACAGGGTTATCTAATACAACGAAGCCAGTAGGTGGTGGCAATGGTTTTAAGTTACTTTCTGGAATTTTAGGAGGATAAGTACCATATAAAGTATGTTCTCCTATATCAAAAATCAACTCACTTTGTCTTGAGAAGGAACGCTTACTTCTTGTTCTAGGAAACATGGGAACTCCTTGTCTAGCTTCAATTGTAGCTAGTAATTGTGTCCCTTCTATGACAACTGTCTCATATCCATCTGCTATGGCTTCTACTATATACTGGCTATAAGGCCTAACATCAGATGGTTGTAGAGAGTAATCTACATCTGGTGCTGGTAATACTAATCCAGTCACTTGACCAGATTCATTGCTTATTAGGTTCTGGTATAAAGTTGATGAACTTTGGCTACCATTAGACATTGAATATATGTTTACTGTTGCATTTTGAATGGGTCTATTGTTAGTAGCATCAATTATACTTACTGTTAAGAAACCATCTTGCATCAAATCACCCTTTCTTTAAATGAATTTAGTTCCCTTATATTTCAAGATATGAATATAGCTTGAGATTTGTTAAATAATATAGATATAAATTTAAATTTTTTTGAGTGTTTTTAACTTATTTAATGGTAAAGAGTTTGATATATAAATTTGAATGTAGAAAAATTTAAAATAAAAGCTTAGAGAAAATAGAAATATAGAAAAAAATAAATTAAAAGTAAGTGTATATTTAAAACACAAATAAACTAAAAATAAGAAGTAATTATAAAACATAAATGAATTAAAAACTTTGAAAGGAAAATTACCTATGAAGCTGGATTTATTTTTATTGGCAGTAGTACCTATATTAATAGGTATGTTTTGGATAAGATCTAAAGATAAATATTGTAGAGAACCGTTAATCCATTTAATTAAATTTTTTATGATAGGTGCTTTTTTAAGTGTTATAATTATTCTTTTAGAAAATCTATTAATGAAATTTAATGTATTTGAAGGATATTCAGAATTATTATATGTATCATTTATAGTTGCAGGTCTTGTGGAAGAAGGTGTAAAAGCTTTAATACTAATCCCTTCATTGATTAAAGAAAAGCATTTTACTGAAAAACTAGATGGTATTATTTATTCTGTATTTTTATCTTTAGGATTTGCAACAATTGAAAATATAGTTTATATTTTCTCTGAAAGTAGAAATTTAGCACTACAGGTTGGTATTAATAGAGCAGTTATCTCCATTCCAGCACATGTAATGTTTGCTATTACTATGGGATATTATATTTCTAAGTATAAGTTTGAGGGGAATGAAAGTAAGAAACGTGAATACTTATTTATGGCTGTATTAATTCCGATTTTATTACATGGAGTTTTTGATTTTATATTGATGATAGAATATAGATGGGCTATTATATTATTTATAGTTTATGTAATAATTTTGTGGAAGATAAATCTCGATAAACTTGAAAAATATATGAATAACTCTAAAAAAGTGTTTTTTGGAAACTTAAAGAAAAAGAAAAGAAAATAAATGACGAACAAGCAAAGCAGATAAAAAGGGGGATTATAAATTTGGCAAATTTACCAAAAGAATTTTTAGAAGATATTAGAGAAATACTACAAGATGAATATGATGATTTTATAAAAAGTTATGATGAAGAAAAGACTACTGGTCTTAGAATAAATACATTAAAAATTGACAAAGAAAAATTATTGAATTTAGATTTATTTGATTTATATCAGATACCATGGGCAGATGAAGGTTTTTATTATGATGATAAAATTAATAGACCTGGTAGAAATCCATTACATGAGTCTGGAGCATATTATTTGCAAGAGCCTTCTGCAATGAGTGTAATACCAAAAGCAGATATTAAAGAAGGAGATAAGGTACTTGATATGTGTGCCGCACCTGGTGGCAAATCTACATATATATTATCTAAATTAAAAAACACAGGTTTATTGGTTTCTAATGAGATTAATGCGAGTAGAATTAAAGCTCTAGGAGAAAATTTAGAACGATTTGGGGCAAGAAATTGTATTATAACAAATACTGATTCTAATAGCTTAAGAAAGGCATTTAATGGGTATTTTGATAAGGTGATTATAGATGCACCTTGTTCTGGTCAAGGAATGTTTAGAAAAGATGAAGTGGCCATCTTAGATTGGAGTCATGCAAAAGTACTTGAATGCCAATCTATTCAAAAAGAGATTATAAGAGATGGATATAAAATGTTAAAGAAAGATGGTATTTTAATTTACTCAACATGTACTTTTTCAAAAGAGGAAAATGAACATGTTATAAATGAGTTTATCAGTGAACATCCACATGCAGAACTTGTTGAGATGGAAAGGCTATGGCCTCATAAAATAAAGGGAGAAGGTCATTTTGTAGCCAAGATAAAAAAATTAGAAGAAGAAGAAAGTAATGTAAAAGAATTAAAAATAAAAAATTTAGATAAAGAAATAAAGGATTATAGGGAGTTTGAAAAGAAATTTTTAAAGACTGATTTTTATAGCAATAAAAAAAATAAATTTTATTTAAGAGGGGAAAACTTGTACCTACTTCCTGAAATATATCCAGATACAAAAAAACTAAAAGTATTGAGATACGGTTTGCATTTAGGGGTTTTAAAGAAGAATAGATTTGAGCCTTCTCATGCATTATCTCATTACTTAAAAGTTGAAGATGTAAAAAACGTTGAAAACTTTAGTGTACAAAGCGAATCAATTCTTAAATATTTAAAAGGGGATGTTATAAATTCTAATGAAAGTAGAGGGTGGGTTTTGGTCTCGGTTGAAGATATACCTTTAGGTTGGGGAAAAGAATCTGCTGGAGTAATTAAGAATCATTACCCTAAAGGTCTTAGAAAAGTATTTTAAACTATTAGAAAAAAGAAGTATAATATTTATATTGTAAGTTTATGGTAGATTAGTTTTGCTGTAGATTGACTTAATATTGAACACAGAGGAGACGATTTTAGTGGGTGAAGCAGTTAAAAAAGAAGTTGTAGAGTGGATAAAAGTGATTGTCATAGCTCTTGTTTTGGCATTTGCAATAACGCGTTTTATAGTGCCAACAATAGTTAAAGGAGAATCAATGTATCCTACGCTTGTAGAACGCGATTATTTGATAGTCAATAGAATTGCGTACAAAGTAGGAGAGCCAAAATACAAAGATATAATAGTATTCAAAACCGACTTAACAGAAGAAAATGGAAAGAAAAAAGATTTAGTAAAAAGAGTTATCGGGGTTCCTGGTGACCATGTAAAGATAAAAGACTCCAAGGTATATGTAAATGATAAATTGTTAGATGAGGCTTCCTATATACATAATAATCGTACTGATGGAGATATTGATATTGTAGTTCCAGAAGGAAAATTATTTGCGATGGGAGACAATAGAGAAAGAAGTTTAGATAGTAGATACGATGAGGTTGGATTGGTCGACGAGCACACCGTTTTAGGAAAAGTTCTAGTCAGATTGTATCCATTTTCTAAGATAGGGACTATTGACTAAACATTATAAATATAAAATTTGGAGCAATCGCTGATTAACTGAAATCACCAGACCATACACAATAGTTGTCTATATTATGATTTGTATAAAAGTATTTACTAAAAAATTTATATACAAATAGACAACACCTTATTTAGTAGACTTATCTAAAAGATAGTGTTTAAAAGTAGCATTATCAATAAAGATAATATAACTATAAAGGAGAATTTGTGAATGAATGAAACTATTAAAGAAGAGATTGTAGAGTGGATAAAAATAATTATTACTGCACTTTTTTTGGCATTTATTATAACTCGCTTTATAAAACCAACATTAGTAAATGGAGAATCAATGTACCCAACACTTAAACCACACGATTACTTAGTGGCAAATAGAATGACATATAAATTATCAGAACCAAAATGTGGAGATATAATGATATTTAAGACTGATTTGTTACAAGATAATGGAAGAAAAAAAGAGCTAGTAAAAAGGGTTATAGGTGTACCAGGTGACCATTTAAAAATTAAAGATTCTAAGGTTTATATAAATGGTAAGTTATTAAATGAAGTTTCATATATACATGATAATTATACTGAAGGCGATATTGATATGGTGATTCCTCAAGGTAAAGTATTTGCTATGGGAGATAATAGAGAAGTAAGTTTAGATAGTAGGTATAAAGAAGTGGGATTAGTGGATGAACAGAATATTAAAGGAAAAGTTATTGTAAGAGTGTTTCCTTTTACACAAATAGGTATTTTTGAGTAGGTGATTTGTATGGCAGTTGGTGTGGCATCTTTATTGTTTAATATTGAAGATGCTTTAAAGCTTTGTGAAAGTACAAAGGAAATAACTCATTTGGAAATTGGTATTGATAATATATCTGAATGTAGTGAGTTATGTAAATATAAGCAGAGAATTTCTAAACTAGGGTTGTCTATAGGAATACACTTACCTATGGAATTAAACACTTGTGAAAATATAGAATATATACGAGCTTCGTGGATAAGTTTTATTGAGAAGATAGAATTAGAGCTAAAAGGATTTGATATAAGGTACTTTAATCTTCATTTGGGTTATATTATGACAAATAGACTTAAAAAGAATAGGGACAAGTATTTAGATAATAGTGTGGATTTTTTAAATAAGATAAATACAGATTCATATATTTGTATAGAGAATACTTATTCAAAAGGTGGCGATTTTTCAAATATTGGAAATATATCCTATGATTTTGAATATATATTTAAGAGGATTAAAAATTCTAAGATTTGTTTTTGTTACGATACTGGACACTGTTTAATTGATGAGGATGATTATTTAAATAACTTGAAAGATAAGATAAAATTGATACACTTAAGTGATAATGATGGTATCAATGATATACATGTTGGTATAGGAAGAGGTATTTTATCTGAAGAGAGTGTTAAAGAGGTTTTAAAATTAGATGCAGAATATTTAGTATTAGAAATAAATTATGAAGACATTGAAGATACTATAAGTAAATTGAATCATATTGTAGGAGAGGGTTAAATACCTCTCTTTATCTTGTTGATATGCCTCGTTGATTAAAATGTATATTCATCAAAAGGAAGGAGATGTTGAAGTGAAGAAAATAAATTTAAAAATAGACGGAAGAAATAAGGAGTATTCATTAGACGAAAATTCTTTGGGAATTAGACTAGGAGATATAGCAAAAGAGTTTTGCGATGAACATAAAGGATATATAACACTTGCAGTTGTAGATAATAAACTGAAAGAGCTAAATTGTAGAGTGAATAAGGATTGTGAGATAGAGTTTTTAGATACTACAAATGAAGATGGAGAAAGAGTTTACTTTAGAGTCATGTCATTTGTGTTTGTGATGGCTTGCAGAGAGATATTTTGGGACAGCAGAGTTACAATAGAACATTCACTATCTGGTGGACTATATTGTGAAGTTCATATAGAGAGAAAACTTAAAGAAGTTGATATTGAAAATATAAAAAATAAAATGCAAGAGATAATAAATAATGACTACATTATAGAAAAAATAGAAGTTACGAGGGATGAAGCTATTTCTATATTTGAAAATAATGAGATGTATGAAAAAGCAGAGCTTTTGAAATACAAGGAATATGATAGCGCTAAAGTATATAAATGTAGAAACTATATAGACCATTTTTATGGATATATGTTGCCATCAACTGGTTATATAAAATCGTTTGATATCATACTTTACAATGGAGGCATTATAATTTTAGGGCCTAGTGAAGAAGATAAGACTCTTCCTATGAAATTTATACCTCAACCTAAGCTATCAAATGTATATTATGAAGCAGAAGAATGGTCAAGACTCATGGGAATTGATAAGGTAGTATCACTTAACAGAATAATAGAAAATAATGAATATGGAGATATAATAAGAACATTTGAAGCATTACATGAAAAGAAACTATCTCAAATAGCAGATATGATAAAAGATAACAATAAGAGAGTAGTTTTAATAGCAGCTCCATCCTCATCTGGAAAAACAAGCTTTGCTCATAGACTATCAATACATCTTAGAGTAAATAACTTAAATCCGATTTCAATATCTTTAGATGATTATTTTATAGATAGAAAACATACTCCTTTAGATGAATATGGAAACTATGATTTTGAGTCAATTTATGCTATAGATTTAGAGAGATTCAACTTAGATTTAAATAAACTTTTAGCAGGTGAAGAAATTGAGGATATAAGGTTTAACTTTAAAGCTGGAGCAAGGGAGTATACTGGCAAAAAGATAAAGATAGACTCAAATCAACCAATTATATTAGAAGGTATACATGGGTTAAATCCTATTTTAACAGCATCTATACCAGATGAAGATAAATTTAAGATATACATAAGTGCCCTTACTCAAATAAATTTAGATGACCATAATAGAATTCCTACTGCTGATTTGAGAATGATAAGAAGAATTGTTAGAGATTATAATTTTAGAGGATATAGTGCTGATAATACTATTTTGCAATGGGCATCAGTTAGAAGAGGAGAAAAGAAAAACATATTCCCTTATCAAGATGAAGCAGATGCTATATTTAATTCCGCCTGTGTGTATGAATTAGCGGTTTTAAAGCGATTTGCTAAGCCTCTATTGGAAGAAATAGATGAAGATAATCCTGCTTATATTGAAGCGACTAGATTATTAAAGTTTTTACAGTACTTTGTTGAACTAGATGATATTTCTGATATACCAGGAACTTCAATCCTTAGGGAATTTATTGGAGGAAGTAAAATAGTTGATTAGCATGTATTATTGATTATTTTATTGTACTCATATTGAACTAAATATTTTCTTAGAGATACTGAATAATCTATGGTTTGTATTTTAAATAATATTGATGGAGTATTAAAGTGAAAATTCTATTTAGTTATCAAAAATTCTTTGTTTTGTGAGAATTAGTATAGATAATAAATACTGTTTAACTTTAATACTCCTTTTATAATATTATGATATTTTTTATAATATGCTTGAAAAATAAAGTTAAGTTTGCAAAAAATAGTTTTAAAGTATAATTTTTTTTAACACTGTTTTATTATAGTATAAACTTGTGCTAAAATAGAGTATATAACATAAGATGATGAGGTGCATATGAATACGTTAGATGAGACATTATTAAAAGAAATTATAAGTTCTAATAAAAAATATACAAATTATGGACAAGTTGCTAGTTACATACCAGAATTAAAAAATGCTCGTAGAAATGATTTAGGAATTTGTATTATAGATAGTGAAAATAACCTTTATAGTGCTGGAAATTGTAGCACGAAATTTACTATACAAAGCATTTCAAAACCAATTGTGCTTGCAATGGCACTTATGGACAATGACTGGGAAGACGTTTTTTCAAATGTTGGAATGGAGCCAAGTGGAGACCCATTTAATTCTATAATGAAACTTGAGATTAATGATACTAAAAAGCCTTGTAACCCAATGATAAATGCAGGAGCAATAGTTACCACTTCTCTTATAAATGGGAGCTGTTTGGAAGAAAAAGAAGAAAGAATGCTTAGTTTTTTTAGAAAGTTGGCAAAAAATGATAATATAGGAATAAATTATGATGTCTATAAGTCTGAAAAAATGACTGGAGATAGAAATAGAGCTATGGCTTATCTGTTAAAAAGTGATGGATTTATCAGAGGTAATGTAGAAGATGTTTTAGACCTTTATTTTAAACAATGCTCAATTGAAGTGGATTCTATAGATTTAGCGAGAATTGGTATAAATCTTGCTAATTATGGAGTAGACATAGAAAATGGAGAGCATTTAATGAGTGAAATGGTATCTAGAATTGTCAAAACCTTTATGATGACTTGTGGAATGTATGATGCTTCTGGGGAATTTGCTATTAAAGTTGGAATTCCTGCAAAATCTGGAGTTGGGGGTGGTATAATGGCTTCTGTGCCAGGACGTATGGGTATTGGTGTTTATGGACCTGCACTTGACAAAAAAGGTAACAGCGTCGCAGGAGTTAAAGTTTTAGAGGAGTTGTCAAATAAACTCAGATTAAATATTTTTTAAAATTTTAAGAAAGGATTTTTTTGACAACAACATATAATTTAATATATAATTAAATTGTAAAGAAATATGAATTAAATAAATTTTTTAGGAGGGGTCAATGAAAGAGGTATTGGTATTACGAGATTTGGAGTGCATAAAGGCTATTGCACATCCACGTAGAATAGATATTCTAAAAGCATTTGACAAATCGCCATTGTCAGCAAAACAATTATCTCAATTATTGGAAGAACCTCATGCAAAAATAAACTACCACATAAAAATGTTATACAAAGTTGGTATTTTAGAATTAGTTGAGGAAAAAATAAAGTCGGGGATTGTGGAAAAATATTATTATCCAAGTGCAAAAAATGTGGTTATAGGGAACAGGATACTTAATTTTTCTTTAGACAATGGGGAAGAAAAAGAAGAATTGTACATATCAAGATTTGAAAATATGAGTGAAGTTTTTTATAAAGCAGCAGAGGAAGATGTTTTAGAAAATGAAAATATAGTTGATTATCATGATATTTCTCTTACTCATGATGAATTAGTTGAACTTAATGACACTATGAAATCAAAGATAGATGAAATTTTAAATAAAAGACAAGACAGCGTTGAAGGTTCTAAGTATGATATAGCTATGGTTGTAGTTCCTACAGTTGAAGAAGAATGTCCTAATTAGAATCATTAATTATGTATTAATTATAAAACATAAGATTAGAGATTGAACATCAGAATTTACTTAATAATCAAAAAATACTTTTGAGCATGAGTAAAATAATGATTTTTAGTCTCTATTTTTTTATGCTATTAGAGTGAATAAATATGCTCTTTGAAATTTATCAAAATGGGTATAATTAAACTATAAATATTAAAATTTATAATTAATCTATACGAAATTAATTATAGTTATACTAAAATCAATACTTACTTATTAAAAGTTTAAAAATTAAAATTATATATAAATAAAAGGAGATTAATATGATTAAATTAGGAACACATATTTCAATAGCAAAAGGATTTGCAAAGGCAGCTGAAACAGCTGTGTATATTGGTGCAAATACATTTCAATTTTTTAGTAGAAACCCAAGAGGAGGAAATGCTAAAGCATTTGATGAAAAAGATATAGCTAAATTTCAAGAGATTAGAAAAGCAAACAATTTTGCACCATTACTTGCACATGCTCCATATACTATGAATCTAGGTGGAGTGAAGGATGATGTTTATGAATTCGCAACACGAGTAATAGATGAAGACATAAGAAGAATGGACTCACTAGGTATAGAATACATGTGTTTTCACCCTGGAAGTCATGTAGGCGGTGGAGTAGACTTTGGTATAGATAGAATAGTAAAAGGGCTAAACAATGCTATTAAAGGAGATGAAAATATAACGATACTCCTTGAAACAATGTCAGGAAAGGGAACTGAAATAGGATTTAGTTTTGAGCAGTTAAAGAGCATAATAGATAATATCGAACATAAAGAAAGAATAGGTGTGTGTCTTGATACATGTCATATTTTTTCAGCTGGTTATGATATAGTTAATGATTTGGATGGAGTTTTAGAGGAATTCGACAAGGTTATAGGTATAGATAGATTAAAAACTATACATCTAAATGATAGTATGATGCCATTTGGAGATAAAAAAGATAGACATGCTGCAATAGGTGAAGGTAAGATAGGACTAAAAGCTTTAACTGATTTTATGGAACATCCAAGCATTAAAGATTTGCCATTTTTCTTAGAAACACCTTTTGATGATGAAGGTCATAAGATAGAGATTAAGATGATTAAAGAAATTTTATCTAGTAAATAATATTTTAATGTGATGTAGATAGTATTTTGATTTGATATAAATAATATTTTGATGCTATGTAGATTAAATTTAGATTAGAAGTTAGTGAAATATAGATTGGTATATTATGAAGCATATTAAATGAAATCTTGATTTAATATAAAAGAGTATATTATAAACTATATAAATGAACTTGATAATATGTGTATATATTGTGAATAGTATATAAATAGATTGCAAAAATTCTCATAATTTGTTGTATAATTAAAAGTAACATATTGATAATGTGTAAAATTAATTAAAAGTTAGGTGGGGAAGGTTATGAGAAATTTAGGCAAAACTAGTATGAAGATAAAAAGAGTCGGTTTTGGGGGAATTCCAATACAAAGAATTACACAAGAAGATACTAATTTAGTTATAAATGAGCTAGAAAAACAAGGCATAAACTTTATTGATAGCGCGAGGGGATATACAATAAGTGAAGAAGCGATTGGAATTGCTATAGAAGGAAAAAGAGATAAATTTTTTCTAGCTACTAAAAGTATGTCTAGAGATTATGATTCAATGAAGAGAGATGTGGAAATAAGTTTAAATAACTTTAAAACTGATTTTATAGATTTATATCAATTCCACAATGTTAAAGAAGAAGAGTATGACAATCTTTTTAAAGGTAAAACAGCTTATAATGCTCTTTTAGAAGCAAAAGAACAAGGTAAGATAAAACATATTGGTATAACTAGTCATAACTTAAATACTATAGAAAAAGCTTTAGAAAGTGGCAAATTTGATACTATACAATTTCCTTACAATATAGTTGAAGGACAAGCAGACGAGGTATTTAAAAAAGCTCATGAAAAAGGAATTGGTATAATAGTAATGAAACCTTTAGCTGGTGGAGCTTTAGATAATGCTACATTGGCTATTAAATATATATTGTCTAAGGACTATATAGATGTGGTTATACCAGGAATGGATAGTGTTGAGCAAGTTAGACAAAATGTCGCTGTGCTTGAAAATCTTGTATTAGATGAGAATGATGAGAAAGCAATTGAAGAAATAAGAAATTCTCTAGGTAAAAAATTCTGTAGAAGATGTGAATATTGTATGCCTTGTGCTGTTGGAATAAATATACCTTTAAGCTTCTTATGTGAAGGATATTACACTAGATATGGATTAGAGGAGTGGGCTAAGGAAAAATACGAAGTTATGGATGTTAAACCTACTGAATGTATTGACTGCGGGCTTTGTGAGAGTCGATGTCCATATGAACTTCCAATAAGAGAAATGTTAAAGACTGTTGTTGAAAAGTTAGGATAGATTTTACTTATTGAAATCGGTGTAATGTAGAATAATTTGTGCTTCAAGATTAATAAAAAGCTTCTTTATGGCAATGATTTAAATATAATCAAATGTCATAAAGAAGCTTTTTTATGAATACTTTAGAAAACAATTAGTCAAATAAATTATACCAGATGGAGAATTTATAAAAT
This sequence comes from Clostridioides sp. ZZV14-6154, assembly GCF_020657785.1. Taxonomy (NCBI): domain Bacteria; kingdom Bacillati; phylum Bacillota; class Clostridia; order Peptostreptococcales; family Peptostreptococcaceae; genus Clostridioides; species Clostridioides sp. ZZV14-6154. The sequence continues at coordinate 181,552 of NZ_JAGWCY010000006.1, read as the reverse complement.
CTAGAGATATATTACAAGAGATGTTAGAGCAAGAAATGGCATTAGAACTAGGTTATGAAAATGGTGACAACCATAATAAGAATACAAGTAACAGAAGAAATGGATATAGCAAAAAACTATAAAGTCACAATTTGGAGATTTACAACTAGATGTTCCAAGAGGCAGAGATAATGACTTTAATCTAATAGTCGTTCCTAAAAACATTAGAGATACCTCAGGAATCGAAGGAAAAATAATATCACTTTATGCAAGAGGTATGTCAACAAGAGATATACATGACTAAATATTAGATTTATGTGGTATAGAAATTTCAACTGATAATACAACAAATGTTGTAATTCAAGAACTAAAGAATGGCAAAATAGACCCCTTAAACAAGTTTATCCTTTTGTATTTATGGATGCAATTCATTATAAAGTAAGATATGATGGAAAAATAAAAAATAAAGCTGCATATGTGATTTTAGGAGTAAATAAGGATGGTTTCAAAGATATTTTAGGAATATGGATAGGTGAAAACGAAAAATCAAAGTTTTGGTATAGTGTTTTAACGGATTCAAAAAATAGAGAAGTTAAAGATGTACTGATTTTCAGTTTTGATGGATTAAATGGCTTTAAAGAGGCGATAGTTGCAAGTTATCCTAATTCTGTAATACAAAAATGTATAATCCATCAGATAAGAAACACTTTTAAATATATTTCATACAAAGATTCAAAATAATTAATAAGTGATTTTAAATCTGTATATAAGGCAGTTAATGAACAAGAAGCTTCGTCAACTTTAGATAAAATAGATGAAAAAGGTGGTAAGCAGTATCCTTAAGCAATTAAAATTTGGAGAAATAACTGGGATGGTATATACAATCAGTTATCCATATTTTTTGATAATAGAATATAATTTTTAAAAATCATATTCTAAAAATTTGCCATAATAGATATGGTTTCCAAAAATATTTAGGAATATCCAAATATATATATTTTACAATTTATTAAAATAAAATTCATATATTGGGAAACATTAATAGTAAATAAACAATTGTGCTATAAAGCGAAAATTATCTTTAGAAGCACAAATTAATTTACAATTTCGTTTAAAATCAGTGATTATTCAAAAGATCTTACATTTATATTTAAAAATGACGAAAATATTATTCAAAAAAATAATGAACTTGAAAGATAGTCAATTTTCTTATAAAATAAATAGGTACAGATTAAGAGAGTATACAGTATCTACTTTCTTAATCTGTATAAAAAAATATTTAGATATATAAAATAACTACTATTTTAGTGTTAATACTAATTAGACTTTATTTCATATTTTCGTTTTTATCCATATAAATGCTTACTATCCCACTCTTTATGTCTTGTTTAAAATTGTAAACTAAAGCTTTGAAAATTCGATCTCTAGAATAAAATCTTACTATATCATATTTCTTGTCAAGAGTTTCAGTATGTGAGGAATTTTTTATTGTAAAACTAACCTTTGCATCTTTTTTAAAAACCAATTTCCATTTTTATGCATATCTACATAGTATCCAATATCAGTGTATTTTCGAATATCTGAACGCTTACACTGTTTCGTAATAGTATCTGATGATTTATATTCTACAAAGTCAATCTCACATTTTTCCATACAAAATTCCTCATTTGTTATATTTTTTCAAGAATAGTCAAGAAATCTCCCTATTAAAGATACAGATTATTATTTTTGGTAGTTTATCACACTTGCAAAATAAAAATAGTTTATTTTACCATAATCCTGTGAACGCTTAATTTACAAAATACAAAATGAACAGATTGAAATTTAATAATATTACAGTTCGGAGAAAACAGTGTTTAACCATATATAAGATAGAGTGCATATGTGTAAAAATGGAGTATAGGTAATTAGATGCTATAGTTGCTTTTTACTTTAATCTTTTTTACTTCTTTAAATCTTTATACAATTCTTTGGCTAAGTTTTACATTATAGATTATAGAAGTTTTTATTCTTAAATAATTTAGAGAAAGATTTCATTTGTTCCATATAACAAGCTTAAGCAATTTTTTCAAATTCTTTATGGAATATATTATTCTCAAATATCTCATAATCATTCTTCACAGCCTATTTTTTATTATTCCTTATATATACAACTATATAACCTTTTTATTTAAATTACACATATTACATAGAATTTTTGGTAATAATATAACTTTACTATAATTAAAAATAGAATAATTTTTCAAATTTTTTATCTAAAGCTATACACAAAATAAGTGCTAGTCTTGCTGTTGGATTGAACTTTCCTGTTTCTATTGAACTAATAGTGTTCCTTGACACACCAACTAATTCAGCTAATTGGCTCTGAGATAAATTTATTTCTTCTCTAGCTGCTTTTAAGTTATTTTTTAATACTAATTCTTTTTTCATTTGACTACCTCAATGATAATAGTACAAAATTAATTAATGAAAAAATAGTACCGATTGTACCTATAATTCCAACAATAATATAAGATTTTTTATGTGTAAATGGATATTTTGAAATAGTCTCAGCAGCTAAAAATGCCCAAAATAATGAAGATGCAGCATAACTTTCTTGTCCTACATAAGCATTAAATAGAATGATAAAAACGTATATACAACAGAATACAAAATATCCTACAGATCTTCCTTTATTTTGTATATATTTTATACCTTCATCATTATTTGATTGGCGGCTCTTTTTTAAAATTTCCTCTTTATTCATTTAATAAACCTCCTTTTATATATGCCAAGTTTACTTGGTATTAATATTATTATAGCATGACAAGTTTTATTGTCAAGACTGAAAATAAATTAAAATATAGATTAAGACATTAAGTGTTTGAAGAAGAAAGGAATTAGTAGATAGACATCTATTTACTAGTACAATTTAATCAGAAGGTATAAAAATTATAGTATTTTACTAATTTATGTTAAATGATAAAATAAATTATATTAAAAAAATATTATAATTTTGCTATTTTAAATAACAAAATTATAAATTTAATAGCAATAATTTTTTGAAATATATATTAATAACATAAAATAATAAATTTTATTATAAATTTTATTGTAAAGTTTGTGTACTATTATGTATAAAAATAAGTGTTGAAATTAGGAAAAACACCTAATATACTAATAATAAATAGAAAATTAATAAAATATATATTATTCATAAACATAAATTAATCCCATATCACATTTGCAAATGTCAAAAAATCATTAATACTTTTTAAAAAGTAATCTACATGTATGATTTATCTCAATTATAATTCAACTTTATGTAACTGCAATTATTAATTAAAATGGAAGTGATAATTATTAAAAATAATAAAATCTTAAAAATGAAGCGAATAATAAAATTAATATTAGATACTGATAAAAAATTTATTTTTATCAGCTTGATTTCTTCAATAATACTATCAATTCTACCATTGTTATCTCTTAATTTAATGCAAGAAATTATAAATTCTTTGCAAATAAGTAATAAAAATATTGAAAAAATATTTGTTATTGTATTTTTATATTTATTTGTAAACTTTTTACTCTTAATAATAGAAACATTTATAGGTTATTATAAAAACAAATTTGAATTAGAGTTCAATTTATGTTTAGATAACTTAATTTTAGAGAAGGCATCTAATCTTTCTTTAAAAGATTTTGAGGATAGTGATGTGTATGATAGATTTAATAGAGCACAAGGAGATATCAATAATAAAATTATATTAATGATAAGCACAATTATTCAAATAATGACTTTACTAATAACCACTATTTTATACATTATAAAATTTATAGGTTTTAATATTTGGATGATACCTTTTATTATAATTATACCTATAATAAAATTTTTCGTTATAAATAAACTCAATATCAAGAAATATAACATCATTAGAAATAGGACAAGTGAGACTAGAAAATCATGGTATTACAGTTATTTAATTACTAATGGAGATGCTTTCAAAGAATTAAAAATTAACAATTTATTTTCATATTTTATAAAAAAATATAATATATACATAAATAAATTTAATAAACAAGACTTAACATTAGAGAAAGAAAGACTGACTAAAATATCACTATTAGATTTTTTAGAAGAATTTATTGATGGCATATTATTTGGAATAATAATATATTTTGGTATAGTTCAAGTTATATTAATAGGTGATGTTATTACATATACAAAACTGATAATGAATATAAAAGATAATATTAAAAATATTTTGAATTTATTTTCAATTTTAAAGCAAAACAGTTTATATATCAACATGTTATTTGAACTTTTAGATATGACAAATGAAGTTGAACTTCAAACAAAAAAGACATTAATAAAGGTAGATTCTATTGAAAAGATTGAATTTAGAAATGTATTTTTTAAGTATAAAAGTAGTCAAGATTATATACTTAAAAATATAAATTTAGTTATGAAAAAGGGTACTTCTTTTGCTATTGTAGGTTTAAATGGTAGTGGAAAAACTACTTTAGGTAAATTAATAATGGGTTACTATTTTGATTATGAAGGAGATATTTTAATCAATGGAGTTGATATCAAAAATATAGATATGGATTCATATAGAGAAAAGTTAGGATTTTTATTTCAAGATTTTTTAAGGTTTGAAGCAACACTTAGAGAAAATATTTATTATGGTAACCTTACTTTAATTAATGATGATATGAAATTAGAAAAAATAATAAATAAGTTTGATTTAAATAAAATTATAGAAGGTGAAATTAATAAATATGATATACAATTGGGATATTGGTTTGACTCTGGAAAACAAATTTCAATGGGACAGTGGCACAGAGTTGCCTTAGCAAGAACTTTTGTCAAAAATGCAGATGTATACCTTTTAGATGAACCTAATTCAAGCCTAGATCCATTTACAGAAAACAACTTATCAAACTTATATACAAAGGTTTTCGAAAATAAGATAGGTATAATAATAACCCATAGATTTATAAATATTGTAAAAAAAGTTGACGAAGTAATTGTTATAGAGAAAGGAAGTATTGTAGAGAAAGGAACACATGAATACTTATTTGAACAAGGAAAATTATATTCAAAACTTTATAAAATACAACTAGAAGGGGAGTTTATTGATGGAGAATGTGAACAGATATAAATGTCATGATATTTTTATGGTAAGAACACCATCTTTACCCATAAATATATATACAGCATTAGATGGATACTATAATGAAAATGTTGAAAATTTAATTCAAGAATACAATTTATATAATTTTTTTGAAGAAAATTTACTTGTATCAAGTAGAAATTTATATGACTCTTTTGAAAAGTATACTATAAAAAAAGAAGAAGGCAAAATAAAAAAAATAAAGAACTACAAAGAAAGTCTTTTGAAATATATAATAAGATCATCATCAAGACCAACACCATTTGGTGGTTTTAGTAAAGTAGGACTAGCACAATTTAGGAATAGTGATATTGGAATAAATATTTCTAAGGATTTAGTAACTAAAAAAGTTAATGTTGACAATTCTTGGCTTCATTTTATAATAAATTCTTTTGAAAATAATATAATAATTTTAAAGCAATTAAACTTAAAAATTAATCCCTTATGTTATAAATATGGAGATAGATTTAAAAATCCTTTTTGTTCTAATTTAGGTAATGAAAAAATTTCTTCAAATAAAAATAATATTAAATATTCAAACTTGATACAGTTAATTAAAGAAGAATTAAAAACGTTTAAAAGTTACGAAAAATTATGTTTAGCAATTGTATCTATGTATGAAGGAATTAATATAAATATTGTTAATGACACTATACTTAAGTTAATAAAAAGTGAGTTTATATTAACTGATTTAAGAATAAATTTATTAACTCATGAACCATTAAAAAAGCTAATATCAAAGCTTGAATTTCTAGAATTAGATGAAAAAAACAAAGAAATCTTATCAAAATTAAAAGAGTTAGATTCTTTAATATTTTTTTATAATAATTATAATTATGATGTTAATAATATTAAGAAAATCTCTTCTATTATGGAGAGTATCCATAAGTCAAATACATATTTAATGTTAAACACTGGTATAAAATTTAATAATAATTCAATTGATATTAATATAAAAAAAGACTTAGAAGAATTTGCAAATATTTTTAAAAATTTATTTATTGAGAAAAAATATGATAATGAATCTGTGGAAGATGATTTTATAGAAAAATATGGACTGAATATAGAAGTACCATTTGTTGACTTTATTGATCCTAATGGTTTTGATGCAATTAAAAGATTTAAACATGTGAATGAGCATAATAAATTAATATATGAAAGAGAGGATATGATCAAACGACTATTAGAGAAAAAGTTAACCTTATCTCAGATTAATCATAGTGACGAAATAATAATAGAGGAAAAAGATATAAAAGATGAAATTAAGCCTAAAACTGAACTGCCAATATCTTTTGATTTAAATGTTTTTATAACTAAAGATGAAATGAATAACTATAATTATTTCGTTGGACCTAATGTAGGAAGTGACGATGGTGGAACTACATTCCAAAGATTTGAAGAGGTATTAGATAAGAAGCTTTTCCAAGAGTATTTAGACATCTATGACAAAAAAAATAAATTAATAGATGATGACTATATAGTATCAGAAATAAGAGAGATAAGCTCAAATGGTAGAATTACTAATATATTTAATAAAACAACAAACTATAATAATTATATTAATTTTGGATTTCCTTCTAATGATAGTGTTGGAGAAATTAATGTGGAAGACTTATCAATAGGCTTAGATGACAACGCTCAATTTTATATTAAATATAAAAATAATAAAAAGATAAAATTTGTACTGGATAATATGTTGAATCCTAGCGTAATAAATGATGTAGCATATATTTTGTATCGTATTTCTAGTAATTACAATAAATGCTTGATACATAGAATATTTATGTTTAATGATATAAGTAGTGTTTATATCCCAAGAGTAAAAATTGGAAAGGTTACGGCTTTTCCAAAAACTTGGATATTAGATTCTGACGATTTTACAGTTAATGATAGCTCAAAATTTATTTTAGAATTAAAAAATTATATTAATAAATTTTCCATTGATAAATATGTTTACTTAAAGAGTGCTGATAATAGATTGTTAATTAATTTGGAAAAAGATGTGTATAGTAATTTGATATTAGCCTCATTAAAGAAATCTAGGTTTGTAGAGCTTTCTGAAGTTGAAACTAATTTAATTGATGGAAGTATGGTGGTAGATGAATGTAATAATAAATATATATCAGAATTTGTTTTTACTTTTATTATAGAAAACTATAAAAAAGCTATACAAATAAACAAAGGTAGAAAAATAATAAGTGAAAATAGATGCTTTAATTTATTTTCAGATGGTTGGGTATATATAAAAGTTTATGGTGTGGGAGATAGAAATTTAGATGTATTAAACTCTATAGAAAATGAGTTAAGGTTTAATCTAGATAAACATTTATTTTTTTTCATTAGATATTTAGACCATACAGGATATCATTTGAGAATAAGATTTAAATTTGAGAGTAAAGAAAGTTCAATAAAAAATATAGGAAAAATTAGTGAGTGGTTAGAAAAAATAGAAAATAGTAGAATGGTTAATAAAGTGATTTTTGATGTTTATGAAAGAGAAACAAATAGATATGGAGGTCTAAATCTTATAAGTAAAGCTGAAGAATTATTTGAATCTGATAGTGAGTTTGTCATATCACTGTTAAATTCTTATAATATCGAAAATAAAGAAGTGTTGGATGAGATATATTTATTTGGAGTTATTTCCATTTTAAAAACTTTAACTAAAGATTTAGATGAATTAAATGAAATATTAATGGATTTTGATAAGTTAGAATATAGGAAGGAATTTCATAAATCAAATAACAAATATGTTAGCTTTGTAGAGAATGTTTTAAAAGACAACTTTGAAGCCTTTGTAAAAGATAAAACTGTTTTAGAAAACTATTTATCTAGAAAAAATAAATTAACTGAATTTAAAGTATTAACTAATAATGAGAAGTCATGCAACAATACTGAAGATAATAAAAATTTATTTTTATCAATATCACACATGTTCTGTAATCGTTTACATGGTGATAGAAACTATGAAGAAAGAATATTATCCTTAGCTCATTTATCAGTCAAAACAATTATTAATCAGAGCAAATATAAACAATAACTTGGTAAGTAGCAAATGCTTTATAATAAAATGGTTACATAAAAAATTGAAAGGATGGTTAGTTATGGGAAAATTTGATGATTTTAATATTGATTTAAGAGAGAATAAAAATGATGCTTTAGTTGATTCAAAAGCAGTACCTCCATCTACTTGGGGATGTGTTATTACTACAGTACAAATATCAATACAAGTTTGTACAAATATTTATTGTGGAGGAAGTGATTCATGCAATTGCAATATGACGAAAATTAGTATATGTGGTAAAAAGAAGTAGTTAATTAAATAAATTTTATAAAGCATTTGTTATTAATATAAGAAATGAATTGATAAATCATAAGTTTTAATTAAAAAATTATACTGGTTACCTTATGCTTAATAAGTAGATATATAATTAAGGGGGGGGTATTATTAAAAAAAATATTGTAGCTATCATAGGTTCTAATAATAATAGATCACAAACAAAAGCAATTACAGAGAATATACTTAATGAGTTGACAAAACTAGATCAAGCTTATAGTTACAAAGGTATTTTTCTAGGAGAATTAAATCTTAAGTATTGTATAGGATGTCAAAAATGTTTTAATGATGGTTTTTGCGAATTAGATAAATTAGATGATATGGTCTTAATTCGTGAATATATGGAAAAAGCAGATATTATACTTTTGGCATCGCCAGTATATGCCAATGATGTATCTGGGATAATGAAGACATTTATAGATAGGATATCTTATCAATTTCATCTATTAAGTTTTTCAGGTAAATTAGGATTTACTTTAACTGTTGCTGATCACAGCGGGTCAGAAAAAGTTATTGAATATCTTGATCATTTATCTATTCATTTAGGAATTAAAAATTTATCTAACTATAGTTTTATTTATATTAATGATTCAATGTATGAAAAGCCAACTTTAATAGCTAAAGATATGCTTAGAAAGATACAAGGAAACTATGGATATTCAAACTATTATTTAGAGTATTTATTTAGAATGTATAAATCTGAAACATTACCAAAGGATGCTGTGAATTTTGAAAATGTGTCTCATCAAAATGAGTTAAAATTTTGGTCTCAAAATTGGATAAAAAATACTGATTCTTTCCAAGAATTTGCTGCCAAAAAAAGGAGCATAAATTATGATCTCTATGAAAAGTAATATTGAATTGAAAAAAAGTTATTTTGATAAAATTAAAGTTATTATTGAATGGTATTTAATATCAATAAAACAAGAATATAGAAATGATTACATACCACCATTTAGATATGAAGATTATTTAATTACAATATCCGAATTTATTCTTTTGGTAAATAATGAGAAAAAAGAAGAATATATAGAAATAGGATATAGTTTAGCAAGAGGTATAAAACATAAACTAGAACATGATTTTGAAAGTAATAAAAAGCCTTCTATGTTTATTGGTTTAGGTTATTCAGCTTTTTCAGTATATTTATTTAATAAAAAAACAGGTCTTTTAGGAAACTTTTTATACTCATTAAATAATTTATTATTGAGTGAGTGTTATAAGAAAGTTGAAATTTTAACAAAAAATATAACATTTAAAGGTTCTAAAGATACTGATTATGATTTAATATATGGAGTATCTGGTGTATTGTACTATCTTTTAGAATTTGAGTGGGCTGATGAAGATATTTGTAAAATAATGAAAATTGGCGAATATCTTATATCACTTTGTTTTGATTATGAATATAAAGAATATATAATTCCAAGATTCCATATGGAATCTAAGTATATCATTAATGAAATTGATAAAGATAGATTTCCAGAAGGTTATTTAAATTTTGGAATGGCTCATGGTATGATAGCACCTTTAATTTCAATAACTAAATTAAAGAAAAAGATTAACAATATAAAAGATATTGATAAGGCTATAGATAAAATTTTAAATTTATATAAGGTGTTTGTAAATAAAGAAAAAGATTATTATAGATGGCCAACACAAATATCCCCTGATGAGTATATGAAAAAAAGTTTCGATGTTAATCGCTCGCAGATAGAGAGTTGGTGTTATGGAGGAATGAGCATAGCTAAAGGATTGAAAAATGTATTTATAAACTTAAAAAATGATACTTTAGTATTTCAAAGCAATGATATGTTAAAAAACTTATTAACTCAAAATTTTGAGCAATATGATTTGTACACACCAATTCTTTGTCATGGACATAGTAGTGTTTTATCTATAATGACATCAATATATAAAGAAACTAATGACAAAGTTTATCTGTACAATCTTGAAAAAACTTTGGACGAAATATACCTATTATTTGATCCATCATTAAGATTTGGTTTTAAAACATTTAGAGACGCAGAAATAATTAAAAATACAAGCTTTTTAGAAGGAACAACAGGTATAATTTTATCATTAATTTCAATAATAAGTAATGAATCAGATTATGAAAAATTATTATTTCTAGTCTAAAGTGATATGAGGGCTACTTCAATTACAGCATGAACAATTTTATTATATGATATTTTACTGCTTTATCAACTAAACCAGTAGCCCTAAATTCTATGGCATATTTAAAAATCAAATTTAAATATTTATTCTGAACATTTGATATCTAAAACTATTATAGTAATATATATAGTCATCTGTAGCTTTAACTAATTGTTAATATGTATCAAACTTTTGCAAATAATACCTTTCCATCTTTAAAATCTCCCCAAAACATGCCATAGGAGACTTATCAATGCAACGACTAACTCTTGACATACTTTGTACCATGACTTGTGTTAAAAGCTTTGATTTAAATACCTTACTAGTATACTGGTAACCTCTATTACTATAAAAGATAGGTTTTTCACATGGATAGACTTCTATTGTTTTATCAAAAGTTTCGAATAACATATGAAAATATACTTCTATCATCTAAATCCAAAATCGCATTTAAATAAGCCTTAGTCCCATTAGTTAATTTAAATTCAGTTACATCTGTTAACCATTTTTGACAGGTTTTATCTGCACTAAATTTTCTACTTAATACATTTTCAGCAATAATTTCTGGTATACATTTAACATAAATAAATTTATTTTTTCTATAAATAGATCTTAAGCCTGTGCTCTTATTAGTCTGTATACTCTTTTGTGACTCACATAAGTTTATACTCTATATTTAACTGTAGAGTCATCTTTAATGAACCAAAGACAACATTTTTCTCTTCATATATCTTAGTTATCAATGTTGTTAATTTAATGTTTTCAAGTTCTAAATTACTTTTATCTAGATTTAGCCATTTATAGTATCCAGAACGATTTACTTTAGCAATTTCACATAATTGGATAAGCGAAGCTTTTTTTTCATTGAATAAATATTGAATCACTTTATGTTTATCTTCATTCTGGGAAGTGTAATTACCACCATCTTTTTATTTTTTTAACTTCTTTAAGAATTCATTTTTCAGTTATAATTTGTGTTTTCTGCTTTTACAATTTTCAATTCCAGCTTTATCTCATCTAATTGAGTTAATGCATCTTCTTTTTTGCTTTACCTCTTCTATTTTCTAATCCATCTATACCTTTTTCTTTATATTTAAGAGTCTATCTTCTAACTTAATTGTATGAAACAGAATATTTTTCTGCTATTAAATTGTAAATTACTGATGACTATGATTGGGGCTATAAATGAGTTTGAAAGAACTAATCTACTGGAACGTAAAGTGGAATGTATAATAATAGCAAAACAGAAAGGTAAGCACAAAGGAAGCAAAAATATTGTGATTGAAAATTTTGAAGAATACTATAATAAATATATTAATAAAAGAATGTAAAGTTGATACGAAAGTTGGGTTATAATTAAAAGAGGAGCTATAGGGAAATTTGTTTTTACACAAATCTACTTATAACTCCTAAAATAATTTATTTTTTTAAAAATGGGTAATGTAAAATAATTTGTACTTCAAGATTAATAAAAAGCTTCTTTGTGGCAATGATTTAATCATATTCTAAAAATTTGCCATAATAGATATGGTTTCCAAAAATATTTAAGAATATCCAAATATATATATTTTACAATTTATTAAAATAAAATTCATATATTGGGAAACATTAATAGTAAATAAACAATTGTTGCTATAAAGTGAAAATTATCTTTAAAAGCACAAATTAATTTACAGTCTCGAAATCGGTGTAATAAATTTACACCGATTTCTTTTTTTGTAAGTATTATCATTATATATAAATTATTTTTTTAGTACAACTGTCATGCAGATATTTAATTTATGCAAGTCCAGTATTTATACAAGTACTAATTATTATATAAATATTGTTTTTGTATAAGTATAATTTTATCATCACATACAGATTTTTATTTTTCAAAAATATTATAAGATATATCATATTTAGATATTGGATAAAGTTCAATTTCAACTCTAGGGTTATCCTTATCTATAAAATCAAATAAAAGTACTGGCTTAAGCTGCTTATCATTTTTTATTATTCCACTTTTTTCAATACCATCACAAATGCTCTTTGGATAGTTATGTAAATCGCCCATTCTCTTATTAGGGAAGAATAATTTTAACACTGTTATTAAATTTTCTTCAACAGTTTCTCCTTGATACTGTTGATTTATAAAACCTGCAATCATGTTCTCATATGCTAAATACTTAGAATATTTTCCCTTTGAAGGCATCCATGCTTGACCATTTATATTATGAAGTTTAAAATTAGATTTACTAATGGGTCTACCTGGTATTGTTATTTTAATCAATTTATTCACCATCCTTATACAGTATTTATTATAATCTGTGGATGGTTTAAAAGCAAATTCTTATTTGTTGTGCTTTTATGAATAACAAAATATAGATAGTGAAAAATAAGTAGTGTTATAAGAGCAAAATAGCTGAAAATTTAAAATAGATAAATATTAAATTATACTAAGACAACAGTACATAAAAGTCAAATTATATAGAAAATAAATTATATAAATATGTAAATTTAAAAAATTAGACTATTTAGACTATATATTTTTAGACTATACAAATGTTGTTATGTCTAAACAAAGAAACAGAAGTAGCATAATTGTAATTTTAGAATTTAAGTTGAGAAGGAATAATTTTATGGATAATAACAGAGTAAAAGAATTTTGTAATCTTATAGGATTAAAGTGTGTAGGAATAGCTGGAGTAGATAAGTATGAAAATCTAAGAGATATACTTGAAGATAGACAGAAAAAAGACTATTTAACAGGTATGGAAGAACCTATAATTGAAAATAGAATTAATCCTAGAAATATAATGGAAGATGCTAACTCCATAATAGTGTGCGCTTTTCCATACCATATAAATAGACAAGAAAAGAATAAAAATTCAAATTTATCAAAATATTGTCATGGAAAAGACTATCATATTGTAGTAAAAGATTTTTTACAACAAATTTGTGATTATATTTCCAAAAATGTAGAAGGTTTTAAATATAAGGTATTTGCTGATAATGGACCATTAGTTGACAGATATTTAGCTTATTTATCGGGTATTGGATATTTTGGAATAAATAATAATATTATAACTGATGAATATGGTTCTTATATATTTATTGGATATATAGTAAATAATTATAAGTTTGAAGAAGATAAACCACTAGAAAAAAGCTGTTTTAAATGTGGAAAATGTGTAAAATATTGTCCGGGAAATGCTATATTGGGAAATTATGATATGAATCCTAAAAAATGTTTATCATATATAACTCAAAAAAAGGGAGATTTGACAGAGGAAGAAAAGTATGTTTTAAAGAAAAGTAAAAAGATATTTGGATGCGATATTTGTCAGGAAGTATGTCCGCATAATATTGAAATACCAACAACTCACATCTTGGAATTTAAGGAAGATATAATAGATTATTTGGATTATGATGAGATACAAAATATATCAAATAAAGAATTTAAGAGGAGATACGGAGATAGAGCTTTTAGCTGGAGGGGTAAAAATATAATAAAGAGAAATATGGAAATAATTTTAGATAAGTATGATGACTAATAATAAGAGTCTATTTCATATACTTTAATGTGTATTTACTTTAACACTTATGGTGTAAAAGTCATATTATATCATTAAAGTTAAATATGGGGAGGTGGGGGAGTATTGAAATATAATAATACATCTGAAATAAGTCCACTAGATAGTATATTGGGTCAAGAAAGAGCAGTAGAAGCTATGGAGTTAGGTTTAAAGATAAATAATCCAGCCTATAACATATACCTAGCTGGGGAATCTGGAACAGGTAAAAGTACTTATGCCTTAAAGGTTTTAAATGAATATGCATCTAAAAAAAGTACACATAAAGATTGGTGCTATATATATAATTTTGAAAACCCTAGAGAGCCTATGATAGTTGAATTAGAAAAAGGGTTTGGAAGAGAACTTAAGAAAGACATGGAAAAGTTAGTTGAAAGTCTTTTAGAAGATTTTAAAAATGCATTTGAAAGTGAAGATTTTGAAATAGAGAAAAATAAACTTTTGGATGAATATGAAATAGAAAAAGATATGTTACTAAAGCAGATTAAAAAATATGGAGAAGAAAAAGGATTTAAACTAAAACAAAGTAAAATGGGAATAGTTTTCATACCTTTGAAGGAAGATGAAGAAGAAAGTGATATATCAGATGAAGAGTTTTATAAGGCTAAAAGAGAACTCGAAAACATGGCAATACAAGTTGTGTATAAAATTAGAAACTTGGAAGAAAAAGCTGAAAAGGCTGTATTAGAGCTTGAAGAAGAGATAGCTAAGCTTGTAGTAGAACCTCATATTAAATCGTTATGTGAAAAATATGAATGTTATGAAAAAATTCAACTTTATCTGGAAAATATAAAAAAAGATATCATAGAATACATGTATTTATTTTATTTAGATGAAGAAGAATTGAAAGATAAGTATGATAAAGAACACTTTATAAAATATAAAATTAATTTATTTGTAGATAATGGAGGTTCAAAAAATAAGGAATCAGCACCTGTCATAGTGGAGATAAATCCAAGCCCATCAAACCTATTTGGAAAAGCAGAATATGATTATGCAAATGGAAATATAAAGACTGATTTTACAAAACTATTATCAGGAGCATTTCATAGAGCTAATGGCGGATATTTGGTGCTTTATGCAGACCAGTTATTAAAATATACTATGTCTTGGGAAATTCTTAAAAAGACATTGCAAACAAAAAAAGTAATTTTAGAAACACAGACAGCAATTAAACCAGAAAATATGCCATTAGATGTCAAAGTGATACTGATTGGAAGTCATTATATATATGATATTTTATATAGATATGAAGAAGATTTTGGAAAATATTTTAAAATATTTGTAGATTTTGATAGCGAAATGGATAAGAATGAAAATAATGAAGATGGAATAGCTAGATTTATAGCATATCAATGTAATAAAAATGGCTTAAAACATTTTACGAAAGATGCAGTTGACGAAGTTGTTAAGTTTAGTACTAAATTGTCTGGTGATTTAGAGAAGCTATCAACTAAGTTTAATAAAATAATGGAAGTTGTAATAGAAGGAAGTGCATATGCAGAATTTAGAAGTTCCAATTATACAGAGCGAGATGATATTAAAAAAGCAATAAGTGAAAAGAAAAAGCGTATTAATAGAGTAGAAACACACATGGATGAATCAATTGAAAATGGTTTTACTCTAATAGAAACAGAAGGAAAAAAAGTTGGAGTAATAAATGGGCTATCAGTTTTAAGTACAGGAGAATATTCTTTTGGTAGGGCTTCAAGAATTACAGCCACTACTAGTCCAGGAAGTAATGGTATAGTAAATATAGAAAGAGAAGTAAATATGAGTGGCTCAATACATAATAAAGGAGTGCTTATATTAGGGGGCTATCTTTCTGAAAACTTTGCACAGAATTTATTGATGTCATTAAATGCGTATATTTGTTTTGAGCAAAATTATGGAGGTATAGATGGAGATAGTGCATCTTCTGCGGAGTTATATGTATTGTTATCATCTCTTAGTGGTGTACCAATTAAGCAAAATATTGCGGTTACAGGCTCTATAAATCAAAAGGGAGATATACAAGTAGTTGGTGGAATAAGTGAAAAAGTAGAAGGATTTTATTCTATATGTAAAACTAAAGGTTTAAACAATGAACAGGGTGTAATAATTCCTAAGAAAAATCAGAGAAATCTTGTTTTATCAGATGAAGTTAATGATGCTATAAAAGATGGAAAATTTAAAATATATACAGTTGAAAGAGTGGAAGAAGCTATAGAGATATTGACAGATGTTAAATTTGAAGAAATAAAAAAATTGGTCAAAGAAAAACTACTATCTTTTAGTAAGATACAAATTGAGTCAAAAGAATAAGTTTATAATAGAATTTAATGGGTATTTATATGTATAATAAAAAGCAGGAACTTTAATAAGTTTTTGCTTTTTTTGTGAAATATCTGTAGAGTAAGTTTTGTTTTGTATGTTGATGTTTATTTTTTGTTGATATGATTAAACTATATATAAATAGTGTTTTATAAATTGGTATTTTAAGGGGGATAATTATGAAAAATGTAAATAAGAAAGATATAAATAAGAAAGATGTAACTAAGAATGATGTAAATAAAATTGAAACTCAAAAAGAAGTAGATGGAATAATTGATGAAAAAGATATAGAAAATTTTGTAGATATTAAGGATAATAAAAAAAGTGTCAAAGTTAGCAAAAAAGATGCTCAAAAAAGTGAAAAAGATAGAAAATTAAAAGATAATAAGTCTAGTAAAAATACACAAAAAGTGAGTAATAAGAAAGCTAAGAGTAAATCTGTAGATAAGAAAGAATCGATAAATGAAAAAGATGTAAATAAAATTTTAGATGAATTAGAAAAATTGTATCCAGATGCTACATGTGAACTAAATTATGGGACAGCCTTTGAACTTTTAATAGCAACTATATTATCAGCTCAATGTACTGATGTAAGAGTAAATAAAGTTACATCAGAGTTATTTAAGAAGTACAATACAGCAAGAGATTTTGCAGATTTAAGTATTGAAGAAATTAGTAAAGAGATAAAAAGTTGTGGTCTTTATAAAAGTAAGGCTCAAAAAATAAAAGATACATCTGAACAGTTGTGTGAATTATATAATGGTGAGGTACCAGATACTTTAGAAAAGCTTGTAAAACTTCCTGGCGTTGGAAGAAAGACAGCAGGCGTTGTTCTTAGTAATGCTTTTAATCATCCAGCAATAGCAGTAGATACTCATGTATTTAGAGTTAGCAATAGAATTGGAATAGTGGACGAGCCAAACCCTGAAAAGACAGAATTTGCACTTATGGAAGCTATACCAAAAGAAAGATGGTCACACTCACATCATGTATTGATTTTTCATGGAAGAAGAATGTGTAAAGCTAGAAATCCAGAGTGTGAAAACTGTCCAATAAAAGATAATTGTAATTATTATCAAGAACTTAAAGAAATGAAATAACTTTTCCAAAGTAAGTTGTACAAGAGTGATTTTCTGATATAATAATACTTATGAAAATGTTAGATAGAAAACTATTATGTATAATAAAATAAAAATTATTATTAAAATTATTATATATAATAGTATAATATTATTGTTATTCTATTTATAAAATAAAGTTTAGTAAACAAGAACGATATTTAGGAGGATAAAAATGTCATTAAATATAGTATTAGTAGAACCAGAAATACCTCAAAATACAGGAAATATAATAAGAACTTGTGCGGCAACAGGTTCAACTTTGCACTTAGTAAAACCATTAGGTTTTTCATTGGATGATAAGCACTTGAAAAGATGTGGTCTTGACTATTGGGATATAGCTGATATACAATATTACGATAGCTTTGAAGAATTACAAGAAAAATATCCAAACAGTAAATACTTTTTTTCTACAACAAAGGCTAAACAATCACATTCAGATGTAAAATATGAAGAAAATTGTTTTATAGTATTTGGTAAAGAAACAAAGGGATTACCAGAGCCTTTGTTGAAAGCAAATATGGATACTTGTATTAGAGTACCTATGTTAGATGTTGAAAAAGCTAGGTCGTTAAATTTATCAAATTCAGTCGCTATAGTAGTATATGAGGCTTTAAGACAAATAGGATACCCTAATATGAGGTAGTTTAAATAATCCTAAATTAGAAAGGAGCATACTTAATGAAAAATCTAAAGATAATCTGTGACAGTTTATCGGACGTGCCAAAAGATTTGTTAGATAAATATGATATAGATATTGTTTCATTAACAGTTATATTAGAAGAAAAAGAATACAAGGATAGGATTGATATATCTGGAGATGAATTTTATAAAAAGCTTAGAGAAGAAAATGCATATCCAAAAACTTCTCAAGCTACTTATGCCCAATTTAAGAAAGTTTTTGAGAAATACACGAGTGAAGGTAGAGCAATACTTTATATAGCTGGTTCGGCTACAGCTACAGGAACATATCAAAGTGCTGTAATGGCGAAGAATGATGTAGAAGGTGAAATATATACATATGATTCTAACTTACTTTGTATGGGAACTGGTCTGCTTGTAATAAAAGCAGGAGAGCTTGCAAGTGAAGGAAAATCTATTAATGAAATATTACCTGTTTTAGATGAATTAAAAGAAAAAGCTTTTGTCATATTTTCCGTGGATACATTGGAGTATTTACAAAAGGGAGGAAGAATATCATCTACTAAGGCGGCAATAGGAAGTATATTAAATATAAAACCTATTCTTGAAATAAAAGGTGGGTTAGTCTCACAATTATCTCAAGTAAGAGGTAAGAAGAATGTAATTTCTAAGATGATAGACTTGATAAAATCGAATTGTGGGGATGATTTATCAGACCAAGTTGTATATATAGGATATAGCGATGACATTAAGGAAAAAGAACAATTATCTAGAGTTATGGAGGATGAACTGAGACCTAAGGAAATTAAATTTTTCCAAATTGGTGTGTGTATAGGTGCACATGCTGGTCCTGGTGTAACTGGAATTATATGTATAAAAAATAAATAACAATTTTTTATATTGGGATTATTTATTTTTTTATTAAATTATGATAAGATATGTTAAACATTGATACACTAGATATGATTTGTTTTAGATATAATTAAGTGTTGATATATTAAGTTGAGCTTTTAGGGAAGTGTGTAAATAGATAAAAATCTATTACACACTTTTTTATGGTAAGTTTATTGAAAAAATTAAAGAAATACTTGCAAATGAGGTATAGCAAATTAGTAAATAGGATGTAAAAATATCACAAAAATATAAGGAGTGAATTTTGATGCGTTTAAAAAAATTGTTGGTATTAATGTTAACTTTGGCAATGAGTACTGGAATATTAGTTGGATGTAGCAGTAATTCAAGTAATAGTTCTGGTTCTAATCAAGATAATAAAAATAAGCTAAATGATAAAGAAAATTCAAAAAAATCTGTATCTATGATATTAGATATTGAAGGGTCAAACAATGAAGTTATGAATAATTCAGCTTTGTTAGCTTTAAATACTGCACAAAAAAATCTTAACATAGATACAAATAAAGTGGAATCAGATGATTCATCAACTTTTTCTAATAGCATAGATATTTTATGTAATGATAATACTGACTTGATTATAGCTGTTGGTTCTAGATTTGCAAAGCCTCTAGAAAAGATAGCCAAGAAATACCCAAAGCAACAGTTTGCCATTGTAGATTATGAGTATGACAAACAACCATCTAATATAACTTCAATTTCTTTTGAGGATAATAAGACTGGATATTTGGCTGGATTAGTTGCTGGAAAGATGACAGAAACTGATAAGGTTGGTTTTATAGGTGGTGTAGAGGGGTCCAGTAGAAACAAATTTGAATCTGGATTTAAAGAAGGTGTTAAATTTTCTAATAGCAATATAAAAGATGTTTCAGTTGAGTATGTAGATATTTTTAAGGATAGTAAATCTGCTGAATCTGTCGCTAAAAAAATGATGGATAGCGGAGTAGATATTATTTTTTCTAATACTGAGGATGATTCAAAGAGTGTAATAAATGCAGTTAGAGCAAAGAATAAAAAAGTGATAGCAATTAATAAAGATCAGCATGAGTTAGCCCCAGAAAATGTTATAAGTTCTATTGTAAAAGACTTTGAAAAACCTACTTATGACTTAATACAAAGCTTTGTAAAAGGAGAATATAAGGGTGGTAAAGTTATAGAAAATACAATGAAGTCTGGAAGTACTGGACTTGCTCAAAATAGTTCTCAAAATATTCCTCCTGATGTGTTAGAATATGTAAATAAGAACAATAAATAATCTATAGAGACTTCATGTTCTATATCAGGGAGTGAGTTTTGTGAAAATAAAAAGGATATTGATGTTTTGTTTTGTCGTGGTCTTTACAGTTTTTATACTAGTTATCTGTAATTTTGATTTTGGATTTAATAGAGTAAATAATAATTCTAATATAAATAATAATAAGTCTAAACAAAGTGAATCTAAAAATGTGTCAACTTCGTCCGATAAAGATAAGTCAAATAGTACAAGTAGCAATAATGAAGATGAATTGGAAGATGATTCTTATGTACGAAAAACTGTTGGAGTATTGTTAGATACTCAAAGCTTAGGGAATGAATCGTATAATAATCATGTACTGTCAGCTTTAAAAACAGCTGATGAGGATTTTGATATTAGAGAGAAGATTGAAAGACCAAAGACTTCTAATGACTTTGCAAATAGCATAGAAAAATTATATAAATATGAACCAGACTTGATAATAGCAGTTGGAGCTAGATTTGCAGAACCAATTAAACAAGCTGCTACAAAATATCCAAAACAGCAATTTGCGATAGTTGATTATAATTATAAGGTTCAACCAGCTAATGTAATTTCTGTATCATTTCAAGATAATTCTACTGGATATCTGGCAGGTCTTATTGCAGGAAAAATGACTGACACTGGTAAAGTAGGATTTATAGGAGGAGTTGAAGGCTCTAGTAGAGATAAATATGAATCTGGATTTAGAAAAGGGCTTAAAACTTCAAATAAAAATGCTGATTTATTGGTAAAGTATGCAAATGTATTTGAAAATCCTGAGTCAGCTAGAACTATTGCAAAAGAAATGAGAGATTCTGATAGAGATGTTGTATTTTCAGCCACAGAAGATGATGGGAAAAGAGCTATTCAGGTAGCTAGAGAAAATGGTGGTAAAGTTATAGCTATTAATAAAGACCAATATGAGATGGCTCCAGATAATGTAATAAGTTCAATTGTAAAGGATATAGAACAGCCTGTTTATGAATTGATACAGAATGTTGTAAAAGATGGTTTTAAGGGAAGTAAAGTCATGGAGTTTAAGATAAAAGATGGAGAAATTGGACTTACTCCAAATAGCAGTAGAAACATACCACCAGATGTTTTGGAATATGTAAAAAAAGAGTACAATAAGGTGAAAGATACATACTAATTATTGCTGAAGATATGTATAATATTTATGTGAAATGTTATAATTATCTGTAGAGGAGTTGATACATATGGAAGGTAAAATTTTGCAATTTCTGGATAAAATGCAAAACAGTATTAACGACAGATTAGATAAGATGGATGCTAGATTTGACGAAGTGGGCATAAGACTGGATAAAATGGATGCTAGATTTGACGAAGTGGGCATAAGACTGGATAAAATGGATGCTAGATTTGATGAAGTGGACATAAGACTAGATAAAATGGATGCTAGATTTGATGAAGTGGACATAAGATTAGATAAAGTAGATGCTAGATTTGATGAAGTGGACATAAGACTGGATAAAATGGATGCCAGATTTGATGAAGTGGACATAAGACTGGATAAAATGGATGCTAGATTTGACGAAGTGGACATAAGATTAGATAAAGTAGATGCTAGATTTGATGAAGTGGACATAAGACTAGATAAAATGGATGCTAGATTTAATGGAATAGACTCTAGATTATATAAGATAGAAAATAATCTAGTAGAAATTAAAAAAGATTTAAAAGACACAAAGATAGAATTAGAATATACAGAAAAACATGTTGTATCTGTTAAGGGAGACACACAAGAGATAAAAAGAGACTTAAATAAAATTGAAATAGTAACAGCAAGCAATTGGAATGATATAGCTAAATTAAAATCAATTAGATGATAAAGTAGAGTTTTTATAAGAATTTATAAAAAAATAAATAAATTAATTTAGATTAATTACATAAAAGTCCAATAATAAGTGTGTAAGTAGAAAAAATCTACTGCACACTTTATTTATATTCAAATAAGAAATTTATCAAAAAAAATAAAAAGGAGTAAAAAATGGAATTTACAAGAGAGCCATTTATACTAGATGACGATTTATGTCTAGCTTTGGTGGACAAAAGAATTAGTTATCTAATGGAAAATGAATTAAAATTAAGAAATATAGAGATAATAAAAACAATAGAATGTAAAGAATTATATGAAAGTATAAAATATCACCCAGATATATGTATTTGTAATTTAGGAAAAGGAGATATAATTGTTGCGCCGAATGTATATAATCAATACAAAGAGTTATTAAGTAAACATAAATTTAATATAATTAAGGGAGAAGCTAATTTATCAAATAAATATCCTTATGATATACCTTACAATATTGCTATAGTTGGTGATTATGCCATACACAATTTTAAGTACACTGATAGAGTAATATTAGATTATATTGAAAATAATAAACTTAAAAAGATAAATATAGAGCAGGGCTATTCTAAATGCTCAATCTGTATAGTAGATAGAACATCTATAATAACATCAGATAAAGGTATTTGGAAAAGCATGAAGAATACAGAAATAGAGTGTTTATTAATAGAAAAAGGTCATATAAATTTATTTGAGATGAATTATGGATTTATAGGTGGATGTACAGGGTTAATTTCTAAGGATAAGCTAGCTTTTTGTGGAGATGTTAAAAAACATCCTGACTATGAACGTATAAAAAGTTTTATAGAAAGTAAAAACAAGGAGATAGTTACACTTAGTAGTGAAAATTTACTCGATATAGGTTCTATAGTTCCTCTCATGACAAGAAAGGAGCGATAACTTTGGTTGAGAAGGATAATATTTCTTCTATGAAATTTTTGAGGAATAATAACGTAAACGATAGATTAATATATACAAATGACATTGTAGAAGTCGTAATTGATTCTGCAAAGCAAGAAGTGTTAAATAAGAAAATACTTAATGGTACTAAAACTGAACAAAGAGCTCTAAATATTGATGAAATATCTACAGAAATAACTAGTATGATAATAAGTATAATGAAAGAGAAACTTTTAAAAGAATACATTCTAAAATACTATGGGCGTACATATCCTGAAGATAAAAATAATATATACATATATTCACTGAACATATTTGCTAAAAAAGAGATTTTTATGAGAGAAACAGTATTTACAAGGGTTAGGAACTATATAGAGGAAAATGATTTTATAAATGTGGAAGGTTTTATTCGATTTAGAATGAGAGAATTTATGAAATATATTTCTGCTATAGGTGATATTGCAGTTGAAGAGTATTTAATAAAAAGAGACCAAGATGAGTTTATAAGAGTTTTAAAATATTTTATAGATACTCAAGAAGAAAAGATAGATTTGCTTAAAGTTCATATAATGGAAGATAATACATTTATTTTATACGATAAAAATGGAAATAAAATAGATAGTATAGATGATGAAGAAATTATAAATATGGTCATAAGAGAAAATTTAAATTATGAGGACTTTTTAATAAGTACCTTATTGACTCTATGTCCTAAGAAGATAGAAATATTAGATTTATTAAATAACAATTGCTCAAAGGAAATCATAGATACAGTAGAAGCAATTTTTGAAAATAAAGTTAGTATAATTATGGAAAATTAGAATTGAAAGATATAATTTAAGAGTTGAAAAGAAAGCTAAAAATAAAAATATATTCAAATTAAAGGTGAATCGAAGTTAAAAGAGAGTAAAATATAACTAAAATAGTAAAAATAAAAATTAGAAATCAAAAAAATTCTTTTGAAATCGACACGAAAGACTTATAATTGTATATAAAGCTATGATATAACTAGAGTTATTAAAGATAAAATATAGCTAACAAATATACAATTGATAAGGAGAAGTTTTATAATGGATAATTTAATTAGGATACTAATATTAGCTGTTATTGGTGGATTTATAGGTTATGTCACAAATGTAGTTGCTATAAGACTGATATTTAGACCAATAGTACCTATTAAGATACCTGTTTTAAATATAGAGATAGTAGGTCTTATACCAAAGAGAAGAGCAGAAATAGCAGCAAATGTAGGTGAAATAATTCAAAACGAATTTCTTTCAATGGACGAAATACTTGCAAATATCATTACTGACGAAGATAAGGAAGAAGTTGTAAGATACATAAAAGCAAGGGTAAAAATTATCATACATGAGAAAGTTTCATTTATACCAAGCAGTATAAAGAACATGATTCAGGACTATTTAGGAGATATAATTGAATCTGAAGTGAAACAAAGTATAGATGAATTAAGCAAAAATATAATAAATAAAGCAAATGAGCGTATAGATATACAAAAAATGGTCGAAGATAAGATTAATGAACTAGATTTATATGAACTAGAAGAAATAATTATAAGAATAGCTAAAAATGAATTAAAACACATAGAAATCTTAGGCCTTGTATTAGGTTTCTTAATAGGTATAGTTCAAGGATTAGTGACTATATTTATCTAGTTATATCTATCATGCATGTAGATACGTTTTAAAAATTTAAAATTAGTGAAAATATTATAATGTCACTATAAATCAAAAGATTAAACTAATACAAAATATAAGAATATTAGTTTACAATTGATTGAAATGAAAAATAATGGGTAATTAATATATTACATTAATGTTGATTGATGTATGACTATCTGTTATAATGAAAATATATCAAAAATTATAGTGTTGAAGAGGAAGAGTAAAGTGGAAACCATTCACAGAGAGTCTGGGTCTATGGCTGAAAACCCATGTAATAGGTCTATTTGAAAACTACCTTGGAGCTGAGCTTATTAGCAGTGTTTGTTTTATACAATTTGTGAAAGTGCTCGGGTGACGACCTTATAGTCATCAAGAGGGTTGTATATATTTGTATACGCCAACTTGGGTGGAACCGCGAATTAATATCGTCCCAAATATTTTTGGGGCGATTTTTTATTACAAAAAATTTAAAAATTATCTCAATAAGGAGGAAAAAACAATGATTAAAGTTGCTTTAAAAGATGGTTCAATAAAAGAATTTGAAAATGCTCTTTCTGTTATGGATGTGGCTAAATCCATTAGTGAAGGATTAGCTAGAAATGTGGTAGCAGCGTCTGTGAACGGAGAGGTTGTAGGTCTGGACCACATGATAGATAGTGATTGTGATTTAAACTTATTTAAATTTGAGGATAAAGAAGGAAAAGACGTTTTTAGACATACATCAGCACATATGTTAGCTCAAGCTATAAAGAGACTTTACCCAGAAGCAAAACTTGCTATAGGGCCAAGTATAGAGAATGGATTCTACTATGATATAGATTTAGAACATAGATTAGTTCCAGAAGACTTGGAAAAAATAGAAGCTGAAATGAAAAAAATAGCTAAAGAAGATTTAAAGATAGAAAGATTTGAACTTCCTAGAAATGAAGCTTTAGAGCTTATGAAAGAACAAGGAGAAGATTACAAGGTAGAACTTATATCTGATTTACCTGAAAGTGAAATAATATCTTTCTACAAACAAGGTGATTTTACTGATTTATGTAGAGGACCACATTTACCATCTACTAAAAAGGTTAAAGCTGTTAAATTACAAAGTGTAGCAGGTGCATACTGGCGTGGTGACGAAAAAAATAAAATGCTTCAAAGAATTTATGGAACTTCTTTTGAAAAAAATAAAGATTTAGAAGAGTACCTACATTTATTAGAAGAAGCTAAAAAGAGAGACCATAGAAAATTAGGTAAAGAATTAGGTTTATTTATGATACCTGATGAAGGTCCTGGATTCCCTATGTTCTTACCAAAAGGAATGGAACTTAAAAATGAATTATTAAAATTCTGGAGAGAAATACACAGAAAAGCTGGATATATTGAAATAGAATCTCCAATTATATTAAACAGAAAATTATGGGAGACTTCAGGTCACTGGTATCATTACAAAGAGAATATGTATACAGTTAAAATAGATGATGAGGATTATGCTATAAAACCTATGAACTGTCCTGGTGGATTAATTTACTACAATTCTCAATTACACTCATATAGAGATTTCCCAATGAGAGTTGCAGAGCTTGGTAGAGTTCATAGACATGAGTTATCTGGGGCATTACAAGGGTTAATGAGAGTTAGAGCATTTACTCAAGATGATTCACATATATTCATGTTACCAGAACAAATTAAAGATGAGATAAAAGGTGTAGCTAATCTAATAGATGGTATTTACAAGACTTTTGGATTTGAATACAATCTAGAATTATCTACAAGACCAGAAAATTCTATGGGAAGCGAAGAAGAGTGGGAAGCAGCTGAAAATGGATTAAGAGAAGCTTTAGAAGAGTTAGGTCTACCATATACTATAAATGAAGGTGATGGAGCATTCTATGGCCCTAAGATAGACTTCCATTTAAGAGACTGTTTAGGAAGAACTTGGCAATGTGGTACTATCCAATTAGATATGCAACTTCCAAGACAATTTGATAATACTTACATTGGACAAGATGGTGAAAAACATAGACCAGTTATGATTCATAGAGTTGCTTTTGGTAGTATAGAGAGATTCATAGGTATATTAATTGAGCATTATGCTGGTAAATTCCCAGTTTGGTTATCTCCAACTCAAGTTAAGATACTTCCTATATCTGATAAGTTTATGGATTATGCTAATGAAGTTAAAAAAGTATTATTTGATAAAGGCATAAGAGTTGAACTAGATGATAGAGCTGAAAAAATTGGATTTAAAATAAGAGAAGCTCAACTTGAAAAAGTTCCTTATATGTTAGTAGTAGGTGAAAAAGAAGTAGCTGAAAATAATGTTTCTGTAAGATCAAGAGATAAAGGTGAAATAGGTAGCATTAAATTAGATGAGTTTATAGCTAGTATCTCAAAAGAAATTGAATCAAGAGAAAGTATTATCCAAAACTAATATATAAAATAAAGTTAATTGATATATAAAATATTAACTTGTGTATAGCTAAGTATTTTTTGGATAGATAAGTATCTTATGAATAAATAAGTATAATTAGAGGCACATTTAGTCATATTTTTTATGATAATGTGCCTCTAATTTTTGTTTGTAAGATATAAAGATTTATCTTCATGTAATTTATATAACTTTTTAATATATATTTATCTTTATGTAATTTATATAACGCTTTAATATAGCTATTTTTTGTTAGTTGTTTTTTCTAATATTTAAATTGGCACCTGTAGTATCTACATACATCTTTGCAGTCCCATTTTTATAAATATATGAATCGCCATCCTGAAGTAATTTAAAGCTACTATTTAAATTACCAGAGACCTTACTAAAATCTAAAGTAAATCCTGAATTTTCAGGAATATACAAATCAATATCACCAGAAATAGTATCACATTTGAAAGAAGATAACATTTCACTTGAATTAATTTTTATATCCCCACTAGTTGCCTCAGATTTAATATTAGAAAATCTACCTTCTATATTAACTTTACCAGAAGTTGATTCGCATATAAGATTCTTGTTGTCCATATTTTTTAAATCTATATCTCCGCTTGTTGTATTTATCTTCAAATCGTCAGTTTTACCAGAAAGCTGAATTTTACCAGAGACTGAATTACAAATAACACTTTTACTATCAAGTTTTTTTATGTTGATATTGCTACTAGTTGTCTCCAAAGTAATTTTGTCAATCTTACCAGACATTTCTATATTACCTGAAACTGATTCAATATCCGTCATGTTACTTTTAAGATAAGTACTATATATATCTGCTGAAGTAGTAGATACATTTATATTGTTATATAATTTTCCAGGTAAATATAGTTCAAGTACTGTTGATTTTGGAAGTCCAATTCCAATGAAGAATTTTTTTGCAGAATTATCAATGATAGAAAGAGTATTGCCATCAACCTTTATTTTTGCAATCTTTTTCTTTGAAAAATTAGAAGGAGCTTTTTGAATTAATTTAATTTTATTAGAATCACTCTTTAAAACTCTAACTTCACCTGAAGTCCAGTCAACATTAATATTATTTATTTTGTTTGAAAAACTCTCGCTTTTAACGGTTAGATACTTATCATAATTTTTATTAGAGGATAAAAAACTTTCATTTTTAACTGAATCTTTAATCAAATCTTTGACATCATATTCAGACGAAATTATAGTATTTGTAAGGAAAACAATAAATATTATAGAAAATACTATAGCTACAATACTCCAAACAATAATTTTTATTTTTAAAAATTTTTTATTCATATTTATCATCATCCTCCGCGTCTTTTAATTGTAGTACCCCTTCGGCTATATGAATTCCAGCAGCACCTATTATGAATATTATCCATGAAAAGCTCCAAGCATCAAAACATATGTTAACAATTAAAAAGATGCCAACTATTATCATCCAATATGCACTCATAAATGATTTATAAGCAAGATTTGTACTTTTAGTTTTTACTCTCCATTCTTTGAATTCTTCTACCATAGTATCATCAGATGGACTATAGTTTTGTTTTG
This sequence comes from Clostridioides sp. ZZV14-6154, assembly GCF_020657785.1. Taxonomy (NCBI): domain Bacteria; kingdom Bacillati; phylum Bacillota; class Clostridia; order Peptostreptococcales; family Peptostreptococcaceae; genus Clostridioides; species Clostridioides sp. ZZV14-6154. Next base: position 152,674 of record NZ_JAGWCY010000006.1, on the reverse strand, counting down.
TCATTCCATTGTAGACTAGTAGACCTGTTCCAACTGCTATTAATATAAACATTGGAAGACTAGCCAGAGTTGGTTGGATACCAATGTTTACAATTAAAACCGCAGTTAAAAATGGGCTTATTATAAAAAGAGCAATTGCTATTGATACTCTCAAAGCTCTTTTCTTTCTTTCTTCAATTAATTCAGAAGGCATAAAATATGGCTCTTTAACACTTTCAATTAATTCAGATAAATCTCCAATCCCAGATATTACTGAATTATATGCTTCTTGCTTTGATTTACCATTTTGTACTTGGTCGTTGTATTTTTCTTTTAGATTTTCGAATAGTTCATCTTTAAGTTCTTTGACCTTTCTTGTTTCTTTAACTTCTGTAAAGCTTTGTTCAATATAATCATGTATTTTATCTAACATATTTTCACCTCCTAAATTAATGTGTCTATTAACAATTTTGTATTATCCCATTCTTCACGGCTTTTTTTATATTTTTCTCTACCTTCGCTTGTTATAGAATAATATTTTCTTCTAGCACCAGTAGCTTCATCTCCCCAATAAGATGTTATTGCACCAGATTGTTCAAGTCTACGAAAGGCTGTGTATAAAGTTGCTTCTTTTAACTCGTACAAGCCTTGTGTTTTTTCTAATATAGATTTATTAATCTCATAACCATAGCTATCTTTTTCAAGTAAATGCTTTAAGATAATTGTTTCTGTATGACCTCTTATCATATCAGATGCGATTGTCATAAACATCACCTCCGTTTAAGTATATAATACTTTTATATACCTCGCCTGTCAATGTATTTCGTGTGATAAAATTTATTTTATTATAATTTGAGTAGAGCTTCACTATTTATTGGATAAATAGTTTAATAAGGATTATTAGGAAAAAAATAAATAGTAGTATAAATAATTTAATATAAACTAGATTTATTTAATATAATTTTCATATACTATTTACTACAACTGTAGTAAATAGTATAATAATTATAATATGATGTAAAAAACGTTTAGGAAGAATCAATATAATAGGAGATGCATTATGACAAATTCAAATCTTTTTTGGGATATTTTTATTGCAGTATCTTTTATAATAGAGTGGTTTGTATGTAAAAAAATATTGGATTATACTAGTGAGCCCAAATTTTATGAATATAAAATAAATATTTGTATGTTGATAATAATTGTTTTTGCAAATGTACTTTATTTTTTCAATATACTTCCAGATGTAAGAGTAATAATATCTGTAACTATAACGGTTATATTTTATAAAGTTTTATATAAAGTAAAGTTTACAAAAGCTGTTTTAATATCTTTGATGTACTGGTTATTATTGATTGGTATAGATGCTTTAAGTATGACTTTAACTATTTGGATGAACTCAATTGATGATATGTCTAGATTATTAACTGAAAATATCTATAGAATTGAATCTGTCTCATTAGGAAAAATAATCTTGCTTTCAGTTTTATTTATATATAAATCATTTAAACAAAAATTAGATGTAGAAATAAATAAAAGAACATTAATATTTACAATTATACCAATAAGTGCTAATATAGTGTCTTTTTTTGTGATTTTTAAATATGTGTTTAATCCATCAAGAAGAATTTTAATTCATAGTTATGAGATTTTAGTTGTATCAGCAGTGCTTTTTTTATCTAACATATCATTGATATTGATAACTATAAAATTACAAAAAGATAGTAAGCTAATATTAGAAAACAATATGATTAAAAAGATTGGAGAGATGCAAAATCTATATTATGAAAAGATGGAAAAGAAATATATAAAAACTAGATTATTAAGTCATGATATGAAAAATCATATTTTATGTATTAAGGCTATGCTTGATAGAAATCTTGATGTAAGTTTATATCTAAATAACTTACAATTAGAAATTCAAGATAATAACATTACTTTTGATACAGGTAATATCATACTAGATGCTATATTAAGTGATAAAAAAGAACTCTGTACAAAAAAGGGTATAGAATTTAATACAAATATAAATTTTTCTCATTGTGATTTTATCGATTCAGTAGACATATGCCATATATTTTCAAATATACTTGATAATGCTATTGAAGCATGTAGTAAAATTGAGATGGGAACTAAAGAAATAACTCTTAAAGGAGATGTAAAAAATTCTTTTTATTTTATGAGAGTTGAAAATACAAAGATTAATAATATAATTGTTAAAAATAATAACTTTATAACTGATAAAGAAGATAGATTTCAACATGGTCTTGGTATAAAAAGTATTAAAAATGCTGTAAATAAATATGATGGAACTGTAGTCATTGAATATGATGATAAAAAATTTATTGTTAAGATTACTATACCAATTAAAAATGCAAATAAAGTAGATTATGTAGTATAGTGAGTATATATAAAATTATTTGTTTAATATTAGAACAAAATTACTTTATAAACATAAAGAATTAGGAGAGAGAGTTATGATTAAAAGTTGCTCAGAAAAAATGGCTTATATTCTAACAAATAATAATTTGATTGAGGACAGTGAGTGTAGTGTTTATGCATATGGGTTTGAAGTAATGATTGCATCTTTTATAAACTTTTTACTGACATTGATTGTTGGATTTATTTTCAATAAATTTATACATACAATAGTTTTTTTAGCATCTTATTGTTTACTTAGACAGTTTGCAGGAGGATATCATGCATCAAATCATAGAAATTGTACATTGATATTTTTATGTATGTTTTTAACTACAATATTACTTTCTAATATGATGATTCACATTGAATATGTTCAGGCTATTGTATTAATGTTTTCAATTTGTAACTATATAGGTATATTTATTTTGTCTCCAATAGAACACAGAAATAATCCTTTAAATTCAAAAGAGAAAAAAATATATGGCAAAATATCAAAGTTGATAGTAACTATATTATTAGTTATTATAATTATTATTGCTAAATTTAATAATATGATGGACTATGTACTATATATATCATTTGCAATGTTTTGGTCAAATATTATGTTAATTTTAGCAAAATTTAAAAATGGAGGGAATTAAAAATGAAAAAAACTGCATTACTTATGATGAAATGTTTAGGATTTTTATCAGTTATTACACTTTATTTATCTGCAAATACTACTTGCACATGGTATAATTGCCAACCAGAAGCACCAAAAGATTTAAAAAGATTTAAAAAGATTTAAGGAGATTTTGAACAGATAAATATTGACACATACTAAAAATAGAGTACTTAAAGTATAGTAGGTACTCTATTTTATTAAGAATAAATTTATAAAAAACTTGAAAATGTATAAATAATAGTAGTATTATAAAAGACTACACATTTAATATATCAAGAATTTTTAATTTGGCTTTATTATACTTACTTTATATGTATGATAGCCTATATTTCCATTTCTGGAATTAGGCTTCTCATAGCCTCTATAGTTGTTTGTATAAGTTTGTCAAGTTCCCAATCAAGCATTTCTGCACCACTTCTTATAACGTCTCTAGAACAGCCAGCAGCAAAAGACTTATCTTTGAATTTCTTTTTAACAGACTTTAATTCTAAATCAGATACACTTTTTGAAGGACGCATTATTGCAGCAGCACCAATTAATCCAGTAAGCTCATCTACAGCAAATAAAACTTTTTCCATAAATTGCTCTGGTTTAACATCTGAGCCAGTTAATCCATATCCATGACTTACAGTAGAATCGATTATTGACTTATCTAAATCAAGTTCAGTCATTAATTCTCTTTGCTTAACACAATGTTCTTCAGGATACATCTCAAAGTCTAAGTCATGTAAAAGTCCAACGATTTCCCAAAATTCTACTCTTTCAGGGTCGTATTCTTTTGCATAATATCTCATAACACCAGATACAATTTGAGCATGTCTTATATGAAATTCTTCCTTATTGTATTTTTTTAAGATTTCCCATGCTTGTTCTAAATTTGGCATGTAACTCATTACTATCACTCCTCTAGCTGAATATTTTGAATTTTTATAAAGCTTGTTTTTAATTGATTATATCAATCAATTTCCAATACGTCAACACACTAATACATAATTTTGCGCTTAAATTCAGAAATTAGTGAAAATTAAAATTTTATCAGTGTATATGACACATTCGTATATTATGCTACAGTTATATAGTTTTGTATGTTTTGTAAAGTTAATACTAAAATTAAACATAGTAATGCATCTATGAATATAAATGTTATACTGATATTATTTATGAAAAATACAATTAGATATATAATAAAATCTCTATTTGTTGTACTTTGCACTTTTGTCTTTTAACATTACTTTTGAAATAATTGCTATAAAGAATGTAACTACACCAACGCCTATGATAATAATGTAAACTCTATCTGATAATAAATCAAAAAGTTTACCATATATGACCTGACCAAGAGGCATTGCGGCTGCTGTTCCTGCAAAAAGTATTGCCATTACTTTTCCTAACAGTTCATTTGGAGTTTCTAATTGAGTGATTGTTATGGCAAATATTGAGATAATTGTTGTCATGAAAAATATTAACATAGAGGATATTACAAGAAATAAAAATGGTACTGCCAACCCTGTTTCTAATATAGATGGATATACTGAAAATGCCATTGGAATAAACATCAGTGCACATACACAAAGATATATATATAAATTACTAATTTTTAGATGTTTAGAGAACATGCCAACACTTATAGCAGCTACTAGCGAACTAAATGATATTGCTCCCTGTGCGGTACCATATAAGGTATCATTAGCACCCATTGTTATTTTTATTATATAGGGGATACCTACAATTAGCATTGAAGTTAAAAAGAGATTTAATGCCATTGCTATAAATAATATTTTCAATAGAGTAGGATTTTCTTTACATATGTGGATAACACCATCTTTTATATCATTAAAGATAGATTTTATGATATTACCAGACTGTTCTTGTTTAACAAAAGGCATCTGAATAAATATTTCCATAATCGCTGATAAAAAGAAGCTTATACAACTGATAATTACAATAGCATTAATTCCAAGAATGCCATATAAAACACCACCTAGCACAGGTCCAGCGATATTTGTAAGAGATGCAACTCCAGCTACGATACCATTTGCATTCATTAAATTTTTACTATCAACTAGGATAGGCGTACTCGACTGAACAGTGGGTTGATACATCGTACTTATTACTGAAAGTAGGGTCATGATAATACCTACAAGCAGTATTGAACCTTTATTGTTAAATAAAAATAATGTTAAGACTAGAACAGTTAAACTACTTGAAAAATCAAAAATAACCATTAAATTTCTTTTATTAAATTTATCTGCAATAGCTCCACCAATAGGGGAACATATTATAATTGGAATTGAAGATACTGCAAGTATTGTGGCAAATATTCCTGCTTTTCCTGTTATATCAAGTATGTATAGAGATAAAGCGAATTTAAGTATTGAGGCACCAAACAGCGAAATTATTTGACCTAATACCATTAAGTTGAAGTTTCTGTTGAAAGTATTTAGTGATTTTGTCATATATACACCTACCTATCTAAAATTATTAAAATATTTATAATAATTGTTATAACACCAATTACTATTGGAAATGTTCTTTTTATCTTAATTCCTAACACTATCAAAAATATAGAAAATATTATAGATAGAATAGAGTAAAAAGGCATAAGTTCACTACCAGGGTCTACAAGTTTTGTATGTATGTTTAATTTTTCATTTACTTTATATATAGCATCGTTTAGTTTTTGTATTAGTTCAATCATAGAGACCTCCTAAAAGAATTTTAAAGCAATTTTAACAGAAAAACAAAATTTGCTATTTTGCTGTGTAATTCAATTTATTTGTTTATTTAATTTTATAGTTACTTATTCTACATAATCATTTATTTTACTTATATAATCTAGCAAAATTAGCACATCATATTATTCAAACATGTCATCTACAAGACTATCTATCATGAAATCAAATACTTCAAAATAGTTATATCCAATATCTTCTTTTAACAGTAGACTTGATAATAGAGCATTACAAACACCAAAGGCTTTTTCTTTCTCTATTTTTAGTTTAAAATCATATTTTTCAATTAAATCGTAGAAGCTTTGTATATTGTTATGTTCAAGCGTTGAAACCATATCTTTAGGTAATTTATTTAAAAAAGCAATAGAATCAGAATCTCTAGGACAATATAAGAATGGGTTTTTGTCATATAAGCGATATAACATCTTTAAAGATGCTACAAATCCTTCTTTTGCAGGCATATTATTCAATATTTCGTATATTGATGATATAAGTCTATTTTGAATTCCATTTAATACTTCAAAAAATAACTTTTCTTTTGAATCAAAAAATGTGTAAAAAGAGCCTTTTGCAATTCCTGCTTTTGAACAAAGTTCGTCAATATTAGTTTTTTTATATCCATATCTAGACCAGTGGTTTTCACATTCTAAAATTAATCTTTCTCTTATATTGTTTTTTTCAACTTCTGTAAAGCTTTTAGCCATATTTATCAATCCTTTCCATAAGCATGTATTATGTATGACTTAAAAAGTTTTTTTAGTCATACATATATGATATTGTCCATTTATAAATTTGTCAAGTATAAAGCTATTTATATTTATGTTATTTTTAATTTAAAAAATTAAACTATAGATTGTTTTTCAGTTAAATAGGTTAATAAATCATATATAAATTGATAAAGATAACTAATTTAATGAATAGATAAAAAGAGAAGTAGTAAACAAAAGTAGTTAGGATACCTTAAGAGAGAAGTATTTAAATTGCAGGGATATATTAAGATAAAATCACATAAATTACAAAGATACTTAAATTAAAAAAAATACTGATTATAAATTTTTTTTTGAGGTAAACGTTTATGAAAAAAAGAAATGTTTACATAACAAATAAATGGCTATAATTTAAATACATAATGTTATATCACAGAGAGGAATAAAAATATGTTTAATGAACTTAGAACAGAAGAAAATGTATATAAAAATTTAATAAATGGAAAATGGGTAGAATCCAATTCAAAAAAACCAATAGAAATTTACTCGCCAATAGATAATTCACTTGTTGGAAAAGTACAATCTATGACAAAGCATGAAGTAGATGAAGCTATTAAAAATACAAAAGAAAGTATGAAGGTATGGTCTGATATGCCTGTATATAAGAGAGCTAATATATTTCATAAAGCAGCTGACTTATTGATAGAGAATATGGATGAAATAGCTAACATATTGGTACTTGAAATAGCTAAAGATATAAAATCTGCAAGAGCAGAAGTTGAAAGAACAGCAGATTTTTTAAGATATACAGCAGATGTAGGAAAGAATATGGAAGGTGAAGCTATTAGTGGTGATAATTTCCCTGGAGGAACACGCAATAAGATGTCTTATGTTTCAAGAGTTCCATTAGGTACTGTCTTAGCTATATCTCCATTTAATTATCCTGTAAATTTATCCATGTCAAAGATTGCACCAGCACTTATTGGTGGAAATGCAGTTGTCCTAAAGCCTGCTACACAAGGAGCTATTAGTGCACTTCATTTAGTAGAAATTATGAGAAAGGCTGGTATACCAGATGGTGTACTTAACACAATTACAGGTAGAGGTAGCGAAATAGGGGATTATGTTGTAACTCATAAAGGAATCAACTTTATAAATTTCACTGGTAGTACTGAAGTTGGTCAACATATATCCAAAATATCTAAAATGGTACCATTATTATTGGAACTTGGTGGAAAAGATGCTGCTATTGTATTAGAAGATGCAGACTTGGATTTTGCAGCCAAAAATATAGTGGCTGGAGCTTACTCATATTCAGGTCAAAGATGTACAGCAGTAAAGAGAATTTTGGTTCAAGAGAGTGTGGCAGATAAACTAGTTGAAAAAATAAAACCGTTAGTAGAGAAGTTAACAGTTGGAAATCCAATGGATGAAGTAGTTATTACGCCTCTTATAGATAACAAATCAACTGATTTTGTTCAAGGATTAGTTGATGATGCATTGCATAAAGGTGCAAAATTAATAACAGGTAATGTTAGAAAAAATAATTTATTCTATCCAACATTGTTAGATAATGTAAGTGTTGATATGAAAATTGCTTGGGAGGAACCTTTTGGACCAGTACTTCCGATTATAAGAGTTAAAGATATAAATGAAGCAATTGAAATTGCCAATCAATCAGAGTATGGACTTCAATCATCAGTATTTACAAGTGATATTGATAAGGCTTTTTATATAGCTGATAAGCTTGAGGTTGGTACTGTTCAAATAAATAATAAGACTGAGAGAGGACCAGACCACTTCCCATTTTTAGGTGTGAAGGCATCTGGTATGGGAACTCAGGGCGTTAAGTATTCAATTGAGGCTATGACTAGACCTAAGGCGGTAGTAGTAAATGTTAAGGGGCTGTAGACTGCTTATAAAAGAAGTAAAAAAAGTAAAGGAAATAGAAGAAATAAAGGAAATAAAATAAGTAACTAGAAATGTAAAAAAATAACTAGAGGTATGGATAAATAACTAGAAATATAAAGATAAAAGTATAAATATATAAAAATTAATATAAAGGCAGGATAAAGTGGAGGTATTAATTTTCTCCACTTTATATTTTGTTTTTTAAGATAAATCGATACATTTTTATATTAGCAAAAAATTAAATTTAAATTTTAATTTATAAAGTATTAAATTTATCTGTTATTTTTACAAAGTATAGATATTCATATCATTAAGAATATTAATATAAGAATTTTATAGTTAAATGTGCATTTAAAAATACAAAGCTATATAAAATAATTTCTATTATTTATTCTTTATTTTAGAACGAATCATGTCATATTGCTAATTAGTATATTTAAAATAAATATCTTTTAGAATGAATCATTTTATACCACTAATTAGTATATTTCTGAAACATAAGTTTTTCAAAATCCTTTATTGGTAATGGTTTAGAAAATACATAACCTTGTAACATATCACAGTTTATTTCTCTTAAAAAGTTTTTTTGAAAATTAGTCTCTATTCCTTCAGCTACAGTGGTCATATTTAACTTTTTTGATAAATCAATTATAGAAACAATTATATCTCTTTCCCGTTGAGAATCTAATCGTTCTGATTTAAAAAATGCTCTATCTAATTTTATAGTATCAACATAGATATCTTTAAGCATATTAATTGAAGAATAACCACTTCCAAAATCATCAATAGAACATTTAAATCCATTTTTATGAATCTCATTTATTATTTCACTAAACACTTTAACATCTTTAAATACAATCGTTTCTGTAATTTCAATTTCTATAAGATGTGGAGGGATAGAATACTTTTCAGCTATTTCTTTATATGCATTAATAAAATCTTTGAATGAAAAATGATAGCGAGACATATTCACAGAGATTTTTACTGCATTTAATCCACTATCAATCCATTTTCTTAAAGTACTACAAACTTCTTCAAACACATATAAATCCAATTGTACAATGAATCCATTTTTTTCAAATAAGGGAATAAATTCATTAGGAGGCATTATTCCTTCAACAGGATGAACCCATCTTACTAAAGCTTCTGCACCACATATAACTTGGGTGGATAATTCTAGTTTTGGTTGTAAATAAACCTGAAATTCTTTTTTCTCAAGTGCCTCATACATTCTGTTTTCTATATTCTTCTCAAGTATAAGTTTTTCTTTATCTGATTTACTATAGAAATTAAAAATACATAGCTCATGATTTTCAATATTCTTAATAGATTTAGAAGCTACATTTGCTCTATCTTGAATCTTTGTTATTTCCAAAGAAGTGTCATTAATTATATAGGCACCAGCAGTAAAATAGAGCATATATTTATAATCTTTGTTATCATTGAATCTATTAATATGTGTAACTATTGCGTTTAATCTGGAGTTGATATTTTTTTTATCTTCTTTTAGAAGAAGAGTAAAGTTGTCAGCAAAAATTCTAGTAACAAATTCACCTTCATTTAAATGTAATTTTATACAGTTGTAGATATATTTTAAAAGCTTATCTCCAGCAATATTTCCTGCTAAATCGTTTATTAATTTAAACTTTTGCATATTTAGCCAAACAAGAGTGTATGTGCCAGCTGGTGACAAACTTATGATTTCATTTGCTATTATATTAAACTGTGTGCGATTCATTCCACCTGTAGTCTGGTCAGTAAATGCTAGTTTTTCTAGTTCCTTATTATTTTCTTCAATAATTTTGTTTTGCTCAACTAATTTTGTAACATCTGAGTATATCAAAAGATAGATAGGTTTATCATCTTCCCAATCTATACATTCAGCTATGACTTGCATATGGACAATTTCACCTTTAAGATTCTGTGGAGAAATTGGAAAGCAAATATATTTTCCATTTCTAAAATCATCATAATATTTATAAATAGAGTCGAGGTAAATTTCTGAATTTATATCTTCTATTAAAAAATTTACTTTGTTTTTAAACATATCAAAATACTTTTTATTTGCATCTAATAGTTGGAAACCAAAATCAGTAACTTTAAATTTAGCAATAAGACCTGGAAAATTATTGTAAGTTACAGTTTGTTCTATTTGAGTCAGCATTTGTCTTGTAATATCAACCATGACAGAGTAGGAAACAGGGAATCCATCAACAACTTCTCCAGTTAAAAACCCCATTAATTTTATCCAAAGTTTTTTCCCATTACGATGTCTCATACGACCAAGGTGTTCGTATTTTCTCTCTCCCTTAGAGAAAGCTTTTGCGACATTATTCACAAGTTCATTCCAATCATCTGGATTTTCTTTGTAGAAAAGGTCACACTGGTTATGAAAAAGAGATTCATATTCCTCTTTTGTATAACCAAACATTTCATAATAACGATTATTAGCCCAAACCACAGTGTAATGTTCATCAATTAGATGTCTACTTACGCTTACATCTAATGCGTTCATTAAGAAGTCGTATTCAATATTTGTAAAGTCTGTGTCTTTTGACATTATCGGGCCTCCTCCACAATATACATTTTTTATAGATTAATTTCAATTAAGCAAAAACATAATATATAAATTATTAATAATTTATATATTATAACTAGAGATGTAATAATAGTTTTATTTGACTGTTACTTATTTTTAAGCTTATTTTCATACATCAAGGAGTCTGCTTTTGCTATTAAAGTTTCAGTATCAGATATTCCGTCCCATTCAACTAGTCCATAACTAATAGAAAGTGTATAAGGGTAATCTTCAGTGTTACTTAATTTTGATAGTTCATGGTTAATATCAATCATTATTTGCTCTGCTTGGGAAGTAGTTATCTTGTATAAAAGAAATAAGAATTCATCTCCACCATACCTAAACAATAAAGATTGTTCTATATTTATACATTTTTTTATTATTTGAGCAGTAGTGGATATGTATTTATCTCCAAACTGGTGTCCAAATTTATCATTTACAATTTTTAAATTATTTAAATCTGCAAAACATAAAGTAAATTCATAGTTATTAAATCTCCATTCTGATAGCTTTTTATTTGCAAAAGGCCTATTATAAAAACCAGTCAATAAGTCTTTATATACAGTATCACTCAATCTTTTAATTTCATCTTCTATTTTTAGACTTTCCAAATAATCTAGTTGGTTTTTAATATCATAGCCCTTAATTTGAGTGATTCTAAAGCTATATTTTTCTGCAATATAGTTACCTATTAAAACCATTATGGATGATTTAATTCCATATAACTTCAAAATTAATGTGTTTTCAACAGTATAGTATACCATTAGACTCAGGCACAAATATAGATACATTACAAACATAAGACTCAGTAAAAAAATTAAATTTTTTTTATCTTCTAAGATATTTTCAAAGCTAATCTGAGTATTTTTATAAATTTTATAATAAAAATATAATCCTGTAACAATAAAACTAAATGCTATAGGAAATACTCTGTAAATATTTGTAATAGAGTTACTATCAAATAAATATGCTGGCATATCTAAGACTATCGAAATTAATGACCTGAAAAATATATTTATTGACAGACCAATAATAGTACAGTTTAATGAATAAAAAAAGGCTTTTATGTTAGACATGGAGTAAGTTACTTTAATCTGTGTAAATAAAACTAACATAAAAATTGTCCAGTTTATAATTAAATTTAACCTTAGATAGGTACAGATTAAAAAAATTGAATAATTAAATAAAGAATATATAATATATATTTTATATTTGTTTTTAGAGTTATCAGTTATAGCATCAAGATATTTAAAAAAATTATAGTGATAAAGATAATAAGATAAATAACATGGTAACGTTGTTAGGATAATTATCATATACATTTTCATTTTAGTTTTTGTTCTTTCTATGATTATTTTGTTTATCAGTATACATTCTAATATCTGCAGTATTAATAATTTCTTCTAGAGTCATTTTATTTTTACTGGATACCTCTACAATACCATAACTAAAAGATATCTGATTTTTCATGGTATTACGTATTTTATCCATGACTTCTTTTGTAATATTTTCACTATATTGAGGCATAATCACTATAAATTCATCTCCTCCTATTCTAGCAAATATATCTTCTGTTCTTAAATTGTCAATAACTATATTTGAGAAGCTAATAATGTAGCTATCTCCAGCCAAGTGTCCATATGTATCATTTATTGTTTTTAACTTATCCAAATCAATATATACTAATGAAAATAATAACTTATTATCAATATAAGATTGCATTTTTTCAAAAGCAAATTTTCGAGTATATGCTGATGTTAAATCATCAATATTAGCCTTTTTATTTAATAAGTCAACTCTTAATAATTGTTCATATTTTGTTATTTCTAATTTATGGTGTTCTTTTTCTAAATAAATATTTTTTTCAATAGAATATATATGATTAATAAATATAATTATTTGTAAAGCTAATAATATATTACTTCCAATTATAAAGTAGGAAGTTAAAGCCTTTGGAGGTGAAAGTATAACCTGTATGCTGTCAAACAAGATATATCCTATAGCAAACCAAATAAACTTTGAAAACAAATTAAGTTCTATATTATTTTGAACTAATATAAAAACATGTTCTTTTATTTTATCTATACAATACAACAAGATAAAAATTAAAGTATAAGCTATTAAAATACTAATTAACCTATAGTATGTATCCATATATAGGGTATATAAGCTTGTATTTTCCAAGAGTGATATTACACTTAAAGTAATAAGGTGAAAAATATAAAAACTTATCACTGACATATTAGATATAAAGTATTTATTAGCATTTTTATTATTTATTAAAAATGCCTTATGATTCATTAGATGAAATAATATATAAAATAGTGGTAATGGTAATTTTGTAAACATCATTATCAAAAAAATTAATGGTTTTATTAAAAATATTGATTTATAATTTTTATATGGTGATACAGTTTTGTTTTGGGCAGATAATATTCTGCATATATAAATATTACAGAATTCAATTATTGATATAATAGCTATAGCTAAAAAAATATAGTATTTCATAGTAAATCCTCTTTTAAAGTGAAATTGTGTTTAATTAAAATAGAATAAGTCTAATGTATTCAAATTTTGCGAATCTTAGTTGTATATCTACAAATTGCTTTAATATGATTATATTTTTTTATCATATGTGTTTATGTTATAGAGTATTTCAATCTTGTTCACCCATTTTATATTACTACCATAATTCTATCTGCTTATTCTGTAAAATAAGTTAAACCATTTCATTGTTAAATATATGTATATATTCATTAGAAATTTGCATTATTGACAATTTTCTAACTCATTTATAAATAATGGTAGGATATTTTACAGTGTTATAAGATTATAAAACTTAGACCATATATATAAATGGTTCATAATAATTATAGTTTATAGCATAAAAATAAGCAACTATTTTAAATTATTAAAGAGGAAAAAATATGAAAAAAAAACCACAGTATTTAATTATTTTTCAATGCTTAATTCAGCAAATTTATACAGGCAAAATTGTAGTTGGAGATAAACTCGACTCCATTCAAAAAATGTCTAAAGAATATATGGTATCAAAAAATACCATAAAAACAGTAATTAAAATGTTATCAGAAGAAGGTTTTATAGAAACAAAAGCTGGTGCTAGACCAGTATTGATTCATAATGTAAGTGAAAAATTAGTGGAATCTGAATTGGTGTATGAGAAAATTTTGCAAATAGCAGATATGTATCAAGTTTTTAGCTTAATATTTCCTGCGCTTGCTGTTTATAATATAGAGCGATTTACATCAAAAGACTTGCAAGAATTATATGATATTATCAGCTATATGGAAAAAAATAATTCAAACCATTTTATATTTAGAGAGCAAAAACTAAAATATATAAATAAACTAATCAGCAAGTCAAATAATTTACTTATTCATTCTTTTTGTGATATTATTCAGAGTAATGTAATGGTTTCACAAATAACCTATAGTATTGATAAATTAGATGATAGTTCTGTAGATTTTTTTCGAGATAAGTATATTGAACAAATAAAGCAGGTTTATTTATATGTATTAAATAGAAATTTTACTGCACTTAAACAATTATTAATTTATATGTATGAAAAAAATAGGGAATTTACTTTGGAAATTGTAAAAAACCGTATTTCACAGGAGAAAGCTAGAGATAATTTTAGTTCTATGGCATTAAAAAATTGTTATCTATATGATTTAATTGTTTCTGATATCATATCTCAAATTTTTGAAGGAAATCTTAAAACAGGGGATTGTCTACCATCTATTAATTCTGTAATTAGTAAGTATAATATATCTCTTCCAACAGTTAGAAGTGCATATAATGAATTAAATGAATGTGGAATTGCTAAAACAATTAATGGAAAGGGAACATATATAACTCTTTTTTCTGAGTATACTGATGATTATATTAAAACAAAAGAAGGAGCTAAAAGATTAAAATTGCTTTTAGATGCTATGGAGTTTGTTACAATTACATTAGAAGATGTGGTGCTTTTAGTGGGTGAGAATATAGATTCTGTGATGATAGAAAATATAGAAGCTCATTTAAGACATCTACAAAAGAATTCTGAAGAATGTAATATCTATCCAGATTTCGTTTTGCTATGTAAAATAGTGGACTGTTCAGAAATTTATATAATGCAAGAAATATTTATGCATTTAAAGCAATATATTGTATTTGGGATTTATATAGAGCGATTTTTTCCTGAAAAATACCCCGAAATTTTAAAAACACGTTTCGGGATATGTTTTGAAATATTGATGTACTTAAAAAAAGGTGATGTTAAAGGATTTTCAGTAGCATTTTCAAATCTTTTTAAGAAGTCTTTTCAACAATTGAAAAAATGTTATGTCTATATAGAAAGTATAATAGAAGAGTAAAGTTAAAAGTATCATTAAAGACAATATAGAGATAGTATAAATTTTATTTATCTTGTACGTATAATAGGCTAGATAGTGGATTTTTTATGGGTGGAGTAGTTGAAAGCATCCATTATTAATTTTTAAATGTTTATTTAACAACAATACATATTTTACTATAAAAAAAGGTTCACTCTAATTAGGGTGAACCCTTTTTATTATTTATCAGAATTAGATTTTTTATTTATATGGGATAAATAGTAACTGTCATCAAAAATAATTAACATACACTCTAAAATTATTATAAAATTTCCAACTCCATATACAGTCCAATATTCTTTAAAATGAAGGTAAATCTCCCTTCAATGCTATTAGATTTGTAATAAACGCATAGAATTAGCACTTCTAAAAGCACAACCTCTACTTAAATATCTATCATAAGCCTCTCTATCGTATTTAGTTATATATGTACACAAACCTTCTTCATAATTATCTCCTTCAAAATCTACAAAATGAGATAAATACATATATACTACCTCATCATTGTATTTTGGAGCTCCTCCTCTTGATTTTTTCTAGCTGCTGACATAGCATATGAATTTGCTGTTGTTGCTACGAAAAAAGTAGTTGCTAGTGTTAAACTTAATACCTTTGATTTAGTTTTTTTCATTTGTTTTCCATCTCAAATAACTTTACATTATCCTACGATTTAATTATTTATAGAATTTTTATCAACTTTATACTTATGCTTTAAATTAATAGTAATAGCAATTGCTGTTGCTATTATAAACTCGCTTAATATTACACCTGGATTCCAAATTTCAAAATAGAAGTGCCCAATAATATATATAGCGAATGCAATTAAGTATGTGGCTAGACAGCTTAATACAATAAATAAGATTTTATCCTTTTTTATTTCCTTTTCAACTAACTGCTGTTGCTGTTTTTCTAGAATTTCTGTTCTAATTGATATCTCATCTATTTCAGATGGCTTCAAAAGATAATCTATTGTAACATTAAATATTTCGCTTAAAGCAATTAACTTTTCTGTTTCTGGAACAGATTGACCTGTTTCCCATTTTGATATACTTTGTCTTGATACATTAAGTTGTTCTGCTAAATTCTCCTGAGATAGATTATTTGCTTTTCTTAGTTTTAAAATTTTTTCAGATATATCCATTTTATTTTCCTCCTCAATATTTCTCAATCTTTATTCTAAAATATTAACAAATATACAAGTTGCACACTATCAATCCTACTATGTTTTTTGTCAACTTTGAGTTGCATCTTTGTAATAATAGGCATTTTATATAAATTTTATTATTTGATAAAGTAGCTTAAAGTTATGAATTCAAGAAAATTTTAATATCTAAGTATAGTACAGGGGATAAAATTAGAGGAATGAATCTTTTGGTATAAGCTTAAAATATTACTAATTACTAAATAAAACTCCCAAGCTCATTTGAATTTGAGAGTTATTTATTGCAAAACTAGACAAATTAACTGGAATGGAAAAGAAGAAAGTGCTATTCCATTTGTAACAAGTGAACCCCTACCTGTTGTTCCAGTTGAGATAAATGGAAAAAGAATAAATGCTTTTATTGATACTGGTGGTGCAATGTTTGTTGCGGATAGTAAACTTACAAAAGAGCTTGGTATTAAAACAGCTTCAAAGAAAGAAGGTACATTCCAAGGAGGTAATATCGTCGAAGTTGGTTTTGGTCAAGTTGACTCACTTACTATAGGAGATGTAAACATGAAGAATGTCCCTGTAATGATGGGTTCATTTGAGGGATTTGAAGAAGCATTTAAAGGTAATGCGTCAAATGTTCATGGCGTTATTGGTACAAGTGTATTGAAGGAATTTATACCTACAATTGATTATTCTAGTGGCCAGTTGGTATTAAGACCTAGAAATGAAGTAGGTATGGCCAATGCCAATAAAATGCTTGCCAACGATAAAGTATTAGAAGAGATTCCATTCACGCTTGCTTCTACTCATTACATGTATGCTAAAGGTTCAATAAATCAGAAAAGTGGAATGAACTTCTTTATGGATTCAGGGTTTGCTAATGGAGAAGGTGCTGGAATGCAACTACCTAAAGAAACAATGGACTTAGCTGGGATTCCAATACCTGAGTTAAAGTCAGCTTCTGAAGGACAAAGTAGTGGAATGGGAGGAAGTGATTATAAAGATGGTACTTTTGAAATCTCATCATATAGTCTAGGTAGCTTGCAACTGGAAAATGGATTTGGGAACTATACAACAGGTGAGGAATCCAGATATTATGAGGAGGTTGGATTCTTTGAAGATGGTTTGATAGGTCATAATTATTTTAAGAATTACAAATGGACAATGGATTTTGATTCTATGAAGATGACATTCAGTAATTTGAAATAGTACATAGACTAAAGACTAAACAGTATATAAATCAAACTTAGTTAACACTGCCTTTTATTATAAAAACTATTATTAAAACATTACATGTATTTTAACAACACGACAGTACAAGAGATGTATTGTTGTGTTGTTTTATTTATAATATAAATTATTTGTAAACCATTTAATTATCTTAATCATCATTCAAATTTATGTTTACTTGTATAGTTATCAACACTTATATGATATTGATTAAATCTAAAAGAATGTAGGTTTAAATTAGATGATTCTGTTTTCCTTTTTTATGTTTATGTATAGTTCGATTCCTAAAATAATTATTTTAACATTGTTGAAATAGAAACAAAAGTTTAATATAATATTGTTAATGCACTAACGGGTGGGAGGACAGGCTATGAATAAAGAAGAACAGGTCATAATGGGTTTCAGGGACTTATTAAACAAGATGGTTTGGCTTAATAAATTTAAGATGGAAGAAAGTCTTAAAGGTTATAAATCTTCTGAAGTACATTGTATCGAATACATTGAAAGAAATGTAGATTGCAACGTGACAAAGCTTGCAGAGCACTTTTATATGACTAGAGGTGCAATAAGTAAGCTAACTAAGAAACTCATAAAAAAAGGAATTATCGAAAGCTACCAGAAGTCTGATAACAAGAAAGAAATTTATTTTAGACTTACTGAACAGGGGAAAGCAGTTTATAAAATTCATGAGGGACTGCACAATGAGTTTCAAGAACGTGATAAAGCTGTATTTGAGCAGGTAACTGACGAACAATTTGATATTATGATTAGCTTTGCGGAAAATTACAATAGGCATCTGGATGCAGAAATAAAGAAACAAGGTATAATATTAAGTCAAAATAAATTAGAATAAAGAAATTGAAACTATAGACAGCCCAACTCTATTGAGAACGGGCTGTATTTTTATTGCTATTATTTTGTTGACAAGGAAACAAAATGGTGATACGATAAATATGTTTCCAAGGAATCAAAATAATAAAGAGATAAATATATTCCCTAGGAGTTGAAGTAATAAAAAAAAGAATATGTCTCCAAGGAATTAAAATAATGAAAAAAGTAAAAAAGTAAAAAAGTAAAAAAGTAAAAAAGAAATAGAAGGAATGTGTTCCTGAAGGAAACCAAATTATACTTTTTGAGAGGAGGATTTAAGTGTTTATATTTAAATCAAATAATGAACAGAATACAGAACAAATTGTAAATAAAAAGGCTTTGATATTTGGTCTTATATCTGCGTTTCTTTGCGGAATCGGGTTCACTATCATAGCACCTGTTGTTCCATTCTTAGTGCAACCTTATACAAATAGTCCATCAGAACAAGCTATAGTTGTTACAATGCTAACTTCTGTTTATGCAATCTGCGTGTTTTTTGCAGCTCCTGGGCTTGGAGCTTTGAGCGACCGATATGGACGTCGTCCATTACTCTTATCATGTCTTTTGGGTTCTGCAATAGGGTACTTAGTTTTTGGAATAGGAGGAGCTCTGTGGGTACTATTTGTTGGACGTATAATAGAAGGTGTAACAGGTGGGAGCATAAGCACTATCTTCGCATATTTTGCAGACATCACTCCTAGAGAATATCGAAGCAAATACTTTGGATGGGTGAGTGCCTTTTCAGGTGTAGGCTGTGTTATTGGTCCAACTGTAGGTGGATTACTTGCTAAGTTTGGTTATTCTGTACCAATGTACTTTGGGGCAATAATAACTTTATTGAATGTTATTTATGGATTCTTATATATGCCTGAGAGCCTTGATAAGAAGAATAGATTAAAGGGGATTACACTTGCAAGGCTAAATCCATTTATACAGCTTGCAAATGTACTTTCTGTAAAAAACTTAAAAAGGCTACTTGTATCAGCATTCTTACTTTGGATACCAAATGGGTCTTTACAGTCTGTCTTTTCACAATTTACAATAGATACTTTCAATTGGAAACCCGCACTAATTGGACTTGTATTTTCAATTATGGGTATCCAAGACATCATTTCACAAGGTTTTGTAATGCCAAAGCTTTTGAGAAAACTCAGTGATGCACAGATAGTCATTCTTGGAATGATTTCGGAGATTATAGGTTACAGTTTTATTGCAGCATCGGCACTGTTTTCATTCTATCCTATTTTTATTGTTGGAATGTTTATATTTGGTTTTGGCGATTCTATCTTTGGACCTTCATTCAATGGGATGATATCCAAGTCTGTCGATTCTAGTGAACAGGGAAGGATTCAAGGGGGTAGTCAATCTATTCAATCTTTAGCGAGAATAATTGGACCTATCATTGGAGGTCAAATCTATGTGTCTCTTGGTCATGCGGCACCTGCTTTTATGGGCATGATACTTATAGCAGTGGCAATATCAGTTTTGTATAGGGGAACACATGCAAATGTATAAACTTTGTAAAATCTAATAAGTAAAAATTCAATTTATGGAGCAGTTGATTTTAATAGATTGACTGTTTTTTTGTATTATATTATTTTTAATTAAATAAATTTGACTTTCAAAGTTTTTTATACAAACTATTTGTCCAGTTATGCACTTTTATCGACTAGTTACACGAATTGTATTGAATATTTAGAAAATTGGTACTATTATATAAATAAATTTAAACATATAAGGAGGTTTTTTATATGAATATTCATTGTGGAGGATGGTCAAAGTTTAGAGCAGTAGAAAAAATAATATAAAGTAGAAAATGTAATTAGATATAAAATAAAAAGTATAATTAGATATATAAAATAAAATTACTGTGTTAGTAAAGGCTATATTTTACAAGCACAGTTATTTTAACATTAAAAAATTTTATAACAATAAACAAGGGGGAAGATACATGGAAGAAAAAAATCAGCTTTTAGAAGAAATCAAAATCCTATTAGATGAAGGGAAAGTAGCAATAGATAAGGCTATAAATAAGAATCTAATTTTGATTCTTGGAGGCACAGGTTGTGGGAAAAGTACAGCAATTAATTATCTTGCAGGATGTGAAATGAAGGAAGTAGAAGATGAAGATACTGGTATCTCATATATTGAATGTGTAGACCCTGTTGCAGAAATTGGTTCAGGAGCTGTTTCACAGACTTTGTATCCAAATATTGTAGATATGAGAAGAGAAGTAGAAGGAATGGATGCAAAATTATGTGATACTGCAGGATTCAGTGATAACAGAGGTGTAGCACATGACATTAGTGCAGCAGTTTCGTTGGGAGAGGTGTTTAGAAATTCTGCATCTATATGTGGCGTAGTTGTACTAATACCAGAAGCAGATATATTAGAGGCTAGACTTACAAAAGTACTTGATTTATTTCAACAATTAAATATGTGTCTTCATAAAGAGAATTTTAGAGGAAGTATTACTTTCTTTGTTTCTAAAAGCTTTTTAGGAAGAACAGAAAAACAAATATATAATGTGATTAGAAAAAAATACGAACAATTGTGTGAAAGTCCAGAAAATAATATACAAGATAAAGCTTGGTTGTTTGAAGAATTGCTAAAAGGAGAAGGAAAAAATATTCATCTTTGTAAACCGCTTGAAGCAGAGCAAAGAGAAGGATTATTAAAAGAAGTAATAAATTTAGAAGAAGTAAAAGATAAAACATCAGCATTCCAATATCCAATCAGTGCAGATGCAAGATTAGTTTTAGATACATTAATAAAAGATATTCAAGGTGGTATAGTATCTAGACTAGAAGTTTATGTTAAGGAATATACAGAAGACTTTATTGAAAAGGTTGAAAGAGTAACAATGATTCAAGAAATGTCAAACTATGATAGAGTAGTAGACATATTTAAAGACTGGTTAGAAAGTTCAGTTAATACAGCTAGTATTACTTTAGATAAATTTATCAATTTATTATCAGGAGAAAGTGGATTATTCTTGGAAGACACATGTATAAAGTTACAAAATGAGATAAAGAGAAACTTGGGTATAATTAAAGACTTAAATAAATATACAGACCATGGAGATGCTGAAATTTCACTATCTTCTGTATATATGGAATCTATTATAGAAAAAACAAGTAAAAGTATAATGGAACAAAAATTTATTATTATAAGAAAGAAAGTAGAAGAGATTTTAGTTTCTTATGAGGTACAAAAACAGGTATGGACATTATCAAATAGAGATAAATTGATGGAAGTTGCAAATAAAACAGATTACATATATAGTAAACGTGATTTTGAGCCTATTTTAAAGAATCTTACAGATAGAAATAGTGAAGAATTAGAAGAAAATATAACAAGATTAAATACCTATGGAGAAAAAGGTAATGAAATAATTAGAAATCTTGTAAGTAAATATATTTTAACTCCATTTATAATAAAAACATTTGAAATTAAAAACAAGACAGTCATAGAAGTGAAGGCACTAATTCCAAACTTAGTAATAAGTAGTGTTCTAGAGGCTTTTAGAAATAGAAAAGTGGGAGAGGATGTCTCTACAATTATGTTTTCAGCTAAAGATACTATCTATATGGATGATAATCTTGGAATGGATTTTGCATCAGAAAAAAATATCATTATTTCTTGTAAGAATCTTGATGTAAGTAGTAATGCTAAGATTAATGTAAGTGGAAAGAGTGGAAATATTATAGATAATTCTATATATGGAAGAAATGGTGAAGATGGTAGAGATGCAGGAAATATTTATTTATATATTAAAGAAGAAATTAAAAACTATCGCCTTACACTAATAGCAAATGGAGGAAATGGTTCAAGAGGAACAGATGGTAAAGATGGTGAGACTGGAAGCACAGGTAGAAATGGAAGTGATGCAGGATATACAAGTAGTTTCCATGGAAAAATGTTTAAAGGTTATTTTGCATCAGGAACAAGTGGTGCAAAAGGAGATAATGGAGGAAAAGGAGGAAATGCTGGAAGAGGTGGAAATGGAGGAAGTAAAGGAAATATCTACTTCTTGGCAGATTCAGATGAAAAGAGAGATAAGTTAATCAGCTGTTGTGATATAACAGTAAGAGATGGAGAAAGAGGTCCAGATGGAAGACCAGGTTTTGGTGGAAATGGAGGAAAAGGAGGTCATCATGGTTATAATACACTTTCATTTTCTCCAAGTGCTATAGATTCCACTGTATACTATACAGGATATTTTACAAGTTGGGATTATAAGCTAACTGGTATTGCTAGTTATCGTATAACTTTTGAAGGTGGAAGTTGGAAAGAAGGAAAAGAAGGTCCATCAAGAGAGTATGCTGATTATGGAGATAGAGGAGAATCTGGAGGATATAATAATCCAAATTCTAAAGTATCAACAGCAGTTTTAAAAGTAGAGGAAAGTTTTGTTAAAGAGAAATATCAAAACTATTGTGCTGAAGTATAGAAAGGGATGAACACATGGCAAATGAATTGTACAATGGAATCATAAATCTTTTAGAAGATGGAAGGCATGAACTGGAAAGATACAATTTAGGAGAAAAATCGATTTTGTTATTCCTGGGTGCTTCAGGAGTTGGAAAAAGTACTTGTATCAACTATTTAAAAGGTTGTGAGATGGAAGAAAAGACAGATGCGGAAACTGGACAAGTATACATCACAGCTAAAGATTCAGCAGTTGATATTGGAAATGGTGTATATTCTAAGACTTTATGCCCAGAAGTTGTAGATATTGAAAATAAAGCATTTTCTTTATGCGATTGTCCTGGTTTTTTTGATAATCGTGGAGCTGAATATATGATTGCAGGAGCAATGCTTGTAAGAGAAACTATCTCTGCATCTTCAAATGTAAAAGGGATAGTAGTCATTTTAGACTACCAGTCTTTACTGGACTCTAGACATACACTGTTAATTGATACAGCTAAAAACTTAAAAGATATGTTTAATGAATATACACAGTATAAGGAAAATTTTTTCTTTCTTATCAATAAAATACCTAAGTCACCTAGTAGTAGTGTAACAAAAGAAAAAGTTAGAAATATACTGAAAAAAGTAAAAGAAGACCTAGATAGCCAAGAAAAAGATTATGAAGGTTATAAAGAACTGGTATATCTGTTAAATGTGGTACTATCAGATAATGTGTCTATAGAATTATGTAATCCGATGGACACAAAGCCAGAAAATCTATTGGGAGAACTAGAAAAACTTCCAAATACTTTCCAAAAAACTGATATGGGATTAATGCTTACTGCCTCTTGTAAAATAGAGATACAAAAAGCTGTTGATATAACATATAAAGAACTAGAAAAACTTCTAGCTCCTTATATAGAAAGTGTAAAAAAGGCGTTAGAAGATTCTATTTCTATTTTATCTTCTATAGAAAATCTAAAAGAGAAAAAAACTCAGTTGGAACAAATGAGTCAGAGCTTAGGAAAAACAAATAGTATTGAAGGACTCATGAGATTTGTGCAAGAACTTTTCTATGGTGATGGTGTACAAAAAGTAAACATATTAGAAAAAATACGCCTTGTTTTAGAGCTAAATAGTTATTGTAGAGAAACTAATATTGTCGGTCTAAGTGAATTGTTAAAATCATTATTAAATACAACGCTAGAAGACACTTTAAAATGTATTAAATACTGGATAGCAGAGAAGGAATTGGAAGAGGAAGAAGCTGAGAAACTTCTAGATGAAGAATATAGAAGAGAAAAAATTCAAAACTGTACATATATAAAATCATATGAAAAAGACAAAGTACTTTCTATATATATTCCTGTACCTAAAGTGAATTTATCAGATTTGACTAAAATCATATCTGGCTATAAACTTAATGAATTATCATCTATATATATGTATGGAGAGTGTGAGCTAAAAATAGATTGTGATATGAAGAAGGATGTTTTCTCAGGTAAAAACATAGTTCTATTAGTTGAAAAATTATGTATACCAAAAGATTCTTATTCAATTAATGTTTCTGGAAATGATGCAAAAAAATTGGATGGAGAAAGTTCTATTTATAACGGAATGAATGGCAGAGCTGGAAATAATGCAGGAACTTCAGGCGATATTTTAATATCTTTTAAACATATACAAAAAGAAGGCGAACTTAAGCTTTATGCTGATGGTGGACAAGGTGGAAACGGCCAAGATGGAAAAGTAGGAGAAACAGGAGCATCCGGAATAGCTGGAGCAAATGCAAAACTAGGTTCTAAGCCAGAGAAAAAAGAGTTTACTAAGGAGAAAGATACAAAATACTATATAGTAGAAGCAGAAAAAGGAAAACAAGGAAATACTGGAGGAACAGGTGGAGATGGTGGAAATGCTGGTCTTGGAAGTAAGGCTGGACAGATTTATCTCCTTGGACAAGCAACAGTACTAAAAAATTCTATAAACCAAAGAGACGGAAGACATGGCTTAGCAGGAAAAGGCGGTTCTGGAGGAAAAGGTGGAGCTGGAGGTCTTGGAGGAATCCGAGGAATTTTTGAAGAAACAATAAGATATATAGGAACTTCTGTTCCAATAGATGATAGTGACAGAAACTATTACTATTTTGATAGATATGTGATAGGTCGTGGTTCAGACAGTAAGGAAACAGCAGATGATGGAAAGGCACTAGATGCTCTTTATGCAAAACACAAGGACTGGACAATTAAAAAACTTGCAGACTCAGGTCTAGATGGAGCAGATGGAAAAGAAGGGCATCCTGGAAAATCATTAGTAGAAAACGCATTGCTAAAGCAGGAGTATTCTCTATCAATGGATACATTTTTCTATCAATTCTTTGAAAGATTTGGTTTTTCTGGAAGTAAAGGATATAGAAACCTTAAACTTTTGTGTGCAGTAGGAATTTTAGAAGCAGATATTTTAGAAATTTCACATATTTATGAGATTTTTAATGCAGTTGAGAAAGTGGAAATGCAGTTAAATAGAGAAATTCTTCAGAAGTATTATAAATTTGATAAGAAAAATAAAGAAGTAATTTCACTAGATGATATGCATACAAAGAAAGAGTTTTACCAAGAAGCAAAAGAGATTTATGACTATCTTATAAATAAATTGATGCAGTCTAATAGAATAGAAGCTTTTGTAAAAGAAAATCAGAATTTTAGTGAATGGAGCATGATTTTATTTGCATTAGAACAGAAAGCAGCATTTTATATGCAGATGATAGAGGAAGATGAAATTGGAGGAAATCGTGTTACAGATATTCGCACTCTGACAGATTATCTAGAGAAGACTTTAAAAGAATTGGAACAAGGAAAAAAAGATGAATTAAAAGAAGCATATTTCAATACATATAAGGAAAATGTCTTAACTCAAATTGACTCAGGAAATCAACAAATAGAAGTTTTGAAAAAAGAACTTGAAAATAAAATGCTTTCTGTTGGAGCAAAAATGAATCTTTTGATTCAAGAAATTCTAAAGATAAAAGAAGATGAAAAAGGAGACATAAAGAAATTAGAAGAAAAGAAGGAAAAACTTCAGGAACAAATGAAAACACAGCTAATTCTTTCTGGAATACAGAGTGCGTTGAGCTTACTATCATCATTAAGTGGTATTGGTCAAGCTTGTCTGGGAGCTTTTGATAGTGCAAAATCTTTAAAAGAAAATCTTTCAGCTAAGGAAGAAGAGTACCAATGGACTAACAGAATGGTTAGTTTTTCAGATTTCAAAATGGATTCTGAAGGTATGAGTTTTGTCCTTGGAGCTCAGTTAAATGAAGATAGAAAGAATGCTTTAGGAGCAATGACAAATAAATTAGTTGGTGTCGATGATGGAAAGATAGATAATTTTAATAAAATTAAAGAGATTATGACTAAGTCTTTAGATAATAATGACTACCAAGGGAAAGATAATGACATTGCAGCAGCAAAAAATGGACTGGATGAAGGCGAGTATGAAAAGATATACACAAACATTCAGAAAAAAGAAATGGGTATGTTGGAAGCAAATTATAGTAATAAACAACAAAAAGATAAGTTGGCTGCACTAGAGAAGTGTAAAGCATCTATTGAAAGACAGCAAAGAACAGCAACTATTAAAAATGTATTAAGTATTGGTAGTGCAAGTTGTTCTTTTATCAATACAGCAATTAGTAGTGTTAATAATTGTCTAAATGTAAAAGCTAGTTTTGAAGATAAAATAAAAGTAGTCAAAGATGCGATTAAGACAAAAGAAGATAATATTAAAAAACTAGATAGTTTAAATACTCAGATGGCAGAGTTCAAAGATAAAACATTGAAAGAATCTATTATACCATTTGTAGACGGATTTGATACTATAGTTAAAAATCAGGATATTTTTGAAAATGAGATAAGCAGACTAAAAATGAAAGATGTATTAACTGAATTAATTAAGAAGTTTGAAAGCTTGAAAATGGAAAATGCAGAGGATATTTCGGGAATTTTCAAAAAAGTACAGGACATGATGGATGCTCAGATTATTATTACTGACAAGATTGACAAGAAAAAAGACAATCTTGCAATGGGAGAACTGATTTATCACATGTCAGACAGTGGTAACCAAATGAATGAGTATCAGAAAAAGCTTATTCATCAAATTGAATTGAATCAGATTAGATATTTGTGCCAAGTGGAGGCAGCAGCTTTTCAATTATGGACGTTTCCATTTGGAAGCAATATAGTAAATATCTTAAATAGATGCCATGTAGGAATAACAGAAAATGAAGATGAGGTGCTAAAGCAGGCAAAGGAACAAAATAGACAAATTAAAGAGTTTTTAGCTCAAGATACTTATCAATGGCAAAAAACAGATAATCATATTTTGAAAATACCATTAGCAGGAAGTTTGGCTGGAAAATCACGTGTGGGATTTGAAAATACATTTTCTTTATATGATTGTGATGAAGAAGAAGTGAAAAAGCTTTTGACAGGAGAAGAAATTAGCTTTGAAATTCCAATAAATCAAAACTATGATGCAATGAAATATGTAACTATTTATGCAAATATACCTAATCTTAGACGAAATATTTTAGATGATAGTTTAAAAATAAATGTACATATGCATTTATATGATAAAGGATATTTTTCTCTGTATGATGATAACAAAGATATGTACTATCAATATGTATTTCCACAAAATTATATCGATATTACACATGGTTTGGATGTTAAATATAGAAAAGATGATGATTCAGATTCAGTAAACTCTATATGGTCTTCAATAGAAGATAAAGGAATAGAAAAGTTTAAAAATGCGGGATTAAACTCTGGTAGAAGCCCGTATTCTATGGCTAAACTTTCTTTGAAAGCACATTTTAATAAGAAGCTTTCTTATGACTTATTGACAAGTGAGCAAAGTAAAAAGCTAGAGTCATATTTTGATAAGAGTAGTAAAGATGCATGGAATCAGAGTATAGAGAGCTTTAAAAAACTTGGATATATTGATAAAAGAGGCGTCTTGCTAAAAAACTGGTCTGAAATCAAAAAGGATATGGATAACAGTGGAGAAAGTATGAAGTATTTCTCTATATTACAGGCTGATTTGTGGGAAAAAATTATATATGAACAGATGAGTATATTGAAAGAGAATATACCAAATCTAACAATTGAGTTTATTGGTTGTGGTATTTATGTAGAGTCTGAATTTAACTATCTAAAACAAAATGAGCTAAAATGCTATGAACAGAGATTGATTGAAATATAGCAGTTTGAAGTGAGATTTAAGGAAGGGTGTTTTTAGTAGTGAAGTAGAAATATTATGGAAATTTACCTTTTGTATTGAGTAGTATTGAAAGGTAATATTGAATAGTATTAAAGTAGTGTTGAGAGGTAATATTGAATGGTATTACGCAATATTGAATATTATTGAGAAGTAATATTGAAGTAGGTTGATTTTAGTTATAAAATTTAGTCATAAAAGCACTTTTAAATATTATTGCTTAATTGTTTAAAAGTGCTTTTTTTAATATGAATTATAAATTTTTTAGATAGAAATGTGTTATACAATGGGGGTTAATTGTAGTTATAAGTATTAGGTTTATCTAATAAATTTGTCATACTGTTTAAACTTATTCCAACAGTAGAAGCATTATGTAAAAATGCGGATGTACTTGGTCTAATAAATCCACCTACACCAAGAAAAATCAAACCTAAGTTGAAAGCAATAATAAACTTAGAACTTAAACCAATTCTTTTCATAAGTTTATTGCTAATCTGTTTTAAAGTAATTAAATTATTTAAATTATCTGCTGATATAGTAATATCTGAAATTTCTCTTGCTATTTCAGCTCCTTCACTCATTGCAATTCCAACATCTGACTCAGATATAGCAGGAGAATCATTGATTCCATCTCCAATCATAATAACTTTACGACCTTTTAGTTTCTCATCTTTAATAAAATTAGCTTTGTCCTCTGGTAGGACTTCTGAATAATATTCATCCACTCCAATTTTGCTGGCTATAGATTTAGCTGTTTTTTCACTATCACCAGTCATCATTACAATTTTTTTGAGTCCATATTGTCTTAAGTTTGAAATTACATCTTTAGCTTCTGTTCGTAAAGGGTCACTGATACAAATAACAGCTGATAATTTCCCCGATATTGCCATAAATAGGTGAGAATATTCGTCTGAAAGATTATTATATTTATACTCCTCGCCATCTGGTATAATACATTTTTCATCTTCAAATACGAAGTGTTTACTACCTATTATAACCTTTTTATTATCAACTTTTGTTGAAATACCATGTGCAATAATATACTCTACTTCTGTATGCATTTCCTTATGACTGAGACCTTGTTTTTCAGCTTCATGCACGACTGCATTAGCTATAGAATGTGGGAAATGTTCCTCTAAACAAGCAGCTAGTCTTAACATATCTTTCTTATTATAATCTTGGAAGGTAATTATATCTGAAACAGTTGGTTGAGCCTTTGTCAATGTGCCTGTTTTATCAAATACAATAGTATCTGCATATGCAACATTTTCAAGGAATTTCCCACCTTTTACAGCAATATTATAATTGTTACATTCTCTCATAGCTGATAATACAGAAATAGGAATAGAGAGTTTTAATGCACAAGAAAAATCTACCATCAAAATAGAAAGTGCCTTTATAGGATTTCTAGTAACTGCATAAGTAAATAGAGTTCCTAAAAAACTATATGGAACTAAGGTATCTGCTAAATGTTCAAATTTTCCTTCGACAGAAGACTTAAGTTTCTCAGATTCTTCAATCATAGTTACAATTTTTTGAAATCTGGTAGTACCAGCCTTTTCTTTGACACACATTACGATATTACCTTGTTCTATCACAGTTCCAGCATAGATGTAAGAGCCTTGTCTTTTATTAACTGCAAGAGATTCACCTGTAAGAGATGCCTGATTAATCATTGCTTCACCAGATTCAATAACTCCATCTAATGGAATCATATTTCCCATATTTACACTAACTAAATCGTTTTCTTTTATTTCTGAAATTGGAACTAAAATTTCAGTATCATCCTTTTTTAACCATACTTTTTCAATATTTAACGACATACTTTGTGCTAAATCATCTATAGATTTTTTTCTAGTCCATTCTTCTAGTAATTCGCCTATACCAAGAAGAAACATCACTGACCCAGCTGTATTCACGTCTTTTCTAAAAATGGAGATACCTATTGCAGTTGCATCCAAAACAGAAATTTCTATCTTTTTATTTAATAAAGAAGAGATACCTTTTTTGAAATATTTTATAGAGTGAAGTCCTATAAAAAAAAATCTTAAAGATTTTGGGAAAAATATCTTAGATACACTCTTTACCAATAGCTTATTTACTAATTTATCCCTGTAGTAATTATTTAACTCTCTACCAGTGTGTTCAGGGACTAATTTTTCTATTTCACTATTATTAAAACTGAACTTAGTGATTTCTTTTATTATAGAGTTTCTTTCACTAGTGTAATAAATAACAGCGTCACCAGTCCTATCATAAACTTTTGCTTTGGTAACACCATTTATAGAAGTCAAATAATATAGTAGAGTATCTGCCTGCTTGTTATTCAATTTACCAAGCTGTAAATCAAAACGTATACGACCTCTGATTTCATGCTTTATATAAAGATTCAATTTACTTCCTCCTGATACTATTAATCATAATACTTGATATTATTAATCATAACACCTGATAGTATTAACCATAATAATCGTTAAATTTATTCTGCTGTGCAAGTACTATTTTTTTCTTCAGTACCATTTTCCTTGATGTCTTCACATTTAATGCTATTAGAATCAGTGTTTTTTTCTACAGTTTGTACATTTTCAGCTTTAAGAGCTTCTTGTACAACTTCAGCATCTTCTTGCACTTTTTTTACTTTAGATGAAGATAATTCTTCTAGTTCATTGATTTCTTTTGCTTCAGCTAAAATATCTTCCATATTTTCTTGGATTTTAGTAGTTGTCTCAAGAACAGAATCCTTAACTTTCAATGCTCCAGCAGTTGCTTTAGTACAAGATTTTTTTACACAATCACTTGAAAGTATTTTGACACCTACAGTACCTAAAAGTACTCCTCCTAAAAATATCCCTGTTTTTTTCATTTTTAAAATATTCATTTTATCGTATCCTTTCATTAAGTTAAATTTTATTTATATATCTTATGTATAGAGTAATAAATGCTAAAAATAGAGTATGATTTTACGAAAGTAGTATTATATAGTTCTATTATATTTTTAAGTGTACTATATGTTTTTGTGTAGTTTTATGTGTTTTTATATAACATATATAATTCTTTTATATTTTAATAATTCTCTTGTATTTTAGAGAATTCTTCTATATTTTAGAAAATTCTTGATATTCATTTCGAAATTTAAAAGTTAATAATAATTATTATTAATAGAATTGTAAAATCATATGACATTTATTACCATTTATGAAATTAAGTATAGCACGCATGAATGTAACTTTCAACAGAAAATGATAATTTATATCAATTATTTGGCTTGTTTTGTGAAAAATATTATTTTATCACTACTCAAGGCTCAATTATTGAAAGTTTTATTTGTAACATATTCCTATAAGTATCACATTGTTTAGAGAAACAAACTTATTCTTGTTTATAGTTGATTTTATTATATTAAATCTAATTTCTAAATAATATTTGATGATAGTAGGTATATATGATGCTGAAAAGAAAAAGGAGTTATTAGAATAAAAACACAGGTAAAATATGGGAAAGTATATGTTATAATATTTATAGCAAGAAGATGTAACCTATAATTTAAGAGTGGAGTTCATACTAGGATAAAACCTACTTCCTAATGAAAGGAGGTGGGAAGTATGAATAACTTTTTACTTAATGTAATAGCTGGCGTTGTTGCTAGTTTAATATTTTACTTAATTTGTAAAGTATTTACGAAAGTAAAAAGCCACTCAACTCGTGGCAAGAGTAAAAGTGGCTGGGAATTTGATTTTAAAATCAAGTTCCATAAGTTCAAATAGCTTCATTTAATTATGAACTTCACTCTACGACGAAATAGATTGTAGTTCTTCTTGCTTTTATTATACCACAAATTGGTACAGATATTCAAAAACAATATTTTTACTCTTATAGAAATTTGTTAAGTATAGTTATCCTTTTATGAGTGCATTTTCGATTGCTTTTTTTATAACTTTACTTGAATTTGTTGCACCTGATACAGCATCTACATCTACTTTTTGCTTGTTAAGTACTTTATCAATAACTTTTTCTGCTGTTTTTCCTCGTTCATTTTTATGTTCCAAAAGGTTAATGCTTGAAATTTTACCACTCTTTACAGTGACTTCTACTTTAGCAGATATGATATTTACATTACATTCTCCAACATAGGTTCCATCAGCAATATAGGAAATATTTACTTTTTTAAAGGTCATATTTTTTACTGTTTGTTTATAATCTTTAACTTGTTTTAAATATATTCCAAGGCATACAAGTCCTATCAGCAAAACTATAACGATAATACGATAAATGATTTTTTTCTTGCTTACTTTCATTTCTAATACCTCTCAATCCTTTTAGTTAGAGTATTTGGTAATTGTTTTGAATATCTTTTGTTTTAATGGAATTTCAGATATATTCAAATATATAAAGTAATAATGTCTATTATAAGAAATTGTATAGTTGTATATTTGTAGATTTATCTTATCTATTTAGAAATAGAACGATAAAGCATATCAAATCCGTATTTAAGAAATTCCTGTTTAGAAAGTTTTACTTCTTGTTTGATATAAGCTTCTTTATTTGCTACTGTCTGTATAATGCCAGATAACATTCCCCAAAGTGAAAATATAGTAGGCATAATTTCAATATCTTCTCTAAGCTCACCTGATAAGATACCAGCCTTTAGCAACTGTTTTATTTTCTCATTGATTTCTTCACCAACACGGAAGGTTTCTTTTTCCTCAGGTAAGTAGTCGGTATTTTCAAAGTCAATGTTGATTTCATCGAGAGCTATTTTAAAATAAAATGGAAATTCTTCTTGATATTTTAATAGTGCATTGCAGATAAAGTCGTATCTTGTTTTTGTACTTGTTTGTTTTTCTAAAGCAGAAGTGATGTATGTATGCAGTTTTTTCATGCTTTCAAGTACTAATACACCAACAATTTCTTCCTTGTTTTTAAAATATACATATAAGGTTGCTTTACTGTAACCAGCTTTTTTTGCAATATCATCCATTGATGTTGCTTCAATTCCTTTTTGCATAAATAGAATTTGAGCAGCAGAAGCAATGTTTTCACGGTGTACACTTTTTGGCTCTTTTTTTCTTCTTCCCATATCATATTCCTTTCATGAAATTAATTAAACTAGTAGTTTAATTATAATGAGGTTTAGTTTTTTTGTCAATTAGTATTCTAAAACGTATTGCATAAAAAAGCACCAAAGATATGACAAGCCAGTGTTTATCATTCTTTGGTGCTATTTATATTAAATTATTTTAAAATTCTAACACTGTCGTTTTCAATTAATATTGCTTGATTATCATTAATAGCTTTTAATTCTAAAGTTTTAGAATACGCATTTACTATTTTTTCTACAGCTTTTCCAAATTCCCAATTTTGGGAATGTGGTACTACATAAAAATCAATTAAATTCAAGCGAGAGTAGTCTTTTAAGTAGGGAGCTTTTTCTATATAGTCTATTTCAGATGAATATTTATTTTTTTATAATATTACAAATATCTGGAATATAGAGTGTTATATATAGTAGAGCAAATAAAGTTGTTAATAGAGGATTGAGACCTAAAACTAAGCTAATTCCTATATCCATAAGCAATCCTATTGTAAATTTGATACCTTTATTAAGTTTCAATGAAATCACCATCCTTTTATTTTTTATTACCCAATTTAACTAAAAATATATACTAATTAAGTTATAGGGGATAATTTGTAATTAGGTCATAAAAGTGTGTTTTATGATGCGATATAAAATAATATAACATATGTAAAAGAGAGTACAATTTGTGATGATAATTAGAAAATTGAATTTATGATAATAATAATAAAATTATATAACATATGCAAAATAATATTGTACTTAATGTCTTTAGTCTTAATGTAAATATATATAAGTGATGCTGAAATCACTACTCTTGGAAGAATAGACGCTAATAAGGATAAAAATAAATTAAAATTTGGAAAACCAAAACTAGTATAATGCATTATTAAAAACGTTATGAGATTGACTATAATTGTAATCTTAATTACAGTGTTATTTTTCATATCTAGTAAGTTAGACGCAATGTTAAAAAACATACCTCTAAATATTAATTCTTCTATAAATGGTACATATGTAAAAGAACTTATAAAAATGGCAAGACTAAGCTCTGTGTCAGAACCATATTCCTGTGTTAAGTCATATATAATTAATGCTAGTATTTTACAAAATACTATAGATATTATTAATAGTGATAATGTCAATGAGATATATTTTTTGTCATAGTTTAAAAAACTTTTTATAGAAAGTTTTTTGTATGAATCCTCTAGTATACCTTCATTATATACCTTAGCTAATACGAATACGATTATAAAAGAAATTATAAAAGTTGACATAGAATTAATCGTTTGATTTGAGAATAATTTATTGGTTGATTCAAAGGCTGAAGCAATAAGATATACGAAAACTATTAATAAAGATACTAGTATTGCTCCACAAAAATTTAAAAAATACTTTTTTATGTTTGAAAAATTCATAAATCCTCCTAAAAATAATTAATAAAACAATCAATTTAAAAATAATTAACTTGAAAATAATCAATAAAATAATTGACTTGAAAACAATCAATGAAATAATTACCTTGAAAATAATCAATGAAACAATCAATTTAAAAATTAATCAATGAAATAATTAATCTAAAAATAGTTGATTTTTATAAAAATTATTGATGTATGAAATTACGACCTTATAAGTTAATAGTATATTTAAATACTATACATGTCTATATTATTTTAAATATGATATATGTTTATATTATTTTTCTTATAAAACAATAAAAAAAGCAAAGACATTTTTAAAATTTACCTAAGAAATATATAATCTAAAAAATTATAAACTTGGAAAATAAAAATTTGATTTTAAAAATATGTAAAATACAAAATATTGGGCTAAATACTGAAGAAATAATGATAATTATGCTGTTGGAAAATTATGTAAAATAATGGTAAAATATAGTTTATAATAGAAAAATTGATTTATATTATAATTATATTTATTTTTTTGGATTTATGCACTTAGAGGATGCATAATTTATGCTGATTACTACTAAAAGTGCATATATAATATTATGTTATAAGTTTTCATGAACTTCTATTTGAAAGGGGAGATTACAAATGGATAAAAGATATTTGGAATCCAGTGTATTTGAAGCTTTTCAAGACAGACTTTCTTATGTTTTCAGTGAATTTGATTATATCTATGTATCTTTCAGTGGAGGAAAAGATAGTGGTCTATTATTGAATTTAGTTTTGGATTATAAAAGAAAATATAATATAAAATCCAAAATAGGAGTATTTCATCAAGATTTTGAGGCTCAATATAGTATGACAACAGAATATGTTGAAAAAATGTTTGAAGACAATCTTGAAGATATTGAACCATATTGGGTATGTCTGCCAATGGCTACGAGAACAGCTGTAGGTAATCATGAAATGTTTTGGTATCCATGGGATGATGAGAAAGAAGAATTATGGGTAAGAAGAATGCCAAACAAAGAATACGTAATAAATCAAGAAAGTAATCCTTTTACCTACTATAAATATAAGATGAAGCAGGAAAGTTTGGCAAAGCAATTTGGTAGGTGGATGAGAGACAAGCATAAGGGTGCAAAAATTGTTTGTTTACTTGGAACAAGAGCCTCGGAATCCTTACAACGTTATTGTGCTATTGTGAATAAACAGCATGGATATAAAGGCAAGTGTTGGATAACAAAGGAGTTTAAAAATGTATGGACAGCATCTCCTTTATATGACTGGGGACTAGAAGATGTTTGGGTAGCCAATTATAAATTCGACTATGAATACAATAAAATCTATGATTTGTTCTATAAAGCTGGATTGCCTCCAAGAAAAATGAGAGTAGCATCTCCTTTCAATGATTCAGCAAAAGAGAGTTTAAATTTATATAAGATATTGGACCCAGAAGTATGGGTGAAATTGGTTGCTAGAGTACAAGGGGCTAATTTTACTTCTATTTATGGAAAAACAAAAGCTATGGGGTATCGTAGTGTAAAGTTGCCAGAAGGACATACATGGAAAAGTTTCACTTATTTTCTGCTTGATACTCTACCTGAAAATATAAGAAATAATTATATTAAAAAATTTTCAACATCTATTGACTTCTGGAATAATAAAGGCGGAGGTTTGCCAGAAATCGCTATATGTGAGTTGATAAGAAAAGGGTATAATATAGAAAGAAATGGAATTTCTAATCATACAAAAGATAAAAAAAGTAGAGTTATATTCTTAGGAGATATACCTGATGATACAGATGATATTAAATTTACTAAAGATATACCAAGTTGGAAAAGAATGTGTTATTGTATTTTGAAAAATGACCATATGTGTAAGTTTATGGGATTTAGTCCTACAAAAGAGCAAAGAATGAAAACAGAGTACATTAAGAAAAAGTATGAAAAATTTTTTGAGATAGGAGTTAAGATGCTATGAAGTATAAAAGTCCTGTATATGAAATTATCGCTGTCCCGATTGAAAAGATAGAATCTAACGACTATAATCCAAATGCAGTGGCTCCACCAGAAATGCAGTTATTGTATAAAAGTATAAAAGAAGATGGATATACAATGCCGATTGTTTGTTATTATAATCCAGAAAATGACAAATATGTTATTGTAGATGGTTTTCATAGATATCGAATAATGCTTGAAAATAAGGATATATATGATAGAGAAGGTGGAGTACTTCCTGTTTCAGTAATTGATAAATCACTTGATGAGAGAATGGCAAGTACTATTCGTCACAATCGTGCAAGAGGTTCACATAATGTGGATTTAATGAGCAATATTATAAAGGAACTTTGTGATATTGGAAAATCTGATAAATGGATATCAAAGCACTTAGGGATGGATATTGAGGAGATTCTTAGATTAAAGCAAATAACTGGATTATCCTATTTATTTAAAGATAAAGAGTTTGGACGTGCATGGATTCCTTTTGATTCTGATACTAAATAAGATAATTAAAAAGATATGTTTTTAGTCTAAATACTATAGAAATACTATTAACCTTTTTGGAGCAGTGTTTTAAAGAACTATGAAGAAGTGTTTTAAAGAAATATGAAGCAGTATATTAAAGAAAATATACTTGAGTTTAAAGCTTTTGAATAAATACAAGTATTGAGAATAGAGTAGTGTAAGATATAAATACATAATATTAACAAAGAAAAAGAGTAGGATGATATCCTGCTCTTTTTCTTTGTTAGTACTGCTTAACTTTTTTCATTTATAAATAAATATTCGTGGCAACTTGTATTTTTACCTCTTGGTATGGGATTATTTGCAACTTTGGTAGCTGGTCAGGAAAGAAAAGCTGGGAATTATCGCACTTTGTGTGCATATAATGTTTCACCTATGACTATTTGGATTAATAAGATTATGGCTATGGCAGTTTACACTCTGCTTTCAACACTAGTTTTGATAGTTGCAACAATCATTAGTGGTTTGTTTTTATCAGAAGGAGCAATCCCATTTGGAAAGATTATTGCTGGAGGCTTTGTTTGTTGGTTTGTTTCTCTTACACTTATTCCTATTCAGTTGTGGGCAGCTACATGGAAAGGAACATTCTTAAGTATGGGAATTGCACTTGTAGGTATGATGGTAAGTGTTCTTACAGCAATAAAATCTTTATGGTTTGCAGTACCATGGAGTTGGGCTATGAGGCTGATGTGTCCTATTGTTGGTGTGCATCCAAATGGAGCTATTTTGGAGACTGGAAATCCCCTTTTAGATTCATCTGTGATTCCTGTTGGAATTATCGTATCCATGGTTGTATTTGTTGTAATTACAGTAATTACAAGCATTTGGTTTAATAGGAGGGAAGTAAAATGATAGGAGTATTATCATCAGAGTGGCTAGAAACAAAACGTACAGCAATTCGTTGGCTTACATTTTTTATGCCTGTAGTCATTATATTCAAAGTGATGTAGAAGAACCTATCTTGATTGATATAGAGAAATTGGAAAGAATCTTTGATAATATCGTATCCAATAGTCTGCAATATACTCCGGAAGGTGGAAAAATCAAAATATCAGCAAAGGCAGAAAAAGAATATATCTCATATGAGATTTGTGATTCTGGTACTGGATTCAGTGCTAAAGATATGCATAAAGTTTTTGAAAAATTTTATAGAGGTGATGAGGCTAGACAAACTGAAGGTGGACATTCTGGCTTAGGGTTGTACATTGTCAAGCAATTAGTTAAGATGCTTGGTGGTTCAATCAGAATAGAAAATGCGGAATATGGTGGTACATGTGTGATATTTCAGCATAAAATATTTGATGAAAGGGAAGTGGAAGAGTAATCTTCCCACACTTACTTAGATTTGACAATAATGTCATACTTTCCATGATGGTTAAATTCTTAATCTCTAATCATTCATCTTTAATTTTTTATTGGGTAAATATTATAAATATATTAATACGTGATTATGTTAAGTATATAAAAGAGGTATCAGCAATATGTTGATACCTCTTGTTGTATTGAAGTATGGAAAGAAAATATCTTATAAGTTCTTAAATGAATATATAAAGTTTGTGGAATAAATACAAAGTGCTTCTTAAATGAATATAAATAGATTTTACAATGAATATATAAAGTTTCTACAAATAAATACAAAGAGTTTTTTAAATGAATATATAAAGCTTCTATAATAAATACAGAAGCTTTTTACAAATAAAATCTGTTACCTTGACGTAGTAAATATAGTATCATATAATTATACTAACTAAAAGTGAGTATATAACTTTAAGTTAGTTAAGGAGGATAATATGAAAAAATATTTACCTGCTTGTCCAGTAGAAATCACACTGCAAATGATAGGTGATAAATGGAAGTTTTTAATATTAAGAGAATTAATAAGTGGAAAAAAGCGTTTTGGTGAATTAAGTAAATCAATTGAAAATATAAGTCAAAAAATGTTATCGCAGAATCTAAAGAGTATGGAGGATGAAGGCTTGGTGCATCGTGAAGTCTATGCACAAGTTCCACCTAAAGTTGAATATTCTTTAACTGAATTAGGTATGACTTTGCGTCCTATATTAGTTTCTTTAGTTGAATGGGGTAATATGTATAAAGAGTATAATAAAAAGGAGAGTAAATATGAATAGAGTTGTAATAACTGGCGTTGGGGTAGTATCCCCTATTGGAAATAATATTGAAGAGTTTTGGGGTAATGTAAAACAAGGAAATCATGGTATACAGATGATTGATAGATTTGATACTACGGATTTATCTGTAAAAGTAGCAGGGCAAGTAAAAGATTTTAATCCTTTGTTATCATTTTCTAAGAAAGAGATTAGACACAATGACTTGTATTGTCAATATGCAGTTGAAGCAACAAGACAAGCAATTTCTGACTGTGGAACTGATTTTAAAGAACTTGACCCTTATCGTATAGGTGTAATAGTTGGTAGTGGTATAGGTGGAATACATACTTTTGAAAGTGAATATAGAAAGTTTGTAGAAAAGGGTGGGAGACGTGTCTCTCCATACACAATACCAATGTTAATATCAAATATGGCTGCTGGAACTATTGCCATTAAATATGGATTTAAAGGAATTAATTATGCTTTGGTCTCTGCTTGTGCAACATCTACTCATACAATAGGTGAAGCATTTACAGCTATTAAACATGGACGATTGGATGTCTGTGTGGCTGGTGGTTCTGAAGCATGTATAACTGAATTTACATTGGCTGGATTTAATAATATGAAAGCTTTGAGTAATAGCGATAATCCTGATAGAGCGTCAATTCCTTTTGATAAAGACAGAGATGGATTTGTCATGGGTGAAGGAGGAGCTGTTTTGATATTAGAAAGCTTGGAGAATGCTAAAAAAAGAAATGCTAAGATTTATGCTGAAGTAGTGGGTTATGGTGTAACAGAAGATGCATATCATATTACTAGTCCAGACCCTACAGGAGAAGCAGCTTGCCAAGCAATTTTAATGGCGTGTAATGAAGGTGGAATCAATCCAAGTGAAATTGACTATATAAATGCACATGGTACATCTACTCCAATTAATGATAAATACGAAACCATTGCGATAAAGTTAGCATTAAAAGAGGCTTCTGAAGATGTACTTATTAGTTCAACAAAATCAATGACAGGACATTTATTAGGTGCAGCTGGAGCTTTGGAGGCAATAGTTTGTGTAAAATCTATAGATGAGGGATTTGTTCCTATGACTGTAGGGTATAAAAATTTTGACCCAGATTGTGATTTAAATTATGTTGTAGAGGGTGGTATTGAGAAAGATGTGAGATATACACTTTCTAATTCTTTAGGTTTTGGTGGACATAATGCAACTATTTGTTTGAAGAAGTTTGAGGAGTAGGAGTTTTTTGGAGCATGTGAGAAGCCTACCGAGAGATGCAAAGGAAGTATATTAGATTGTTGTAAGTAATATTAAATTGTTAAATTAAAACTTGTTAGCTATAAGATGGAATTTAATTTATTAATAATATGAGGTTAATTTATGAAAAGTAATAATGAAGATTGGATAAAGCGAGGTTTTATTACAGAAGAATATATCAATAAATTTCAATCGTATTCAGATGAAGAGTTATTAGAACTAGCAAATTCATCAAAAGCAGTTGAAAGGTCAGTTTCTATAAACTTAATGTCAAAAAGATATGGAGTCGAAAATAAAGAATTTGTAGAATTTTTGTTAGGAAAGCTTTGTGGTGAAAAATTTCTATATACGAAGATTGAGATTTGTAATGCCCTTGAAAAGGGTAATACTTATACTGCAAAACAGATGATTAAATATCTTGGAATAATAGGAAACAATCAACATAAATATTTGCCAGACAAGGTTTCTAAAAAGAAGAGTTACCCATTGGCAAGGGATATAATTGCGAGAAGTTTAGCAAGGATGAATGTAGAGGTTTTACCTGCATTGTTTGATGTTTTAGAGAGTGATGATAGGATTAAGATTTCTGAAGTAATTGATGCGATAGGATTTATGATATTTTATAATCAAGAGGTAGCTAGTGAGTATTATTTTAAAAAGATTGTAAGTGTAATGGAAAAGTATTCGGAAGATGATTTAATTATTTGGAAATGTGTAATGTGCCTTTCTTCTTTTAAGACTCAAGAAAGTATAGATATTCTTGAGCAAGTTTTATATAGTGATAAAAATGATTTAATAAAAAATGAAGCTGAGTGTTCTCTAAGTAAGATTAAAAAAGAGATAAAGTTGTAGAAATAAAATCAAAATTAATAAAATCGTAGAAATTAATAAAATCAAAAGCAATAAAATTGTATAAAGAACAATTAAATTTACTAATCTAAAAGGGGAGAACTGGTTTATGAGAAAACAACTGTCAGATATGACATTAGAAGAATTATGGGAGCTATTTCCTATATTTTTAACTAATCATAGGGAATGTTGGAAAGATTGGTTTGAAGAAGAAGAATCTAGACTAACTGAACTACTTCCTATGCAAAAAATTGTGAGAATAAGTCATATTGGAAGTACTTCTGTAAATACAATTTATGCAAAACCGATTGTTGATATATTGATTGAGATAAAGCCTGATTGCAACATGCAAAAGATTAAAGAATTAACTGAGTCAAATGGCTATATTTGCATGTCTGAAAGTGGTGAGAGGGTTTCACTTAATAAAGGATATACAGTAGATGGGTTTGCAGAACGAGTTTTTCATTTACATATAAGGTGTGCAGGGGATAATGATGAATTATTTTTTAGAGATTATTTGATTGATAATCCAAGTGTTGCGAAGGAATATGAAAGTCTTAAGTTGAAATTATGGAAGGAACATGAGCATAATCGTGATGCTTATACAGATAATAAATCAGATTTTGTTAAAGAGGTTACTGAAAAGGCTAGGGAATTGTATTCTAATAGATACAGTTAGGATATTATTTGCCATATTTAAGTTTAATATATTTAAATTTAAGTTTAGATAAGTTTACAAGGAAGTACATGTAGACAGTGAAGCAGGTTGTTGGTAACAAATATCGTATGCTCCTAGAGAGGGGAGTAGTCAACCAATCAAGGCTTAAATGAATGGGCTTAACCGTTGGCTGGCTCGACTGGCTTTACTATACTCCTAACAAATTAGGATTTGTCAATTCAATTTCATGTATAGACGTGGAGGGGGCTTTCTTTAGAGACTCTCCTTTTTAATCATATATGATTGCATATCTTTTTGACAACCGTTCTTTTCATAAAATTCTTCTACTCCTGGCTGTGCACCGAAGTATAGTGATGTCGGTGTGTGGACTTTGGCCAGGTTTAACAATTTGCTTCCAATACCTTTCTTTTGAAACTCTGGTAAAACCAGCAGTTCTGTGATTGTACCAAAATAATATCCATCAGATAATATTCTGATGCACCCAATAAGTTGGTTTTCTTCATACGCTGTAATATTGATTGTTTTTTTCAATGCCTTCTGTGTTTTTTCAACATCATATTTGCCA
Organism: Clostridioides sp. ZZV14-6154; assembly: GCF_020657785.1. Lineage (NCBI taxonomy): Bacteria > Bacillati > Bacillota > Clostridia > Peptostreptococcales > Peptostreptococcaceae > Clostridioides > Clostridioides sp. ZZV14-6154. Next base: position 109,869 of record NZ_JAGWCY010000006.1, on the reverse strand, counting down.
GGCCAAACACTGTTGGCCAAAGATAGGAAGACCTTAGCATCCAATTCATAATCATCAACAATATATTCCATGATTATTCTCCTTAAAAAATTTTTATTTTCAATATTATATCATTCAAGCTATGAAATAACAATCACATTCAAAACTCTATTTTCACACCTTATCCATAATCTTTTTCGTTAACTGCTGAAACTTCTCAGAGGTTTTCTCGTTCATAGACATGACCTGTCCAATTTGTCTGGCAATCAGTGACCTGCAAGTGGAACTTGATAATGTGGGCAGTGAGATTGAAAAACTGGTGTATAGTTTAATGGGTGCAAACAATGTCCTGCTCTCTTATTATATAATATGATTTTCAGCTTAATACTAACATAACCTAATATAAAGAAATAAAGAAAAATCTGTATCAGTATAAGAAATGTTCAACTCTCCACTATACTTATCAACAATTTCCTTGATATTTTCAACACCATATCCATGAGATTTACTATTATCTTTATCTGAAATAAATAAGCCATGTTTTTTAGTGATAGTATTTACCTTGTTATTTGTCAATAAATAACTAAAATATTCATTTTCACAACGTGCTTTTAATATCACTTTTCTATTGGATAAGTCGGGAATCTTTAAGGATGCTTCGATAGCATTATCCAAAGAGTTTGAAAAAATAGTACATAAATCCATTGGCTCTATACCAAAGTGATTGTCTATATCTATATTAAAATGAACATCAACACCATTTTCTTCCAACTTTGCATGACGAAGATTTAAAATTGAATTAAGGGCTGGATTTTTACAAAACTGCTTACCACTTAAAGTCCCAAAACCAAGTTTTAATTGTGTAAAATAATCTTTAGCTCCATCAATATCTTCAACCTCTAAATAAGATTCAATCATTTGGAAGTGGTTATTTATGTCATGTCGTATTTTGCGTATCTGAACCTGTTGATTCTCTAGTAAGTCGTAATATTCTTCTTTTATATGATTCGATTGATTTTCTAACTTCATCTTTACATTTTCAATTAGTGGATTTAAAAGAAGTATTACACCAATATTAGCTATAATTGCAGATAAAATAATTAGATAAGTACCATAAGGCAAGTTACCTAAAATAATATTATCCTTACCCATAGGAATTAAATTAGTAGGTGGTAAAATAATGGCGATTAATATTGATAAAAACGAAGACATACATACAACATCAATAAAAATCCATATGCGATTTGTAAGGTACTGTTTTATATTAACTAATCTATTTTTTAAGAAAAAATGTATCAAAAACCATAAAAATGCTTTAATTATGGTAGAAACTATCTTAACAATTGAAAGTATTGCAGTATACTCAATTGAGCTTACAAGTTCTCTATATAGAGGATTGTTTATAAAAAGAAAATTAATACCAACTATAATAGGATAGAGTATCATTATAACTGATATTATAGGAATCAACCTACTTTTACTACAGACTATAAGGAGTATAAAATATCCAAGTAGTGTAAAGAGGATATTTACAGGGTCAGAAAGCCATATTATCATTTGAGTGATAATAGAATAACCCAAAATCAATATTATTTTAAAAATCCAGTGTTTCCTAAAGTCTATAAAATAAGATGTTAGCTTATAAAGAAAAAAAGCTATAAAAATGCTAATTAAAACTGTAATATAAATTGTAGCGTTTGATATTATTGAATAAGTATCCATTTGAAAAACCTTTCTAAAAATTAAGATTCTAGCATATGTCTTGCAAATTTTCCTACAACTTCTTGATATTTTTGACGACTTATAGGAATTTTTTCATTTTGTACTTTAGCATACGTCTTATTTACACTGTCTACATAGTTTAAGTTGACAATATATCTCTGATGTGTACGTATAAAATTAGATGGAAGGATGTCTTCCATGTCATTTAGTTTTCCATAATATTCTAAAGATTTGTCAGGGGTTACTACAGTCAACTTTCTTAATTCACTTTTGAAGTAGAGAATGTCTTTTGTATTGATTTTACAAAGGTTAGTTCCAATCTGAACTGTAATAAAGTGTTCTTTCCATTGTTCTAATTTTTTTAGTGCTTCTTTTAAGACTTCACATATTTTTTCACTTTTATAAGGTTTTAAGATATAGTTTAAAGCTCCTACATCATATCCATGAAACACATAGTCAGAAAAACCTGTGACAAAGATAATTATAGTATCTTTTGAGTATTTTCGGATGACTTTTGCTATATCAACTCCATTAATTTCTCCAAGTTCAATATCCAAAAAAATGATGTCCATATAATAATTTTCGTGTTCTAGGTTGTATATTAGACTTTCGCCATTTGAGTGTTCTTTTATCTGGCAGGGATAGCCCCACAAATCCATTTCTCTTGTGATGATTTTGTTTAGCATACTTCTTTGTTGTTTTTCGTCATCACAAATACAAATTGAAATCAATGAGTATTCTCCTTTCAAGTTTTATATTTATATAATTAAGTATATAATAAATTGAGCTACCTAGATATATAAAAGAGGAAATATATCTAGGTAGCAAAGTAGAATCTTATTTAAATAAGTTTTAACTAGAATCGTACAGATAAAAATTATATAGATGTACTTAGAGAAGCCTTATCTAGAATCATTTAAGCAAACTTATTTTGAAATCCCAATAATTTCTTTGAATTTTTTATAAGTCAACCGATATATAAGGTACATATAAACCCCACAAATCGCTAGCAAACCTAGATTTATCAGAAGAGCATTGACTTCACTATGAACAATTCTACCATCATTGTTTACCATAATCATAAAGTTAAAAAGATATATTACAAAACTTCCAGTAATAAGAGGGTACGAAAAGACTTTCTTTAATTGGTTGCGAATACAGAATTTTATATAGTCGTTGTTAGCACCTAATCGATTTAAGTCTATAAAAATTTGTTTGTGATTTACTGCTATTGTAACACCTCTTGTATATGCAATGATTCCCACAGCCGTAAAGCAGATGATACCTACATAGATAAATAACATTAAGAATACTGCCGTATTTTTTATCATATCTTGACTCTGTAAAATTTTAAAATTAGGATAGTACTTCCATTGGAGATATAATTGATTATTATCTGGAGTTAATTTTAAAGAACCTTCTCCACTTGGATACTCTTCATCCATAAAATATTTTTGACCAGCTGATTCATAGCGTTTTTTCACATATTCATCATAACTAGTGTATTTTCCCATTTCCTTAGGTGTTCTTTTTATAGTCTCTGCCTTTAAATCACTAGCAAAAGCATAGGTATCTGTAGCTTTATCTACATCAAATAGGACAGAATTATTGTAATTGTTTATAGATAAACCTTTAGTAAATGTGTTGTAATCATCTTCACTAAGGACATAAGCATTCATACCAGCATTTTGAAAGAAAGAACCATTAAATATTAGGCTTCCAGCGTATTTAAAAGGAGTTTCTTTTTCTGTGGCTGGGCTTGATATAAATTTTGGAAAATCATAATCTCTATTTTCATTCCCTTTACTTACAACAGCAAGATATTCGCCATTTTTTATAGTGATAGGTTTACCAATTAATTTAGAGAAATCCTTAGAATTAAAGAACATAGCTAAAGAATGTTTTTTCATATATACATCATCAATAGTTCTATCTTTATTAAATATTGATTCTGTACCATCTACAATTAATTCAATAGAAGGAAGTTCCATGTAGTTTTGGATTTTTACGTTATGCTTATCTGCCAACTGTTCAATTTCTTTTTTTGATATTTGATTTACACTTTGATTATAAGTGAACGTGTAATCTATAGGATTCTTTTTAATATTTTCGTTAATTCCTGTAATCATATTAGGTACATAGAATACAGCAAATAAGGCTCCTGCAATTAAAAATGCAATAACACACATATTTTTTACTGTTTGTTTGCCCATAAATCGCATCATACTAGTAGATATAATGTTCTTATAGTATTTTTCTGGATGTTTTCCTCTTTTTGCATGTACCACTACATATGTCATAATCATGTAAATTCCAACAGCAGAGAATATGTAAGTGATGCTCCATATAGATGGCAACCTGTAATTAAGTTTATTTATGACTATTGAAGGTACGACATAACCTAGAAGAAGTCCTAATACCATAAAAAATGCTCCCAATATACCATACCAACTTTTCACTTCATGAACTGGTTCAGAGATTCTTTGGTCATTTAGTATATCAATTATATTTGTACGATTAATGAATTTTACTGAAAGTAAGAAAATACATAGAGTTACAAATATACAAAATATGAAACCATATATAAATCCTTGAGTTCCAAATTGGTACGCCATTTCTCTTGTATCAATAATTACTAATTGGAATATCTTCCATATACCAAAAGATACAGGTATACTTAATATAAGACCTAAAAGACAACAGACTATTGAAATAAGTAGTATTTCTGAAAATAGAATCTTTTTCAAATTTTTCTTATCTGTTCCTAGAGCCATAAAAATACCAATTTCTCTACTTTTAAATTTTAAAAATAGGGAAGAGGCATAAGTAGTAAAAACAGCACATCCTAATATAGCAACTGCAAATATCATTATGGCTTGTTTTCTACTATCTCCACCAGTTGGAAGGATTGTTTGTACTGTAGGGCTAAAATAAATTAAAGCATATGAAGTTACTAAGACTACAGACAGTATTATACAAAAGAATAATATTGTATAGTTTTTCCAATTGTAGGCTCGAAGTTTTCCATATAATTTATTAATTGTCATCTTGACCGCCTCCCATTTCTTTTAAAAGTTCCAATAATTCGTCTAGGAATTCACGTCTTGAATTTGATTTTACGACTTCTTTGTAAACCATTCCATCTTTAAGGACAATAACACGGTCACAAAAACTTGCAGCAAAGCTATCATGTGTAACCATGAATATAGTAGCATCTAGTTCTTGTTTGGCTTTTAGGAATGAGTCAATTACTGTACGACAAGATTTGCTATCAAGATTACCAGTTGGTTCATCTGCTAATATCAAATCTGGATTGTTCATAAGAGCTCTTGCTACGGCGGTACGTTGTTTTTCACCACCGGATATTTCGGCAGGGTATTTTTTGCGTATATGTTCAATACCAAATAACTTGCATAGACTAGTAGCACGGTTTTCCATTTGTATAACTTGACCACCTTTGATAATTTGTGGAACACAGATATTTTCAAAGACACTAAGACCATCAAACAGCATAAAATCTTGGAATACAAATCCCAACTGCTGATTTCTAACTTCGGAAAGTTCTTTTTCTTGTAGGTTTCTTATATTATTGTTTCCAAGAGTTATTTCACCTTCATCAATTGGTATAAAGCATGAAATGCAGTTTAAGAGAGTTGTCTTTCCACTTCCAGATGCACCCATGATTGCAACGAATTCACCTTTATTGATTTCAAAAGAAATATTTTTTAATACAGGGTACGTTTTATTACCTGTCTTGTATGATTTACATAAATTGTTTACTTTAAGCATATATATCATCCTCGCTTTCATTTATCTTGTAAGTCAATGATAGCATTTGAAAGGGGTCTGGGAATATAAGTCTCGTTGTAAGAATTGGGTGTTTTTTTGTAATGTTTGAATTAGAAAAATTGTTGAGAGGGTATTGCTACGATTATTTAGATAAAAGGTATGCTGATATGTAAAGGGTAGACTATTATAATTGTTTAGATAAAATTTATGTTAATGCGGTTGTACTTATTTTAATCAATAGAAAAGAGTATTATTGTGATAGTATAAAAACTAGTTGCCTAAAAAGCTTCTATATGATAACTTGAAGACAACATAAAATAATTATATGTTTTTATCTTATGATATAAAAACACTATTTTTTTACTAAAAAAGCTACCACAATCAATAACGAAAATACAATTGAAAGTATTGAAAAAGTAAAGTGAGAATTTGAGTCATTGTTGCGATTATTAAGTTTTATCCAGAGTCCGCATATAATTGTACATACTAATAAAACTGCTGATATTATCCCTATAAATGTAAAAAACATTAAAATTCCCCCTTTATTTAATGTAAGTATTTGAGTCTATGAGAATATCTTTAAGTTATGTCAGAGTTATGTATCAAAACTAAATAGACATATAGTTAAACAAACATATAATTAAATATACATATAACTAAGTAGACATATAATTAAACTGAAATAGTACCAAACAGACATAATACTAAACACATATAAATACTAAATAGAGATAATACTAAACTGAAATAGTACTACTTTATAGTGTCTACTAAAAATAAATCTAATTGAGAGTCAATTAAAGCACTTCTTTTCTCAGCATCCATAATATCAATACCGCTATACCTTAAAAAAGCGTTAGAGCGAAGAAGAACTAACTGTATAAATGAAGTTATTTGATATGCAATAACCTTGTAATCTTCCTCAGTTTTGTTATTGTCGTGATTTTTATAATGAGCCCTAATCAAAGGCAATATTTCAAATGGATAAATAATGTCTTCCTGCACTAATATGTAAGGTACAGAAATCTCTATAAATTGACTATATAAAATTATAACATCACAAAATGTCATTAGCATTTCTTTTAATTCCTGCCTAGGTGCTAAATTTTTTTTATCATGTGTAGCTTTATATTCATCCATATGGCATTTTAAAATTCTTTTAATAGCAGTATTAATTAGTGCTTCTTTAGATTTAAAATAATAATTAATCATAGCCAAATTGACATTTGCTTTAGCGATGATTTCTCTAGCTGTGATACTTGAAATATCTCTATTTGAAGTTAATAGCTGGACTGTTGTGTTAATTAGTTGCTCTTTTTTTGAATCTATTTTCATATTTTTCCCCTTAAGAATTCCTCATAAAAAAATTAAACGTGTTTAATACACGTTTAGATACTATCACGAAAGCTTTTATATGTCAATGTAGTGCTAGTTTTTAAGTAGGGTAGAAGGTGGCAGTTTTTTTATAATTGTCTTGTTGAATTCATGATTTACAGGAGTTCGTTTAACTTGATATTCTTCTGTAGATAATAAATCTTCTATAAAATGTATAGAAGGAGCATAAATCCATTCTCCGTCATATTTTAATGAACTTAAAATCTTCATATATACCTTTGCAAAAACTATATCAATACCATCTTTTTGTACAAAATGATATAAAAAGTGGCTACTAAATGAAAGGTTAGAAATAATTTTTTAATTGTAATATAATCTTTATTTTTAAAATACTAATATTGGTAAACTGTATATAGAGAGTTTAGAAATTCTTCCACATTGATAAAAGTAGACAATATATAAATAATATTATTGGATGAGAACAACTAAATAAGAATAATTAAATAAGAGTAACAGTAGGATGATGATTAAATAACTCCATTATCTCTAAGGTTTTTATGAGCTTATAATATTTAGGTAAAATTTTATAAGCTATATTTCATTGACAGTGTGAAGTAGGTTTGATAATATATAAATAAACCGATAGTCGGTTTATTTATAAGGAGGTAAATATGGCACGAACTAAAGTTAATTTTGATAGTAAAAAACAAGAACTTCTTGCTTCTATATGGCAGATATTATTAAAATACGGATATGAGCAAATGTCGATTTCTATAATTATTAAAGAGTTATCTATTTCAAGAGGTGCTTTTTATCACTATTTTGAATCTAAAGAAGAATGTGTCGATTCAGCAATCATTGAGTATGTGAACCAGTCAGTAATTGCTTTGCGAAATATGGATAACTATTCAGAATGTGCTGTCGTTCGATTACAAAAGGCAATCAAGAATGGAATTTCCCTATTCCATGACAACATTGAACAGTCAAAAGTAATAAATAAACCTGAGAATGCTATTTTTCATCAAAAACTAATGATTGCATTTACAAAGTATATGTCGCCTTTCTATGCTTCTATTATAAAGGATGGAGTAATAGGCAAAGAGTTTGAGACATCTTTCCCTTTGGAAGTTGCTGAAATGTTATTGACACTATCTAATTTCTACCTTGATAATATACTCTTTCAATGGGAAGCAAAGAGCATGAAAAATAAAATTAAAGCTTTGGAAGAATTAGTAAATAAATCATTGGGAACACAAAAGTACATTGCGTTTTTTGATTTTATTACTATGGAGGTTATATGATGCAAGAAATTTTAAGGGTAGTCGACATTACTAAACAATTTAATTCTTTTGAGAGCGCAATAAAAGAAGTAACTTTGGATTTTATTTCTGAAACATTTACTGTTATTTTAGGTCAGAGTGGCTCTGGAAAATCAACATTAATAAATATTATGTCCAGTTTGCTACATCCGACTAATGGAAAAGTATATTATCGTAATAAAGCAATTACAAATATATCAAAGAAAGAGCAACTTAATTTACGTCACGAGAAATTCAGTAATATCTTTCAAGAGTATTTTCTCTTGCCAGAATTGACTGTAAAAGAGAATATCGAATTAGGAAAATCGTCTAGAAGCAATAATATTCCGTATAAAGAAATTATGCAACAATTAGATATAGAAGATTTAGAGGATAGATTTCCTTTTGAGCTATCGGGAGGTCAACGACAAAGAACGGCTATTGCAAGAGCAATTATAAAAAATCCAGATATTCTTTTTTGTGATGAAGCAACTGGAGCATTAGATGAAGAAAACAGCAAAAAAGTAGTTTCATATTTGAAAGAACTTAACTACAAATATGGTACAACGGTTATATTTTCTACCCATAATGTTAAAATATCAAAAATGGCAGACCGTATTATTACAATGAAAGATGGTGTAGTCATAAATGATATACAAAATCATACACCACTAGCTGTTGAAGATATAGATTGGGGGATTGAATAATGAAATTTTTTGCAAAATACTTTTGTAAGAGTGCATTATCCATGAAATCTAATATTATAATTCTTTTTTTGTTGAGCTTATTATCGTCATTTATGTATTTTTTTGTTCAGATTTCTATTGATGGTAATTTAGAATATTTGAATAGTAAACCAGTATTAACAAATATAGAAAAAGAATTTCTTATATCTCTACAATCAAATCAAACTTTAGCTATTACATTTTTAGTAATGCTTACATTGATTACTGTTTTTGTATATTTTATGTTTTACAAGAAGTATTGTTCTTTGCACCAAAAAGAATTAGGGTGTTATATTGCATTAGGATATTCTACAAAAAAGATGGCTTTAATAATTCTTTTGATTAGCATAATTTTAAATTTTATTGCTAATATTTGCGGATTATGCTTAGGGTGGATAGGCTCAGATGTGATGTTAGGTTTATATAATGATGTATATTCTTTGGAGCATTTGGTTAAAGGGATATATATACAAAATTATAGTACAGCCTTACTAAGTTCTTTTTTACCTGCAATTTCAGTTATGATAATTTTTGAAAAAATGAATAAAAAGGATACTATTGACTTTTTAAATGCAAATAACAATATGAATACATTTCATGTGGGAATGTTTAGTCAGATTTTAAGTAAATTTTCAAGTTTTTCAATGAGACTTGCACTAAGAAAACCATTTCAGATATTTATTTCTATTCTTTCTGTGTGGATATTTGCTATACTTTTTATTATGAGCTTTTCTTTAAATTTAAGTAGTCAATATATTTTTGATACACAATCTCATGGAAGAAACTATCAATATGATGTATCTTATCCTGTTTATCAGACTGTACATCAGGATTACGAAAAATTTGAGTATTACATAAAGGAAAATATAAAAGTAGAAAGTAATGGCAAAAAAATCAATGGTTCTATTATGGGAATAGAAAACAGTAAGGGCTTATTTTTTCTAACTGATGAGAGGGGAAGTCAAATAGAGAATATACCAACTAATAATGTTGTTGTAAGTGAGGCATTGGCAGATTTGTATGACATTCAAAAGGGAACTGATATAACTGTAAGATTAAATAATATAGAAAAATCACTTCATGTTTACAATATTGCACAAAATGCAGATAATTATTCCGTATACACATCAAAAAGTAATTTGGAAAAATTATTAAATATATCGCAAGACTCTTACAACGGTATTTATACAAATAGTATAACAGATATACCAGAGATAGGAACAGCCCATATACAAAATACATCAGAACGAATAGCTAAACTTGAAGAGAATAATGTTTCAAACCGCACCAGTGCTGTAATATGCCAAATATTAGGTTGTGTTATTGGGTGTTTGCTTTTATATTTAACTATTCTTTTAAAATTTCAAGAAGATACCAAAAACATTTTTATTTTAGATATGATGGGATATACTGCCAAGAAAATCAACAAGATGTTCATAAGTGTGTACCGTCCAATATTAAACATTGCTTTTATCATTTTACTTATACCAAGTATTGAAATTTGTAAGCTCATTCATAAAAGTTTATCTTTATCAACAAATGACTATATTCCTTTTCAATGTAATATATTTGTAATTTTGTTTATTTTCATTTTACTAAATTTACTATATACCATAATCAAGTTCTTATTTAACTCAAGAATTAGTCGCATTCAAAAAAAAGATATTACTTTGAGATATCTAAGTTAAAAAAGATTGGAGAAAAATATTTTTGATTTTATACAAAAAAGAGTGCCTCATGAACTAAAAAGTTCATTTTGAGACACCACCTTTAACATTAATATGTAAATATTTATATTGAAATCTATTTAACTTTTATAACTGGTATTTGAATTTCTGTAAGATAGTTTTCAGGATTTTCCTCGTTGTGAACCCCTTTATGACCAATTTGCCTATTTATACCAGCCATTTTATAATCACTATTTGTATCTAGCCAGTAAGCAAATGACTCATACCCACCAGCTATATTTTCATATGGACCATATACCATACTACATGCCATCATATCAACTGCTTCTGTCTCACGATATATAAATCCAGATTTGTTTTTGCCTAATTTTTTTACAACCATTCCAACCTCTATATCTACACCACAATCTTTAAGTTCTTCATCATGATAAAGTGCCATATTGTTGTTTGCTTGATGGGATATTTCTATATGTTCTTCTTTAATAAATTCATATAATTTTTCCCACAGTATACCTTCATAGTGATAGTCTGGAATTATTTCTCTAAGCGAGATAATCTTATAACTGGGAATTTCCTTAAAGATAACATTGTAATGAATCTCATCTTTATTGTCATCTATAGCATCAATCAATTTATCAATATTATTTATTCTTTGTTGCTCTTTTTTGACTTCATCTTGTATTTCAATTTTTTTTCGATTCAATTCTTTAATCACAAGCTCGTCATTCCAGTTATGAATAATATTTGATATCTCTGAAACAGTAAATTTTGAATCTCTTAGTAAAATAATTCTTTGTAAAGTTGAAATTTGGTCAGCAGAGTATAGGCGATAACCTGTGTATTTATCTATCTTTGCTGGTTTTAGAATGCCAAGTTCATCATAATAACGTAACATTCGAATAGAGACTTGTGTTAGTTTTGAAAATTCTCCAATTTTAAACATGAAAATATGACCTCCTTCTCACTTATAATCAGTATATATATTGTTTTTGTATACTTCAAGTGTTTAGGAAAATGCATTTAATTACCAGTTTAATCTATAATCCCCAGTCTAACTCGAATTCAAATTCGTCTGATTTTATCTGCTCAATTTCAGAGTTAATTTTCTGTTTAAATTTAGTAGAAGAAATTATGTAAATAATTAATATGAGGCAAAATATTATTTTTACATATTGAGTTATTACATATACTTCAATATGATAGTAAGAACATAGTTGAATGGTAAAGAAGTTACACATCATATGTACAAATCCGCCTGCTAAAATACTTCTATGTGTATTAATATATACAAATGTAATAACAAAGCTTAAAAGTATAGTAGATGGTATAAATAAAAGTGCATCAAATAAAGAATATTGCAGTAGATTATATGGAATTTGACCAGGTGTAAGATACCATCCCAGATACCAAACTCCACAAATAGTTCCTAAAATAATTGAAGCACCTGTAAATCCAAACCTGACTAATAATTTATCAAGAGAATACCCCCTCCATCCAAATTCTTGGCTAAGTACACTTAGTATAAAGCTTATAAATAGCATAATTGGTATTTTATAAGGTGTATAAATAGCTATGTGCATCCAATCTACATCATTAATTTCTAGATGAAAATACTTTCCTATTAGTAAAGAACAAATGACAATTAAAGCAAAAAAGAGTACTGTTAGTAATGGCCATTTTATTTCTATTTCTTTGAAGCTAAAGCTCCTGTAAAGAAAATCTTTTCTTGCACTATTTGGATATATTGTGAAAACAAAAAGTAGCCCTATGATGGAAGGGGCTGTATATGCAGAGTAAAAAAGAAGTTTTCCAAGCATGGTATTTGTAACTCCTAGTAATACAGGTGTAAAGCTGAATACCCAAGTCCATAATAGAGTGACTGTAAAGAAAAAAATTAAATTTTTATCTGAATTAAAATGGGGGTTATATAATTGCATCTTATGTTCACTATCCTTTCGTTTTGTTAATAGTGGTTTAATTTATATTTATTTTTTAGGGCTGAAAGTATTATTTAGTATTAGTAATTGTTGATAGCTTATTAGTGTTTATCAATAGTCCGTTAGTAATATTAATAGCTTATTGGTGTTTATTGATAGTCTATTAGTAATTATTAATAGTTTATTAGTGTTTGTTGATAGTCTATTAGTAATTATAGTTTACTAGTTTTCGTTGATGCGTACTTATATTAGCTTTTGTATTAACTAATTATTTTTAAACTATTTATACTATACATAATTAGCTATTTACACTATGTATAATTAGTTTAGATTTAATACCAGATAGATTATTTTACTTTGACTATAAAGTGAATTAATAAGTAGATAATTAGTGATATTAATAAAATATTTTGGACTTTTGTAATTTTTATTAAATATTTAGCTTATCTCTAATATTTTTTATGTAACGGCGATTTATAATAACTTTTTCATTATTTGATAAAGTAGCCTGCATGCGATTGTGTGATATTACTTTTATACTTTCTAGGTAATCCATATTTAAAATCATGGACTTAGATATTCTTAAAAAAGATGTATTATGTAGTAGGTTTGATAATTCATATATTTTTAGGTCAATTTCAAATACATCATCTTTATAGTAAGCAAATGTTTTATTGCCAACCGTCTCAAAGTATAAAACATCGTAAATATTAAGCTTATAAATTTCTCCTGCTTTTTTACCATTTATATCTAGTAATGGTGTATTTAGTAATGAAATTATTTTTTCAATATTATTGTCAATGGCAGAGCATTTTATAATTATTTCAATATCATCAAAATTAGTGGATTGTTCGACATGTATTTTCATTAATTATCACCTCATTTTATTACTGTCATTAGAATAGCATTATATTTTATTGAGTCCAACTAGATGAGTGCTAAATTTCAAATTAAGTACAGTTAAATTCAAATTTAAAATAGTGAAATTCAAATTTAAAGTGGTAAAATTCGAAAAAATACTACGACCATTTGGGAATATTATCCAAATATCGTAGTACTTTTCATAGAATATCTCTAATTATTTTACAAATAGACCTATCTTATGACTTGCATATATTGTCAAATTACTTCTCAAATGTCAAAATATTTTTAGATAGTGCATCAATGCTGTTGGATAGTGTGTTCAATTTGCCCTCAATTCTAACCAATAAATACATGGATAGAGCTATAGGAAAACCAACATTAGTTATTAACAATTGTAAACTATCATCCACAAAATTACCTCCTATCTTATAACTAGGTCATAAGGAGTAGTATTAGTTTCTACAATTTTAGCTTCAACAGCAGAAGCAAGGTCAAATCCTCCAACTGAAAAAACATTTTTAGATACTATCAAATCCATAACAGATTTTATATTTTCTTCAGTTAAGTCCTCCTTTGGATTTTCTATAGAAAAAGAAACTTGTTTATCCTTTACATTCTTGAAACTCATGACTAATTTTTTCTTAATCTCCATACAGTTACCTCCACGATAATAATTTATTTTTTTAATTGCTTTAAGTATTTTAATTATTGTTAGTTTAGAAAATACTTTGATATTGTTATACTTAAAGCACAACAGTATTTAAAATAACTAACATGTTTAATTTACGAACATGTTTAAATTACTTAAGATATTAACCTGTTTAAAGTATCAATATATTAAGTGTATAATTTGTTAAATCTATATAATATCAAGTGTATTATATATTGAACATGATATATAAATAGTTGATGAATTTTAATGTAGACTATATTTGAAAGTTACTATTTAGATAGTGATGTGCTATCTAGTTTTAAAATATCTACAATAGGATTTTCTTGAAGACTTGCGATTGCCTCTGCAACAGCATAAACATCATCGTTTGATGCCTCTGCCTTTACATTTGCGAAAGATTTACTTTTAATAACTGCCTTACCCTTATCATCAAAACCAGCATCCAATTTTAGTTTTATACTAGATAAATTTTTTGTTGAAACAACTGCCATAAAACTACCTCCTAAAAATTTAATTTCAAAGATTTGTCGACTTTCTTTGTTAAATCTATAGTATCATATAAGATAATATCGGAGTTAAACAGTAATTTCTTAAGATTTTTTGTTAAAATTTTATAAAAAACTTTATAAGTATATATGGTTTTAATGATTTAATGAATGATTTAATGTTTATATGTGATATGTGCAATAGTTTTTTATTGATTTTGTTTAGAATATTTTATATGGGGGATAAAATATCCAATATGTTCTTTTAGAATGAACTATCTAGATGTATCCAGTATCTGTGTCCAGTAGCTAGATTGTAAATATACATATTTAATTGTTTTAGCTAGTTCATCGTGATATAATATACTCCATATATTTAACAGGAATACGCTATACTAAATTTTGAGAGGAGGTTATATTATGAGTGAAATTCTGTTGGAACAGTTTGACTCTGATTTTTGGGGGATTTTGAGGCCAGATTATGTAATAGAAAAACCTGATTGTCATTTTCCTGAAACTATCGTATGTGAATTTTCAAAATCTATGATACAAACAATTGTTGAAAAGTATAATGGCAAAAAAATAGGTCGTTTAATTAGTGTTGCTGGAGATATACCAATTTATGAAGTATTTTTCAAGAATATAAGAATTGGGATTTGTCAGGTTATGGTAGGTGCACCAGCATGTGTAACCAACTTTGAAGAATTGGTCGCGTTAGGAGCAAAGAAGATATTTATCTGTGGAGAATGTGGTGTGTTAGACCATTCTATTGATGATGCATTTTTAATCATTCCAACATCAGCTATCCGTGATGAGGGCACAAGTTATCATTATCAACCAGCCTCTGATGAAATTATACTTAACCCACATGGAGTTAAAGTGATTGAATCTGTATTTAAAAGTAAAGGATTATCATACATAAAAGGTAAAATATGGACTACTGATGCTCCATATCGTGAAACACGTAATAAAATGCTTACACGGAAGAAACAGGGATGTATTGCAGTTGATATGGAATGTGCTGCTGTAGCTGCCGCAGCACAATTTAGAAATGTTATATTTTCACAGTTTGTTTATGCTTGTGATAATCTAAACTCAGATGTATGGGAACAACGAGGATTAACTATACGTCCGATTTCACAAAAAGTACATACCTTTGAGCTTGCAATGGAGTGTGCTATTAAGTTGTAAATTTAAAATTACCAGAGCAGTAAATCGACTAAGGTTTACTGCTTTTTTTGTTGTTAGATTTGAAAGGATTATGATTTGTTAATAAAGTTTTGCAAGGACAGTCATTCATTCACTAAATACAATGAATGAAATTTTCAATTATGAATTCACATGATAAGAATCAGTTTTTGAATATAGGGAGAGAGTATTAGGTACTTTTATCAAAGTTATTATATTTTTAAATATGAATATAGAAATAACATGGAATATATAGCTCTATGTTACTTATAGAAAAATATTATTATAGTCAAAGTTCTTTAGAAGTGTTCGTTTTAGTCTAAGGTTTATGTTAAAAAAATTATTAAATTTAATCTGTAAATAAAAAAGTTAAAAGTCCAATATTAACATTTTACCCTTAAACCATTAAAATCTTTATTAAAGCTATTAAAGCTATTAAAAATATTTTAAAGGAGAGTGTAGTTTATGAAAGTAAAATTAGAAGACATACCAGTTCAGTTTCATGCAATGGTGGAAATAGTGGGAATTGATAAGTTTGTAGAGATTGCTAAATTGTATGGAGGTACAAACACTTATATACCTACATGTAAGGGGATTTTTAGATATGCAAGAAATAGGGAGATAGTGAGACAATTTAATGGAGTTAATTATGGGGAACTAGCTATTAAACACAACATGTGTGTAAGTAACATTAAGCGAATAATAAATGAAAACAATATATAAAATGCTATACAAAATATTTTGTAAAGATTAAGTATGGAGTAGGTAAAAGACATTTTATAAAGTTTTTTTAGACAAATTTACTAAATTTATTGCCTATTAATTTAAATAGACTGTATATTCTATAAAATATTCTGTTAAATAATGGAGATATATTGAGAATCCAAAAAAAATAGTCGAAAATATTTGTTGGATAAAAAATAAACAAAATGGTACAATTGCTTGTATAAAGGGGAAAAAACAATAAATAAGCTATATAAATAAAAAAATATAAATAAATATGACATAATACATTTGCATATTTAAGAATATAAATAGGGATTTTAAGGGATTAATAAGTATATTTAAAATATATTAAAATAAATATATATTTAAATTTAAACTTTATGTTATTTATATAAAGTAATAATTATTGAGAAGCGATTACTTATTAGTAGAAAAGGGGTTAGTAGAGATGAATAATGGATTTTATAAATTGAATTCGGTAGTATTAGGCTTTGATATAACAAGTGATATTAATAAAATAAGATTTAATCATTATATAATGAGAAAAGAAAATATACAGAGATTGCAAGGGACTTTACCAAGAGGTCAATTTTATATGACAATAAGAAGAGCTGCTACAGATTTACAACTTTCTATTTCTACTATAAGTAGGCTTGTAAGAGAGTTTTCAGATTTAGGAGTAATAAGGCTTGTATCTAAGGGAGCAAAGGGGAAGATGCATTCTATATATAGTTATATTAGTTCAGAAATTAGTGAAGATTTATTTGATAGTATTAGTGAGAATTTATTTGATAGTGATAAAACTATAGATTTTAACTATGACAGTGTAGAGAGCTATGAGTTCAGTAATTTAGAGTATAGTTATGGAAATACAGAAAATAAAGGTTGTATTGATGAAGATTGTATTTATGGTGGAATGTCAAAATATGATAGTAGTACTGATGATAATACAGAATGTAGTAGTTGTGATGACTGTAGTATATTAAGTAGTAATAATTCAAGTAGTAAGAATAATTCTGCAAATAAAAAAAGCAATGACTTAGATTATAGTGGAATAAAAAATCATGGTAAAAATACTCGTTCTAATAATGAAAATATCAACTCTGAAAAACCTACTATTAATTTTACTAATGTAACTAATAAAATTAAAGATTATACTAACAAACCATTTATTGGAGAAGAATTGAAAATAGAAAACTCTAATTTAAAATCGAGGTCTTCAAATGTCAGATTTAATGAAACATATAATGACATAGATAAAATAACTAAAAATGACATAGAAGATAATCAAAGTAAAAATGTTATAAAATCAAGCAATAGCAAAGTGTTTAGTAGCATGAGTAGATATAGTAAAAAGAGTGATTTTGATAATACTCATGATGCACAAAAAGAAGCTAAGTTTGTAACAAATAAAAAAGAATCTTTAAATAAATTTAATAAAAAAAATATACAGCAAAGCATTATAAATATGCTAAATAAAAAAACAGGAAAAAACTTTAAAATCAATTCTCCAACGAGCATCAAACTTATCAATGAAAGACTAAAGGAGGGTTATGTCTTAGAAGATTTCTACAAAGTTATTGAGGTAAAAGTAGCTAAGTGGAAAGATACCATAATGGAAATGTATATAAGACCAGAGACCTTATTTAGCCATAAATTTGAATCCTATGTTAATGAAAACATATCTGTAAAAAATCAAAGTAATGTTTACCAGTGTAAAAAGAACGACAATCATAACAATAATAATTATATATATTCTGACTATACCACATATGATGACAGCAAGCGTGAAAGAAAAAAACATGAAAATGTAAGGTATTGGAATCCAGTCTGTGAATTTTAACTAGTCGGAGAATGCATTTATAAGTGAAATTAATTTATATATTTTATAGCTGACAATGCGTTTATAACTAACATGAATTTATATATTTTATAGCTGATAATGCATTTTTAACTGGAAATATATTTATATCTTTTACAATTAAAAGTATATTTCTAACTGACAATATCATTGTAATCTAATATAAAAATAAAAGACTTAATAATATTAAAATATAAAACTTAAGAGGAAAGTGAGATTAATTTATATGGTTAAATCAAAAGCTGTTGAAATAGAGCAGGCTATTTTAGGCACAATTATTTTAGACAATAAATTAAACTACAAATTAGATGACTTAAATGAAAATATGTTTATGAATTCTACATGCCTTGAAATATTTAAAATCATGAAAGAACTTAGAAAAGAAAAGATAATAATTGATGTAGCAACTGTAAAATCAAAGATAGATGAGAAGTCTTTAGCAATTAAAATGAGCAGTTTAACTAGTGTAATCACTTGGGGTCAAACTTTTGGTATTGATGGTTATATAAAAATTTTAAAAGAAAACTTAGCAAGAAGAAGCATAAATCAAAATTGTCAAAGACTCTTGGAAGGTATAAATTTTGGAGAAAATATCGATACTTGCATCTATAAATTTGAAAATAATATAAGAAAAATCTTGGACAAAGATACTTATGAAAATGATGATGTACATAGCATAGCAGAAAAAGTCCTTGATTTTTTAGAAAGTAAAAAGGATGTTGGATTTAAGTTTGGGATAAGTTTACTTGATTCGACTATAGGAGGTCTTTTTAAAGGGGAGCTAACAACAATAGCAGCTAAATCAGGGGTTGGAAAGACTGCTTTAGCTCTTCAAATAATGTTAAATTCGGCCAAGCAAGGGAAAAAGACTCTATTTATAAGT
This sequence comes from Clostridioides sp. ZZV14-6154, assembly GCF_020657785.1. NCBI lineage: Bacteria > Bacillati > Bacillota > Clostridia > Peptostreptococcales > Peptostreptococcaceae > Clostridioides > Clostridioides sp. ZZV14-6154. The sequence continues at coordinate 90,716 of NZ_JAGWCY010000006.1, read as the reverse complement.
AGAGAAATGACAAGTGAGCAAGTGTTTATGAGAAATATATGCAAGATAACAGGGGTAAGTACAAGAAATATGAAATCTAAAGAGATAAATGAAAGTGATTGGAAACTAATTGTAAATGCAATAGGAGATTTACGCGAGAATAACTTAATTTATATAAATGACAAGATAGACACAATCAGTGCAATTAGAAAGAGGATAAGGCAAATAAAGCCCGACTTATTAATTGTAGATTATGTGCAACTTCTTACATCTCAAAAAAGTATGGAAAAAAGAGAAAGAGAAGTGGCCACTTTTTCTAGAGAATTAAAAAGTATGACTCTGGATTTTGATATACCAATAATTCAGTTAAGTCAATTAAATGATGAAATGAAAGATTTTAGACCTTATGGAGATAGACCTATGAGGGATAGTAAAGCCATCTACCACGATAGCAACAATGTGGTTTATATACATCAATTAAAAGGGAGTGATTATGAAGAAGCAGTAAAAGATATAGGAGAAAGTGAGGAATTAGTTAGGGAATCAGAGTACAGGGGAATTAAGATTGTTGATTTAATAGTTGCGAAGTGTAGGGATGGACAGACTAGGCATAAGCATTTTTGTTACTATGGGGATAGGTTACATTTTCAAGAACTAAATTATTAGAGTAATAAGATAGCCATAACAAGCTTATTGAAAGTCTAAAAATAATATAAAATATGAGGTGAAAAGATGTTAGAATTGGAAAAAATTATAGAATTGCTTGAAGAACACAATATAGAAGTGAGTATTCCAAAGGAGTTACATAAGTATAATTTATTGGAGTATCTGAAATTGTGTCAACAAAGTGGGGGAACATATTTTTATATTAAGACAGTGGAGGGTGCTTTAAAAGAGGCTAGAAATGAGCTTATGATTAAATTATTTAATGGAAAAAATTATATGGAATTAGCGAGAATGTTTGACATGAGTGTTATTAATGTCAGGTACATTGTTAGAAAAAAATAGATATATTGTGGATAAGGCAAGTGTGACTATTAGAGTAGAATTTTTAATCTTGATATCTTATGTGATTAAGTCACAGATAAAAAGTAAATATATTGATATAATTCCTATAGAATAATAATATAGGGAGGTTATTATGTCTTCTAAAAAAAAGAAGTATGCAAATATTTTAGAAAACGAGTGTGTAGCTTGTGGTAGCTGTATAAAAGTCTGCCCAAGAGGGGCTATCTCAGTACCACATGGTATTAGTGCAAAGATTGATAGAGACTTATGTGTTGGATGTGGTATTTGTGAGAAGGTATGTCCAGCATCTGTGATTGAGATTATAACAATATTAAAAGAGGAAGAAGGTAAGTGTCATGAATAATAAAAAACATTGGTATGACTATTTATGGATTTTCTCTTCGATATATTTGATATTGGGATTTGTAAATATTATTTTCGCTTGGATTGGGTTAATTTGTTTCTTTATCCCATTACTTATTTCTATTATTAAAGGAAATAAAGCGTACTGCAATAAATATTGTGGAAGAGGGCAGCTGTTTAATTTGCTTGGAAATAAATTAAAGTTGTCAAGAAATAAAGATATTCCTAAATTTATTAGAAGTAAGTGGTTTAGATATGGTTTTTTGACATTTTTTATGGTGATGTTTGCTAATATGCTTTTTTCAACTTATCTAGTGTTTGAGGGTAGTAGAAACTTTAAAGAGGTAGTGACTTTGCTTTGGACTATAAAAATGCCATGGCAATGGGCATATCATGGGACTTTAGTTTCACCTTGGGTGGTACAGTTTGCGTTTGGTTTTTATAGTGTTATGCTTACATCAACTGTTCTTGGATTGATTACGATGATACTATTTAAGCCTCGTTCATGGTGTGTTTATTGCCCTATGGGTACTATGACTCAGATGATATGTAAGGCAAAGAGTAAGTCTGTGTAGAGAGAATTTATGTGAATTTGTGAGGAGTATAGATAGAGTTTGTATAAAATAAACTTGTTTATGCTTCTTTTTTATGTGTAAGAGTTTTAATTAAGTAGGAAAATTAAAAAGAGTAGACATGATAAATTTAGATAGCAATAATAATTAAATAATAAGATAGAATATAAAGCAATGAAAGAGGCTGAAAGAGAAAGAAAAAGAGGGCGAAGGAGATAGGAAAATAACTATAGAATAGGTAAAATATGTAGGAATTATATGTTATAATAGTTTTAGCAAGAAGATGTAATCTACAATTTATAGAGTGGAGTTCATACAAAAGGTTATCCTCCCAACGTATAGAAGGGAGGTGAGTATGTGTGGATAATTTTTTACAAGGTGTACTAGCAAGTTTAGTTGCCAGTTTAATAGTTTACTTAACGGATAAATTGTTTAAAAAAGTAAAAAGCCACTCTGGCAGGAGTGACTTTAGTTTTGAACTAAAGATTAAGTTCAAAAAGAAACACTAATTTACGAACTCCACTCTACTGCAAATAGATTGTAGTTCTTCTTGCTTTTATTATATCACAAATTAGAAAAAATATGTAAAGTACTTGTTTTAATCGCAGGTACTTTTTTATGTAAAAACAAATTTGCCTACAGCCTTTTTGGTATATAGAATTAGTAAGTTTGAAATAATATTCATATAAAAACTTTAGTTGATTTTAAAACCAATATGAAATCAATATATCGAAGGCATTTTAAAGTCAATTATTAATTTTTCATGATTTCTAAAGTATTTTATATCATCCATATCATGAGTAATTATTATAGCACTCTTATTTTCCATCTTTCTTATTACAAAATCCATAACCTTATACTTAGTTTCAATATCAAGACCCTTAAATGGCTCATCCATTATAAGCAAGTCAAAATCATATAATAAAGCTCTTAATATTGCAACCCTTCTTTTCATACCACCACTTAATTCCCTTACTCTTTTATTCATGCAACCCTTTAAGTCCAATAGTTCTAAAGCATCTTCAATTTCTGAATTACCCAGACTTTCACATACCAACTTTATATTCAATAACACACTTAGATTTTCACACAAACTATCATCTTGGAATACTGCACTAATCTTTTTATTACTAATACCTATAATTTTTCCACTATCTGCTTTCTCCAAGCCCATTAATATTCTTATCAATGTTGTTTTACCAATACCAGATGTTCCTGTTATAAATGAGATAGTATCATCTTTAAATACATTATTAAAATTGTCTAAAACAACCTTATCATTATATTTTTTACTTAGATTCTCAATTACTATATCCATTTAGTTTATCTCCAATCTTTTTAATAAATAGTCTATCAATGATAAAAAGCCCTTTTGAAAGCAAATACTTATTATAATAATAACTATAGTCCATGCAAATAAATCTGGTGTATTTAAGTATACTTTAGCTTTGTATAAGTTTTCTCCTATAGAATTAGCTGGCATTCCTATTATTTCTGCTGCTATTCCAGACTTCCAACATAGCCCTAAAGAAACACTACATGCTGCTCTTAGATATGGTGCTACCTCAGATAAATATATGTACCTTATTTTTTTTATCTTACTGACTTTAAATACTTTTGCCATATCATTTAACTCCCTAGATATACTATTTATTCCATCTAGAATATTTCTATATACCACTGGCAATACCATCAAGAAAGATATAAAAATAGACAGGTTCTTTGAAGATATCCATATTAGAGATAATATTATGAAAGAAGCTACTGGTATAGATTGTATTGTCAGTATTAAGGGTTCAATAAGTATCCTAAAATTTTTTTTATTAGATGCTATTATGGCAGATATTATTCCAATGATAAAAGCTAATATAAATCCTGTTGTTATTTTCATAAAAGAAAAGAGTATTGATTGCCAAAACTCAAACTTCATAGATAATTCGAATAACCTTTTTAAAGAGGAAAAAGGAGATACTAAAAGTATCTCCTGACCAATTATCATACTACTTATTTGCCAAACTATAAGCCAAAAGATTATTGCTAGTATATGAGCTTTACTAATTTTCTTGAGTGTAGTAGAAATCTTCACCTGGCATCTTTCCTCCTATTGACTTTGGATTAGCATCATAAAGTACTTGTAAGTATCCACTTAATTTATCTTTCATTGTATTACCTTCTATAAATGTTATATTACATTTTGGTATTGCTTGCTTTGCTATTTGAGATGGTACTATTTCATTTTCCTCAATAAGTTTTGAAGCTTCTTCTATATTATTGTTTGTAAAATCAACTGATTTCTTATATTCTTCTAAGAAACTTTTAACCTTTTCTGGATATTTATCAATAAACTCTTTTCGTGCAACAACAACTCCTGTTACTAAAGCACTTTCAGTATTTTTATCTTTATTCAAAGTATCCCATTCTTTTGTCAAATCCAAAGCTACTCTTAAGTTATCACTCTTAGTCAATGCTGTTGTTACAAATGGTTGGGGAAGTAGTGCTATTCCATTTTTATCATTTAATAATGCCGCCAAACATTCTGTATGTTCTGATTTGTACTCTATGTTGACATCTTCAGTCGGGTCAATTCCATTTTCTTTCAATATGTAATTCAAAGCATATTCAGGAGTAGAGCCTTTACCACTAGAATAAATCGTTTTTCCTTTTAAATCATCGACACTGTTTATAGAATTTCCATTCTCAATTATGTATAAGACTCCTAAAGTATTAATGGCTAGTGTTTCTATTTCACCATTGCTATTATTATATAAAACAGATGACAGATTTGCGGGAATAGCAGCAATATCTAGCTCTTTGTTAACAAGCTTGGGTGTAATTTCATCAACAGAATTTGCTATTGAAAATTCATAATCCTTTTCTTTTTTATCGTTTTCATCACCAATCATTTTGACCATTCCCATTCCTGTAGGACCCTTTAGTGCTGTCACCTTTGCAACTACTTTAGCTTCTTCTTTTGTTTGTTTTTCTGGTGGGTTTGATGTACACCCTACCAATGAAATTATTATTAATGCTGCTAGTAATAATATTGATAATTTCTTTTTCATAAAAACTTCCTCCTAGTATTTAATTTTATATTTTATATAGAATCTGTTATTTAAGTTTATATTTCATATAGAATCTGTGTTAACTTTTCTTTATTCAATATTTTTATACACTTTTTACCAAGTTCTAAACAATTTTCATTTTGTAATGACTGCAATTCCCTATATAAAGATGCTCGACTTACACTAATTCTTTTACTTAACTCCTCCTTAGAACACTCTAATAGCACAGTGTCATTTTTACTAGCTTTTTCTAGTAAGTATTCAATAACTTTCTTTTTACTAGATTGTATATTTAAAAACTCTACCTTTCTAAGTAAAAATTGTATTTTTCTATTACAATATCTTGAATACTCTAAAGCAACAGCAATATCCAACTTCATCATATCTATAAAGCATTTTTTGGGATAAAAAACTACGTAAACATCACTTTTGCATTTTAGTACAGTATCTAAGGATTCTTCATCAAATATATTAGAAATTCCAAAAACATCTCCTTCCTTTAGAATAGACATGTTAACTTCAGTTCCATCACTTGATATACAATAGATGGATACTTGTCCTGTTTTGACTACACCTACATAATATTCTTTATCAAAAAAATCGCTTATAAATTGACCCTTTTTATAACTCTTTGCTTTTATCTTATCTTCTACAATGTATCTTTCAGAAAATAACTTACTATTTATTAGTACTTCCTTCTCATTCAAAGTCATCACCTTTTCTGATAAATATTCACTTTGATTGAAATAATATCATAGTATTTACCAAAATTCAATAATATTGATAATTATTTTCAATCAAGTTTATTTATTAATTGTCTCATTTGATACAGTTTTTAGTAGTTTTTAATGCTATCATATCTCTTAACAAAATATGAAAGGAGATTTTACATAAGCCATGAAAACTATATTAATTTCTGGTTCATCTTCTGTAGGGAAGACTGCTTTAATAAAACATTTAATTCCTTATCTGAAGTCTAATGGGCTTAACCCTTCAATATGTAAGATAGATTGTCTAGCTACTGATGATGATTTAATATATAAAAAATTGAATATACCTTATATTGTTGGACTTAGTAAAGATATATGTCCAGACCATTTTCTTATCTCAAACATAAACGAACTTATACTTTGGGCTAAAAATAAAAGTAGCGATATTTTACTAATAGAAACTGCTGGGCTTTGCAATAGGTGTTCACCTGCAACAAATAAAACACTCCACATATGTGTATGTGATTGTACATCTAGCTTTAAGACTCCTCAAAAACTAGGCCCTATGTTAAGTGAAAGTGATGCCATAGTTCTAAGTAAAATAGACATGGTATCGCAAGCAGAAAGAGAGATAATATCATTTAATATAAAAAAAATAAATCCTAATTCTAATATATTCTTTATAGATGGATTAGTTGGTTTTGGTGTAGAGCTAATTTCAAACTATATAAAAAGTGCTAATATTTCAAACAATGACGAACATTTATTAAGACATACAATGCCAAGTGGAGTATGTTCTTATTGTATTGGGGAATGTAGAATTGGTGATGAATTCCAACAAGGCATAGTTTCTAAAATGAATTTTAGAGGTGAATTTTAATGAAAAGTGTAACCATATATCCTGGAAAAAACAAACTTGGGAATACAGAGAACTTTGAATCTCTAACTTTTTATAGAGGTCATATTTATTCTATTGTAGGTAATACTGGCTCTGGTAAAAGCAGGTTAATCAAAGATATAGAGCAGTTTGTCAATAAAGATTCTTTGACTAATCGAAAAGTAGTCATTGATAATATGGAAGTTGCTATTGAGGAAAGAAATAAATTTTCTACAAATCTAATTTCTCATCTTAGCCAAAACATGAGGTTTGTTCTTGATTCTACAGTTGAGGAATTTTTAGTTATACATAAAGAATGTAAAAACAATACTTCTGTATCAATAAAAGAAGTATTAGATGTAGCAAACTCCATAACAGCAGAACCTATTTCCCTATCTCAAGACCTTACATCATTGAGTGGGGGACAGACACGTGCCTTGATGATTGCAGATGTTGCTCTCATTTCAAATAATCCTATTGTTTTGATAGATGAAATAGAGAATGCTGGAATAAATAAAAATGTTGCATTAGACATCTTATTGAAAAGTGATAAGCTGATTTTTATAGTTACTCATGACCCTCATACAGCACTTATAGCAGAGAAGCGTATAATAATGAAAAATGGTTCAATCTTCAAAGTAATCAATAAGACTAAAGAAGAAAAAGAAATCTTAGGGAAACTTAAAGATATATATGAATTTCAATTAGAATGTCAATATAAATTAAGAAAAGGAGAGACTCTTTATGAAAAATGTTAGGCTGTATTGGAGCAATATTTGTATACTTCATAAATATGAGAAAAACTATTTAGATAATTTAATTATGTCTTTAAAAGAGAAGGATATTAATTTAGAGGTAACTTATTTTGGTATAGGTTATCCTTACAAACTCAATGAGTATTTAAAAAAACCAGATGCTTTAATTCCTGATATTATAGTTTCTACAGATTTAGAAGTGTATGAAGATAAGAATATCTATTCAAAGTTTTCAAGTAACTTGTACTCGTTATCGAGCTATTTCAATATTAAAAGTGAGATTAAATCATCATCTATATATTTTGATGAAAGATTACTTCCATTTTTGGTTATACCATTAGTATTTTCTTATAACCATAATTACAAGGGTTTAACAGATTCTATAAAAAACGTAATTGACACTGATACAAAAACTGTTATTGGTGGTATAAATAACTCTGGTGCGAAATCTGTTGTTAAAGCTATATGGAGTAGATATGGAAAAGAGTATGTGGAGAGATTTTTATCTAATTCAACTATATTAGATATGCCAATACAATCATTTAATGATGTAAAAAATGGTTCGGATAGATTAGCAATAACTCCTAGTATATATGCAAAGCGTGCTAATAATAACGATTTATTTATGTCCTATCCTGATGATGGAGCTATAGCATTACCATCTTATATTGCTGCAAGTAAATCATTAGATGAAAAAACTATGTTGCAGGTATTGGAATCTCTTGTATCTAAGGAGTTTTGTAATTCATTTGTGAAGTCTGCATCATTGCTATCTTGTATTTATGATACTATGGATGATAGTCTTATTAAAAACAATCAGTATAAGTTTTTATATCCTTCTAAAGAATGGTTAGATACAGTTACGACTGAAGAATTTTTTGAGGTTTATAATATGTATATATAATATATTTATTTTTATTTATTGTTTGTATATTATTGTTTGTGGATAATATTATTTTATGTTTATGGATAGATATTTGAATATTACAAGTAAGACGACAAATAAGATTATAAATAATTATAATGTGTTTTTTGTTTTTTTACATAGCAATTATCATATAGATTAGGGGTTCTTAGGAACTCCTTTTCTGTTTTTTGTATAAAAAAGGAGATGATTCAAATTTTTATTTTGAGACATCCCCTTTTATCATGGTAAAATGAGAGTACAAGGTATTAATACAATACATATATAAAATAAAAAATAGATTAAAAATAGATTAATAAAAGGAGATTTGATGATATGAAAAACGAGATAGTAGTTATTGCTCCTTCTAAGTTATTTTCAGATACTGTATATGAAGTGCTTGAAGAACTACATATAAAAATTCCATCATACATTGCTACAGGTAAAGAAACTATAGAACTAGCAGATAACCTAATTAACTTAGGCACTAAAGTAATAATTACTCGTGGGCAAAATGTTGATTTATTGCGTAAGCATGTTTCAATTCCTATAGTAGATATTGGATATAAATATGAAGACATATTTTATTCGTACAAAAAAGCACTTAAATATTCCTCAAAAATAGGATTTATAGGTTTAGAATTATCATATAAAACGGCTAAGCGATTCAAAGAAATCTCCAATTTTGACTTAGAAATACCCAAGTTAAATTCTCTTTATGAGTTTGAAGATACAATAAAAGAATTAATTGATAATGGTACTGAAATTTTCATAGGTGGAAAAACAACAAAAGAAATCACCTCTAAATACAATAAGCCCTGTATAGAGACTGAAGTTGAAAAGTCTTCTATTCATGCATCTATTAATGAAGCAATTCATCTATATAACATAGGAATTGAAAAGAGAATAAATAACTCTATTACAGAAGAAATTCTAGAATGTACCCATAGTGGTATAATTGCAATTGATAAAAATCACTCACCACTTTTTATAAATAATCAAGCAAAAAGGCTACTATTTAACCAAGTTGATAAATTTATAAAAGATTATTTAACTTCTGGTGATATTTCGGATTCATTGAAAAATGGGCATTCTTTATGTAACAATATAATTAATTTTAAAGGGTCTTCTCTCACATTTGATTGTTTTCCAATTATAATTGATAGTTTGCATTTTGGATGTGTTGCAACTATACAAGATATCGAAAATATTCAATCAACAGAAAAAGAAATAAGAGAGAGTTTAATTTCAAAGTCTCATTGTGCAAAAAGCAATTTTAACGATATATTAGGTTCAAGTGATGCATTAATGCACTCAGTAAATATGGCTAAGAAATTTGCTAAATCTGATTCTACAATAATAATAACTGGCGAATCTGGTACTGGAAAAGAAATATTTGCTCAAAGTATACATAATTATAGCAATAGATTTAATGGACCTTTTGTGGCTATAAACTGTGCAGCTATACCTGAAAATATACTTGAAAGTGAACTATTCGGATATGTAAAGGGAGCTTTTACAGGTGCTAGAAATGAAGGGAAAGCAGGTGTCTTTGAATTGGCACATAATGGGACTATATTTTTAGACGAAATTGGAGAAATTTCTAAAGATGTCCAAGTCAAACTGCTTCGAGTATTGCAGGAGAGGGAAGTTACTAGAATAGGTGATACTAAAGTTGTACCTATTAATGTAAGAGTTATAACAGCTACCAATAAAAACTTAGTGGAGCAGATTGATAATAATAATTTTAGAGAAGATTTATTTTACAGACTTTGTGTGTTGAAGCTAGATTTACCTCCTCTTAGAGAGCGAAAAGAAGATATCGAACAACTGACATATGCTATTATATCTCATTATAACAAACCAGTGTCAATATCTGATTCTGCACTTAAAATTTTAAGTAGATATGACTTTCCTGGTAATATAAGACAATTAAAAAATATAGTAGAAAGACTAGTAGTTATGTGTGATGATAATTTTATAGATGAATACTTAGTTTCTGAAATTTTAACTTCTGAGCCACATTTTCGAAAGGATATAAATTCAACATCCACAATAGATTATTCTCCTACTTTGGCAGATAATAAAATTGTAGATTATGAAAAAAAATTAATTCTTGAAACATTAGAGAAAAATAATGGAGTAAAATCTGTTACTGCAAGTCAGCTAGGTATCAGTACTACTACTCTTTGGCGTAAACTTAAAAAGTATCAACTTTCAAATTAAATATATGATAAATAAAATATTTATTAAATAAAATGTTTGTTGAATAAAATCTTCATTAAATAAAATGTTCATTGAATAAAATGTTCATTGAATAAAATAAAAAATGGGGCTGTCTCAAAATAGAGATAAGCTTCTTTTTCATTGTTGAAATGATGAAAATATAATTGATTTCATACAAAAAAGAGTGCCTCATGAACTAAAAAGTTCATTTTGAGACACATCCATTTTTATTTTAATATTTATATGTATAAATATTTTATAGACATAGAGTAGAAGTCATCTATTACTAAACTCTGTAAACATCATCTATAATTTGTACACCTTTTTTTTCTAATGTTTCTTTTACCCATTCTCTATTTGCAGTTCCTTCAGAAGCTTTTACTACTTTAGCATGGTCTTGTTGAGCATTTGCTTCTGCTTTATCAATAAGGTCTGCTGCATCATTTTTAGGGATTACGATTACACCATCTTGGTCTCCTAATATTATATCTCCTGGATTAACAGCAATTCCTCCTATAGATATAGGTACATTCACTTCTCCAGGACCTTCTTTATATGGACCACCTGGAGTAGTTCCTGTAGCATATATTGGACAACTAGACTTTGATATAACATCAATATCTCTTATTGGACCATCTATTACAATTCCTGCTACCTTTTTGAAATCTGCAAGATATTTGTACATGATTTCTCCCATGATAGCTTGTGTTCTATCTCCATTATTAGATAGTATTATTATATCTCCTTCTTGAGCTATATTAAGAGCTTGATGAAGCATTAAATTATCTCCTGGTCTTGATTTTACTGTTAATGCAACTCCACACATTCTGTTTTTTGGTGAAGACATTAACTTTATTTCTGAACTTAATGCACTTGACCTATACATACAGTCTCCTACATTAGCTGCTGGTAATACACTAAATCTTTTTACAAGTTCTTTATCTGGTAAATCTCTTTTTAAATATACTCTATTTCCTATTGTCATTTTAAGTTCCTCCTAATAAGTGTTTGTTGTTTACTAATCATTGTATATAGTTGCATTGTCCCAATCTATTGATTTTACTGGCCAAGTAGGATTTTTACCTTCAAATACCTCATTAATTCCAATTGCAGAGTGTAAAGAGGCTCTATTAGTAGCTTCTTTAGTTGCTGCTCCTATATGAGGAGATACCACAACATTATCTAAATATAATATAGGGTTTTTAGAATCTACTGGTTCTTGTTGTAATACATCCAAGCCAGCACCTGCTATAATATTATCTCTACATGCTTCATATAAAGCTTGTTCATCTACAACACTTCCTCTTGCTGCATTTATAAAAAATGCTGTTTCCTTCATCATACTAAACTGTTCTTTTCCTATAAAATGTTTAGTGACAGAAGTTGTTGGACAGTGAACAGAAACAAAATCACTTTCTTTATATATTTTGCTTATATCTCTAGTTACTTCTACACCTTGTGGGAAGTCTTTAGATGATTTATATGGGTCATATGCAACTACTTTCATATTGAATCCATCCATACACATCTTAGCAACTCTTGAACCTATGTTTCCACATCCAATAATTCCTACAGTTTTTCCATCAAGCTCACATTTAGGAGTTCTTAGCTTAGCTTTATAATAGTCATCTATAAAACTTTTTCTTACTCTTGTATAATTTCTAGAGCAATATAACATATACATTAGTGTTACCTCTGCAACAGAAGTACTATTTGCTACTGGACAATACAATACTTGAACACCAAATTCTTTTGCTGCCTCCAAATCTACAGTATCAAATCCTGCACCATGACGTACTATTACTTTTAAGTTATCAGCAGCTTCAAATACCTCTCTCGTTATTTTAGATAACCTAACTATAATTGCATCAATACCTTTTATATCATTTATTATATCTTTAGTCTCCATGCCTGAACCAGTTATTAGTTCATGTCCTCTACTTTCTAAGTAATCTCTTCCTTCTTGCATTATTTCTTGTGGTAATAATATTTTCCAACCCATTTTTTTCCTCCTAATTAATTTTCATATATGTAATCTGGGGCACAATATACTATAAATCCATTTTTAATTGTCATTTCTGTTTTTAATAATTTATCTGCCTCGAATTTACTACCTTTCCAATCTGTATAAGTTTGTTTAACATCCATAATGTCAAATATTGCTACATCTGCATTTGAACCCTCTGATAAACATCCTATTTGATTTTCCATTTTCATAAGTTTAGCTGGATTTTGTGTTGTCATTTTTACAACATCATATAGACTTATTCCCATACACATGTATCTAGACATAAGATTTGGTAGAGAGAATATAGGTCTTCTAAACATGCTTTCTAGTACCAAATCTGTACTACAAATATCAGCTATAAATCCTTGCTCTTTTGCTTTTAACATGACCTCAAAGTCACCATGTTTTCTACCTTCTCCTGTATCAAATATGATTCCTCTTTCCCTTGCTTTCTTTACACATTCATATAAATTGCCATTTGAGTCGAGGATAGTGTTTTGAACACCTTGATATACATGTTCAAATATGTCTCCTGGTCTTAATATATTTAATACTTCCTCTGTAGGAACTGGTAAATTTGTACAATGTACCTCAACAGGACATCCTATTTTTTCAGCTATTTTAATAGTTTCTTTTAATGGCTCTATTCCTAGACCTTCTACTAAATTTTCACTTAATCTTATTTTTAGACCTAATATATTGTCTTTATTTTCATTGTATATTCGTTCTATTTTTTCATGATTAAAATACCTTGGGTCAATGCATTCATGATAGCTAGTAGTTACTAATCCTGCTGAACAAACTTGCAAGAAACTTTTTATATTTACTTTACTTCTAGCCACAATTGAAGACTTAAAGAGTTGGTAGTTTGCTACCCCTGCTGAACAATCAATTGCACTAGTAACACCAGTTGGAAGATAGGTGCTATCTGGATATATACCAATTTCAGTTCCATCTGCAAACATATGAGCATGTGCATCAATCAACCCTGGAAAAACAAATTTACCTCTTGCATCTATTGTGTGTTTTGCATTATCGCCATGTTTATATTCAGTTATTTTTCCATTGTATATAGCAATTGTTTTATTCCCATTTACATTATTTTTAGGGTCTACTACATGTCCATTTACAATAAGTAAATCTAGCATAATTATTCATCTCCAATATATAAATTTAATGTGTACTTACCATAATCCAATTATTTTCCAGTAAGGTAAGCCTATTACTAAGAATATTGCTAATGCAACCATTACCATGATAGTACCTACTTTCCAGAAATCTTTTTGAGATACATATCCTGATGCAAAGGCTATAAGACCAGCTCCATTTCCATAATGAGTCAATAAAGCTCCATAACTTGCAAAGAATGCTAGTAATAATGTAACTACCATCGGATTTGCTTTAGTAGATAAAACTATTGCAAATAGTACAGGATAAAAAGATGCTACAAATGCACTATTTGATACAAAGAAGTATCTAACTGCCAAACTCACTAACAATAGTACTATTGTAACTAATAATCCATTTACATCTGATAGATTAAGTACTGTACCTAATTTATCAGCCAGCCAATTGTAAAAACCTGCATCAGCTAACGAACCAGCAATACCATAAAAGGCACCATACCATATAAATACATTCCATGCTCCTTTAGCTCCAATAACATCGTCCCAATCTAAAATACCTGCTATAAGAACTAATGCTAAGAACACAAATCCTACTACTTGCATATTTAAGTTTACAAAAGGTATTTTTTCACCAAACATCCATCCAAGAATTGCAAGAATAAAGAATACAACTAGTATCTTTTCATGTTTTGTAATAGCACCTAATGAATCTAAATCTTTTCTTATCTGTGGCTTAATATCTGTTAAGTGAGTTAAACCTGGCTTATATATTTTATAGACTATAAGTGGTGCTACTAGTAAGAATAAACCTGCTGGTACAACTGATGCCATAAACCAAGTTCCCCAAGTTAAGTTAACACCTAACATACTTGCTGCCAAAGAAACTGTTATCGCATTAGTTGCCATACCTGTCAAAAATAATGCTGCTGTACCTTGAGAGACTACATATGTTAATACTGTTAAATATGCACCCAATTTTTTAGGCTCATCATCAGGCTTAGAACCTGCACCTTCTGCGATATTTCTAAATATAGGATATATAATAGTTGTTCTAGAGGCATTTGACCCTGTAGCAGGACTAAGTATTAAATCACTTATCATCATTAAGTATCCAAGTCCTAGAGTAGAATCTCCTGCTCTTAGTAAAAGGTTGTATGCCATACGTTTTCCTAGTCCTGTCTTTACAAATGCTGTACAGACAATAGTTACAACAACTAAAAACCAAGTCATTTTATCCGAATATCCATGAAGTAGTATTGACTCATCCATAAACATAAGGGCTACACCTACAATGATTAAGGTAATTATTGGCTCTTTAAATGGTTTAATAACAAGACCTGCTAGTAAACCTAGATATAAAGCAACAATATCCCAAGTTTCTTTCTTTAATCCTTGTGGTGCAGGTAAGCTCCATACAATTATTGGTATAGCTGCAACAAGTAAGAATTTCATCAACTGTTTTTTATTCATTTTCTTCTCCTTATTTAATTTTAGATTTATGTTAAATTATAAAAGCACAAAATATGCCAACTTTTTAGATTAATAATATTTTATTTGTTTTTTTATGTGATTTATTGTAATTTAACTGTTAATCAAATTGATTTAATACAATTTTATGAAAATATTTTTTGTAATTTAATAAAATAATATTATATTTCTTTATATTACATTTCAAATAGAAATATAAGATTTCAATTTGAAATGTAATGTTTTATATTGAAATGTAGTGTTTGAATTGTTAATGCAACAATGAAAAATATATATTCTCATATTCTTGATGAAATAGATAAAAAAGTTTCAGGTAAAATCGCAGGTAAGTTACACTAATCATAAGAGTAAGCTTTTCAAAAAAATTCAAATTTATTTCATATTAGTAATAGAAGTAAAACTAAGCTATTTTATTAGCAAATAAAAATTCAAACTAAATTTATCCGTATTTATAAAAACAGAAGGTAATTATATGAAAAATAAAATTAAATTAATGAAGAATTGATATAATAAAAAAGAGGTGCTTACATTATGAATAAAAGTAGAAATTTTAAAGAAGAAATTGAAGAAAGAGCTAAAAAGGAAGAAGCTAGAAGAAAAGACTCTGGATTTATAATAATGCTAAAGAAGAATGGTTTTAAATTAGAGGATACATTAACCAAATTTAAATATTCTACATTAACTGAGAATGAAATAAAAGAAGTTTATTAGAATAATAAATAAAAAGTGTTAGATAAATAGTCAATGTTTTTTATTTATTATATTAAA
This sequence comes from Clostridioides sp. ZZV14-6154, assembly GCF_020657785.1. Classification (NCBI taxonomy): domain Bacteria; kingdom Bacillati; phylum Bacillota; class Clostridia; order Peptostreptococcales; family Peptostreptococcaceae; genus Clostridioides; species Clostridioides sp. ZZV14-6154. Next base: position 74,869 of record NZ_JAGWCY010000006.1, on the reverse strand, counting down.
TAGGAACATTAGATGTATTTAAATAAAAAAATGAATCTAATAAAATATTAAGCTATAATGTATGATATTCAATTTTTGTATAAAAAGGGAGATGATTTAAATTTTTATTTTGAGTCATCCCCTTATAATGTTAAAGAACGAAGTCTATCTTTATCCAACACTTTTATACCACCACGAGATAGAGATACAAGACCTTCACTAGCAAAATATTTCAACATTCTCGACACAACTTCTCTCGCACTTCCCATATACTTAGCAATTTGTTCATGAGTCATATTTACAGTAGTATTACTTTGCTTAGTTATTTCATCAACTAAAAAAGATGCCAAACGCTTATCAAAACTCATAAAAAGGATTTGTTGCATTGCCCACATAACATCAGAAAAACGTTCAGTGGCTAGTTTATACGAGAACAATTCTGCATGAATATTTTCTGTAGATAATTTTGAGAAAACAGAAGAACTAATTTGTATAATATCACAATCTGTCTCAGCATCTACATAGACATCAAAAGTTATTGTATTTAGAATACATGATGCTGATAATATACATACATCACCACTATCAAGACGGAAAAGTGTCACCTCACGCCCTTCATCTGAAAGTATGTATGTGCGTATTGTTCCAGACTTTATAATCAAAACACCAACACAATCACTATCACCACTATGAATGGAGCTTCCTTTTTCAAAGTGGGATATATTGGCTGAAGAGATTAATAAGCTTTTTTGAGAGTCAGTGAGTTTATCCCAAAAAGATAAACTTTGTGTAAGTATATCAATATCGTTTTGTGAAAGCATATAATGTCTCCCTTCCTAAAATAATTATAATCCCATGATACAAGTGAATAGATAAAATAACAAGTAGTTTGAGAAAAAGGATTATTTAACCACATATTAATAGTATGATTTGTGTGAAAAATATATGTTAATATATATTATTGCCTGTTGGCAAGTAGATTAAGCAATATAAATAGATAAATTAATTTATAAGTGCTAATAGAGTTAATTAAGCCTACAAAATACATGAAATAATTTTATATCTTTTCTGATAGTCGATTTGTATAAGTAATATACATGAAGCTTCTTTGATAGTCGATTTATATAACTGACACATACTTTAAATTCGATTTATTCTTTAGAAGAAATGGAATTTATTTTTAAAATATGAAGCTCTTTATGTAGTCTTATCGCCATAAAACCTGCAACTATGGCAGCTATAAAATCAGCTATTGGTTGTGCATATAAAATACCATTTAATCCCCAAAATATAGGAATAATCAAGATTATAGGAATAAAACATATCCCTTGTCTACACATGCCTAAAAATCCACCTTCCTTTGCTTTTCCTAGTGAAAGGAATAATGTAGAATACACTGTATAAAAACCAAATAACATAAATGAAAATCCATTTGCCCTAAGAGCCTTACTACCATTTTCAATCAATAACACGTCACCACTTGTAAATTGTGAAATTATAGCTGTTGGGAAAAACACCATTACAAGACCAAGTACTACACAAAATATAGTAGTCCATTCTATAGATGTTTTTATTGCTTTGTGTAATCTATCATAGTTCTTTGAACCAAAATTATAACCAGCAATTGGTTGGAATCCTTTTATAAACCCAAATACGATAAGACTACCTAAAGACATTATTCTTGTTACTGCACCCATTCCAGCTATTACAGAATCACCATATTTTGTAGCTTCCATATTAGTTAATGTAATAGCGAGACTAGTCAATAACTGAAATATTAAGGTAGGTACACCAATCTTTAATATTTCTGACATGATTTCATTTGAAAAACAACATTCTTTAATTCTAAAACTAAACATGCTTTTCTTGCTAAAAATGTATCCTATATAAACAAGTGTTGAAACCATCTGAGAAAGAGCAGTTGCAATTGAAGCGCCTTTTACACCCATTCCAAAAGTATAAATGAATATTGGGTCTAAAATCATATTAAGCAATGCACCTAATAACATAGCGCACATAGTTGTTTTAGCAGCTCCTTCACTTGTGACAATATTAGTCATAGTGACATTAAACACATTAAAAATAGATGATACGACATATATACTGGCATAAGACATTGCATAAGGCATAATACTTTTTGTAGCTCCTAATAATTTTAAAACAGGATTGAGAAGAATCATAATGACAATAATAAATAATATACCGACTATTATACTACTGTAAATAGCTGTACTAGCAACTTTACCTGCTTTTTCCTTATCTCCATGACCTAGGAGTCTGGCAATGTAGGAAGCTGCTCCATTTCCAAATAATAATCCTAATCCCACAATAATCTGACCTAGTGGAAATGCAACAGATATAGCACCCATTTGACTTGTTCCAAGGCCACCCACAAAGTATGCATCTACTAAATTGTACAATGCAGTTATCATCATACCTATCATAGTAGGTAATCCCATAGATAACAATGCTTTCGGTATTGGGGCAGACCCTAATAATTCAATTTTTTTGTTGCTTTCTTTCATGCTAAACACTCCCTTTCTATTGACATTAGCTCTAAAATATAATACTATAATTTATAGTAATACAGAAAATGCTACTATAATTTATAGTATTTGTCAATAGAGAGAAAACGAGAGGAGAATTTTTATGGCAACAATAGATTTAATTGTACTTGGGATAGTAAAGCAACAGCCTCAGAGTGCTTATGATATACAGAAAGTGGTGGAATATAGAAATATATCACGTTGGGTTAAAATCAGTACACCATCAATTTATAAGAAGGTAATTCAGTTAGAAGAAAAAGGTTATATTCAAAGTACAGTTGTAAGAGAGGGGAGAATGCCAGAAAAGGCAATTTACTCTTTAACAGAATTAGGTGAAAAGCATTTTTTAGATTTAATGTTTGATACAGCTTCAAAGCCAGTAAATATTTTTCTGGATTTCAATGCTGTAATAGTAAATTTATACAGTCTTACACCAGAAAAGCAAAAACTGTGCTTAAGTAGTATTGAAGAAAACATACAAGTATTAAAGTCGTATATTGAGGAAAATATAAATACAAAATCGAATGTACCAGAAACAGGGAAGGCTATTCTAGACCAGCAATTGGTCTTAACTCAAACGTTAGAAACATGGGTGAATTCCTTAAAGAATATTATAGATGCTGATAGTAAAAGAGGTTAATAATGATTAAAAGTATACCAGCAAAACAAATTTTACAGAAAGTTAAATTTGATAACTCAAGATGGTTTGGGATTGATTATAATATGAATCTCTACCGTGGTTGTCCTCATGGTTGTATTTATTGTGACAGTCGTAGCACAGTATACAACATAGAAAATTTTGACCAAGTGAGATATAAGGAAAATGTGATAGAAACTCTAAAAAAGGAGTTACATTCAAAGCGAAAAAAAGGAGTTGTCGGTATTGGAGCCATGTCTGATACATACAATCCTTTTGAAAAAGACCTTTGCATTACTCAACAAGCATTGAATTTAATTTCAGAAAATCATTTTGGAGTATCTATTGATACAAAAAGTAGTTTGGTAGTTAGAGATATACTAATTTTGAAAGAAATAACAAGAAATAATTCTGCCATTGTCAAAGTGACTATAACCACTGCAAATGACGAATTAGCAAAGAAAATAGAACCTAATGTGAGTCTAAGTTCTGAACGATTTGAAGCAGTAAAACAGCTTAATGATGCTGGAATATTTTGTGGGATATTATTGACACCTTTGATACCATTTTTGACTGACAATGAGAATGAGATAAGAGCAATTGTTGAAAAAGCACATAAGGCTAATGCAAAGTTTATCTATTGTATGTATGGAATGACAATGCGTAATGGTCAAAGAGAGTTTTTTTATAAGCATTTAAAGAATATATCGCAAAAACTAGTATTTCAGTATCAAAAGACATATGGACTAAATTATGTGTGTCCTAGCTTGAATGGAAAGAGATGTGAACAAGTACTAAAAAAAGAATGTGGTCGTTATGGTATTTTGACAGAGATGAAAGACATTATAGAAGTCTATAAGAAATCAGATACATATACACAATTAAAGTTTTTTTAACCTATAAGTTGTAATTACTCTTCCTCACAATAGGAGGTGAAGGAGGATTTAAGTCGAAGCAATAGGTTATTTTTTTCTTGATTCTTCTAAAAATGTATTCTATTATCAATTTAGTATTAAAAACTAAAAAGGAGTAAATACAATAAAACCAGATAGTAATACTAGATAGTAATAATCATTCAGTGTTCTAATTGTATTATCATTTAGTTATGTGTATCAAAAACATAAAAGAAATATATGCTGAAAAGAGGAGATATATATGATAGAAATAAAAACTATAGATAAAAATAAAAAAGGTCATATTGACCTTTTGTTGGTGGCTGACCCATATGAGGTAATGATTGATAAGTATCTTGATGAAGGCACTATGTATGCTTTGTATGATAATGATGAACTCACTTGTATAGCAGTTGTAAATGAAATTTCTAAAGAAACATGTGAATTAAAAAATATTGCTACATATGAACATTTTCAAAATATGGGCTATGCATCAAAGGTGATAAATCATATTTTAGATGTTTATAGTGAAAAGTATCCATCAATGATTGTGGGTACAGCTGAAAGTGGAATCCCGTTTTATGAGAAATTTGGATTTGTTTATTCACATAAGGTTAAAAACTTTTTTATAGATAATTATCCAGAGCCAATTTTTGAAGGGGAATCTCAATGTGTGGATATGCTGTATTTAGAACATAAATCAAAAGCCTATTGTTAATCAAATGTTTGTACACTTAATAAAATCATATTTTGATAAATATTACTTCCAAAATAGAAAGGAAAGGATTTAGATTTCCATTGATGCTATAATACAAAAAGAGAAGCAAAAATTATTATAAAATCATGTTTTAGCAACAAATTACATGAGTGCAACTTGAAGTTGACAATGTGCATTTCTTAAAATATAGAATTTAACATAATAGTTTGATAATATTTGGATATCAAATCACAGGAGGTAATAATATATGAATTTTGGTGAAAAATTATTTAAGTTGAGAAAAGAAAAAGGGCTATCACAGGAAGCAATTGCAGAACAAATCGGAACAACAAGACAGGCGGTTAGTAAGTGGGAAAACAATCAAGGATTTCCTGAAACAGAAAAACTTTTACTACTATCTAATATCTTTGAAGTATCAATTGATTTTTTATTAAAAGATGAGAAATCAATAAAAGGAACAAATGAAAAGGGATATTATGTAAGCAAGGAAGTGGCAAGAGGTTATCTTATCAATGAGAAAAGAGAATGTAAATATTTGGGTTTATGTTTTTTGTTTTGGGCATTAGCAGGTATTCCTTATGTAATGCTTCCAACTCATACAAGTTGGCATATTTTAGGAATAGCAGTGTGTGTTGTTTTAGGTATTGGTGTTGTTATACTTGGGATGTTTACAGAACAAGAAGATTATGAAATCTTGAGAAAAGAGCCATTGTTATTTGATTATGAGTTTTTGAAAGAATTATCAAAGGAATATATTTCAATCAAGAAAAAATACAAGTTAGTTGCTATTCCAAGTACATTTTTGTTTGTGGTTGGTATTCTTATTATTGCGGTAACAGCTAGAGGGTACATTGAATGGACAGAATATCATTCACTTGTATTTTTGGGATTGGCAGTTGGTATTTTTGGTTTCGTACAATCTATTGGGATTATGGATGCATATGAGCTGTTGGTAAAAAACGAACAGTATTGTGACCGATTTATCTTTAAAGTAAAGAGACAATTAAAGAATAAAATTGATAGGTTCTAAAAATAAATTTTTAAAGGTAGGAACTAGTTAGGGCAAAATATTAATTGTGAAATTTACAGAGACAAGATAAAAGGTCACAGATAAAACAGAAAAATGCGTGATAAGTATGAGTAATTATTATGATACTTTATTTTATGATTGTTTTATAAAAGTTAGAAGAGAGAAAAAATATAAAAAGGTCAAATTGACCAAATAAATATAATATATATAGCATAACTTAAGAATAATATGAATAATGGAACTTAAACGTAATACGCATAATATAACTTAATCATAATACGCATAATATAACTTAATCATAATACACATAGTATAAATTGAATATTAATATAACTATAGAGAACTTAATATAGTTATATTAAATATTTAAAGTGAATGAATATCATTCATTGACATAAAGAACTACCCGTGATATACTGTGAACAATATAAGAAAGGAGGAGTTTAGATATGACAGATATAAAAGAAAAATCAAGAAAAACATTTAATAATCAAGCGGATACCTATGACCAAGACATAAAGGGGCAACATGCAAGAAAGCTTTATCCAGTCTTACTTAAAACACTTTCAGATATTTCATATGATACTATTTTAGATTTAGGGTGTGGAACAGGAGCAGTATTACAAGCTATTTTAAATGAAGATTGTAGGAAAAAGGCTTATGGAATTGATATTTCTGAGAATATGTTAGATATAGCAAAAAATAAATTAAAAGAGAATGCTACCTTAGTTTTAGGAGATTCAGAGTATTTGCCATTTGAAAATGAATTTTTTGATGTTGTATATTGTAATGATTCTTTTCATCATTATCCTAAACCCGATAAGGTATTGTCAGAGGTTTGTAGGGTATTAAAGCCAAAAGGAACCCTGATAATTTGTGACTGTTGGCAACCATTTTTATTTAGACATATAATGAATGTTTTCATAAAGTACAGCAAAGATGGAGATGTAAAAATGTACTCAGAAAAAGAAATATGTAAATTGTTATCTGTAGATTTTAGAAATATTACATGGAAGAAAGTGAATCATACTTCATATATTGTAACTGCTAAAAAATAGAAACTAATATAAAAAGACAAATAAAAATAAAGAAAAAGGCAGAAAAAGATAAAAATACAAAGCAAAAAAATAAAACTAAAAACATAAAGAGAAAGCGAAATATAAACATAAAAAATATTACATATAATACTCTATCCTGTTGTAAATTTTTAACTCAAAACTTCTTTAAATCTCAAGTATTTTTTTAAATTATCTATTGAATGAAATTCATTCATAAAAGGATGTATATAGATACAAAACTAGATTTTATTACAGGGAAAACTGTGAAGATAGTATTTTCTTGACTTTATTCAGATATTTAAAAATCTGCTTCAAAGAAATAACAAAGTTGTTTTGTCCAATTTGATTTGATACTATTAGCTTGCAAACCAATCAGATTTGATAGAAAATAAAATTATAATTACATTATGCACGATATTTTTTATTGGCTAAGTGATTGAAATAATAACTAAAAAGGTAATAGTAGCTTATCTAAGGAGGAAAATATTATGGTAGATTCTAATCAAATGACTTTTCAGGAAGTAGCTAATACTCTTAAAAAATTGGGTATTCATGGCATTACAGATGAAGCAATTAAACATCTTGAAGATACTTGGAACATCATGCCATCAGAGGTATTAGATTCAATGAATAAAACAGCCATGCTTTTAACCATTCTTGGCAGGGGTTCTTATGATTACAATACTGGGATATGGACACCTAAATCTTCTCAAGTATACAGTTTTGATGTAGAAGGACATGATATGTATACCATATTTCTGCAAGGAATTTTATCTATTAGTAATAATGAATTTGAAATCACACAAATTGTAGAAGATACAAGCCAAGTAGATTTCAATCAAGGAACTGGCATGCAGACAATAAGTTTTTACTACAATGGTAATCCGTATATGTGTGAAGTAGAAGTTAATCATGACTGGTTTAATGAAAAAATGCTATATTTTATGAATGAAGTTTTTGAAAAAGAAAAAAATATCAAACAGTTATTTTTCATGGGAGATGGTTATCAGGAGTGTATTGTTTTTTACTGTACAGAAGACTGGGCTAAGATTTTTACTGAGAAAACAGGATGCACATTGTATAATAAAGAATAATATCAATCGTATTAGCTTTAAATATTTATATAATATATCTAATAATCAATCGTGAGTAATAAGATTTTTAGTAGGAATAATCTTATTGTAATATATTATAAATAAGCTCTAATATAAAATGTTACTGATAGAGTGTCTTATTTGTGATTCTTAAAAATCATGGATAACATGCTCTATTTTATTTTAAAAAATACAAGTTTGGACAATAATAAATATAAGAGAAAATAAAGCTAATTTTAACCAATAAAACCTTAAATTACATTTGTAAATAATACAAAAAATAGGAGGTAAGGATGTAAAAAGCAAGATTAATCAATAAATAATTGATATAATAAAAGAAAGTGGTGTTGGGATGAAATATGGCTTAGAAATTGGAAAAACTGCAAAAGAGTATAGAAGAACCATAGTTGAAGAAAAAGATAGAGAATGGACAAGTAAAATAAATGATATATTAAAAAAAGATATTTTTTCTAATGAGGAGCTAGACAAACTTAGAAATCTAATTCCAAAAGAAATATTAACAGATGAAAATATTGGTCAAGTTATAACAGAAGATGGTTATGCTAAACCTGAATATGATGAAGTATTTAAATCACTATTTACCTTACATAATGACTATGATTTACTATCAAATTTCATAAATGATATTATAAAATATGCTCCAAATGCCAATAAAAACATTAAGCCATTTACACAAATCAAGAAGATAATCAGAGTTGAAACGGACCCAACTATTAATTATATTGGCGAGAAAAGACCTAGATTAGACATTTTAGCCGAGGATGAAGAAAAGAATCATATAAATATTGAAATGCAAAGAGCCCTTGAAGATGACTATGGAGAAAGAGCTGAGTATTACTTAAATCTTGTACATGGAAAGAAATTAGAAGAAGGCAAGAAATATAAAGATATTGGAAAAACTATTGGAATACATATACTAAATCATGTAAAATATAGGCAAATAGATGATTATGTAAATTGTATGAGATTAACTATGGATGGTCATCCAGAGATTTATTCAAAGAAAACAGTGCTGTATTTTGTAGAGCTTCCTAAGATTAATAGACATGATAACATAGTAGATAGAATTATATTATGGGGAAAACTTATCAATAATCCTTCTAACTTGGATGTCAGGGTTATAGCTAAGAATGATACTATTGTTAAAAAGGCATTAGATAGGTTAAAGGAATTAGGTAGTAATGAAGAATATTTATTAAATCTGAAAAGAGGTGCTTACATTATGGATAGAAGTAGAAGTTTTAGAGAAGAAGTTTTAAGAGAGGGAATAGAAATAGGAAAAAATGAAACAACTTTACAAATAAATCGTAAATTTATCATAAGGTTGAAAGACAAGGGACATAGTCTAAAGGAAATTTATGAACTAGTTGATTTGAGTAAGAATGAGATTGAAGAAATTTATAATCAAAATTAATAATTAAAAAAATATTGGTTATTTAGCTGTTATTTTCTTTATATATAATATATAAATGTATATAAAAGGTTGTGAATAGATTTTTATAAAATAAATTTATTTACAAGCCTTCTAATATATAAAACTATACAGGTTAGATTAATATTTATATAAAAATTGGGATGATTTTAATATGAAAAATAAATTTAAATAGAATGAAAAATTATTTTTTAATAATGCTTCCAAAAACACCCAATTGAATATATAATGTAACTATAAAAGCAAGATATTTTTATAGTAGTGGTTAATTCTCTAATGAGGAGGGTGTAAAATGGCTAGTATGATTATGGAAGTTGTAGGAGCATTATTTATAGTAATTGGATTAATTTTGACAGTTATTGAGATAAAAGGAAATTTCCCTTCTTTTTATGGTTTTGGTCAGAATGCTATAGGTAAAAATGCTATAGGAATTATAGTAGCAGGAGTAGCATTAATTTTCTTTAGAAATGGTATAGACAGTATAGATTCTATAGCTACTTATGGTATATTTTTAGCGATAGAACTTGTTGTAATCTCTGCATATTTCTTAATAAGAAAAAAGTTTTGTAGAGAAGATAAAAATTTAAGAGTTAATTAATAAAGTTGTCTACTATAAAATTAGAAAATTCAAAAAATAAAAGATTGCTTTTAATTATTTAAAATTCAAGAAACTATATTCTATACAAAACAGAATGTGGTTTCTTTTTTTAGTCATGTGGCACTATTAAGCACTTTTCGATAGATTTCCAATAACTATCATAAAGGTTTTTTTGTGCAATTCCATAATTTTCTTTCGTGTCAAACTCCCAATAAAGCATATACTTAACGCTTTTACAATGCGAGTAAGTTTGGGAGGAGGAAGCCCCTCTTTAATTTGTTCTAAGTCTATGTGATACTCTCTTTTGGTAAATCGAAGTAAAAGTAACCCCTCTTGCTTTTCTAAAAAACTCTTAACTTCAAGCATAAGCGTTTCAAACTCGTCCACCTTTTGTGGCTTGACTTGATAAACACATATTTCAGTAAATGGCATATTAAATTCCCCCTTAACATAGTTCAATTTTATCATAAGGAATATGACATAAATATATTACATTATTCTATATTCTATTTATTTATGTGAAAATTCGAAATTATATAATATATTTTACAATATCTTTTCTTATTTTAGATTTTGAATTTTCTTTTATTTATTTAGATGCTCATAGACCTTCTGCTATTCTAATTCCAAAATCATTATTTTTTACAAAACTTTCAAAATCCATTTTGAGATAACCCCTTTTTTATTTGCACAAATAGAGATAAAACCCAAAGAATATATAAAAAAATTCATTATAACAAAAAATTAAACAAAAATAGTGTTGACCTTTGTGTTGCACAAAGATATAGAATTCTAATCAAAGGGAAATGGTTTTTAATAGAAAAAGTTTTAATCAAAAACAAATCATACAAAGGAGAAATTATTATGAAAAATGAAAGTATAAGAGAAAATATGTCAGTATTTGGAGAGGTAATACAACCGTATGAAATTCAAGATTTCCTTAGGTTAATTAATTTAACAAAAACAGCATTTAGCCAAGAACTTAGCAAAATAGAAATAATGCCAGGCGGGCTTACAAATAAAAACTTTAAGCTTGAGATTGAAGATGGCACTCAAATAGCAATGCGTGTGGCAGGAGTAGGGACAGCAGGATATATAAATCGTCCAGCAGAAAAGCACAATGCTTCTTTAATGTCATGTCTTGGAATAGCTCCAGAAATATATTACTATGACCCAAAAACAGGTTCACAACTTTGTGAATTTATAAAATCAGATACAATGCATGCAGAGGATTTTATAAATAATTCAGATGTAGTTATGAAATCAGCAGAAATTATGAGAAAATACCACGATAGTGGAATGGAGTTTAAAAGTGTATTTAACCCAATAGCTAAGATGAAAGAGTACTTACAAATACTTAAAGAAAATGGATTTGATAAGAGATACGATGGATGGGATAGTATAACAGAAAAAGTAGATATAATAGAAATTGCTTATCAAAATAACCCACAAAAATTAGTTCCTTGTCACAATGATACACTAGCAGAAAACTTTATGTATGATGGAAAAGTTATGCGTGTAATAGACTGGGAATACGGTGGAACAAATGATAGATTTTACGATATGGCATGTGTGTGCGTAGAAAATCCTCTTCCAAAAGATAAAGAAGAGCTTTATGTAAGAACATACTTTGGTGGAGAACCAACAGAAGAGCAAAGAGCAAGATTACTTACAAGTAAGTTTTTAGTTAATGCACATTGGTCTTTATGGTCATTAGTTCAAATAACATATGGTAAAGACCATGACTTCTATTGGGAATATGGAAGAACTCGTGCAGCTGATTGTATAGAATTTATGAAGGATGAAAACTTTGACCATTACTTAGATATAATAAATGACCCTAACTTTACAGAATCTGTAGAGACACTAGCATAAGAAGTATTTATTAGCATAAGAAATATAATAAAAATTAAGTAATAAAGAGCTGATTAATGTTTTTAGTACATAGGGGGTATACTGTATGGAATTATTAGGAGACTCAGTACTGTATATCATCATGGCTTGTTGTGTAGCTGGAGGATTAGCAAAGATTTTCAAAGAAGAATCAGAGCTAGCCAAATCTTTTGATGAAGGCTTACATACTATGGCAACGATGTTTATACCAATAGTAGGTCTTATGGTATCTGTTCCGTATCTAAAAGTCGGGGTAGAGAAAATATTTGGAAAGTTGTTTAGTATGTTTGGCGCAGACCCAGTGGTAGCAGCAGCTATGATTATGCCACCAGATTGCGGTTCATATGCTTTAGCTATAGAGATTGGGAAAACGAGTGAAATATTAGTGATAGTATTAGCAGTTGGATTTATGTGTGCATCTACAGTGGCATTTAATATTCCAATAGGACTTTCAATTTTAGATAAAAAAGATTACAAGTACTTAGCTTTAGGAGCTATGTCTGGATTTTTATCAGTACCTTTTGGAGTATTCACGTCATATATGGTTGCATTACTTACAAATCCTACGATACGTACGACACTTTCTACAGTAGGAAGTTCTAACTATACATTAAATTTAAGTATGCTAATGATTTTCCAAAATCTAATTCCTATTGTTGTGGTGTGTGTGTTGCTTGCATTAGGGTTAAAGTTGTTCCCTAATGGAATGATAAAAGGATTCATGTATTTTGGAAAAGGTCTTACAAGCATATTAATAATAGTCGTAGTATCATCTATTGTTGAACACTATACAGGTATTTTCACTAAAGTATTTGGGAGTTGGGGATTTGACCCAATGTTTGCAGATGAGAAAGAAATGTTTAGGTCTATTGAGCTTCTAGGGAGTATTGCAATGATGCTTTGTGGAGCATTTCCAATGGTTTACCTTATACGTAAGTATTTTAAAAAGCCACTGGAAAAACTTGGTTCAATAGCTGGACTAGATAGCGCAGGTAGTGCTGGATTAGTTGCATGTATGGCAAATGGTATCGCAATTTTTGGACTAGTTAAAGATATGAAACCGACAAGTAAAGTAATATCTATGTCATTTTTAGTTTGTGCAGGATATTCTTTAGGAGATTTTATAGCTTTCAATGTCAATTTTCAACCAAACTTGGTTATTGCAATACTTGTTGGTCAAATCGTAGGTGGAGTAATAGGTATAATATTTGCAAAGTTAATTGCAGTTCCATACGTTCTTAAGATGGAAAAAGAAGATGGTGTATCTGAAGCTTAAAATAAATTTGATAAAAAAATAACAAAAATAATAAAAATTGGGGAGAGTATTTATGATTAAATATAAAACAATAAATTCTTTAAAATCACCTAGATTTGCAGGAATTAAAACATTCATGAGATTACAAAATGTAGTTACAACAGACGATGTAGATTTTGCTGTTCTTGGTATACCATTTGACTCATGTGCTACATTTAGAGTTGGTGCTAGATTTGGTCCATCATCAATAAGAGAAATGTCAGTTCTAGGTTGTAAACCATATAATCCAGTTCTTGATGTTGGTATATTTGACTATTGTTCTGGGGTAGACTATGGTGATTTAGGCTCTGTGCCAGGATATGTAGAAGATACATTTGATGTAATTACAGAGGGTATGTTACCTATCTTTGAAAATGGTGTAATTCCAATAGCTATGGGAGGAGACCATAGTGTAACATTACCAGAATTAAGAGCTTGTCATAAGGTTCATGGACCAGTTGCTTTAATACACTTTGACTCTCATTATGACACAATAGCAGAATATTTTGGAAAGCCTTATAGTCATGGAACACCTTTCTACCATGCTGCTAAAGAAAACCTTGTTGATACATCTAAATCAATTCAAGTTGGAATAAGAGAAGGTTATTATGGTGAAGAAGATAAGTATCATTCAACTGATTTAGGATATGAAGTTTTAAAAGCTGTTGAATGTCATAAGATGACTACAGAAGAAATAATAGAAAGAATTAAACAACGTGTTGGTGATTCAAAAGCATTCCTTACATTTGATATAGATTTTGTTGACCCAGCATATGCACCAGGGACAGGAACTCCTGTTATAGGTGGATTCTCATCTGCCCAAACATTAGAAATAATAAGAGGATTAAAGGATTTAAATATAGTAGGCTATGACCTTGTTGAAGTTGCGCCACAATATGATGCTGGAAATGTTACTTCACTTACAGCTGCGGGTATAATGTATGAATTTATATCTCATATAGCTTATAAGAAAAAGCATAACATAAAGTATTAATATACAAGATTCTTGACTTTACTAAAATCCAATATTTACTAAAATAATGTCATAACGAAATATTGAAAGCTTAATAAAAGCTCCATAGGTTGTTCTGTGGGGCTTTTGCTTAACAATTGTTTAATTTTAAATAAGTTTTTATAAAAGAGGAGATTAGATTGAATAATTTTGAAATAAAAACCAAAGTAAAATTTGGAGTAGGTTCTTTAGAATACTTACAAGAGATAAAAGGTAAAAAAGTATTGGTTATAACAGACCCTTTTATGGTTAAATCAAAAACTATAGATAAAATCTTGGTAAATTTAAAACACAGTACATATGAAGTATTTAGTGATATAGTACCAGACCCACCTATAGATACAGTAGTACAAGGCATCGAAGTATTAAAAAATATAAAGCCAGATACAGTAATAGCTTTAGGTGGAGGTTCTGCAATAGATGCAGCTAAAGCTATAAAGGACTTTTCAAAGCAAATTTTAAGAACTAATGAAATCGAATTTATTGCTATACCAACAACAAGTGGAACTGGCTCAGAAGTAACATCATTTTCTGTAATAACAGATAAGCAAAAAGGTGCAAAGTATCCTCTAGTGTCAGATGAATTAATTCCAGATATAGCGATACTAGACCCAGAGTTGGTTAAAACAGTACCAGATTTTATAACAGCAGATACTGGAATGGATGTTTTGACACATGCATTAGAAGCATATGTATCAGTAAATGCTAATGATTTTTCTGATGCACTTGCTGAAAAGGCAATAAAACTAGTATTTGAATATTTATTGAAAGCATATAAGGATGGAAATGATTTAGAGGCTAGAGAAAAAATGCATAATGCATCTTGTCTAGCAGGAATGGCATTTAATCAAGCATCATTAGGAATAAATCACTCCATAGCGCATGTTCTAGGTGGAAAATTTCATATACCACATGGAAGAGCAAATGCAATATTATTGCCACATGTAATAGAATACAATGCTAATATCACAGGATATTCGAATACAGACTACTCATTATCAGCAAAAAAATATGCACAAATATCAAAGTTAATAGGTCTTAGTACTTCAAATACAAGAAGTGGTGTGAAGAGTTTAGTTAATGAAATAAAAAAGCTACAAAAAGAATTAAACATGCCAATTAAATTGAGAGAATGCAATGTAAGTTTGGAAGAATTAAGTAATTTACAGAGTGAAATAGCAGTTTTGGCTATTCAAGATGGATGCACTAATGCAAATCCTAAAGTTCCCATAGAAGAAGACATAATAGAAATACTAAATAAAATCAAGTAAAAATGTAATAAAAATTAGGGGGCAAAATTGAGCGAAGAAACTAAACAAAGAATTATACAAGAATATGTTCCAGGAAAGCAAGTAACACTTGCTCATATAATAGCTAATCCAAATGAGGATATATACAAAAAGTTAGGATTAATACTAGATAGAAAAGATGCAATCGGTATTCTTACAATAACGCCGAGTGAAGCTTCAATAATAGCAGCAGATGTGGCAACAAAATCATCAGATATATCGCTTGGATTTATAGATAGATTTAGTGGGTCTTTAGTAATATCTGGAGATGTAAGTTCTGTAGAATCTGCATTAAATGAAGTATTAGAAGTGTTAGGTGAGATGTTGAATTTTTCATCAACTAAGATAACGAGGACATAAAATGAAAAATATAATTTTTATGGGAAAAACAAGTAGTGGAAAGACTACTCTTTGCCAAAAACTAGATGAACTAGAGATTCGATATAAGAAAACACAGTCAATAGAAATTTATAAAAATGCAATAGATACCCCAGGTGAATATATGGAAAATAGAGCATTGTATAACGCTTTAATAACTACAGCTGTAGATGCTAAAGTAGTGGCTATAGTTTATGATGCAACTCAAGAAGAAAATTATATGGCACCAGGCTTTGCAAGTATATTTTGTAAAGAAACTATAGGCATTATGACTAAGATAAATAAATTAGATAAAAATCAAATAGATTTAGGAATAGAAAGATTAACTTTAGCAGGAGTCAATAAAATATTTAAAGTAGACACAATAGATGATGTAGGTATAGATGAGTTATTTGAATATTTAAATGAGATAAGGTCATTGGAAGAAAAATATTGATAGTCTATAGAACAATCTAACTTCTTTGTTTAAGAAATGCTTTTAAATTATGAGGTGAGAAAATGAGAGAAGAGTTATTAAGTGTTGGGATAGATATTGGGACAAGTACTACTCAACTAATATTTTCTAAATTGATAGTTGAAAACACTGCATCTAGTTTTTCAGTACCTAGGATAAGTATAATAGACAAAGAAATTGTATATAAAAGTGAAATATACTTTACACCTCTTATCTCCAACAATGAGATAAATGGAAATGAAATAAAAAACATAGTTGATAGTGAATATAAAAAAGCAAATATATCTAAAGAAGACATACATACAGGTGCAGTTATTATAACTGGTGAAACAGCTAGAAAAGAAAATGCAAATTATGTACTTCATAATTTAAGTGGATTTGCAGGAGACTTTGTGGTGGCAACAGCAGGACCAGATTTAGAAAGTATCATATCTGGTAAAGGAGCAGGGGCTCATATTTATTCTAAAAATCATTCAACTAGTGTTGTAAATCTAGATATAGGTGGCGGAACTAGTAATTTAGCTTTATTTAAAAGAGGTGAAGTCTTAGATACTGGTTGTCTAGATATAGGTGGGAGACTTATAAAAATAGACAAGCATAGCAAAAAAATAACTTATATATCACCTAAGATAGAAAAAATCATAAAAGATTATAATTTAGGTCTTCAAATAGGAACTATAGCAACTATAGAAAACACAAAGCCAATAATAGATATAATGGTTGATTTAATACTACAAAGTATAGGAATAAAAAAGAAAACAAGTCTATTTGAGTTTATAGTAACCAATAAATCTATAAATTTAAGTGAAAAGATAGAGAACATATCTTTTTCTGGTGGGGTCGCTGATTACATCTACTATGATAAAAACATAGATGAATATTTTAAATATGGAGACTTAGGTATTTTATTAGGGCAAGCAATAAAAAATTGTGAGGAACTAAAAAAAATAAATGTAATAACTCCATTAGAGACTATTAGAGCTACAGTAGTAGGTGCTGGTTCTCATACGACTGAAGTAAGTGGAAGTACTATAACTTATACAAGTGAGGATTTTCCACTTAAAAATCTACCTGTTTTAAAACTATCAAGAGAAGAAGAAACTAGCGATGAAAAGGCATTAAGTGAAAGTATAAAAAATAAGTTAAATTGGTTTAAGTTAGAAAATGACTTACAAAAAATTGTTATAGCTATAGAAGGAAGCAAGAATCCAAGCTTTTTAGAAATACAAGAGTATGCACGTGGATTAGTAAGTGGTATGAAAGAAATTATAGAAAATGACTTGCCATTTGTAGTAATTATAGAAAATGACATGGCAAAAGTACTAGGACAATCTATTTGTGCAGTTTTAGATTACAAAAAAGATATTATTTGTATAGATAGTATTAAGGTTGAAAATGGAGACTACATAGATATTGGAAAGCCAATAGCTGAAGGTAAAGTGTTACCTGTAGTAATAAAGACATTAGTTTTTAATTAAAAAAGGGGGTAAGGAGATGATTTTAAAGACAAAATTATTTGGGCGTACTTATCAGTTCAAAGGGCTATATGACGTAATGGCAAAAGCAAATGAAGAAAAGTCTGGTGATAAGCTAGCTGGTCTTGCAGCTCAAAGTGCCGAAGAGAGAGTTGCAGCGAAAGTAGTTTTATCTCATATAAAATTAGAGGATATAAGAAACAATCCCGCAGTTCCTTATGATGAAGATGAGGTCACAAGAATAATTCAAGATGGTGTAAATGAAAAAGTTTATAGTGAAATAAAGGACTGGACTGTTTCAGAACTTAGAGAGTGGCTATTAGATAGTGAAACAAGTAGTTTAGATATAAAAAGAATATCAAGAGGATTAACTTCAGAAATGACAGCAGCAGTTGCAAAGCTAATGTCAAATATGGACTTAGTTTATGCAGCCAAAAAAATTAAAGTTACAGCTCATTGTAATACAACAATAGGCGAAGAAGGTACTCTATCAGCTAGACTTCAACCAAACCATCCAACAGATGACCCAGATGGGATACTTGCCTCACTTCTAGAAGGATTGACTTTTGGAATAGGTGATGCCGTACTTGGATTAAACCCAGTTGATGATTCAGTTGAAAGTGTAACTAAAGTACTAAAGAGATTTGAGGAAGTAAAACAAAAATATAAAATACCTACTCAAACTTGTGTGTTAGCTCATGTTACGACACAAATGGAAGCTATAAGAAATGGAGCTCCAACAGATTTAATATTCCAATCGATAGCTGGTTCTGAGAAAGGAAACGAAGCTTTTGGATTCAATTCAGCAACGATTGAAGAAGCAAGAAATTTAGCTTTAAAGCATGGGACAGCTACTGGTCCAAATGTAATGTATTTTGAAACAGGGCAAGGTTCGGAGCTTTCTTCAGAAGCACATCATGGAATAGACCAAGTTACTATGGAAGCTAGATGTTATGGATTTGCTAAAAAGTTTGAGCCGTTTTTAGTAAACACAGTAGTTGGATTTATAGGACCAGAATATCTATATGATGCAAAGGAAGTAATGAGGGCAGGACTAGAAGACCACTTTATGGGTAAATTACATGGATTACCAATGGGTGTTGATGTTTGCTATACAAACCATATGAAAGCAGACCAAAACGATATGGAAAATTTAGCCATATTATTAACTACAGCTGGATGTACATATTTTATGGGAATACCTCATGGAGATGATGTAATGCTTAACTACCAAACTACAGGATACCACGAGACAGCATCACTTAGAGAAATGTTTGGACTTACAGGAATAAAAGAGTTTGATGCTTGGATGGAACAAATGGGCTTCTCTAAAGATGGTAAATTAACAGAAAAAGCTGGAGATGCATCAATATTATTAGGGTAGGAGGTCTTAAGTATGAATGAAAAAGATTTAAAAGCATTAGTAGAGCAGTTAGTAAATCAAATGGCTGGTCAAATCGATTCTAGTGTTATAAATGAAGTTGTTGAAAATACAGTGGACAAAGTAAATAAAAGTACAGTAGATGATGATGCTTGCATAGAAGATATAACGGAAATAGATTTAAAAAAGCAATTATTAGTAAAAAATCCTAAGGATGCAGAAGCCTATTTAGATATGAAATCTAAAACTCCTGCAAGAATAGGTATAGGTAGATGTGGAGCTAGATATAAAACAGAAACAGTTTTAAGATTTAGAGCAGACCATGCTGCTGCACAAGATGCCGTTTTCTCTTACGTAGATGAAGATTTTGTGGAAAATAGCAACTTAATAAAAATAGAAACTTTATGTAAGGATAAAGATGAATTTTTAACTAGACCAGACCTTGGAAGAAAATTTTCAAGTGAAACTATAGATTTTATAAAAACGCAAATAGGTACAAATCAAAAGGTATTAATAATGGCAGGTGATGGACTAAGTTCAGCTGCTATAGAAGCCAACTCAAATGATTGTATTATGGCTATAAAGCAAGGTTTAAAGATGTATGGAATTGAAGTAGGAGATATTGTATTTGTTAAACATTGTAGAGTTGGGGCTATGGACCATTTAGGTGAAGAGTTAGGTTGTGAAGTGGTATGTGTGTTAATTGGAGAAAGACCAGGTCTTGTTACAGCAGAATCTATGTCAGCATATCTTACATACAAGCCTAAAGTTGGTATAGCAGAAGCTAAGAGAACAGTGGTATCAAACATCCATAAAGGTGGAACTACTGCTGTTGAAGCAGGTGCACATATAGCTGAACTTATAAAAACAATTTTAGATAAGAAAGCTTCTGGAATTGATTTAAAATAATAACTTAAAGGAGTACAAGTTATGAAAAATGATATAATTCGTCCTAAAATATTGGGAATTAAAATGATTTCAAACGTAAGTCCAGAAATTGCACAAAAGCTAGAATTAAATTCAGACCATAAAAGTTTAGGGTTTATAACTGCTGATTGTGATGATGTGACATATACTGCCCTTGATGAAGCAACAAAAGCTTCAGAAGTTGATGTTGTATATGCAAAGTCAATGTATGCAGGAGCTACAAATGCTTCAACAAAACTTGCTGGGGAAGTATTAGGTATAATAGCAGGACCAAGCCCAGCTGAAGTAAGAAGTGGATTAAATGCAGTAGTTGATTTTCTAGAATATGGATCAACTTTTATAAGTGCAAATGATGATGATTCAATAGTATATTATGCTCACTGCGTATCTAGAACAGGAACATATCTTTCTAAAGTGGCAGGAATCAATGAAGGAGAAGCCATAGCTTATTTAGTAGCACCACCTTTAGAAGCTATGTATGCACTAGATGCAGCATTAAAAGCAGCAGATGTAAGTCTATGTGAATTATTTGCACCTCCAACTGAAACAAACTTTGGTGGAGCATTGCTTACAGGGTCTCAATCAGCTTGTAAAGCAGCTTGTGATGCTTTTGCTGAAGCTGTTAAATCTGTAGCTGATGACCCAACAAGGTTTTAAAGATAAATGAATGCTGTAGGTTTAATAGAAGTAATAGGATATGTTGCTGCAATAGAGGCATGTGATGCATGTGTAAAGTCTGCTAGTGTAAATATACTTAGCATTGACAAAGTAGGAGCGGGAATAGTTACATTAACAATAGTTGGAGATGTAGGAGCAGTTAAATCAGCTATAGAAGCTGGAGAAGTGGCCGCAAATAAAGTTGGAGTATTAAGAGCAACTCATGTAATACCAAGGATACATAAAGAAGTAGCTGATAATTTATTGAAAAAAGAAGAAAGAGCTACTCAAAAATATAATAAAGTTAGCGAAATACCAATCAAAGAAAATATGAAGATAGAAGAAAATAAAGATACAAATACAGAAACTTTAGAAAAAGATGTGAAAATTGAAGAAAATACAAATATAGAAACTTTAAGAGAAGATATAAAAGTTGAAGAAAACGAAAATGGAAATATAGAAACTTTAGAAGAAGTAAAACCAGTAAGAGATGGGGTTACTAATAATAGAAACTTACTAAACATGAATGTAAAAGAACTAAAAAATTTAGCTAGAGAATACAATTCTTCTTTGACTAATAAAGAATTAAACTCTTTGAAAAAAGAAGACCTAGTAGATTTAGTTGATAAATTGATTAGAGAGGATAAATAGATATGGAAATTTTAGATAAAGATTTATTATCTATACAAGAAGTTAGAAATCTTGTAAAAAAGGCTAAAGAAGCTCAAGTTAAACTTTCTAGAATGAGCCAAGAACAAATAGATAAAATAGTTAAGTCAATAGCAGATGCAGCATATGAAAATGCCGCTAAATTAGCTAAAATGGCCAACGAAGAAACTGGATTTGGAAAATATGAAGATAAAATAGTTAAAAATACATTTGCATCTAAAATGTTATATGAAGCCATAAAAGATATGAAGACTATTGGGATAATAGGTGAAAATAAAGAAGAAAAAACAGTTGATATAGCTACACCAGTAGGAGTAGTAGCAGGGCTTATACCATCAACAAATCCAACATCAACAGTAATCTACAAAGCTATGATTTCTATAAAATCAGGAAATTCAATAATTTTCTCACCACATCCAAATGCAAAAAAATGTATACTTGAGACTATAAAAATAATAAGTGAGGCAGCTATAAAAGCAGGGTGTCCAGAGGATATTATATTAGGTATAACTAATCCTAGCCTTAAAGGTACTAATGAATTAATGAAGCATAAAGATACTAAACTTATTTTAGCAACTGGTGGAGAAGCTATGGTTAGAGCTGCTTATTCATCAGGAACACCTGCCATAGGTGTAGGACCAGGAAATGGACCAGCATTTATAGATAAGAGTGCAGATATTAAGTTAGCAGTTAAAAGAATATTAGATTCTAAAACTTTTGATAACGGTGTAATATGTGCATCTGAACAATCTATAATAGTAGAAAAATCTATGGAAGAGATAGTTGTTAATGAACTGAAAAATCAAGGAGCTTATTTCTTAAATGAAGAGGAAAGTGAAAAGCTGTCTAAATTTATATTAAGAGCAAATGGAACAATGAATCCTCAAATAGTTGGAAAGAGTGTAGAAACACTTGCTAAATTAGCTAATTTAAGTAATGTGCCAAGTTATGCTAAAGTGCTTATAGCAAGAGAATCTAGAGTAGGAAATGATGTAGCTTACTCTAGAGAAAAACTGACTCCAATACTTGCATTTTATGTAGAGGAAAATATTGAATCTATTATGCAAAAATCTAGAGAGATACTTTTAAACGAAGGTGCTGGTCACACATTCTCAATGCATGCTAATGATGAGGAACTTGTAAAGAAATTTGCACTTAATATGCCAGTATCAAGAATAATAGTAAATGCACCATCTGCACTTGGAGGAATAGGAGGAGCAACAAACTTATCACCTGCCTTAACACTAGGGTGTGGAGCTATAGGTGGAAGTTCAACTTCAAATAATGTAGGACCATTAGATTTATTAAATATAAAGAAAATAGCTTATGGAGTTAAAGAAATAGAAGAACTTAGAGGCACAAATTCTAAAGTAGAAAAATCAATATTTGACTCTATGGATAGAGAAGAGCTAATAAATGTATTAGTAAAAAAGATAGCTTTAGAGCTATGTTAGATTTTAAAAAACTAAAATAATTTTAAAAAATATTAATATAAAATTTTGGAGGTAAGAATTATGGCAAACGCAAACGCATTAGGGATGATAGAAACTAAAGGATTAGTAGGAGCAATAGAAGCAGCAGACGCAATGGTTAAGGCTGCCAATGTTCAATTAGTTGGAAAAGAGCAAGTAGGTGGAGGTTTAGTTACAGTAATGGTGAGAGGTGATGTTGGAGCTGTTAAAGCTGCTACAGATGCAGGTGCTTCTGCTGCTGAGAGAGTTGGAGATTTAATATCTGTTCATGTTATACCAAGACCACACTTTGAAGTAGATGCTATATTACCAAAAGTAAATGTTGACTAATAGGTTATATAGTAAATAAAATTTAAATTTGATAAAAAGGGGATGTCAATATATTTTGAGGAGTCCCCTTTTATACATCTAATAGGAGATGTGATAAAATGAGTGTTTTAACAGAAAATCAAATAAGAAAAGAAATGCGCGAAAACAAAGGGAATATAACTGAATATTACATTGAAAAAGGTCAGATTATAACTCCTTTAGCAAAGTCTTATTTAGCTGAAAAAAAAATTGAAATAAAATATATTGATAATATTTCAAATACAAACAATGAAAATAAGGAAGTCATAAAAGAAACTGTAAAAGAAGAATCTTATAAATACAAAACTGTATTTGGAGCTAAGTTAAATGAAAAGCCAGAACATATGACTCATTTAAATGGAAATATATTAGTATTTAAAGACCATAAGAGGATAATTTTAAGAGGCAAAATAGACTCATTAGAATCAAAAATACTAGAGGTTCAAGTTTTATGTAACAAAAAAGGTCTGGGAAAATTAGTAAATGAGTTACAAGAAATATTAGAGTTTATAAGGAAGATAATGAGATGTGAAGTGTTAGAAGAAAAATTAGATAGCTTTAAGCTTTTAGGTCTATCTGAAAAAGAGTTGAGAGAACAATCTCATAATCCTAAAAAATATTTTGGTATAGGTCATGAATTTCCAACTTATAAAATGGGTGAAGAAGTAGTACTTATAAATAGTATAAGAACTAGTACTAGGGAAGCTGAACTCTGTGCATATGAAGCGTTTAAAGGTGAATATGGAGAAGTTGAGAGAGAAGATTTAATAAAAGCTCTTAATAGATTGTCATCAGTGTTCTGGATTATGATTTATAAAATAAGAACTGGACAATACCAGTAGTTGGGGGATATTTATGGAAAACCTATTAAATGAAATAGTACAAGAAGTAGTAAGTAGAGTTAAAAAAGAAGTATTTATAGAAGTTGAAGCATCAGGAAGACATGTACATTTAAGTGAAGAAGATGTAGAAAAACTATTTGGCAAAGGATATACATTAACAAAATTAAAAGATTTATCTCAACCAGGTCAATATGCTTGTAAAGAAAGAGTTACAATAATTGGACCAAAAAGTACATTAAAAAATGTTGTAGTTCTTGGACCTTGTAGAAAGGAAACACAAGTAGAAATATCTTTAACAGATGGTTCTATATTAGGATTGAAGCCACCAATAAAGCAAAGTGGAGATTTAGAAAATACCTTAGGTATTAAAATAGCTACAGAAAAAAGGGAAATTGAACTTCAAAAAGGTCTTATGGTAGCAAAAAGACATATACATATGTCGATAGAAGATGCCAAAAAATTTAATGTGGTAGACAATGAGATAGTTGAAGTTAAAGTATTTGGAAAAAGACCTTTAATATTTGATGATGTAGTTGTTAGAGTTAGTGATAAGTTTAAAACTTATATGCACATAGATTACGATGAGGCAAATGCATGCGCATTTTCAAAAGGAAGTATTGCAAAGATAATAAAGAGATAGCTATACACCTAGAAAGGAAAGCTTATGGATTATAACAATCTTATAGAGATTATAGTAGAAGAACTTTACAAAAAAATAAATATTACGAATATTGGTTGTATAGAAAATGAAAATAGAAAAAAATTAGTTATATTATATGAAAATGATAAAAGTAAATTTGATTTATTAAGTGATAAGTTTAATATAGAAATATTTGATAATGATACAAAAGATTGTGATGTAGTAATAGTATCAAAACTTTGTATGAGAGGTATTTGCAATTTAGCATTAGGAAATAGTTTTTCAAATGAAGAAAGATTTCTATTAAAAATGCTTATGAAAGGTAAGAAAGTATATGTGTTAGATGGAGGAATAGAATACAAACTCTATAAAGACACTGCACCTAAAACACTAT
Source organism: Clostridioides sp. ZZV14-6154 (assembly GCF_020657785.1). Lineage (NCBI taxonomy): Bacteria > Bacillati > Bacillota > Clostridia > Peptostreptococcales > Peptostreptococcaceae > Clostridioides > Clostridioides sp. ZZV14-6154. The sequence continues at coordinate 49,738 of NZ_JAGWCY010000006.1, read as the reverse complement.
ACAATAAATACAGAGCGTATGAAGATGGTATTTGTAAATATGGAGTAAAGATTATAAAGGATTTAAATGAGATAACATTAAGTGAAGTAGCGTTTAATGAAATAGCATTTAGTGAGGAAAAGTTTAAAAAAGAAATATTGAATGAAGAAAAAGTAAAAATAGATGATAAGTTTAGCATAGATTTGACGCATAAAAGGCTTATATCGGAGTCTGATTTGAGAAAGCCTATGATAAATGGAACTAAGGATATTATCGTAAGTCAAAATAGTATAATAACTCCATTAGCTATGGATTTTATAAGAATACATAATATAACAGTAAAAAGAATATAGTGGAGGAGACTTATGGAGATAGGAAAAATAGTTGGTAATGTATGGGCAACAAGAAAAGATGAAAAGTTAAATGGACAAAAATTCTTAGTTGTGAAACTATTAAATGCTAAAGATACATATAAAGAAGGCTTTTTAGTAGCTGCAGATAATGCAGGGGCAGGGAATGGAGATTTAGTCCTTATAACGAGAGGCTCTGCTGCCAGAACTTCAATAGAAAGACAGAGTGTTCCAATAGATGCAACTATAGTTGGAATAGTCGATTCTCTTGAATTTGCGGATGAGTAACAGATGAGTAAAAGTATTGATGCTATAGAGTTTAATATAAGAGTTAAGGAGGTAATAAGAGATGGATATAAGTACGTTAGATAAAGATATATTGGAAGTATTAGTTAGACAAATAATAGAAGAAAATTTAAATGGTTCTAAAAATAATGTGGATTTTGATAGACACAAAGATATAAGTGGAATAACTTCTATAAGATTACCAAGAGTAAAGGTAGATGAAAGTAATAGATTAGATACTGGCAATCCAAATGATATAGTTTATACAAAAGATTTATTTACCTTAGAAGAAAGTCCAAGATTAGGTTGTGGAATTATGGAAATGAAAGAAACAACTTTCGATTGGACATTAAATTATGATGAAGTAGACTATATAATAGAAGGAACTTTAGACATATTAATAGATGGCAGAAAGATAACAGCATCTGAAGGGGAGCTAATACTTATACCAAAAGGAAGTAGTATAAAGTTTTCAGTACCTAATTATGCTAGGTTTATATATGTAACATACCCAGCAGATTGGGAATCACAAAAGTAAGTAAAAAGACTATGGAGAAAAGTAAGTAAAAAGGCTATGGTAAGCTAACAATCATAGCCTTTATGTAATAGACTATATTTTTTTTACTGGAACTTGAATTTCCATAAGCGTTTCATTTAAGTAACTAGTAAGAGTCACATCTATTTTAAATATCTGATAAATATCACCATTAAGGCATAGGTTGTGTTCACTCATATACTCTTTTATAAAATCAAAAGACGGATGGTATCTTTCAAGTTCATCACCATCATAATACATAGAAAGATATAATCCACCTGGAACAAGCTTTTTTAAAGAGGACTGTACATCGTTGTCTTCTACGAATATAAATGGAGATAGAGGAATATAATCTTGCGATTCGTCTAAAATCGAATCATTACCATAAGCACCCACTCTATCGCTTGCAACAATTGGAGCAATCTCATTTAAATGAGATTCTAATTCAGTTACAGCAAGAGCTAATTCATGAGGTCCACCAGTTGGTTTATCAAAGGTAATCATATATCTATCTGGAAGTGTAAGCTCTGTAATTGTATTTACTGGAGATAGAGAATTTAGTTGTTTTAAAAATTCAACTTTTTTATTTAATACCTTTTCAAGTTCTATTTTTTCTCTGATTTCTGAGTGAAGTGTTTCTTGGTATTTTTCAAAAATTTCAATAGATTTTTGGAAATTTCTGTCATTAAAATAACTTGTAATATCATTGATACACATTCCTAATTGTCTTAATTCTTTTACAGTTCCTAACTCTTCGTATTGAAGGATAGAGTAATATCTATATTTAGTATTAGGGTCTACATAGTTAGGTTTTATAAGATTTATTCTGTCGTAATATCTTAGTGTTTCACTTGTAAGATTTCTAAGTTTTGCTAATTGGGTAATTGACAAAAGTTTATTATGCACAATATTTACCTCCTATTTTAAGCTAAAAATTTTAAAAGGAAAGATAGGTTTTTAATAGACGTCATATAAGGTGTTTAAATAAACTTTTTAGGAAAATGTAAACTAATTTAATTTGATAATACTAAATTATATTAATTTTCTTAACATAATAATCATACCAAAAAACAGGCAAAAAGTGAAGTATAAAGAATTGATTTTCTATGACCATTTTTATGGGAAAGTAAATATTGATTAAATGATAAAGTGTCTGGTATTACTTAGATTAAAAGCAATTAATTTATTTTATTAAAAGGCATACAATTATTGGAAAGACTAAAAGATAATTATGAAAGAGCTAGAAATAACTATGAAAGACTAAAAGATAACTATAGAGAATTAAAGAATAATTATAAAAGGCTAAAGAGTGATTATGAAAGAGTTAAATATAAGATATAAAGGAGCTAAATATCAGTTTTGAGTAATAATTAAAACTATTTACTTAGCTCTTTTATAATACATCACTCATCATATGTATCTTAAAATAATATGTATTTCAATCCATGAATTAGATTAATTAAGAGAATCATTTAAAGCTTTTTCTTCATTTAGCCACTTTCTGCATTGTTCAATCTTTATTGTAGGGTCAAAACCTTGGTCTTTTCCCATATTTGAAAGCATATCACAAGGGAAAGTATCACATTCTCCACAATGGTTAAGTTCTTTGCTTTCACAGCAAGTCTTAACCTTACATTCACCACCCCAAAATGGGCCTTTCATTTGAGTACATCCTTTACAATTTACTTTCTCTTTTCTTGTACAACTATTACAGAGTACACCACATCTTGATTCAAACATATAAACACTCCTTTTCTAACACTTAAATATATTATAAAATTCTTTTAATTCTTCCTTTTCATCTGAAGATAATTGACTTTTTCTGATGCCTTGAATTGCAGCTTCTAATGAATATAGACGGTTAATACATGCAGAAGCATCAATAGATTTTATTTTTAACCATGCCTGTTTGCTACCTATTTCCTTTAACTGTTCATAGTTTGTGATTCCAACTTGGTTTAATTGACCCTCAACTACAGGACCTATATTTGGCAATTTAGAAAGTTCACCCATCATATCACTCCTTATCTCTTGAATATTCAACAAAATTACTAATCATAATTTATAACTACTGTTCAAAAAACTCCTTTGCATATTCTACAACACCAGATACTTCTTTCAACCCATTGTCTAGTAGTTCTATAGCCATAAAATTTTCATCTGGTACTTCAAATGGAGCTTTTATATTAAACTTACTTGCCACTTGATAGCCAAACTTAGGATAATATTTGTCATGACCTAAAACTACACAACCTTTATATCCTTTTGACTTTGCAATTTTATGTCCTTCTTCAATTAACTTTGAACCTATTTTTTTACCTTGAACATTAGGAGAAACTGCTATTGGTGCTAGTGCAAGTAGTACATCATTTTTAACCTTTATTTCTGTAAATAGAATATGCCCAACTATATTTCCATCGTCTTCAGCTACAAGTGAAAGTTCTGGAACAAAGCTAGTACTATTTCTTAATCGATTAACAAGGTTTTGTTCATCATGGTCAGAAGAGTCTTCATTTGCAAATGCAGACTTAACAACTTCATATACTTTATTTTTGTCACTGGCTTTTTCTTGTCTAATTATCATTTTAATTTATCCTCCTGTGGATTAAGGCTAATTCTAGAAAATAAAATAGCAATGTACTATAGTCTTATCACTAGTTTTATCATCTTTTATTATAACTTTGCTCTTTTACAATTCGTATAAAATATAAATAATCTTTTCTTCTTCTCCTTCTTTTTATTTACAATTATTTACCAATTTAGTAATTTGTTTTCAGTCATATTATTAGATTGAATTTCATTTATACATATTATATTTTATATTAATAAACAAGGGAAGAGTAGATACTAAAAATAGGTGAATTTTTAGAAGTAAGTATCGATTTCCCATGTTTGTTCCATAATTTCTTTTTTTAAAGATTATAAATAATATATTTGAATTACTTATCATATATACTTTATTTATTATAATACAAAAGGGTGACGCCATCTTGTCATATATACTTTTATTATAATATTAAGATATAACATCATTTTTTCTAAAGTTTCTCTTAGCGATTTCAGAAAATATTATAGTAGTAGCAAATGCAACACATATTGTAACTATAGTATCGTTAACATTTAAAGCAGATTGCTTTATAATACCCATAGCACTTCCTAACATAGAGTATGGGAAAAATATTCCAATAGAAGGTTGTGCTACTAGTAAGCCCATTCCAAATAGAGAAAGGCAAAGACTGATACCAATAGGAGTAGCAAAACTTCTAATCTTTATAGATAGGTATAGTTGTATAGAAGCTATTGAAATGGAAATAATCCAACCCTTAACAATCCAGCCAGCAAGTTCATTAGGTACACTTTGGGAAAATCCAATCATATTTCCAGCAACTATGTAAAAAATAACAAAAACAATTTGAGTAATAGCTGTAAGTATTGAAATAACTATAAGCTTAGATAAAAAAATATTTTTTAAATTGATTGGAAGTGTCATTACATTATTCCAATTATGATTCATATGTTCAAGTCTACAAACATAGGCACAAAAGATTGCTATTAATATAGGAAAGAAAAACTCACCATAAAATAGACTAACTTGAGTCCACAAGCTATACCATTCTTTCTTAAGGACACCTTGATTTAGATAAAAGTTTCCAGAACCAATTAGCACACTTATAAGTGGCAAAGACAATAATATATACCATATAAAAGAATTTTTTAACTTTAGGATTTCTCCCAGAACTGATTTTCTTAACATTTAAATCCCTCCTATATTTCCTTATTTAATAAATGATTTTTTCCAATATAATAAATTAACATTCCAACAAAGAAGATTAAAACAGTCATTGAAAAATTCATATTTACTTTGTAAACTGATGAACCAAGGGCAGTGTCATAGGCATAATTTAGAGGCGTTAATTCTATGTAATAAGACCATATAAATAATCTACGAATACCTTGAAAAAATAATCCTGATGTTAAACCTATAAAGCTACCTAACATACCAAGCGTAACAGCAAGCATTTGATTTTGGAATACAGTTGCAACCCATTGGTGCAGTGCTATTATAGCTATACTAACAAGTATTGTGCCTAAGGTATATTTGATAATTAAGGACATGGAAAATGGTTCGATAAAGTCCTTAAAAGATGCAAAACCTAAAATAGCTAATATTTGTAAGAGTATAGATACTGATATTAAAATAGTTGAGCATAAAAATTTAGAAAAATAAATACTATTTAAGGGTGTAGCAGAAGCTTTTAAAAGTTTCCATGTATCTCCTTTATGCTCTATATCGCTTATTCGTGAAGTAATTATTGATATTAAAATAGGAAAAAATAATCCGTTTAAACTTGTAAAACTCATAATCATGTATGAATATTCAAATCCACTTAGCATGTCTGGATTTTTTGTAAGAGCTCTGTTTGAATTCATGATACACCACATTATCTCAACAGCTACAAATAAAAATGTCATCAAAATAATTTTCTTTCTTTTAATCTTATAGAATTCTAAACTAAGATATTTCATTATAAAGTCACCGCCTTGCCAGTAAGTTCAAGGAATATATCCTCTAAGCTCTTTTTATGTTCTTCTATTCTAAACACATCCATATTTGAATGTACAAGTATGTTATTTACTTTAGCTACATCCGTATCTTTTAAATTCTCAATAGTTAAATATCCATCTTGTATAAGTGACATATATCCTTGTGTATTTAAAAGTTTTTGAGCAGATATTGGATTTTGTGTTTTAATAGCAATATGACTTTGACCTTTATCATGAAGTTCTTTTATACTATCTTGAAAAACAAGTTCGCCATGATTTATTATTCCTATTGATGTGGCGATTTGGTCAATTTCACCTAGAAGATGACTGGAAATAAGAACTGTCATACCATATTTTTCTGGAAGAGATTTTATTAGTTCTCTAATCTCTTCAATTCCAGCTGGGTCAAGTCCATTTGTAGGCTCATCAAGTATCAATAATTTAGGAAACTTCATTATTGCCATGGCAATACCAAGACGTTGTTTCATACCTAGTGAATATTGACTGACCTTCTTATTCTTTTGATTTTCTAGTCTTACTATTTTTAAGGCTTCATGTATATTTTTTTTAGGTAAATCTAAAAGTCTTTGCATAATAGTCATATTTTCAAGTCCTGTCAAATGTCCATAGTATGATGGAGATTCTATCAATGAGCCAATGTCATTTAAGATTGATATCCTGTTTTTATCGTTTAATTCTTTGCCTAAAATACTAATATTTCCTTGTGTAGGCTTTGCAAGTCCAAGTAGCATTTTAAGAGTAGTGGATTTACCAGCACCATTAGGACCTAAAAAGCCATATACAGCTCCTTTTGGGACTCTAAGGTCTAAGTCTTTTACTCTAAATATTTTATTGTATTCTTTTGAAAGTCTGTTTGTCTTAATTATCATTTCCATATGTTTTATCCTCTTTTCTATAATTTAGTATGAATTTTTATGACTTACATATAGCATTGTTTGTAGCTTATATTAATACAATAAAGCACTTACATTTCAGCTAGCTGAAGTTTACCTTACAATAACCTTAAATAGTCTATTGAGGTAAAGTTATAAAAATGGGTATATGATATACTTAGGAAGGGTGATGATTATGGAAACAATAAAGGATAAAAAAATACTTGTGGTTGATGACCATAAAGAATTATTAAAAATGATAGATGAAATCTTAAGAAAAGAGGGATTTAATAGAATTTTTCTAGCATCTAGTTATGAAGAAGCTGTGAGAGTATTTAAAAATATAAAACCAGACTGTGCAATTTTAGATGTAGTGTTGCCAGATGGAGATGGCTTTTCTATTATGAGAAAAATTAGAGAAACGTCTAAGATACCAGTTATTTTTCTTTCTGCAAGAGGAGAGGATGAAGATAGATTGATTGGTCTAGGTTTAGGGGCTGATGATTATATAGTAAAGCCATTTTTACCTAAAGAACTTACTTTAAGGTTAGTAGGTATATTAAATCGTGTATATATTCCTATGAAGGAAGATGAGTTGCCAGTATTTAAACTAGGAGATTATGTTGTTGTAAATTTAAATACTGCATGTGTGAAAAAAGATGGACAAGAAATATCTTTAACTGCTAAAGAACATTCCCTGCTTTTAAAGCTTTATGAAAATAAAGGGCGAATTGTTACTAGTGATGCACTATGTCAAGCTATATGGGGGGATGACATGTATGGGTATGAAAATACTCTTATGGTACATGTTAGGAGAGTTAGAGAAAAGATAGAAGAAGCTCCATCTTCTCCTAAGCATCTTCTTACAGTAAGAGGGCTTGGATATAAGTTAATTATTAATTGATTTATGCCATATGAAGATTTCAAGAGGAGGGATTTAATTTTGGATAGTGTAAAGTATATATTAAGACGATTTATAGGTTCAAGTATCTTGATTTCATTATTTCTAATTATCTTAAACATAGCAGGATTTTTGATATTTTCATATGTAACTTTTGTATACCCATACTCTGGCGAATCAGATACAAGCAATAGTGGAGAAACTAAAGCAAATTTAATGATGCTTGAAGAAAAGTTAACTTTAAAGGATGGTAAGTTTGTCTTGGATGAATCTAGTAAAGAGGTGTTACACAAAAATCAAGCTTGGGCAATGCTAATTGATGATAATGGGGACAGAATATGGGAGTATGATTTACCAAACGAAATACCAAAGCATTATACTTTAACGGATGTAGCTAAGTTTTCAAAATTTTTTTTAAAAGACTATCCTGTGTATGTATGGGAGCATCCTGATGGGCTTCTAGTTACAGGATATCCCAAAGACAAGTACACAAGGTTTAACCTTACTTATACTATTAATGAAATAGACCAATTTCCAAGGTTAATATTAATTATGCTTTTGCTTAATGCAATGATTACTTTTTTAATAGCTTTATTTATAGGATTAAAAATGATAAAATCTATAAAGCCAATTATTACAGGGATGAAGCTTATTTCAAAGGGCGAGCCAGTACTTCTTCAAGAAAAGGGGATACTTAGTGATATTTCAAAATCTATTAACTCTGTATCTAGAGAATTACAGGAAAAAAATGCAAAGCTTAGAAAAAGAGAAGAAGCTAGGTCTAATTGGATTGCAGGAATATCTCATGATATAAGAACACCACTTTCAATGATAATAGGATATGCTGGAGAGCTTGAGGAAAGTAAAAATCTTTCTCAAAGAGAACATGAGCAAGTATATATTATATGTAATCAAGGTATTAAGATTAGGGAATTAGTAAGCGACCTTAACTTAGTCTCTAAATTAGAATACAATATGCAAGCATTAGATTGCGGTAAAATTAGAGTTTCTGCTTTCTTAAGAGAGGTTGTTTCTGATTTTATAAATAATAATTTGGATAATAACTTTTATATTGAGCTTAATATATTGGATGAAGATATTATTATAGATGCAGATAAAAAGTTATTAAAAAGAGCAATTAGCAATTTGATACAAAATAGCATAACTCACAATCAACATGGGTGTAATATAAATGTAGTTTCAAGGTCTGATTTAGATTTTTGCTATATAACTATTGAAGATGATGGAAAAGGTATAAGTAAAGATAAAATTAGTTATTTATTGAAGCATCAATATAATTTGAGTGATGCATATGCTAAAGGTCAGAATCATGGTCTAGGGCTTTTAATAGTAGCAGGTATTATAAATGCACACAAAGGTAAATTAGATATCATAAGTGATAATTGTCAAGGTCTAAAAATAACTTTAAAATTACCACTATTAAAGTAATATTTTATAATGAAATAATGAATAAGCGTGAACAATGAAAATATTTTGAAAATAATTTTATTATTTATTGACAAAAATACTCTATCATAGTAGAATAAATATAAATTCTTTTCTTGTCAAGTTTTATTAAATAAAATAGTAACTTTTGCTTTATGCGCTTAGAGCTAAGTTACTCATGGTATCAAAATTTTCATAGGAATAATATATTTTGGAATTATTGTAAGATTGTTAAACTCTTTAAATAGTTCCCTTTTTTTTAATATTTTTCAATAATACTTAAAATGTTATTGACAAAAATATTCTACTAAAATAGAATTATAATATAGTAGTTTTTAATTTTGAGAAGACGATAATCAGATTTTAAGAGCAGATTTAATTAGAAAAACTTTTATGTAATTATTAGAGAAATATTTTATTATAACTTTGTATTTAGAGCGAAAAAGTATTTTAAATAGACATTTTTTGACCATATAAACTCTACTAAAGTAGAGTTTTGGTGTCTGATTTTTAGTGATATAAAGTATAGATGTCTAGATATGTTGAATTAAATTAGAGCTATAAAGAGCTGTTGAGGAAAAGGTTTGGATTATAAAAGATACAAACGAATATTCAATAAACTAGCAAAATTTAATTATATAAAGTGTAATTATTAAGACTGAGATTACAATATTTAAAATCATAAATTAAGATTGAGATTATAATATTTAAAATCGTAAATGATAGATTATTTTTTTAAAAGCTAGAGAAGCAATAAGTCAAAATTAAAAGAAGTAAGATTACTAAAATATAAATGCTTAAAATTAGAAAGAAAAACTTAAAAGAAGGGAGAGCTACTGAGACAAGTATCCAGAAGTATATAGCTGAGTACAAGACATTTCATAAAACTAAGCAATATAAAGTAATTTTGACACTATTTACATATGTTTATTATGTACAAATAGCTAACTTTAGAATTTAAGATTGAGAAAATCTTATAAAATCACAGTAATTTAAATGAATATAATATCAATTAAATTGATGAAAATTTTACTGTGGATATTGCTTGTCTATATTCTGAGTAGCAAAGGTTTATTATGCCGATAAAAAAGCTGCCACAATCAGAATTGAAGATAATGAAGTTTATATGGAAAGTAGATTCCAAAATAACATCAAAAGATATTATTTTAGCTATGGAGCAAAAATATCAATGGAAGCAAACGACAACTTTAACTATTTTATCTAGATTAGTAGTTAAAGGATTTTTAAATTCTAAAAAGGTAAATAAATATACACAATATGAGATTTTAATTGATGAAAAATATTACTTGAATGTTGAAACAAGAGAATTTTTTAGGAATATTCACGATTCCTCTATAAAAAGTTTATTATTATCACTGCATGCAGATGATAATATAAGTGAAGAGGATATACTTTTTATTGAAGCGTGGTTAAGAAGTATTAAAGAAAAATAAGAAAAGAAGATTAAAGAAAAATAGTAGCTATTTGTAAAATAAAACATGATACCTAAAAATATGAAAACTTATTTTTAGAAATTTTGAGAGCTTGTATAATATAAACCTAAATCATATACAGTATATTTATGATGTATAGTATATTTGTCTTTGGAAAATTATAAATTATAAGTGGATTGTAATATGAACCAAAATAAAATTAAACATGAGTGTAAATTAATGATGGACAATTCTATTAATTCAATATAAAAAGCTACCTTTAGTTATCAATTAAATAACTATATTTAGGGTAGCTTTTTGTATGGAGATTGTAGTTGTGTAAAATACATAATCAAATAATTTTTGTAAATATGACATATAGCTTTCAAGTTTAAATTGATATAATAAAATAATAATAGAAATTAGGGGGTACATTTATGAAATATCAATGTTCATTATTGGCAGTAAATAATGTAGAAGTGTCAAAAAAGTTTTATGGAGAATTGTTTGACCAAAAAGTTGTGTTAGATTTAGGTAGAAATGTAACTTTTAGTGGGGGATTTGCAATACAAGAGGATTTTGCATGGTTAACAGGGCTAAATCCAGATACAGTTGTGCAAAAATCACACAATATGGAACTTTATTTTGAAGCTGATGATTTTGATAAATTTATTGAAAAACTTAAATCATATAAAGATGTAGAGTATGTTCATCAACCACTAAAATATGAATGGCAACAGAGGGTAGTGCGTATTTATGACCCTGATAAACATATTATCGAGGTAGGAGAATCTATGGAAGTTATAGCTAGAAGATATTTAGATGAAGGGTATTCTGTAGAAGAAGTTTCTAAGATTATTCAACATCCAATTGAATTTGTGGAGGAATGTAAAAAAAGTGAATAATTTTGATACTAGTATTTTCAGATTAAAAATAAATCAAAAGTGGTGATTAAAATTGTATGAAAGAATGTTGAATAAAAGTGTCATGCCATCAGAAAAAGAGATTTCTGAGTATGTGGGCAAAAATCATTTTAACCTTATTTTGTATCTTGAGAATTTATTAGATAAAAAATATGATTTACGTAAAGAATTAAGATTTCCTTTTGGAAATAATTATGGCTGGGGATATAAGTATTCACATAAAACAATGCATCTATTTTATGTGTTTTTTGAGAAAGATTGCTTTACAGTAACTATTCAAATTGGAAGTAATGATGTAGATAAGCTATTAGATATACTGGATAACTTATTGCCAAAGACAAATGAATTTTGGGATAAGCGATACCCTTGTGGAAGTGGAGGATGGATAAATTATAGAGTGGAGAATGAGAAAGAGCTTGATGATATTTTAAAGATTATTGAAGTTAAAAAAAAGCCTCCTAAAAATTTAAAAAAAGTTTAGGTAGTTAGGAGCTTAATGATTAACAGGATTAGGATAATAAATGAGAGTAACTATAAGATAGTAAGTCAATAAGAATTAAGATAATAAGTAAATATAATTAGAATAATAAATAAATTGAGAATAGCTCATATAAAATAATAGTATTTGACAGGGTTAATAAAGTATATTAAAATAAACGGATATTTATAGGCAAGAGTATTGAGATAAAACGTATACTAGAAAAATAAACTATACTTTAAAATGAGTTAATACTCACAGTATTTTGAGATATAGTTGACTTTTAAAGTATAAGCATATTATAGAACTCTTGTATAAATATGTATCAGTTAAATATTATTATAAAGGAGTGATTAATATTAAAGCAAAAGAACTTTATAAAAAGCTAGACATAGAATTTGATATTAAAAATATTGATGATGATTGGAGTTTTATGAATTTTGAAAATGATTTTATTACTCCAGAATTTAAGAAAACAAAAATAAGCAGTCAGTAAAAATTTGTGTTTACTGACTGCTTATTTTATTGTTTTTAGAATAGTATCTTAATTAGCTTTATAATGTAGTGTCGTAATGCTCTCTGGAGAGTTTAAAAAATTGTCGCAGAGTTAGATTCTTTTAGTTATTCCAAAGTTCATGTCTATTTGCTTCTTTATTTGTTCATATTTTATAACTAACATATATCAAAGCTATTTTTACTACTCCTCTCTAGAATACTTATTTTTCGATGTTTTTTTATAGTATTATTATGATAAACTATATTTTATAAGTATTTATTTTAAATTATTATAAATATTAATTTTAAAATAATAGAATTATTATATTTATGAGAATAAATGGTATAATAAAAGGTAAAGTGTCAAATATCCGCTAAATTAAATAGATTAATTAGTATATACAATAAAATAGGAACAATTTAAATAAATAATAATTTATAAGGAAAGGAAAGATAGAATGATATTTACGAAAAGTAATAAATATGACAAAGAGTTCCTCATGAAAAACATGATGGGGCCTAATTGTATAAAAATACTAGAGGAAATGACAAATAAGATAAAATTAGAAAAGGGAATGCGTATTTTAGATTTGGGATGTGGAAGAGGTATATCTTCTATATTTTTAGCAAATGAATTTGATGCAACTGTATTTGCAACAGATTTGTGGATAGAACCAACTGAGAATTATGAAAGATTTAAGGACTTTAACTTAGATAATAAAATATTTCCAATACAAGCAGAGGCACATGAATTACCTTACGCAGAAGGTTTCTTTGATGCAGTAATAAGTGTTCACTCTTATCACTACTTTGGAAACAAAGAAGGTTTTTTAGAAAATCACATATCGCCTCTTGTAAAAGAGGGTGGAATAATTGCAATGGCAATGCCAGGATTAAAACAAGATTTTGTAGATTGTATACCTGATGAACTTATTCCATTTTGGCAAGATAATATGAATTTTCATTCTATCAAATGGTGGAATGAACTTTGGTCAGAATCGGAGTCTGTGATTTTAGAGAAATGTGAAGCTTTAAATTGTCATGAAGAAGCATGGCAAGATTGGTTAAACTGCGATAATTCTTATGCAAAAAATGATAAAAAAATGATGGAAGTAGAAGATGGTAAGTACTTTAATACAATTTCTCTAATAGCTAGAGTTAAATAAAAGTTGGAGTTAGATAAAGATTAGAGTTAGATAAAAATTCAAATACAAAGATAATTATTTAAATACAAAATGATTTTTTAAAGAATTTATACCCAATTGGACTATTTAGGTTGATTGGGTATTTTTATTTTGTAATAATATATTGTAGTTTTTAATTTGAAAAATCAAACTTGATTATTTATTTAAAAGAGACAATACAAGTATTTTATTATGGTGCTGAAAAAGCATAAAAAGTGTAGTAAAGTATTAAAATATTTGACAAATCCAAGGCTTGCTCTTATACTCAATACAAGTAAGGTACCTTTTTAAAGGACCTATTTGAAAAAAATTATATAATTAGTAAAGTGCATGATTACAAAATTAATAATTAATTTAGGAGGTAAAAATCATGAATGAAACTCAAGATGAAAATTTATTAGAGCAATTTTTTAAAGTACAATCATTACTACATAAATTTCACCTTCAAAATCATAAATCACATGGTTTTTTTAGAGGAACGCATAGAGGTCAAGGAAGAGTATTATCTATGCTAAAAATAAAGCCAGAAATTACTCAAAAAGAACTATCATATTTGCTTGATATGAGACCTCAATCTTTAGGTGAATTGCTTTCAAAACTAGAAAATCAAGGATTTATTACTCGTACCCCTTCAGAAAAAGACCGTAGAGTAATGGTAGTAAGACTAACATCAAAAGGTATGGATGAAATTAATAAAATTGAGCAGGAAGAAGACCCAACTAATAAAATATTCGATATTTTAGAAAAAGAAGAAAAAAGCATTCTAAGTGATATTCTTATTAAGATTACTAATGAGTTGGAGAGAACTATAAAAAATGATGATAATATTAATTTTGATGGGTCGCATATGGGACCACACTCAAGACCATATCCTGGTCAACGCTTAGGTTTTAATGGAAGAGAAGGCTTTGGAATGGGACATATGGATTCACGTCCAAATCCACATGAGAGTTCTCAAGAAGGAAAAGAGTTTTATAGTTCACGTATGGAAGCATTTCAAGATTTTTTTAATAGAGAAGAATTTTTTGAACAAATGATGAAACAGCATCCGGGATTTTTTGAACAGATAGTAAAACAACATCCAGAGTTTTTTAAGAATAAGAGATTTGATGAACAGAATGTATCTAAGGATGAAAAGCATAGCGAAAAGGATATTAATGAAGATTAGAAACTATTTATCTTTCTACTATAAAAATATGTAATCATAGATGAAGCATAGGATTACACTCCATTACAATATGAAATATTTTATAAACTCTTTAATTCTGCAAATATGACGATATAAAAGATTATAAACAGAAAAATTATAAATCTATTGGTATCATAACAAAGACAGTTCGTGGAACTAGAGAAGTATACGAGTTTGTAAAAGAGAATGATGTTGATGTACAATGTATAACAAAAGATGATGACGAGTATATAAACGGTGTGTTAATAATGCCTTCATATCTATCTAAAGGGCTTGAATTTGATGTGGTTATTATATATAATGCAAGCAATAAAAATTATAATAATGAAGATGAAAGGTTGCTCCTTTATACTTGTTGTACAAGAGTTCTTCATGTGCTAAACATATATTATTTAGACGAGATAAGTTCTTTATTAAAACATATTAAAGTAAGATTAAAGTAATACTAAAACGATATTAAAACAACATTAAAACAATATTAAAATAATGTTGAAGTAATATTAAAACAATGAAATTTTAATTCTTATATAATTTTTTTAGGCTTATTATATATTTATTATGTATTTGTAATGAATATTTAGATGAGTATTTTATCATAAAGTTAAAGCCCTTAAAATCCAAAATAGATGTTTTTTAAGGGCTTTTTAGTATATTATTTAACTAGAATTTGTATAGCAGTTAAATAGCTAGAATCTGATATATAAATTCTAAAAAAAATATTAATATAAAAGAGATGGTTATGTTTACTAATAAATAAATTAAAGTCACAAATAATAGACTCATAAATAATTCAATCGTTGGCTATGTTTTATATTACTTATCTTTATTTTGTATCTATTACTTCATGAGCCATCTCTACTAAATCATTCATAGATAAACCTGAGTCTTCAACTATAAATGAGTAATAAACTCCATTTTGTTTCCAACTTAAATACTTATATTCATTAACTTCCACCTCACCTGACCACTCACTAAATGTATATTTACCTGATTTTTCATCAAGTTTATCCTGTTCTGTCATTTTATAACCTTCTGGTACATACTTTTGCTTGAATTCATCATAAGAAATATTTACATCTTTGTACGTATCTACAACTTTTATATTCTCAGAATCTTTTCCAAGTATATTATTTGATGTTTTAAGAGATATTTCATCATTACCATTTTCATACTTGATATTAAGTGATTTTAATTCTCCTAAAATATTACCTTGTTTATCAAGTCCTTTTTCCTTTTCAATATATCCTCCTTTAAATTTATATCCATTACTAAATTCAGAAACTATATTAGGCGCAAATTTAAAGTCTTTTTTTACTTGTTCTGTAGTTGGGACAGATGTATAGGTAGCCTTATTACTTGTACTTGAAAATAGACTAGATATTTCTCCTACTGCAAGAGCTGTTGTACTTAACAGTAGAGTAACAGCCAAAGTTGCAATTAAGCTCTTTTTGAATGATAATTTAAATGGTGATTTATGTGTTTTATTATTAATCATGTTATAATTTTCCTCTCTTTCTGGTAGACTATTTAATGTTTTATTTAATCTATTATGAAAGCTTTCTGGAGCTTTCGGGAATGAATTATTTAACTTGTCTTTGTTCATACTTTACCTCCATATCTTCTAATTTAGTTTTTAATAATTTTCTACCTCTTGATAATCTGCTTTTTACAGTTCCTTGAGGTATATCTAATATTTTTTTAATCTCATCTATTGAATATCCCTCGATATAATAAAGAACTATTGGAATCTTAATTTTTTTAGATAAACCTTGAATAGCAATATATAAATCACTGTAATCATCTTTTTCTTCTACTTTTTTGTTATTGAGAATTTCTTCAAATGGTAGAATATTAAACTGTTTACGCCTTAATGAATTACATTCATTTATGACTATTCTAATCAACCAAGTCTTAAAATATTGTTGTTCTTTCAGTGAGTCTAATTTTTCATATGCTTTTAAAATAGCATTGTTAACAGCATCCTCACAATCTTGGTCGTTTCCTAAAATAGACTTAGATACACGATACAAAGTCTGTTCTGACTCAAGAATATTATTAATAAATGTAGTTTTATCCAATTGTATTCCTACCTTTCCATGCAAATCGTAGCGCTACTTTTTTGCTTTACACTTATTAGATAAAATTTTACTATAAATGGTTCACTTTTTTTAAAATAATTATTTTTAATTGAAGTTTAGGAAATAATTAGATAAATCTACATTTCTATGAAGTAGCACTACTTTTTTGCCTTACACTCATTAGATAAAATTTTACTATAAATGGTTCACTTTTTTTAAAAGTAATTATTTGATAAATTGAAGTCTAGGAAACAGTTTGATAAATTTAAGCAATTTAATAAAAAATTATACATGATAATAAATATGTGCTTTTCTATACAACTTTTTCATGCCATAATTTTCAGGTTTAAAAGTAAGTCAAAACAAATTAAGCTAAGACTAAAATAAATTAAAAATCCTAAGGTTTTGTTATGCATACTATAAGAATCATTTTATTAGTAGAAGCATCTTTAATTTTTTTCATTTTAAAAAGAGAAAATAAAAGAAATTAAAAAAATGCAAAGGTACCTTAAAAATAGTATTGACAAAATTATAAGGTACCTTTATAATTAAAAATAAATAAGGTACCTTAATAAAAACTAAGAAAATAAATTAATAGAAAAAATCGGGTTAATTAGGAGGAGTTAATATGAATTATTACAAAGATAAAAGAGAAGGATTTAGAGGATTTGAAGATTTCGAAATGAGAGGACATCATAAACACCAAGAACATTATGGAGAACATAATAAATATTCGCAACATCATGGTCAAATGGGATATGGAGGTCCTCATAGACATCCATGGAATCATACATGTGAAGGATGTAAAAGATTTGAAATGATGCGTCAAGAAGGATTTGGGTCAAGAGGATATGAAGGAAATCATGGCAATAGAGAGTATAGAGGTCATGAGGGATTTGCCCCAAGAGGGTACGAAAGAGGAGAATATAGAGGTCATGAAGGAAATCATCGCAATAGAGAGTGTAGAAGTCATGAAGGATTTGCCCCAAGAGGGTACGAAAGAGGAGAATATAGAGGTCATGAAGGAAGTCATGAGCATAGAGAGTGTAGAAGTCATGAAGGATTTGCCCCAAGTGGTCATGAAAGAAGTTACAGAGAATCTAAAGACAATGAAGAATTTGATGCTAAAAATTATCAAGAAAACAATGAATATCAGAAATACGGAAGATTTGAAAATCAAAATGTAGATGAAAAAATAATGTCTGAAAATAAAGAAGATGCTGAGAAAAATAATATAAAAGAATATGAAAAAATTGATGAATCTAAAACAGCAACTGATGAACAAATAGAATCTGTTCAAAAAAATAATACTAAAGAAGAAATGAAATGTGAAGAAAAAAAATGCGTTGATAAAAAGTAGAATTAGAAATTCAATAAATCAACAAATAAATATTAAAAAATAAACACCAGAATACAAATAAAAACATATTAGATTGACTAAATCAAAAAGGTGACAGCTTTAAAAAGACTGTCACCTTTAATTTTTTATAGCCATTTATTGGTGCAAGTATTTCAATAAATATGGGAGGTAAAGATTATTTTTATTAGCAAGGATAAAAATCCTATAAATTTGAGTAGACATAAATTACAATTTACATTTTTATGATAACATTTTCTTTACAATTTTTTAGATATATGTTAATATTTAGAAAAATGCATATGTATTCACAAAATAGCCTAAAAATGAATAAAAAAGCTACAAAATAGAAAACGTATGCAATGAAGAGTAAATAAAGTTAGATTATACTTTATAAATTTGGGAGGATATAATCATGGGAAAATATCAAGAATCAAAAAGAGTTGTAAGAAATTACTTTGAAGCATTAGAAAACGCCAATGGAGATGAAATTAAAAAAATTTTAAAACAGTACATGAGGTCAGACTATGACTGGAGAGGCGTATATCCATTTCGTGAACAAAGAGGAGTTGAAAATATAGCAGATACATTTTGGAAGCCTTTAAAAAATTCATTGAGTAATATGCAAAGACGACAAGATATCTTTATTGCAGGTACTAATGAAATTGATAACAGTGAGTGGGTAATGAGTATGGGTCATTTTATGGGGCTTTTTGATAATGACTGGCTTGGTATTAAGCATACTCGCAAGATGATTAGCTTAAGATACGCAGAATTTAACTGTGTGCAAGATGGTAAAATTTCCAAGACTGGATTATTTGTAGATATAATTGGATTTATGATTCAGGCAGGTGTCAATCCATTGCCACCACAAACAGGTTCATATTTTGTATATCCAGGACCAATTGACCACAATGGACTACTTTTTGAAGATGCAGACGAAGTAGATGGGGTTAAGACTTTAGCATTAGTCAATAAAATGGTAGATGATTTATCTGAATTAAATGATAGTGGTTCTATGGGATGTCCACCAGAGATACTTGAAAAATCATGGGCTAAAGATATGATTTGGTATGGACCAGGGGGGATTGGAGCTTCTTATACTATACCTAGATATCAAGAACAGCATCAATTGCCATTTAGAAATAATTTAAAAGGAAAGACTTTTAATGGACATGTATGTAGATTTGCAGAAGGAAATTTTGCTTGTTTCTTTGGATGGCCTAACTTAAGCAATATCCCATGTGGAGGATTTTTAGGATTGCCAGGTGGAGAGGTTAAGGCAGATATGCAAGTTGTTGACGTTTACTATCGCAAGGGAGATAAACTTAAAGAAAATTGGGTGTTAATTGATATTCCTTACTGGCTAAAACAACAAGGTCTTGATATTCTTGAAAGAACTAAAAGTATTTTTAATGCTTAATTTTTAATGCTTAATTGTGAATACGTATTCAAGAAAGGAATGAGATGCAAATTGAAATATATTGATAAAAATGATGTAAGAGAAAAAGATAAAGAGAAAGTAAAAGCAAAAGAAGTTGATATAAGTGAGCTTAAATTAAGTAATGTTGAAGTAAATAAAGCTAACACAGATAAAATCAATGAGAATAATACTATTGAAAAAGCTGAAGAAATTACATTGAAGGGAGAAGCAAATATGGAGTCTACAAAAATTTACTATGGAGATTCGCTAGAAGTAACACCTGTTGGAGTAATGGATTATAATGATTTTTCAAATCAAACAAAAAGGGAGCAGAAATTACCTGGATTTGATTCCAAGTATAGAGACTTTGTAGACTATATTATGAAAATTACACATAATATTTGGGAAGAAAAAGGTATTGGAGTTATTTATGATACATATCACAATAATGTGACAATGCACTGTGGTTCTTCTAATTTAGTTGGTATAAAAGATGTTATCTCGAATACTCTTCAAACTCTACATGCATTTCCAGATAGAAGGCTGATTGGTCAAAATGTAATATGGTCTAATTTTGGTGCTGATGGTTTTTTGTCTTCTCACCGTGTTTTGTCTACAGCAACTAATTTAGGTGATAGTAATTTTGCTCCAGCAACTGGAAAAAAGATAAATTTTAGAACTGTAATTGATTGTGCTACAACGAATAATAGAATACATGAAGAATGGCTAGTTAGAGATAATCTATGGATTGTTACTCAGTTAGGGTTAAATCCTCAAGAAGTGGCAAAAAGTATGGCAAAGGCAAGTGCATCTAAAGTATTGAGCTTACAATCAACTTATGGTATTTGTGAGTCTATGGATGGCCAATTTATGCCAGCAAAGTATCAAGCTAAAGATGATTCTGTTGGTGAAATGATGCTTGAGATGACAAGTCGTATTTACAATTATAAATATATAAATGAAGTTAAAAAATATTATCACGATAATGCAGTAGTACATTTCATATGTGATAAAGATTTAAATGGTTATGATGAGATTCAAGGAATGATTGTAAGTTTACTTGCTTCAATTCCAAATGGCAGTTATGAAGTAGAAAGAGTAACTTGTAATCAAAAGGAAAAAAATGAAGGGTATGATGTATCTGTGAGATGGAGATTACGTGGAATAAATGAAGGTATTGGATTTTTTGGACAACCTTCTGGAAAGCATGTAGAGGTAATGGGAATTAATCATTATCATGTACTACAAGGTAAGGTAAAGGAAGAATGGATGACTTTTGATGGTATGGATGTTTTGAAGCAGATGTACATGGGTGTAGAAGAGTAAGAAGGCTTAGAGTATAAATATACTTAGAAAGTATATAAGTAAATATTCTTGTTATATGAGGTTGAACAAGAAATATATATAGCGTTTAAACAAGAAATATATAGAAAGTTTAAACAAGAAATGTATAGCAAGTTTAAACAAGAAATATATATAGAATTTAAACAAGAATTATGTATGAAATATAAGATGTGAAATTTTTAGGGATAGTATGCTTAACAGTAAGGGAGGGGTAATTATGAACAATATGAAAACAACAGATGTGATAGAAAATGATATTATACTAGGAAAAGATTATTCGAATCTAAAAAGGGGAATTGCATTTTTTTCCATTGCATTAATATACTTTTTTTATTGCTATAATTTTATGGTAGGTACTTTTATTAAACCAACAATGATTTATACTTTGGCAGAAGGCGGGTTTGGTTTTTCATTAAAACAGACAGAAGAAATATTTGCTGTCATGTCCTTTGGTACAATTCCAGGTACATTCATTTTTGGAGTGATTTCTACAAAGCTTGGTAAAAAGAAAACTTTAATTAGTGTAGCTTTATTAATTGGGTTAACAACTTTTATTCCAATGTTATCTCCTACAAATATTATATTGTGGAAAATTGCACGTTTATGTACAGGGGTAGTATTGGGTGGTGTATTTGGAACAGCGATGCCTCTAGTTGCGGATATGTTTCCAAGTAAATATCGTGGTAAGTTAGCTGCTGTATTAACTGCTTTATTTTCGCTAGCCATGATTTTTGGCGGGAAAGTGTATGGATTTTTAGGTGATGCAAATTGGCAAATATTAATGTATACTGCGATTATACCGCCTATAATTGGAGCTATTTTAGCATTTTTCTTTGTACCAGATGATTCAGAGTATACAAAAGAATTGGTTAAAAAAGGAAAAAAAACAGGTGAAAAAATTAGCTATGTAAGTATGTATAAGGGGAAATATTTGTGGATTGGATTAGGAACAATTATTTTATCAGGTGCTAATTTTACAGCATACTCAGCATTTTCAAACAATGCAACTACATATTTGGTAACAGGAATGGGAATGACAGCAGCAGTAGCAGGTTCTATATATAGTTTACAAGGAATTGGGCAGTTAGTAGGATATTTATTCTGGGGTTCAATAGCAGATAAATTTGGAAGAAAAGTACCTTTTATAGGTATGGCATTAGCGGCAGTATTTGTCTTTATATATACAAAACTAGGAGGAAATAATACAACAGCATTTTATATGATATCAGTATTATTAGGTATTGCTGTTGGATATTCTGGAGCATGGGGAGCATACTATACAGAATTATTCCCAAGTAAATATCGTTCATTGTCCTCGGGAATGTCATTCAATGGAGGAAGAATTATATCTACATTTGCAATCCCTGCAATAGCTGGTACAGCTTCAGGGGCTTTAGGTATGACAACTATTTTTTATATATCAACAGCAGTATTTGTAGCAGGTGCTATTGTATGGCTGTTCTTACCAGAAACATTAAACAAGAAAGAATAGAATTCTAAGAACTATTTTGTTAGTTAGAAAGGGGTGGCTTATGATTTCAGTAATCGATGTGTGTATTATAGTAGGATATTTGCTATTAATGTTGGTTATTGGTTATTATTCAGGAAAAGATAATAAAAATCAAGAAGATTATTTCTTAGCAGGTAGGTCAATGCCATGGATTCCAATTGCTTTGTCAGTTGCTGCTACTATGATTAGTGCTAATGGATTTATAGGGGGTCCTGGATGGGCATATATGGATGGAATGTATCCAGTGATGGTTAACATTACAGTCCCTTTAGCAATATTTTTTGCACTGAGCATTACCACCCCAGTTATTTATAGATTAAAAATAACATCTGTATATGAATATATGGGACTTCGTTTAGGCAATTATTCAAGAGGATTAACTATTATTCAATTTTTTATCAATTCATTGATTCAAGCAAGTTCTATGGTGTATATACCAGTACTTATTATTCAGATAATCACTGGTTGGTCACTTTATATTTTGGTTCCAATAGTTGTATGTGTAGCAATTATATATACACTACTAGGGGGAATTAAAGCAGTTATATGGACTGATAGCATTCAAATGGTAGTAGTAATAAGTGCTGTATTTATAGTAATTATGACAGCACTAAAAGGAATGAATATCGGTTTTTTTGATACATTGCAAATTGCACAACAGAGCGGTAAATTAAATACATTTGATTTTAGTATGGATATTTCAATTACAAATACTTTTTGGGCTACTCTGATTGGTGGAACTGTAATGTGGATAAGATATTTCTGCTTTGACCAATCTCAAGTTCAAAGAGTTTTGACATCTAAATCTTTAAAAGGTGCCAAAAATTCTTTTGTAGTTAGTGCATTTGTTATGAATTTAGCTTACTATTTTATGTTATTAGTAGGAGTGATTTTATTTGTTTATTATAAGGGAAGAGCATTTGAAACTACAAATGAAATAATGATTACTTTTATTTTGAATGAACTTCCAGTAGGGGCAATTGGAATTATTATTGCTGGTGTATTTGCAGCAGCGATGTCTAGTATTGACTCTATATTAAACAGTATGACAACTGTTTTTACAAAGGATATTTATGAGTTTTATTTTAAAAAAGATAATGAGGAATCGTCATTAAAAGTCACAATGATTATAACAATGATTATAGGTATTGTTATGACAGGTTTTATTATTATGGGATTTGGAGGAAGCATCAAATCAATTCTTGACCTTGTTGGTAACTATATTTCATATTTTGCTGGTCCAGCTACAGGTGCATTTATATTGGCTATGTTTACATACAAAGCTCATGATAAAGGGGTCTCTATTGGTTTCATCATAGGATTAGTTTTAGGCTTTTTTATTTCTAATAAATATAATGTGAGTTGGTTGTGGAATCCAGCAATAGGTGCTACAATAACATTAATATTTGGATATATTTTTAGTATCATTTTAAAGAATAATCATAATATAGAAGATATTAAAAAATATACTGTATTTGGTATGAGAAAAGAACTTATTTCGCAAGGAATAGATAAAGTAGATGGAGTATCTGTATTGCCATTTTCTTTAGGGAAACAAGAGTTAATTGTGTTAGTTTTTTTCGTTGTCCAATATATAATCTTATTTTTAATACAATTTTAATAAGAAATGTAAGATGTTTAAGAAGAAGTAAAAGATGCTAAAAAGAAATACAAGATATTTAAGGAGAAATACTAAATGAATCAAAAGAAAGTTCATTATAATAAATCGGCTACTTCAAAAGATGTTGCAAAACTAGCAGGAGTATCGCAGTCATCAGTTTCAAGAGCATTTGGTAGTGCAAATGGAAAAGGTGTAAAACCTGAAGTAAGAGAAAAAATTTTCCGTGTAGCAGATGAAATTGGTTATGTTCCCAATTTAGTTGCAAGAGGAATGATTAGTGGCAAAACAAATGTTATAGGATTGATAGTTGGTGATAATTTAGGTCCATTTTACAACAGAATTATTAATTTATTTGTGGAAAAGATTCAAGAAATAGGTAAACAGTGTCTTGTTTTTAAGGTTCCTAGACAAGAAAGAATAGATAATATAATTTCAAGAGTAATTCAGTTTCAAGTGGAAGCTGTGATTATTACAGCTTCAGCTATGAATAAGGTAATGGCTGAGACATGTGAAGAAAATAATATTCCTGTGATTCTTTTTAATCGTTTTATACCAGGTATAAAAATAAGTACGGTCTATGTGGACCCAATTGAAGGTGGAGGAATGGCTGCTGAATACCTAATTGATAGGGGACATAAAAATATAGGATACATTCAATTTACAAGAGAAACAAGTGAGGAAATGGAAAAGAAAATTGGATTTTATTCTAAATTAAGACAAAACGGAATTCACAACCTTAAAGAAGAGTCTGCAAATTATGATTATGATTCTGGATATGAAGCTGGAAAGAGAATGCTAGCATTATCAAGTCCTCCAACAGCAATTTTTTGCACAAGTGATTTGATAGCTATGGGTGTAATGGATGCTGCAAGATTTGAGTATAAATTGAAGATACCAGAGGATTTATCAGTAATGGGATATGATGATATTCAGATGGCTTCATGGAAAAGTTATAGTTTAACAACGATTAGACAACCATTAGACTTATTAATTGGAAAAACGATTAATATACTTAAAATTTTATTAGAGGAAGATGATTGTGAGCCAGTAGTTGAAATGCTTAAGCCTGAATTGATTGAAAGAGATTCTACAGTTTAGTATAAAATTATATTAAAGATATGCTAATAATGTATAAACAAGAAAAGTATTCTTCAAATTCAAAATGGAGAATACTTTCTTGAATACTTGTGATTAATTCAGTAAATATATATTTATAGGATATTTTTTTATTTATATTATATTATTTGTTTAATAAGAGTCTTAATTTATTAAGTACAGATAATTTTATACCACCACCTACTTGATATACCTTTTCTGAGTTCTTTTTATCTAATATATTTTCTTGTTCTTTATTTAAACTATTTGTGGCTATTACAACTGGCATATTTTCCTTTGATGCAAATGGGCCTACTGATAAAGCATCAATCAGATTATTTTCCTTAGCTAATATCACACCATTTATGCTATTATCTTTATAGAAACGTTCAATAACACGAGCATTAGTTTCTTGTCTGTCATTTCCAGCAATTCTGTTTTTTGAGACATCATTTGAAGTTATATTATTAATTTGCTCTATAGCTTTCTGAGAGATTTTAGTTTCCCCACCTATAAAGTAAGAAGTTTTTACTTTTTTAGATTTAATATAATCATATGCGTCTTTATCTAATCCATCTTTTTGTGTAAGTATTATAGGAGAGTTATTTTTTCCTGCTACTGATGAAATAGATAGTGCATCAGCTTCTCCATCTCCAGCACTTACATATATTGTATCAATATTGTTATTACCAGACATTTCTTTAGCTATATTTAAAGACGTTTCATATCTTGATTTTCCACCTATTCTTTTTACATTCATAGATTTATTAACACCTTTTAGTTGGTTAACGACTGAATTAGAGATTGAAGCCTCTCCACCTACAACTATTATATTAGATGCTTTTAATCTTTTAATTTCATCCATTGTTGATTTATCTACATTACTTCCATTAGAAAGTAGCATTGGTGCATTTTTTGTATTTGCAAGTGGTGTAGCTGATAATCCGTCTACTAAGTGCTTATCAGTACCATTTACAAGTATTACAGTATTTGAAGTTTTCCAGCCTTCTTTAGATACTTTTACTGCTGTTTCAAATCTGTCATCTCCAGTCATTTTTTTAGATTTTACATTAGTATCTAGATTATCCCATAAATTTACTCTATCTTCAGGAGCTACATACATACCATCATTCTTTGTTATATTATACGTTTTATAGAATTCTTCGAAATTTGATAAGACACGATTTACTCTTAAAGTATTTGGACTATGCTCATCTCCTGTAGAATTCTTTGCATATTCTCTTGTGTATAATCTAATATATGACTCTGCATAACTCTTGAAGAACTTATCATAATTTGGATTTTCCATTTTTGATAAAATTCCCAAGGCAGCTCCTACACCACCTATATCTGCAATATTTTCACCTAAACTTATCTTACCATTTGCTTTTACACCTGGAGCTATTTCCCATCCATCATAGAAATTAACTACATCATTACAACGTTCCTGAAATTCTCTGTAATCATCCTTAGTCCACCAATCATGTTCTTTCCCACTTGAATCATATTTGGCTCCATTGTTGTCAAATGCATGAGAAATTTCATGTCCTATTACTGCACCTATTGCACCTAGATTTTCCTCTCTTGATGCATTTGGGTCATATAAAGGTGCTTGTAAAATACCTGCAGGGAAAGTCATTGCATTATCATACATTCCATACACTGCATTTACAGTAAATGTTGCTAGTCCAAATCTATCTTTTGGTATTACTTTACCTGTATTTTCAGCATCTTTTTTTAGACGTGCAAGTTTAAAAGCAGTTATATTATCAAAATGATTTCCACCATCTTCTTTACTTTTAATGTCTACATTTTCTGCATCAGATTCCCATTTATCAGGATATCCAACGACAAATGTCATTTTATCAAGTTTTTTTATAGCTTCTTTTTTGGTAGTTTCACTCATCCAGTCAAGTTTTTTAATTCTTTCTTTATATAATTCTACAAAAGATTTAACCATATCTTCAACGTCTTTTTTTGATTTTTCAGGAAAATATTTCTCTACAAATAATTTTCCAATATATGAACTGAACTTTTCAGATGTTAATGCTGCTGCATCTTTTTCAGTTATTTTACTTTGCGAAGCATCTGCACCAGGATTAGCATTGTCAGTCCAAACATTTAGATATTTTTGGTCTAAAAATTGTGCATTTTCTTCAGACAGTTTTATTTTAAAAAGAGTTTTTAAAGCTTCTAAATTATTATTAGTGTATGCCTTATTAAATAGTTCTAAATCTTTTGGATTCATTACCTTGATTTCTTTAGGAAGATTAGTATAGCCAGCAGCAGTAAGTGTTTTAGACAATTCTAAATTTGGCATTTTTTCTTCTATCTCTTTTAAAGTCATCCTCTTGTCAACACCTTCTTCACCTCCAGATACTTTTTTTACAAAATTTATATACTCATCAACATGCTTACTAGCTTGTGCCTCACTTTCTCCACTTAAAATTAACAGCTTTTTAAAAAATGTTTTGCTATTTTCTATTGTCTCATCATTTGAATATGAACTAAATAAATGTGTATCAGCCATTGTTCCTATATATAAAGCATACTTTGCTTCATCTACATTATCTTTCATTAAAAAAAGACCAACCGAACCACCAGTTCCTATTTCTTCAAGTGATTTTTTTTGAATATCACTAAGTTCTTTTACATTCTTTGCTTTATCTATAGCATCAAGATATTTTTTTATTGGTTTATTTCCAAGTTCATTTCTGCTTTTCATGTCTAGTATATTAAGGTAGAAATCTTTAATCTTTTGTTCTTCACTACCTTTTTTATGATTTCCTTCTACTATCTTTTTAATAATGTCATTAATTTTTTTTGTATTCTCATTTTCAATATCAACATAACCACCAGATACTGTTTCGTCACTTGGAAGTTTTGATTCCTCTAAAGCCTTTTTATTTACAAAATTATAAAAATCATCTTTTGGATTACTACCTTTAAATGCCCAGATACGTCTAACCATAGTGTCAACTTCTCCTACAGTCATAACATCACTACCATGAAGTTTTTTGTCTTTAGTGTTAACCATAACTCCACCATTTATTAAGTTGTCTATATCAGACTTAGCAGAAGCAGGTATATCTGTAAAACTTACATTTTTCTCTGCCACTCTTTCATTTTGACCTTTTGGAGCGGATAAAGTTCCAAAAGCTCTACTTATCATGATAAGACCATCTAGTCTATTAACTTTTTGATTTTCTTTATTTTCGTATCCAGACATGATTTTCTTTTTATCTATATTAGAATTATATGATTTAGCTGATTGTAAAAGAAAATCAGCTAGTTGACTATATGTAGTACTACTAGTTTTAATTTCTTTTCTACTTTTAGGTTGTGCTGTTTTTTCAGATTTTTCTATATTGGTATTACCTTGAGCAGTTTCTTGTGCCTGAGCAACTCCTGTAACAAGTGTAGTCATAACCATTCCTGTAGATATAATTTTTGCATTTAATTTTTTATTCATGATATGTTCCCCTTCTCATATGTATTATTTATGTGTTTAACATTTAAAATTTACTTTTCATTAGTGTCTTATATATTAGTCTATTGGTATTTATATACAAAACAATATCATAGTAATGTTAACCGTATGTTTACAGGAAGATAATTACAGTAAGGTAAAATTTTTGTGACGAATACTCAAAAAAATTTGCTAGCTTTTATGAGAAAAATGTATTGTTTATTTAAAAAGATATCAAAAACAAAAAAATAGAAAGTAAATTTAAATCAATAAGGTTAGTAGAGTCAATATTTAATAACAGAATGAAAGATAATAAACAAAAAAATAATAAAGAGGTTGTAAGTAAATTTGTTTCTACACAAATCTACCTACAGCCTCAATACCTATCATCTCAAAATATTTAAATTCTTTTTAAAATAATTATTAATTTTGATGTAGAAATTATTTAAAATATTATCAAACTAATTTACAGCTTCTTTTCCTATCAAATCTTTTAATTCTTCATGAGTCATAGTTTCTTTTTCAAATAGGAATTTAGAAACAGAATGTAAATCTTCAAGGTTATCCTTTAACATCTCTAAAGTTTCTTTATAACAACTTTCAACTATACGATTAGCTTCCTTTTGAACTTTATCACATAAGAAAGTCTTATCATTTCCATCAATAGTCATAAATCCTAAGTTACTCATACCATACTCACAAACCATTTGGTTAGCTATCTCAGTGACTTTCTTTAAGTCATCCTTTGCTCCTGTAGATTTATGATTAAATATTAGTTCTTCTGATGCTTTCCCAGCAAGTAATATTTTTATTTTTCCAACCAATTCATCTCTAGTATAAATATATCTATCTTCATCAGGTAATTGAAGAACATAACCTAATGCTTGTCCTCTAGGTATTATAGATATTTTTTGTATAGGACAAATTCCAACTATATCACTTACAAGAGCATGTCCAGCTTCATGATAAGCTACTATCTTTTTCTCTTTTTCAACTAATGAAGAGTTTTTGGATTCTAATCCTGCAATAACTCTTTCAAGTGCTTTGTCGAAGTGTTCTGCTGTAATATATTCACTGTCATCTCTAACTGCAAATATAGCTGCTTCATTTGCTATATTTGAAAGATGGGCTCCGTTGAAACCGTGAGTTTTTTTAGCTAAAAGTTCTAGATTTACAGATTTGTCTATAGGCTTGTCATCTGTATGTACCTTTAGAATTTCAAATCTAGTGTGATAATTTGGTGCACCTATATGAATGTGTCTGTCAAATCTTCCTGGTCTAAGTAAAGCTTCATCTAATAAGTCAAGTCTATTGGTAGCACCTATTATTAATACATTGGAGTCTTTATTAAATCCATCCATTTCAACTAAAAGTTGGTTTAACGTTTGGTCTTTTTCATTGTTGCTTTCAAGATGTCTTTTTGCTCCTACAGCATCTATTTCGTCTATAAATATTATACTTGGAGCTTCTTTTCTAGCTTTTTCAAATAGAGTTCTTACTCTTTTTGCTCCTACACCTACATATTTTTCAACGAACTCAGAACCTGTAACATTGAAAAATGATGAGTTTGTTTCACCAGCTACAGCAGATGCAAGTAATGTTTTTCCTGTCCCTGGAGGACCATAAAATAATACGCCTTTAGGTATTTTTGCACCCATTTTTTGATATTTTTGTGGAGACTTCATAAAATCAACTATTTCAAATAGTTCTTCTTTTACTTCGTCTAATCCAGCTACATCTCTAAATGTAGTTTTTGGTTTTGTAGAAAGCGAATCATCTGTTTGATTTTCTCTTTCCATTTTTGTCTGTGCAAAGACAGGAACTGGATTGTTAATTTTTTTAAAAAAGTTGTTTAGCATTTTCATATTCACACCTCAGGTAATTAATTATTGTTAATCAATTTTATATTTTCCATATTTACTATATTTTATTATTTATTTTTTATGGAAAAAATATACATGTAATCTAAATAAAAATAAATTCATAAATTTAACTGGAAAAAGTCATTTATGAATATGTGCAAATTACCTTTATATACTAAAAAAATATGACAAATCAAGATAAAATTGAAATGATGAAAAATCTATAATATGGATATTAAAGGATGTAAAGTAAAGTATTCAGTATAAAATTGGCTAAAGAAGTGTTTTTAAGTATTTATTATATAGAGTGATAGGGTAATAAAAGATTTTAAAGTTGAAGTTTGAATTTTTTAAATTAAATTTTGGAAAATGAGGGCAAAATAAATGGTACGAGCATATAATAAGTATTAGGAAGAAGAAATTAAATACAAATAATATGTAGTTTATAATAAATATGTGCAATTTTAAATAAAAAAGCAGTTAAGTTAGTAAAAATTTATTAAACTTAAAAAAATAGTTGCAAAAAATTTGATAAAATGATATAGTGGATAGGGTAAGAATAAAACAAAGAAGAAGTCCGCTTCTCACCTTACGCCGAGGGTTAGTAAGGTAAATATAAGTTAAAGCTTAGTAGTAATTTAAGCTTGTTTAAATTTGGTAACTTATATTGCGGATGATTATGTCATCCGCTTTTTATTTTATATTTTATAAAAAATTTGGAGGTGTCCTACAATTAGCAAAGAATTAGCAATCAATGAACAAATAAAAGACAAGGAAATAAGAGTCCTTTCACCTACAGGTGAACAACTTGGAGTAATGCCTACTAAAGAAGCTCAAGCAATGGCTACTAGTAAAAACTTAGATTTGGTTCAAATCTCGCCAAATGCAAATCCACCAGTGTGTAAGATAATGGATTATGGAAAGTTTAGATATGAGCAAGCGAGAAAAGACAAAGAAGCTAAGAAAAAACAAAAGACTATAGTTGTAAAAGAAGTAAGACTTAGACCAGGTATTGAACAAAATGATTTAAATACGAAAGCTAATAATGCTATAAAATTCCTTAAAAAAGGGGATAAAGTCAAAGTCGAACTTAGATTTAGAGGTAGAGAACTAGGACATAAGGATATAGGAAGAGAAGTTATGTTAAAGTTTTTAGATATAATAAAAGAGTTTGGAGAACCAACAAAAGCCCCTGCATTTGAGGGTAATAATATGGTTGTAATTATAGATCCAAAAAAATAGATGATTAACTGAGAGGAGGAATTTGTCATGCCTAAAATGAAAACTCATAGAGGTGCAGCAAAGAGATTAAAGAAAACAGGAACAGGAAAGTTAAAGAGAGCTAAAGCTTATAAAAAACATATATTAACTAAAAAATCTGCAAAAACTAAGATGAACTTAAGAAAATCAACTCTAGTAAGTGATGGAGATGCTAAGAGAATAGCACAATTATTACCATACTAGGATAGGATACGGATTATAAATAATAACTATAGAAGAGGGATATAAAAGGAGGTCATAACGATGGCAAGAGTTAAAAAAGCTATGAACGCTCGTAAGAAGCATAAAAAAATATTAAAACTTGCAAAAGGATTCAGAGGAGCTAGAAGCAAATTATATAGACCAGCAAATACATTCGTAATGAAGGCATTAAAAAATGCTTATATAGGAAGAAAGTTAAAGAAAAGAGACTTCAGAAAACTTTGGATACAAAGAATAAATGCAGCAGCTAGAATGAATGGAATATCTTATTCAAGATTAATGAATGGATTAAAATTATCTGGTGTTGAAGTTAACAGAAAAATGTTATCTGAAATGGCTATACAAGATCCAGATGGATTTGCTAAATTAGCAGAAGTTGCTAAAGCAAAATTAGCTTAGTATTAAATCATGAGATATAAAGTCTTTGAATTATGTAAATAATTCAAGGGCTTTTTTTATTTTTTGAGTATTATTTGTTTGTATAAAATTTTTAATAGACTTGATTAAATATTATCAACATGATAATATTATCTTAATGATAATAATGGGGAGGTAGTATAATATGAATGAAAAACTTATGGATTGCTTTATAAATCCAGTTAAGTGCAGGTTGTTACTTGAGATTTATTCAAATAAGCAAACTACAGCAAAGCAATTAGGAGAGAAGTTTAAGGATATATCACAAGCCACACTTTATCGTTATCTTGATAAAATGTTAAAGGATAATATTATAAAGGTAATTGAAGAAAATAAAATAAGAGGAACTGTTGAAAAAGTATATGCTGTTAAGTCAGATATTGATGATGATGCAAAAAAAATGATAAATGAAAACTCAGCAGAAGCATATGTACAGCTGTTTACTCAATATATGATGGTATTTATGAAGGAGTTTTATGATTACGCTAAAAGAGAAGAAAAAGATATTTTAAAAGATGGTTCTGGTTTTTCTGTCTTTCCAGTATATGCTAATCTAGAAGAAATAACTGAAGTAACTAGAAAGATTGCTGATATACTAGAACCTTTAAAAAATAACCCATCAAGAGAAGGGCGTAAAATACATTCTATAGGATTGATAATTGCACCTCCTAAAGAAGAGGAAAAATAAGATAAAATTATTGAAGTGCAGTGTAAACAATATACAAACTAGTATCATTAAATAAAATATTGAAGATAGTGCTAAAATAAAGATAGCAATTTGATTTCTATATCAAACTGCTATCTTTATTTTAGCATGTTAAACTTTACATAAGTGATAAGTGATAAGTGATAAGTGATAAGTGATAAGTGATAAGTGATAAGTGATAAGTGATGTTTTTATGTTAATTTATATGAGGAATTAATATAATGTGAAAGATGCTATATTTAAGGCTATAATAAAATGTAAGTATATTCATAGTAACATAAGACTTTTATTTTAATTGAAATTTTGGCTGTTAGGCAAGATATAACTATATTTTTAATAAAAGATAAAGTTGTACTTTAAATAATAAATAAAGCTATTTATAACCAAAAAAATAAGTTTTGTGGGTATATATTGAAATGTATATCAAGCTGACATGTAAAGTGATATTATATATTTAAGGAAAAAATTACAATATATATAGGCATATATTTAAAGCAAAGGGGTTGAAACATATGAGATTGATTACACGTTCTGATTTTGATGGATTAGTTTGTGGTGCATTATTAAGAGAAGCAGGTATTATTGATAATTGGAAATTTGCTCATCCTAAAGACTTACAAGATGGGTTGGTTGAGGTGACAGAAGATGATTGTCTTGCCAATGTACCATTTGTAGAAGGGGGTGGTCTTTGGTTTGACCATCATTCTAGTGAATTTGAGAGAAATGAACTTAAAGGAAGGTATAAAGGATAAAGTCGCATTGCTCCTTCTTGTGCAAGAATTATTCATGAGTACTATGGTAAAAATGAAAGATTTTCTCATTTTAATGAAATGCTAGAAGCAGTAGACAAAGTTGATTCTGGAAATCTTACTATAGAAGAGGTACAAAATCCAACTGGATGGATTTTAATTGGTTATCTTATGGACCCAAGAACAGGGTTGGGGCGTTGGAGAAACTTTACTATATCTAACTATCAATTGATGGAAAAGTTAATTGATGCATGTAGAACTTTAGATACAGAAGAAATTTTAAATCTGTCAGATGTAAAGGAACGTATAGAAGTTTATTTTGAGCAGACAAATAAATTTAAAGAAATGGTTGCTAAATACACACGTACAGAAGGAGATGTTATTATTTCTGATTTACGTGGAGTAGAGCCAATTTATACAGGTAATCGTTTCATGATTTACAGTATGTATCCAGAACAAAATATTTCTGCCTGGATTGTAAATGGAAAAGGTGGAAAAGGGTGTTCTGTAGCTGTAGGATACAGTATTTTAAATAGAACTTCAAATATTGATGTTGGTAGTCTAATGCTTAAGTATGGCGGTGGAGGTCACAAAGCTGTTGGGACTTGCCAATTTAATGATGAACAAATAGACGAGCTACTTCCAATGTTACTTGATGAACTTGTAAATCCTAAGAAGTAATGGTCTAATTTATAAATTGTATAAATAAAACAGAATTTCATTGTACCTTTTAGCATAAGAAAGTGAAGTGGTACAATGAGGTTCTTATCAGTATGCATATTGAGACATATCACTTTTACAACCATTCTAGTTACTTAACTGTTCAAATGAGATTTTATACTCGATTTTCTCCATATATTTTAATATTGCTACAATCTCATCATATCTATTTGTATTAAATAAAAGTTTATTATATGAAGTATACATTTAAAGTTTTCTAATAGTATATTTAAATATCTTATTAAGGATGTTTAAATACAATGACATAAGAAATGAAATGTATATCTTTAAATATGAATATCTTTAAAGATAATAATCTATTAAACCAATGAATGTTGCTCATAGTTCTATAACCTGCTATAGTTTAAAATAAAGCATGATATTAAATTTTATTATAATCTAAAAATTTGCGAGGGGGGCTTTTATGAAAATAAAATTTATTATAATGGTATTGATAGTGTTTTTAGTGGGATTACTTGTGGCATGTCAAAGTACAAAAGATACAAAAGATACAGTATCAGATACAGAAGTAAAAATATTAGGAACAGGTGATTTACATTCAGTTGTGACAGATTCTCTAGTTTCATATGTAAATGAAGAAAGAGCAAAGAATGAAAATCTACTTATGGTAGATGCAGGAGATTTTTTTGGTGAACAAAGTAAAGAAATGTGGGAATGGACTTCTGGAAAAAAACTAGTTAATATTAGAGAGAGTGGTATAGCAGAATATGAAGACACAGTTAAAAATAGCCAAGATGAAGTACCTATAGTTAAAGACATGATACCATTAAAATATGATGCTGTGGTACTTGGAGATAATGAATTTATTTCAAATGATAAGCCAGGTCTTGATAAATTAGTTTCTGATTTTAAAAATAATAATATACCAGTAGTATCAGCAAATATATATGAACAATCTGGAAAAAACTACATACAACCATATGTGATAAAAAATGTTAAGACAGATAAGGGCGATGTAAAAGTTGGAATACTAGGTCTTACTATAAAAGAAGTAGGGAAAAGTTCAGGATTTGAAGATGTTGAAAAAGAAACTAAATCAAGAGAACTTGGAGAGCAACCTGAGTATAAAGGCAAATTATATGCAAATGATTTAGTAGAAGATGCAAAGAAATGGGTAAAAGTGATGAAGAAAGAAAAACCAGATATAATAGTTGCAGTTGTACATTCAGGGGAAGAATCTAAGAGTTCTGATAATACAGGAAATAGAATAAAAGAGCTAGTAACTACAGTAGAAGGAATAGATGCAGTTATAGCTGGTCATACTGATAAAAAAATAAAGCAACATACATATAAAAATAAATCTGGCAAGGAAGTAATTGTCACACAACCAGGTTCACATTCAGATAGTGTGTCAGAGATTAACTTTAAATTAAATAAGAAGAATGGTAAATGGGATATAAAGGAAAAGACTAGCAAATTAAAAATAATTGATAAAGAAATAAATATACTTGCTACTGCAGATTTACATTCACATTTTTCTGATAAATTAGAAGTCAGCCTTGTTAATGAACAAAGTAGCCACATTGAACCTGTTGTAGTAGATGCAGGAGACTTTTTAGACCCTCAAACAGATGAAATGACTGAATGGTATAAAGAATGGCAAGCTATAAGAGATAATAATACGGACACAGAGATTAGTAGATGTCCAATGGTCATAGCTATGAAGAATGGAATGTATGATGCAGTAGTACTTGGAAATCATGAATTTGTATCTGAAAAAGATGAGTTTTGGTCAGATGAGCGTCTTTTAGATGCCGTTGTAGAGGATTTTGAGCAGTTGGCGATTCCTGTATTATCAGCAAATGTATATAAACAGTCTGGACAAAACTATGTTAAACCATATGTCATACAAGATGTGGAAACAAATGAAGGCAATGTAAAAGTTGGAATATTGGGTCTTACAATAAAAGAGGTAGGTAAAGGTCTTGAAAATGTAAATTTACAAGAGCAATTTCAATATAAAGATAAATTGTATGCAAATGATTTAGTAGAAGATGCAAAGAAGTGGGTAAAAGTGATGAAAGAAGAAAATCCAGATATAATAGTTGCAGTTGTACATTCAGGAGAAGAACCTAAAAATCCTAAGCATCCAGGAAATAGAGTAAAAGAATTAGCAACTACAGTAGATGGGATTGATGCTATTGTTGCTAGTCATACTCATGAAAAGATAGATGAACATGACTATAAAAATAAGTCTGGAGGTAAAGTTATAGTGACACAACCAGGTGAACATGGTAAATATTATTCTAAAATTACTTTTAAAGTGAAAAAAGAAAAGGGTTCATGGGTTATTAATGATAAATTTAGTAAAACAATTGAGGTTAAATAATTTTATAAAGTTTATAGATAATATATAAGGTTTATAAATAATATAAGGTATTTAATATTAGTATGATAGATAAGATGAGTATATAAGACTATTTCCATATTCCATATAGTAAAATATTGTGAGTATACTATATTAAACCTACTTGAAGATTTGAGTATATTAGAGTAAGTCTTGTTTTGAAACTAAAAAATATAAAGAACTATACGTAGATTTATTTAAAAAGGAATTTACATATAGTTTTTTTCGTATAATAAACAGTAACAAACTTAGATAGTAAAGATAAGGTATAAGAGTAAATTTTATTATCATCAAAAAAATCAAGGGGGAAGCTTTTATGAAAATAAAATTTATTATAGTTACATCAATAATAGTTCTAATAATATTATTAGTGGGATGTGAAAGCACTAAAGATATAGAAATCAATGTACTTGGGACAAGTGACTTACATTCAATAGTCCCAGAAAACCTAGTTTCTTATGTGAAAGAAGAGAGAAAATACGATGAAAACTTGCTAATGGTTGATGCAGGCGATTTTTTTGACATACAAAGTATTGATATGAATGGATGGTCTACTGGTCAAAAACTAGTACGATTTAATGATGGTATGCCAGAGTTTAAAAAAATAGCTGAGCCACGTGAAGGAGAAGTTCCTATAGCTAAAGAAATGGCAAAATTAAAATATGATGCAGTTACATTTGGAAATCATGAGTTCGTTTCTAATGATAAGCAAGGTCTTGATAGGTTAGTTTCTGATTTTAGAAATAATAACATACCATTGGTGTCTGCAAATATATATGAACAATCTGGAAAAAACTATGTAAAACCATACATAATGAAAGATGTCAAAACAGAAAAAGGGAATGTAAAGGTAGGAATACTAGGGCTTACTATAAAAGAAGTAGGAGAACGTTCAAGATTTAAAAGCTTTGAGCAAGATAAAAAAGCTAGAGCACTTGAAGAACAAGCACAATATAAAGGTAAATTATATGCAAATGATTTGGTGGAAGATGCTAAAAAGTGGGTAAAGGTCATGGAAAAAGAAAGTCCAGATATAATCGTTGCCATTGTACATTCAGGTGAAGAGCCTAAAAATCCTAAAAACCCAGGAAATAGAATAAAGGAGCTGGCAACAACTGTAGAGGGAATAGATGCTATTGTAGCTGGTCATACGCATGAAAAGATAGAGCAACATACATTTAAAAATAAATCTGGTGAAGAAGTGGTAGTGACACAGCCTGGAGCTCATGGCGATAGTGTATCAAAGATTAACTTTAAGTTGGGTAAGAAGAATGATAAGTGGTTTATAAAAGATAAGCACAGTGAATTAAAGGTATTTGGAAAAGAAGTAAATATAATTACAACATCTGGTTTACATTCAAATTTTTCAGATGAAATGGCAGTTAGTTTATTTAATGAAAGATATAGAGCTGTACAGCCAATCTTTATTGATACTGGAGACTTCTTTGATGCAGATACAAAAGAAATGACTAGATGGTCTAAAGAATGGCAGTATAATACAAAAAAAGGTATTCATAAAAGAGTAAACGAATGGCCTATTGTTTATCTAGGTTATGATGCTGTAGTACTTGGTAGTCATGAACTTATATCTGAA
This sequence comes from Clostridioides sp. ZZV14-6154, assembly GCF_020657785.1. Classification (NCBI taxonomy): domain Bacteria; kingdom Bacillati; phylum Bacillota; class Clostridia; order Peptostreptococcales; family Peptostreptococcaceae; genus Clostridioides; species Clostridioides sp. ZZV14-6154. The sequence goes on along the minus strand of NZ_JAGWCY010000006.1, from coordinate 11,307 downwards.
AAAAATGATTTTGAAGAAAAAAAGTCTACATTGGATTCTATTATAGAAAATTTTGAGGAAATGAAAATTCCTGTTTTATCAGCTAATATATACGATGAGTCTGGAGAAAATTATGTAAAACCTTATATAATGCATAAAGTTGAAACTAAAGAAGGCGACATAAAGGTTGGAATATTGGGGCTTACTATAGATAAAGATGAAAAAAATATCAATAATTCAAGTTCAGAAAAAAATTCTAAAAAAACAAATAGATTATATACCAATGACTTAGTGAAGGATGCAAATGAGTGGGTAAAGGTTATGCAAAAAGAAAATCCAGATGTAATTGTTACAGTTGTACATTCAGATAGTAATAATATAAATTTAAAAAATCCAAGTAGCGAGATAAAAAAACTTGCTACTACAGTAGATGGAATAGATGCTATTGTAGTTGGGCATACAAAAAATAAGATAAAAGAACGTAGCTATAAGAATAAGTCTGGAAATAAAGTTATAGTGACACAATCTAGTGAAGATGGAGAGTATTATTCAAAAATAAGTCTCGAATTAAGAAAAGAAAATGGTACATGGAATATTATCAATAAATATAGTAAGGCAATAAAAATGAAGTAGAGCAATAAAGATTAAGTGAGACAATAAAGATGAATTAATACAATAAAGATGAATTGATACATAAGTAAACTAATAAAGTAGTAAATCAATAAAAATAAATTGAATTTATACCATAATTATACAATTAGGTACATTGTAATATTAGATTTATTAGTAAAAATATGTTTATATAAAAATATGTCTCGATACAGTTAAAATACTAAAGAATAGTATATTGAAATAAAAGAGAAGAACCTTTATATTTGAGGTTCTTCTTTCTTATTTTTATTTACAAACAAGTAAAATTATCTATAAAGAATCGAATGTATTTTTCCTTTACATTTTTTTGATATGCAATACCATACTCGATGATAGCTTCTTCAATGATTGGACGAATAATAAAACCATCACTTTCTGTTGGTATGCAATGTTCAGGTAATATTGCTATACCATATCCACAATTTGCAAGAAGTATACTTGCTTGGTCATTTTCACATACAATATTAAAATGGTTTTGAGAATGTAATGCTATTTTTTCCTGCAATATGTTTCCATGTTGAAATGGTATAAACTTAGGATTTAATATAATTAAGCAATTTGTCTTTAAATCATCAAAAGTCAGACTATCTTTTTCAGCAAGGATAGATTGTGAGGACATAATAGCATAATTTTTAGTATTCTTTAATTTCTTAAAAGTGCATTCTTTCATATCTCTAATCATTTCTCTTGTTGAAAGCATAATGTCTAAATGTTTATTATTGAATAAATTTTTAAGCTTAAAATAATCCTCCATAAATATTAAAGGGTACACCTGTGGAAAGGCAATTCGTAAGTCTGACAATATACCTTGTAATTTATTGAGTTCAGCATGACTAGAACATCCAATACGCAAAAAAGAAGTATTCTGAGAAGTAGCTTTTGCTATCCTTTTATGTGATACCTCTATTTTGTTGAGTATGTCTTTGGCATCACTGTAAAACATATTTCCCATTTCTGTCAATCGAACCATTTTTGAATTTCGTATAAATAATTTCGCTCCTAATTCTTCTTCTAGATTTTTGATATGGTGAGTAACTGTAGGAGTAGATAAAAAAAGTTCTTCTGCTGCTTTTGTGAAATTTAACTTGTCAGCAACACATACGAAACATTCTAATTGTTGAGTATTCATAAAGCACCTTCTTTCCATATCAAAAGTATAATTGTAAGATGAGATAATTTCAATATAATATTAGATTTTATCTAATGTTATTAAGGTTTTTGAAATTCTCATTCAACACAGATAATGATAAAATTTTAAATATTAGGCATCTGAGTATATTCATTTCTATACAGAATAAATAAAAGTTAGGTAAGAAAATTATAGATAATTAAAGTTGTCTGATAAAACTTAGAGTAAATCAACATCTTAAAAATTAGTTAGAAAAGGAGATAGAATATGATTAAAAAATTAGCTTGTTCCATTAAAGAGTATAAAAAAGCTTCCATACTAACATCAGTATTTGTTGTATTAGAAGTCTTAATGGAAATTTTAATTCCTATGATTATGGCAGAAATGATTGATGTAGGAATCAGTGGAAACAATACACAGACCCTAGTGCAACTTGGTACCATTTTGATTGTTTGTGTATTTTTAGGATTATGTTTTGGAATACTGTCTGGAAGTTTTTGTGCTACTGCATCTGCTGGGTTTGCACAAAATTTAAGGAAGGATATGTATTACAAAATACAAGGCTATTCTTTTGCTAATATTGATAAGTTTTCAACTTCCAGTATTGTAACAAGATTAACCACAGATGTAACAAATGTCCAAAATGCTTATATGATGATTATTCGTGTGGCTGTACGTGCTCCACTTATGCTTGTATTTTCATTGATTGCTGCATTTATGGTTAATGCGAGTTTATCCTTTATATTTTTAATTGCAATCCCAATTCTTGGAGTTGGTTTATATTTAATTGTAAGTCGTTCCCATCCATATTTTGAAAGAGTGTTTAATATTTATGATGACTTAAATGGAGTTGTGCAAGAGAATCTCACAGGTATACGAGTAGTTAAATCTTTTGTAAGAGAAAAATTTGAAGTCAAGAAATTTAAACATGTTTCAGAGAAAATATACAAGACATTTGGAAAGGCTGAAGGAATTGTTGCTTATAATATGCCATTAATGCAGTTTTCTATGTATTGCTGTACACTACTACTTTGTTGGTTTGGTTCAAAAATGATAGTTTCAAGCAATGCAACTACAATGACTACAGGAGAACTTTCCAGCTTAATTACATATGCCATGAATATTCTTAATTGTCTTATGATGTTATCTATGGTTATGGTTATGATTAATATGGCAAGAGCTTCCTGTGAACGAATTATAGAAATAGTAGATGAAGAAAGTTCATTAAAAAACGGTGATACTCCTGTATATCATATGGAAAATGGAGAAATAAGTTTTGATAATGTATGTTTCAGTTATGTAGATGATAAAGAAAAAGAATGTCTAAAAAATATTTCATTTCATATAGAAACTGGTTCAACATTGGGGATTATAGGTGGGACTGGAAGTGGAAAGAGTTCACTAGTTCAATTAATACCACGTCTTTATGATGTGACAGAGGGAAAAATTACAATAGGAGGCGTAAATGTAAAAGACTATGATTTATTTACACTTCGTAATGAAGTAGCAATGGTTCTTCAAAAAAATGAGCTATTTTCTGGAACAATTAAAGAAAATCTACTTTGGGGAAATAAATATGCTAGTGAAGAAGAAATGATACATGCTTGTAAATTGGCACAGGCAAATTCTTTTATTGAAACATTTCCAGATAAATACGACACATATATTGAACAGGGAGGGACAAATGTTTCTGGTGGTCAAAAGCAAAGACTATGTATTGCAAGAGCCTTGCTAAAAAAACCAAAAATTTTAATACTTGATGATTCTACAAGTGCAGTAGATACAAAAACTGATTCAATGATTAGAAAGTCATTCAGTGAAGAAATACCAGACACTACAAAAATTATTATTGCACAGCGTATTTCTTCAGTGGAAGATGCTGATTATATTATCGTTATGGAAGGCAGTAAAATCAATGGGTATGGTACACATGAGGAATTGCTAAAAACAAATGTAATATATAGGGAAATCTATGATTCACAAACGAAGGGAGATGACAAGTAATGGAAACAAAGGTATTTAGCGTATGGAAACGACTGTTATCTTATATTGTAGGGCGACATAAACTTTTGTTTAGCACAGTTGTCGTATGTATTCTTTTTAGCTCTTGTACTATTGTCATAAGTTCTTTGTTTTTGCAAACATTGATTGATGATTATATAACTCCACTTTTGCTTGAAGATAATCCATCTTTTAGTGGCTTATTATATACAATTATTTTAATGGCATGTATTTATATCTTAGGTGTTGTCGCAACATTCCTCTATAATCGAATTATGGTAAAGATTTCTCAAGGAACTTTGAAAGAAATTAGAGATGACATGTTTGTACATATGCAAAAACTTCCTATTTGTTATTTTGATACTCATACACATGGAGATATTATGAGCCATTATACCAATGATACAGACACATTGCGTCAGTTTATTTCACAGGCATTACCACAATTTATTTCGGCTATTATTACAGTAGTTGTTATATTGATTTCTATGCTTATAAGTAATGTACCTTTGACGCTTTTAGTTTTAGTAGTTACAGTCATCATGAGCATAGTTACTAAACAAATTGGTGGTGCAAGTGCAAAGTATTTCATAAAGCAACAAGAGACATTAGGAAATATTACAGGATATATTGAAGAAATGATAAATGGTCAAAAAGTCATTAAGGTATTCTGCCATGAAGAAGATGCAAAACAACAATTTGATAAAAAGAATAAAGATTTATGTTTAGATTCTACACAAGCAAATAAATATGGTAATATACTTATGCCAACTATTATGCAACTTGGAAATCTGCAATACGTGTTAATTGCTCTTTTTGGAGGACTTATGGCATTGTATAGTGTAGGCTCTATTACAGTTGGAATGATTGTCGCTTTCTTGAGTTTGTCGAAAACATTTTGTATGCCTGTCTCACAAATTGCACAGCAAATTAGTATGATGGCTATGGCGTTGGCAGGAGCAGAACGTATATTTGAATTGATTGACGAAGAGCCTGAGCAAGATAATGGATATGTTACATTAGTACATGCTAGATTCAATAATGGGGAAGTAATCGAAACAACTGATAATACAGGAATATGGGCATGGAAACATCCTCATCATGATGGTACAATAACATATACTCCTTTAAAAGGTGATATTCAGTTCTTTGATGTGGATTTTGGATATACAGAAAAGAAATTAGTATTACACAACATAGTTTTGGAAGCAACAGCAGGAGAAAAAATAGCATTTGTCGGTGCAACTGGAGCTGGAAAAACTACCATAACAAACTTGATTAACCGTTTTTATGATTTAGCAGATGGAAAAATTAGATATGATGGTATCAATATCAACAAAATTAAAAAGACAGATTTACGCCATTCCTTGGGAATTGTCTTGCAAGATGTCAACTTATTTACAGGAACAATTATGGATAATATCCGATATGGTAAAATGGATTCTACAGATAATGAATGTATTGAGGCCGCTAAATTGTCAAATGCACATGACTTTATTACTAGATTGCCAAATGGATATCATACTATATTGACACAAAATGGTGCGAGTCTTTCACAAGGTCAACGACAATTAATTTCGATTGCCCGTGCAGCAGTTGCAAATCCACCAGTAATGATTCTTGATGAAGCCACATCTTCTATTGATACACGTACAGAAACACTGGTACAGAAAGGTATGGATAATCTTATGAAGGGTAGAACTGTTTTTGTAATAGCACATAGATTGTCTACTGTTAGAAACTCAGATGCAATTATAGTTCTTGAACAGGGACGTATAATAGAGAGAGGTACTCATGATGAGTTAATAAATAAAAAAGGAGTTTATTATAGTCTTTATACAGGGGCATTTGAGTTGGAATAGAAATTATAGGTTATAAATTTTTATAGAATATATAAATAAAGCAAGGCACTTTAACATAATATGAGTGCTTTGCTTTGTTATTTTATACATGTAATTGTCTGTTATTTTTTATAAGTTTTATTTTTAATATTTTACTACATACTTTTATTATCATATATACTTATTAGATAAATTTAATTCCATATATTGGATATGAAAGCTATTATTTAAACATACTTATTATATGATATAATATTATAAATATAATTAAATTAAAATATCTTAATAAAGAAGGAGATAAATATTTGTCATCTATACAACAGTCTATTAAAAAATACATGGAGACGTATTTAAATAAAAAATTAAACTTACAAGAAAGGCTTTTTTATCTTTTTTGTTTTGCTGGAGTTATTTGTTCATTTTTAGCTTTTGTTGCAGCTCTTTTTAGTAGCCTTCCTAGTATATCTATATGGGGAAGTTTTTCTTGCTTTTGTATCATGTCCATATTGGCAATCTATTCTCTTAAAACACAAGATATTGATAGAGGGTGTCTAGTAATTAATATAGGGCTTAATATATTCTTATTTCCAGTACTCTTTTTTATAAGTGGTGGAGTGGATAGTGGTATGATGCTTTATTTCTTGTTGGGAATATGTGTTATATCATTGACTCTTGATGGTCTTAAGAGAATAGTTATGATATTTGTATCTATATTTGTGTATTGTATATCTATATTTTTGGCATTTAATTACCCAAACTTAATTGTATCTATAGGCGAATCTCGTGCATCAGATACGATAAGTAGTTTTATTATAGTTTCATTGTTTTTATGTATAGTAATGATTGTGGTTTTACAAGAGTATTCTCATGAGCGTGAGAAAGTATATAAATTGAACCAAAGACTTGAAAGGCAGGCAATTATAGATGATTTGACAAATTTGTATAATAGAAGATATTTAATACAATATATGTCCAATATATTAAAAAAGCCACTGCAAGAAAGAGTTATGTCCATTGTATTATTTGATATAGATGATTTTAAAAAAATAAATGATAAATATGGTCATCTATGTGGAAATAATGTATTAATTCGATTTAGTGAGATTTTAATTGAAGAGGTTGGAAATGATGGAATAGTTTCAAGGTACGGAGGAGAAGAGTTTATAGTTGTAATGCCTAGCTTTACTAAATCTAAAGCAATTGAGGTAGCAGAGCGTATTCGCATACATGTTTCTAGTGATAAAAAATTATTTGATTTAGTAAACAAAATTACAGTCAGTGGTGGTGTAGAGGAGTACGTTGAAAATATGACTATTGAGAAGCTAGTAAAGGGAGCGGATACAAAGCTTTACATAGCTAAAAATAATGGAAAAAATAAGATTGTAAGTTAGAGAAAATTCGGTTCAATAGTGTCATCATGGTAGATGTATTTGACATAATGACACTATTGTTTTAGTTAATAATACTAAGCACTATTTGTATGTTTCCATTTCCTAATATTTCATTAAGTTTACTGGTATCTTCAATGTACCCCAGCTTAGTGTAGTTATATGAGGTTTGAAAATCTTTATAAAATAGTACCAAACAATCAGAGCCGTATAGCATAAAATCACCAGTCTTAATATTTTTTACAGATTCTGAACTTGATGGCAAATCTTTTGTAAAGTAATTATATTTTTCGTTTTTATTTAAATCTTTCATATCTAGTGTAAGTGGCATTTTTTCTAGTAGTGTTTGTACAGAGGCATTATTATAAAGTTTCAATACAAAGTCTTTATCTCCAATTTTAAGATTGGCAGTTATCATGTTATTTTTAGTTGATGTTATCACTTCTTTTTCTTTATAAGAAATAGGCGTTGCAGTTAAAGTATTATTTTTAGATTCTTGCTTAATTGTTTGTTGTGAGGCTGGAATATTTGTACAACCTAACAATGCAAAGCTATAAAGTACAGTTAACATAAGGCTTATAACCTTTTTCATAGGCTTATACTGCCTTTCCCATTTGATATGCTTTACTTAATATATCTTTTGCCCCTTTTAAAAACATATCTGCTAATATTTCAGAATTTCCATCTCTGCGAAAACTTGTAGATATAATTAAGACTTTTTTGTTCATTTATTTATTCCTCCTCAATTTTTTTTATAAACTTTGCTGGGACACCTCCCACCAACGTATTAGGTGCCACATCTTTTGTTACAACAGCTCCAGCTGCTATGATTGCTCCATCTCCCACTTCTACACCAGGAGTTATTGTGACATTAGCACCGACCCAGACACTTTTCCCTATTTTAATAGGTTTTGGGTGCATAGTACTTCGTTTGCTTGGTGCAAAATCATGATTTAAAGTTGCCAATACTGCATTATGACCAATTAACGAATTGTCTCCAATAGTAATACCACCTTGGTCTTGAAATCGACATCCTGAATTTATAAAAACATTTCTACCTATTGTTATATTTTTTCCACAGTCAGTATAAAATGGAGGGAACATGTTGAATGTTTCATCTACATGTTTTCCTATTAACTCTGAAAACAATGTTCTAATTTCTTCTGGCTCATGATAATGATTGTTTAATTTAGAGGTAATTTTCATGGCTTCATTGCTGAGTTCACTCATAAATTTATGTAACTCTGAGCCCCCAACAACAGTAAGTCCTTGATTAATGTGTCTTAAAAATGTATTTAAGTTCAAGTTCATTTCACACATCCTTTCTGATTAACTGTAAGATTTTTTCAATACTTCTACACAATCCTCATGTGTCATTTCACAAGGATTTGCTGTAAATAAACCACCCATTGTTTCTCGTGCACTTTTTGCTATTAGATTAAAATCTCCTGGTGTAATTCCATAATCGGACATTTTTAAATCTGCAACGTCACAAGCTTCTTGTAATTTGCTAAGAGCTGTAATAAAATCTTCTGCTTTGTTAGCATCCTTCATTCCCAATGCCTGTGCCATGCGTACAAAGCGTTCATCACAAGCATGTTTCTCTATAAAAAATCCAAAGAAAGCTTTAGAAATCATAATCAAACCTGCACCATGAGGAAGTCTTGGGTAATAACCAGACATAGCCTGTTCTAAAGAATGCTGTGCTGTAGTGACACTGATTGTCATGACAATTCCTGCAATCGTATTTGCAAAAGCCATGTGTTCTCTTGATTTCATATCACTACCATTTTTTACTGCATGTGCAAGATAGTTGCCTACATTTTCGATAGCAGTTAAAGCATACATATCGCTCATAACACTGGAAAAAGAAGATATATAGCTTTCCACAGCATGGAATAAGGTATCAAATCCTTGATAAGCAGTAAATTCAGGTGGTACAGATTTCATCAATTCTGGGTCAATTATAGACAAAACAGGGAATAAAGAGTCATAACCACCAACACCAATTTTCTCATGGGTTTCTTCATTAGTAACAACTCCCCATTGGTCAGCTTCACTACCTGTTCCAGCAGTGGTTGTAATACAAACAACTGGTAGTGGTTCATTTTGTAATGGTTGTGCTTTTCCAGTACCTCCATTTACATAATCCCATAAGTCACCATCATTTGTTACCATCATTGCAATTGCTTTTGAAGCGTCCATGACACTTCCACCACCTAAGGCAATAATAAAATCACATTCTGTTTCACGAGCACAGGAAGCCCCGTTCATGACAGAATTTTTATTAGGATTTGCGTCTATTTCACTGAATAACACAAACTCTACTCCTGCCATTTTTAACTGCTCTTCTGTTCGGGCAAGTGCACCATTTTCTTTATTTGATTTTCCACTTGAAACAACAAGCAAGGCTTTCTTTCCAGGTAGTTTTTGTTGATGTAATTCATCTAAACGTCCATTTCCAAAGATAAAACGAGTTGGTATATACATATTAAAATTCATATTTTTTCCTCCTTTTTATGTCCTTTTATGTTATTGTTCTTATTAAAATTTATATCATAGTTTCTATACGTTTATTATATTAACGAAATAATATAATAGCAAATACTTATAAAGAATACCTTCCCATAGTTGACAGGAATACTAGAGGAAACTACACTATAAATAGGAGGGATATACAAATGGAACTTAGAGTATTGAGATATTTTTTGGCAGTTGCAAAAGAGGAAAGTATTACAAGTGCAGCTCAATCACTTAATGTGACACAACCTACACTTTCAAAACAACTTATGGAACTTGAGGATGAACTTGGGAAAAAGTTGTTTTTGCGTGGCAACAGAAAAATCACACTTACAGAGGATGGCTTATTTTTACGTAAACGTGCGCAGGAAATAATTGATTTAGCAGATAAAACTACTTCAGATTTTAACAATGATTATGATGACATACGAGGAAATGTTTATATTGGTGGGGGAGAAACAGATGCTATGCGTTTTATTGCAAAAACTGTGAAAGAATTGCAGAAAGAATACCCTAATATACGCTATCATCTATTTAGTGGAAATGCTGATGATGTAACGGAAAGACTAGATAAAGGACTTTTAGACTTTGGAATTTTAATCGAACCTGCCAACATGGAAAAGTATGATTATATCAAACTTCCTGTTAATGATGTATGGGGGTTACTTATGAAAAAAGATTGTGAACTTGCTCAAAAGAAAATGATATGTCCAGAAGATTTGAAGGGAATTCCTATATTAACTTCACGTCAAACATTGGTTCAAAATGTAATTTCTGGTTGGTCTGGGCAAGATTTTCAAACATTTAATATAGTGGCAACTTATAATCTTGTCTACAATGCTTCTCTTATGGTAGATGAAGGGGCTGGATATGCTCTTTGCTTGGATAAGCTAATCAATACAACAGGTAATAGCAATCTTTGTTTTAGACCTTTAGAACCGAGATTAGAAGCACACTTAAATATTGTCTGGAAAAAGTATCAGGTTTTTTCTAAGGCAACTAAAAAGTTTTTAAATAAATTGCAAAGCGAAATTAATAATTTTGTATCAGAATAGAAAGATAGCTATTTAATTTATAATATTATTTATATGAAGGTGGTGAGATTTATGAAACGAGATTTATATGTAATGAGAGATAAAATAAAGCTTTTTTATCAAAGATAGGCGAAATACTCCATCCTCAACGTAAGTAGGGTGGAGATGTAAGCCTGTAATATAAATTAAAAGGAGGTGAAGAAATGATACAGATGAAAGCTTTTAAGTTTAGAATATATCCAAATCAAACTCAAAAAGAAATAATAGAAAAATCTTTTGGATGTTCAAGATTTGTGTATAATCATATGTTAGCACTTCAAAAAGAAAGATACGAAAAGGAAGGTAAATCACATTCAAAGTATGATTTAATTAAAAAACTTCCATCACTTAAAGAAGAATATGAATGGCTTAAAGAAGTTGATTCAACTAGTTTGCAAGCTACCATTGATGATTTAGATAGTGCATATAAAAACTTCTTTAGAGAATTTAAAAAGGGTAATAATCAAGGATTTCCAAAGTTCAAAAGTAAAAGAAATACTAAAAGAAGTTTTGAAAGTAAGTGTGTAAATAATAATATAACTATTAAGGATAATCTAATTAAGCTACCAAAATTGAAATGGGTTAAGGCTAAAGTGACTCAAAATATAAATGGTAGAATATTAAATGCTACTGTATCAAAAACACCTACAAGTAAATATTTTGTTAGTATGTGTTGTGAGGTTGACATAAAACAATTAGAAGAATCTAATAAGTATATTGGCATA